>NZ_JBBCVY010000012.1:0-175810 GCF_037146255.1 Paenibacillus sp. MMO-58
GAATAGGTTATAGCTTTGTCGCTTACATTCTTGACGTTTTTGTTCTTAGAGAGCAGCTCCTGATCTGCCTTGGAGAAAAGTTTCTTACTCATGATAACCTCCTTAGATGCCCATACCAGTATACAAAAAGGACCCCACAGCCTAAACACTTTTTTTCAAGTGTTCAGTCTATGGGGTCCAGTTTATTAAGCGGCCTTCCTTTTCTTTCGGTCCCCCAAAAATAAGACAACGGGCGAGGAATAGAGGGAATTGTTCTCCTGGAGGAGCGGAGCGCTTGCCTTTGTCAGTGTGAAATCTCGTTAAACGAGTATAATCAAAATTTCACACTGGCAACAGCAACCGGAAGGAGAACAATTCCCGCCATGACGAGCGCACTTGTCTCCAATTTCCGCTATGACAAGCTTAGTTGTCTTTGTAAACAAAATAGTCAAAGTCTGCATACCGACTCCGTCCCGAAGTATCCTGGCATTGCATGCCGACAAATGCGCCGGTGAAGAAGCCGCCGCCTTGAATGTAATCATCCGACAGCTTATGCGATTCGAAGGTAACCGGCAGCGTTATCCAGCTCTCTCCGTCGAACGAGTACGAGTAGCGGTAAGTCAGCTCCGTAACGTCAACGCGGAGAAATACATATTCCACATTGCCTGGGATAACAACCTCTGAGCCTTGCAGCGGCTGCGAGAACGAGAAGTTATCGCACGCAACCAGCTCCAGAATACGGCCTTTCTCTTCATGCCGGGTAATCTGGCACGAAGTCCAGTTCTGCGTATTGTAATAGTTCACGAGACCGGCGGATTGCTGGAACGTCTCCGGGCTAAACGCTACCTTCGTCTCCGCGGTGAAGTTAAAATGCTGCCAGCGGCGGGCGACAAAAGCCTGCGTGAACTTCGAAGTCAGCGATTCTTTCCCATAGATACGCAGGTGGCCCGGGTTGTCCTTCAAGGACACAATCTTCTCGCCGAGCGGGATTCGCAAGGTCTGGAAATGAGGATTCAGCGTCTCCGAATCGAACTCGTCCTTCTCGGGGAAGTCGGGTCCCCACGCCACTTCTTCGATGTTTGGTCCTTCAATAGTCAGCGAAGGTTTATTGCCGCCTGCCACATAGGGCCAATCGTTATGCCACTCAAGACGTTGAATAGCCGTTTCTCGTCCAAGCGGGCAATAACCGCGCGGGTCCAGCAAAGGTTGTCCTTCGCGGGAGAGCGGACGACCTACCAGGTGGACAAGGAACCATTCATCCGTATGCGTCTGGACGATCGAAGCATGTCCCGCTTTTTGCAGCGCAATCCGCGGATGAGCGTGCGAAGAAATAAGCGGATTTTCCGGATGTACCTCATACGGTCCACGAATATCCTTGGAACGCGCAATAGTCGCCTGATGATCGTATTTAGTGCCGCCCTCAGCGGTCAGCAAGTAGTAATAGCCGCCTATTTTGTACAAATGCGGTGCTTCGGTCAGCTTAATGTCGGTGCCTTTGAAAATGATTTCCGCTTTGCCGACCAGACGTTGCTCAGCCGCATCATACTCCTGCAGCACGATACCGTAGAACGGGTGATTGCCAACGCGTTGATCCCACATCATGTTTACGAAATATTTTCTGCCGTCCTCATCATGGAAAAGGGAGGGGTCAAAGCCGGAGCTGTTCATATGAATCGGCTCGGACCATTCGCCGTCAATCGTATCGCAGGTAACGAGGTAGTTGTGGCAATCCTTCCATTGGCCTTCAACAACCTTTACGTCGGTGTAAATCAGCCAGAACTGATTGTCGCTGTAAGACAATTGAGGCGCCCAGATCCCGCCGGAATCCGGATTGCCCATCATGTTCAGCTGGCTTAGACGGTTCAGCGGGCGGGAGGCAAGCCGCCAATTTTTCAGATCCTTGGAATGGTAAATCCCCACGCCCGGAAACCACTCGAACGTCGATACCGCAATATAATAATCTTCGCCTACACGGCAAATGCAAGGATCCGGATTAAAGCCCGGCAAAATAGGGTTTGTAATAGTAGCCATTTCGACAAAAATCTCCTCTCGTGAGTCAGCAAATAAGCCATTGGAAAGACTGGAATTACATAGAAATTACCCATCTTAATCACAGAAATCCGCTGGTTGCTATGTTATAATATCTTAATATTATCAAGGGTTATCTTGTTATCCCATATCCATAGCAGGACTTTATTTACCCAAATCAATCATGCTGGGGCGGCCGCCGGAGAGGAAATTGAAATGGAGCAAAAAGAACGTCAAAAAAGGGAGTATATGCTGCCCGATATGGACTCGACCTTCAGGGTGTTCGGAGCCCACTCCCGAACCGTTGATTCCGGCTGGACTTATCCGCTTCACAAGCATCCGTTGTTTGAGATCAATCTAGTTCTGACGGGTACCCAGCAGTTTAGCGTTGAACGGATAAGCTACACGCAACAAGCGGGCGACCTGCTGCTCTTCAGGCCAGGCGACCGGCATGAAAGCCGGGTGTCGGGGGAGGAAGACATGACGTATTACTGCCTTCATTTTGACGTGGACGAGCCATCGTTCCGGGAGTTGCTTAACAGGAGTCCAAGATGCTTCTACCCTGCGGACAGCGAGCTTGCTATGGCGATAAGGCCGGCGCTGGACAAGCTGATCGGATTAACGGTGTCGAAAGAGGCGGTGCTGCGAACGGAAGCCCGCATGCATGTCCTGTCTGCATTATTCGAGCTGTTTGCCGCCCTTAGCGGTACATTGTCCAAGCTGAATCAGGACCCTGCCAATCTTAGAAACTCCGAGCTGGCTTCACGGGTCGCGGTTATGCTGGAGGAGGCCGTGGAGGATGCTGCGGCTGCCGGATTTATGAATGACAAAGATACGATCACCTCGATTGCCGCTGCGGTTGGATACAGCACCTCGTCGGTGAATCGTCTGTTTAGTAGGGCTTTTGGCGTATCCCCGAGGCAATACCTGTCCACGATTATGCTGAAGAAGGCGAAGCTTCTGCTGATGGATCCCGAGCAGACGATTGAAGAGATCTCCTCGAGACTTGGCTACAACAATATTGCTCATTTCAGCAGACAGTTCAAGCGGTGGACCGGGGAATCGCCAAGCCGTTTCAGGGATAGATTCCACGATTATACATATAGTGGTAAACTATAGGGAGAGGTATCTATCGCGAAACGCATGCTTCCGGCAGTCGTTTACGCTTAGATTTTTGAAGAGGAGTGACGCAGCCATGCATAACTTTAGTCGTATGCGCTCCCTGTTAGGACTGCTAATAGGTATGCTGTTTATCCTATCGGCATGTAGTAGAACGGAACTATCCATGAAGCCAATCTCCTCGGCAAAAACCGTTAATATCGGAGTAACGTACTCGCCAAATACTCTAAATCCATTGTCGCCTGTTGGACAGGTCTCTTCTTATATTTCCGGTTTAATGTATTTGCCGCTTTTTGAACTGGATCAGGATCTGACCTTTAAGCCGATGCTGGCGGATTCCATTACAACAACGGATCATAGGTTATTTACGATCAATCTGAATCCGGCCGCCGAATGGAGCGACGGGAGTCCAGTCACGGCGGATGATGTTGTTTTTACGCTGCAGCTAATGACAAGCAGGGAGATTGCTTCGACTTATGCGTATATGTTTTCCATTATAGAGGGGACAGATTCAGCGGGCTTCCGGCCGGAGGAGCAGTTGGCGTTAACCGGCGTGCAAGCCGTGGACGAGCATACGCTTACGATTAAAACCAAGGAACCGACAACCTTAACCATTATGCAGGACGCGATAGGCCGGAACTTGCTTACGCTCCCGAAAAAGTCGCTTGAAAATGCATCGATTGATCAGCTGAGGAATGGTGATTTTGTGCAAAAAACGGCTGTCGTCAGCGGTCCTTATCAGTTCGATAGCTATGTGCAGGATCAACTTGTCCAGCTGAAGGCAAACGCCGGTTATTTCAAGGGACCGCCAAGAATCAGCCGGTTAAACTTTAAAATATTGAAGGGCGAGGCGCTTGCCGATCAGCTCGAAAACGGGGATGTGGATCTTAATATTCCGTCGTTTGGAGTTATTCCGATTGATGACTACGGTAAGATCAAATCGCTCCCGAAGGTGACAACGATCAATGAGCCATCCGTTGCGACCCAATTTATGTATATCAATGAACAAGAGCTGCCGGATGCAAGGCAAAGGCAAGCCATCTCTTACGCGATCAACCGGGAGAGGATTGTAAACGATCTGCTGCGTGGAGCGGGAGAGACGGTAGACGGATTTTTCACCAGCTACAGCCCTTACCTTGACCCGTCGGTCAAACAGGCCGAATATGATCCGGACAAAGCAAAAAGCCTGCTCGCAGAGTCAGGCTGGATACCCGGTACAAAGCTGACGTTATCCGTCTTGGCCGGGGACAGCACGCTGGAGCAGGCAGCCCAAATGGCAGCCGATGATTTAAAGGCTGTTGGAATAGACGCGGAGATTCAGATGGTAAGTCTGGCCCCGCTAATCCATAAAATCGTTGAAAGAGACTACGATCTTGGCGTTATGACGGTCTCGATGTCACTCGTTAACCCGCTGCCGGACGTGAGCTATTTCCTGCAGGAAGGGAATCCCAACGGGTACCGTAATCCCGAAGTGGACAAGCTGCTCTCTTTGCTGAAATCGGAGACGCGAGAGCAGGATATGATGCAGACTTACAGCAGGCTGCAGCAAATTATGGCTGAAGATGTGCCAATGCTGTCCGTTTACGCGACCCGTTCGTTGGGCGTAGTTAATAATGCGGTCACCGGCGTGCATCCTTCCGATTACGGCATGTTTATCGATGTGCAGGATTGGGACATTAAGCGTTAAGCTTGATGTCTCTTTTCCATGTCGAGGGTGAGCACAACCGGGCAATGGTCGCTGCCGAGAATTTGGGAATCGATGCCGGCATCAACAATGGCCGGAGCAAGTCTTGCTGATGTTAGGAAATAGTCGATGCGCCAGCCGACATTCCGTTCTCTGATTTTCGGCATAAAAGACCACCAGGTATACGCATCCGTCCGGTCCGGGTAAAGGTAACGGAAGGAGTCGATAAATCCGGCGTCAAGCAGACGCGTCATTTTTTCCCGTTCCTCGTCCGTGAAGCCGGAGTTGCCTCGGTTCGACTTCGCGTTTTTCAGATCGATTTCCTGATGAGCCACGTTTAAATCCCCGCATACGATCACCGGTTTATGTTCGTCCAGCTTAGTGAGATAACCTCTGAACAGCTCTTCCCAAGCCAGCCGGAAATCCAGCCTCGACAGGTCCCGCCTGGCATTTGGCGTGTACACCGTTACGAGATAAAAGCTCTCGTACTCAAGCGTGATAACCCGTCCTTCGTTATCTTCGTCTTCTTCGCCTAAGCCGTAGCTTACGGACAGAGGCTTATGCTTCGTAAAAATCGCGGTGCCGGAGTACCCTTTTTTCTCGGCATAATGCCAGAACAGATGATAGGCTTCGCCAAGCTCCAGGTTGATTTGTCCTTCCTGAAGCTTCGTCTCCTGCAGGCAGAAGAAATCCGCGTCCATCTCGTTAAAATAATCCAAAAATCCTTTATTTACACAGGCTCTAAGGCCGTTAACATTCCAGGAAACAAACTTCATCGCTCGCGAATCTCCTTCTCTATTAACTCTCGTACTCTAGTGTAACATACGCTTATCCGTTCGAAGGCTTTAAAATTTTGCCTATGCGGCATACGCCATGGCGGACAGTTCTGTTACAATAAAGGGACTTAAAGACGAGAAAGAGGAGATCGCATGAAGTTCAGACCGTGTATCGACCTGCATAGCGGGAAAGTGAAGCAAATTGTCGGAGAGACGCTGGATGCCAATCCGGGGCGCGTGGTTGAAAATTTTGTGTCCGAGCATGACTCGGCTTATTACGCTTCGATGTTCAAGCGGGATGCGCTCGCAGGCGGTCACGTCATTATGCTGGGCGGGGGCAATGAAGAGGCGGCGTTATCCGCTTTGCGCGAATATCCGGGAGGCCTGCAGATCGGCGGAGGGATTACGGCGGATAACGCGGCAAAATATCTCGAGGCCGGTGCCTCGCAGGTTATTGTGACGTCATATATTTTCCGCGACGGCGAGCTGAATATGGACAACCTGAAGCGGATTGTCTCCGAGGTTGGCAAGGACAAGCTAGTTATCGATCTGAGCTGCAAGCAAAAGGACGGAAGCTGGTATGTCGTGACGAATCAATGGCGGACCTTCAGCAGCTTCCAGGTGAACGAAGCCAATCTTCGCGAGCTGGAATCGTATTGCAGCGAGTTTCTCGTGCATGCGGTAGACGTGGAAGGGAAGCGGACGGGCATTCTGGAAAGCTTGGTGAAGCAGCTGGCCGATTGGGTAACCATCCCGACGACTTATGCCGGCGGCGCGCGCTCGCTGGAGGATCTCGAGCTGTTCCGCCGTTTGACGGACGGCAAGCTGGATATTACGATCGGCAGCGCGCTGGACATCTTCGGCGGCAACCTGTCCTATGATGAGGTAGTGGCTTACTGCCGGTAGAGAGAGTTGTTTTTCGCTTAATAGCAGGAGCACGAGAAAATGTATCTTCTTCCACTGCTGTTGCCTTCCCTTTGCCTGAACAATTTTTAAAGGTTGCAAAGGGAAGGCAAAGGCAGGCGCTAACGCTCTCCAGAAGATACATTTTCTCTGCCCTGAAAGCGAAAAACAGACTACTCTTTACCGTGGCGCATAAACAGCCACACGCCGAAGAGGATCACGATGCCTGCGCCAAGCTGCCAACCCGTGAGAGCCTCCTTGAGCAGTGCCCAGGCTAACAGCGAAGCGATAACCGGCTCGCCCAGCACGGACATGGAGACGGCCGTTGCGTTCATATACTTCAGCAGCCAATTGAACAGATAATGGCCGAACAGCGTTGGCACAATTGCCAGCAGCAGGAAGATGCCCCACTCATGCGAGCTGTAGCCGGTAAACCGGTAGCCTTGAATAAGGTTATAGACGGCAAGCGTCGTAGCGGCAATGGCAAACACAAGGAAGTTATAGGCGAAGGCGCTTGTGCTGCTCCGGAGCTGCTTGCCGATCAGCATATGGAGCGCTACCGCAATCGTGCCGAGAATCGACAGGACGTCGCCGTACAAAGCTTCCTTCGATAAGGCCAGGTCGCTCGAGCCGATAATAACCGTGCCGATCATGGCAATTCCCATGCCGATCAGCATTATTTTGTTGGCCTTCGTCTTGAAGATGAAATAAGAGCCCAGCATGACGAGCACCGGTTCAAGCGCCAGGAAGATCGTTGAGCTTGCAACCGTGGTATGCTTGAGCGACGACATCCAGAACAGGAAATGCAAGGCAAGCATAACACCCGAAGCAAGCAGCAGTAGAAGCTGGCGGATCGTATGGTAGAGCAGCTCCTGCTTGTATCTCCATGCCAGCGGCAGCATAATCAGGACAGTCAGGTAGAGGCGGTACATGCCGATAACCGATGGCTCGGCGCTGGACCATTTGATGAAGATGGACGAGAACGAAATGGCGATGATGCCAACGACGTAGAGGAGCTCGTAGGCGGAGAAAGACTTGGATGCGCGATTCATGAATGATACTTCTCCCATGCAATAAAATTCGTATAAAAACCCCAACATGTAATACTACTACAGGAGGGTATCGGGAGCAATTTGAAACTGTTGGTTTTAGACTTCAAAAAACGATTGACAGCCTTTTCCCAACCCGCTATGATCTTATCAACAGATACGGATTGACGAAAATGTCAGTCTGTAACAGGAGATCGAATCGACTGGACCAACCAGAGATTCAATGGAGCTGTCTGCTTAGACGTCCATTGGATCTTTTTTTATACCCTAATTCCAACTATTCCAATAAGGAAAAATAAAATTAGGGGAGAACAATCCAACAGAGGAGGTGCCGGCTATGTCGACGGCATTATTGGAGATTGTAGACGTAAGCAAAACGTTCCGCAATTCAAACGAGGCGGTTCCCGTGCTTGACCGGTTGAAGCTGACCATCAACCAAGGGGAGATTGTATCGATCATTGGACCAAGCGGCTGCGGGAAAAGCACGCTGCTCAAGATTGTAGCGGGGCTGGATGTCGATATCGAAGGCCGTGTTCTGCTTGAAGGCGAGCAAGTGAAGAAGCCGTCCCAGGAGAAAGGGTTTATTTTTCAGGAGCATCGTTTATTTCCTTGGCTCACGGTTGAGCGCAACATCGCGGCCGACCTATCTCTTCGCAACCCGGAAACCCGCAAGAAGGTAGATCAGCTGATCAAGCTGGTTAAATTGGAGGGCTTCGAAAAAGCTTATCCGAAGCAGCTGTCCGGGGGCATGTCCCAGCGGGTGGCTATCGCGAGAGCGTTGCTCCGAAATCCGAAGGTGCTGCTGCTCGATGAGCCGTTTGGCGCGCTGGATGCCTTCACCCGCAGCCATATGCAGGAGGCGCTGCTGGATATTTGGCGCGAAAACCGCACAACGATGCTATTTGTCACTCACGATATCGACGAAGCGGTCTTCCTGTCTCACCGGGTTATCGTTCTGGACCCTCGTCCCGGCCGGATCAAAACGATTGTTCCGATCGATCTTCCGTTCCCTCGCAAAAGAACAGGCACGGCGTTCCAGGACCTCCGCACGTTAATCCTCCGTGCTCTCGATCACGAGGAGCCGGATAAAGAAACGTATACCATCTAACTCCGACCGATGTTTAGGCCTCTTGTGACTCTTGTTTTAACGTCCAGCGGAGATTGTTTCGGTGGAATGCGACTTTGCGTGTTTTTAAAGGCTAGCGGAGGTTGTTTGGTCGAGTGCGAATGTCCTGCTGTTAGCGGAGGTTGAACGGTCGAGTGTGACTATTGCGCGGTTGTTTCAACCTATGAAAAATTCTAATTCAAGAAACAAACCGCAAGGAACAATCGATCGATCAACCGGAGCGTCGCAAGGAGCAATCGACCGAACAACCGAAGCCTCAGCGCCGAACAAACCGCAAGGAGCATCTGCTCTAAACAACCGGAGCCATGAAAGGAAGATAACCATGTCAAATCCTGCAACTGAAGCATTAAAAGGAGTATCCCCGGCGGCTTCCAAGCCTGCCGCTGCTGTTCGCGCCTCGAGGAAGAAAGGCGATTTCAAGGGAAGAAAGCTTCTGATGGGCAGCTTACTGCCTCTTATTATTCTTGGAGGGTGGCAATATGTAAGCGGCACGGGAATCGTAGACGCGATGATGTTCCCGGCTCCGTCTTCCATTATTAAAGAGTTTTATGAAATGATCGTCTCCGGAGAACTGTTCCGCCATCTGGAGATTAGCGTACTACGGGCGTTGCTCGGATTTCTGCTTGGCGGCAGCCTTGGCCTGATTTTTGGCCTAACGGTTGGCATGTTCAGCAAGGTCGAGGAGATCGTGGATCCTACCGTTCAAATGATTCGCACCGTACCGCTGCTCGCGATTACGCCGCTGTTTATTTTGTGGTTTGGGTTTGGGGAGACGTCGAAAATCCTGCTGATTGCGCTGGGAGCGTTTTTCCCGCTGTATGTAAATACGTTTCTTGGCGTACGGAACGTGGATTCCAAGCTGTTTGACGTGGCGAGGGTGTTGGAATTCAAGAAGGTGAACCAGATGATCCGCCTTGTCCTTCCGGCGGCAATGCCCAACGTGCTGCTGGGACTCCGGCTTTCGATCAGTATTGCGTGGCTGGTGCTTGTCGTGGCTGAACTGATGGGTGCCGACCGGGGCATCGGCTACTTGATCCAAGATGCCCGGTCGTTTATGCGCACCGAGGTTGTGTTTATCGGCATTATCCTGTTTGCTGCCGTCGGCAAGCTGACGGACTCGCTGGTACGGGTACTGGAGCGGCGCCTTCTCAAATGGCGCGACAGCTACAAGGGTTAGCTGCCGGCCGGGCTTTGCTGCGGCGGAGCCTGACGCGGCGGCAGCTTGGCGGCCTCCGCTTCGAAATATTCCTTCAGCTCGGCTTCCTTGCGCGGATCCGTCAAAGCAATCTTGCCTTCCAAATGCTTGCTGACCAGCAGCTCCCAAGTGGGGGCTGCCTTTTGAGTACGCATCGCGCGCACGGCGTTTTTGACCATGCGGCGTTCCTTCGCGTTGGTGTACAGGTCCTTGTACTTCTGCTTATAAGCATCGAGATCCAAGTGATCGAAGATGGCGCGGAATACGTCGGCCGTCATAATCGCATCGTCCAGCGCCCGGTGGGCATTCCCTTCGAAGACCAGGTTAAGATCGGCCAAAGCGGCTTCTACGCTGACGTCGTTTGTGATATTTTTATAGCGGAGATAGCCCTTCAGCAGGTCGAAAGTATCCATGGACAGCCAGAAAGCGTCATCCAGCTTATGCATCCGCGTATCGTAGACGATCCGTTTCAGGTCTTCGCCGCCCCAAGTAAAGAGCATAAAGGGCTCTCCGCGGTCCAGCCACTTCATAAACTCGCCGATCACGCGAGGGAATTTTGGCGCTATATCAATCTCTTCCTGCGGAATACCCGTTTTTTTCTTGATAAAGGAATTCAGCTTGGAGAAGTAGACCGGCTTGATCAAGGAAGAAAAAATATCGGTCTGCTGCAAATCGGCATTCAGCCGTACGGCGCCAATCTCAATGACTTCCATGGGGAGGTCGCTTGCGAATTTGCGTCCGTTAAATTCAATGTCTAGAATTATATAATCCATGTATTAACCCCCGATAAATTGCTCATGCCTATCCATTCTAACAGAAATGCGAAGGAAACAGGAATGAGCGTATGAGAACCTCTTGAGAGGATCATGGCGAAGGAGCAGATATTATGGCCAGGAACGTCATCAAAGACCAGCAGCAGAGGGAACTGCGCCGCAATCAGATATTGTCGGCGGCGGCTTCCGTATTTACCGTGCGCGGCGTAGCCGTAGCGAAAATATCCGATATTGCGACCGAAGCGGGATTAAGCTACGGTCATGTTTATAATTTTTTCGAATCCAAGGAGAAGATTCTATTGGCACTTGTACAGTCCTCGCAGGAAAGGTACACCGAGCTGTTGCTCGAAGCGCGCGGCGGCAGCGGTACGTCACTCGATAAACTCAGATGGCTCATCGAGCAATATCTGCAGAAGGGCAGGACGTCCACGCATTTCTGGGTCGTGCTGCAGGCACAGGCGACCGAAGTGCTGAATCCGGAGGAGAAAGCGGAGATCAATCAGAAGGCTCAGGCTAACCGCGATCTGCTCGCGGATATTATACGCGACGGGCAGGCGGAAGGTACAATCGTGGAAGGGGATGCGGTTGAACTGGCAACGCTCCTGCTGTCCCTGTTTCAAAGTACGTCGATATGGGGCTACCGCGGCTTTGGCGAGCCTTCCGGTCATGCCGTCGATATTATGCTGAGGCTTGTTGCGAAAAAGTAAACCAAGCAGGTTGGAATAATCGGAAAAAAGTGGTTGACAGCCAAAAAGTCAGCTGGTATGATCAGAATCACCAAATGACAAATTGATCATTTTATCAGTTTGTCGAACGAAGAGAATGAAGAATCGACTGGACGACCGGAGATTCGATTTCCTGACCTTTTACCTGATCACAGGGGGAGGGTAGGGATCGAATCTTTTTTTATTCTCTAAATCCGATTAAACAAATAAATAAACTTGTATTAAAGGAGATGGAGCATGATGAAGAGAAACAAATTTCGGGCTTTAACGCTGACAGCCTTGTCGGTAATCGCGCTGGTGACGGTGCTGGCCGGCTGCGGCGGCAAGGCGTCAAAGGATTCAACCGCATCCGCGGCATCGGCTAACGGAGATGCGGCTGAACGGCCGCATGTAACGGTCAACGTAGCGATCAACGGAGGATTATCGCCGCTGCTTCTGGCAAAGGAAAAGGGTTGGCTTGAGGAGGAGTTCAAGACGCTAAACGCCGACGTCAGCTGGAGCGAATTCCAGAGCGGGCCTCCGCTGCTTGAGTCGCTTGCTTCCAAACGCGTCGATCTCTCCTTCCTGGGGGATGGCGCTACGATTTCCGGTTTATCGGCCAACCTGCCTTTCGAGGTTATCGCTCTTCTAAGCGACGGTAAGCTGTCCAACTCGATTATTACGCCGAAGGATAAAGGGATCTCGAAGGTTGAGGACCTGAAGGGCAAGTCCATTGCGGTTGCCAAAGGCACAACGGCGCATGTGTTCCTGCTGAAAGTGCTGGAGAAGTACGGGCTGAGCGACAAGGACGTCAATCTGATTGCTCTGCAGCCGGAGGATGCGCTGCCGGCTTTCGAGACCGGCAAAGTGGATGCATGGGTAACGTGGGATCCTTACACGACGAAGGAGACGGCATCGGGCAAAGCGACGATTATCGCGGGCTCCAATGAAGGCATTGCCGCACCGGTATCGGCTATCGCAAGAACGGATTTTGCAAAGAGCAATCCGGAGCTGGTCACGGCGTTCCTGAAAGTTTACAAGCAGGCGATTGATTGGCAGAACGCCAACACCGACGAAGCGGTTAAGATCTATGCGGATCTGAAAAAGATTGACGCAAGCGTGGTAAAAGCGCTGCTCGCCAGCTCCGCGCCGAGTCTTCGCGCTTATTCTCAGGAAGAGCTGGATGCGCAGCAGAAGTCGGCGGAGCTCTTGCTCAGCAACGGCTTCATTAAGAACAAGATTAGCTTCCAGGATCATGTCGACGCGAGTTTTCTTGAGAAGCTGTCCCAATAAACCTTTTATAAAAGGAGCGATTAACCATGACTCAATTAACCGTAGACACATCCCGTCAATTTGATCTTTTTTCGAAACGCACGATTCAAGGCGGCCCGCGATTCCTGCAGCGTTTGGCTGATGGCCTGGAAGACCGTCCTTATACGTTGTTCACGCTGAAGCCGCTTGGCCCGGTGATTGGCGCCGAGATTGAAGGAGTAGACCTCAGAGAGCAAGTATCGCCGGATGTAAAAGCAGAGCTTCACCGCGCGCTGCTGGAGTGGAAGGTGTTGTTTTTCCGCAACCAGGACATTACAAGCGAGCAGCAGCTGAATTTTGCCAAACAATGGGGAGAGCTTGAGAACCATCCGTTCCTGCCAAAGGGCGCGGCGGCGGAGATTACCCGTTTCGAGAAGGATGCGAACATGAAGGGGCAGGAGAACAACTGGCATACCGACGTAAGCTGGCGCTTGGAGCCATCCCTCGGAGCTGTTCTGCGGTTGTCCGAAGTGCCTCCACAAGGCGGAGATACGCTGTGGGCAGACATGGGTGCTGCTTACGATAACCTTCCTGAAGCCGTGAAGGAACGGATTAACGGCTTAACCGCCATTCATGATTTTACGCCAACCTTTGGCCGGAACATGCCGCCGGAGCTGCTTGCGCAGAAGCAGGCTGAATTCCCTGCCGCAGAGCATCCGGTTGTCCGTACGCATCCGGAGACGGGACGCAAGACGTTGTTCGTGAATCCGATTTTTACGACGCGTATTGTTGGCCTGGATGAGGAAGAAGGAGAGAAGCTGCTCCAGTACCTGTTCCGTCAAGCGGAGATTCCGGAATATCAAGTGCGTTTTAATTGGGAGAAAAATTCGATTGCGCTGTGGGATAACCGCGCGACCCAGCATTACGCCTCTTCCGATTATTATCCGAACCGCCGCGTTGCGGAACGGATTTCCATTCTTGGCGACCGTCCTTATTAATTATATACTTAGGGCAGGCTTGGCCTATCATAGCGTTCTAAAAGGAGAGGAAGCACTTGCCCGCATCAACATGGATTCAGCATTCCGTTATTTTTACCTTGAAGCATGCCGAAGGCTCGGAGCAGGAACGTCAGTTTCTCGAGGACGGCAAAGCGATTCTAAGTTCTATTCCCACGGTTCAGCAGTTCCGGGTTTTCCGTCAAGTAAGCCCGAAGAATGACTATAAATTCGGGTTCTCGATGGAGTTCGCCGATCAGGCGGCTTACGAGGCTTATAATGCGCATCCGCTGCATGTTGCCTTCGTATCGGAGCGTTGGGAGAAGGAAGTAGAAGCGTTCCTCGAAATCGATTATTCGGAAGTTTAAAGAAGTATAGACAATGGAGGGTGTTCCTTTGGAGCCGGTTCAGGCTGTTGGGGACACCCTCTTTTTGCTTGCTCAAAACATTAATATGCCGGTTCAAAGGTAAACGAAGCAATATTCATGACAAGCACGTATTTGGTCTGGTTTGTATTCGTAGTCAAGGTGAGGTAAGCAGGGTCAAAAGCCGTCAGAATGCCTTGTACATCGCCGGCTGCGGTCGATACGGTCATTAACTGGCCCTTGTGGCGGGTCATCAGGGAGAAAAGGGTGGAGCCTGGCGTAATAAGATGGGAAGCGGATGGCGTTGTCATTGGATTCATTCCTTTCTGGTTAGGTCTGACTCGTATATTATAAGTATCCGCTTACAAGCGAAAACGGAACCAGTTTTTTTGCAGGGTTGTCCGAAGGTTAAACATAGGCCTATAATGGAGCGGGAATGTTCAATCTTTTTGCGTTTATTTCACCTATGACTATGGGAGGTCATTTTTCATGAAGAAGCTGAAAGTACTTGGGCAATTAACAGAGGCGGGTGTCGTAGCGGTTCTGCGCGCGGATTCGCCGGAGGAAGTAGCTGAGATGGCGCGCCGTGCCATTAAAGGCGGAATTAAAGCGATTGAAATTACGATGACAGTGCCGTTCGCGCTCCGTGCGATTGAACAGCTGTCCAAAGAGTATTCCAGCACGGCTTCGCCGGATGCGGACAACTTCGCTATTATCGGCGTAGGTACCGTGCTTGATCCGGAAACGGCACGCGCGGCGATTATGGCCGGAGCGGAATTTGTAGTGGCACCTGCTTTTAACCCGGATACGATTAAGCTTTGCAACCGTTACGCGATTCCGGTTATGCCGGGCACGATGACGGTTCATGAAATTCAAAGCGCTCTTGAGATGGGCGTTGACGTAGTCAAGCTGTTCCCTGGCAACCTGTTCTCGCCAAGCATCATTCCATCGATTAAAGGTCCGCTGCCGCAGGCAAACATTATGCCAACGGGCGGCGTATCGCTCTCCAACCTGAAGGATTGGGTCAAAGCGGGCGCCGTGGCAGTAGGTATCGGTTCCGACCTGACGAAGGATGCCGTAGCAACAGGCGACTTCTCGCTGATCGAGCAAAAAGCAAGCGCTTATATGGAAGCCTATCGCGCCGCGAAAGGGCTGTAAGATTTTGAAACGTCCCGGGGATGGAGAGCTTAGCCGCTCCCTCTTGGGGCGTTTTTGCATGCTGGGCCTGGAATTATGCCGACCCGGCATGGATATGAAGCGGTAATCGTATTGAAATGACCCGGTGATTTTGTATAAAGTAGTACTATGTGCATGTAAACATGAAGGAGGCCGTTAAAGAGCATGGAATACCGGATTGAGAAAGACACAATGGGCGAGATCAAAGTTGCTGCGGATAGAATGTGGGGAGCTCAAACCCAACGCAGCTTGGAAAACTTCAAAATCAGCGGCGAGAAAATGCCGATTCAAGTCGTATATGCGATGGCGATCATCAAGAAAGCAGCTGCAAACGCAAACCTGAAGCTTGGCAAGCTTGATGCGGAGAAAGCCGGCGTCATCGGCGAAGCGGTTGACGAGATTCTGGCTGGCAAATGGGACGAGCATTTCCCGCTTGTTGTATGGCAGACAGGCAGCGGCACGCAAACGAACATGAACGTGAACGAAGTGGTTGCTCACCGTGCGAACCAATTGCTTGCTGAACGCGGCAGCGAAGCCCGCATCCACCCGAACGATGACGTGAACCGTTCCCAAAGCTCGAACGATACGTTCCCGGCAGCTCTGCATATCGCGGGCGTAATCGACGTGGAAGACAAGCTGATCCCTTCGATCGATGTACTGGCTGGTACATTTGTTGAGAAGATGGAGAAGTTCGACAACATCGTTAAAATCGGCAGAACGCATCTGCAGGATGCTACTCCGATTACGCTTGGCCAAGAAATCAGCGGCTGGCATGCTATGCTCGAGAAAACACGCGCGATGCTGATCCAAAGCATTGATCAAATGCGTGAACTGGCGCTTGGCGGCACGGCGGTTGGTACAGGCCTGAACGCTCATCCGGACTTCGCGGTGAAGGTAGCGGAAGAAGTAACGGCTCTGACTGGCAAAACGTTCATCACAGCTCCTAACAAGTTCCACTCGCTGACAAGCCATGATCAAATCGTGTACGCGCATGGTGCGGTAAAAGCGCTCGCGGCGGATCTGATGAAGATCGCGAACGACGTTCGCTGGCTGGCAAGCGGTCCTCGCTGCGGGATCGGCGAGATCTCCATTCCGGAGAACGAACCGGGCAGCTCCATCATGCCGGGTAAAGTAAACCCTACGCAAAGCGAAGCGCTGACAATGGCAGCTTGCCAAGTGTTCGGCAATGACGCAACGATTGGCTTCGCGGCAAGCCAAGGCAACTTCGAGCTTAACGTGTTCAAGCCGGTTATTATCTACAACTTCCTGCAATCCGTTGCTCTGATGGCGGACGGCATGATCTCGTTCAACGATAACTGTGCGATTGGCATCGAGCCTAACGAAGCGGTAATCAAGCGCAACCTCGAGCAATCGCTCATGCTGGTAACGGCGCTGAACCCTTACATCGGCTACGAGAACGCGGCGGCAATCGCGAAAAACGCGCACAAAAAAGGACTGACGCTGAAAGAATCCGCGATCGCAAGCGGCCTTCTCACTTCGGAGCAGTTCGACGAATACGTGAAGCCGGAAGCGATGGTAGGCAAACGTTAATAGATGAGGCAGGCTCCGGTTCCCGGAGCCTGTTTTTTTGTGTGCGGGCCGTCCGGGGAGGCGCACCGCGTAGCTGGTGGATCCGCGCTGGAAAGTGGTAGGTTAAGGTCCCTGAGGGACCCTAAAGGTGTTCGGCGTGGTGCGACGTGGGTGCTTAAGGTCCATTAGGGACCTTAAGGCTGGCAGAGTACGCTGGAACTGGCGCAAATGGGTTGAAGTGTGGGAGGTTAAGGTCCCTGAGGGATCTTAACGATGTTGGGCTGGTGCTGAATAGGTCGCTTAAGGTCCTTAAGGGACCTTAAGGTTGGCGGAAATGCTGAAACCGGCGCAAATGCGTTGAAATGTGGGAGGTTAAGGTCCCTGAGGGATCTTAACGATGTTCTAGCGAGTGTAAAAGGGCTACTTAAGGTCCCTAAAGGGCCTTAAGGTGGGCCGAAGTAGCAGAGAATGGTTTGGTTGCAGGAGGCTGGCTAAGCTAAGCTTAACGATGCACGACATCGTTAAGCTGCTAGCGTGAGGCGGGACTTCTGAGCTTGCAAGTTGCAGGGGCTCGGGTGCCAGCAGGCGGCGGAATATGGTATGATACGGATGGCAGATGCCGCAAGCGGCGGCTGCACATTTTGGATGTAAAGTAGGGTAACTTATTATGCATTTATTATCGGTTGAACATATAACTAAAAGCTACGGCGAGAAAATGCTCTTCGAGGACGTGACCTTTGGCGTCGAAGAGGGGGACAAAATCGGCATTATCGGTGTCAACGGTACAGGCAAGTCGACGTTCCTGAAGGTTATCGCGGGATTTGAGCCTGCCGATTCCGGCAGCATCTCGATCGGCAACCGCGTCATTGTCCGGATGCTGGCGCAGGACCCGGCATTTGCGCCCGGCGAGACGGCGCTCGAGCATGTGCTTGGCGGGGATTCGCCGCAGCTGCGCGCCGTTCGCGAATATGCGGCTTCGCTTGAAGCGCTTGAGCTGAAGCCAAGCGACGAGTCGCTGCAGGAACGCCTGATCAAGGCGAATCAGAAGATGGACGAGCTGGACGCCTGGACGCTGGAAAGCGAAGCAAAGACGGCGCTTGGCCGGCTGGGGATTCAGAACTTCAACGATAAGGTAGAGACGTTCTCCGGCGGGCAGAGAAAACGCGTTGCGATGGCGGCGGCTTTGCTTCAGCCTTCGGATATTCTTATTCTGGACGAGCCTACCAACCATATTGATAACGAATCCGTTGCGTGGCTGGAGAGCATGCTGCAAAAGCGCAGAGGCGCGCTGCTCATGATTACCCATGATCGCTACTTCCTGGACCGGGTAAGCAATCGCGTTATCGAGCTGGATAAAGGTCGGGCGTTCTTCTATGAAGCGAACTACAGCCGTTTCCTCGAGCTGAAGGTGGAACGCGAGGAGCGGGAAGCGGCTTCGGAGGACAAGCGGCAGAATCTGCTGAGGAGCGAGCTGGCTTGGATCCGGCGGGGAGCGAAAGCCAGGTCGACCAAGCAGAAGGCCCGGATCGACCGGTTCGAAGCGCTTAAGGCGCAAGCGCCGAAGCAAGCAGGCGGCAAAATGGACGTATCGGTAGCGTCAACGCGCCTCGGCAAAAAAATCGTGGAGATCGAGTCGGTCAGCAAACGATTTGGCGACCGTACGCTTATCCGCGATTTCAGCTATATCGCCGTACCGGAAGACCGCGTCGGCATCGTTGGCCGTAACGGCGAAGGCAAGTCTACTTTGCTGAAGCTCATCGCGGACAAGCTTCAGCCCGACGAAGGCAAGATCGAGCTAGGCATGACCGTTAAGCTGGGCTGGTTCTCGCAGGAGCATGAAGAGATGGATGAGTCGCTTCGCGTCATCGAGTATATCCGCGAAGGAGCGGAGCAGGTGAAGACGGCAGACGGCACGACCATTTCTGCCGGTCAGATGCTGGAGCGGTTTCTTTTCGAGCCTGCGATGCAATGGTCGATTATCGGCAAGCTCTCCGGCGGCGAGAAGCGCCGTCTGCAACTGCTGCGCGTCCTGATGAACGCGCCTAACGTGCTTTTGCTCGACGAGCCTACCAATGACCTCGATATTGCGACGTTGTCGGTACTCGAGGATTACCTCGACGATTTCCCAGGCGTTGTGTTTGTGGTATCCCATGACCGTTACTTCCTTGACCGGACCGTCGATAAAATCCTCGCCTTTGAAGGCGATGGCGTCATTACGCAGCATGTCGGCAACTACACCGAATACCAGGAGTATGTCGAGAAGTATGGGGTCACTGCGGACTCGGGGAGCAGCGTAAAACAGGCGGCTGCTAAGCCGGCTGCAGAACCTTCTGCTTCTACGGCAGTTGACGGCGGGAGCAAGCCATCCGGCGAACGTTTGCGCATGTCGTACAAGGACCAGAAGGATTTCGAGCAGATTGACGGCTGGATTGCGAAAGCGGAGGGACAGCTGGCAGCCGTGACGGAAAAGATGAATAACGCAGGCAGCGACTCTGCGCTCTTGCAGCAATTAGTGGATGAGCAGCAGCAGCTGGAGTCCAAGCTGGAAGAGCTGATGGACCGCTGGGCGGAGCTGAACGAGCTGGCGGAGCAGATTGCGGCTCAGAAGAAATAAGTTCATGCTTTCGATGACAATTTTTTGCAGGAGGAACTCCAACCATGGCTAACGAAATTCGCAACATCTACTGCATCGGCCGGAACTACCGGCTGCATGCGCTTGAGCTTGGTAACGAAGTGCCGGAGGAGCCGCTTGTCTTTACGAAGCCTTCTCATGCGGTCGCGCCGATGAACGGCAACGTCGTCGAAATTCCGGGCGGACGCGGGGAAGTGCATTTCGAGCTGGAGCTGGTGCTTCGCATTGCGCGTCCGCTTGAGCCGGGCATGTCGCCGGACGAGATTATTGACGGACTGGCGCTTGGACTCGACCTGACGCTGCGCGACGTGCAAAGCAAGCTGAAGGCCAAAGGCCAGCCTTGGCTGGATGCCAAAGGCTTCAAAGCCTCCGCGCCGCTTGGCGAATGGATGGCTTATCCGGGCGAGGAGGGGCTGAAAGCCTTTGATTTTGCCCTGATTCGCAACGGCGAGCAGGCTCAGCTTGGCAACTCGCGGGATATGCTGTTCAGCATCTCGGAGCTGGTGCGTCATATCGATTCCCGTTACGGCCTTGGCGAAGGCGACATTATCTTTACCGGCACGCCTGCCGGCGTAGCTGCTCTGCATGACGGCGACGTGCTTGAAGCACTGTTTAACGGCGAAAAAGCAGCAAGCTGCACGGTGAAGCTGGTATAGCACACCTCATAAAACGAGCCATAAAACGAGCCATAAAACGAGTTAGACTGTCGAGATAGAATCGACAGTCTTTTTTTCTTTTTCTGCTTCGGTTTAAATTCCGTTTAAATTCGGCAGGTATGATGATTCCAGATCAAAGAAGTGGAGAGGTGCTTATCTGTGACTGTGAATAAAAACAATAAAACGCTCATCCTGATCGGCTTGCTTCTTGGCCTTATATTTGCCGAGATGGATGAGACGGTCGTCTCAACCGCAATGCCAACGATTATCCGCGAGCTGCACGGTTTATCGCTGTACGGCTGGGTAGCAGGAGTGTATATGCTGGCTATGACGATTGCTATGCCGATATTGGGCAGGCTTGCGGATGTATTTGGCCGGAAAAAAATATACATGAGCTGTATGGCCTTGTTCTGTCTCGGTTCCATCGTGTGCGGCTCCGCCGACTCCATGGCCCAGCTGCTTATCGGCAGAGGCATTCAAGGGATCGGTGCCGGCGGATTAATGCCGATCGCTCTTGTTATTATCGGAGAATCCTTCCCGCTCGAACAGCGCGCGAAGGTGCAGAGCCTTATTGGTCCATTGATGATTCTGCCGCAGCTAATCGGACCAACCATCGGTGGTTATTTTGTCGGAAATCTCAATTGGCATTGGTTGTTCCTGATCAATATTCCCGTAGCGGTTATCGCGGTTGCCTTCTTATTCAAAGGACTGCATGAGTCCAAAGGGGAAGAAAAGCATACCATTGACTGGGCAGGGGCGGGAACGCTTGTCGCCGCATTGCTGTCCTTCCTGATTGCGCCCGTATTGATCGATAATCAGGGATTAAGCTGGTCGTCCCCGATCATCATCGGTCTGCTGGTTTTATCTGCCGCTCTGATCGCCCTGTTTATTCGTATCGAATCAAGAGCGAAGCAGCCGATCATTCCGCTGCATCTATTCCGCAACCGGAATGTCGTTGTATTGTCCCTTCTTGTCTTTACGTTAATGCTTGGACTTATGGGCGGAATCGCAACCTTCCCGTTCTTCGCGCAAAATGTGATGGGACTTACGCCTACCGAAGCGGGTTATCTGATGTTCGCCTTTATGGCGGGAGCAATCCCGTCCAGTATCGTAAACGGCTTTTTGATTACACGCGTCGCTTATCGCAACCTGTTTATTACCTGCTTCATTCTGCCGCTTGTGGGAATATTCATGCTCACGCAGCTGGCCGTAAGCACAACTCCGCTGTTTGTTATTATTGCCTTCTTTGTTATGGGACTTGGCATTGGGGCGTTGTTTGGCGGAGATAACCTGATCGTGCAGGAGTCCGTAGAGAAAAAGCATAGCGGCGTAGCGCTTGGCACGGTTCAGCTGTTCCAGTCTCTTGGCGCTACGGTTGGTCTTAGCGTATTCGGCAGTGTTCTCGCTAAGAGCATTAAAGACGGCATAAACGGCTTAGCCAGCGGAATGGACCCCGGGACGGTCGATTCGATCAAGACAGGCGGAATTCCGGCCGGATTGCCATCGGACCTCGTGCTGAAGATCCAAACGGTATTTGCCAATTCCTTTGACCATATCTTCGTTATAGCACTTGGATTTGCAGTAGTATCCTTTGTAATCACCTGGTTCTTGAAGAAGGAAGTGCTCACGAAGCATGAGGATGCAGCAGAAGCGGAGGCGGCTGGACAAACGGTTGCTTAGATTCTTACATCATAACAAACCCCCGCGGAGGCCCGAAGGCTTCAGCGGGGGTGTTTGTTATAGAACGAGATCAAGCGTTAAAAGCGGTCAGCATCCAGACATGCTTCTCGAGGGTGGTGTGGATGGCAAGCAGCATATCGGCGGTCGTTTCGTCGCCTGCGTCTTGCGCAATATCCATGCCTTCCTTCAGCTCGCTGATGACGATAGAGAAATCGGTAATAAGCGTCTCGACCATCTGGTGGGCCGATTCGCTGCCGGATGCTTCCTTGATGCTGGCAATTCTCAAGTATTCCGCCATCGTTGCAACCGGTGCGCCTTTTAGCGCCAGCAGCCGTTCGGCAAGCTCATCGACATGAAGAGCCGCTTCCTCGTAGAACTCCTGGAACTTCACATGCAGGGTGAAAAACTGAGTGCCTTTGACATACCAATGGAAGTTGTGCAATTTGATGTACAGGACGCTCCAATTGGCGATTTGTTTATTGAGAACGTCATTTGTTTGTGTCATAGGGTTTCACATTCCTTTCCTAGGCAGTAGTGTGCGCACGGGAAAGGTTTTGCATACTTAAAAACCGCGGCTGGCGGCAAGGCGAACGGAGGATTCCCGAACGATCAGCCGGTGCGGGATAATGACATGCGACTGATGGATCGGCTCGTCCTGAATTTGGCGAATTAAGAGCTGCGAGGCCGTATAGCCGAGCTGGTACGTACCGATATCTACCGAACTGATTGGCGGCGTGGCAAGCTCGGACAACGCAATATTGTTAAAGCTGACAAGGCTGATATCATCGGGCACCTTGTAGCCGATTTCGGTTAAGCCGCGAAGCACGCCAAACGCCACCACGTCATCGATAACCACAAGCCCTGTCGGGCGTTCCGGCAGTCCCATGATAAAAGACATGGCCCGGAAGCCGCTTTCCTGCAGGAACTCGCCTTCCACAATCCACTCCGACTGCATGGGCAGTCCTGCCTCGCGCATCGCTTTTTTATAGCCTTCCATCCGGTCGTTCGAAACGGTCAGATTGGTTGGTCCGCTCACAAAGCCGATCCGGGCATGGCCTTGCTTGATCAAGTGCTGGGTGGCGTTGTAAGCAGCTAGAACGTTATCGTTATTGACCGTCATTACGCGGCTGTATTCCTCGCCGGCGCGGCCGATCAGAATGCTGGGGAAGTCCTGCTCGTTCAAATAACGGATAAGCGGATCGTTCACCCTTGCGGACAGCAGAATGACGCCGTCTACGCGTCTGCCGAACACAAGCCGGGATATCGTCTCGGTCTCGTCGTGCGCGCTTGTTGCCGTCGTAAGCAGCATATCGTAGCCCGCTCTGGTGGAGTGGGTCAGTATTCCTCTTAACAGTTCTCCGAAAAAGAAGTCCTGGAACAGCTCTTCCGCAGGGCGGGGGAGCATGATGGCTAACGTCTTGGTTGTCTTGGAGACCAGGCTTTTGGCCATGACGTTCGGGTGATAGCCCATTTCCTCCATGATCTTTTTCACCTTGGCGGACGTTTCCTTGCTGATCCGAGGATGATTGGATACCACCCTCGACACGGTCGAAGGGGAAACGCCTGCCGCTTTCGCAATATCTTTAATGGTTACCATCGTTATCGTGATCCCCTTACCCTTATGCAATCGTTTGAACTCTATGCATCCATGTTACTTGAATGGTTCTTTAAAGTAAACTGGCAGTTCGGAACTTTGCCGAGCAATAAGTGAAATATTGGGCAAATCTAAGAAAATCGAAGAAAACAGGAGATAACCATAAAATTACTTGCGCAGATCATCTGTGCAAACGTTTTAACAAACGCAATAGGCTGTTGTATGATGAACTCGTGGATATAACGCTTTCATTGCGATAATTGGCGTGAAGACAGCCAAAAAAGGATGAAAACGACGTGTACCCTTACTTTTCTTTTGCCTTTTGCACAAACGTTTGCACAAAACGACAAATAGCGGCATACCCGCTGCAGGCACGGAAAACGGGTAAGATCGGGCGCATCTATCCCAAGTCATACAATACGGAAGGGGATCATTAAGAATGAAAAAATGGTTTGTAACGACGATGATCACGGCATTGTTCATCGTGTCGGCTTGCGGAAGCGGCGGCAGCAATAACAACGGCAATTCTGCGGCAACAAACGCTCCTGCGGCAACGGAAGAAGCTTCGGCTGACGCAGGCAATGCAGGCGCAAGCGAGGAACCTGCGGACGAGGCGATCGTGCCGGAAGAAGGCGCAACGCTTACCGTATGGGATTCGAAGAACGAGCGCGGCTTCGTAGAGGAAATGGCGAAGGAATTTACGGCGCAATACAATATTCCGGTCAAAATCGAAGAAGTAGAGTCGCCGGACCAAGTGAAAAAGCTGACAACCGACGGCCCTGCGGGCATCGGTGCCGATATCGTAACGTTCCCGCATGACAACCTTGGCCAAGCGGTAGCGGCCGGACTTATTCTTCCTAACGATTTCTACGAAGAAGAGACAAAAACGGCAAACGCGGAAGCTGCGGTTAACGCGGTAACTTCAGGCGGTATCCTGTACGGTTACCCGCGTTCGGTAGAAACCTACGCGCTGTTCTACAACAAAAACCTGGTGCAGACGCCTCCGGCATCGTTTGACGACATCGTTACCTTCTCGAAAACATTCAATGATCCCGCAAAAAATAAATACGCCCTCATGTGGGAAATGGGCAACTTCTACTTCAACTACATCTTCTTCGCGTCAACCGGAGGCTACGTGTTTGGCGAGAACGGCACAAACGCTGCCGACATCGGTCTGAACAACGATGGCGCGGTTGAAGGTCTGAAGTACTTCCAATCCTTGAAGCAAATTCTGCCGATCAAATCCGGCGACGCTTCCGCGGACATTATCCAAGGCAAATTCGCCGACAAATCGCTGGCGATGACGATTACGGGTCCTTGGAAAGTCGGCGACTTCAAGAACCTGGGCATTAACTTTGGCGTAGCGCCAATCCCGACCATTAACGGCAAACCGGCTGTTTCGTTCTCCGGCGTAAAAGCTTGGTACGTGAACTCGTTTACGAAATACCCGAATGCTTCCCGTTTGTTTGCTAACTTCATTTCTTCCAAGGAAGGCCAACTGAAAGACTACTCGCTGACTGGCGCGATTCCGGCGAACAAAGAAGCAATGGAAGATCCAACGTTCAAAGCGGATGAGATCTCGAGCGGCTTTGCGGCGCAATTCGTCAACTCGCAGGCGATGCCTTCGATTCCGGAAATGGGCAAGGTATGGGATCCGATCGGCGCAGCTCTGGCTGATATCTGGAACGAGAACAAAGATCCGAAGGCGGCTCTCGACAACGCGGTCAAGCAAATCCAAGATGCGGCTAAAGGCACGACGAAATAATAGCATAGCGAAATAAGAGACAGATGGCTCGCCCGCCGAAAGCAGTTTCGGCGGGCGTAAGCCGTGGAAGGAGTACACGGGTATGAATGGTCGTCGCAGTGCTATTTTGTCCGCCATATCTATGGGGCTTGGCCAACTGTACAACCGACAATACATGAAGGGAATACTGCTGCTCCTGACGGAGGCGGCAGCGCTTGTTTATTTTATCCCTCGCCTCGTGCATGACCTGTGGGGGATTTGGACGCTTGGCGATACGCCATCCAAGATGGTAAAGGTAGGCAAGGTTTATCAGACGGTCAAAGGGGATCATTCGATCTTCCTGATGATTAACGGGCTAATTACGGTTCTGGTATTGGCGCTTTTTATCACCATTTACATTATGAATATCCGCGATGCGTACCGTACGGGGGCGAAAAGAGAGCAAGGCATTCGGGCCGCGACCTTCCGGGAGTCTATCAGCTATGTGTGGGACCGCAAGTTTCCTCATTTGCTGCTGACCATTCCGGGCCTTGGCGTATTGTTCCTGACGATTATGCCGATTGTCTTCATGATTTTGCTTTCCTTCACGAACTACTCATTGCCTCAACATATTCCGCCGGCGAAGCTGGTCGATTGGGTCGGCTTCAACACCTTTAAAGACTTGCTGACGCTGAAATCCTGGAGCAGAACGTTTTTTGGCGTATTTACATGGACGATTATTTGGGCCGTGCTGGCGACCGCAACCTGCTATTTCGGCGGCCTGCTTGTTGCTCTGCTTATTGAACAGAAGGATGTGAAGTTTAAAAAGCTGTGGCGGACGCTCTTTATCCTGCCTTACGCGATTCCGCAGCTGATCTCGCTGCTTGTTATGCGCAATCTGTTCAACGGACAATTTGGCCCGATTAACCAGTATCTGTCGTACTTCGGCTTTGGCAAGCTGCCTTGGCTGACGGATCCGACCTGGGCGAAGGCAACCGCTATTCTCGTTAATATGTGGGTGGGCATTCCGGTTTCGATGGTTCTTATTCTTGGCGTGCTTACCGCCATTCCGAAGGATCTCTACGAAGCGGCGGACGTGGACGGAGCCTCCGGTTACCAGAAGTTCCGGATCGTTACGCTGCCGTTTGTCCTGTTCGCCACCGCACCGATTCTGATAACGCAGTTTGCGGGCAACATCAATAACTTCAACCTGATTTTCCTGCTGACGAACGGCGAACCGCTGAACGGCAATTATCAATATGCGGGCAGCACGGATCTGCTTGTCACGTGGCTGTACAAACTGACGCTGAACAACAGCCAATTCAATATGGCTTCGGCGATTGGCATTATTATTTTCATCATTATCGCAACGTTCTCGATTATTAACTACCGTCGTACGAAGTCGTTCAAAGAGGAGGATATGATCCAATGAAGGCTGGTCAATCGAGGAACCGTTATATACGGCTGACGCTTAGCTATGTGGTGCTGACCGTCATCGCGATCTGTTGTCTTTATCCTGCCCTTTGGGTGCTGCTGTCATCGCTGCGGCCGGGCACTTCGCTGTACAGCGATTCGTTTATTCCAAAGACGTTTACGCTGTCGCACTACACGGAGCTGTTCCACTCGAAGGTATTTCTATACGGCAGATGGTATCTGAATACGCTCAAAATTGCTTTCCTGTCCATGATCTTCTCGACGATTCTGTCGACGATGAGCATGTACGCGTTGTCGCGCTTCCGCTTCAAGGGGCGGAAAACCCTGCTGACAACCCTGCTTGTCCTGGGCATGTTCCCCGGTTTCATGAGCTTGGTGCCGGTGTATATTTTCCTGCTTCAGCTTAACCTGCTTGATACTCACACGGCGATTATCATCGTTTATTCCGCGGGCTCGGTATTGATGAACGGGTTTGTGATAAAAGGGTTCTTCGATACGATTCCGCGCAGCCTCGATGAGTCGGCACGGATTGACGGCGCGAATCATTTGCAGATTTTCTACCGGATCATGCTGCCGCTTGCCCGTCCGATTCTGATCTATGTCGCGCTGACGACGTTTGCGGGAGCTTGGGTCGACTTTATTTTCGCCCGGCTGGTGCTCCGCTCGAAAGAGAATTGGACGCTTGCCGTCGGCATGTGGGATCTGGTCAGCTCGTACCAGAACTCGAACTTTACGATGTTTGCTGCCGGCGCCGTGCTTATCGCGGTTCCGATCACGCTGCTCTTCGTCTTCCTGCAGAAGTTCCTTGTTCAAGGGCTTACGGCAGGCGCTTCGAAAGGATAAGGCTTGGCTATGGCGTATGGAGGTTGGTTTGTGCGTGCCGCGATTGCTGCTGCCTTGGCAGCTTCGCTTGCGGGCTGCTCGGCGAATAACGCTGGCGGCGGGAAGGCTGAGAGTGAGCCTGTTGCCTCGGCATCGCCGACGGCTGCCGCTGCTGTGAAGGAGGCTTCTGCGGAGCCGGTGGATGAACAGCCGGGCACCGTTTATTACGAGATTTTTGTCCGGTCCTTTTATGATTCGAATGGGGACGGGATTGGCGATCTGAACGGCGTAACGGCTAAGCTGGACTATCTGCAGCAGCTCGGCGTCGGAGCGATCTGGCTTATGCCGATTAATCCTTCGCCAAGCTATCACGGGTATGACGTGATGGATTACCGGGCGGTCAATCCGGATTACGGTACGCTGGAAGATCTGAAGAAGCTGACGGATGAGGCGCATAAGCGCGGCATCAAGGTTATTATGGATCTGGTCGTGAATCATACGAGCACGGAGCATCCGTGGTTTAAGGAGGCGCTTGCGGATCCGGATAGTCCGTATCGGAGCTGGTACCATTTTGCCGGGGCCGATGAGGATGTGAAGGCGGACGGCGCGGTTGGCAGTAATCCGTGGCATGTGACGGCTGATGGGAAAAGCAAATATTTAGGCGTGTTCTGGGAAGGCATGCCGGATTTGGATTTTGATAATGCGGATGTACGCCAAGAGCTTGTGTCCATCGGCCAATATTGGCTGGAGCAGGGGCTGGACGGCTTCCGACTCGATGCGGCCAAGCATATTTACGGAGACTATGCTTCAACCATTAACAGCGCCGGGATTCAAGCCGCGAATAAAAAATGGTGGCAGGAGTTTCGCAGTGGCTTGTCCGGCGTGAAGCCGGATGCCTACCTGGTAGGCGAGGTATGGGATTCGCCGGTTGTTATTGCTCCTTATCTGGATAAGGCGCTGGACTCGGCTTTTGATTTCGATCTTGCCGGCAAGCTGATCAGCTCGGCTGACCGGGAGCGGGATTCGGATCTGGCCTTTACGCTTGGCAAGGCATACGGGTTGTATGAGAAGTCCTCGGGCGGAACGTATGTGGACGCGCCGTTCCTGAGCAACCATGATCAGACTCGGGTGATGACCGCTTTGAACGGCAATCTGGCCCATGCCAGGATGGCTGCGGCCATGTTGCTCACCCTGCCGGGAAATCCGTTTATTTATTACGGCGAAGAGATCGGCATGGCTGGGGCTAAGCCGGATGAGTATTTGCGCGAGCCGATGGTCTGGTATGCTGAGCCTGCGGGCGGGGAGGGGCAAACCAGCTGGGAAGCGAGCAAGTATAATGCGGCCGGCTCTGCCGTATCGGTGGAGAATGAGCAGCGGGATGCTCAGTCGCTCCTTGCTTGGTATCGGATGCTGCTCAAGTGGCGCAGCGAGGAGCCTGCTTTGCGCGACGGGGGTATCGCCGCGTACAGCTTGAAAAACGCGGTACCGCAGGTATCCGCGTATGTGAGGGCAACAGCAGACGAGCGCGTGCTCGTGCTGCACAATTTGTCCGGCCAGCCGCAAAAGGCGGAGCTGGCCGAAGAGTACGGCTCATTCGCAAAGCTGAGCCGCAAGAGCGACAACGCCGCCGAGTTAAGCGGCGGCGTCGTCACGCTGCCGCCATACAGCAGCGTTATATTGAAGTAGACGAATCCGGTGCCTCAGGCGCCGGATTTTTTGTTATTTGGACGGCGGGGGCTTTGCCGCTGGCGGGTAAGCAGGAAGAAGGCTACGATGAAGAAACCGGAGCAACCGGGGTTTGAACCAACCGTTAGAGCGGTACAATAGTAGTCTGCGGGAAATGGCGTGAGACTCGGCGTGGGCTGTGGGAGGTGGCGAACATTGAATACGAAAGCATTGCGGATCGTGACGCTCATTGTGTTCTTGATTAATGTTATTCTTATTTTTCTTGTTGATCTGTTTACGATCGAGATGACTCCGGATAAAGGAATTTCAGGCAACGGCAATCCTGCGGTTATCCTTTGGTTTATTGAGCTGCCGATGTATTTGATGCTATTAACCGGTATTGCTTTAATCGTGCACAGGGAACGGTATCTGGTTCAATACAACAGAATCCGGGTACTGCTTATTCTTCTCTTCTTTTTTGCGGTATCGCTCCTGCTTCAGGTGGATAAAGCTCAGCGGATTCATGATCGGATCGATGGCCGAATCACGGAATTCGGCTGGTTGAACCAATATACGAATACGATCTATATCAACTTTTATTCCTTTCTTAGCGGTATGCTGCTGCTGCTTCTGATTCAGACGGCAGTTGCTTTAATACGTAATCGCTTCTATCGGGCAGGCAAGCCTGATGAAAATAATAGAGACGGACCAGCTTGATGCTGTGTCCGTCTCTCCTTTTTATACAAGCTGCTTCCACATGCCGTAGCCGTACCCCGGGAGCCGCAGCCGCAGCTTCCCGGCTGCCGGCTCAAGCCGCTGCTCATCGCCGAGCAGCGACACCCAGCTGCCGCCGGCTGGCACGGCGGCAACAGCCTCGCGCCCTCGCGCATTCATCGCGACGAGGATGCGCTCGTCCCCATCGCGGCGTTCGTACACGATAACGCCGCCATCTTCGCCATCCGCTGCCTGCAGGAAGCGGATGTCCGCGCTGCGCAGCGCGGCATGCTTGCTCCGCAGCGCAAGCGCCTGCTTATAGAAAGCGAGCAGCTCTTGATTTTGCTGCTCCGGCTCCCACACCATGCACTTCCGGCAGTCGGGATCGCCCTCGCCGTTCATGCCCACTTCATCGCCGTAATAAATGCACGGCGTACCCGGATAGGTCAGCTGGAACAGAGCCGCCAGCTTCATCGAATCCACTTCATCGCCGCAGATCGTCAGAAGACGCGGCGTATCATGGCTGTCCAGCAGGTTAAACGCCGTTTCCGTTACCTGCTGCGGATAAGCGGCAAGCTGCCGGCCGATGGCATCGGCGAAGGTTTTGCCGTTAATCGTCTGATGACCGAAGAAGTCGAGCACCGCGTTCGTAAACGGATAGTTCATCACCGCATCGAACTGGTCGCCTTCCAGCCACATCATTGCGTCATGCCAGATCTCGCCGAGGATATACGCATCGGGTTTCACGGATTTCACCGCTTGGCGGAACTCCCGCCAGAACTGGTGATCCACCTCGTTGGCCACGTCAAGCCGCCAGCCGTCGATACCGATTTTCTCGATCCAATAGCGCGCCACATTGAACAAGTAGGCTTTTACATCCGGATTTTCCGTATTCAGCTTAGGCATCATCGGCTCGAAAGCAAACGTCTCGTAAGTAGGGATGCCGTCCTCCACCCGAAGCGGCCATTCCCGCACATGAAACCAGTTCGCATAGACGGATTTCTCGCCGTTTTTCAGCAGATCCACAAACGGCGGGAACGTCTGGCCCGCATGGTTAAACACCGCATCCAGCAGCACCCGGATTCCGCGTTTATGACATTCCTCAACTAGCTCCTTCAGCTTCTCGTTTGTGCCAAAATGACGGTCCACCTGCATATAGTTTTCGGTATCGTATTTATGGTTCGTTGTTGCTTCAAACAGCGGGGTGAAATAGACCGCGTTAATGCCAAGCTCGGCCAAATAATCCAGATGGTCCAGCACGCCTTGCAGGTCCCCGCCGAAGAAGTTTGTTGGCGTTGGTTTGCCGCCCCAAGCTTCCGTTTTCTCCGGGTTCAGCGAAGGATCACCGTTTGCGAAACGTTCCGGGAAGATCTGATAGAACACCGCGTCCTTCACCCAAGCCGGAGGGGAGAACACATCCACCGGATTAATATAAGGGAAGTCAAAAAACGTATTCGGATTATCCGGCAGCTCGGCCGGAAAGCCGCTCTCCGTCATAATCACCGTTTCATCGCCATCCGTCAGGCGGAACGCATACCGAAGCCGGCGGAAGGGAGGCTCTATGGAAGCTTCCCAGTAATCAAAAAGCGCGTCCGAGGAGAGCACGCTCATCTGGGCAACGGTAAACGTTCCAGCCCAGTTGTATTTATCTCCAGCAATAAGCTCTACGCGCTCCGCGTCATTGCGTTTTGTGCGGATCCGGATATGCAGGGTGGTATGGTTATAAGCGTAAGCCCAGTTTTGCTTCGGTCTGTGATAGATCGCTTCCAGCAGCATAAAGGTAAGATCACTCCAATCGGATAATGGGGTAGAAAACAGAAAAAGGCACAACCTGCTAATTATAAAAATCAGCGAGGTTGTACCTTTATAGGTAGCATTGCCTTTAAATTATCGTTCGAACTTCCTCATTATACTATGAACCGTCCGAACGAGCCACAGGCAATTCCGGATTTATAAAATCTTAAGCATGCACCGCGTCATGGCTTTGCGCTTCCAGGAAGCGTTCCGCATCCAGTGCTGCCATACAGCCGCTGCCTGCCGCCGTGATCGCTTGACGGTATTGACGGTCTTGTACGTCGCCGCACGCGAATACGCCAGGAATGTTAGTCTCCGAAGTGCCGGGCTTCACGATGATGTAGCCTTGCTCGTCGGTGTCGATTTGGCCGCCGAGGAATTTCGTGTTAGGCGTATGGCCGATCGTGATGAACACGCCGTCCGCTTCCACGAATTCTTCTTCGCCGGTCGCGTTGTTGCGTACTTTCAGGCCTTTCAGGCCCATTTCGCCGGGAACGATCTCAAGCGGAGTTTTGTTCAGGTTCCAGCTGATTTTTTCGTTCGCGCGTGCGCGGTCCTGCATGATTTTCGAAGCGCGGAGCTCATCGCGACGGTTAACAACGGTTACTTCGGATGCAAAGCGAGTCAGGAAGACCGCTTCTTCCATTGCGGAGTCGCCGCCGCCAACGATGATCAGCTTTTTGTTGCGGAAGAAGAAGCCGTCGCAAGTTGCGCAAGTGCTGACGCCGCGGCCGATGTTTTCTTGCTCGCCCGGAATGCCGAGGTATTTCGCGGAAGCGCCCGTCGAGATAATAACGGATTCGGCTTGAATTTCGCCGATGCCTTCAACGTCAAGCGTATAAGGACGTTTGCTAAAGTCGACGCTTTTTACGGAGCCATTGCGGAAGGATGCGCCGAAACGCTGCGCTTGCTTACGCATGTTGGACATCAGTTCGCTGCCGAGAATGCCTTCAGGGAAACCCGGGAAGTTCTCGATTTCCGTTGTTGTCGTCAGCTGACCGCCTGGCTGCCAGCCTTCGATAACGAGGGGCTCCATATTTGCGCGCGCCAGATAGATCGCCGCCGTCAATCCGGCAGGGCCGGTACCGATAATGACTGTTTTGTGCATGAAGAATTCCTCCACTCATCTATATGTTGTTGGTATATGTCGCAATTTCTAGTTTAAAATTATTACAATCTGTAAACTTTGTCAATACAGTTCATCTTAATTTCATCTAGATGTATTATTGTAGAAAGATAGTTTACGGGAGGTGCTCTATAATGCCGAAAATACTCGTCGTGGACGACGATCCGAATATACGGGAGCTTGTCAGCTTGTTTTTGCGGAGAGAAGGCTACGAAGTGATCGAAGCGACCAACGGGGATGACGCTTTAACCCGGTTGGAGGCGGTCAAGCCGGATCTCGCGGTGATTGATGTGATGATGCCCAAAATGGACGGATGGGCCTTATGCTCGGCTTTGCGTGAGTCGTTCGATATGCCGCTCTTGATGCTGACGGCCAAGGGCGAGACGGCTCACAAGGTAAAAGGCTTTGAGCTTGGCGCCGATGATTACGTGGTGAAGCCCTTTGATCCGCCGGAGCTGATCGTCAGAGTCAAAGCGCTTCTCAAGCGGTACCGCATTGCTTCCTCGCAGGTCGTGGAGCTTGGCGGGCTGTCAATGAACCGCTCGGACTTCCAGCTTGCCGCGAACGGCGAGAAGATTCTGCTGCCGCCGAAGGAATTCGAGCTGCTCTTCAAGCTGGCGAGCTATCCGGGCAAAACCTTCACGAGGGAGCATCTGATCGAGCAGTTGTGGGGGATGAACTACGAAGGGGACGAGCGTACGGTTGATGTACATATTAAGCGTCTTCGCGAACGGTTTCCGGAGGACGATTTTGGCTTCCGCATCGTGACGATCCGCGGCCTTGGCTACCGATTGGAGGAGCGGGCATGATCCGCAGCTTGTATGTAAGAATAGCGGTGACTTTTCTGGTCATCGTATTAGTAAGTATAAGTATTGCCTATTATACGGCGAACCAGCTGTTCAAGCGGGATCTGCAGGGGCAGAACGGCCTGGAGGAAATGATGATAACCCGGCTTGAGCGGCTGTACAACGATTCGTCTCCGCGGTCCTTGCCGATGTTCCTCGAGCAGGTCTCGAGCCTTCAAGAGATGTCGATCGTTGCCGTCAACCGAAACGGGCTTGTTATTCAGGTCGGCCGGACAAGCCGGGCGATCGTGAATCATTTGACTTACAAGACGGTCGAGAACATTTTTGGAGGCAAAACGGAACGGGTAAACTACGCGGACGAGCATGCGGGCGGGCCGCCATCGCCTCCGGCATACGGCCGCCTGGCGCAATTCGGCAATACGGAATGGGCGGTATTTATTACTCCGGATCATGTCCGGCAGGTCCGAAGCTTTCAGCGGAATACGTTCACCATTCTGATTACGCTGCTGGTGGTCGGCTGTATCCTGATTCTGTTCGCTGCCCGTTATCTGGTGAAGCCGCTCAAAATGATGACGGCCGCCACAACCCGCATAGCCAAAGGCGACTTTGGCGTACAGCTTCCGATGTCGCACAAGAACGAGCTGGGCGAGCTTGCGGACAGCATCAACAAGATGGCGCATAGCTTGTCGCAGCTGGAGACGATGCGGCGCGATTTCGTATCCAACGTATCGCATGAAATCCAGTCACCGCTCACCTCGATCGGCGGCTTTGCAGAGGCGCTGCGCAGCGAGGATTTGACGGAAGGGGACCGAAATCGTTATGTTGGTATTATTAAGCAGGAGAGCAGTCGCCTATCCCGGCTAAGCGAAAACCTGCTGAAGCTGGCGTCACTGGATTCCGAGCATCATCCGTACAAACCGGTCACCTACCGGCTGGACAGGCAGCTTCGCGACGTTGTTTTGTCCTGCGAGCCGACCTGGCTTGCGAAGCGGCTGACGGTAGAGCTCTTAATGGAAGAGACCGTGATTAAAGCGGACGAAGATCAACTGAGCCAGGTATGGATCAACCTGCTTACGAACAGTATTAAATTTACGCCCGAGGAAGGCAAAATCTCGTTCCAGCTCTCGGAGAAAAACGGCTATGCCGTCGTCCGGATCTCCGATACGGGCAGCGGAATACCGGAGGAGGAACGGGACCGGGTATTTGAAAGGTTTTACAAAATCGATCCGTCGAGGGACCGTTCTGAGGGCGGAAGCGGGCTTGGCTTATCTATTGTGAAGAAGATTATCGACATTCATGGCGGAACGATCGAGATCGAGGATGCGGAGCAAGGGGCGGTATTTGTCGTTCGGCTGCCGCTCAATCCCGAACCGTCAATGTGAAACAAGAAAGGGTGACGGCCATGTTTCATGAGAAGAAGAGGCAGCAGGTACGCAAAGCCATTATTCCGGCGGGGGGACTCGGTACGCGATTTCTTCCCGCCACCAAGGCGCAGCCGAAGGAAATGCTACCGATTATCGATAAGCCGGCTATTCAATATATTGTAGAAGAAGCGGTGCAGTCCGGCATCGACAGCATCATTATCGTCAGCGGGCGGCATAAGCGGGCGATCGAGGACCATTTTGACAAATCTTATGAATTGGAAAAAGAACTCGAGGAACGCGGCAACGAAGAGATGCTCGCCATCGTCCGGGATATCTCGCATCTGGCCGATATCTATTACGTCCGCCAGAAGGAGCCGCTTGGGCTTGGACATGCCGTTTTGTGCGCGCGGCGTTTTATCGGGGACGAGCCGTTTGCAGTGCTGCTTGGCGATGACATCCTGCGTTCCGAGCCGCCATGCCTGCAGCAGATGATTCATCAGTACGAGGAGACGGGCTCCTCGGTTGTCGCCCTGATGGAAGTGCCTTGGAATCAGACGCATAAATACGGCATTGCCGCTTTTGATAACGCCGACCCTTCCCATAAACGCATTCTTGACCTGATCGAAAAGCCTGCGCCGGGGCAGGCGCCATCCAATTGGGCGGTTGTTGGGCGGTATGTGCTGGATCCGGCGATCTTCGAGCTGCTGGAGCATGCCAAGCCGGGCAAGGCGGGAGAAATTCAACTGACGGACAGCCTTCAGCAGCTGAATCATTTTGCTCCGATTCAGGCGCATCGGTTCACGGGCAAACGCCATGACGTGGGCGATAAGCTGGGCTTCGTGAAAGCAACGATTGATTTTGCGCTGGAGCGGGAGGATCTGTCGGAGGAAGTCCGCAAATATTTGCGCGAGCGACTGGGCTGAATAATGAACGGAAAAGCATGCTGCTGTGAAGGGGGAACCTCTTTCAGCAGCGTTTTTTATTATTATAAGATAACTTTGCATAATTACCGGCCTGATTCGAGCCAAAGCTTGTGCCGGGAAGAACGCTTTTGGCCTCCCCCGCTTGAGGCGATTTTGCCTACTTTGGATTTGCTCCATTAAAATTAGCTATTTAAGTTACTTCGCATGTTATAGAGTGGATTTCCTCCAACGTAGATCGCTTTTGTTGCAAAAAAAAAGCAAAGCCCTCAAACCGAGGGCTTGCCGAACAGGTCATTTACCTATTGCGCTGCTGTCTCATCCAACGCCGTTTCCGTAATCGGATTGCGTCTGATTTTTACTTCCTGGAACGTAATTTTATTATCGAGAATATAGTCCGGGATGTTGCGGTTTTTATGCGATTCGCGGAACGCTTCGCTTTTGGTCCACGCCTGGAAAGCATCCTTGGAAGTCCAGCGGGTAACAACGGCCACCTCGTCATACTCTTTCAGATTTTGCGTCCACAATACTTCGAGTCCGAGGAAGCCCTCCATCTGCTCAACCTTGCCAATCCGGTCAAAACGCTCAACAAGCTTGTCACCGCTGCCTTTTACGATCTGCGATGTGTTCGTTACGATAATCATCGTTTGTTCCTCCTCGTTTTGTTTTCGAACCGGAATAATAATGGGGTAATGGCCGTCGAAGCTGACCTTTGCCTCCAGTTCATACACTTCTCTCATGAATCCTTTAGATAATACGTTTTTAGGCCCGCCGGCAGAATGAATCTCTCCATCCTTCATTGCAATCAGATGATCGCAATAAGCGGCAGCCTGCTGAAGGTCATGCAATACCATAACAATCGTTGTCTGCTGCTGACGGTTAAGACTGACAAGCGCTTCAAGCACTTCGAGCTGATGCGCGATATCCAGATAAGTCGTTGGTTCGTCAAGTAGAAGCAGTCCGGTCTTCTGGGCAAGCGCCATTGCGATCCGGGCTTTCTGCTGCTCCCCTCCGGAGAGGGTGTTAAACATACGGTCGTCATGCCGTCTGATTCTCATCAGGCGCATCGCCCATTCGATCACGTCGTGATCTTCCTTGGAGAGCTTCTGCGAGAACATGGGACGGTGAGGGGACCGGCCGTATTCGATTAATTCCCGGACCGTGACATTGGGCATAAACTCCTTGGACTGCGGGAGCATGGAGACCGCCTTTGCGAAGTCCGCCCTGGAATATTGCTCCGCAGGCTTGCCTAATATCGTGATGCTGCCTTCATCGGGAGAAGACAGTCCTGTAATAAGAGAGAGAAGGGTGGATTTGCCGGAACCGTTTGGTCCAACGATAGCGGTTATTTTGCCCTTCGGAATGATGGCATTGACGTCTGTGAGCTTGAACATGCCCCGCTCCAGCGTCAGTCCTTTTGTCTCTGCTGCTGTCATCGCCAATTGCTCCTTTTCCTAAGCAGATATAAGAAAAAGGGTGCTCCAAGACAGGCCAGCAAAATGCCGACGGGCAGCTCGACGGGATCGAGCACCGTCCGGGCGGCCGTATCCGCCAGCGCTACAAGCGCTGCGCCGCCAAGAATGGACGCCGGCATCAGATAACGGTAATCGTCGCCGATCATGAGTCTTATCGCATGCGGGACAATCAGGCCGACAAAGCCGATCAGTCCGGCGACGCTGACGGCCGTTCCGGCCAGCAGAGAGGCGAGAAGAATAAGCAGCATGCGCTGCGTCTCTACCTTTTGTCCAAGCAGCTTGGCGGAATCATCCCCTAGCATAAGCAGATTGACAGGCTTGATGGCCAGGAAGGACAATAGAAGACCTGCCGCCGCGTAAGGCAGCATGAAGGAGAGATGATGCCAGCTTCTGCCGTTTAGTCCGCCGGACAGCCAAGGCAGCACGGCTTGAATACGGTTGCTGTACATAACCATCACGCCGTTCATGACAGCTCCGATCAGCGCATTTAAGGCAATGCCGGCAAGTACGATTTTGCCCGGGGAAGCGCCTTTATCCCATGACAGCGTGTAGATGATGATCGATGATATTAAGGCGCCAAGGAAGGCTGCCGCCGGCAAGAGATAGCTGAATTGCGGCAGCAGAACCATCGTAATAACGGCTGCCAGGCCAGCGCCGGAGGATACGCCGATCACGCCGGGATCGGCAAGCGGATTGCGCATGATGCCCTGCAGGATAGCGCCGGAGGCGGCAAGACAAGCACCGGTTAATAATCCGATCAGAACGCGGGGCAGCCGGAGATCGAAGACGATCGTATCCTGGGGCGATTCTCCCCGGGCCGTTAAGGCATGCCAAATATCTTCGAGCGCGACAGGCACGGAGCCCGCCATAAGGCCAAGCAGCAGGCTTGCGATAACGAGAACCGGCGCGATGGAGAGTACGAGTTTTCGGCGTTTGGTACGTTGCTTGATGTTCATGATTTTCCCTTTCAGCTTGCGGACAAGTGATTGCGCATGAGTGTCAAAGCTTCCATGACCCTGGTTCCCGGATTGGTGCCGAACAGATCATTGGGAAGAATCTCGACATGCCCTTGCTTTACCGCGTCTACATTGTTCCAAGCCGCGTTGTCCGCCATTTCCTTCAAGAAGCTTTCCTTTACCTGCTCCGCATTCCCATGCGTCATGATAAATATGTATTGCGGATTCGCCTGTACGATCCTTTCATTGCTAAGCTGCGCGTATTGCGGGTAGCTTTGCAGGCGGGGATAGTCGGCAGCGATGTTTACGCCTCCGGCGAGTTCAAGAATGTTGCCGCCAAGCGAAGAAGGAAGGGCGGCCATAAACGTCCCGGGAGCTCCGTATATGAGCAACACTTTAGGGCTGTTTGCCGCTGCGGCTGCCTTATACTCCGCCAGTTGGCCGTTGATTTGGTCGACGAGCCCGCTTGCCCGGTCCTCATTTTGAAGAAGCTTGCCGAACAATTCGATTTGCTGCGTAATTTCCTGCACGGAATTAGCGCTCGTAAGCAGCATCTTGGAGCCGATGCTCTCGATGGTCGGGATGTCCTTCGTGTTCATTGGACTGTTGCCAAGCACAACATCCGGATGCAGCAGCGTAATTTTCTCGAGATCGACCTCATGCGCGGTCCCGATCTGCTTCACCTCGCTCAAGGCATCCAGACTTTGAGGCAGCTCGGAGGTAGGGCGACCAATCAGGTTGCCGCCAAGCGCGTAGATAATATCGGCTTCGCCGTTGCCAAGCGCAACAATTCGTTCCGGAACATGGTTAAAGCCCAGGCTTCTTCCGGTGAAGTCCTTGATCGCGATTGCACTGCCTGCTTCAGCGGGCGACGAAGTATTGCCACAAGCGCAACAGCTTATAACGATACTGGCCACAACGGCTGCTAATAGCGATAAGCGATTACGCATGATTGCCCTCCTTTACGGGTAAAAATGGCCAAGTAATCAAGAATGATTCTCAGTTTAACAATAATGATATTCATTCTCATTTGAAACGTCAATAGTTTTTCAGGAATTTTTTAGATAAAAATTTTTGATGATAAAAAATAAAAATAATTGAACCGAATTTCATATTTATGGTTGACGTTCTCAATTAAACTGTGTTAATTTTCTCATTGAGTTTACATGAGGTCTGGCAAGCGAGGGAGAACGATGGAAAGATACGGGTGTTTTATGGGCCCGATGTACTTCTTCATGCCCGAAATCCTTGATTATTAAAGGACTAGGTTTGCTTATAGCCCCAAATTTTATTATCAGCTAGGAAGGAGGATGCAGGTCCTATTTTTTTTGATCTTTATTGAGAATGATAATCAATAAAGTATTATCATAATATTTATGTACAATTATTTTCTCTTAATTCCAGTTAATAAAAGTAAATAAATGTCATTAAGTGAAATAATTTTGGAGGTTTCAATGAAAAGGATAATAGGGAGAATGGGCGCGTGGATCCTCTCGTTAATGGTCATCATCGCCTGTATTCCAACTTACGCAGCCGCCGCTGCCTCATTGGAAGCCGGAAGCTACTCGGCCGGTTACGTGGTGCTCAGAGCCGAGGATGATTCCGCATCGATTGCCAACGATTATTGGGAGAAGCCGGCGACCGTCACGGTTGCGGACAGCGGGACTACAGTCCGGATGACCATTAATCACAGCAAGTGGGTGAAAGAGTTCAGCGTTCCGTCGGGAAGCGGATCCTACTCCGCCGTGAAAGTGGTGGGCACGGATGAAGTCGCGGACAAAAGAACGGTTGAATTTCGGGCGGATGATCTCTCGAAGCCTATTTCCGCCAAGATCCACGTGACGGTTGAGGATATCGGATACGACCATAAGTACACGATCCGATTTTCTTTTGATACAAAGAGCTTCAAGCTGATTAAAGCGGCGGAGAAGCCTGCGGAAAAACCGCCGGAGACGCCAAAAGAAACGCCGGCGGAGACGCCGAAGGAAACACCAAAGGAAACACCAAAGGAAACACCAAAGGAAACGCAGGCAGCGGATAAGGGCACAAGCACCGGCACGGCAAAGCCATCCGGCAGCAAGGAGCCCCCGGCTTCAACGGCGAAGCCAACCTCCACGGAGGAGAAGGGGGCAAGCGGCGCAACGGCTGCCGGTTCCGGCGACGGCAAAGGGAGCTCGGAAGCGGTTGGCGCTTCCGCTGAGCAGGAGCCGTCATCAACATCGGCAGCCAGCGCGATTAGTCCGGAGGCGAGCGAGTCTCCAGGCACGCCTGCGGATTCAACCGCGGTGGAGGAACCGGAAGCAGCGGAAGCGAGCGATCCGGGCAGCGATGAAGCTGCTGCCGCGGGAATCGCGGACGATGCCGATGCAGAAACAGCTTCCGCCCCGCTTGCAGAGGAAGCTTTGCAGCCGGCAGGCGGCAACGGTCGGGATTCGAAAGGCATATATATTCTGGCTGGCGTTATTATAACCGGGGCAGTGATGTTCATCGTCCAACGGCGCAAACGTTCGACCAGACAATAAATGAGGCTTTTGAACTTTAGAAACTTTACTTAAGGAGAGGTTGTCGGAAATGTTGAAGAGTGTTCTGCAAAAGAAAAGTAAACAAAAGATATCCATAATGATGATTATCGCATTAGTTCTGGCCTTATTTTCAGGTTTTTCTAAAGCTGCTTATGCGGCTGAGGATGTACAGTTTACCGATGTTACTCTAAATTACGTAAAACTCTCGGATAAAACCGTATCTTACGATGCGACGGTCGGAACCAATTACTATGACGCTAAAACGTATGAGCTTGATGGCCAAAAGTATTTGCGCGTAAGCGTTTTGAGCACCGGCATTAATCTGCAGCTTGTCATCGATGGCGTAACGCCTATCGAGGTGTCTTCGATTTACAATGCGGAAAACGCCGTTATCGGTCATGTCTACGATTATGCGATTGCAAGCTTTACCGATCCAATCGTTGGTAAGATCACTTACCAGGCTGGCCCGCAGCAAGGCAACCACCCTATGTATATCCTTATCAATCAGGATGCAAAGGCTGAAACGAGAGCGGCGTTAAAAGCGAAGCTTACGGAAGCTAACGCTATCGCGAATAAGAGCACTCAACTAACGCAAGCGATCGCTGCCGCTGCCGAGGTTGATCATTTGCTTTCCCGCGAAGCGGAGCTTCTTGCTCAATTACAAGCTCTTACAACCGCTATTGCTCGAGAAGCGGTACAGCCTGCCGCCGTTACGCTAAACTACGTGAAATTGACAGACAAAACCGTATCTTACGATGCGACGGTGGGAACCAATTACTATGACGCCAAAACGTATGAGCTTGATGGCCAAAAGTATTTGCGCGTAAGCGTTTTGAGCGCCGGCATCAATCTGCAGCTTGTCATCGATGGCGTTACGCCTATCGAGGTGTCTTCGATTTACAATGCGGAAAACGCGGTTATCGGTCATGTCTATGATTATACGATTGCAAGCTTCACCGATCCAATCGTTGGTAAGATCATTTATCAGGCCGGCCCAACACAAGGCAACCACCCGATGTATATCGTTATCAATCAGGATGCGAAGGCTGAAACGAGAGCGGCGCTGAAAGCGATGCTTGCCGAAGCTAACGCGATCGCGAATAAGAGCACTCAACTAACGCAAGCGATCGCTGCCGCTGCCGAGGTTGATCATTTGCTTTCCCGCGAAGCGGAGCTTCTTGCACAATTGCAAGCTCTCACAACTGCTGTTGCCAACGCGACGGGCGGCGGTACTGCTCCGGTTGATCCTAACCAGATCCCGAACGGTACGTACAGCCTGAACTTCACGATTTTGAAAGAAGGAACGACCCAAGCGTCGGTTATGGACGGTTATACCGTTCATCCGGCTACGCTGGTTGCGAATAACGGCGTCTATTCCGTAACCCTTCGCTTAACGCAAAGCAAAGAGATTACGGGCTTCAAGGTTAACGGCGTGGCGCCAACCACAGTTTCTTCCAATGCCGAGAAAAACACTCGCGATGTGAAGTTTACGGTTAGCGACCTGTCCCAGATGGTAAACGGCTGGGTCAAAATCGACTGGGATGCTGTTAATTATCACGAAGAGTATAACGTTCAAATCAAGTTCGGCAGCTATTTCGCTTACACCGAGCCGGGTTGGATGGGTAATCCGTCGATCCCGTCCACTCCTGATGAAGAGGAAGAAACAACGGGTCCTTCGACCGAACAACCTTCCGCAACCTTCAAGGATGTTGAAAAGCATTGGGCGAACGAGTCGATCAAACGCGCCGTCCAGCTTGGTATCGTAAACGGTTATAGCGACGGTACATTCAAACCGGACGGCGTTATTAACCGCGCCGAGTTTACGGCGATGATCAGCCGTGCCCTGAAGCTTAAAGCGCCTGTAGACGGCACAACCGTTAACTTCAGCGATCTGACCTCCATTCCGGCATGGGCGAAGCCGTTTGTCGAACAGGCGGCGGCATCGGGCATCATCAGCGGTTATGCCGATGAGTCGTTCCGTCCGGCGCAAGAGATTTCGCGTACCGAGATTGCCGTTATGGTTGTAAAAGCATTAGGCCTGCCGCTTGAGCCGACAGCATCGCTTACCTTTGCGGATGCAAACAGCGTACCGGAATACGCGAAAGCAGCCGTAGCTACGGCAATGAAATACGGCCTTTTCCAAGGCAAAGGCAATAACAAGTTTGATCCGACTGCTAATGCAACACGCGCCGAGGCTCTGACTTTGATCCTTCGCGCTCTGGATTTTGCGGCGGCACAAGCAGCGCAGCAAGCAGCAGCGAAATAAAAGCACGCAAGGGGATGTCCGGCAGACCGGACGTCCTCTGCCTTGTTTTCCGGAAAGGAGAGATAAGATGTTTGCCAGATTGGCGAAAATGCTGGTCGTTACTCTATCCATAAGCGCCTTGGCTGCTTGTTCCTCGGGCGGCAAACCGGCACGGGAGCCGGAATCCACCGCCGCAAATGCAAGCAAGCCCGCGGCAACGGAAGCCGCGAAGGAAGAGCCGCGTATCGTATCCACTACCGTAGCCGTTACTCAAATCATGGATGCGCTTGAGCTTGACCTTGTAGGCATTCCGACCAGCGTGAAGACGCTGCCGGATCGTTACGAGGAGGTTAAGGAGGTCGGGAACCCCATGAGCCCGGATATGGAGCTGGTGAAGTCGCTCAGGCCTACCGAGGTATTATCGGTTACGACCTTGAAGGTGGATTTGGAGCCAACGTTTGAAGCGGCCAAGATTAACGCAACCTTTCTCGACTTGACGAGTCTCGCGAGTATGGAAGAGGCGATCAAGAGTTTGGGGCAGAAGTATGACCGCACGGAGCAGGCCGCTAAGATCGTGATTCAAATCGATGAACGGATTGCCGAGATCAGCAAAACGACGGAAGGAAAAACAAAGCCTACCGTGCTCATTCTGCTAGGCGTTCCCGGCAGCTATCTCGTGGCGACGGAAAAATCCTATATCGGCAACCTTGCGCTGCTGGCAGGCGGCGTGAACATCGCGAGCGGCGCGAAGGTGGAGTATCTGGCTTCCAACACCGAATATTTGCAGAAGGCCAATCCGGACATTATTTTGCGTGCCGCTCACGGGATGCCGGATGAGGTGATCAAGATGTTTGACGAAGAGTTCAAGAAGAACGATATCTGGAAGCATTTTAACGCGGTGAAGAACGGACGGGTCTACGATCTTCCGGAAGAGCTGTTTGGCACAACGGCTAATCTGGCCGCGGCCGAAGCGCTGAAGTCGCTTGTTCCGATGTTGTATCCCGAAGCGAAGGATGCTGCGTAACGCGATGAGAAAAACAATCAGCTTTGCCGTTATCCTCTTGCTGCTGCTTGGCGTTACCTTCTGGTCGATGACAACGGGCAGCATTAAGGTCGGATTTATTGAGCTTATAGACGGATTATTAAACGGAAACAACGAAGAAGTGGCGGTTGTCCGCGATTTGCGGCTGCCCCGTATTATTGTCTCCATGCTCAGCGGGGCAGCGCTTGCGGTGTCGGGCGCGCTTCTTCAGGCTGTCATGCGCAATCCGCTGGCGGACGCGGGGGTCATCGGGATTTCATCCGGCGCCGGCTTTGTGTCCGTGCTGATGGTGACCATCTTTCCGGCGATGTTTTTCTGGATGCCGATTTTTTCGATTGCCGGCGGCGTATTTGCTTTCCTGCTCGTGTATTCGTTGTCCTGGAAATCCGGACTTAACCCGATGAGAACTCTGCTGGTGGGTGTCGCGATTAACGCAACCTTCACGGGGCTGGGGCAGTCCTTCAACTACCGGGGCAGTTACGCGGTGACGTCGGTGAACCAGGCGATCAGCTCGATTTTTACGATGAAAACGTGGACAGATGTTCAGGTGCTTGGTCTTTACGGCTCCGTTGGCCTGCTGCTTTCCCTGCTGGTCATTCCATGGTGCAATATTCTGGCGCTCCAGGATAAGACGGCGGGCAGCCTTGGGCTGAACGTGGCGCGCGCTCGGATTGTGATTTCCGTTATTGCGGTCCTGCTTGCTTCGGTGGCTACCGCGGTTGGCGGACTGATCCTGTTCGTAGGCCTGCTGATTCCGCATATATCCAGGCTGCTTATCGGTTCCGACCATAAAGCGCTTATCCCTTTCTCGGCACTGGCCGGAGCGCTGCTTATTTTATCCGCGGATACGATTGGACGCACGGTCCTGGCGCCTACCGAAATTCCCGCATCGATTATTATGACCGTTATTGGCGGACCGTTTCTTGTCTTTATGCTGAGAAAAGGAGGACGCGAATTTGGAGCTTAATCGGGTGACGTTTGCTTATAACGAGAAGTCCCATACGCTTCATGAGGTGACCGCCTCGATCGAGCAAGGGAAAATCACAACCATAATCGGTCCAAACGGCAGCGGCAAGTCCACCTTACTTGGCGTATTGTCGCGGCACTACCTGCCGCAAAGCGGCGAAGCGGTGCTTGACGGCAAAGCGATCCCGGCGTACAAGCCGCGAGAGCTTGCCCGCAAGCTGGCGGTCGTCCACCAGCAGAATGAAGCCCCTTCGGATATCACGGTGGAGAAGCTTGTTGCCTTCGGAAGGCTGCCTCACCGCAAGATGTGGATGCCCGGCGGAGAAGAGGACGATGCCGCCATTGAGTGGGCAATGGAGCTGACGGGTTTGTCCGAGAGGCGGAAGCAGCGCTTGAAAGAGATGTCGGGCGGTGAGCGGCAGCGCGTATGGATCGCGATGGCGCTGGCGCAGCGTACGCCAATCTTGTTTTTGGATGAACCAACGACCTTTCTGGATATGTTCTATCAATATGAGCTGCTGGAGCTTATCCGCAGGCTGAATGTCGAGCATGGTCTGACGATCGTCATGGTGCTGCATGATCTGAATCAGGCGATCCGCTACAGCGACCGTTTGCTTGTCATGAAGGAAGGGAAGCTGCTGCTTCAGGGACCTCCCGAATTTGTGGTGACGGAGCATACGATGAAGGAGATTTACGGCATCGAGGTTGCCATCCGCTGCGATGAACGAACGGGAATGTATATGGTGCCGATTGGAGTAAAATAGGCGATTTACGATGTGCCGGATCCTGCTGAAGCGGGGTTCGGCTTTTTTGACGTAAAAATTGGAAAGGGTTGGAGAAACTTTTTTTATTTTCCGTAAAGGAAAAATGGAGATCATTTATTTTTTCATATAGAATAGATAAGAGATATAAAGAGATGAACACTCAAGTTGGAGGAGAATGAAATTGTATTGCCATCATTGCGTTAGGGAGCATGATGCGGATGCCGTATACTGCAGCAGATGCGGCAGGCTGCTGGAGCCAGAGCGGAATTTGCAGCAAGGAACAGAGGATCAGGCGGCAGCGTTGGTAGAATGGGATACAGCAAAGGACCAGGCAAGCTCAGCATTGGAAACGTCGCAACTGCCGTTAAAGCAGACTGGCCGGGGCAATTTGTTCATTGGATTGATCCCCGTCATTGTACTCGTTGGCATTGCAGCGGTGCTGTTGTCTTATTATTTATATGAAAGTAGATTAAATAACCGTGTCCTGGATTGGCAGAATGCTGCCAGACAGGAGGCATTGGCGGGTAAATACGAAGAGGCATTCCGGCAACTGAACAAAGCGGCGGATGCTCGTCCGGATTTTAAGCCGGTACAGGCGGATTTGAAGGTCGTGGAGGAAGCATTATCGCTTGACCGTACGTTGACGGAAATTCAGCAGCGTCTGGACGACCAGGATCTAGGTGAAGCATCTATCCAGCTGGAGCAGGTGAAGTCGAAGCTGCGCGGACGGGAAGAGCCGATTTTCGGCAGAGTGCGGGATCAGGTTGACGCAATGTCGACGAAGGTAACAGTGCTTCAAGTATCGGCGGAGTACGAGAGCATGACCGGTATTGACGATCTTGCGGGGGAGTATAACCAGGTGAAGGGCTTGTCCGGCGATGAGGCGCTTGCGCTGCGTCATAAGATTGAAGCGAAGATTGCGGATATCAGCTATGAAGAGGCCGACGCGATGCGGAAGAAAAAGAACTTCTCGGCGGCTATTACGGCAGCGCAAAAAGGACTCATCTACGCGCCCGACAACGATAAGCTGGCTAAGCTGTACGACCGGATTGTAGCAGAGAAGAAAAACTTCGAAGACGCGGAGCAGCAGCGGATTGAGCAGGCGATGCAAAAGGCGGCGGAAGAGGATCTGATCAATCAGACGGCAGCGGTTAAGGTGAAGCATATCGATGCGCAGCTTGATCTTTTCGGCGATTTTAACGTGAAGGGGGAACTGCTCAACGCAGCAACCCGGCCGATTTACTCCGTGGTTATTGAATATACGGTTCATGATTCGGAAGGAAAAGTGATTACAACGGGCAAGGTGGATGCAACCCCGTCTTATATTGAGGCGGGCGAGACGTTCAGCTTCTCCTTTGTTGTTCATCATGTGCAGGATGAGAATGCAACAGTGGCTATCGATCATATGACTTGGTATTTGGATTAGGGGAATTAGTCATGAAAAAAGGAACATGGATTAGTCTCATCGCTTCTGTGGCGGTGCTCTGCGCGGGAGCGGGCACCGCTGCGTATATACATGCGGAGGTGCCGAAGCAGCTAAGCGGCCTGCCTTTACTCGCTGATGCTAACGCTGGTGCGCCTAAGTCGTTAAAGGATATTATTTACGCAACGCAAAAGCTGGTTGTCATGATCGAAACGGAGGACGGAACGCAAGGCTCGGGTTTCGTCTATAACGATAAAGGCGACCTGATTACGAATGCCCATGTGGTTGCCGGTGCGAGCAAGGTAACGGTAAAAACGGCCGATGCGCGCGAGCTCGAAGGAGATGTCATCGGTATCAGTACGGAGACCGACGTTGCGGTTGTGCGGGTTGCCGGACTAGCGGGAGTAGAACCGCTGTCGATGGTGCGCAAGGAAAAGGCGGAGATTGGCGACGAGGTTATCGCGATCGGTAGTCCGCTTGGCTTCCAGAATACCGTTACAACCGGCATTGTCAGCGGCGTAGGCCGGAGCTTCGAGATCAAGCCTTACACGTATAACGATCTATACCAGATTTCTGCGCCTATTGCTCCGGGCAACAGCGGCGGGCCGCTGGTCGACAAGAAGACCGGCGAAGTTCTGGGCATCAACTCTGCCGGTATCGAGCAAAGCTCGATTGGCTTCAGCATACCCATCGTAAACGTGCTGGACATGGCCGAGGCATGGTCGGAGCATCCGATGAAGACCTTGCCGGAATGGAAGCCGGCCGAGGATGACGGCAACGTGAAGAAGGATGCATCGATTACCGAGTATGCGGAATATTTGGTTACGCACTTTTACGATAGTCTAAATAATGCCGACTACGTTTACGCTTATTCCCTGCTTGGCGGCAACTGGAAGCTTGGTACCAGCTATGAGGTATTCCGTCAAGGTTACATGATGACCCGGAACGTGGTGATCGACAACATCCACGTCACGAAGGAAAGCAGTGACGAGGCGATTGTAACGGCAATTATCTCGGTTGATGAACGGGTGGACGGGGAATACCGGCTCAGCAAGTATCAGGTGACCTACGACGTGGGCTACGAGAACGATCAGCTCAAGCTGATCAGCGGCAAGGGCAAAGTCATTAAGCAAGGTGAAGAGCAAGATAAGCCTGCCAAGGCTAAATGAGGTAGAACGGGTTGAAGGAAAGGCCGCGGGCAGAGGCTCGCGGCCTTTTTGTATGCCCTATAAAGAGGTGCGACTCGCTTGCTTACTAGCGTTAGAGTTCCAGCTTCCGAACCAAACGTGTCTTCCGGCTCGCGATGAGGCTTGACCGCCGACGTGAGACTGAGCACCGCATTTTGCGATGGCGATTTCTGAGATGTCAGCGCTAACACGTTAGTTAAAGAACTTGATCCACCACGTTGCACTTTATGCATCATACCGGAGTCTTAGGGTGACATGATACGGAAAATCCTGCACGAAGTGCAGGGTATCTGGCTTGGGGGCAGCTATATTACCTCAATTTGAAGAAATATAGTGTACTATGTGCAGCATATTACGCTCAGCCCTGTCTTATTGGCTGTATATGCTGCATTTCGTGCAACGTGCATCTAAGCACGCCGAGTTGTGCGGCGAAAGCATGATCTCGAAAGGAGAATAGCCGCCTCTCAGAGGGCTGATCGGCAAGATTGTAGAGCGGAAAGGCTGGAAAAAGCCTTTCGGCGGGTAAGCGGCGCCTATAAGGGGGTATGCAGATGCTTGAAAGGCGGAAATCCGCCTTTCAGGGCAAGGAGGGCATGAAATCGCCCAAAAAAGAAAGCTGCAAGGCCGTATTAAGCCTTGCAGCTCGGATAAATCTTTATACCTCTTCCGGATCATAGGTGGCGAAGTGTTCCGCAACGTTCAGATGGGCAATGTCCGTCAGCTCCTGCGGCAGTTCATCCTCTTCGTCTGATCTTCCGGTTGCAGTGAAGATCAACTCGATTGCCACCGTATCAAAGCGTTGTACCGGGAATGTCAACAACGTTTGCGGTATAACGCGGCCATTCAAGCGGAGAATGCACTGAATTGGCCCGCCGATCGGGATTCCGCTTACCGAAGCAATCTGGCCGTTAAACGAGAAGCGTACAACGCCGGTTTGAGCAAGCGAATCGCGAATGCTCATTCCAGGCCAGAACGGTACGCGGTAAGCGTTCGTTACGTTCGGAAAGAAACGTCCGCCATTAATGACAACAGTGACATATGCCGGACCGGGCTGAGGAGGGAAAGGCGGGAAGAACGGCGGGAAAAACGGTGGAAACGGCCCTGGTCCTGGCGGGAACGGTCCCGGCCCTGGCGGAAATGGTCCCGGTCCTGGCGGAAACGGTCCCGGCCCTGGCGGAAACGGCCCCGGCCCTGGCGGAAACGGCCCCGGTCCTGGTGGGAACGGTCCCGGCCCAGGTCCCGGCCCAGGTCCTGGCCCCGGCCCTGGACCTGGGCCAGGAGGTGGCGGAGGCGGTCCGGGCATTAACGTCCGCGTGCCCCCGCAGCCGCAGTTGCTCACAACGGTATTGTTGCCTTTCCCTTCGATATACTTATAAGTATAGCTGCTCATGCGTTTTGTCAGACTCCTTCGTATGACAGATTAGGCAATCATCCTGATCCATCTTATGCGGCGGATGCCTATCCGTGTGCACGAAGCAGCAGCTACGGGACATTTTTCGAGAAAAATAAACAAGGCTGCCCCAAAGGGACAGCCTTGTTGTATTCAAGCAACTGCTTATTTAACAGCTGCTTCGTAACGTTTGCCAACTTCAGCCCAGTTTACAACGTTCCAGAACGCTGCAATATAGTCAGGGCGTTTGTTTTGGTAGTTCAGGTAGTAAGCATGCTCCCAAACGTCCAGACCAAGGATAGGCGTTTCGCCTTCGAAGATCGGGCTGTCTTGGTTAGGCAGGCTCGATACTTTCAGCTTGCCGTCTTTAACGGAGAGCCAAGCCCAGCCGCTGCCGAAGCGAGTTGTAGCTGCTTTCGCGAATTCAGCTTTGAACGCGTCGAAGCCGCCCAGTTCGCTGTCGATTGCCGCAGCAAGTGCGCCAGTTGGAGCGCCGCCGCCGTTAGGGCCGATAACTTCCCAGAACAGGGAGTGGTTTGCATGACCGCCGCCGTTGTTGCGTACAGCCGTTTTGATTGCGTCCGGAACGATTGCCAGGTTGTTAGCCAGCAGTTCTTCCAAGGACTTGTCTTGCAGCTCAGGAGCTTGTTCCAGAGCAGCATTCAGGTTAGTCACGTAAGTGTTGTGGTGACGGCCGTGGTGGATTTCCATTGTCAGCGCGTCGATATGCGGTTCAAGAGCGTCTTTAGCGTAAGGCAAAGCAGGTAATTGATGAGCCATGATTAACAGCCTCCCATAAATAGGTTATGTAAAACTCTTCTCATATTATCCCTTATCCGAGTACATAAATCAACATTAATGTTGCGAAAGTCGAATGGTGACGGACAAAGTCGTACGAGTTGTAGAATGTCACGAGAGTCACGGAAATATGCAAAAACGTTAGAAAACGAGCCGAATCCAGAGTAAACGGCTAATAAATACATGTAAGCGCTTAAAATAAAGCGTTTTCAACGTAATTTAGCAAATTTCTTTAAAATTTTTAAGTTATTTTTAAGACAAAAAGAGGATTTCGTTATAAAATGTCGTAAAATATATTAATGCAGCACTATGACAATGTATAGAAGGTGTATAATTAATGAACGTTCGTTCCTTCCAGCTGTCTGACTACAGACCGGTAACTACACTCCTTGAGGAAGTATTGTCCGAAGAGTGTTACGAACAAACGATGGAAGCTTTTGCGCGTCAATTGTCATGGGACAGTGAGCTTGTACTTGTCGCTGTCGAAGAGTCGGAAATTGTAGGTATGATCATCGGCACGATTGATAATAACAAGGGTTATTACTATCGTATCGCTGTTCATACAGAGTATCGTCGCCAAGGAATTGGCAAGGCGCTTATACAAGCTTTGCGGCAGCGCTTCGAGCAGCGCAACGTTTCCAAAATATTAATTACCGCCGATGAGCATAATGAACCGGTGTTGCCGTTATACGAAGCGATGGGATATGCTTCGAACGACTTTTTCCGTTCATTCCAGAAATTAAGTATTGTAGCAGGCTAAACGGCTTCCAAATTCAGCCTAACAGCCATATTGTGCAGGGCATATCTGCATCGCCATTGCTTTTGGCGGTCAGATATGCTTTTCTATTTAAAAGGACTATTGTTTGGAACATACGAATGGGGCGCTTGATGCCGCCCTGGCCCGTTTCACAATAAGTAAGGAGAGGCGTCATGGACATTTATCGGCACTGTGTTATCAAAAGCTTCAAGCACGACGGTCATATTCACCGAACATGGCAGCGCAACTACCTTGTGCCGGCAGAACGGCTTGCGCCGGTGCACAGGGATAACCAAATCATTGTGCTTATAAATCGTCAGACGCCTATAGTGGAATCCGACGGCAAGCAATGGATCAGCCGCGTGCCGGCAGTATCGTTCTTTATTCCGGGTGAATGGTTTAATGTCGTAGCGCTGCTGGAAGACAGCGGCATTCGTTACTATTGCAATATCGCATCTCCTCCTTATTTGCAGGGGGACGTGCTTACTTATATCGATTATGATCTGGATGTGATCCGCACGACCGAAGGCAACCGCTATGTCGTGGATCAGGACGAGTACCAGATGCACAAGCTGGCTTATCATTATCCGCAGATGGTGGAGGACAAGGTTCAGCAAGGACTGGCAGCTCTTCTCAAACGAATGGACGAGGGAGCGGTGCCTTTCCAGGATGATATTGTCCAAAGCTACTATGCAGACTGGCATAGCACATGTGGGGAAAGCGAGGGGTAGGCTGCATGAGTGTATCCCCTTCTGATCTGAATGAAACCGCCCCGCGGGAGGCTCATGAGAAGCCTCATTGGTTCAAGGAAGTGCTGGAGTGGGCGAAGACCATTACGATTTCTTTTCTGATCGTGATGGTGCTGCATCTGTTTGTCTTTAATCTCTCGACAGTCGAAGGGCATTCCATGGAGCCGACGCTTCGGGACCGGGAGTGGCTGTTCGTGAATAAGGCCGCTTATCTGATTGGCAATCCCAAGCTGGGAGATGTCGTTATTCTCGAGGACCCTTCCGCATACGGCACCGAAAAAGACTATCTGGTGAAGCGTGTCGTTGGCGTAGCGGGCGACCGTATCGAAATTTACAATAAACAGCTCTACCGTAACGGAGAAAAGGTATCGGAAGCCTATACCGATGTCGAAATCGAGGATCTGGATTTTATGCCGGTCATTGTTCCGAAGGGGCAATATTTCGTCATGGGGGACAACCGCCATGCGAGAGCCAGCAAGGACAGCCGGATTTTTGGCACCGTACCGCGTTCCATGATTCACGGCAGAGCGGATATTATTTTATGGCCGTTCAAGCAGGTGAAGGTGTTATAGCCTTATAGAATGCTCCGCAATTTTCTTTGTAGGAGATGGACGAATGAAGGAAGTAACGATTTATACGGACGGCGCCTGCTCGGGGAATCCGGGGCCGGGCGGCTGGGGAGCCGTTCTGTTCTACGGTGCTCACCGTAAAGAGCTTTCCGGGGGCGAGAAGCATTCGACGAACAACCGTATGGAGATTCAGGCGGTCATTGAAGCGCTGAGCCTTCTGAAGGAGCCGTGCAAAGCAAAGATATACAGCGATTCCGCTTGCGTCGTGAACTGTTTCCAGAAGGGCTGGATTCACGGCTGGCTGCGCAACGGCTGGAAGAACAGCAAGAAGGAGCCGGTGGAAAATCAGGATCTGTGGAAAATCTTATGGGATCTGATGAAGCGCCATCAGGTGGAATACATCAAAGTAAAAGGGCATAGCGACAATGAGTGGAATAACCGCTGCGACGAGCTTGCCCGCGAAGCGATTAAACGGTTGTAAATTTTAAAAGGAAGGGAGCCAGGTGCTAATGGGCGGCAGCCGTTGGATATCATTAAGAGAAGAATTACGCGAAGCGGCGGCAAGCCTTGGCATCGACAAGATTGGCTTTGCTTCCGCCGATCCGTTTACCGAGCTGAAAACAAGACTGATCCGGCATCGCGAGTTAGGCCGCGAGTCGGGCTTCGAGGAGCCGGATTTGGACAAGCGGACCAATCCGGCTTTGCTGTTTGATAATCCGCAGTCGATTATCGCGATTGCCGTGGCTTATCCGGCGAAGCTGCCTAATCCGCCGAAGTCGGAGCCCGGCGCCCGGCGCGGTATTTTATCGCGCTCCGCTTGGGGCGAAGATTATCATAAGGTGCTGCGGGACCGGATGGCTAAGCTGGAGGCCTGGCTTCTGGAACGCGTACCTGAAGCTCGGTTCGAGAGCATGGTCGATACGGGGGCTTTATCGGACCGGGCGGTTGCCGAGCGTGCCGGAATCGGCTGGAGCGCGAAGAACTGCTCGATCTTAAGCGAGGACCTGGGCTCCTGGATTTACCTCGGCGAGATGATCACCAATATCCCGTTTGAGCCGGACATGCCGGTGACGGAGGGCTGCGGGGAATGCACCAAATGCATCGACGCATGCCCGACGGACGCGCTGGTTGGTCCTGGACAGCTGGACTCGAATAAGTGCATCTCGTTTATTACGCAAACCAAAGGCTTTATCTCCGATGAATACATGCGCAAGATCGGCAACCGGCTGTATGGCTGCGATACGTGCCAGACCGTCTGCCCGGTGAACCGGGGCAAGAACTGGACCCATCAGCCGGAGCTTCAGCCGGATCCAGAGCTGGTCAAGCCGCTGCTCGTCCCGCTGCTGACGATCGGCAACCGGGAATTCAAGGAGCGTTACGGCCATACCTCTTCCGCCTGGCGCGGCAAGAAACCGATTCAGCGCAACGCGGTTATCGGCCTTGGCAATTTCAAAGAGAAAAGCGCCGTGCCGGACTTGATTGGCGTACTGAAGGACGACACGCGTCCGGTGCTGCGCGGAACGGCTGCTTGGGCACTCTCCCGGATCGGCGGCGACGAAGCGATGGAAGCCTTGATAGAAGCGCTGCCTAAGGAGTCGGACGAGGAAGCCAGAGTCTATTTGGAGCGTGCGATTGCCAGTCTGGAAGCTGACCTAGGCAGAGCGGAGGAAGGAGCTTCGATCCCGCGTGAAAGCTAGGAAAAATTACTTCCGCGGGACGTTTGCGAATGCCTGATTTACATGCTATTATAGGGGTCATTATAGACTATGGGCTGGATTAGTAGAAAGGGCCGGGTGAGTTCGTAATTATGTGGAACATCATTATTCCGATTGTAACTTTAATCGTAGGGGTTGCAGGCGGATTTTTTATCGGGGTATTCTACCTGCGCAAGCAGCTTGAGAAGATGCAGAGCGACCCTGAAATGATTCAAAAAATGGCCAAACAAATGGGCTACAACTTGAACAAGCAGCAAATGAATCGTGCACAGCAAATGATGAAAAATCAGAAAATGCCACGAAAATAAAGTGCGGTCAGTTGGTAGTAGCCGGAGAGGTGGTTCGAAATGGCGGGAATGAAAGACTACGTCAATTCGGCGGTATCGCGCAACCGGGATCAAATTGAGCACCATATAAAAGAAATTTTGAAGCTGGTTGGCGAAGACGTCGAAAGAGAAGGGCTGCTGGAGACACCAGCTCGCGTTACCCGGATGTATGAAGAGATTTTCGCGGGCTACGAGGTAGATCCGCGCGAGGTGCTGGGCGTTACGTTTGACGAGCGGCATGAAGAGCTTGTTATTGTCAAAGACATTGTCTACTACAGCCAATGCGAGCATCATATGGCGCCGTTCTTCGGGAAAGCGCATATCGGATATATTCCAAGCGGCAAAATCGCCGGTCTCAGCAAGCTTGCAAGACTGGTTGAAGCAGTATCGAGAAGACTGCAGGTGCAGGAGCGGATTACGACGCAGATCGCGGACATTATGCAGGAAGTGCTGAAGCCGCAAGGCGTGATGGTTGTCGTTGAAGGCGAGCATCTGTGCATGTGCGCACGTGGCGTGAAGAAGCCGGGCAGCAAGACGGTTACGTCGGCGGTCCGCGGCGTGTTCTCGGACAGTGCGCTTCGTTCGGAGTTTCTGTCTTTGCTCAAGCAATAGCAGATTTAAAAATAAAAGGCCACCGTGGCATCAAGCTTTATTAGATCGCTTGATGCTGCAGTGGCTTTTTTGTCATCCATATAAGGGCAGTATGCTAAGTGGTTTGCGTATTGTCTTTGGCAGTATGCGATTCCTGGAACTGCTGATCAACCTGACCGAGGAAAAGGGCCGCGCGCTGGATGTATTCGGTTGGCGAAGCGCGGAAGAGCATTTCGTGCTGGCCGCTCGGTACGATCCAGGAGCGGGACAGCGGATTGGTCTGATCCGCCGCTATTTGCTCGGCTAACTGGTAAGGTGCTTTGGCATCGCTTGTGCCATGCATAATGTAAAGCGGTATATCAAAGGACTTCGTTAATATTTGATCAACCGGCACCTGCTTCAGGTTTGTGCCCGACCAGGTTGGGAGCAGCATTTCGATCAACTGCTTGGACGGGAACTTCGGAAGCGGCAGAATTTGCGTCACGTTGTGGAACATCGTATCGGCCGTTGCCAGGAAGGTGCTGTCCAGAATCATCGCGTCAATATCCTTCGTCTGAAGCGCGGCTTGGAGAGCCGTGCCAGCTCCCATCGAGAAGCCCCATACGACAATCTCTTGGGCTCCGCGGGACTTGGCGAAGTTGATGGCTGCGAGCAGCTGCTGCGATTCTTCAATCCCCGCTGTAGCCGGCGCTTTGTATTTCTGCGAGGCATAGCCGTAGTCGAAAAGCACCACATTATAGTGAAGCCCGTGAAGCAGCTTTGTCAGATCATACATCGGTACCCAGTCTTCCTCACGGTTGGCGCCATAGCCGTGGCTGAAAATAACGGTACGTTCCGACTTCGCCGCGGAGCTTGCCAGAACAGCGTCGGAATCATTGTCCGAGGCCGGTACATACCAGCCGCTGACGGTTGTTTTTCCGCTGGCGCTTGGAAATAAAATATCTTCATAATCGAGGCCGGCAGCGGCCTTCGGATTGGAAGTGAGCGGTGCTACATAAGGATAAGTCAGCATCCAGGCGACATATCCGTAGAAAACGAGAACAAGCAACAGGCATAGCGCCGTGAACGAAGCAACCAGCGCGATGAAGAAATGTTTGCGCGTCTTAGCCTGCGGGCGCTGCTTTTGCAGTCCTCCATCAAGCGGAAAAGGCTGCAGCGTTTGGGGAAAGCCGGTTTCAAGCGGCATTGGTGTCATTATTGTTGTGCTCATCGCATCGTCCCTCCCTCACTACTAACTATGTAAGCGCTATTACAAATCTAGTACTTTTATCGTAGACCCGTAGGGTTAGGCCTGTCAATTGATGTCGATGTAATGTTAAGCATTTGTAATCAGGCTGTAATGAAAGATCTTTTCTTTACCATTATCGTTGAATTAAGGTATACTGGATGATAATAAGTTTCATTGTACGAAACAAAAAATTGAAGCGGATCAAGGAGGGCGGACTGGATGGAAGAAGGCAAATCAAATGTACGTGCGGTAGAACGGGCTCTGGATATTTTGCTCTGTTTCACGGAGGGAACGGATCTGGCAATGTCCGAAATCGCGGAAAAGGTAGGCCTGCATAAAAGCACCGTCCACCGCATGCTGGCAACGCTGGAAGACCGTGGCTTCGTAGAACGGGATCCGTCGTCCGAGCGTTATCACCTCGGAATGCGGATGTGGGAGCTGTCGGCGCATCTCTCCAGCTCGGATGATCAATCCGTCATCTGGCAGCCGGAGATGGAGCGCTTGCGCGACCGGCTCGGAGAGACGGTTAGTATATATGTACGCGACGGATCGGAGCGCGTGCGGATTCAGGCGGTTCAGAGCAATCAGCCGGTTCGCCGGGTAGCGCCGGTTGGCGCAAGGCTGCCGCTGTATGCCGGTGCATCCAGCAAAGTGCTGATCGCTTATTCCGACCGCTTTGTGCAGGAGCAGATTTTTGGCGATCCGGCCTGGCTTCTGGCAATCGACCTTGATCAGTACAAGCAGCAACTGGAGGAAATCGTGCAGCAGGGCTACGCGACCAGCTTCGAGGAACGCGAGCCGGGGGTAGCGGCATTGGCAGCGCCAATCTTCAATCGGCATGGGCAGGTGGCCGCGGCGTTGTCCGTGTCCGGACCATCCAGCCGTCTAACGATAGAGACGATGCGCGAATATTCGACGGTCCTAATTGAATTCGCCAAGCGTATGGGCACAATGATCAAGTAGGTAAGGTTAAAGTGGCAAACTCCGCATTTGAATGGGGTTCTGGTTAAGTGGCAAACTCCGCATTTGAATGTTCTTCCGATCGCCATTGCTCAGGGATTCCTTGGAATTAGGTTTAATTGTGTAGGAATCCCTTCACAAAAGCGAACGCTAACGCTTCTCCAGAATCATTCAAAATGCTCCGCTTGCCATTAACCTTTTTTAGAGGAAAGAAAAAGCGACTATGCTGATACTTAGCACAGTCGCTTTTGTTTGTTTACATGATCTGGCGGAGCACGGTTTGCAGGATCCCGCCATTGCGGTAGTAGTCGACGTCGACCATGGAATCGAGACGTACGGTTACGTCGAACTCGGTTACCTGGCCGTCTTCGCCTGTCGCTTTGACATGGACCTTCTGGCCGGGCTTCACGTCGTTGGAAAGCCCGCTAATATCAATGGTTTCGCGGCCGGTCAGGCCAACGGTCTTCCAGCTCTGGCCTTCAAGGAATTGCAATGGAAGCACGCCCATGCCAACGAGGTTGGAACGGTGAATCCGTTCGAAGCTTTCGGCGATAACCGCTTTGACGCCAAGCAGCAAAGTGCCTTTTGCCGCCCAGTCCCGGGAGCTGCCCGTGCCGTATTCCTTGCCCGCGATAACAACGAGGTTCGTTCCGTCCTTCTGGTACTTCATTGAAGCGTCGTAGATGGACATCACTTCGTTTGTCGGCAGATAGGTTGTTACGCCGCCCTCCGTACCCGGAGCCACCTGGTTGCGGATACGGATGTTCGCGAACGTGCCGCGCATCATGACCTCATGGTTGCCGCGGCGGGAGCCGTAGGAGTTGAAGTCGACTCGTTCAACATTGTGGTCGGTCAAATATTTGCCTGCCGGGCTGTCGGCTTTAATATTGCCCGCAGGGGATATATGGTCCGTCGTGACGGAATCGCCAAGCAGTGCCAGTATGCGAGATGACGGAATATTTTTAATGTCGCCGACATCCCCGCTCAGATTCTCGAAGAATGGAGGGTTCTGGATGTAAGTCGAATCCGGATCCCACTCGTAGCTTTCGCCCTTAGCTACTTCAAGTGCGTTCCAGCGTTCATTTTGCGTGAAGACGTTGGCGTATTTATCACGGAACATCTCAGGACGGACTGCCGATTTGATCGCTTCATGTACCTCTTCATTGGTCGGCCAAATATCCTTCAAGAAAATCTGCTTGCCGTCAGAGCCCGTACCGATCGGGTCCTTTGACAGATCGATATTTACTGTGCCGGCAAGAGCGAAAGCGACGACTAGCGGCGGCGACGCCAAATAGTTGGCCCGAACCTGGGCATGAATGCGGCCTTCGAAGTTCCGGTTGCCGGAAAGCACCGCCGCCACCGTCATATCATTGTCGGCGATCGCTTTGCTCACTTCATCAGGGAGCGGTCCGGAGTTGCCGATGCAAGTGCCGCAGCCGTAGCCGGTCAGGTGGAAGCCAAGCGCCTCGAGCGGTTCCATCAGTCCCGCGCGGTTGAAGTATTCCGTTACAACCAGCGAGCCTGGGGTGAGGGAGGTTTTGACGTATGCCGGTACCTTTAGTCCAAGTGCGACAGCTTTCTTGGCGACAAGCCCGGCGCCAAGCATAACGCTTGGGTTAGACGTATTGGTACAACTGGTTATGGCCGCAATTACAACAGCACCGGTGCCCATTTCGCTCTCCCGTCCGTCTTTATGGTGAACCTTCACTCTTTGAGTTTTATTTTCTTCGCTTAAGCCATAGCCGCCTTTTTCAACGGACAGGTTGATAATATCGTTAAAAGCTTCCTTGAGATGAGTGAGTTCAACGCGGTCCTGCGGACGTTTTGGTCCGGCAAGGGATGGCACAACCGTGGACAGATCAAGCTCCAACGTGTCCGTAAACACCGGATCCGGGGTTTCATCGGTGCGGAACATGTCCTGTGCCTTATAGTAAGACCGAACCAGTTCAATCTGTTCTTCATCCCGTCCCGTATCCCGCATGTACCGGAGCGTCTCCTCATCAACCGGGAAAAAGCCGATAGTCGCGCCGTATTCAGGCGACATATTCGCCACCGTTGCCCGGTCAGCCAGGCTGATATTAGACAGGCCGGATCCGTAAAACTCGACAAACTTGCCGACCACGCCTTTTTTGCGAAGCATCTGAGTAACCGTTAAAGCAAGGTCGGTTGCGGTGGAGCCTTCGGCTAAACTACCGGTCAGCTTAAAGCCGATAACTTCCGGCATCACAAAATAGAGCGGCTGCCCCAGCATCCCGGCTTCCGCCTCGATCCCGCCTACGCCCCAGCCCACAACGCCAAGACCGTTGATCATCGTGGTATGGGAGTCGGTGCCGACCAAGGAGTCCGGGAAGACGACCGTGTCATCGCCGATTTTTTTGGTTGCGGCAACGGAAGCCAGGTACTCCAGATTCACCTGATGAACGATGCCGGTGTCGGGCGGGACTGCCCGGAAATTATCGAAGGCGGTCTGCGCCCAGCGCAGAAACCGGTAGCGCTCCTCATTGCGCTTGAATTCAAGCTTGATGTTGTATTCAAGCGCTTCCGGAGTACCGAAGGAATCGATCATAACCGAGTGGTCGATGACAAGGTCAACCGGCACGAGCGGATTGATTTTTTTTGGATCGCCGCCGGCACGCTTGACGGTATCGCGCATCGCGGCCAGGTCAACAACAACGGGGACGCCGGTGAAATCCTGCAGGAGAATACGCGCTGGAATAAAAGGGATTTCCTTATCGATCCGGCCGTTGGCCCAAGAAGCAATCTGCTTCACATGCTCCTCGGTTATCGCGCGGCCGTCGAATTGGCGGACAGCGGCCTCGAGCAGTACTTTAATCGAAAAGGGCAGCTTGGATACAGGGCCCAGCCCTTGCTTCTCCAGCCCCGCGATCGGGTAATACGCATAGGTTTTGCCGGCAGCATCCAGCGTGCTGCGCTCGGCAAAAGGGTTGTTCGTGGACATACGTTAGTGACCTCCTAAAAGTTTGCGAAGCAAACTTACGAAAGCATTCGCTTAAAGTTTACGGTTCGCTTAAACATTCATCTCCTGTTTACCTCAGGTAGTGTTCCCAAGCCCCCTGGCGATTGTTACATGAAATCTTACATTTGCTCATATAATGAACCAGCAAATACAGGAATGGGAGGGGTAGCCATGTCTACGCGATCGGATCAAACAAGGAATCGTCCCGACAAGCAGCGGCCAAACAAAGCTTTAGTGCTCCAACCGGCGGCGGTGCGCACAAGTCAACCGTCCGGGTTCATATTGAAGGCGGATGAGCCCGAAACGCAGCGTCCTTCTGTCGTGACGCCGGAAAATACCGCCCGCGATCAGCGGGGCGGCCAATCGTCGCTGCCCGCTGGGCTACCCGTCCAATCCGCACCTACAAAGTCTGCCCAGCCGTCTGCCGGACATACCGCCGGAAAGCAGGCCCGGGGGAAGCTTTCTTCCTTGCTTCGTTCCTCCGAGCAATCAGGAGCGGAAAAAAGGGAGAAAGCAGGGGAGTGGAAGTCCGTTATATCCCAATATGTGAACTTATATAATAAGGCCGAGACGGACCAGCATTATGCCGCTCTTGATGATTATATAGAAGACAAAGACCACTGCTTGAGGCTTCGTTACCGTCTGGAGCGGCTGCGGGAAAGGGAGCTGTACCGCGGCGTGCTTCCCGCCAGGGGCGAGACCAAGGCAGAGCTTATTAAAGTGAACGAATCCTCTGCCGAAGTATCCGTTCTATTGAAGCTTCATATTAGAAGACAGATGGAACAATCGGGGCTGCATTATCTGGAGGAGAGAACCGAAATCGAGCGGTTATGGCTGAATCAGTCGGGAGGCGCCTGGCGCATCTTCCGGATTGAGCCCGTCATTGCGGAGCGAAGGCCGAGGTTCGGCGTTTCCGAGTACACCGCAGCGATGGAGGAAGACCTGGATCAGACGCGTGAAGCTTCGGTCTTCCGGTCGACTCCTTTTTTGAACACGGATCAATATCCTCAGTTGAAGCAACGCGTAAAAGGAATCCCCTATCGCCGCGAGCTGGCGGCAGCTTACGCCGACCGATGGTGGAATGAAGGGAATCCGGCTTACGAGGAATTCGACGTGAACTGCACTAACTATATTTCCCAGTGTCTCTTTGCAGGCCACGCGCCTATGAACTATACTGGTAAAAGAGAAAGCGGCTGGTGGTACAAAGGCCGAAACGGCGGTAAAGAATGGTGGAGCTACAGCTGGGCGGTGTCCAATGCGCTGACCAATTATTTATCCGGCAAGCGCAATTCCGGCCTGCATGCAACCGTGGTTCAATCAGTGGAAGAGCTTCAGCTTGGCGATGTCATCACCTATGACTGGAACGGCGACAACCGTTACCAGCATAGTACCATCATTACCGCCTTCGACGCGGCAGGAATGCCGCTTGTGAATGCGAACACGGTTCCGAGCCGGCATCGGTTCTGGGATTACCGGGATTCGTATGCTTGGACCGAGCAAACAAGATACCGTTTTTTTCATATTGCGGACCACTTCTAAAAATAACCATACCGGAGGATACCTAATGGGGCAGAAAGTACACTTAGGGTTGATTTACGGAGGGAAGTCGGGAGAGCATGACGTGTCGCTGCGGACGGCATTTGCGGTGATGGGGGAGCTTGATTACGCAAAATATGAAATAACGCCTTTTTATATTACCCGGCTAGGCGAATGGAGAGTGGGCTCGATGCTTGGCGGGCAGCCGGGAGCCATCGACGAGCTTCGGCTTGAGCCGGTGGACGGGGCACCGGTGCCGGTTGTGCCGGACCTTCCGCTTGCCCCGCTCCTCGACCGCCTGGCCGGAGGTGCTCCGGCGGGCGGGGGACAGCCGATCGACGTTGTTTTTCCGCTGCTCCACGGTACCTTCGGAGAAGACGGGACGATTCAGGGTCTGCTCGAAATTGCGGACATCCCTTTTGTCGGGGCGGGGGTACTTGCCTCCGCTGCAGGGATGGACAAGATTACGATGAAGAAGATATTCGCCTACGAGGGTCTGCCGCAATGCGTCTTCCGGTATTTTAACCGGGCGCAGTGGGAGAAGGACGCCTCCTTTTTTATTATGGAATGCGAAGTCGCCTTAGGTTACCCGTGTTTCGTAAAGCCGTCAAACCTCGGGTCCAGCGTAGGCATAACCAAAGCAAAGAACCGCGAGGAGCTGATCGCGGCCATCGATTTTGCTTTCCGGTTCGACCGCAGGGTCATCGTGGAGGAGTTCGTTGATGCCAGGGAGATCGAAGTCAGCGTTCTTGGAAATGACGATCCGAAGATATCCGTGCCCGGGGAAATTGCTCCGTCTAACGAGTTTTACGACTACAAGGCGAAGTATGTGGACGGTAAGTCCACCATTCATATTCCGGCGAATATTCCGAACAAAACGGCGGAAGCGGTGCGGGATATGGCGCTTCGGGCTTTTCTGGCCATTGACGGGGCAGGGCTGTCGCGGGTAGATTTCTTCCTCCGCAAGACGGACGGCCAGCTGTTCATTAACGAGGTGAATACGATGCCGGGCTTTACGCCAATCAGCATGTACCCGCTTATGTGGAAAGAGTCGGGCCTGCCGTACAAGGATTTGCTGGATAAGCTGATCGAGCTGGCGTTCAAGCGTTATGCCGATAGACAGACGATTGATTACGGAGGCAGCGGCGGCAACTAAACGAAGCTATAAATCGGACTATAGGGAAAAGAGGGATAGAGATGGGTTTTGCAACAGAGTTTAATTCCGTATGCAAATTCAAATCGGAGCAAGAGCTGTATGAATTGCTTGAATACGGTAGGGGCAAAATGGTGAAGAGCGGGTTCCGCGTCTTCCCGACCGGCCAGAAAGTAATCGCGTATACGCCTAATAACGAAGCGATTGCGATCGTTCGCATTCTCGCCTCCATTGCGGAAATCAATTTCCAGGGCGAAGAAGTGACGGAAGTGGAGATGGAGCTGGTGCGCAAGCTGACGGAAGAGGAGGCGCGCATCCAGACGGCTCTCGCGTACGAGATGTTTTTCGGAGAGAGGGTATAATTGACTATGATCGTCCGGTTCGGATTTGTCGCCATGAGCACGATTCTAGAGAATGCTTCGCCGTCTCGGACGATGACGTTCGCGAACTTTAGCAAGCTGAACGACAGAGAAGCCGGCATAAGGAAGATGGAGCGGATTGCGGAGGAAAACCTGCATAACACGCTTCGGATCATGAAGCATGCCAATGCCCATGACATTCATATGTACCGGTTCTCGTCCAAGCTGATTCCGCTCTCCACGCATGAGGATCTGCTGGACTGGGATCCGTTCCCCGTCCTTCGTCCTTCGATGAAGGAAATTGGCGACTATGCGAAAAAGACGGGGATGAGGACCTCCTTCCATCCCGATCATTTCTGCGTATTCAGCACGAATCGTCCCGATGTCCTGGTCAAATCGGAACGGGATCTCGATTATCATATCCGGATGCTCGAAGCGATGGAGCTGCCGGAGACCGTGAAATGCAATATTCACATGGGCGGAGCCTATGGCGATAAGAAGCTGTCCGGCGAGCGGTTCGTTCAGCAGTTCGGCGCATTGACTGACCGGTACAAGCATCGTGTTACGCTTGAAAACGACGATAAAACGTTTGATGTCAGGGAAACGATTGCGGCTGCCGAAGCCGTTGGCGTTCCCATGGTCCTCGATATCCACCATCATGCGGTGAACAGCGGGGATGTAACGATGGACGAGCTTTCCGCCGGCTTATGGCCGCGGATTGCCCGTACGTGGACGCTGGAGGAGCAGCGTCTCGGTCTTGAAGAAGGGGGCCTTCCGCCCAAAATCCATGCTTCAAGTCCAAAAAGCTTATCCGATCCCCGTGGGCATGCCGATAACGTGGAGCCGGGGCCGCTGGTGCAGTTTCTTCGGAGCGTTGCGGCTGCAACACCGCGGATCGACTGCATGCTGGAGGCGAAGCATAAGGATGCCGCGCTGCTCAAGCTAATGGAGGACCTAAAGGAACTAGCCGCGCAAGGAAACGGAATCCGGATCCTGGATGGCGGTACCGTGGAGATCGACCCTTAAGCGATAACACCGCCAAGGACCGCCAACAGGACGGCGTTGGCGGTGTTATTTTGTGAACAGATGGTACATAGTCTAGAGACATCATGAGCGGGAAAGCGGTGAAGGTAACGTGTTGGAATGGATTCTGCTGGTGCTGCTTGGCGTTGTGGCAGCGATGTTTGGCAGTATAGTAGGCCTAGGCGGCGGTATTATTATCGTACCCGTGCTTATGCTGCTGGGACCGCAGCTGACGGGGGGCGAGATCAGCCATGCCACCGCGGTGGGCACCTCGCTGACTATGCTTATTATTACGGCGCTTGCCTCTACGTTAAGCTATGCCAAGAAGAAGCTGGTCGATTTCAAAAGCGGCTGGCTGTTCTTTATTACGAGCGGACCCGCCGCCATGATCGGATCCGCGCTGACCAGCCGGTTTCAAGGCGCTGCTTTTTCGCTGTCCTTCGGTATTTTTATGCTGCTTATGGCCGGGCTGCTCGTAGCGCGCGATTATTTGAAGCCCATTAACCGGGAATGGCCGATCCAGCGTACGATCGTAGATGCGAAGGGGCAGGAGCACACGTACGGTTATGCGATTGTTCCCGCTCTGGCCATCGGGTTTGCGGTGGGTCTTATATCAGGATTGTTCGGCATAGGCGGCGGCTCCTTGTTTGTTCCGCTTATGGTGCTCTTGTTCCGCTTCCCGCCGCATACGGCGACCGCAACGTCTATGTTCGTCATCTTTCTTTCATCGATACTGGGGAGCGGCATGCACGGCTGGCTGGGAGAAATCAATTATTGGATCGTGCTGGCACTGGTGCCGGGCGCGTGGATTGGCGGGAAGCTTGGAGCTGTAATAGCCGGCCGGATGAGCGGAAAAGGCCTGCTCTGGCTGCTTCGGGTAACGCTGCTCTTGCTGGCCGCCCAATTAATCTACGAAGGTTTGACGAAGCTTTAACACTACGGTAATATTTTAAAAATATACGAAGTATACATTCTCTCTATACAACTTGCGCGAAACTTGCAGGGGAAGTCGTTCGTATAAGAAATGAACATGCAACTTTTTTAGAACCATTGAAAAGTTTAAAAGTCCTATGTTTGGTAAAATTATGATGAGAGTAGAGTGATGGACTGTGACTGTAAGTGATCAGCAGGGCACCGTCGTCGGAGGCAAAAGCTTCGCCGCCGTGGCGATTAACTGCGCGGCTAAAGCTGGAGAATGGATTAAGTCTAAGCTAGGAAACTATGAGAAGCTTGATATAAAGTATTCCGCTCATGATTTGGTGACGGAGGTAGACAAAGGCTCGGAGACGCTGATCAAGCGTCTTGTGCTGACGCATTTCCCTCATCATTCCTTCCTCGGCGAGGAAGGCGTTGAACCGGGGCCGGAAGCATCCGCACGCGCGCTGGAGGAAGTAAGCGAAGCCGAATATTTGTGGATTGTTGACCCGATTGACGGGACGACTAATTTCGTGCACGGCTTTCCGTTCTTTGTAGTCTCCATTGCGCTTGCCCATAAAGGCGAGGTTATTCTTGGCGTTGTCTACGATCCGATGCGCGACGAATTGTTTATTGCCGAGAAGGGCAAAGGAGCTTACGTGCACGGCAAGCGGATGAGCGTGTCCCAAGAGGACAGCCTGAAGACGAGCCTTATTGCTACGGGCTTCCCGGCAGATCTGGATTATGCGCTGCCGCTAAACATGAAAGGGCTGCAGGCGCTGGCGCCGCAAGTCCGCAATATCCGCTCGGGCGGTTCGGCAGCACTTCATATGGCGTATGTCGCGGCCGGCCGGTTAAGCGGCTTCTGGGAGATTGGCCTGAACAGCTGGGACCTGGCAGCAGGCGCGCTGCTCATTCAGGAATCCGGCGGTACCGTAACCGATACGCTCGGGCAGCCATACAGCCTAGGCGTCCGCAACGTCGCAGCGTCCAATGGCAAGATGCATCAAGCCTTCCTTGACGCGCTTGCGTCTGCGGATGCCGTGAAATAACAGGATTTATTAATAAATAGAGTTTTCAAAAACCGGCTATCAACGATAGCTGGTTTTTTCGTGTGCGTTGGCAGTGACCATAGCGCTATAAACCATAGAATAGGTCGTAGGTATAATATATTAGTTCGTTAGTATGGTATATGATACTGTGTAGCATTATCGTATTGGGTGTCATATTTGAGGATGGGGATGGGTCAAGCGATGAGTAAGAACAACTGGGGAAGCGCAAGAAGTCGTCATGCATTAAGCAGGAAAATAGCGATGATATTAATCTTTGCGATAGTAGCGGGTCTGCTGCCGGTATATGGCAAAGCCTTCGCAAGCGGAGGAACGGATGCGCTGGAAGGCTTGTCCTGGGTAGCAAAGCCGTCGGGCTCGACCGATTCTACGGATTCGTTCCGTACGGCGGCATTCGGCAACGGGAAAATCGTCGCAACGGGAACCCCGCCAATGCCGTTTATCAGCAGCAATCAAGGCGATATGCATGCGGGAAGCTTGTACCGCACTTCCACAACGGGCGCGGCATGGACGGCCCTGTCTACGGGCAATCACGAGATTAGAAGCCTGGTATACGGCGGGCCTGCTAATTTTGTGGGAGTAGGGTATTCGCAATATATCATGTACGGGCAACAAAGCTATCACGGGAAAATCATGACTTCCAATGATGGCGTGAATTGGAGTTCGTATACGCCTCCCGGCGAGTCGGGAGAAACGCTGTACGGCGTAACTTACGGAAGCGCAGGTTACGTAGCGGTTGGCGCGAGCAACGATATCAACTTTAATCAGACGCAAACGATTCTGACCTCAAGCAACGGGTATTCGTGGAGCCAGCAGTTGGCTGCAAGCGGTGCGCTTAATGCGGTGGTATTCGGCGGCGGAACCTACGTTGCGGTTGGCAGCGGAGGGACGATACTAAGTTCAACGAACGGCGTGAATTGGACATCGCAAAACTCGGGTGTCACAACCACATTGCGGGGAGTTACATACGGCAATGGACTATTCGTTGCGGTCGGAAGCGGCGGCAAACTTCTCACGTCTCCCGACGGAGCGAACTGGACGTCCATTACCCCGCCCGTAAGCGGCACGTTCTACGGAGCCGCATTTGGGGGCGGCACCTTTGTAGTCGTTGGCGGCAACGGCACGATTCTGAGCTCGACGGACGGTCAGAACTGGCAGCAGCGCGCAAGCGGCACAACAGCCGTCTTGTACGGAGCGGCGTACGTCAACGGAGAGTTTATGGCGCTTGGCTCGAACGGTACTATCCTTATGGCACAGCATAAGCTCACTTATACGGCGGAATCGAATGGTACGATTAGCGGCATTGCTTCGCAAGGAGTAAGGACGGGGGGAAGCGGTACTGCGGTAACGGCCGTAGGAAATACCGGTTACCATTTCCTCAATTGGAGCGATGGCAATACGAACGCAGCCCGGACGGACAACAATATTATTGGCGATGTCAGCGTAACCGCTAATTTTGAGATCAACGTTTATGGACTCAATTATTCGGCAGGCTCGAACGGCAGCCTTACCGGGGATGAATCTCAATCGGTCACGCATGGCGGGAATGCCGCAACCGTAACGGCCGTAGCGAATCCGGGCTATCACTTCGTAAGCTGGAGCGATGGCAATACGAATGCAAGCCGGACGGACAGTAACGTTACGGGCACACTAAACGTCACCGCGCAATTTGCGATCGATACGTTTAAGCTAACTTATACGGCAAACACGGGTGGCAGCATCGATGGACAAGCATCGCGGGTGCAGACCGTCGATTTCGGCTCCGATGGTCAAGAGGTAACGGCTACACCGGATCCGGGTTATCATTTCGTTAGCTGGAGTGACGGAATCGAAACTCCCAATCGCGTGGACCGCGATGTGAGAGCGGACAAGACTGCAGCAGCCAGCTTTGCGATTAACGAATATACGTTGACTTACGCGGCAGCGGACGGCGGGAGCTTGGACGGCCTAACCTCTCAGAAGGTCGCGCATGGCTCGAACGGCAGCGAGGTAAAGGCTATACCGAACCCCGGCTACAGCTTTGTCGGCTGGAGCGACGGCGTTGGGACGGCATCCCGAACAGACCTCGCAGTGGTGTCCAACAAAAGCGTAACGGCCACTTTTGCCATTAATCAGTATACGTTGACCTATACGGCCGGCACCGGGGGGAGCATTAACCAGGATGCCGCTCAAACCGTCGATTACGGAAAAGACGGAAAGATAGTAACCGCCGTGGCGGACGAGGGCTACCATTTCGCAGGCTGGAGCGATGGCGTGCTCACGGCATCCCGCCAAGAGAAAAATGTCCAAGCCAGCGTTGCGGTAACGGCCGTGTTCGAGATTAACCAATACGATCTGGCTTATACCGCCGGAGCGCATGGGACTCTGACCGGCGTTGTTCATCAGACCATAAACCATGGCTCTAATGGAACGGAAGTAAAGGCCGTAGCGGACACGGGGTATCATTTTGTCCGTTGGAGCGACGGCGTAACGACGGCCAGCCGCACGGACCTTAATGTTACGGGCAATCTGAGCGTAGCAGCGGAATTCGCGATCGACACGTTTACGCTCACCTATTCCGCGGGAACCGGGGGAAGCGTGACCGGAGATGCCACGCAGGAAGTCAATTACGAAGCCGACGGTACGGAAGTGCAGGCGGTGCCTGCAGTCGGCTATCATTTCACCGGTTGGAGCGACGGTGTTCAGGCGGATACCCGCCAGGATACCGGGATTGTGGCTAACTTGAACGTCACGGCGAATTTCGCGATTAACGAGTACGCGTTAACTTACACGGCGGGGGATCATGGAACGCTGACTGGCAATAAGCTTCAAACTGTCACTCATGGCTCGGACGGAACGGAAGTAACGGCAGCAGCCGATGCGGGTTATCACTTTGTCCGATGGAATGACGGCGTAACGACGGCTAGCCGCACGGACTTGAACGTGACCGGCGATCTAACCGTCACGGCGGAATTCGCCATCGATACGTTTACGCTCGCCTACTCCGCGGGAACCGGAGGAAGCGTGACCGGAATGGCAACGCAAGACGTCAATTACGGAGCTGACGGTACGGAAGTGAAAGCAGTACCGGCGGTTGGTTATCATTTCATTGCCTGGAGCGACGGTATTCAGACGGATACGCGCCAGGATACCGGGATTGTGGCTGACCTGAACGTCACGGCTGATTTTGCGATTAACGAATATACGTTGACCTACACGGCTGGCGATCACGGAACGCTGACCGGAGATAAGCTCCAGACGGTTACTCATGGCTCGGACGGAACGGAGGTTACGGCCGTGCCGGATGCCGGATACCGGTTCGCCGGTTGGAGCGACGGAGTGGGAAGCGCAACAAGAACGGATCTTAGCGTAAACGGCAACCTGACGGTTACGGCTTCATTTGCCGTAATCAGCAGCAACAACGGCGGCGGTAATTCGAATCCGGCATCCGGGTTCGAGATCGTCATCGACGGGAAGTCTTACCGCTTAGGCGAGCTGAAGTCTACCACGCGGGGAGAGCAAACGGTATCGACTCTCCATCTGAGAGCGGATCAGTTGAAGGAGATTCTGGCTTCATCGGATCAGCAGGTTACGGTTGTGCTTCCAATCAAGACGGAAGCGGATGTCGCCATTGGCGAGATTCCCGGCGATCTCCTGCAGCTGCTTATTCAGAAGCAGGCCACCTTGCGGATCGAAACGGAATATGCCGTATACGCATTGCCAACCGGGCTTATCGATTTAACGAAGCTGTTTAATGGCAGCGTAAATGCCAAAGATGTCACGGTTAACGTGGAAATCGGGAAAGCAACGGCAGCAATGACAGCATTGACGCAGAAGGCTGCCTTACAGAATCAGCTTAATCTGGCAGTATCGCCTGTTCAATTCTCGGTAATTGTTTCTTATGGCGACAAGAAGGTCGAGCTCTCCGCATTTGCTTCCTATGTAGAACGAATGATTGCTATTCCGGATAACATGGCTCAAAATCCGGAGTTAACGGCCATCGTCGTGGAACCGGACGGGTCTGTCCGGCCTGTGCCAACGAAGCTGGTCAGCATTGAAGGCAAGCGTTATGCCGTTATCAACAGCCGTACGAACAGCTTGTATGCGCTTGTGAGCAAGAGCGTTTCCTTCTCTGACATGAGTAATCATTGGTCCAAGAACGCGGTGAATGATATGGCGTCCCGCCTGATTGTCGGCGGAGCGGGAGACGGGTTGTTCTACCCGAACAAAGCGATTACCCGTGCCGAGTTCGCTGCGATTATCGTTCGCGCGCTGGGACTTCGCATGGAGTACGGCGCAAGCAGCTTCTCGGACGTAAAAGCATCGGCCTGGTATTCCGATGATGTTCAGACGGCATATTCGCATCAGCTCATTAACGGGTATCCGGACGGCAGCTTCCATCCGAATGACAGCATTACCCGCGAACAAGCGATGACGATTATAGCCAAAGCGATGACAGTGACGGGCATTCAAACGGATGTTCATGAGAGCAGCGTAAAAGCCCTGATCAACGCGTTCTCGGATAAATCGAAAATCTCGGCTTGGGCGACAAGCGGCATCGCGGCTTGCCTGCAAGCCGGAATCGTATCGGGACAAAGCGCTTCGATTCTGGCTCCCGCCGCGAATATTACAAGAGCAGAGGCTGTTGTTATGATTCAACGGCTGCTATCGAAATCGGATTTGATCGAATAAACGAAAAAGACGCTTCCTGTCCTTGCGATAGGAAGCGTCTTTTGTATGTGTGTACGTCTAATTTGTTACCTTATTCCGATATTCCTGAGGGGTGATGCCAAAATGCTTCTTGAACAGCTGGATAAAGTAGCTTGGCTTCTGATAGCCCAGCATAACCGAGATTTCATAGATTTTCTCATCCGTCTGGGCAAGCAGGTCGGCCGATTTCTCCATTCTCGCGCGAAGCAGGTATTCGCTGATGCCTTCGCCCGTCTCTGTCTTGTAAATCTTCGACAGGTAGGAAGGATTGAGATAAACATGCGCCGAGATGGAGTGAAGGGAAGCCTGCTCCAGATGACTATGAATGAACTCTTGTACCTTGCGGATAATGCTGGAGCGGGAGTCTTTATCCTCGGAGGTTACCGACTTGCGGTAAGAAGCGATTGTCCGGGCTGTCCATGTACGCAGGTCATCAACCGTATGAATCGGGCTGCCGTTCGCAAACGCATGAAAATCATCGCCAATCATATCGGACAGCCATTTCTTGTTCTTATGCGCCAGGGCGGCAAGCGTAGCCGCAATCGAGAAGTAGGCTTCCAGCACATGCTCCTGGGATCCCCGCCATTCCTCCTCAATCTCGCGGAAGATCGCTTCAAGCTTCTCGCCGGCGGCATCCCATTGGCCAAGCTCCAGCATCTGCAGCACGGAAGGCGGGCGGTACAGCTCGCCAAGCAGCTGCGGCGTGCCGCGCGTGGGCTCCTTCGCGAGCGACACGAACAACTCCTGCTCGCTGCCGATGAACTGGCGGAAGTTCGTAATGGAGGTCTGATAGAGAGGGCCAACGTCCTGCGGGAATACTCCTCTTTTGCTCGTAAGAATCGAAATGCCCACTTTGAGGTACGATTTCACGACATGCTGAAGCTGGAAGGCATGGCTTTCAATCCATTCATCCAGCTCGCTTGTTATCGTTGAACCGGCTTTAGCTTTCAGGAGACAAACGATAAAGCCGTTCGAATCCTTGCAATGCCACATGTCCAGCTGGTCGCCGAATACTTCCTCCGCGATATTGGCCAGCGCATAATCGATTAAAGCCTCGCTCTCGCCGTCATCGTAGAGATGGTCTTCGTCATCAATCCGGAGCAGCATCACATGGAAATCATCGTTCTCTTGGAATGGTACCGAATAAGTAGCAAGTTTTTTGGACAAGCGCTGCAGGGACAGCGGCTGCTTGCCGCTCAGCATATCCAGAAGCAGATATTCTCTCAGCTTCGGCAGCTGCTCCCGCAAGGAGTACATCGCGCGCTGCATCGAGCTGATCTCCAGCCACTCCTGTTCGAGCTCCTTAATCGCGCGGCGAACCGAAGTCAACAGCTCGTCGTCCGAAGCCGGCTTCAGCAGATAGTCGCTGGATTTCAGCTTCAAAGCCTGCTTCGTATATTCAAAGTCGGAGTAACCGGATAGCAGAATGCATTTGGTATGCTTCCAGTTCTGCTTGATTTCCTGAATAAGCTCCAGTCCCGTCATGCCCGGCATGCGGATATCCGTAATGACGACATCTATGGCATGTTCATGCAGCAGCCCAATGGCTTCCGGACCGGAATAAGCTTTATGGACAACGTCAACGCCGGCTTCCTCCCATGGCAGCATATCTGCCAGATCGTCCGCAAGTATCGATTGGTCGTCTACAATTAGAAGTTGGCGCATCTCGAATTCCCCCTAAAAAGAATAGCTCGCAAGCTAGTGCGTCAGCTAATAGAATGGCTTGCGTCATTGATTCCCTTCACTTTCATTAGGCCAATACAGCTCGACGGTAAGTCCGCCGTCATCGCCGCGGATCAGCCGGACTCCGGCTTCCTGTCCATATTGCAGAGTCATCCGCTGGCGCGTATTCCATAGGGCGCAGCCCTTGTCCTCCGTTGGCGGCATCGACATTTGCAGCTTTAATTGGGACAGCTGCTCCTCCGTTACGCCAACTCCGTTATCGGTGACGGTGATGACGTTGTACCGGTCATTTTGCGAGCCGGTAATGCGCACCTCGCCGCCGCCGATCGGCTCGAGGCCGTGCAGAACGGCATTTTCGACGATCGGCTGGAGGATTAACCGCGGAATTTCAAGCTCTTGCATCGCTTCCGGGATCGTAATGACGTAGGTCATATCCTGGACGTTCATCGCCTGAATCGCCAGATAGCTCTTCACCAGCTCCACCTCCTCGCGCAGGTAGGCCAGCTGCCTTTCGGATCTGGTAGTATACCGGTAATACCGGCTGAGATGCAGCGCAAGCTCCATAACGGATTCTTTTTCCCCAAGTCTCGTAAGACTGCGGATCAGGGAGAAGCAATTATAGAGGAAATGCGGATTAATCTGCGACTGCAGCTGCTTCAGGTTGGCATCCCTGGAACGGATCTGCTCCAGATACACGTTCTGGATGAGCTGCTCGATCTGGGAAGCCATGTCATTAAAGCTGACGAGCAGGAAGTGGAACTCGTTGTTCGGATGGAACACCTTCAGCTTCGGATATTCGCCTTTTTTCAGTTTCTTCACGCCTCGGATCAGCTCCCGGATCGGAACCTGTACGTTGGTGTACAGCACGTAAGCCGCAATCGTACTGCCGATAAGGAGAAAGACGATACAGATGTAAAAGAGATTGCTGTTTGCCGTAATCGGCCTGACAACGTCATCGATGGGAAGGTAGTCAAAAAGGTACCAGCCAAGCTCGGGCATGTACACGCTGTTGACGGTATATTCGATGCCGTCCAACTTAATGCGGGTATATTGCGATTCCGACAGCTTTTCCAAATCCACCTTGGCAAGCAGCTTCTTCTGCAGCTCGGTATCGGAGCCGTTAACCGCAAGAATCTTCCGGTCCGGCGAACTGAAGAAGACATCTCCCTTGCTTCCCGCCTTGAAGCGCTCCAGCGCCTTCACTAATTCGTCAGCCGCGAAGCTGACTTCGACGATAACTCCCGCATTGCCGGAGGTGCTGTCGTACGGCTCGCTTAGAAACCTTACAAACCTCGGATTATTCTGATAGTAGGGGGCAACGTTCTCGGTATATTTCCAGACCTTTGAATAGTTTTTCGCTACGAGATCTTTATCGTATTGCAGATGGAAGTCGGTTGAAACGAAGGTGTTGGTGGCCGGCGCATAGATGCTTATCGTTGTATCCCAATCGGAGGAGGCATTAATGAGCCGAAGCTTGTCGGCAATGCGAATCTTCTGATCCGTTTGTTCATATAGGGTGGCTATCTCCAAAAATTCGAGGGTACGGACGTTAATGTCTTCGGTTATCATAAGGCCGCTTTTCGCCAGCTGTTCCGCCGTTTCATCGGTCTGGGCCGCAAAGTAGGACAAGTCCTTGTGCATGGAGATTTCCACTTCGTTCATCACGACGTCCATGCTTGTCTTATTCGAAAACCAGTAGAGGGCGATAATCGGAATGAGCAGCAAAACGATGATGCCGACTATTTTTGTAAACGTATTCAATCGCAGCGACATGATGGTCCGTCTCCCCGCAGCAAAGTGGATGAAAACAAAAAATCCGGGTATCGTTCTAAAATCATTGGCGCAGACTTGGCGATTCCCCGATTGCTATACTTACTATACATCATGATGAAACTCTGTCAATCGACAAATAGAATAGCGGAAAGGACAATGGGGATGGGGACAACGACAAGGGCGATAGCCGGCAATGAGGTCTTGCGACAGGAGACCGACAAATCAAAATCGAGAGGTATTCTGAAGAGGACCTGGCCGCTTCATATCATGCTGCTTCCGGCGGTAATCCTGCAATTTATATTCGTGTACGTGCCTCTCGGAGGATTGGTTATCGCTTTTCAAGACTATAAACCGTACGATGGCATTTTCCATTCCAAGTGGGTAGGGCTTGAGCATTTCAAATTTATGTTCGATTATCCGGACATTAAGCAGGTTATTACGAACACGGCGCTGATCGCCGGATTAAAAATTATATGCGGCATTATCGTGCCGTTCGTGTTTGCGCTTTTGCTGAACGAGGTGAGCTTTAATCCTTTCAAGCGCACGGTGCAGACTCTGGTGTATCTGCCTTACTTCATCTCTTGGGTATTCCTGGGAGGAATCCTGAATGACATGCTTGCGTCGGACGGGATTATTAACTCGGTGCTTCATAACTGGTTTGGCGTGAAGGAGTCCATTCTGTTCCTGGGCGACGGCAACTGGTTCCGGTTTGTCGTTGTGCTTAGCGATGTCTGGCAGCAGTTCGGTTACGGCACAATCGTGTATCTCGCGGCGTTGGCGGGCGTGAATCCGGCACTCTACGAAGCAGCGGAAGTAGACGGCGCGACTCGCTGGAAGCAAACCTGGCATGTAACGATTCCATCGCTTCTGCCGATCGTAATCGTAGTAGGGACGCTGGCGCTTGGCAATATTTTGAACGCGGGCTTTGACCAGATCTTCAACTTGTATAATCCGCTTGTCTATAGCAAAGGCGACATTATAGACACGTTCGTATACCGTACGGGTATTCTGAACGGGCAGTACAGCTTGGCCACGGCCGTTGGTATCTTCAAATCATTAATAGGTTTTGTGCTCATTATCGTCGGTTACAAGCTCGCTCAAAAATATGCGGATTACAAAATCTTCTAGAAAGGGGTACCTGCGCACATGTATCAAAAGACATTCGGTTATCGGGCTTTCTCGGTATTCAACTATTTAATCCTGGCTCTAGCAGGCCTGTTGTGTATTATACCTATCATTCATATCCTCGCGATCAGCTTTAGTGCCAGTGCTCCTGCGAATGCGCATCTGGTCGGCATGTGGCCGGTGGATTTCAATACCGAATCGTATACGAAAACAATGAACAATCCGAACTTCCTCCGGGCGTTCTGGATCTCGATCGGGCGTACGGCGCTTGGCGCATCCATTACGCTGGCGGTTATCACGCTTGGCGGTTATGCGCTGTCGAAGGATACGACCGCTTTTAAGGCCCGCTCTCGCTACGCTTGGTATTTCGTATTTACGATGTGGTTCAGCGGTGGTATCGTACCCCTGTATATCGTCATTCGCAATCTTCATATGATGAATACGATTTGGGCGCTTGTTCTTCCGGGCTCCGTTGCCGTATTCAATATGATTCTATTGATGAACTTCTTCCGCGCCACGCCAAAGGAGCTGGAGGAAGCAGCATTCATCGACGGAGCGGGACATTTCTCGATTTTGTTCCGTGTTTATCTGCCTCTGGCTATGCCGGCAATTGCAACGATGTCGCTCTTTACGATCGTTGGCAACTGGAATGCGTGGTTTGACGCTTTGCTCTATATTAACGACTACCGTAACTATCCGCTCGCAACCTTCCTGCAGACGATTATCGTACAGCAGGACTTCAGCAAGCTGAATCCGGACGTGAACGAGCTGAAGAACATTTCCCAGCGTACGGTGAAGGCGGCTCAAATCTTTATCGGGATGCTTCCGGTTCTGGTCGTGTATCCGTTCCTGCAGCGGTTTTTCGTCAAAGGGATTGTCCTCGGGGCGGTAAAAGAGTAGAAAATAAGAAGATAACAAAATGGCATGTTACTCAAAATTATGGTATTTCTATCAGTAATAACCAAGACTATAGTATTACTTGAGAGTAAATAAAGCGCTCTCATGCTATAATAATCATTTTACGGGGGGAAAAAAATGCATAATTCAATGAAAAAGCTTATGCTCGTTTCGTTGACTGGCGTGCTTGCGGCAAGCCTTGCGGCATGCGGATCAAGCAACAATAATAACGGTAATAAACCATCTAACGACCCTGCGGCTACGAACTCCGGCAACGCGGCGGCAACAAACAATGCGGGTACGGACAACGCGGGAAGCGGCGCGGACGAGACGGGCTGGGACGGCAAGAAATACGTAGAGCCGATCACTCTGACAACGGTTAAAGGCGTAGGTACGAACTACTTCTTCAAAACGGGCGAAACGATGGAGAACAACGTTTTGCAAAAGTATATGAAAGACAACCTTGGCATTGACGTGAAATACGACTGGGTTGTAACGGATACAAACGACGCTTACAAAACAAAGCTTCGCCTGATGCTTTCCTCCGGCGAGAAAATGCCTGACGTTATTACGTACCGCGGCGATATGGAAACCGTAAATATGCTGATTGACTCCGGTCAATTCATGTCGGTTAACGAGCTGTTCGACAAGTATGCCGGCGATGAGTACAAAAAAGCGGCAGCGCTGAACCCGGATACCTTCCTTCCGGTAACGCGCGACGGCGAGAAAATGGCGCTTCCGGTTCTCGACTACGCATACAACGACGATATGGTTCTGTGGCTTCGTCAGGACTGGATGGATAAACTAGGCCTTCAAGCTCCTAAAACAGTTGCCGACCTTGAGGCCATCATGGATGCGTTCACTACCAAAGATCCGGACGGCAATGGCAAAAACGACACGTTTGGTATGGCTCTCGGCTTCAAAAACGGCTTCCTAAACTGGATGACGGACGTAAGCTGGCTGTTTGGCGCTTACGGCACAATGCCGGGCCAATGGAATAAATCGGCTGACGGCACGTTGTCATTCGGCTCCGTGGATCCGGCTGCGAAGCAGGCTCTCAGCACGTTGAAAACCTGGATGGATAAAGGCTGGATCTCGAAAGACTCCGGTCTGAAGGACGATACTTCCGGCTCCGAGTTCTTCACGAAAGGTCAAGCGGGCGCAATCGTAGGCCGCAACTGGCTGCCGGACTGGCCGTTTGGCGATCTGATCAACAACGTTCCCGGAGCGAAATACAAAGCTTACCCAATTCCTGCCGGTCCAGACGGTAAAATCGGTGCCCAAAGCGGCAACCCGTCCGTTAACGGCTGGATGCTGATCAACAAAAAAGCGGCTCATCCTGAAGCGCTGCTCCGTTACTACAACTTCTTCTTCGATAACTGGGCGAACCCGCAAAAAGGCAGCGAGTTCGAGAACGGCTTCGCGGAAGGCTACGACTGGGCGAAATTGCCGGACGGCACGATCACGAAGGATCCGCAAAAATATCCGGACCTGTTCCCGAACTATGCGGACCGCACGCATCTCGTAGAGCCAATCTACTACTCGCTGACATTCGAAGGCGCTCGTCAACCGGCTCTGTATGCAGACACTATGATCAAGCTGTATAACGGCGAAGCTCCAACAACGCCGTACGAAGAGCAGACAAAAGCCGTTCGTAAACCGGAAAACCTGGAAGCGATGAAGATCGTTATGGATCAAAAAGATATCCGCATGAAAAACTACTTCCAAGGTCCTCTGACGGAAACGATGAAGTCCAAAAACGAATTGCTGAACAAACTGGTGAACGAATCGTACTCCAAAATCATCTACGGTCAAGCACCGCTTGATTCGTTCGATACAATGGTAGAGAACTGGAAAAAATCCGGCGGCGACCAAGTAACGAAGGAAGTTAACGATTGGTACGCTTCGGCTTCGAAGTAATCTAGCAATAGCTGCTTGCAACAGGATAAGGAACGCCATATTTACGCCAGGCGTTCCTTTTCTTTTGCCGGTTATCCTTTTTTGAAAATTATGAAAACGTTTACAACTAGAACAGTCACCCTGGTCATCTTGCTCGAGAGGGGAAAACAGTGTTGACTAGAAAAAGAACAAAAAGGTTATTGTCGTTAGTGATGTCGCTCGTTATCGCCGTAAGTTACGTGCCGTCAGCCGTATTTGCGGCTTCGGATACAGCAGCGGTAGCCACAAGTGCTGCGGCGCCGGATGTTGCGGGGCATTGGGCTTCGCAGCAGGTAACGGATTGGACATCCAAGGGCCTTGTTAACAGTTATCCGGACGGAACGTTCAAGCCGGAGCAAGGCATTACGCGCGCGGAATTTACGAAGCTGATTAACAGCTTGTTTGGTTTTACGGCAAAAGGCGAGAACAGCTTTTCGGATGTAGGGGCTGAAGCATGGTATGCCAATTCGGTAGCGGCCTTGAAGCAAGCAGGCTTTATTAACGGTTATCCGGATGGAACCTTTAAACCAAATGCGGCAATTACAAGACAAGAGGCGGCAAAAATAGCTGCGGGACTGTTCGGATTGCCGGCAGTAACAGGCGCTGATCCGCTCGAAGCCTTTCAGGATAAATCACAGGTTGGCGCATTTGCGGTAGAGCCGCTGGGCCAATTGGTAAGCGGAGGTTATTTGAAGGGCTTCCCGAACGGGACGGTTCAGCCGCTTAAGTCGATTACCCGTGCGGAAGCGGTTGTTCTATTAAGCCGTCTAGCAGGTGAAGTTTACGTGAAGGCGCAGACGTACAAGGATCAAAAGCTGGCAGGCAGCGGGCTGGTGAACCTTGACGGCGTAACGATCGAGAATGCGGCAATCGGCGGGAATCTTTACTTGACCGCTGGGATTGGCGAAGGCGATTTTACGCTGAAAAACACGGAAGTAAAAGGAACCATTTTTGTCAGCGGCGGCGGGGTACATAGTATTCACCTGAACAATGTGCACGTGCCAACTATCGTTGTTGATAAGAAGGAAGGACCGGTACGCGTCGTTGTTGACGGCTCGGAGGTCGGAACGATGGATTTGAATTCCGATACGGTACTGGAAACGAACAATTCGGATATCGACCATTTGAACAGCAACAAATCGGAATCCAGCCTGAACGGCAAAAATTTGGACAAAGATAAATCATATGTCGTAGACAGCGGAACAGCTCAAAGCACCGGTGGCGGAAGCAGCAGCGGTGGCGGCGGAACGCCAACACCTGCGCCGACTGCAACGCCAACGCCAACACCAACGGAGACGGCAACACCAACGCCAACGCCAACTCCAACACCAACGCCGACCCCGACATCAACACCAACGCCAACGGATGAGTGGCAGATGGTGTGGAATGGATGAGTTTGACGGAACAGGCAGCAACCTCGATACGAATGGCGTAAACCTCGACAAGTGGGGTTATCAGCTTGGCACGGGTTCGCAATACGGCCTTGACGGCTGGGGCAATAACGAACAGCAAAGCTATGAAGCGGATAATATGAAGGTAGAAGACGGCAAGCTTGTCATTACGGCGAAAAAAGAAGCAAACAGCAATAATAAGCCCTATACTTCCGGCCGGATTTTTACTCAGAATACATTCACCAAAGCCTATGGCAAGTTCGAAGCCAAGCTGAAGCTGCCGAAAGGGCAAGGCTTCTGGCCAGCCTTCTGGATGATGCCGGCAACAAGCGAATACGGCACATGGGCGTCCTCCGGCGAGATCGACATTATGGAAGCGGTCGGCCGACTGCCGGGCGAAGTTTCCGGAACGATCCATTACGGCAAAGCCGCCCCGGGTAACCGCTATACAGGCAACAAATACAACTTCCCGAACGGAACGGATTTCAGCGGCGAGCATGTCTATGCCGTTGAATGGGAGCCGGGCGAAATCCGCTGGTTGGTGGACGGAGTTGTCTATCAAACGCAAAACAACTGGAATAGCTGGGGAATTGACCAGCCGGCGAAATACGCTTATCCGGCACCGTTTGATAAACCGTTTTACATGATTTTGAACCTGGCGGTTGGCGGTAACTTCGACGGCGGGAAAATGCCGCTGGACGACAACGCCCGGACGATGGAAGTCGATTATGTCCGCGTCTACGATAAGAAGGGCGGGTATTCGGCGGAAGGCCTTGAAGAGCCAAAGGTTGAACAAGAGGCTTTGCCCGATAATCATAAACCGGCCATTGACGGCAACTATGTGCATGATGTTAATTACGCGAATGGCTTTAAGACGGTAGCAACAGACTCGGATACCTTGGATCCGGAAAAATGGAACTTCGTGCATGTCCCTACTTATAACGGCAACGGCTCCATCGGAACCGACGTCATTGGCGGCAAAACGTATGCCAAAGCGGACATTACAGCCGGAGGCTCGCAGGACTATTCCGTGCAGCTCATCCAGAACGTTACCGTAGGAAAAGGCAGATACTACAAGCTTTCCTTTGATGCCAAATCCAGCACGAACCGGACGATGTCCGCCAAGATTGGCGGCGGCGCCGACCGCGGCTGGGCAACCTACTCGGATGTCCTGTCGGCAAGCCTGACCGATGAATTCAAAACTTACAGCATGACCTTCCAGATGGCTGCCGATACGGATGTTCTGGCTCGCCTGGAGCTAAATATCGGCCTGAACACCAATCCGGTCTGGATTGGCAACGTGAAGCTGGAGGAAGTGGACGCACCGGATCCGTACAACGAGGATGCGGCGAAAGAGCCGATTAACGGCAATCATGTATACAACGGCAATTTTGACCTCGGAAGATTGGACCGTCTGACTTATTGGCATTTCAATACGGCGGACGGTGCGGAGGCAACGGCCTCCGTTGATCCGGAAGACCGCGAATTCCAGGCGAATATTGCGAGCGGCGGAGCGGATGCTTCTTCCGTTACCCTGCTTCAAAAAGGCGTCAACCTGATTCCAAGCAACGATTATCAAGTGAAGTTCAATGCAAGAGCAGCTTCCGACCGTACAATTAAGGTTGGCATTCAGAAGCAGGACGGCACGAATGTGGTCGACCCCATTGAGGTAAACCTGACCAGCGCATCCGCTGTACAAACGGTGAACTTCAACTCCGCGGCTGCAGCCGACGACAAGGCGATTCTTGTCTTTATGCTTGGCGGCAGCGATGCGGATGTCACCATCGATCATGTGGTTATGACCCGTCTGACCAACAATGGCATCGGTGATTTGCCGCTCTCCGAGCAGTTCCCGCTGAAGAACGGCGACTTCTCGAACGGTAAAGCATCGTGGAACCTGCATGTGCAAGGCTTTTATGACGGTTGGGACAAAGTGACCGGCTATAACGAAGAAGCAGGCAGCATGAAGGTTAACGTAAGCAGCGTTGGCAACAATCCTTGGGATGTCATGCTGATGCAGAACGATTTTACTCTCCGCAAGGACAATACCTATGTTGTATCCGTAGATCTCAAATCAACCGCGGAGCGCGACGTGGAGATTGTCGTGGATAATGCCGGTGGACGCCTGCTCTCGAAGATGGAGCATCTGACGGCAGACTATCAGACGTTTACGTATGAGCTGCCCGTTACGGCAGATACGTTAGCTTCCTTTAAAGTACTTCTCGGCAAGCAAGCTGCGAACCCGTCAGGCGCACATGATGTGTACGCGGACAATGTACGCGTGGAAATCAAAGGCGCCCGCGAGAAGGCTTTCCTATTAAAGAACGGCTACTTCACGGACGGAGAAGCGAACTGGTCGAAACATATTCAAGGCGTCTACGATGGTACTTCGAAAGCAACATTTGATTTTACAAGCGGCAGAGCAAAGATCAATGTCGAGAATGTAGGCGCGAATCCTTGGGATGTGATGCTCTTCCAAGAGCCGCTTCCGGTGAAGAAGGATAACGCTTATATCGTAACCTTTGACGCAAGATCAACAGTGGCCAAAACCGTTGAGGTTATTGCGGAGAACGGCACTTATACCCGTTATCTGAACCAAAAATTAACGCTAGGCGAAACAACGAAGAGCTACGCCTTCGAGTTTACGATGCCTAAGGATGATACGGTAGGCTTGAAGTACCTCCTTGGCAAGAACGGCGATGCCCTGGCAGTTCATGATGTCTTTATCGACAACGTCCGCTTCGAGCGGAAAGGCGCCAAGGAAGCATTGGGAGAAAAGGTACCGCTCGTGAACGATATCCGCCTTACTTCGGCTCCAATCGTTACGCCTGATGTGACGGACAACAGCCTGGGCAAGGACATTACGCTGACCTTTGCATCCCAGCCGGGCTGGAGCAGCTCGATTAAAGCAATCGTCGTGGACGGAGCAGAGCTTGCGCCAGAAGATTACACGGTGGGAACAAATAGTATCACGATTAAAGCGAGCGTTTTTGCGTCCGCAGGCGATCACGTTATCGTCATTAAGGCAACCGATTACGAGTTGGGTCAAGTCACGCAAACGATCGAAGCGCAGCAAATGTGGAGCCTGGTCTGGTCCGACGAGTTTAACGGAAATGCCGTTACTCCCGATACAAACGGCGTCGATTTGACGAAGTGGGGCTACCAGGAAGGCAATGGCTCCGAATACGGCGTTGCGGACTGGGGCAATAACGAGCAGCAATACTACCGCAAGCAAAATATCGCCGTTGATCCGGCAACAGGCAACCTGGTTATTACCGCGAAAAAAGAGACGTTTAACGGCAAGCCGTATACGTCCGGCCGTCTCTGGACCAGCAATACGTTTACGAAGGCCTACGGCAAATTCGAAGCCCGGATGAAGCTGCCGGAAGGAACAGGCATTTGGCCGGCCTTCTGGATGATGCCTGCCGATAGCGAATACGGCGGATGGGCCGCTTCCGGCGAGATCGATATTATGGAAGCGAGAGGCCGTCTGCCGCATGAGGTCGGCGGAACGATCCATTACGGCAAGAACGCTCCGAATAACAAAGCAACGGGTGCAGCTTACACCTTCCCTGAAGGCGAATCGATCTCCGGTTATCATACTTACTCGGTAGAGTGGGAGCCGGGCGAGATCCGCTGGTATGTGGACGGCAATCTCTATCAGACGGTTAACAACTGGAACAGCTGGGGAGTCGATCAGCCGGATAAATACGCTTATCCTGCGCCGTTTGACAAACCGTTCTATATTATCCTTAACCTGGCCGTTGGCGGTCAATTTGACGGTAACCGACTCCCAGCAGATAGCGATCTGCCAGCAAAAATGGAAGTGGACTATGTTCGCGCCTACGAACTGACGGGCCGTCCTTACCGTACGCCGGTAGAACCGGATTCGAAGGACGAGATTCCGGCTAACGCGAAAGCAATTGTCGATCAGGATTTCGAGCATGGCCTGACCGATATTACGGATTCCACGCAGGCTCTTGACGCGAACTATTGGAACTTCCTGCATACGCCGGACTTTGGCGGCGCGGGTTCCGCGGTCGTGGATACCATCGGCGACGATAAGTTCGCCAAAGTATCGATTACCAGCGGCGGCAACCAGAATTACGCTCTGCAATTGATTCAGTATGCAACCATTACGAAAGGCCATGCTTACAAAATCAGCTTTGACGCCAAAGCATCGGCTCCAAGAAACATTAGTCTGAAGGTAGGCGGCGATGCGGATAACGGCTGGGGTGCTTATTCGGATAATTTCGATGCCGCGCTGACAACCAATCTGAAGCATTACGAATACCGCTTCCTGATGAATAACGATACCGATCTTGCCGCGCGGCTGGAGCTTAATCTTGGTCTCAATACCAATACGGTATGGATCGGCAATATCAAGATCGAAGAGGTTGACGCGGTATCCGAGCAAAACGGGGCAAAAGCGCCGCTTGGCAACGGTCAGCATGTGTATAATGGCAATTTCGATCTTGGCTCGATGGACCGTATGACGTACTGGAACTTTGAAACTTTAGGCGACGCGAATGGTTCGGCTTCGGTTGACCCTGAGGCAAGACAACTTGAAGCAGCCATTACAAACGGCGGAGACAATCCATCGGATATTACCCTAACGCAAAAAGGAATCAATCTTCTGCAAAACGATACCTATAAGTTGAACTTTAAGGCTTCGGCGGAATCGGAGCGTTCCATTAAGGTTTCATTCGTAAGCAAAGACGGCCATACGGTGTATGCTTCGAAGGACTTTACAATCGGCACGGCAATGGGCAATCAGGAGTTTGCGTTTACGATGCCGGTTGGCGTAACGGATGAGGAAGGGCAGCTTGTCTTTGGACTAGGCGGCAATGACGCGGATGTTGCGATCGACAACGTCTCCCTGATTCGCACGACGAATAACAACTTCGACTTCACGGGCATGGACCTGTTCCCGCTGAAGAACGGCGATTTCTTCGCCGGCCTTCTGAATTGGGAGCAAAATACGCAGGATGGCGGGGCTGCGCAATTTTCCACGGAGAATGGCGCTGCGAAAATCAATGTCACCAGCCTGGGCAACCAGCCGTATAGCAATATGCTGATTCAAGGCGGCATGAGCTTTAAGAAAGGCTTAACCTATACGCTGGAGTTTGACGTAAAAGCCTCCGTTGCCCGCGACCTGCAGGCAACATTGGAAAATGCCTCGTACGTCCGGAGATTTGATTCCGGCGTGCAAGCCGTAGGTACGGACTGGACGCATTTGAAATTTACGGTTCGCCCTACAGCCGACGAATTGCTGGCGCTTAAGATCATGCTTGGCAAAACGCCAGGCGGTGCGGTAGGTACCGTCTGGATCGATAACGTTGTGCTTGAAGTGGAAAATGCGCCGGTGAAGCGTCCGCCAACGATGGTAGCGGATAGCACGGATAATCTCGCTGGCCAAGAGATCACCATTCCTTTTGCGGATGATGCTGCCTGGAGAGGCGCTATTACGTCGGTGTCCGTAAACGGTGCGGCTCTGATTGCAACGCAATACACGGTCACAGCAGGGGCATTAACGCTCCATTCGGACGTCTTCTCGGTTGATGGCAACTATTCTGTGAAGGTAGCCGCGACCGGATACGGCGATGCGGTCCTGACGCAGCAGGTTTTCTCCGGAGATGGCAACCTCGTATTGAACGGCAGCTTTACGAACGGTACGGCTAACTGGGAATCATGGAAAGGAGCCGACGACTACTCTTCGATTTCGGTAGAGGATGAGAAGGCGGCAATTCAAATCAACTATAACGGCGGTCTGGACCCGCAATGGAGCGTTCCGTATACGTGGTCCACGCAGTTCATGCAATCCGGCATCAAGCTGAAAGCCGGCAAAACGTATGAGCTGAGCTTTAAAGCATGGTCGACCGTTAACCGTCCGATTCTGGTCGAGCTGACCGGATATAGCGGCAATCAGCAGGTGCTGTTCAATCTTACAGGCGATTCTTCTACCGTCTACACGAAAGTATTGAAGCCAACGGCCGACATGACGCTGACGGTGAAATACTTGCTTGGTAACGTGATTAGCGGGGACATCACAACCCCATCCGTCGAGCATACGATTCATATCGATGAAGTAGCTGTCCGCGAGAAGGTGTCGCCGCCAACGGTGACAGCAGATTCAACGGATAATAAGCTGACCTATCCGATCGAACTAACCTTTACGGATAATGCCGCTTGGAGAAGCGCCATTACAGGCATTACGATTGACGGGGCAACTGTGAGTGCAGGCAAATACACGGTTGCAGCAGGCAAAATCACGCTTGACGCATCCCTGTTCCCATCGATCAAGACGTATTCGATCGCCATTCTGGCTAATGGCTATGCGGCAGCGGAAGTATCGCAGGAAGTGAAGACCAACGCGAAGAACATCGCGCTTGGCAGCACGGCAACCGCTTCGACGAACAATCAGCCTGCGTCGAACGCGATTGACGGCAAGGCAGGAACAAGATGGGAGAGCGCCGCACAGGATCCGCAGTGGATCTCGCTTGACCTGAAGAAGCTTTACAAGCTGGAAAGCATGACGCTGAGCTGGGAAGGGGCTTACGGCAAGACGTATACGGTTCAAGTCTCATCGGCGGAAACGCCGGGGGATAACGATTGGACCACCATCTTTACCGAGCCTTCCGGCAACGGCGGTATCGACAATATTACGCTGCACGGCGAAGAAGCACGCCATGTGCGGATCTACGGCACGGCAAGAGGCACGCAATGGGGCTACTCGTTATGGGAGGTTGAAGTATACGGCAATCCTACGAATCCCGATCAGGTATTGCCGCTTGGCCCAGCCATGACTGCGGATTCTACCGATAATAAGGTTGGCAATAGCATTGACCTTGCCTTTACCGGCGATTCCGCATGGGAAAGCGCGATTACGGCTGTTAAAGTAAACAACGCCGCTCTTGCAGCCAGCCAGTACACGGTTGCAGCAGGCAAAATCACACTGAAATCAGGCGTATTCGCCGCAGCAGGCAGCTACACGATTACGATCGCGGCAACAGGTTATGCCGATAACGAAGTGACGCAAGTCATCGCAGCGGATGTGAATCTTGCGCTGGGCAAGTCAGCCGTTGCTTCCTCCGTGCAGGGTGCATTCCTGGCGGCTGAAGCAACGGACGGCGATTCCGGCTCGAGATGGGGAGCGGATTGGACGACAAACACGGATAACCATCCGGAGTGGATTTACGTGGATCTTGGTGCCGTAGAGTCTTTCAGCAAGCTTGTCCTGAACTGGGAAGGAGCTTACGGCAAATCGTTCGACATTCAAGTGGCTCAGCCTGGTGCCGATCTAACCGATAACGCGAGCTGGACGACAGTCCATTCCGTGTCGGGCCAATCGCTTAGCGGAGACGGACTGAAGCAGATTATAAATCTGGATGTTCCAACGCAAGGCCAATATGTTCGAATCTATGTAACGGAGAAGGGCTTTGCTCCATACGGTCCTTCTTTATATGAAATCGAGATCTATAACAGCTAGTAAAGGTGGGCATAAGACCCTCTGAGGGTCCTATTTGCCTATCAGGGCCGCTAGTGTTCTAATGCAGAGCATATGAAAAAAAGCTGTTCCGGTCACGGAACAGCTTTCTGTATTCGTTATAGTTTCGAGAAAGCATGCTCTGCAGCAACAAGAGTAGCTGCGATGTCTTCTTTCGTATGGGCGGTGGTCAGGAACCAAGCTTCATATTTGGAAGGGGCCAGGTTGATGCCCTGCTCCAGCATAAGCTTGAAGAAGCGGCCGAATATTTCGCCGTCGGTATCCTGCGCCTCATCATAGTTGGTCACCGGATGGTTGCAGAAATGGGTCGAGAAGGAACCGCGGATCTGGTTAACGGTCAGCGGAATGCCATGTTTTTCCGCCGAGGCGCGCAGGCCGTCTGCGAGCGTTGTCGCCAGATCGTTCATGCGGTCATAGACGCCTGCTTCCTGGAGCACCTCGAGGCACGCGATTCCGGCCGAGATGGAAGCGGGATTGCCCGCCATCGTCCCTGCCTGATAAGCAGGGCCAAGCGGAGCAACTTGCTCCATAATTTCCTTGCGGCCGCCATAAGCGCCAATCGGGAGTCCGCCGCCGATGATTTTGCCAAGCGCGGTAAGATCCGGCTCGATGGCTCTGAAATCCGGGAAGACATTAAACGTTTGCGTAGTGCCGTAGTGGAAGCGGAACGCCGTGATTACCTCGTCGTAAATAACAAGGGCTCCGGCTTCGCGAGTCATTTTGCATAGGCCTTCCAGGAAGCCGGGCTTAGGCATAACCATGCCAAAGTTGCCGACAATCGGTTCCACCATAACGGCAGCCGTATCGTCGCCCCAGCGCTCCAAAGCTTCCTTCAAAGCATCCAGATCATTAAACGGTACCGTGATTACCTCATGCGCGATGCTGGTCGGGATGCCGGCGCTGTCCGGAATGCCAAGCGTAGAAGGGCCGGAGCCCGCTGCAACGAGGACAAGGTCGGAATGGCCGTGGTAACAGCCGGCGAACTTAATGATTTTATTGCGCTTCGTGAATGCGCGCGCAACCCGGATGGTTGTCATAACGGCTTCTGTGCCGGAGTTAACGAAGCGGACTTTATCCAGAGAAGGAATCGCCTCCTTCAGCATGCGGGCCATCTGGATTTCCAGCTCGGTAGGCGTACCGTACAAAGTTCCGTTCTGAGCCGCCCGGACAATCGCTTCCGTAATATGCGGATGGGCGTGTCCCGTAATAATGGGGCCGTAAGCCGCCAAATAATCGATATAGCGGTTATCGTCGACATCATAGAAGTAGGCGCCTTCCGCGCGTTTCATGAACACCGGCGCTCCTCCGCCAACCGCTTTGTAAGAGCGGGAAGGGCTGTTGACGCCCCCAACGATATGCTGCAGCGCTTCCTCGTAAAGCGCCTCTGAACGTTTGCGTTGCATAGACATGAAAGAAATCCTCCGTAGTTCGTAATATGTAAGCCGATTGCATACGCAAGCAGCCTGAATGAAGAAAAATCGACACTTCCCATTATCGCGCAGTCGGAGCAAAAAGCAAAGTGATGCTCAAGGGCGCTTCTTGCCAAACACCTGTCTATCTTCTCGTTGTAATCTATGGGCAACGCAAGCTGCGTGATCTTTATCCGCCAATGCATGGCTATGCTGCTCATTTACCTTGTACGAAATGCAGTATAGTTGCCCCAGGAAAAGGCTGCGGTCAGTTATGCTGTACAAAATGCAGTATATCACTCGGAATCCAGCCCAATTGGGTGGTTAAATCTATAATATCCTGCATTCCGTGCAGGATATAGCTGCCTACTGGGCTCAAATACGTGAATATGCTGTACTTCATGCAGTATAACGCGCGACAGCTAATGTTTAAACAAATGAATGGTTAGTGAGTTATAACTTTAACCGCATGAATGAGAAAGGACCAGATCTCGCCGGTTAGCGGGTATCTGGTCCTTTTTTTGTAAAGCAAACTCCCTTTATCTATATCCTATTGTGCTGTGCTGTTGCTGGTTGCATTTGTAGTGGTATCGGTTCCGTTCTCGGCACCCGGCGATGGGGATGGAGTAGTCTCTGTATCATCCTTCGCCAGCGTATCTTGAACCGAAGTCTTCAGTTCATCCAAGTCGCGAACGCCAATGACGGCTGCTCCGCCTACATGCTCCTCAGCAATATTGTCCATTGGAGGAATTTGCTGCGTGCCCGCCAAATGGGAATCTACGCCCAGCTGGCCAAGCTTCAGCATATCGGTAACCTGGAGGTTCGTCTCGATGTAAGGCGATACGCTGTCCAGAATCTTTTTCATCTGGACGATGTTCCAGCCCGATTTAAGCTTGTCGGCTACAGCGCCTAAAAATTCGCGTTGACGCTCGGTACGGGTGAAGTCGCTCATTGCGTCGTGGCGGAAGCGAACGTATTGCAGGGCTTTGTCGCCGTCCAGCAGCTGATAGCCCTTTTTCAGATCGATATCATATTTATTTTTGTCGGCGTTATCTGTATAGTGCATATCCTTCTCAACATCGAAGTATACGCCGCCGATTGAGTCGACTAAGGCTTTGAATCCTTCAAAATCCGTGTACACATAATATTGAATGTCGAGTCCAAGCAGGTCGCCAACGGTCTTCATGGCCAGCTGCGGACCGCCAAGCGTAATCGCCGTGTTGATCCGGCCTTTGCCGTGACCTTCGATATCAACGTAAGTGTCCCGGAGGACGGAGAATAGATGCGCTTTTTTCGTAACCGGGTCAAAGGATGCGATCATGATTGAATCGGACCGCGGTACCTGATTTTCTTCCAAACCGCGGGCGTCGCCGCCGAGAAGCAGAATATTGACGCGTTCCTTGCCCTCCCATTTCGGAGGCGCCTCAGCAGTAGTGTTGTTTTCGAATTGTCCAAACCGGGAATCTTCTTTGTTCTTGCTGAAATTGTCTAACGAATTATATACGCCGGTACCCCAGTAAACCAGGCCAGCGATGGCAATAACTATAACTACGAGAAAACCGCTAAGTACCCATTTCCAAGGTTTTCTTTTCTTTTTAGCCTTTGTAGCCATGACTGTAGTAGTGCTCCTTTCAGCAACTCATCCTGCAAAAGTGTGTAAACCCAAATCAGACAGGCGAACCATCGCTCCCGAATCGATGATGCCTGCCATTTACGCACAACAATAACTAATGTAATATTACATATCATAAAATTATAAAGCGGAACGATAGATAGACGCAAGTTTTATCGTTTCCCTTGGAAAAAACTCATAATTCCCCGGGAAATGTCGACCGTTCATAACGGAGAGGAGATTATTCGAGCTTATGCTGGCGATTGATGTCAAAGATCTGCGAAAGCAGTTTAAAGTACAAAAGAACAGAGAAGGACTGTCCGGCGCGCTGAAAGACCTGTTCAAACGGGAATACAACGAGGTTACAGCCGTAAAAGATATATCGTTTCAAATTCCGCAAGGCGAGATTTGCGGTTATATCGGCGAGAATGGCGCAGGCAAATCGACTACGATTAAAATGCTGACCGGCATTCTGGTACCGACATCCGGACAACTTAAAGTGAACGGTTATGTACCCTTCAAAGACCGCGAAAAATTTGTCGGAGGGATTGGCGTTGTTTTCGGCCAGCGCTCCCAACTTTGGTGGGATATCGGTGTTATTGAGTCTTTCCAGTTGCTGCGCAAAGTATATCGCGTATCCGAGCAGGATTTCCGCAAAAGATTGGACAACCTCGTAGAACGCCTTGATCTCGGCGATTTGCTTAACCGTCCGGTCCGCAAGCTAAGCCTTGGGCAGCGGATGCGCTGCGAGCTGGTTGCGTCGCTGCTCCATAATCCGTCGATCCTGTTCCTCGATGAACCAACCATTGGTCTGGATATCGTGGTGAAGACGGAAATCCGCGAGTTCCTGAAGGATCTGAACCGTGAAGAGGGGACTACAATTCTACTTACGACTCATGACCTTCAAGATATCGAAGCCTTGTGCTCGCGTGTCATTATGCTGGATGACGGCCGGATTATTTATGACGGCGGACTGGAAGAGCTGAAGAACCGCTGGAGCAAAGGACGCGAGATCCAGTTCCAATTCGGCGCGCCAACGTCCCTTGCGAAGCTGCAGCTGCTAACGGCAGGTCTGGATGTTACCTGGACGATGAGCGAGCAGGGCGCCTCGATGTGGCTGCCGCATACGATTAACGTGTCGGACGCGCTTGGCGTAGTCGTAGGCGGGGCGGATATCCGGGATATCAAAATCCTTGAGACCAACACCGACGATATCGTGCGCGAAATTTACCGCTCAGGTTCAGCGTCGGCATCTGCGGCCGCAACGCTGCGGGAAGCCGAGTCTCCTAAGCGGGAGGCCGAGGCGGAGCCCGAGAAGGAGACTTCTCTCCGATGATGAGCGCTTACGTCGATTTTATCCGAATCCGGTTTCTGACCATGCTGGCTTACCGCGTTAATTATTATAGCGGTATCATTATTTATGCGATTAACATTGGAGCGTATTATTTCCTCTGGAAAGCGATTTTCGGCTCGGCCGAGACGCTTCAGGGCTTTACGCTTGCTCAAATGACAACGTATATTGCCGTGTCGTGGATGGCGCGCGCCTTTTATTTCAATAACCTGGACCGAGAGATTGCGAACGATATCCGGGATGGAAGCATCGCCATGCAGCTGATCCGGCCGTATTCGTATTTGCTCGTCAAAATGATGCAGGGACTCGGCGAAGGCTTGTTCCGCCTAATCCTCTTTATGGGCCCGGGACTTGTTATCGTCTGTCTGCTGTTCCCGGTTAAGCTGCCGAAGGATCCGGCTGTATGGATTGTATATTTCATTATGCTGCTGTTCAGCTTGTTCATTAACTCGCAGCTTAATATTTTGACCGGTCTTGCGGCCTTCTTCGTGGAAAATAACGAGGGAATGATGCGGATGAAGCGGGTGCTGGTCGACCTGTTCTCCGGCGTTCTTATACCAATCGCTTTCTTCCCGGGTTGGCTGAAGGGGACGATGGAATGGCTGCCATTCCAGGCGATTACGTATTTGCCAAGCGCCGTGTTTACCGGGCGTACCCCGATGAGCCAAGCTTGGGGCGTTCTAGGAATTCAGGCGTTGTGGTTCGTTATTTTGCTAGTGCCCATCCTATTTACTTGGCGTGCGGCCCGCAAGCGGCTGTTCGTGCAAGGAGGTTAATTCAATATGCTGTATGGCGTGTTATTCTGGGAATACATTAAAAACTATGCCAAGACCCGTCTGACCTACCGGGCCGACTTCTGGGTCGAGGTTCTGTCAGACTTGATGTTCCAAGGGATGAACTTGGTCTTCATCCTTGTCGTGTTCCAGCATACGCCTTCGCTTGGCGGCTGGTCGGAGTCGGAGGTTATTTTCGTATACGGCTTCTTTATGATTCCGTACGGAATCTTCTCCACCTTCTTCGGGATGTGGAACTTCAGCGAGCGTTATATTGTAAAAGGGGAGATGGACCGCATCCTGACGCGTCCTGCCCATAATTTGTTCCAAGTGCTGCTCGAAAACGTGGATCCGCCATCCCTGATTGGCTCCGTGGTAGGAGCGGTTATCATGGCCGTCTGCTGGAATGATCTTGGACTGGCGTTTCACTGGTATTATGTCTTGATTATGCTGCTGTTCGTGCTTGGCGCCGTGCTTGTGTATGGCGGGATCTATACGGCGCTGTCGGCGATCTCGTTCTTCTCGGATGCGCCGACGGGCATCGTACCGCTTATTTACAACGTACAGAACTATGGCCGTTATCCGGTCAACATTTATAACAAAACGATTCGGTTCGTTCTGACCTGGCTGCTGCCCTTTGCTTTTGTAGGCGTAATTCCGGCATCGTATTTCCTGGATAAAAAGGCGGATGATTTGTCTCAGCTGGCCTGGTTTACGCCGGTTATGGGCGTTATCGTATTCGGGCTGGGACTTGCACTGTGGAACCATGGCGTCAAGCGGTACCGCGGCGCGGGCTCGTAGGCCCAGCAGGTTAAGGCAGGTATTGGAGGTTTAGTGGTATGAGTACGATAGAAGTAGGCAAAAAAGCGCCAGATTTCAAGCTGCCGGCATCAAACGGCGAGACGGTGAAGCTGAGCGATTACCGGGGGAAAAAGGTTGTCCTCTATTTCTACCCGAAGGACAATACGCCTACCTGCACGCAGCAGGCTTGCGATTTCCGCGATGCGTATCCCGCTATGGCGGACACCAATACGGTCGTGCTTGGCATTAGCCCGGATCCGGTCAAGTCGCATGAGAAGTTTATCGGCAAGCAAAACCTGCCGTTCCTGCTCCTGTCGGACGAGAATCATAAGGTATGCGAGAAGTACGGCGTATGGCAGATGAAAAAGCTGTACGGCCGCGAGTATATGGGCGTTGTCCGCTCCACCTTCCTCATCAATGAGAAAGGCAAGCTTGTCCGCGAGTGGCGCGGCGTAAAAATCAAAGGCCATGTCCAGCAGGTGGCAGGCGAGGCGGCAAAACTCTAATGATTGAAAGACGGGTCCTATGGGCTCGTCTTTTTTTGTTTGCGCGGACGGAAAAACATACGAAATGAATGATTATCGGGGCATTTGCTAGATTTGCCGCTCATATACTCTACTAGTTTGATTACTTACGAGAGTAGAGAAGGGTGGCAGATGAGATGCGATTGCTGGTGCAGACGGGATTATGTTTGGTTGTGTTATGGTTTGGGCTGCTTGGAGCCGGTCCGGTAACGGAGGATCAGGGGGAGGCAGCAAGCGAGCTGGCGCATGCGGGGCTGGCGAGCGAGGTGGCTGCCGCTGCCGGGAGCTCTGCGGAAGGACCCGTTGCGCATCAGGAAGAAGGAGCGGGCAGTCTCATTCTAGCGGATCAGCTGGTTAATTATAGCGCGGAGGAAGCAAAAACAGCGGCAGCCAAGCCAACCGTCTATTTGACGTTTGACGATGGCCCAAGCGAGAAGACAAAGGAAGTTCTCGCTATCCTGAAGCGGGAGGGCGTGAAGGGAACCTTTTTTATGCTGGGCAACGAAGTGAAGCAGTATCCGGATATCGCAAGGCAGGTCGTGAAGGAAGGCCATGCCATCGGCAATCATACGTACGATCATGTGTATAAAGAGCTGTACAGCAGCTTTTCCGCGTTCGCCAAGCAGGTTATGGATACCGACGATGAAATCTATAAAGTGACGGGGATACGGACCAATCTGCTTCGTGCGCCGGGAGGGACGTTTGGCAATTTTGACCAAGGTTATTACGATGCGCTTGCCAAGGCCGGCTATATCGTCAACGACTGGAACGTCGACAGCGGCGACTCGGCGCGGGTAGGCGTGCCGGCCAAAGAGATTATAAATACCGTTAAAAGCTCCAGGCTGTCCAGCAAGGTCGTTGTGCTGATGCATGACAGCTCCATCCATGGGGAGTCGGTAAAGGCGCTGCCGGAAGTGATCGGTTTCTTCAAAAACAAAGGCTATCAGTTCGCGGTCTTAACCGATCAGGTCAAGCCGATTCAATTCCGCCTCTCGCCATCGATGAAGTGGAAGCGCCCCATGGTAACGGCAGCGGAGACGCAGACTTTAGTTCAATATACGGCCCGGACGAGAACGCACCTTCCCGAGCCAAATACCCAAAGCTTAATCATTCATGCCGGCGGGGAAGACATTCCTTTTGCCCCGCAGGATTACAGGATGTTGAACGGCACCATTGATGTTCCTCTGCGACAGCTGGCTTTAGGGCTTCATGGCATTATCCGTCTCGACATGGCAAACGGAGTCGTCGAGGCCATGGTAAACAATCAAAGCGCAAGCTGGACGGCAGCGGAGGTAGGAGGCAGCGGAACGTCTCTGCCGAGCCGGATTATGGTGCCGTTAAGAGAGACGCTTCAGCAGTTTCATTTTGGTATAAGCAGAATAACGGTTACAACGGATAAAAGAGAGATTTGGGTCGAGCCGTCTTCCGTCTAGCAGGTCTAAATAGAGAGGCACATGGCGATACTGAAAGATAGAGAAGCTATTTTTCAGGAGGTCGATGATAGAGATGATCGTGCCGAAATTCGAAGGCTTGCAGGGAAGAGCGGAAGCGCAGTCTTGGCCGGAGCCGCCGCAGGTGCTGCTGCAAAGGCTTATTCATAGAGTAGATCAGGTGTTGCTAGGAAAAAGAGAAACGGTTACCCAGCTTCTGACGGCTATGCTGGCCGGCGGCCATGTGCTGCTGGAGGATGTGCCGGGCGTGGGGAAAACGATGCTGGCGGGCGCTTTTGCCCGCGTGCTGGGCGGGGAATTCAAGCGGATCCAGTTCACCTCGGATATGCTGCCTGCGGATGTGATCGGCGGAGCGGTCTGGGACAGCCGGATCAGCGAGCTTGTCTACCGGCCGGGGCCGATTATGGCCAACATTGTTCTGGCGGACGAGATTAACCGGACTTCGCCGCGTACGCAATCGGCGCTGCTCGAAGCGATGGAGGAGCGGAGAATCAGCGTGGAAGGGGAAACCCGCAAGCTGCCGGAGCCGTTTGTGCTTATCGCGACGCAGAACCCGTTAAGCTACGAAGGGACCAATACGCTGCCGGAAGCGCAGCTGGACCGTTTCATGATGCGGTTGTCCATTGGTTACCCGTCTATGGAAAACGAAGCAAAAATGCTGGAGCAGTATGCGTCCGGCTCGAGGCTGGAGCCTCATCAGCTGCGTCCGGTCCTTATGCTGGAGGAGTGGCTGCGGATGCAGCGCGAGGTGCGGCAGGCGCATGTCCATCCCGGACTGCTCGAATATATGGCAAAGGTGACGGATGCGACTAGACGCGCGCCCGAGCTGGAGCTGGGATTAAGTCCGCGCGCGGGACGCGACTGGCTTCGCGCGGCTCAGGCAAGAGCTTACGTAGAGGGAAGAAGATACGTGCTGCCGGATGATCTGTTCGCCACCGGGGAGGCTGTGCTGGCGCACCGGCTGAACGGTATAAGCGCCGGGGGAAGACAGGTATCCGAAGCACTGATCCGGATTATGAGAAGTACGCCATTGCCCGCGTCTATTGCCCCCGGTCAAGCCGCAGGGAGGCAGAAATGAAAAGGCAGGGAAACGACTCGAATGTCATGATCGCGAAAGCGGCCAAAAGACAGCCGGCGCAAGGCTTCCCACCTTCGGCCGCCAATAAAACGAAGCTGGCCGGAGCAGGAAAGGCCGGAACGGGAGCGCAGGAAGCGGTTGTAGACGAACCGGTGCATTTTGCGCGTCCTTCGGTTTACCGTACCCGTTGGGGTGCTTGGCTCCTCATATCGGCCGGCTGGCTGCTGAGTCTGGCCGGCATGTTTAGCCGGGGCGGGGCGGTGGAGACTTTTATGCTGATTGTGCTGAGTCTGCTTCCGTTGTTATCGATTGTTATGCCGCTGCTCTCGATCCTTGGCCTGACGGTCAGCCGGGTTATCCCGGAACCCAAAATCAAAGACGGCGACGACGCGGTTATACGTCTGACGTTAAAGCGTTCTTCCGTTGTGCCTTTTGTATGGATAGCCGTTCACGACGGCATGACCAATATCAGCAAGGCAAAAAAGACGCGCTTGGACTATCGTTACCTTGTGGCGCCTTTGCTGCGCAAAGAGGTGGAGATCAGCTATTCCGTTCTTGCCGTGAGGCGCGGGGAGCATCAATTCGGCCAGGTAACCGTAACGGTTGGCGATTGGCTTGGCCTTACGGCTTTTCACAAAAAGCTGGAATGTCCGGGATCCTTAATAGCCGTCCCCGCGCTTCCGGAGCAGCAAAGGCGCCGGGCAGAGCAGCTGCACGGCGCTGTGGCGGAGCAGGTATCGGGCGATTCTTCGGCGGCTTTTATAAGCGACGGCGGAGAGATCAGCGACATTACCGCGGACAGGCTTCTGCAGCAAGCCGGAATCGGACCGGACAGCAGACCGTACCGGGAAGGGGACTCGATGCGGCATATTAATTGGCGGGCTGCGGCCAAAGGACGGGGGATGTTCACGAAGCAGCATCTGCTCGAGCAGCCGGCCGAGATTATTATGATCGCGGACACGCACAGCGCTGCGTTTAATCATGACGGGCGGCTATTTGACGCTTCCCTGGCATGGCTGGCAAGAGGAATTGAACAGGCGGCAGCGGACGGCTGCGATGTCCGGCTCCTTGCAGGGACAGTCGGTACTGAAGGGGCAAAGGAGAAGCAAAAGCGGGGCGGCCAAGCCGGTCAGCAGGCTAATCAACTGCTGGAACGGCTCGCGATGCTGAAGCTCACGAAAGCGGCGGTCTCCGTTGACAGCCTCCGGATAGAGCTTGGCCGTCTGAAGCCCGGCGGGGTGATCCATGTCTATACCGCGGACTGGAGAAGCGGCCAAAGCTGGATTCAGCTTGCCGCTTATGCGGCTGATCAGAAATGCGGAATCCGTCTGCATGTCGTCACGAAGCAATCGGTTCTCACGTTTGCGATGCGCGAGCAGCAGCGCCTTCTGGAAGAAGCGGGATTGTCCGTCAACTGGCTTGCTTATCCGGATAAGATGAACCGGCCGACGCAAATTGCGGAAGGAGGCAGCCAGCATGCGAGACAATACTCCCGATAACGGGTCGCTGGGCTTCCGGGTACTAACGACCGCATTGTTATTTGGCCTGTTAGCCGAATGGCTGCTGCCGTGGCTTCATTACAAGGAATGGGCGGATGTCTACCAGATTGGCCCGCTGCTGACGGTGGTCGGCTGCGTGATGGTTATGGGGCTTTTTCGCCCGGCCTGGTATATGTCGCTCCTCATGAACGGCTTCTTATGCGTCATGACCATCATGCTTCTATTTAAAGGAAATGACGAAAACGCGCTGCAGTGGCTGGCGAATTACCCCGGCATGCTGCTGGGAGATATTAAAGAGCTGTTCACCTACGGCATGTGGACGATGACCAGCGAGCTGAGGACGCTGCTGCTTTTCGTAGGCTGGGCTATGCTGGCTCCTGCGCTGCAGGCGCTTGTATGGCTGAGGCAGGTTGCACTGGGCCTGACGGCGATTACGGTCTCTTACCTGCTGATTCTTCATACTTGGGTGGGCATCGACGTGTTTAACGGCTTGCTTCGCACAACGGCTGAGGGCTTGCTGTTAGGAGCCGTAGTAACGATGGCCAGAGTAAGGCGGATGCAGGGCGGGGGAAGCGAATTCGACCGTCAGCTCCATCCGAAATGGCTGGCTGCCGGCGAATTTCTGGTGCTTTTATGCGTGGGTGTCGGAATGCTCCTATCCAGCGGGCAGCCGAGGCAAACGGAGCCTTCGGCATGGACGGTAAACGCTGCGAATCGGCTTGAACAGGCGATGGTGGAGCTTGGCAAGGACAATTATTCGGCTGCCATGCAGGCGGCAATCGGTACGGCTGGGCAAGGCCGCGGCATGACCGGGTATGGCTTCGACGACCGGGAGCTTGGGGCGTCCCTATCCCAGGACGACACGGTGGTGTTCAGCGGTTTTTCACCGGTTCAGACCTACTGGAGAGGCGAATCCAAAGCAGTCTATAACGGACGCGGCTGGGACAGCAGCTGGAGCGGGAAGGTCCTGCATCCGGTGGAATACGGCGATAAGCCGTCCGAGCTTGCGGCCAGCACTACCGGGGATAACCGAACCATCCGGCAGACGGTCATTATGACCGAGCCTTCAACTTCGCTGGGATTGCCGCTCTTTTTCGCGGGGAGCGGGGGACGTGTGCTTAGTCTGTCGGCAATTGATCCCAACCGGCAATTAAGCACGTATGTGGAGGATGAGCTGGCAGGCGCTCTGTATGCGGCGGATAAGGAAGCGCAGGTAGAGCGCTATACCGTCGAAAGCCGGCTTCCGGTAACGGATACCTCCTTGTTGCGGGAGGCGGGCAGCTCCGCTTCTGCCGGAGAAACCGCGGCGCTTACGCAAACCGAGGAGACGGATCTGTCGGATTATTTGCAGCTGCCGGATTCTTTGCCGGATCGCGTGAAGACGCTGGCTGACAAGATTGTCGGCGGCGCACGGACCGACCGTTACGATCAGGTGAAAGCGGTCGAGCAGTATCTGAAAAATAGCTATACGTATTCGCTGGATAGCACGGTTCCGCCAAAGGGAGCGGACTTTGTCGACTACTTCCTGTTTGAGCAGGAGCGCGGTTATTGCGTGCATTTCTCCAGCGCCATGGTTGTTCTTCTCCGCGAGGAAGGGATTCCGGCGCGATGGGTAAAAGGTTTTGTATCCGGTACGCCGGTATCAACGGCGGGCGCGGATGCCGCAAGCGCAGCCGGGACCCTCTACAACGTACGCGCGAAGGATGCGCACGCTTGGGTAGAGGTGTACTTCCCCGGCGCAGGCTGGGTGCCGTTTGACCCGACGCCGGGTTTTGCCGGCGGCATGGGGCCAGCGGGTGCGGACGCCGGGGGATCGGCGTCCGACGGGTTGTCATCGGCCGGCGGAGCTGCCGATGATGCGGGGGCGCCAGAGCATGCCGATGCCGGAACGGACGGCATGCTGGCGCAGTTTGAGGCGGCGGTGGATCACGCCGCCTCGGCCGTAGCGCGAGGGGCGGATGCCCTCGCGCAGGCGGCGCGGAGCGCCGCCCATGGCGCGGCTGCGGCTTCGCCCGCCGCGCTGGCCGCCGCAGGCGCGGCCGCGCTGCTCTTCGCGGCCGGCCTTGCGGCAGCGACGCAGCGCAGGCGGCTTCGCCTCGCGCTCGCGCTGCGCCGGTACGCCGCGGCGCATGGCGCAGGCCGCGCCGGCGCAGCGCAAGAGCAGTTCGCCGCCGTATCCGCCGCGGCGTGGGTCCTGCTCGGCCGCCGCATGATGGCGCGGCCGCCGCATCATACCGCGCGCGAATACGCGGACGCCGTGTCGGCGTCGATGCCCGGCGCGCGCGCCGAAGCGCTCCGGCGATTCATCGCCTGGGACGATGCCGCCCGGTTCGGGCAGCGGGGCGAATGGACCGCCCCGCCTCCGGAGGAGCTTGCCGCCGCGATGAACGCGCTGCTCGGCAGGCCCGTCAAAGCCGTTCCGGCGGCCTCTGTGCAAACCGCCGAATAATCAAATCCCGTCCCCCGGATGTTAACCGGGGACGGGATTTTTTTGCATGAACCGTGGAATTGTTCATCCAAAGTGACCAGTTTGAAGAAGATAAGGCCCTTTAGGGACCTTAACACCCCAAAAGAAGCCGTTACTCTGCAGTTTAAGGTCCCTCAGGGACCTTAAAACTCACGAAACCGCGAAATTGGTCATCCAAAATGACCAGTTTGAAGAAGTTAAGGTCCTTTAGGGGCCTTAACACCCAAAAAGAAGCCGTTACTCTGCAGTTTAAGGTCCCTCAGGGACCTTAAACTCACGAAACTGCGAAATTCGGCATCCAAGTGAGCAATAGCACTTTCCCAACCGTATGCATACTCTCCCCGACAGTTGCCATGCTAATAAAATGGAAAACTACAACATGATTACGTACAGAAGGGGGATTTTCCATTGATTCGATTACTTGCGGCTTTCGTTATCGGTGCTCTCCTTATTTCATCAGCAACGGGATGCGCGAGCCATCACGAGAAGGAACAGGGTAGGAATACACAGCCTCAGCCTAATGCGTATTCGGAAGAAGAAATTCCTATTCAAATACAGAATGAAGATGATACGCCCGAGCTGGTAGGCGGCCCGGAGGATGTAGTCCGCAAGGAAGAGCCGCTGACGCTGGCGGAGCTCCGCAAGAAGTACAAAAGCATTTTTTTGCTGCAGGGCGACTCCAAGGAGAAGCGCGTGGCGCTGACCTTTGACGACGGTCCGGACGAGACCTTTACGCCGCTGGTACTGGACGAGCTCAAAAAAGCCGGCGTCAAAGCGACTTTTTTTGTCGTGGGCAACCGGATTGAAGCGAACCCGGATATTTTTCAGCGGATGGTGAACGAGGGACATGCGATTGGCAATCACTCCTACAGCCATCCTAATTTTTTGAAGCTGTCCGACGATAAATTCAGGGGGGAAATCGAAAAGACCGACAGGCTGATCAAGACGTATATCGGTTATCTTCCGTCGCTTGTGAGAGCGCCTTACGGGGGAGTGACGGAGAACCAGATCAACTGGCTGGCCAGCATGGAGAAAAAAATCATCAATTGGAACGTGGATTCCCTGGACTGGAAAGGGCTAAACGCCGATGAAGTGTACGCCAATATCATGAATGCAACCAAGAACGGAAGTATCGTTTTGCAGCATTCCGCGAGTGGCGAGGACGGGGATCTGACAGGGACGGTTGAAGCGCTTGGATGGGTCATTGCCCAATTAAAGGAAAAGAATATGGAGCTCGTAACCGTACCGGATCTCATTCATTTGCAATAATGCACCGAAAAGTCGACATAAATCGGGTTTTGCCCTGCTCCCCTACCTTGACTCGTCCAAAGGGCTATATATATAATTACTACATTAATTGAGGGAGGCTCGGTAATGAACAAGAATGAAATTATCATTGTACTCGACTTCGGGGGACAGTACAACCAGCTGATCGCGCGCCGCATCCGCGACTTGGGCGTATACAGCGAACTGCTGCCATTTAACACGTCGGTAGAACGGATCCGCGAACTGCAGCCGAAAGGCATCGTATTCTCGGGAGGACCGGCAAGCGTTTATGAAGAAAAGTCCCCATTGGTAGATCCGGCAATTTATGATCTGGGCGTTCCAATCTTTGGTATCTGCTATGGCATGCAAATGATGTCGCATCAGCTCGAAGGCAAGGTCGAGCGTGCCGGCAAACGCGAGTACGGTAAAGCGGAAGTGGATTTTGCGGAAGGCAGCCATCTGGCACAAGGCCTGGACGCGCGTCAAACGGTATGGATGAGCCATAGCGATCTTGTAGTCGAGCCGCCTGCGGGCTTCCGCGTCGACGCAAGCACCGAGCATGCTCCAATCGCAGCAATGAGCAATACGGATCGTAAATTCTACGCGGTACAATTCCATCCAGAGGTTCGTCACTCTGTGTATGGCAACGAAATGATTCGTAACTTCCTATACAATATCTGCGGCTGCGAAGGCAACTGGACGATGGAATCGTTTATTGAAGATACGATTCGAGATATCCGCAACCAAGTTGGCGATAAAAAAGTGCTGTGCGGTCTGTCCGGCGGCGTAGATTCCTCGGTTGTTGCGATGCTGATTCACAAAGCGATCGGCGATCAATTGACATGCATGTTCATCGATCACGGTATGCTGCGTAAAGACGAGGCTGAGAGCGTAATGGAGACGTTCGTTGGCAAGTTCGATATGAAAGTTGTGAAGATCGACGCAAGCGAGCGCTTCCTTGGCAAGCTGAAAGGCGTTACCGACCCTGAGCAAAAGCGTAAAATTATCGGTAACGAGTTCATCTACGTGTTCGACGAAGAGTCGGCTAAGCTTGGCGAGTTCGATTTCCTCGCACAAGGCACGCTGTACACCGATATCGTCGAGAGCGGTACGGCTACGGCGCAGACGATCAAGTCGCATCACAACGTGGGCGGATTGCCTGAAGATATGAAATTCGAGCTCGTTGAGCCCCTGAAGACATTGTTCAAGGACGAGGTTCGTAAAGTAGGCGCAGAATGCGGTCTTCCAGACGAAATCGTTCACCGTCAGCCGTTCCCGGGTCCGGGTCTTGCGATCCGTGTTCTTGGCGAGGTAACAGAAGACAAGCTGCATATCGTTCGCGAATCCGACGCTATTCTGCGCGACGAAATTGCAAAAGCCGGTCTTGACCGCGAGATCTGGCAGTACTTCACGGCTCTGCCTGGCATGAAGTCCGTTGGCGTTATGGGTGACGCTCGTACGTACTCGTACACAGTCGGCATTCGCGCAGTAACGTCCATCGACGGCATGACAGCTGACTGGGCACGTATCCCTTGGGATGTTCTCGAGAAAATCTCCGTTCGTATCGTTAATGAAGTGGACAACGTTAACCGTATCGTCTACGACGTAACGTCGAAGCCACCGGCAACAATCGAGTGGGAATAGGATTTAATAAAGATGATCTCTGTATTAAACAGAGGTCATCTTTTTTTATCCCCACCGGCTAGTTTGCCGAAAAAAGTCAACTTTGTGCTATAAAATAATCAATTTCTTGTTCGAAATTTTGGATGCAAACCTTTATTATATAATACGAATGAGGATGCTATATCCATTGTATGCGTCTATTTACGCTGGAGGTTATGGAATGGAATACAAATATGAAATGGTAAAAACCGATGGTCAGTTACCTGTTAAAGTTATCATTCATACCGCAGACGTACAGATGCATATACCAAGACATTGGCATGAAAGCATTGAAATATCCTATGTTCTCTCCGGGAAAATTGACGAAATCTACATAGACGGCAAAGTATATGAATCCCTGCAGGGGGATGTTGTTTTAATCAATTCCAACGCCATTCATTCTTTTTCAGTGAATTCGGGGAAAAATCGAAAGGCGGTCACCTTGCTTATCCCTTATGAGTTTATTGAGAATATTTATCCCGACATCGATCAAGCTTCATTTCATTGCATATCCGCAGGCGATACGGGAAGAAAGCTGCAGTTTGAAGAGCTGCGCAGCAATATCCATTCCATCGTGGACGCTTACGAGAAGATTGAGATTGATCCTTTGGCTTATATTAAAGTAACCAGTTTGTCCTACGAGTTAATTTATATCCTATTAAAAAACTTTAAAATTCAAAAAACGAACAACGGTAAAATTACAACGCAGAAATATTTGGAGCGGTTGTCCATGATCGCGGGGTATATCAAAGAAAATTATCGTCAGAATCTAACGATTGACCATCTCTCCACCCGGTTTCATTTATCTGCTGAATATCTGTCCCGATTTTTTCATAAACACACAGGCATGACCGTCTTGCATTATATTCAGGCTGTCCGTCTTGAAAAGTCGTATGCCGATCTCATGAATACGGATTACCCCATCCTCCGGATTGCATTAAACCACGGCTTCCCGAATGAAAAGTCCTATATCAGGGTGTTTAAAGCGTTCTTCCATGAAACGCCCTATCAATATAGAAAAAAGAGAAGCTGCAAAAGTCAGGATTTGACCATAGACAAGATAATAAAAGATGGGATTAGGAGCTAATCTTTTTTTAAAATAAAATAAGTAAGCGCTTTCTATTTGTGAAGGTTTTCAAATCTGACAGAAGACCAGGAGGTAGTTAGCATGTTAATGGCAATGAAAAAACGCGGAAGAACGGCACTTTTATGTACCTTGGCAGTTTGTACGACCCTTTCGTTTGGCACGGGAACCCTGGATGCGGAAGCGAAGGCGGAGCCGGGATCATACCGGACAGTGACGGAAATCAAGGATTGGGGGCCTGCGATAACGAAGGTCATTGTCGATGTAGGCAAGCCGATCCCGGTAAAATCCATAGCGGCGGATACGTTCAAAGTACATGTGGTCAGAAGCGATTTCCGGCAGGAAAAGCCGTTTTTGGAAGAAGGGGACCGTAAAGTAACAAAAGCTTATGTCGCGGATAAGGATGGAAAGGCCGCAGTAAAAGAAGGGAAATACGTTGTGCTCGAAATGGAGATCGGCCCGACAGTAACGTTAGGATCGGCCATGAATTTCAGTATGAGCACCTATCTTAATGATTGGATTGAAAGCAAGTATACGATTGCTCAGCAAAAGGACATCGTTACGCCGTCAGGGAAAGTTTCCGGATTAGTGATGGATACCTTAGCAGGCGAAGTAAGAGTGCTCGTGGACGATTTCTCGACGGGCAAAGCTTCCTATGATGGCGTTCAATTAACTTATGCTCATTATTCGCCGGTGAAAGACAAGAAGAAGAACCCTTTGATTATTTGGCTTCATGGCATGGGGGAAGGCGGCACGGATCCGACGCTTGCCATTGCCGGCAACAAAGCCGTTAACCTTGCTTCCGAGCAGATTCAATCCTATTTTGGCGGTGCTTACGTATTGGCCCCCCAAACGCCAACCTATTGGATGGATGGCTTGAGCGGGTTCGGAGACGGTACTTCCAAATATGAAGATGCGCTAATGAAACTCATTAAAGATTATGTCAGCACGAACAAAGACATCGATCCAAGCCGGATTTATATTGGCGGGGATTCTAACGGCGGGTATATGACCATGCTGATGATCCGCGACTATTCCAAATACTTTGCAGCGGCTTTTCCGACATGCGAGGCGCTTAAGGATTCGCTCATTACGGATGCAGACATTCAGAGCATGAAAAACCTTCCGATCTGGTTCATAGCGGCAAAAACGGATAAGACCGTTCCCGTCCAGGATTACGCCGTTCCGACCTATAACCGATTAGTCGAGGCGGGAGCCAAAGATGTTCACTTTTCCTTGTTCGATCGTGTAATTGATACTTCCGGCTTGTACAAAAAAGCGGACGGTACGCCGTTCGAATATGACGGACACTGGTCATGGATTTATGTGTATAACAATCAGGTTGCTGAAAAAATAAACGGAAAAAAAACAACGCTTATGACATGGCTGGCCAGTCAGTCTTTAAATAAAAAGTAATTTGCATTTTCGTATAACAATGCCGTAATGAAAGGGGCTGCCCCCAAGGCCAACGGCTGGGGGGGCAGCCCTTCTTTTATCTACAACGTAGCCCGATAATGCTTCGGCGTCGTTCCCGCGTGTTTCTTGAACACCTTGATGAAATGCGCCTGATCGTAAAAGCCCAAGCGGGATCCAATAGACGAGATGTTATCTCCGGTCATTTGAAGCAGCTTTTTGGCCTCCTCGATTCTTTCTTTTTGAATATAGCAAGCGATGGTCTGGCCGGTTTCTTTTTTGAACAGATGCATGAGGTAACCGCTGTTCAGCCCCGATACGGCCGCCAGCTTATCTACCGTAATTTCTTCGTAGAGATGGGTGTAGATGTATTCCCGGCAAGCCTTGACGGGTTTGGACAAAACATGAATACGGCATTGCTCGACCCTCTCCGCAAAATCCAGCAGCGCGCCTTCCATGGCAGCCCTCACCGTCTGGATGTCGTGAAGCTCCTCAATTTGCTGAATGTACAAATCGCTCAGCATGTAAGCCTGCTGTTCGTACAGGCCTCCTTCAATCGCTGCCCGCATCCCAAGCGCGATCCCGCAAATCGCCAGGTTTTTTAGACTGCGGATATGACTGCGTTTGGATAACACGCCGGCCCCGTCATAGGAAAACTCCGCTAATTTGATCATCAGCCCCGCCGGATCTCCTACCCGGATCAGATTAAAAAACTTTTTTTCTTCCATCAAGCTTTGGTGAAAAGTGAGCGACTCCCGATGAGCGGATATGGTCCGTTCGACATCTCTTTTGAAAGCCTGTGGCTGCGCGTATTTGAAGCAGTATTGAAGCACATCGGTTATCTCCAGTGACTCTTGATTAACAAGCAGGCTGGTCAGCACGCAGATATGAAGCAGACGCATCCGATTGACCTTGGGCAGGCTTTCCCAATAAGCGGCCCAGTCAGGCATTTCCCGGTACGGGATTTGATAATCGTTCAGCTGCTTGGCCCTATGCTCTCCTGCCGGAAGCTCCTCCATGGAAGGGCCGACTATAATAAAAGCCCTGTTCATGCTTTCACGCTTGACGGGGATAATGATGAACTGCTCCCAAAAGTTGGTCGTGCGAATCGAGGGGAATTCCGTCTCCGGCGCGAGAAGCGATTGAGCCAGCCCCTCCAGATCGGAAAAGAGCGGACTTAACGGAATGGCTGCGGCGGCAGCTGCGTCTATAGAAAGCTGATTGTTCTGGGTGTAAAAAACGGGAAGGCGGCAGCTCTCCTGAATCAGCTTGCATAATTGAGAAAGATCGCGTGAATAAATGGCATGCTCCACGTTATACCCACCTCAGAACGGTACAATTTTTCTGATTATTATACCATAAAAGTAAGCGCATTCATGCGAAAATGAAGGCGAGAATTGCGAAGATTTCTTAAAGGGGGATTTCAGATGGAGCGCGATATTCAGGCACTAATCGCCGAAATGACACTGGAAGAAAAAGCAGGCATGTGCTCGGGCCTCGATTTTTGGCGGCTTAAAGGCGTGGAGCGATTAGGCATTCCAAGCATTATGGTGACGGATGGACCGCATGGACTGCGCAAGCAGCAGGGCGGAACGGATCATCTTGGCATTTTCGAGAGCGTGCCTGCGACCTGCTTCCCTTCTGCTGCCGGGATGGCAAGCTCCTGGGACCGCAAGCTGATCGCAAGCGTTGGTGTGGCGCTTGGTGAAGAATGCCAGGCCGAGGATGTCGCCGTCCTGCTTGGGCCGGGAGCCAATATTAAACGCTCGCCGCTTTGCGGACGCAACTTCGAATATTTTTCCGAGGACCCTTATCTATCCTCAGAGATTGCGGCCAGCCACATTAACGGCGTTCAGAGCCAAGGCGTAGGCACCTCGCTGAAGCATTTTGCCGTGAACAATCAAGAGCACCGCCGGATGGGCGTCGATGCGGTAGTCGATGAGCGCACGCTGCGAGAAATTTATTTGGCCAGCTTCGAAGGCGCGGTACGCAAGGCTCAGCCTTGGACGGTTATGAGCGCTTATAACAAGGTGAACGGCACGTATGCTTCCGAAAATCCTTACCTGCTTACCGATATATTGAAGGATGAATGGGGCCATGAGGGTCTTGTCGTGACGGACTGGGGGGCGAACAATAACCGCGTGGACGGCCTCGCTGCCGGTCAAGAGCTGGAGATGCCGTCAAGCGGCGGCGTTAATGACCGGAAAATCGTCGCAGCTGTACAGAACGGTCAGTTGTCTGAAGAGGTGCTCGACCGCGCGGTTGAACGGATTTTGAACCTTATTTTCAAGAGCGTGGATAACAGGAAGCCGGAGGCCGATTACGACCGTGCGGAGCATCATGCGCTAGCCCGGAAGGTTGCCGGGGAAACGATGGTGCTGCTGAAAAACGAACAAAATCTGCTCCCGCTGCAGCAAAATCATAAATTGGCCGTTATTGGCGCATTCGCGCAAAAGCCAAGATATCAGGGCGGCGGCAGCTCCCATATTAAACCGACGCGGATCGATGTGCCGTTTGAGGAAGTTCAAAAGCTTGCGGGTGATGCCGCTTCCGTTGCGTACGCGCAAGGCTATCATGCGGATAGTGACGATATCGACGAGAGCTTGCTTGAACAGGCCGTTGCAGCTGCCAAAGCTGCCGATGCCGCCATCATCTTTGCGGGATTGCCGGACCGTTACGAATCCGAGGGTTACGATCGCAAGCACCTGCGGATGCCCGCCAATCAAAATCAGCTTATTGAGGCGATTGCCGCCGTGCAAAGCAACGTGGTGGTCGTTCTGCTGGGCGGTTCCCCGGTCGAGATGCCTTGGATTGGCCAGGCGGGATCGGTGCTTGAAGCGTATCTGGGCGGCCAAGCCGTTGGCGGCGCGATTGCGGATGTATTGTTCGGCATCGTAAATCCAAGCGGCAAGCTGGCCGAGACGTTCCCGGTGAAGCTCAGCGACAACCCTTCGTTTCTGTTCTTCCCTGGCGAAGGCAACCGCGTCGAATACCGCGAGGGAATCTTTGTCGGGTACCGCTATTACGACACGAAGCAGGTAAAGCCGCTGTTCCCGTTTGGACATGGGCTTAGTTATACGTCGTTTGCTTATTCCAACCTCTTGCTGAGCCGGAAGGAAATGCGGGACACGGATACCCTGGAGGTACGGGTAACGGTGCAGAATACCGGCGACCGGGCAGGCAAAGAAATCGTGCAGCTGTACGTGCGGGATGTGGACAGCACCTTCATGCGTCCAACGAAAGAGCTGAAAGGATTCGCCAAGGTTGACCTGCAGCCGGGCGAGACAACGACGGTAACGCTGACGCTGGACAAACGCTCCTTCGCTTATTACAACGTGCAAATAAAAGACTGGCATGTGGAGTCCGGCCAATATGAAATTTTGATCGGGCGTTCCTCCGAGGACATTGCGCTCCGCGATACCCTTAACGTCGAATCTACCGTTAAAGTAAAAACAAATGTCGACCGCAGCACGCTGCTTGCCGATCTGATGAACGACCCGGACCGGGCGCCGGTTGTGCAAGGGCTCATTCAGAGCTTCCAGTCGGGCATGGGCGTTTCGATGGACAGCGATTCGATGAAAGACGCGATGGGCGAAGGCATGGGCGAGATGTTTGCCGAGATGATGAAATACATGCCGCTGCGGGCGATGGTCTCTTTCAGCCAAGGCGCTTTTACGGACGAGATGCTGGATGAACTTCTAGCACAGCTCAATCAACTCTAATTATCGTGATGTGCGGAAATTCAAAAGGATGATGTCGGTTACGCGAAAGAGAGTTTGGCTCCAGTTCGTTATGATACAGATGAACGATAAACCATCGATCACGATAGAGTTGATGCTTACGAAGTAAGAATTGCTTCACAATTCTTTTTAGGAGGCTGGCCAGAAAATGACGATGAAAGCGGGCATTAATATTTTTTCGGTGTACAGGGAGCTTGGCGAGGATTACTTTGGCACTTTGCAAAAGGTTGCCGAAGCAGGGTATGAGAATATCGAGCTGATCAGCTTTAACATGAAGTCCTTCACGCGTTATATCGACGAGATTCCGATGGAGTCGCTGCGGGACAAATGCCGGGAGCTTGGCCTTACCGCCATAGCGGTTCACGAAGGAGCGCAACCGGGAGCAGATTTGCTGGCGAATGATTGGGATGGCTTGATGAGCTATTACGGCGGGATTGGCTGCGAACGGATCGTGCTGCCCTCCGTCTGGATTTCCAATCGGGAGGATACGCTTAGAGCCGCGGAGCAAATGAACCTGATCGGCAAAAAAATGAAGGATAACGGCTTCGGGTTCTATCTGCATAACCATGCTCATGAATTCAAATCCATCGGCAACGAAACGCTGTTTGATGTCCTGCTCGAGAATACGGATCCTGCTTATCTGAAATTCGAGGTTGATTTGGCGTGGGTGATGCGTGCGGGGCTCGATCCCCTTCAGGTCCTGACCAAGCTTGGAGAGCGCTGCGATATCATTCACCAGAAGGATTTGGCTCACGAGCTTAAAGGCCAGCTTAATATATTGGAGGCTGCGGAGCGGGAAGGGGACAATATGCAAAGTCCGTTCGAGGCTTATCAGAAATACGTGGGTCCTCAGGATTTTGTTGATCTTGGCACCGGCCGATTTGATTTTGCAGGCGTTTATGAACAGATCCGTTCGATGGGACTTGTACAGTATGCCTTGGTGGAGAACGAGGGAGAGTCTGCCGATAAGTTCGCCAGCATCCGCCAAGATTTAGAGATTATAAGAAAGTACATATAAAAACAGGAGGTGGATGCGAGATGACAAACCAAAAATTAAGAATCGGCATCATCGGCTGCGGCGGTATCGCCGTTCAAAAACATATGCCGTCGCTGGCCAAGCTGCCGCATTTGGGAGAAATGGTCGCGTTCTGCGATATCGTGGAAGAGCGTGCGCAAAAGGCGGCCAAGGATTTTGGCGGAGATAACGCCAAGGTTTATACCGACTACAAGGAGCTGCTGAAGGATAACTCCATCGATGTTGTTCATGTGCTCACGCCAAACCTGCAGCACTCCTTCATCAGCGTGGATGCGCTTGAAGCGGGCAAACATGTGATGTGCGAGAAGCCAATGGCGATTAACTCAATCGAAGCGAAGAAAATGGTCGATGCCGCGGAGCGAACCGGCAAAAAGCTGACAATTGGCTACCAGAACCGGTTCCGCAACGATTCCCAGGCGCTCTATAAGGCTTGCCGCGAGGGTGAGCTTGGCGATATTTATGTGGCCAAAGCGCATGCCGTCCGCAGACGCGGGGTTCCGACTTGGGGCGTATTTCTCGACAAGGAGCAGCAGGGCGGCGGGCCATTGATCGATTTGGGCACCCATGCGCTGGATTTGGCGTTATGGTTCATGGACAACTATAAGCCCGTATCGGTATCCGGCTCCGTGTTCCATAAGATGGCGGATAAATACGAAGGCAATATGCTGGGTCCTTGGGACCCGGAAAGCTATAAGGTCGAGGATTCGGCATTCGGCTTTATTAAGATGGAGAACGGCGCTACCATCTTCCTGGAGTCGGCGTGGGCTTTAAATACGACGGATTCGAGAGAAGCGATGACAACGCTTTGCGGTACGGAGGGCGGAGCGGAGATGAGAGCAAGCTCCGTCATGGGCAAGTCGGATGTTATCTTTAACAGCGTGAAGCATGGGCAGCTGGTGGAAACAAAGCCGTCCGTCAGCGGAGGCATTGCCTATTTCGGTCCGGGAGCCGAAGAGGACGGCGTAAAAGAAGCGAGACAATGGCTGGAATGTATTCTGAATGACACGGAACCTCTTGTGAAGCCCGAACAGGCTTACGTGGTGACGCAAATCTTAGAAGCGATTTATAAATCGGCTGAAACAGGAAAAGTTGTAGAGTTCTAACCAACCTCCCGTTCCTGGAACCTTCCATTACACGGGAAGGTTCCTTTGTTTTTAGCTAGAGATTCCTATGCTTATACTCCAAAGGCGCAAGGGGATGGATGCCGCTTGAAACCATTCAACCGGACCGTGTTTAATTCGCTACACATTAAGCTTATAGCCGGAATCTTCCTTATTATTGCTCCGATGGTTTCCTTTCTGATTTATAACAATTTCTATTCGATGGATGTTGTCCGCAATCAGGTTGCGCAGTCAAACAGCAATATGCTCAATCTGTACATGGGCATCATCGACAACAAGCTGAACGATATCGACCAGTACCTGCTAAAATTCGCCGCCGAGGAATCCGGACTAATTCTTCTCGAGAGCTCCTCCAAATCGGATGTGGACGGGTACAATCTGGAGCGGATCTGGCTGTTCAGCAAATTGAGAGACAACACGATTTATTACAAAGGGCTCGACTACCTTTTCGTTTATTCGCCGGTGAACGATGATTTACTGTTCGCTCCGAAGGTAGCGGGGTCTGCCGATTCGGGTAACGAACCGATCCAAAAGGCAATTATCGGGATCCTGCGCGATACTCAAGCTTCGAAGAACGCCAGCGTTTCTTACGACCGTTGGGCTGTGCTTCCCATGCAGCAGCAGGATTATCTTCTCCACATTCAAAAGGTCGGCGGCCTGTACATAGGGGCCGGAGTGAACGCTTCCGAGGTTATGGGTCCTCTTGATCTTCTTGATCTGGGAGACGATGGAAGGGCGCTTCTTGTGGATGGAGACCATGCAGCCGTACAAGACAAAGCCTTTATTAATGGACATGGGATCGACCTTGCCTTTCAGTCCGACGACTACCGTCTTACCGGCAACAAGCAGCAATATCTCGTCATTGGGAAAAATTCAAGCATCGGGGATTTCGGGCTTGCGGCGGTTGTTCCAGACGATACGATTCTGGAACGGCTGCCTTACTTGCAGAGGGTTATTCTGCTTATGGCGACAGGCTCCATTCTCATCTTGCTTGCTTCAATCTACTTCCTTCGCAGGGTAGTCCTGCTGCCCATCCGCCGGATTGTTACCGCGATGCGCAAAATCAAGGAGGGCTACCTCGAGGCGAGAATACCAGACCGGCCCACCTCCAATGAATTCGAGCTGATGAATAAGACCTTCAACAGCATGGTAGGCGAGCTCCAGCAATTAAAGATTGACGTTTACGAGGAGCAATTGAACAGCCAGCGCGCGGAGCTAAAACAGCTTCAGCTGCAAATCAACCCGCATTTCTTCTTGAACAGCCTGAACGTCGTCTACTATATGGCCCAGGAAAAGAAGTACGACCTGATTCAGGAGCTTTCCCTGTCGCTTATTCGTTACTTCCGGTTCATGTTTCGCAGCCAGACCGATTATGCGCTGCTGCAGGACGAGCTTAGTCTGACCGAGCACTACCTGAAAATTCAAGGTTTTCGGTTCCCCGGCAGCTTGTCCTACACCGTGACTGCCGAGGACGGGCTGCAGGATTGCGTTATTCCGCCTTTGATTATCCAGAGCTTTGCCGAGAACACCATTAAGCATGCGGTAAATACGGATGAGCCGACCCATATCGAGATCGCGATCGGAAAAGAGACGGAGACAGGGAAGCTGCATATCCGGATCCGGGACACGGGCTGCGGCTTTTCCGAGGATGTCTTAAGCAAGCTGAGCGAAGGAATGAATCTGACGAATGAGGGCGGAGAGCATATCGGAATCTGGAATGTCCGGCGCAGACTGCGTCTTCTGTATCGTTCGGAGGCGGAAATCACGTTCTCGAACGATCAGGGAGCCGTTATCGATATGATTTTGCCAATGTACAAGGAAACGGGGTAAGCGCTATGTACCGGTTATTGATTGTGGATGACGAAGCGATCATTGCGAATGGCATTAAAGCAAGCATGAATTGGGATTGCGTCAGGGTTACCTCCGTCACGATAGCGAGCAATGCGAGGCAGGCCAAGGAGAAATTCATGGAGCAGCCCTTTGATATTATGATTTGCGATATCGAGATGCCGCAGGGCAACGGACTTGAGCTTTACGAATGGGTGAAAGAGCATTATCCGCAGACGGAATGTGTTTTTATTACGTGCCATGCCGATTTTGGGTATGCCAAAAAAGCGCTGCAGCTTGGCAGCTTTGAGTATTTATTAAAGCCCGTGCCCCCGGACGAATTAAAGCTTGTCATGTCGAGGCTGATCAAGAAAATCAGGGATGAGAGGGAAGCGGCCGGCAGAGAGGCGGAGAGGTTCTGGCAGGATGTGCTGAATCAGGCTATCCCTTCAAGCAAGGATAAAATGATGGAGGTCATCCGGAAGCAGAAGCTGTCTTATACCGGATCGATGGAATTTCTGCCTGTCTTGATTCCGATCTCGCATTGGGAGAAGCCGTTATCCGTCCGCGATGCGCAGCTAATGGAATACGCGCTTCGCAACGCCATGGAGGAGATTGTCGTGCTGCGTTCTCCCCATGCTCAAATCGTCCGGATCAGCCCGGAGTATTTCATGATTGTTTTCCCGCGCGAGAAGGCGGAGGACCATGATCCATTCCGGAAGGAAATTCAAGGCCGCTGCATCGATTTTATCAAAGGCTGCAATCAATATTTGGGCTGCCATTTGTCCTGTTATTTCGGTAAGCCCGTACCGATGCATGAAGTGCGGAATATGGCCGAGCAATTGATGACGTTCAAGAAATGCCAGGTTAATATCGTGGACCGGGTAGTCTTCTATAACGGGCAATTGAAGGACGATTGCGAATGCCATCAGATTCCTTTGCCTCCCATACCCGTATGGTCGGAGCTAATCAAGCAAGGGAATATGAAGCAGGTCATCGATGAGGCGCAGCATTATCTGGATGCCTGGAAGCGGATCGATAACCTTGGGGTGAAGGGGCTGCAGCGCTTTTACCAAAACTTTCTGCAGATGATGTTTCATGCGCTGCAGCAGCACGGAATGCGCGCGGATGATATCTTCTCGGATCATTTGACGCCTGCGCGGGCTTTGGCCGCTACCCGGAGCGTAAACGATCTGCAGAGCTGGGTGAAAGGGATGCTTGAGGCAGCCCTTGATCATATCAACAAGGTTGATGCGAGCGAGACGATTATCGAGAAGATCAAGCGGTATATTGCTCTCAATCTCGACCAGGAGCTGTCGAGGCAATATATTGCCGATTATGTCGGGCTAAGCCCGGATTATATCGTAAAGCTGTTCAAGAAAGAGACGGGTTTATCCGTCTCGGATTATATTTTGACCGAACGGATCAAGCTTGCGAAAGAGCTGTTGGCCAAGACGGATACAACGATCAGCAACGTGGCCCTTGCGGTAGGGTTCTGCAATTTCTCGTATTTCTCCACGCTGTTCAAGAAGGAAGTAGCGATGACGCCCCAGGAGTATCGAAGGGTGAAGCAGCCGGCAATCAGGGCCTGCAGGTAGACTTGCGCCATGTCGGAAACTCGAAAACAGGATGACGGATTCTTGGAAGCCCGGGTTGCATGCCTTAAGCTACTATGAAGCTATGAAGAACAACTCATCCTAAAAAGAGGTGGTCAAGTCCGTGAATGCCAATACTCGAATTGCTGCCGTGGAGCAGGTCTCAATGCGGACGAAGAAGCGTTCGGCTTTTGCAGTAAAGCTCAAGAAGATTATGAAATACCGGGCTCTCATTCTGATGGCGCTGCCAGGTCTGTTGTATCTGTTCATTAACAATTATTTGCCGATGTTTGGCATCGTGATCGCCTTCAAAGACATCAACTTTGCAAAAGGAATCATGGGAAGCGATTGGATCGGATTTAAAAACTTCGAATACCTGTTCAAGACGCAAGACGCTTATGTCATCACACGGAATACGCTGCTGTACAACATTGTGTTTATCCTGCTGAACACGACCATTGCGTTTGCGCTCGCCATTATGCTTAACGAGATCCGCAAGCGCTTTTTATCCAGAACGTACCAAACGCTTATCCTTCTGCCGTATTTGATTTCCATGGTTATTGTCGGGTACCTGGTGCTTGGGTTCCTGGATGTCGAGAACGGCTTTATGAACAAAACCCTGCTTCCCATGCTTGGCATGGAGCCGATCTCCTGGTATTCCGAGACCAAGTATTGGCCTTGGATTCTAACGATCGTTAACGTCTGGAAGGGCGTCGGCAATTTGTGCATTATCTACTTGGCGGCCATTATCGGCATCGACCAGGAATATTACGAAGCGGCTACGATCGATGGAGCGAATAGGTGGCAGCAGGTGGTTAGAATCACCTTCCCGCTTGTTCTGCCGGTCATCACGATTATGTCGCTGCTGGCCATCGGCCGGATCTTCTACTCCGACTTCGGCTTGTTCTATCAGGTGCCGCTTAATACGGGTTCGCTTATGCCGGTAACCAATACGATCGATACGTACGTATACCGCGCATTGATTAATCTCGGGGATATCGGGATGTCCTCGGCGGCCGGTCTCTATCAGGCTCTGGTCGGCTTTATTCTCGTCATCGTTTCCAATGCGGTCGTGCGCAAATTCAACAAGGACAACGCTTTGTTCTAGAAAGGGGAAGTTTTCATGCAATCATCCGCTAGAGTTTATCAATGGCTGCTCAACCTCGTCATGATTGTATTTACGCTGTTTTGCCTGATGCCGATCTGGCTGCTGTTTTCTTCCTCCTTGACCGACGATATGGAGCTTGTCCGCAGCGGTTATGCGTTTTTTCCGGATAAAATCAGCTTCTCGGCCTATCAATATTTATGGAATACGTCTTCGGAGATTGCCAGAGCATACGGCATTACGATTCTTACAACGGTCATTGGCACGGCAGCCGGCTTGTCGCTAACCGCCATGGTGGCGTACCCGCTCTCGCGAATAGAGATGCCTTTCCGCAATTCTCTCGCGTTCTACGTATTTTTCACCATGCTGTTTAACGGAGGGCTTGTGCCTACGTACCTGCTGTACACGAACTACTTTGATTTTAAAAATACGCTTCTTGCCTTGATTATCCCCGGTTTGCTGATGAACGGTTTTTTCATTATTCTGATGCGCACCTTCTTTGCGACCTCCATCCCGACGGCGATTATTGAATCGGCCTATATCGACGGGGCGAAGGAATGGAAGATCTTCTACCGGATTGTGCTGCCGCTTTCCACTCCGGTGCTGGCTACGGTAGGCCTGTTCTATGTCATTCTTTACTGGAACGACTGGTTTAACGGCCTCATTTATTTAACGGACAGCAAATATTACAGCTTGCAGAACCTGCTTAACCGGATCCTGCTGGATATTCAATACCTGCAGTCTTCAACGCAATCAGGCAATCAGGCCAGCAGCCTATCGGCCAGAATACCGCTCGCCTCGATGCGGATGGCAATGGCGGTGATCGGAGTTGTTCCGCTGCTTGTTGCTTATCCGTTCTTCCAGAAATATTTTGCGAAAGGCCTGACGGTCGGAGCCGTAAAAGGATAACGGCTTGTCGGAAAATGAAAAGCAGCCGGACGGAATTGTGAAAGCCCGCTTCACCGGTTTCCGTTATCCTAATCAATGTAATCGCTTACAGATGATATTTTTGGGAGGTCATTGAGATGAAAAAGATGCGTTCCGTAAGTTTGGCTTTAGCACTGACGTTGTCCGTTACGGCGCTCGGCGCATGCAGCGGCGGAGGAAACAACGGTGGAAATGGCGGCACAGCAAGCAGCGGTTCAGGCACGGAAGCAAGCAGTTCGAATGGAGGCGGAAAGGAAGCGCTAAAGCCGGTGAAGCTGGTCATGGTTTTTCCGGCTGCGGGTGAGCCCAAGGATTTGCAGCTTGTCTCCGACGAGATCAACAAGATTACGAAAGAGAAAATCAACGCAACGGTTAAGCTAGTTCCGATCGGCTGGGGGGCCTGGACGCAGCAAAGAACGTTAATGATGTCGGGCAAGGAGCAGGTCGACTTGATTCTGAGCGGCCTCGGAACCTACAGCCAGGATGTAGCGAAAGGCCAGTTCCTGGAGCTTAACGATTACTTGGAGAACGAAGGCAATGGCATCAAGGAAGCGCTGGACAACCTTGATCCGGGATTTCTGAACGCAACGAAGATCGACGGCAAAATTTATGCCGTGCCGAGCATCAGGGATTTGGCGGCGGACTTCGGCATTACGATGCGCAAGGATCTGGTAGACAAATATAACATCGATACAACCTCGATCAAATCGCTTGACGATTTGGATGCGATTTTCAAAACGATCAAGGACAATGAGCCGGACGTCGTTCCAACCGTAAAATACGGCCAGTCGATATTAGACATCTACGTGCGAAGCGCATTTGACACCTTAAGTGACGGGTTCGGCGTCCTTCCCGGCAATGACAATAACTTGAAGCTTGTTGACATGTATGAGACGCCGGAATATAAAGAAATGCTGAATACGGTTAGAAGATGGTATTTGGCCGGTTACATCGCGAAGGATGCCGCGACAAGCACGGAAACGCAATACAACATGGTGAAAGCGGGCAAAGCCTTCTCGTGGCTTTCCCATATGAAGCCGGGCATTGAAACGCAGGAGTCCAGAAATACGGCTAGAGAAATGATATCGGTACATTTCAAACCGGCGATTTCAACAACGAGCGATATCACCTCCATTATGTGGAGCGTAGCAAGAAACTCCGCGGATCCTTCGCGGGCTATGATGCTGCTTAATCTGATGTATACGGACAAGGACCTCATTAATCTGTTTGACTACGGGATTGAAGGCAAGCATTACACGAAAGTATCGGATAACGTGATCGATTTCCCTCAAGGCGTCGACGCTACCAACTCCGGCTATAACCTTCAGCTGGGCTGGATGTTTGGCAATCAGTCGCTTTCCTACATCTGGAATGGAGATAGTCCGGATCTGTGGAACGAGTTAATGACATTCAACAAGAACGCTACGAAATCAAAAGCAATGGGCTTTATCTTTAACGCGGATGCCGTAAAATCGGAAATTGCAGCCGTAACCAACGTTACGAATCAATACAAGGTCGCCCTTGAAACGGGTACGGTTGATCCGGAGACCCAGCTGCCGAAATTTATTGATCAGTTGAAAGCGGCGGGTATCGATAAAATTATCGCGGAAAAGCAAAAGCAGCTGGATGCATGGGCTGCATCAAACGGCTAGGAGGTCCCCCCCGAATGAAGAACCCGATTGCTGCAACGCTTGAGCAGGCGAATATTCAATATGTAACGAATGAAGGCGGTCCTACGCTGGGGTATTGCCCGGCATCCGGTGTTGAAATTATTGAACAGGACGGACTTAAATTTAAGGATTTAAGCAAGGACGGACAATTGCATCCCTACGAGGATTGGAGGCTGACTGCCGACGAACGGGCGCGGGATCTTGCCTCCCGGATGACGATTGAGCAGATTGCCGGGCTTATGCTGTACAGCAGCCATCAGAACGTGCCTTCTCCAAGCGCCGGATTTTTTACGGGAACCTATGGAGGCAAACCATTCGAGGAAGCTGGAGTAAAGGCCTGGACGCTTAGCGATCAGCAGGCAGCTTTTCTAGCGCAGGATTACGTACGGCATGTTCTCGTTATGGCGATTAGCAGCAATAGGGACGGCGCGCTCTGGAGCAACCAGATGCAGGCTTTTGCGGAAGCCGAAAGCTTGGGTATCCCGGTAAACATCAGCTCGGATCCCCGTCACGGCATCGATATCGGCGCGGAGTTTACCGGCGGAGCGGGAAGCCGCATCTCGAAATGGCCGGAGACGTTAGGACTTGCGGCAACCTTCGACCCTGACATCGTTCGGCAGTTCGGGGAAGTTGCTTCCCGGGAGTATCGCGCGCTTGGCATCGCGACGGCCTTGTCGCCGCAAATCGATATCGCAACGGATCCGCGCTGGTTCCGGTTCAGCGGCACGTTTGGCGAGGATCCTCTTCTGTCGACGGATATGGCAAGGGCCTACGTGGACGGGTTCCAGACATCGGATGAAGGATCGGCGGATGGCTGGGGGCAAGGCAGCGTTAACGCGATGGTGAAGCATTGGCCGGGCGGCGGTTCGGGAGAAGGCGGAAGGGATGCGCATTTCGGATTTGGCAAATACGCCGTCTATCCTGGCAATAACTTTGAGGAGCATCTCGAGCCGTTCGTAAAAGGGGCTTTTAAGCTGGAGGGCAAGACCGGCGAAGCATCCGCGGTAATGCCTTATTATACGATTTCACACGGACGGGATGAAGTTTATGGCGAGAACGTAGGCAATTCGTACAATAAGTATCTCATTACCGACCTGCTTCGCGAGAAATACGGCTATGACGGCGTTGTCTGTACGGACTGGAACATTACGGCCGACGAGGGTGCAGCTATCGAATCCATGTTTGGCGGAAAATCATGGGGCGTAGAAGGACTTTCCGTCGCTGAACGCCATTACAAGCTTCTTATGGCCGGCGTCGACCAGTTCGGCGGCAATAACGATTCGTTGCCCGTGTTGGAAGCCTACCGGATGGGCGTCGTTGAACACGGAGAGGCTTATATGCGGGAACGCTTCGAGAAATCGGCGGTACGCCTGCTGAAGAATATTTTCCGCGTTGGTCTGTTCGAGAATCCTTACCTCGACTCGCAGCAAAGCGAGAAGCTTGTCGCAAGCGAGCCTTTCGTTAGCGCAGGCCACGAAGCGCAGCTCAAATCGGTAGTTATGGTGAAAAATAAAGATCAGGTGCTGCCGCTTAAGCCCCGCAGCCGCGTGTATATTCCTAACAGATACACGGCGCCGGATAAGCATTTTATCGGATTTACGATTCCGGAGCGCGATGAAGCTCCGATCGATCTTGCTTTAGCCGAACAGTTTTTCGATATCGTAGAGGATCCGGGCGATGCGGATTTTGCAATCGTGGCGATTCGCGGAGCGAAAGCGGGATTGGGCTACAGCCGGGAGGATGCGGCTGCCGGCGGCAACGGCTACGTGCCGATCAGCCTGCAATACAGGCCTTATACGGCGGAACATGCGCGCGAGACAAGTCTAGCGGGGGACGCCAGGGAGCGGGATGTGTTGAACCGTTCATACAAAGGCAAAACCGTATCGACGCATAACGAGTCCGATCTGGATCTTGTGCTGGAAACGAAGCGCAGGATGGGAGAAAAGCCGGTAATCGTCACTTTGTTTCTTATCAATCCGACCGTGGTGGAAGAGTTTGAGGCTTCCGCAGACGCGATTCTCGTTCACTTCGGTTCCAGCGACAAGGCGATGCTGGAGCTGCTGTCCGGACAAGCGGAGCCATCCGGCTTGCTGCCGCTGCAGCTGCCTGCGAATATGAAGACGGTTGAAGAGCAGTTCGAGGATGTGCCTCATGACATGGCGTGCCATGTTGATGCCCAGCAGCATACGTATGATTTTGGCTTCGGCATGAACTGGCAAGGCATCATCGAAGACGACCGTACCCGTAAATACGGTAGAAAGCGTTCATAACAGGTAAAAAACTCCCTTCCGGCTGCTATCTTGCAGCTTGAAGGGAGTTTTTAATTAAATATTTAGGGCATTGAGCAAGGCGTAAGCGACCTTCACTGCTTCAGCGCGTGTCAGGGTGTCATCCGGGCGGAAGGTACCGTCCGGATAACCGCTCACGATACCCGCGGCTGTCGTTTGACTTACGGCATCAAGAGCCCAAGCCGGAATAGCATTTGCATCGTTAAATGTCTTGCCGGTGCCGGACGGAGCGATGCTGCCAGCCTTCAGAACGCGTGCGGCGATTACCGCGATTTCCGCGCGTGTGATTCGCTGCGATGCGTTAAAGACGGAGCCGTCTTTCGTATCGAAGCCGGTCACATAGCCGGCATCGGTAGCTGCTTTCACTTGCGCTTTGGCCCAAGACGGAATCAGGCTGTCATCGGCGAAGCGGGTTGTACCGGTTGCGGCAGGCAGACTAAGCGAGTCTACCAGCAGCTTTACCCATTCTGCGCGCGTGACCGGCTGGTCCGGACGGAACGTTCCGTCTTCGTAACCGGAGATCACATTCATGCCGATTAAGCGGTCGGCATAAGGTTTTGCCCAGGATGCGTTAAGATCCGGGAAGGTTTGAGGCGCGTAGCCGAACACGCCGAATTTCGTGAAATGCTTAACGTCGACCGTAATGGTGCTACCATTTGCGTTACCGCCGAGGAAAATCCATTTCTTCAGCTTTTCGTTGTAGTAGTAGACAGCAGGCTGGCTGTTTGATGCGGCCGAATTTATCGCGTAGTTAAAGGTCAATTCAACCGACTTGCCGAACGTTGTACCCGCATTGCTTGTCATCTCTACGATTGGGCTCAGCGCCTTTAGTGAACCAAGCGGCGGCTGCTGCTCCGAGGAGAGAACCTGCGCGCCGATTGTTCCGCTTGCGGATACGGCCCCTGCCGGTATCTTGAAGGCGATCACGTCTTTCAAGCTGCCTTCCGCGCCTTTGGCCGGGTCAACGGTAACGGAAACGGACGCTGCCGGCGTGTTGCCAGGTGAAGTTGTATTTCCGCCGCCGCCCGGAGTCGAAGTTGACGGCATCGCTTTAATCGTAATGGCAAAGGTTTTGGAATCCGACGAATCGCCGCGTGAAGCGGTTGCTTTAAGCGTAACCGTCGCGTCAGGCTGTCCCGCAGCAGGACGGCTCATTTTGGCGATACCATTTTCAATTGCGACTGCGTTTGCTTGGTCAGCCGTTTCCTCCCAGGCGATTACCGCGCCATGCTCTCCTTCGGAAGGGAGAATGATATTCTCGGTAACCGCATCCGTATTGCCAAGCGTCAGCTTGTTGAGCGTATCTTGCACCGCTTGTTCATCCGTGTACGCAGCCGTATCCACAAAGATGGGATTCGAGTAGAACCACAGGTCCTGATAGTTGCGGTTGTTAATCTCGTTGAACCGGGCCGCAGCGTCGGCGGTTGTTGTTTTTGGATCGATGAGCGGATTGCCGTCCAACGTTTCGCCCGGCACATTCATTCCGAGATTCGTACCTCTCAGACGGAAATACTGATCCTTGCTTGCTTTCGGCAGGTCGTAAGTGATGACGTTGTAGCCGTTTGCGTCGGTTGTCCAATCCTCGCTAGTGAAAGTGGCAACGACACGGGTGGAATCATTCGTATCCTTGTCGTAGGCTGGAGTTCCTTTCTCCGCCGGGCCGGTCACGTCGCCTGCAATCAGGTCGATATGGTCAACCGCCGGTTTCGCGCCGCCGGATTGGCCGCTGTTGATCGGATTCTCGTAGTTATTCGTCTCCGGGCTTTTGAACTTGATCGTAAGCGTAAGCTTATCCCCTTCGGTTGCCTGCAGGGTTCCGCCCATTTCGGCATTTGCGCCGCCGTCCGCAAGGCGGAAGTCCAAGGCGTTAATCAGGTCGCCAAAGACGGAGAACGATTTACCCGAGCGCATGCCGTTCAGAATATCCTGCGTGGATTTTCCTTCGCTCCAAATATAGTTTTTAGCGTATTCGCCCGGCCAGTAGCCGCTAGAGTTGGTGTCGATGGTTTTGAAATGGTAGTCCGAATTCGCGAAATTCCAGAACTTGCGGCCTTCGCCAAGCAGGGAGTCCCATACGCCGCCAACCTTCGCTACCATGTAATCGACACCGCCGTAGGAACGGTTCTTGTAGTTGTCGTTAGCGGTAGGATTAGCGGGGTCGTATGCCGAGTTATACCCGCCGCGGTCCGGCTCCATTTGATTTCCGAGCATCCCCTCGAAGCCAAACGCGATGTCCGGTGCTGTATTGTTAAAGTCGCGGAAGTCTGAAATCTTGTATTTGCCTACGCCCCGGGAAGGATGGTTGACGATCATGTAGCTGGTCTCCGGGTAATTGCGTTTGAGCCAGTTAATCGCGGATAGACTGTCCGCATGCGTGCTGTACGCCCGGCTATCCGCGGCCTGCCACTGCAGAACATCGGCAGGGTTAAACCAGGCTGCATCGCGGTTCGTGAACAGGTACTCGAATTGGTTCGCGGCTTTCAGTGCTGCTTCGGAGCCGGGTTCATCCGTAAGAATGCCAACGGAGCCATGCTCATGTGACGGGATATCCCATTCGAAGCCGGAGAAGATTGTCTTACCCGCATATTTGCCTGCATCCTGCAAAGCTTTTATTTTTGGAACCTGATATTCGAGCAGCCCTTTCGATAACGGAATAGGACCGCCGGGAATGTCGGCGCCCGTATCATCCCGCTTGGAGGAGCGCAAATGATCCGCCAGCATGATGAAATCGAGGCCGTAGGTTGTCAGGCCGTGATCAAGCACCGATTCCAGTGAGCTCTGGGCATCGTCGGATTCAATCGTATGGGCATGGAATTCACCGGTTAACCATTGGCCCTGATCTTGCGTGGCGATTGTATCGGCTGCCGCGGCTTTAGGAATGGGGACTGCAAGGCCTGTAGACAGAATACTTGCCGAGAGAACCATAGGAAATACGATTCGAGCTTGCTTGTTAAATTTCAAAACGTTATTACACCACCAGTCTGCAAATGTGTTGCCCAAGATGAAGTAGGGGCATGATCAAGTGTACAAGTCTAACATCAAGGGGGTGTTAGGTGATGGAGTTGTTATGTTAGTTGAATGTAAAATATACTACTAGTAACTACTCTCCCAGGAGGTCCTGCCATGAAGCCGATCCCTACCGTCTCCCGCGATTTGATTGCGCTGCCGCCGACTTTTCCGATCGTCATCTCGCAGTCGGAAGGGGTCAGCCCGCTGTTTCAGCGGCTGCATTGGCATACGGCTCTGGAGATTAACTATATTAATCGGGGAAGCGGCTACTATCTGATTAACGGTACGAGGCATGACTTCCGGGAAGGGGATATTCTTCTTATCAACTCGAATGATCTGCACCGTGCTTTCGAGACTGAAGGGCTGGTTATGACAATCATTATGTTTGATCCGGCGTATTTCGCCTTGGAGCAGCGTTATGATACGGAGCTTCTGATCCCCTTCCGAGAGATCGGGATACGGTTCGATAACCTGCTCGACCGGGGTCATCCGATGCTGCCTCGGCTAGGTGCGGCGATAGAGGAGATGCGTTGCGAATTCTCCTGCCGGGAGCCGCATTTCGAGGCGGTAATCCGGTCGCAGCTTGTACAGTTTATGGCGTTCGTTAATCGTTACTTCGCAAGGGAACAGGAGCGTCGTTCGTCCCATATCCGAGGAATGGATACGATACGCTTAGCGCTGAACACCATAGAGGCGGATATTTCCCACCCATGGACGTTAAAAGAACTGGCGGCTGCCGCTCATCTTAGTCCGTCTCGCTTCAGCGCCTTGTTTGTTCAGACGGTTGGCACTTCGCCGATGGATTATTTGATTCAGCTGAGGCTGTCCGCGGCGGTTAGTCTGTTGGAGTCCTCAGACAAGAAAATTATCGAAATCGCGGAATCTACGGGATTTCGCAATTTATCCAATTTCAACAGGCTGTTCAAGCAGCATATCGGGAAGCAGCCGTCGGAGCTTCGTCCTCATCACTAATCTCAAAAACAGTAAAATTGTATCGGAACATCGTTCTTTGTTGGTAGAGGAGCGGTGTTCTTTTCTTTTATTCTCTATATATATCTTTTATAAAGCGGTAAGGGGCGTGGCAATAATGCTGTTTCTTGGAGTAGATGCCGGCGGAAGCAAGACGCATGCTTTGCTTGCGGATGAGAACGGCCGCGTGCTTGGCAGGGGTAGCGGCGGTAATGGCAACCATCAGACGGCCTTCGAAGCGGCAAGAACGGAGATTGACCGGGCTTGCGCGGAAGCGCTTCGGCAGGCTGGCGCTGCCATAGAGGAAGTCGAATTTGCTTACTTCGGCCTAGCCGGAGCGGACCGCGAACCGGATTACGCGATTCTCCGTCCAATGATCGCATCGCTGAATTTCCCCCGCCACGACATTGCTTGCGATACGATGATCGGCATGCGCGCGGGTACGCATCAAGCCTATGGCGCGGTCATTATCAGCGGTACGGGATTTAACGCCGCGGCGCGTAATGCCAAGGGCGAAGAGCTGCAGTACGGTGGCTTCGGCTATTTGTTTGGAGACGGCCAAGGTTCCGGCACGGATCTGGCGATTCATGCTTTTCGCTCGGCGGTACGAAGCTGGGAAGGACGTGAGCTCCCGTCTATTCTGACGGAGCTGGTGCCCCGGCAGATGGGTTATTCCTCCGTCCGGGAGATGTACGAGGATGCGCTTGATAACGGGGTTCGGCCAGCGAAGCCGCTGTCGCAAACGATGTTTGAAGCGGCTTCGCTAGGCGACAAGGTGGCCATCCGGATTCTTGAAGAAGCCGGACACGAGCACGGGAATGCCGTCAATGCCTTGATCCGAAGGCTTGGCATGGAGCAGGACAGCTTCGACGTTGTCTTAACGGGAAGCGTGCTCGCCAAAGGCAGCTCTCCGCATATGGTTGATGCGATCAAAGCATCGGTTGCCGCCGCGGCTCCGCACGCAAACATCGTAAAGCTCACGATCGATCCGGTCATTGGCGCGTTAATGAGCGCGATGGACAGCAGCGGCGTCACGATTTCGGCGGAGACGGATGCGGCGTTACGCCGGATTGCGTTTTAAAAGTTTGGGTAATCATTCTTTTTTAAGGAGAAAATGTCCATGACTATAAGCAGACAAGGATTAAAGGTTGCCGTGATCGGAGGAGGCTCCTCTTATACGCCGGAATTGGTAGAGGGTTTTATCAAACGGTTTGACGAGATGCCGATCCGCGAGCTATGGCTTGTTGATATTGAAGAGGGACGCCGTAAGCTGGAAATTGTCGGAAAGCTGGCGCAGCGGATGGTTGAGCAGGCAGGTGTGCCAATGGATGTGCGCTTAACCTTGAACCGCCGTGAAGCGATCGCCGGAGCGGACTTTGTCACGACGCAGATGCGCGTTGGTCTTCTGGAAGCAAGACGCCGGGATGAGCATATTCCGATCAAGCATGGCGTTATCGGCCAGGAGACGACAGGTCCGGGAGGGATGCTGAAGGCGCTTCGGACGGTTCCGGTTATATTGGATATTTGCCGGGATATCGAGGAGCTTGCGCCTAATGCGTGGATGCTGAACTTTACGAATCCGGCCGGCATTGTGACGGAAGCGGTGCTGAAGCACAGCAAGGTGAAGACGGTTGGGCTATGCAACTCGCCGATCAACTTCCAGAAGTATCTCGCCAAGCAATACGGCGTCTCGGAGAGTGAAGTGCTGCCGGAGTTTGTGGGCATCAACCATCTGCACTGGATTACGTCGGCCTACGTAAACGGCGAAGACAAACTGCAGGAGATGATTGGGGGAGGAAAAGATTACTCGGCCACTAACGTCACAGCCTTCGATTGGGATCCGGAGTTCCTGCGCTCGCTTGGCGCGCTTCCAACCTATTATCTGCGTTACTTCTACATGACCGACACGATGTACGCCGAGATGAAGGAATCGCTTGAGAAGAACGGCACGCGCGCCGATGTGGTCAGCCGGGTGGAGGAAGAGCTGTTCGAGCTGTACAAGGATGTTAACCTGAAGGAAAAGCCGAAGCAGCTGGAGAAGCGGGGCGGAGCTTTTTATTCCGAAGCGGCGGTCAATCTGATGTTTTCCCTTTACATGGACCGCAAAGACATTCAGACGTTAAATGTCCGTAACGGCGGCATTATTGATTTTCTGCCGGAGGATGCGAGCATTGAGGTGAACTGCGTGGTGACGGCGCAAGGTCCGATTCCATTGCCGCTGCAGCGGGTTCCCGAGCAGATCAAGGGGCTACTTCACGCGGTAAAGACTTACGAGTCGCTTACCATCGAAGCAGCGGTGACGGGAGACCGCGGGGCTGCGCTTCAGGCCATGGTGCATCATCCCCTGGTGCCAAGCGTTTCCGTAGCCAAAACCTTGCTTGGCGAAATGCTGGAAGCGAACAGGAAGTACCTGCCGAACTTTTTCGAAGCCTAACCGATCATTCTAATGCCGCATTCGTGCGGCATTTTTTGTCTTCACAATGTCCTTTTCACCCCATCAATCGCTCATGGATGTAACTTTATACCAGAACCGGGACGAATGGACTACCAGTATTTCGGTAAAAGACGAATGTTAGCTTTTCGAAACAAGACGAACGTTCGTAAAAATTCATTGACAAGCTGCAGGTTCCTTATTATATTAATTTACGGATAACAACTAATTAAATAATAACTTTTCGTATAATCTCAAGAATTGGCTTGAGAGTCTCTACTCGATCACCGTAAATGATCAGGCTACGAAACAGTGGAAGAGTTGCCGCGCTTTGTTATTCCATTTTAACGGAATGACATTGACTCGGTCCGCGGTATACTTTTCCCCTTTTTGCAGAGCCTAGGAGATAAATGCGTATTTGCGCATCTTTTCCTAGGCTTTGTTGCTTGTACACATTTTTGGGGGGTTAATGGGAAAATGGAACGGTTCTTTAAGTTCAAGGAACATGGTACAAACTTCAGAACGGAAATTATGGCGGGTCTGACTACCTTCATGACGATGGCTTACATTCTGGCAGTCAATCCGATCATCCTGACGCCAACGGGTCTCGACTGGACGGCAGTATTCCTGGCAACGGCAATTGCGGCAGGTATTTTCACGATTGCAATGGGCTTGTTCGTTAACTTCCCGGTCGCTTTGGCGCCTGGTATGGGCCTTAACGCTTACTTTGCTTCAACCGTTATTGCTTCGCAGGCTACTGATAAGCCAATCTCGGTTGCCATGGGTCTGACAGCGGTATTTATCTCGGGTATTATCTTTATCATCCTGACACTGACGCAAATTCGTCAAATGCTCATTACGGCTGTACCGGACAGCTTGAAGCATGCGATTACGGTTGGTATCGGTTTGTTTATTACGATTGTAGGCTTGAAAGGCAGCGGCCTGATGACGGTTGCCGTAACAGCCTTTGGCGATATTAAAGCAAATGCATATACGGATGTTTCCGGTTCGGAAACGGTTATCCATATCGGCAGCTTCGCAAACGAAACGGTTATTATGACCGTCGTTGCCCTGTTCATTATCGGGATCCTGATGGTTATGCGCGTACCGGGCGCAATTCTGTGGGGTATCCTCGGCACTACCGTGCTTTCGATCATCCTTGGTCAAGTTGATTTCAAAAAAACCTTTACGAATCAAACATGGGTGCCTGACTTCTCCACAATGAACATCGGTCACTTCGACTTCCCTGGCGTATTCGAGGTTGGTATCGTAACGGTCGTCCTGACGTTCACGTTCGTTGAATTGTTCGATACATTCGGCACGCTGGTTGGTACAGCGAACCGTGCAGGCTTTATGAAAGATCCGGTTGAAGGCAAAAAACGCGTCGGTAAAGCGATGTTCGTTGACGCCGTGGCCGTAAGCGGCGGCGCATTGCTTGGTACAAGCACGGTAACGGCTTTCGTGGAAAGCTCCGCCGGGGTTGCGCAAGGCGGACGTACAGGTCTGACTTCGATCACTACAGGCGTCTGCTTCCTGCTTGCGATCTTCCTTTCGCCGGTTGTGGCGCTGGTTCCTGCGGCTGCAACTAACGCGGCACTGATCATCGTTGGCGTATTGATGCTTCAATCGGTGAAGGAAATCGACTTCTCCGATATGGTATACGCGATTCCTTCGTTCCTGACGCTGGCGCTTATGCCTTTCACTTACAGCATCGCTAACGGTATCTCGTTTGGTATCGTGTCTTACGTTGTTCTGGCGACAGTCGGTAACGTATCGAACAAAGGCAAATACAAAGTTCACTGGCTCATGTGGATTCTGGCTATTCTTATCGTTGGCCGCTACGTGATCATGGGAACAGAATAGTATTATAATAGAAGAAACAGAAAGCAGCGCTGGACCGGCGCTGCTTTTTTTGTTGCCTGCTGCCCGGAGCGAAACGGCGTCAAGGGGTGGCAACGTTGTACGCCTCGCTCGATAAGGCAAGCGGCGTGAAAGTTCATAAATAGTGAAGCTTGCCTTATTGTTGGTCAGCGGTCATTATTGCATCCCGTTTGCTAGGCTGCGTGGGGCCAAAAAAGAGACCACTCTCATCATTTGTGAGAGTGGTCTCTAGTCCATTGCGTTTAAATGGCAGTTGCCGACAACGGCTTGTTATTTAAAAAATAAAAAGTGCGTCGGAAGCTTTCTAAGCTGTCCGTCGGAAGGCTTGTTAATAACGCGTCCGTTCCAGATCAGCGACGAGGAGCCGCCGCCGTCCAGGTTGTAGCCGTCGACGGCGCCGAACCGCTGCAGCAGAAGCTGCATCTCGGCTAGCGTTGCGCCGGAGCTGCCGCCTTCGTTGCGGCCGTCCGCTACGATGATAAGCAGCTGTCCGTCCTTGTAGTTGGCAATAACGGTGCGGGGCGCACGAGTTGGACTGCCCTGCCACTTGCTTGGTATCGTTGTTGGATTACCGTTCTTCAGAAGCACGGGAACAAACGATGCGCCAAATTTGACGTTTAGATTATCCAGCTGCTGCTTGCTTGTGAATTTGCCGCCAACCAGCTTATTGCTGGCGTTAAGACCAACAAAGAACAGGTCGGCACGGGTTGGCTCGAAGCCTTCTACATAGTCGCCGTTCAAAATGGTTGTGCTGAGCGGGTACCGCTTGCCTCCTCCATCGGCAAAGCCGCCTGCATTAACGCCGGCCACGGCGCCGTAACGTTGTACGGCAGCCAGCGTGGTTTCGGCACCGCCTACCTTATCGTTGCCGAGTACCATTTTCATCGCGTCGCCTGACTTGAGTTTAATTTTCATCGCATAGCTTTGGAAGTTGTCGGCCTTTATGTAGAATAACTGCGCGGTCAGCTTGTCCGAGCTGATCGTTCCCGAAGGGGCTCCAAGCCGTCCGGTAATGATTCTGTCGTAAATGACCAATGGGCGGTTAGCCTGGGTAGTTGCCGTATTGACGATCTGTTTCATATCGGCGTTTGTCTGGTTATACAGCTTTAGCTGCTTTTTAATGGAGGCGCTTGTCGCTGCCGCGGTCTGATGGGCCTGATCGAGTCCGCTGGCAACAGATTTCGTATGGTCTGCGGCAGCCTCTTGCTGAGTACCGGCCTCCGGGGAAATGCTGTCCGGTAGGACAATGGAAATATTCGTGACCATAAGCCATAACAACATCGCGACAAACGGTGTGCAGGCCAGCAGCATCGTTCGGTTCAGTGCTCGGATGGATAACGTCATTTGAGCACATCCAGATTTTTTTGCAGTTCGTTCAGCTTCTTTTTCACTTCGTTTAATTGCGTGTAAAGCTTATTGCTGTTATCGGTTTTGACATCAGCATTATCCTTTGTGAAGGTCAGCAGCTCGTTAAGGGCTTCTACCTTGGATTCCAATTGCGACAGCTCTTCTTTATAGCCGGTTTCCACTTTGGCAATCCGGTCATCGTATTGCTTTTGCATCTCGGCAATTTGTGCGGCTGTCTGGCGTTCCACGTCAGCAGAAATCTGCTTCTGGACATGCTCGCTGTACAGCTTGGCACCGGTGAGGCCGGCAGCAATCAGAATAACCCATACACATACAAAGATGACAAAAGCACGCTGCTTCGTAGCCTTGCGCGATTTCGTTTCATAAGAAGCATTTGTTTCTAAAGCGGTATTGCTCATGGGCGTTCACCTCGTTTTCCGTTAATAAGGAAGTGAACGGACTGCAAAAACAGCATTTAAGCTAGTCTATCATGTTAGACGAACGAACGATGCCCAAGGTTAAGGCTGTCACTACATTGTAACAAAGATTGCTAGGGAAAGAGCCAATCATTTTGTGGGAATTGAAGGATAAGGTATAATAATAACAATTACGCTAAGTTCACGCTTTCGAAGCATGAATTATCACAATTGGCTTAAAAAATTTGCAATTTGGGTGAAAATTCATTAAGCGTATGCTTACGAAGCAAGAATTGCTTCGCAATTCTTTTTAGGAGGTAATCAAAACATGACCACAGCTGTAGAACAAGCCATGTTTGCCGGAGGATGCTTCTGGTGCATGGTATCGCCGTTTGAAGAAACACCGGGTATTTTGTCCGTTGTATCGGGTTATTCCGGAGGCCATAAAGCAAATCCAACGTATGAGGAAGTATGCTCCGAAACAACCGGTCATGCGGAAGTTGTTCATATTACTTTTGATCCGTCGATTTATTCCTATGAGAAGCTGCTGGACGTGTTCTGGCATCAGATTGATCCGACCGACGCTGGCGGCCAATTCCATGACCGCGGGGAATCCTACCGGACGGCTATCTTCTATTATAATGAAGAGCAGCGCCAGAAGGCGGAGGCTTCCAAGGCGGCTTTGGCGGCAAGCGGCAGATTCGACAAGCCGATTGTTACAGCCATTGAGCCGGCGAAGGAGTTCTACCCGGCGGAGGACTATCATCAAGGTTATCATCGGACGAACCCGTTCCGTTATAAAATGTATCGCAAAGGCTCCGGCCGCGATGCCTTCATCAATAAGCATTGGACGGTTAAGAAGGATGAAGGCGAGCTTCGCTCCCGTCTTACTCCGCTCCAGTACGAAGTAACGCAGAACAATGCGACCGAGCGTCCTTTTACGGGCGAATTTTGGGATCACAAGGAAGAGGGCTTGTACGTCGACATCGTCTCGGGCGAGCCGCTCTTCACATCCCGCGAGAAATACGATTCCGGTTGCGGCTGGCCAAGCTTTACGAAGCCGGTGAAGGAAGCGTCCATTACGGAAGTGCTCGACACCAGCCACTTCATGGTTCGTACCGAGGTGCGCAGCAAAGAAGGAGATTCCCATCTGGGCCATGTATTTGACGACGGCCCGGGACCAAACGGACTCCGCTATTGCATTAACTCCGCTTCGCTCCGATTTATCCCGGCGGCGGATCTGGAGAAGGAAGGGTACGGCGAGTACGTCAACTATTTCAAATAAGCGATTGGGGGAGAAACAATGCATATTGAAGAAGCGATCCGAACGAGACGTTCCATTGGGCGCGTCAAGCAAGATCCGGTTGATCGAAATCTGATTGAGAAGGTGCTGGACGCGGCAACTTGGGCGCCCAGCCATCATAACACGCAGCCTTGGAGATTTATCGTAATGACCGGTGACGGCCGTGCCAAGCTCGGCGAAGGTTATGCGCGCGTCGCTCTTGCATCGCTTGGAGCAGGGGAAAGCCCCGAGCTGGAAGAACGTCTCCGCAAGGAGCGCATTAAAGCGTACCGCTCGCCAGTGGTTATTGCGGTGGTCTGCTCGCCGTCCGCTGATCCGCGGGCTACATTGGTGGAGGAAATTGCCGCTTCGCATACGGCTGTGCAGAATTTGCTGCTTGCCGCACACGCGAATGGGCTGGGAGCAATCTGGCGTTCCGGCGACCCGATGTACCATCCGCTTATGAACGATACGTTTGGTTTGGCTGAGAACGAGCAGATCGTCGCGCTGGTTTATATGGGTTACCCGGATATGACTCCGCCGGAACCAAAACGCACGCCGGCAGCGGAAAAAATAACTTGGCTTGAATCTTAATCTTAAGCAAAACAAGGCGCCCGTAAGGGCGCTTTTTTTGTTGTCCAATCGGGAAAAATAAACTCGGACAAGATAGAACAAATTTTTCAACAGCAAATACTTTATTTATAATTAATTTAGTGTTAAAATATTCAGAGTTAATGAAATTGCTTTGCATAATGTACTGACCGTCGCGAAAGGGGTGAGGGGAATGACCAATGCCAGCGAAGAGTTAATTAATCTTATCGGCCAGTTCCGATTGTTTCTGAAAAATGTCACGACCGAGTGGAGCAAGAAGACGATGGCCGGCATGAACACAACGCAGTTCAAGCTGTTATACACGCTTCATTCATCCGGTCCCTTGAAAGTGTCGGAGCTTGCCGATTTGCTTGGATTGACGTCCGGCGCCATTACGGGTATTGCCGACAAGATGCTGGCGGAAGGCTTGATCAGCCGCGAACGAACAGCCGATGACCGGAGAGTGGTCATTATTGCTTTGACTTCGGCAGGCGATAAGCTTGTTAACCAGGTCATGGAATGTCACGAAGAAATATTTTCTTCTTTTTTCAACGGCCTTCCGGAAGAAGATCTTCAACATTTGAGAAGAATTTTCTCGAAGCTGACGGCCAATATGGATGAAGGCAAGCCGGAAAAATAATTTTGCATGGACGGATTGACTGATTCACAAAAAAGATATATAGTAGTAAATGCTTTGTTAATAATTTATTTAGTATTAAAATATTAAATGCTAATGGATTATCGGTTCAAGCAATCGGCGGGAAAGGAGAGAGGCAATGACGACTGCCAATGAAGAGCTGATAGGTTTCATGGGACAATTCAAGACGTTCCTGAAAAACGTAAACAACGAATGGAGCCGGAAAACAATGACGGGCATGAACTATACCCAGTTCAAGCTGTTGTTTACCCTCCATACATCGGGCTCCCTCAAGGTTTCCGAACTTGCCGATATTCTCGGACTGACCTCCGGTGCTATTACGGGTATTGCCGATAAGCTGGTGGCGGAGGATTTGATCAGCCGCGAGAGGGCAAAAGACGACCGCAGGGTCGTATACATTGAATTAACGGCTAAGGGCAAGGATGTGGTTGACGACATTCTCGAGTCGCAGAAAGAGACATTTTCCTCCTTTTTCAATGTATTGCCGGAAGAAGATATTCAGCATCTGAGGAGAATTTTCACCCAGCTGCTTGCGAATATGGATAACAAATAGCGTTTCCGCTTGAATCACAGAAACATAGAAAAAGGAGAGAAAGACCCTATGAGTAATGCTGTAGCGGCATTAAAAAGAGGCCCGATCGTCGCATCGGTGCTTATCGCAGCCTTCGTAGCGTTATTGAGCCAGACGCTCCTTAACGTTGCGCTTCCGAGTATCATGACTGACCTGAAGGTCAGCGCGAATACGGTACAATGGCTGTCCACCGGTTATTTGCTTGTCAATGGCGTCCTTATTCCAATTAGTGCTTATTTGATCAGCCGGTTTTCAACCAGATCATTGTTTGTCGTAGCAACAAGTTTATTTACGGTAGGTACCATTGTCAGTGCCTTGGCACCGAACTTTGAGACCCTGCTTACAGGCCGTATTATTCAGGCAGCGGGCGCAGGTATTCTGATGCCGCTGATGTCTATCATCTTCCTGACGATTTTCCCGATTGAACAACGCGGTAAGGCAATGGGTATGATGGGGATCGCGATGATCTTCGCACCTGCCGTTGGCCCAACGCTGTCGGGTTGGGTTGTTGAGCATTACGATTGGCGTGTTCTGTTCTACATCGTATTGCCGCTGTCGCTGTTCGGCTTGATTTACGGCGCTATTTCGATGAAAAACGTTACGCAAACAGCGAAATCCAAGCTGGATGTTTTCGCCGTTATTTTGTCTACTCTGGGCTTTGGCGGCCTGCTGTACGGCTTTAGTGACGCAGGTACGGACGGCTGGAACAACGCAACCGTGTACACAAGCTTGATCGTTGGCGTTATTTCCTTGATTGGCTTTGTATGGTACCAGCTTGTTGTTAAGAAGCCAATCCTTGAAATGCGCGTCTTCAAGTTCGGCATGTATTCCCTGACTACCGTCATTAACGTCATTATCACAATGGCCATGTTCTCGGGTATGATTTTGCTTCCGATTTATTTGCAAAATATTATGGGCTTCACGCCGCTTAAATCCGGTCTGCTTCTGCTGCCAGGCGCAATCCTGATGGGTATTATGTCGCCAATCACCGGTATGATCTTCGATAAAGTCGGTGCTCGCTGGCTGGCGGTTGCCGGTCTTATTATTACCGTTTACTCGTCTTATGAATTCAGTCAGTTGACGGATCATACGACTTACGGTTACCTGATCACCATGTACACTTTGCGTATGTTCGGTATGTCCATGCTGATGATGCCGATCCAAACGGCAGGCATGAACCAGCTGCCGCAGCGCTTGAACGCACACGGCTCGGCGATGTCGCAAACGCTGCGTAACGTAGCGGGCGCTTTGGGTACGGCGTTCCTCGTTACGCTGATGACGAACAAAGCGGCTTCGGAAACAAAGCATATGGTTGCAACGCAAGGTATTGATCCTAACGATAAAGCGGCAATGGCTCATGTAATCCAAGAAGCTACGATTACGGGTATCAATCACTCGTTCGTTGTAGCAACTTGGTTCGCTGTTGCGGCGCTCGTACTGGCCTTCTTCATCCGCAAAGTTAAGCCGCATGAAGAACCGGCTACCGTAGTAAGCGCATCTTCCGAGGGTCAAGCGAAAGCTCAGCTTGCCGCGACCCAGTCGAAATAAGGATTGGTTAAACGCCAAGCTGCGCATTCAAATGTTCTTCCGATCGCCATTGCTCAGGAATTCTTTTGATTGAAAAAGTTTGATGATGGGATCCCTGAGCAAAAGCGAACACTACGTTTCTACAGAATCATTTGAAATGCTACGCTTGGATTTAACCAATGGGTGAATAAAAACGGCCGTGCAGTTTAATTTCTGCACGGCCGTTTTTGTTTTTTTATTAGAGCGGAAGCTGCATCGTTAAGGCTTTGGGACGGATTAGGCAGTTTACGTCTTTAACCTTTTCCCTTACTTTACGGGCTTATAAACATGAAAATTATACTCCAACACCTGCCAAAAGGCAGGGAACGGGACATCAAGCACCCAGGTGCTCACCCCTCGCAGATGATAGCATTTGACCAGATCAAGCTTCGCCTGCACGCTCCTCGCATCCTCGAACCAGACTTGATGGTCGCGCCCGTACTCATCCCTGTAACCGTAGTACGGCGATTCGGCGATTGTATCGTACTGAATAGCAGCGCCGTACCTGGCAGCTCTTCGCACCGCATTGCCCGAACTGACGGACATCGCCCAATCCTGACCCGGGATATAAGGAAGTGTCCAGTCATAGCCGTAAAGCGGCATCCCGAGCATAATCTTGTTGGAAGGAATCAGCGATATCGCATAGTTTAACACTTTGGCCACTTCATTCCTTGGCGCAATCGCCATTGGCTGTCCGCCTGCCCATCCCCATTCGTAAGTCATGAGAATAACAAAATCCAGAATCCGGCCTTGCTCGGCGTAATCCTGCCCTTCGAAGAGCTGTCCGTCCTGATCAGGTGAACTAACCGGCGGCAGGGTGGAGGAAACAAGGCATCCGATGGCATGAAGAGAGCCGGCAAGCCGCTCCAGGAACTGATGATACAGTTTGCGGTCGGCAGCCGGAATAAAAGCAAAATCTACGTTAAGTACCCAATACTTGTTCATCCGCATGACGTAAATGATCCGCTGGATCAGACGTTCCTTTACGGCTTCGTTCGTTAAAATGAAATGAACCAGGCTTGGGCTGAACGCATAGCCGTCAAAATTCGTAATCACCATCATGGGTGCTGCCCTTCCGCGGTAAGCTTCCCGAATAGTCGGCAAATCATTTAAAGCGCTTAGCGAGCCGTCCGGCCTAACCTGATAACTGAAGGGACTAAGGAAGGTCAGATGTCTGGCTGCAGCGGCTGCACTGGCGGTGATGCCCGAAGCCGAGACGGCAGGCTCGGCATAACCATTCGCTTCAATAGTCATCTTGCGCGGATTCGGAATGCGGAGCCTCATGCCGGGAAGAATAAGGGCGGGATTAGTAATATGGTTAACTCTGGCCAGCTCCTGCAGGGTGATGCCGTATTTTTGCGATATCGTCCATAAGGTTTCTCCCGGAATAACCTGATGGCTGTCAGCCTCAATGGGGATAATAAGCGATTGCCCGGCGACGAGAGGCTCGGTTGCCTGCATGCCATTGGCGGCAAGGATAGCTTCCGGGGACAGGCCATACTGCAGCGCCAGACTCTGTACGGTATCCCGCCCTTTGACGGTATAGATCAACATCGCCTCTCGCCTCCTTTAATTATTCGGATTCTTCTCCTACTATTCTATTCGGCAACTCCCCTAACTTAAAACCATGCCAAATAAATAGATAACGGCAGGAAAAGGAAAGGGAGATAGTTGCAATTTAAGACAAAAGCGAACTTTATTTGAACTCGTTTATTTTAATGTTCGTATTTTATACGCTTTTCATTGACAGACATAGGGGGATTGGATAAACTGAAATAGGTTAAGGCGGAACATTCGTCGAATGCTCCCTAAATAGGTTGAAAGATCTCGTATATCCTCGGGAAAAAGGCCCGAAAGTTTCTACCCGAAAACCATTATTTTCGGACTACGAGTTTGATGGAACAAATATACAGGTTGCCCCTTTAACAGGGCAGCCTTATGCTGTCTTTGCATTGAGAAACTCTTGTAATTGAAGTAAAGACAAATTGTTGCCATCTGCTCGGGTCCCGGCAGCATCCATAGAAAGTATGGTTGCGGCGCGGGATTTTTACGTTTCGCGAGATATACACAATTTATAGATGAAGGAAGGTTTGAACGCATGTCTGCGAAAGTAGGCGTCATCATGGGCAGCAAGTCGGATTGGGATACAATGAAACTTGCCTGCGACGTGTTAGAAGAGCTGCAAATTCCTTACGAGAAAAAGGTTGTTTCCGCTCACCGGACACCGGATTTAATGTTCGAATATGCGGAATCGGCTGCAGAACGCGGTCTTAAAGTAATCATCGCGGGTGCCGGCGGTGCCGCGCATTTGCCGGGCATGGTTGCTGCGAAGACGATTCTGCCGGTAATCGGCGTGCCAGTCAAATCCTCGAATCTGAGCGGTCTTGATTCGCTTCTGTCGATCGTGCAAATGCCGGGCGGCATTCCGGTTGCGACGGTAGCCATCGGCAATGCCGGCGGTACAAACGCCGGACTTCTGGCCGCTCAAATGCTGGGTGCTTTCGATCCTGAAGTACAAGCACGGGTGGAAGCGCGGCGCGAGCGGATCAAGCAAGAAGTGCTGGAAAGCAGTGAGACATTATGATGATGGAAGATAACAAGCGAACGCTTCTGCCGGGCAGCACCATTGGCGTGCTGGGCGGCGGACAGCTTGGCCGGATGATGGCGCTCGCAGGCAGCGCGATGGGATACCGCTTTGTAGCGCTTGACCCGACAATCGATGCCCCTTGCGGACAAGTGGCGGACCAGATCGTAGCTGCTTACAACGACCGCGAAGCGGCCCGTGAGCTGGCGCGCCGGGCGGACGTCATTACGTACGAGTTCGAGAACGTCGATGCCGATGTGGCCGCGATGCTTATGTCGGAATCGTACGTGCCGCAGGGCAGCGAGCTGCTCTATACGACGCAGCACCGGCTTCGCGAGAAGCGTGCGATCGAAGCGGCGGGCGTACGGGTTGCCCCGTACAGCGAAATCCGAAGCAGCGAAGAGCTTCGCGCCGCGGCCGAAAAGTTTGGACTTCCATGCGTGCTGAAGACGGCAATGGGCGGTTATGACGGCAAAGGGCAATGGGTGATTCGGAGCTTTGACGAAATTGAAGAAGCGTACGAGACGTTAAGCCGTGCCGGCGTAGAGCTAGTGCTGGAGCAATTCATTAAGTTTGACAAAGAATTATCCGTTATTGCGGCAAGAAGTCCTCAAGGTGAGATAAAAGCGTTCCCCGCTGCGGAAAATATTCATGTCGAGAATATTTTGCATCTGTCGATCGTGCCGGCCCGCATTGCCGAGAGCGTTCAGCAGGAAGCGGAGAAGCTGGCGATCAAGATCGCGGAAGGGCTTGGCGTAGTTGGCCTGATAGCCGTGGAGCTGTTCCTGACGGCCGATGGCGAGCTGTTTGTCAACGAGCTGGCACCGCGTCCGCATAACAGCGGCCACTATACGATGGAAGCTTGCCGGACCTCGCAGTTCGAACAGCATGTGCGCGCGGTATGCAATCTGCCGCTGGGCGATACGGGGCTGCTTACGCCGGTTGTTATGGTGAACGTCCTTGGTCAGCATGTAGAGCCGCTGCTTGCGCGGATGGCGAAGCATGATGAAGCGGCGGCAAGATTAAACGTTGCGCCGAAGGTTCATCTGTACGGCAAGAAGGACGCCGTATTCAAACGGAAAATGGGCCATGTAAACGTGCTTGCCGGCGATGTGCAGCAGGCGCTTGATTGGATAGAAGAGACAACTATTTGGAAGGTGTGAACGGTACATGTTAGAGCGTTACAGCAGACCGGAAATGAGAGCAATTTGGACGGAGCAGAACAAATTCCAGGCATGGCTTGAGGTTGAGCTTTGCTCCTGCGAGGCTTGGGTTGAGCTTGGCGTTATTCCGAGAGAAGACGTAGAGGCGCTTCGCAAAGCGGCTACTTTTAATATCGACCGCATTTACGAAATCGAGCAAGAAACCCGCCATGACGTAATCGCGTTCACTCGCGCGGTATCCGAGACGGTTGGTCCGGAGCGCAAATGGGTTCACTACGGCCTGACTTCGACTGACGTTGTCGATACGGCGAACGGCTACTTGCTTCTTCAAGCAAACGCGATTCTCAAAAAAGACATCGAGCGCTTCATCTCGATCCTTCGCGAGAAAGCGATCCAATACAAAGATACGCCTATGATGGGCCGTACGCACGGCGTGCATGCCGAGCCAACAACGTTTGGTCTGAAAATGGCGCTGTGGCATGAAGAGATGAAACGCAACCTTGAGCGTTTCGAGCATGCATCGAATGGCGTTCAATTCGGTAAAATTTCCGGTGCCGTTGGTACTTACGCGAACATTGATCCGTTCGTTGAAGAGTTTGTTTGCAAAAAGCTCGGCATCAGCCCGGCTCCAATCTCAACGCAAACTTTGCAGCGTGACCGTCACGCTGAATACATGGCGACGCTTGCGCTTGTTGCAACATCGCTTGATAAATTCGCTACGGAAATCCGCGCTTTGCAGAAGAGCGAATTCCGTGAAGTGGAAGAAGCTTTCGCAAAAGGCCAAAAAGGCTCGTCCGCAATGCCGCATAAGCGCAACCCGATCGGCTGCGAGAACATCTCCGGCCTGTCCCGCGTAATCCGCGGCCACATGCTGACCGCTTACGAGAACGTACCGCTCTGGCATGAGCGCGACATCAGCCACTCGTCCGCGGAACGCGTTATTTTGCCGGATGCAACGATGCTTCTGAACTATATGCTGAACCGTCTGGGCAACATCATTCAGAACCTGACCGTGTTCCCTGAAAATATGAAGAAAAACATGCAGCGCACGTTTGGCGTTCCGTTCTCCGGCCGCGTGATGACAAAACTGATCGACAAAGGCCTCAGCCGCGAGCAAGCTTACGACACGGTTCAGCCGCGCGCAATGCAGGCGTGGGAAGAGCAGCGCCAATTCCGCGATATTATCGAATCGACACCGGAAATTACAAGCCTTCTGTCGGCCGAAGAGATCGATGATGCTTTCAATCCGGCTTGGCACTTGAAGCATGTGAATACCATCTTTACGCGTCTTGGCTTGAACTAAAGGGCAAAGGGGATTCGAGGAATGACTGCACAATCGCAAGCTTTATCCACGGCGGCGGACTACATCAAAGCTCCGCTGCTGTATAAAGGCAAGGTTCGCGAGCTTTACGATCTTGGCGAGCATTACCTGATCGTCGTGACGGACCGCATCTCGGCATTCGATTATGTACTGGATCCGGCTGTCCCGCAAAAGGGCAACGTGCTGAACCGCCTGTCGGCTTTCTGGTTCGAGCAAACGGCCGATATTCAGACGAACCATGTCGTACACACGGACGTCGAGAAGCTTGGGGATATCGTTACGGCGCCCGAGCTTCTGAAGGACCGGATCATGGTGACGAAAAAAGCGGAGCGTATCGACATTGAATGCGTCGTTCGCGGCTATATCACAGGCGGCGGCTGGAGACAATACCAGCAAACGTCCGCGATCAACGGCATCGAGCTTCCGGAAGGCATGCGCAAGAACGAACGCTTCCCTCAGCCGATCTTTACGCCGGCAGCGAAAAACGACGTTGGCCACGATGAGGACATTCCGTTCGAGAGGATGCAGGAGATGGTAGGCGCCGAGCTGGCCGAAGAGCTTCGTGATCGCAGCATCAAGCTGTACGAATTCGCTCACGAATATTGCGCGAAGCATGGCATTATCCTTGCCGACTGCAAATTCGAATTCGGACTGATCGACGGCAAAGTCATTCTGATCGACGAGATCTTCACCCCGGATTCCTCGCGGTTCTGGGCGGAGAGCAACTACGCTTACGATATCGAGATCGACAGCATGGACAAAGAACCGGTCCGTACTTACCTTCTCGGCTCCGATTGGGATAGAGACAGCAAACCGGCTCCTCTTCCTGAATCCGTCGTAAACGAAACAACAAATCGTTACCTCGACATTTATAGCCGTTTGACCGGCCGTTCGTTGGTATAAGATCGCAATTATATAGTTTATGAATTTATCTTCTGTTCTTAGATTTTTTTGTTCTTATAGGTTTTGGCGTTAAAGGCGCGCTAAGCGCCACAAAACGCCCAGCTACGGTACACACGACTACCCGGGAGTGACTTTTTGGACCGGCGGGAGCCGGGAGTGAGGGAGCAAGGGTGTCTGTCGCAGAGCGACAGCGCTCGCCTTTGAAATTCGGAAAATATCAGCTTAGCAGATTAAATGAAATTTTCCGATTTCAATAGCGACGTAGACAGACACCCTTGCGACCGAGCGACCCGAGCGATCCACCCAAACGCCGCGCCAAAACCACCGCAACCGGAAAAACCATTTTCAGGAGGCCCTACTATGAAAGCAAAAGTCTACGTCACGATCAAAGAAAATGTACTCGACCCGCAAGGTCAAGCCGTTCAAGGCTCGCTGCACACGATGGGCTTCGCGGAAGTTGATAAAGTCCGCATCGGTAAATACCTGGAGCTTCAGCTCGACACAAACGACCGCGCGGAAGCCGAAGCTCGCGTGAAAGTCATGTGCGAAAAGCTGCTGGCAAACACGGTAGTCGAAGATTTCCGTTTTGAATTGGAGGGATAATCGATGAAGTTTGCGGTTCTCGTATTCCCTGGTTCCAACTGTGACATTGACTGCTTCAAAGCGGTAGAAGATACAATCGGCCAAGAGGTTGATTATGTATGGCATACAGCGACTGACCTTTCCGGTTACGACGCGATTCTTGTACCTGGCGGCTTCTCCTACGGCGACTACCTGCGCTGCGGCGCAATGGCTAGTTTTGCTCCCGTAATGAATGAAGTTGTAAAAGCTGCAGAGCAAGGCAAGTTTATCCTTGGCATCTGCAACGGTTTCCAAATCCTGACCGAAGCTAACCTTCTGCCAGGCGCACTGATTCGCAACACAGGTCTTAAATTCCGTTGTCAGCAGCAACTGCTTGAAGTGGTAAACAACGGAACAGCATTTACGAACCAATACTCGCAAGGCGAGATTATCGATATTCCGATTGCGCACGGCGAAGGCAACTACTATTGTGACGATGCAACGCTGGCCGAGCTGAAAGCAAACAACCAGATCGTATTCCGTTATGCGGGCGACACGAACCCGAACGGTTCGGTAGAGAACATTGCGGGCATCAGCAACAAGAAGGGCAATGTCGTGGGCATGATGCCTCACCCGGAGCGCGCGGTTGACCAAATCCTCGGCTCGGAAGACGGCAAACGGATGTTTACATCGATTTTGAATGCATGGAGGGAACAACATGGCGCAGCAATTAACGGCTAAGGAACCAACAGCCGAACAAATCGTCGAGCAAAAGATTTATCAACAATTCGGTGTATCGGATTATGAATTTGAGCTTATCTGCGGTTTTCTCGGCCGTACACCTAACTATACGGAAATCGGCGTATTCAGCGTTATGTGGTCCGAGCATTGCGCGTACAAGAACTCCAAGCCAATCCTGAAGAAATTCCCGATTACAGGCCCTCGCGTCCTGATGGGACCGGGCGAAGGCGCGGGTATCGTGGACATCGGCGACAACCAAGCGGTTGTATTCAAAATCGAATCGCATAACCATCCGTCCGCGGTTGAGCCTTACCAAGGCGCTGCAACGGGCGTAGGCGGCATTATCCGCGACATTTTCTCCATGGGCGCACGTCCGGTAGCTCTGCTGAACTCGCTTCGTTTCGGCAAGCTGGAAAATGACCGCGTGAAATACTTGTTCGAGAACGTCGTAAGCGGCATCGCCGGCTACGGCAACTGTATCGGTATTCCTACCGTTGCAGGCGAAGTGATGTTCGACGAGAGCTACGAAGGCAACCCGCTCGTTAACGCGATGTGCGTAGGTCTTATCGATCATGACAAAATCCAGCGCGGCGTAGCAAAAGGCGTTGGCAACCCGGTATTCTACGTTGGTCCGGCAACGGGCCGCGACGGTATCCACGGCGCGACATTCGCATCGGTTGAGCTGTCCGAAGAGTCCGAAGAAAAACGTACCGCGGTACAAGTCGGCGATCCGTTCATGGAGAAGCTTGTTATGGAGTCGACGCTTGAGCTGATCAACTCCGGCATCGTACTCGGTATTCAAGATATGGGCGCAGCGGGCCTCACTTGCTCGAGCGCAGAGATGGCTTCCAAAGCCGGTAACGGCCTGGAGCTGTACCTGGATGAAGTTCCGCAACGCGAGACTGGCATGACGCCTTATGAGATGATGCTGTCGGAATCGCAAGAACGCATGCTGTTCGTTGTTGAGCCTCAGCATGAAGCGCAAGCGCAAGAAATTTTCGATCGTTGGGGCGTTATCTGCAAGAAGGTTGGCAAAGTTACCGACGACGGCCGTCTCCGCCTGTTCCACCAAGGCGAGCAAGTTGCCGACATGCCGGTTAAAGCTCTCGTTGACGAGTGCCCGGTATACAACAAGCCATCTTCCGAGCCTGCTTACTACCGCGAGAACGCGAGCGTGGACGCAGCTGCTTTCGAAGAAATTACCGACCTTAACGGTGCTCTTGAAAAAGTACTCGCTTCGCCGACTGTGGCAAGCAAAGAGTGGGTATATAACCAATATGACTACATGGTTCGTACGTCGACAGCCGTTCAACCAGGCTCCGACGCGGCGGTTGTTACGATTCGCGGTACCCGCAAAGGTCTTGCGATGACGACGGACTGCAACGGACGTTACGTATATCTTGATCCTGAAGTAGGCGGCCAAATCGCCGTGGCGGAAGCTGCGCGCAACATCGTGTGCTCCGGCGCAGAACCGCTTGCGATTACGGATAACCTGAACTTCGGCAGCCCGGAGAAGCCGGAAGTATTCTGGCAGATCGAGAAAGCCGCAGACGGCATGTCCGAAGCTTGCCGCGTACTTGATACGCCGGTAATCGGCGGCAACGTCAGCTTGTACAACGAGAACGCAAAAGGCGCGATCTACCCGACGCCGGTAATCGGCATGGTTGGTCTCGTGCATGATGTGGATCACATCATGACTCAAGGCTTCAAAAAAGAAGGCGACGTTATTATCCTCGTAGGCGAGACGAAGGCAGAGCTTGGCGGCAGCGAGCTGCTCTACGCTCTGAACGGCTCGGCAGCGGGACGTCCGCCGCAAATCGATCTGGCAACAGAGAAGAAGACGTTGAATTCTATTCTGACAGCGATCCAAGGCGGTCTGGTTGCTTCGGCGCATGACCTGTCCGAAGGCGGTCTGGCGGTTGCGCTGGCTGAATCCGCAATCAGCGGCGGCATTGGCGCAGAAGTAAACGTTGCAACGGATCTTCGTCCGGATCACCTGCTCTTCAGCGAATCGCAATCGCGTATTCTGCTCTCGGCAACACCTGAGAAAGCTGCGGCACTGCAAGCACATTTGAACGAGCAAGGCGTAGTGAATGCAGCAATCGGCACTGTCAAAGGCAACAGCCTGACCATCAACGTAAACGGCAAATCCGGCGTAAACGCACCGGTACAACAACTGGAGAAGGTTTGGAAGGATGCGATTCCATGTCTGATGAAATAAAACAGCTGAAGCTGTGGACGGGAAATCATTACAACGAAGGCATTGGCCGTGACGATATATTTGATAAATTGCGCGAGGAGTGCGGCGTGTTCGGGGTCTTTAATGTCCCGAATGCGTCCTCCCTCAGCTATTACGGCCTTCACGCCCTGCAGCACCGCGGCGAAGAAAGCGCGGGGATCTGCGTAGTCGATACGGAGAACGGCAGCCGTTTTGCCTACCATCGCGGCATGGGTCTTGTGAAGGAAGTATTCGATAAAGAGCGGATCCAGTCGCTTCCCGGCAACCGCGCTATCGGCCACGTTCGTTATTCGACCGCGGGCGAGAGCAAGCTGGCGAATGCGCAGCCGCTTATTTTCCGTTATCGGGACGGAGATCTGGCAGTCGCAACAAACGGCAACATCGTTAATGCGCCGGAGATCCGCAAGGAGCTGGAGAGCCAAGGCTCGATCTTCCAGACTTCGAGCGATACCGAAGTTATTGCCCACTTGATCGCACGTTCGCCTAAGAGCTTCGAGGAAGCGGCGAAGGATGCGCTGCAGCGCATTATCGGGGGCTTTGCGTTCCTGATCATGACAAACGACAAGCTGCTCGTGGCTTCCGACCCTAACGGTCTTCGTCCGCTTGTGATGGGCAAATTGGGTGACGGATACGTCTTCTCTTCCGAATCCTGCGCATTCGAATCGATCGGTGCCGAGTACGTCCGCGACGTACAGCCGGGCGAGCTGCTGTATCTTGATGCGGACGGCATGCGCGAGGATCGTTACGCGGAAGTGGAACGCCGGGCAACCTGTGCAATGGAGTACATCTATTTTGCCCGTCCGGACAGCGATATTAATACAATCAACATCCATTCCGCGCGTAAGCGGATGGGTAAACAGCTTGCGATGGAGTCCTTCGTGGATGCGGATATCGTAACCGGCGTACCGGATTCGAGTATTTCCGCCGCAATCGGTTATGCCGAGCAAACGGGTATTCCATACGAGCTTGGATTAATCAAAAACAAATACACGGGCCGCACCTTTATTCAGCCTTCTCAAGAGCTTCGCGAGCAGGGCGTCAAGATGAAGCTATCCGCCGTGCGCAAAGTCGTGGAAGGCAAACGCGTCGTGATGATCGACGACTCGATCGTACGCGGCACGACATCCCGCCGGATCGTGAACATGCTTCGCGAAGCTGGCGCGACGGAAGTGCATGTGCGGATTACATCGCCGCCATTCAAGAACCCTTGCTACTACGGCATCGATACGCCGGATCGCAAGGAGCTGGTTGCTTCTTCGAGAACGGTGCAGGAAATGTGCGAAATGATCAATGCGGACTCTTTATCATTCCTTAGTCAAGAAGGCTTTATCGATTCGGTAGGCGGCAATGACGGCGCGTATAACCGCGGCATGTGCCTCGCTTGCTTCGATAACGATTATCCAACGCCGGTAAACGAAGAGTCGGATAAGAGCTGCAGCTGTTAAAAGTATAAAAAGGGGTTGACTGGTGTGTCAGAAGCGTACAAAAAAGCCGGTGTCGATATTGCGGCCGGCAATGAAGCAGTCGAACGGATGAAGAAGCATGTTAAGAAAACGTTCCGCCCGGAGGTACTGACGGATCTCGGCGGCTTTGGCGGCTTGTTTGGCCTTAACAAGGACAAATACGAAGAGCCTGTGCTCGTATCGGGAACGGACGGCGTTGGCACAAAGCTGAAGCTGGCGTTCTTGATGGATAAGCATGACACAATTGGCGTTGACGCGGTTGCCATGTGCGTAAACGACATTATCGTACAAGGCGCTGAGCCTCTCTTCTTCCTCGATTATCTGGCATGCGGTAAAGTCGTTCCGGAAAAAATCGAAGCGGTAGTCAAAGGCATCTCCGACGGCTGCGTGCAAGCAGGCTGCGCCCTGATTGGCGGCGAAACGGCCGAAATGCCTGGCATGTACCAAGGCGACGAGTACGATATTGCCGGCTTTACGGTTGGCGTAGTGGATAAAAAGAAAATTATCGACGGCACAACAATCGCTCCCGGCGACGTTGTTCTCGGATTCGCTTCGAGCGGTATTCACAGCAACGGCTACTCGCTGGTACGCCGTCTTCTTCTCGAAGAGTGCGGTTACGCGCTGGACCAACGTCTGCCTGAATTAAACGATGAGGTTCTTGGCGATGTGTTGATCGAGCCTACCCGCATTTACGTAAAATCGGCTTTGAAGCTGATCGAGCAGGTAAACGTAAAAGGCATGGCGCACATTACGGGCGGCGGCTTTATCGAGAATATCCCGCGCGTTCTTCCGGAAGGCGTAAACGTCAATATCGAATACGGTTCGTGGCCGATTCTGCCTGTCTTCCAGCTTATGCAGGACAAGGGTGCAATCACCAACCGCGACATGTTCACAACCTTTAATATGGGCATCGGGTTAGTCGTAGTGGTTCCAGCAGATCAAGCGGAGAAGGCCCTTCAAGTGGCGACTGAGCTTGGCGAAAAAGCATACCGAATCGGAACAGTAACGGAAGGCAGCCGCGTAGTTACGTTCACGGGAGCGGACGTTTAATGGGAACACTCCGAATAGCCGTCTTCGCGTCAGGGCAAGGAACGAACTTCCAGGCCCTGGCCGATGCGGTGCAGCAAGAAAGGCTCGATGCAACCATCGAGCTTCTTGTTTGTGATAAGCCTGCGGCGCCGGTTGTTGAACGGGCTCGCAAGGCAGGGATTGATACCTTTGTGTTTGTTCCCAAGGAGTATCCGTCCCGCCAGGCTTACGAAACGGAAATTCTCGCGGAGCTTCAGCGCCGCGGCATTGAGCTGGTTGTGCTTGCGGGTTATATGCGCATTATTACTTCCGTGCTCGTTGAGCCTTATTACGGCCGAATGATTAATATCCATCCGGCTTTGCTGCCTTCTTTCCCCGGCGTAAACGGAATCGGACAAGCGCTCGAATACGGCGTGAAGGTGACTGGCGTTACCGTTCATTATGTGGACGGGGGAATGGACAGCGGACCTATTATCGCGCAAAGCGTTGTTGAAGTGCAGAACGGCGACACCGAGGACACGCTTGGCGAGCGTATTCACGCAGCCGAGCAGCAATTGCTGCCCCGGGTTGTGCAGTCCATTGCAGAGGGACGCGTAACGCTAGAAGATCGTATCGTTACGGTTAAACTTTAAATATATAAGTACCTATTTTGAGGAGGCAATTTCGCGTGGCAATTCGTAGAGCGTTAATTAGTGTATCGGACAAGACTGGCATTGTTGAATTTTCTCGTGAGCTGGCAGCTCAAGGCGTGCAAATCATCTCGACAGGCGGTACGTTTAACCTGCTGGAGAAGGAAGGTATCCCGGTTATCGGTATTTCCGACGTAACAGGCTTCCCTGAAATTTTGGACGGCCGCGTTAAAACCCTTCACCCTGCGGTTCACAGCGGACTGCTGGCGATTCGCGACAATGAAGAGCATCAAAAGGTTATGCAGGAGCTTGGCCTGGATTACATCGACCTTGTGGTCGTTAACCTGTACCCGTTCAAGCAAACAATCGCAAACCCTAACGTGGAATATGAGGACGCAATCGAGAACATCGATATCGGCGGTCCTACCATGCTCCGTTCTGCTGCGAAAAACCATGCATTCGTAACGGTAGTTGTTGATGCTAACGATTATGCGGCTGTCATTGAAGAAATCAAAGCCGGCGGCGACACAACCCTCGAAACTCGCAAACGTCTGACGGCAAAAGTATTCCGCCACACGGCTGCCTACGATGCGCTGATCGCGGACTACCTGACCAAGCAAGTTGGCGAAGAGCTGCCTGAGTCTTACACGGTTACTTACGAGAAAGTGCAGGATCTGCGTTACGGCGAGAACCCGCATCAGAAAGCGGCGTTCTACAGCAAACCGCTTGCTCCTGTCGGCAACATCACAACGGCTGAGCAGCTGCACGGCAAAGAATTGTCCTACAACAACATTAACGACGCGAACGCGGCGCTTGCGATCGTCAAGGAATTCGACGAGCCAGCCTGCGTAGCCGTAAAGCATATGAATCCATGCGGCGTTGGCATTGGCGCTGACATCCATGAAGCGTACCAAAAAGCATACGCGGCCGACCCTACTTCGATCTTTGGCGGTATCGTTGCGGCGAACCGTACAATCGGCGCAGAAACTGCCGAGCTGTTGAGCCAAATCTTCCTCGAAATCATCATTGCGCCGGACTTCACGCCTGACGCGCTGGAAGTGCTGACGAAGAAGAAAAATATCCGTCTTCTTAAGCTAGGCGAGCTGGCCGGTTCCGCGGCTGAACGCAAATCCGACTGGCTGTCGACAACGGTTGACGGCGGCTTGCTTGTCCAAGAGAGCGACGTTCGCAGCCTGACCGAAGCGGATCTGCAGTTGGTTACGAACCGCAAGCCGACGGAAGAAGAGCTGAAACAATTGCTCTTCGGATGGAAAGTTGTGAAGCATGTGAAATCGAACGCGATTTTGCTGGCGAAAAACAACATGACCATCGGCGTAGGCGCAGGTCAAATGAACCGCGTTGGCGCAGCGCGTATTGCCATCGAGCAAGCGGGCGAGCAAGCTGCGGGAGCGGTACTTGCTTCCGATGCGTTCTTCCCAATGGGCGATACGGTTGAGCTCGCCGCAAAACACGGCATCACCGCAATCATCCAAACAGGCGGTTCAATCAAGGACGAAGAGTCGATCGCCGCAGCGAATGCGCATAACATCGCGATGGTGATGACGGGCGTTCGCCATTTCAAACACTAAGATAAGCAAAGCTTAAGGTAGCGGAGCTTCTTGTCGCAGCGTGCACGGGTAAGGCATGCGGCGGCAGGACTGCTTCGCTATTAAGCATTTATATTCGCTCACTATCATATCAGGGGGTATATCGAAGCAATGAGAATTTTAGTTGTTGGCGGCGGCGGACGTGAGCATGCGATTGTCTGGGCGCTGAAGAAAAGCGAGAAGGTCAAGGAAGTATTTTGCGCACCGGGCAATGCGGGTATTGCGCAAATTGCCGATTGCGTGCCGATTGCGGTTAACCAATTCGACGAGCTTGTGAAGTTTGCGAAGGATGCGGCGATTGACCTCGTCTTTATCGGTCCGGACGATCCGCTTGCAGCGGGTATCGTAGATGCGTTCGAAGCGCATAACATTCCGGTATACGGCCCGAACAAAGCGGCAGCCGAAATCGAAGGCAGCAAGATCTTCATGAAGGATCTGCTCCGCAAATACAACATTCCTACTGCGAAATACGAGACGTTCACCAATTACGAGTCGGCTCTTGCTTATTTGCGCGAGCAATCCGTTCCAATCGTCATCAAGGCGGACGGGCTTGCGGCAGGTAAAGGCGTAACGGTTGCTTACTCCATGGAAGAAGCGGAGAAAGCGCTGAAGGAAGCGATGGTCGACAAGGTGTTTGGCGAAGCCGGCAACCAGATCGTTATCGAGGAATTCCTGGAAGGCCAAGAGATGTCGATCCTTGCATTTGTAGACGGCGAGACGGTAAAAGCGATGGTACCGGCGCAAGACCATAAGCCGGTATTCGATAACGACAAAGGCCCGAACACAGGCGGCATGGGTACCTATACGCCTCTGCCTCATATCGATCAGGCCATCATCGACGAATCGATCGAGAACATCATCAAGCCAACGGCAAAAGCGATGGTGAGCGAAGGACGTCCGTTCCGCGGCGTATTGTTCGCCGGTCTGATGATCACGAAGGACGGTCCAAAAACAATCGAATTCAACGCGCGTATGGGTGACCCGGAAACTCAAGTTGTTCTGCCTCGTCTGAAGACCGAGCTGGTTGACGTGGTACTCGCATCCCTGAACGGACGCCTGGACCAGCTCGAGCTGGAATGGAGCGACGAAGCAGCGGTATGCGTTATCGTCGCATCGGAAGGCTATCCGGCTTCGTATCCGAAAGGTCGCGAAATTACCGGCCTTGATGCGGCCGAAGCGCAAGGCGCTCTCGTATTCCATGCGGGAACGGCGGAGAAAGACGGCAAGATCGTAACGAGCGGCGGACGCGTGCTTGGCGTGGTAGGCCGAGGCCGAGACATTGCGGAAGCGCGTGCCCGCGCTTACGAAGCGGTTAGCGTTATTCATTTCGATGGCATGCACAGCCGTACCGATATTGCAGCAAAAGCGCTGAAGGGCTAAGCTCTTCGGGCAGCAAAAAGACCTTCTTCTGGCCAGCGGGGCGGAAGAAGGTCTTTTTTCATTAGATCGGTTACTCCTTGTAAAACAACAGGCTGCGTTCAAGGATGATATATACTACGGCAACCACGATGCCGGCGAGCAATAGAACCGTCAGCCAATGGTCCGTTAGCCAGGATATCCACATCGGCATAGGAATCATCTCCTTGGTTGGACATTAATGTGCTGATTATAGATTGAGCAAGGAGCCGCACAACTATTCCTCCCGAAGAGCATTTTATATTGTCGACCCCTCATCATTCGGACAGAATAACAGTATTGACACGATCCTCGTCAGGATGATAATATGAACCCAATAGAATTCATAGTAAACGGGTAGGAATTATAGATAATAAGAATGGAACCGCAGGAGGACTTATCGTTATGGAGAAACAATTATTGCTGCGTCATGAAGAGCTCGAGCTTACCGCCACGCTTCATTATCCGAACGATCACCAGAAGGACAATGCCAAGAAGCAGGCCATTATTATATGCCACGGCTTTATCGGAAGCCGCGTAGGGGTTGACCGGCTGTTCGTAAAGACGGCAAGAGCGCTTGCGGCGCAAGGCTCTTACGTGATCCGGTTCGATTACGGCGGCTGCGGCGAGAGCAACGGGGATTACGGGGCGCTGGGCTTTGACAGCATGATTGATCAGACCCGCACGGTGATTGATTATATTGCCGGCATGGATTGCGTGGACCCAAGACGAATTGTTCTGCTTGGGCATAGCCTTGGAGGTGCGATTGCGCTTCTGACGGCGGTAAGGGATAAACGCGTCAAGCGTCTGGTTATGTGGTCGCCTGTTGCGTATCCGTTTAATGATATTGTAAGGATCGTCGGCCGCGCAGGTTATGACGAGTCGGTTCAGAAGGGCAGTACGGATTATGCGGGCTTTACGCTGCAGCCGGTGTTCTTCGAATCGCTGCTGCAGCATCAGCCGTTCCAAGCGGCAACGCGCTTTGGCGGAGAAGTGCTGCTTGTCCACGGCACTAGCGATGATCTGATTCCGGTTGATTACAGCTTCCTGTACCAGAAGGTATTCTGGACGCGCAGCGACGGGTTATGCGACAAGGAGATTATTTTCCAAGCAAACCATACGTACTCCACCCGCCATCATCAGGAGGAAGCGATCCGCGTAACATCCGAGTGGCTGGAAGGGCTTGATAAGAAACAGCAGGAATGGCATAACTGGAGTATTTAGGAAGACATGTCCCGCTTTTTATGTTTAAATGATAGTAATTGTTTTTTGTACGCTATCATTCTCTACTAAAAGGCGGGGAACTTATGGGAAGTCGTTTTCGCAGGGCATGGTTGATCAGCTTGGTTATTCTACTTGTTTTCGTATCCGCTTGCGGCGGTTCAGGCAAAAATACGGGAGAAACAGGACCTTCTCCCACATTATCCGAGGAACCGGAGGCTGCACCATCGGCTGAACCAACGCCGGAGCTTTCTTTCACGGCCCCTCTTACCGGGCTGAAGCGTGAAGCAGAAGCAACAGCGCGCCCTGTTGCGGTTATGGTCAACAACTTGAAGCCGGCTCGTCCGCAATCGGGGCTCACCAATGCCGATGTGGTGTGGGAAGTACTCGCGGAGGGCGGCATTACGCGGCTGGTGGCGATCTTCCAAAGCACGGACAAGGGTACCGATGCGATTGGACCGATACGCAGCATTCGTCCGTACCTGATTGATATCGGGGAAAGCTACGGCGCTATTCTGGCTCATTCGGGAGCCAGCAATGACGCCTATGATATTTTGCAGCATCAGGACAAGCCTTATCTGGACGAAATCTCGAACGCGGGTCCGTACTTCTGGCGGAGCAAGGATCGCAAGGCTCCCCATAATCTGTACTCGGAGCTGGATAAGCTTCGTGCAGGCGCAGAGAAGAAGGGGTACCGCAGCGACGTTACGGTTCCGGCTTATACCTTTGCGGAAGAAGGAGCAACTGCGTCTGGCGCGGCTGCGTCCTCGATTCAGATTAAATTTTTGCTCAAGGACTACAAGGTCTCCTACGACTATGACGCGGCAAGCGGCTTGTATAAGCGACTCGTCAATGATGAGCCGCATACCGATCTGAATAACGGCGAGCAGCTGAGTGCTTCCAACGTGGTTGTGCTTGGCGCCAATCACAAGACGCTGGATGATGTTGGACGGCTTTCGGTAGATCTGCATGCGGGAGGTTCGGCGTTAATGTTCCAGAAGGGCAAGGTCGTGGAATGCGAATGGGTTCGTGCAAGCGACAATATGGTGAGGCTGATGAAGGATGGCGTCGAGCTTCCTTTTGTACCGGGAAAAACGTTCTTCCAGGTCGTTCCGAATACGCCAACTTTCGCCGAGCATGTGATTTATGGGTAAAAACAATGGATGTCGGACACACTCTAACTAGGTGTAGAGGGTGCCGCAAAAAGAGATTAAAGCGGTGCGTTCCTTTGCGGGACGCATCTTTTTATATTTTTTTTGCAAAAACGAAAACTTTTCATAAATCCTTTACATTCCCTTAACAAATATAAAGTAAACTGTGTTAAGATATTGTGGGCTCATTTCGAAATGATGCCTAACCATCCAGTCGGGTAAAGGGGATTACGATGTTTAAGAAAAAGGATATTTTCTTTAAGACGTTTGAGGAAATGGCGGATACACTGGTTGACGCAATCGAATATTTCGCAAACGGTGTTTCGGACCTGTCGGATGTCACTCAGTTCGCCAAAATCATGAAAGAGCATGAGAGCAGAGGCGACCAGTACGTACATACGATTCTGAAAGAACTGAACAAAACGTTCATTACCCCCATTGAGCGGGAAGATATAATGGCTTTAACAAGTTCGCTTGACGATGTGCTTGACGGCATTGAAGCATGCGCATCGCGCTTTGAAATGTACAATATTCAGGAAAAAGACGAATATATAACGCTGTTTGGCGATATTTTGCTTCGTTCCGCGAACCAAATCAAGAAAGCGATCTATCTCCTTACCGACAAAAAGCTGCTGGCGATCCGCGAGCCTAACATTGCGCTCAACGAGCTGGAGAACCAGGCGGATGACCTGCTCCGCGTTTGTATCAAGAGCCTGTTCACGAATGTGACTGATCCGATTGAACTGATGAAGCGGAAAGAAATCTACGAAATGTTGGAGCAAACGACCGACTACTGCGAAGACGTAGCAAACACGCTGGAATCGATCATTATGCGCAACAGCTAAGCTTACACGGAGAGTAGGAGTCAATTCAAATGGATTCAATCACATTATGGATGGTTGTCATACTTGCGCTCGGTTTCGACTTTATTAACGGTTTCCACGATACGGCGAACGCGATCGCTACGACGGTATCTACCCGTGCCCTTAAACCAAGGGTTGCCATTATTATGGCAGCGTGCATGAACTTTATCGGTGCGGTTACGTTTACGGGCGTTGCGAAAAAAATCGGAAGCGGCGTTGCCAATCCGGCGGATCTGTCGAACGGGGTAGAAATCGTTATCGCGGCCCTAATCTCGGCGATTGCCTGGAACCTGCTTACCTGGTGGTTCGGCATTCCTTCGTCTTCCTCGCATGCTTTGATCGGTTCGCTTGCCGGCGCGGTAGCTTCGGGAGCGGGATTTGATGCCATTAACGCGCACGGGTTTATCGATATCGTTAAGGCGCTTATTTTCTCGCCGTTGATTGCTTTTTCGGCCGGTTTTATCATCATGTGGATCTTAAAGCTAATCTTCGCAAGGACAAGCCCGCATCAGGTGAACAAGGGCTTCCGGTTCGGACAGATCCTGACCGCGGCATTCCAGTCGTTCTCCCATGGTACAAACGACGCGCAGAAAGCGATGGGTATCATTACGTTTGCGCTCGTAGCAGGCGGTATCCAGGATCACTTCGAGGTTCCGCTGTGGGTTAAGATGTCCGCCGCGCTTGCGATGGCTCTTGGTACATCCATTGGCGGATGGAAGATTATTAAGACGATGGGCACGAAGATCTTCAAGATCGAGCCGATTAACGGCTTTGCCGCAGACGTAGGCTCGGCAGGCGTTATCCTGTCGGCAACGATGCTCGAGCTGCCTGTCAGCACAACGCATGTTATCACCTCTTCGATTCTCGGCGTTGGTTCCGCCAAACGCTTCTCCAGCGTGCGCTGGTCGCTTGCCGGGAAGATCGTTATCGCATGGTTTATTACAATTCCGATCACGGCGCTATTTGCAGCAGGCGTGTATTGGGTAATTGATACGGTATTTATGTAAGAATAAAATAAAAGTGCCGGGGATGGTCCCCGGCACTTTTTATTTTATTCATTGCACCTGCCACAGGGCAGGTACGTTCGAAGGCTCCCATCCGGTGAGGGAAGTATGAGCCTGAAGGCATTTATAAGTAGCTCCGTTATACGTAACCAAGGTTCCTGCAGCATAAGCCGTATTTGGCGCCCAGGCAGGCGCGCCCGTAGACGCTGCCGTTGTGCCGCTGACCGTGCTGGCGGACGATTGGTTGCCGGCCGCATCGATGGCATAAACGGCGAAGTTATAGGTTGTGCCTGCGGCAAGACCGGTAACGGTATAGGATGTTGCGGTACCGGAGGTCGTTGCGACTAGCGTGGACCCGTTATAAATTTTGTAGCCGGTAACGCCTACGTTATCGGTAGACGGACTCCACATCAGCATCATGCTGGAGGAGGTTGGAGTACCCATGATATGAAGTCCTCCCGGTGCGGTAGGTGCCGATGTATCGACGGCCGGAGGCGCCGTTGTCGTAATGCTCAGGCTGTTGCTAGCGGCGGATTCGTTGCCTGCGGCATCAACCGCTTTTACGGTAAACGTATAGGCCGTGCTTGCCGTGAGGCCGGTAACGGTATAGCTGGTGCCCGTTGCCGTTCCGGCTAGCGTGGTGCCTCTATAAATTTTGTAGCCTGTAACGCCAACGTTATCGGTCGAAGCATTCCAGGACAAGGATACGCTTGTCGCTGCCGTAGCGGTTGCCGCAAGAGAAGCTGGTGCTGAAGGAGCCGTTGTGTCGACGGGATTCGAACCGGTAAAGTTAACGTCGATGACGTTATAGAAAGCATTGGCCGTATCGGCAACCTCCCACACGGCGAGGATGACATGGTAGCCGCTTCGCTCGGGTACGTTGCATGTATTGGAGTAGGAGAACGGTGGCTGCGCGCCGTTATAAGCAACGGAGCAGAAAGGTGTCAGATCAAAGGAATCGCGGGTAAGAGCGGCATTGGGGTTCCAGGTCGGCTTGGTAATATAGTACTTCCAGCTTGCGGTTGAATGATTGGCCGTCAGCTTCCAGGTGAAGGTGTTTGTGCCCGAGGAAATGTTCACTTTCGCCCAGCGGGTTGCGGATTGCTCATCCAGCTTGGGAAAAGCACCGTTTGCGCTTGCGATTTTGCCGTCGGCAGGTCCTGCTGCTGGGAAGCCTTTAGGGGCTTCCAGGCTTTGCGGCTCATATACGATTGAACCGCAATCGGTGTTTGCTCCGCTTTTGCACAGCGCTGCCCGGCTGGCCGGTCCTTCCACATAGCCATGCGAGTACGCTTTTGCCGTCGTGAACAGCATGGAGACGGCGGCAAGCACGAGAAGAGCGCAAATCGTCATGATCTTGAATGGAGCAGGCCGCGACAGTCGTAATACAGTCATTATTCATACCTCCTAATAATTTGTTTATATAAACTCGGGGGAGCTTATATCGGGCAAACAAGGATCGGGTACAATGGCTGCAGCGATAAAGTTGTTTAAAAAGTTATAAGGTTATAATGATTGTAGTTGAAGTTAAGAAAATCCTCATGAGTCTTTTGGAGTAAAATTCCAAAATTATGAAATTTATGTTCAAAATATAGCTCTACCCGTGCAAAAACAAGTGTTGAATTTGACAACCAACGTCAGAAAGCGTTTATTCGACAATGCGGCTAGTTCTATAGTCATGGCGGAGCATAGACCAATCTTGCATAACTCGACAAACGGGCAAATAAAAAACCACCCCGTCTGCAGCCGGAAGCTGCAATCGGGGTGGTTCAGTAGGCATTGCTAATTAACGCTGCCGCTTCCGCTTGCGGCGTCTGCCGGCGGAGCCCGTTGGTTTTCTGCGGCGTTTGCGTTTCTTCGGTACGAATTCGATATCTTCGTCCGCCGCGTCGCTGCCGGAGTCCTTTTTGAAGGAGCCCAGAATGACCTTGACGAGAGGAGCCATCTGCGACACACTGGATACGACCTTTTGAACCTTGCCCACCGTGGTCAGAATGCCATCCAGTCCGCCAATCCGGTCAACAAAGCCTTTGATCTCGGTCAAGCTTGGCATGCTAAAGCCGCCGGCTTTGGCCGGTGTTGTCGTCTCCACCAATTCTGCCGCCGTAGCCGGCACGACGACAGGCAGGCTTTCCTCATGTTGTATAATAGTCTCTTCCGTCGAAAAGACAGGTGGCGCAGGTGGAATCGGGGCGCCGTCCGTACCGAAGCCAAGAGGATTCTGGAAGCTGTTAAATCCCTGACTAGTCTGGTTACGGGCATAGCCGCGCCGGTGATGGCCGCTGTGCGGTGAGTGCGGCGGATACTGGTGAGGGTTCGAATGCCCGCCCCCGCCAGGATAGTTCCGGTAATTCACGCGGATCACAACCTTTTTTCAAAGTTTATGGAACAATGTCTTCCCTACTCCGTCCGCTTCCACATGGGGGATTAGCCTGCACGCAGGTCTGGTCCCGTATGCCGTATAGGGAAGTATTCTTGGTATTAGTCTATGGCATAGGCAAACATGACGATTGGACGAATGCCCTTTTTTTATATAAATAATGCGGATATTTACCTACGGGCTGCTCTTCCGTCCTGTAAAGCGTGAATACGGTAATGCTTGAAAAAACCCCCTAAAAAAGCTACAATGTGAGCATTAGACATTAATGACAATGCCTGAAATGCGCGTGTAATCACGCCCCTGAGGAGTGGATGATAATGCAGCTTAAGAAGCTGAACGATAAAGCAATCGATCAATTATTCGAAGCGATTCTTACCCTTAAATCCGTTGAGGAATGTTATATCTTTTTTGATGATCTGTGCACGGTGAACGAAATCCAGTCGTTGTCGCAGCGTCTCGAAGTTGCGCGCATGCTGGGCAAGGGCAGCACGTACAACCAAATCGAGGCAGAGACAGGCGCCAGCACGGCGACGATTTCCCGGGTTAAGCGCTGTTTGAATTATGGCAACGATGGGTATAAAATGACTTTAGAGCGTTTAGGCAGATAGTGCCATGAAACCGGGCATTCTCGTGATCAGTCATGGTTCGAGGGAAGCTGAATGGGTTCGGCTGGTTGACGAGGCGGTTGCTGCCGCTGCAGCCTCTCCGCAAGTACAAGGCGTGCCGGTCTATTCTTCTTTTCTCGAAATTGTTGAAGGCCGTTTGATTCAGGATGGCATAGATGCGTTGGAAGAGCAGGGAGTAACGGATTTATTCGTGCTTCCTTTGTTCCTTTCGTCCGGCAGCACGCATGTCGATGAGATCGGGCAGGCATTTGGCCTGCCGCCGGTAGCCGAGCTTGAAGGCGATCTTGGCCTCTTCCGGGTTAACGCCAAGGTTCATTACGGCATGCCGATTGACGACGATCCCGATATAGCGGAGCTGCTGCTGTCGAATATTAAGCCGCTGTCTGTTCAGCCTGAAAGAGAGACGGTTATGCTTATTGCGCATGGTAGCCGGGAAAAGGTTTTCCATGAACGCTGGCAGCACGGTCTGAACCAGCTCGCGGAAAGGCTTCGGAAGCTGGGCGGATTCGCTCACTCCGCCACGGCGATGCTGCTGCCCGACCAAGCGGCGGATCATTTGAGAGCTTTGCAAGAGGAGCGGCCAAATGAAGCGGTAATCGTCGTTCCTTTATTTTTGAGCAAGGGTTATTTTACGAATACGGTCATTCCATCGCGGCTGCAGGGTCTGGATTACCGGTACAACGGGCAGGCTATGCTGCCTCATCCGGCTATTGAGCGGTGGCTGGAGCGGCGTATGACGGCTTGGCTTCAGGAGAGGTAAGTGACCGTTTTTTGAAAGAAATGGTGGGTTAATCGATGAAGCGTGCAAGATTGATTTACAACCCGACATCGGGAAGAGAAGAGATGAAACGTCGTCTCCCGGATATTCTGCAGAAGCTGGATCAGGCAGGAATCGAGACCAGCTGCCACGCGACGATTGGAGCGGGAGATGCAACGATCGCCGCAGCGGATGCAGCGGAGCGGGATTATGATCTGATTATCGCGGCAGGCGGCGACGGAACCATCTATGAGGTTATTAACGGAATGGCCAATAAGCCTAACCGGCCTCCTCTTGGCATTTTACCGCTGGGAACAACGAATGATTTCGCCCGCGCGATGGGCATCCCGAAGCATTGGGAATACGCGTGCGATCTGATTATCCAGAATTACACGCGGCCGATTGACGTCGGTCAAGCGAATGAGCGTTATTTCATTAATATCGCGGGAGGCGGCTCGCTGACCGAGCTGACCTATGATGTGCCGATTAAGCTGAAGACGATGATCGGGCAGCTGGCGTATTATTTGAAAGGCTTGGAGAAGATGACCCGCTTAAGCCCGACGGAGTTAATTATCGAAGCAGAAGGGGTAGGCAAATTCCACGAGGAATTTATGCTTTTCCTGATCTGCAACAGCAATTCGGTTGGCGGATTCGAGAAGCTGGCGCCGGATGCGAAGCCGGATGACGGGCTGTTTGACGTCGTGCTTCTCCGGAAATGCAACCTGGCCGAGTTTATCCGGATCGCTACGCTGGCACTTCGGGGCGAGCATTTGAACGATTCGCATGTGATTCATTTCCGCACGAATAAGATGAAGGTCACTTCACCAAGTTATGTGCAGATTAACCTAGATGGTGAATACGGCGGTACGCTGCCTTTTACGTTCTCGGTGTTGCCGTCGCATCTGCAGATTTTTGCCGACGAGCATGGTGAAGCTTCCTATCGCAATCGCTGATAGCAATTGGAATAAACCTCTAATAACAGGCCTGGTGCTTGTTGTTGGAGGTTTATTTCTTTATGCAGATGCATTACACTATAGGGATAATAGCACGAGGAAGCGGAGAGCAATGATGAATAGAAATCATACGCGTAATGCGGGTTCAAATAGAAAAAGCCATACACAAGGCGGCCGGAAAAGCGGAGGAGCGGGAAGAGCACCTTCGCAGGCTGTTGTGGATGCGCCGGTGCAAAAAAACGATGAGGTTGTTGTCGACATCATCGGTCTGACCCATGACGGCGAGGGGGTTGGCCGGGCGGACGGTTATACCTTGTTCATTCAGGGAGCACTGCCAGGCGAGCGTGTACGGGCGAAAGTGATGAAGGTGAAAAAAGCATACGGCTACGCGCGCCTTCAAGAGCTCCTGGATGCAAGCGCGGACCGCGTTGTACCGGTATGCGGCATTTACGACAAATGCGGCGGCTGCCAGCTCCAGCATATGGACTATGCCGCGCAGCTGAACTGGAAGCGGCAGCATGTCGTCGATGCGCTGGAGCGGATCGGGAAGCTGCGGATTGCAGGCGACGGAGAGGCGGCGTCCGGAATTATCGTTCATCCAACGGTAGGGATGAACGATCCTTGGCGCTACCGCAATAAGGCGCAGGTGCCGGTCGGGGTATCGGCGGGAGACGGAGAGCTGGTTGCGGGCTTTTACGCCAAGGGCAGCCATCGCATTATCGATACGGATGAATGCCATATTCAGCATGACCGCAACGATGAGGTTGTCCGGATTGTGAAGGCGATCGGCCGCGAGCTTGGCGTTTCAGCCTATAATGAGGAAACCGGGCAAGGACTGCTGCGTCATGTCATGACGCGGACAGGCTTTGTAAGCGGCGAGATTATGGTCGTGCTTGTGACGAACGGACGCAAGCTGCCGGAAGCCCAGCAATGGGTGGAACGGATTCGCGCTGCGCTGCCGGAAGTAAAAAGCATTGTGCAGAACGTAAACACGCGAGATACGAATGTCATCTTTGGCGACGAGACGCGGGTGTTATGGGGCAGCGAGGTTATCTATGACGAGCTTGACGGTATCCGATTCGCGATCTCGGCGCGTTCATTCTATCAGGTGAACCCGGCACAGACGGTAGCGCTCTACCGGACAGCCGTTGATTATGCGCAGCTGACAGGCAAGGAGTCCGTTATCGACGCTTATTGCGGCATCGGGACGATCTCGTTGTTCCTCGCACGGAAGGCTGGCCGGGTCTACGGCGTGGAAATTGTGCCGGAAGCAATCGAGGATGCGAAGCGGAATGCGGAATTGAACGGCATCGGCAACGCTTCGTTTGAAGCCGGTCCGGCGGAAGTAGTCATCCCGCGCTGGCGCGAAGAGGGAATTATCCCCGACGTTATCGTCGTGGACCCGCCGCGCAAGGGCTGCGACCCGGCGCTGCTGGATACCATTCTGAAGATGCAGCCGGAGCGGGTGGTGTACGTCAGCTGCAATCCTTCCACGCTGGCACGCGACTTGCGCACGCTCGAAGACGGAGGCTATAAGACGGTGGAGGTTACGCCGGTTGATATGTTCCCATGGACGAGTCACGTGGAGAGTGTCGTGTCGCTCGTAAGGAAGTAGTAGTTAAGAGCCGTATTTACCCCCGCAAATCACGGGAAATGTGGTGTAAGAAAACGGCGTCTAAATCTACCTCTGTAATCTGCATCGATAAGTCTGCATCGATAAGTCTGCATCGTTACCCCTTCCCTTCTTCTTGCTTAAAACTTAGGTTTGCACGTGAATGAACCGTCCGGAAGTGGACGGTTTTCTTTCGTTCAAAAAAAGACCTCATCGTGATGTTTGCGTTCAACGCCTCGCAGATATTTGCAGGACACATTTCCTTTAATGATGTTATTATTTAGTTAATCTACTTACTTATTGCTCATCTAGAATATTGGAGGTCGGCTTCATAATGAGGGGTATTCCCCGATTCGGTTCTCGTACTATCTTGCTTTATATAGCTGCTGCCGTTGTTGTTGGTTTGATTGCAAGCTATGCCGTCATCTCTGTACCGGACTCCCCTAAGTTCCAAAGTAAAGAAGGCATTCTGGATTTAACGCAGGTTCATGTAAGTAAGAATCCGCAAAAGTTAGAAGGGGAGTGGGCGTTCTACTGGCAAGAGCTGCTCTCACCTGAGAATCTACAGATTCGTTCGGCAAGGGACGGAAATAATGACCGCTGGATCAGCGTCCCGGGCTCGTGGCTAGGCTATCGGTTAGATGGTCAGCAGCTGAACGGTACAGGCTTTGCAACATTTCGGTTGGTCATAGAGCTTAGCGAGCAGGATAAGAATGAGCGGCTTGCTCTGCGGCTGCCTACCATCTTTCATGCGTATAAATTATGGGTTAATGGCGAGCTATTGACAGAAGTCGGTGTAGTTGGTAAGGACAAGAGCAGCGTGACACCGCAGCTGGCAACGAAGCTGGTGTTCTTCCAGCCCGAGAATGACAGGGTGGAGCTGGTTATGCAAGTAGCCAACTTCCATCATAAGCGAGGCGGCATTACCAAGTATATCGAGCTGGGCGGCAGTGATATGTTAACGGTTAGGACAAATCTGAAAATCGCCGCTGAAATGTTCATCACCGCAAGCCTGCTGGTGATTGGCGTGTATCACCTGCTGTTATACATACTGCGACGCAAAGACAGGGCTACATTGTATTTTGGTCTGTTCACCATGTTGTTCGGTATCCGATCCTTGCTGGTCGGCGAGCACTTGATCACACAATGGTGGCCAGCTGTTCCATGGGAACTGCAGTTCAAGATCGAGTACCTGATTTTGTGCAGCGGTGGATACATCATAACGATGTACTCTGAATGCATCTTTCCTAATTATGTGTCGCGTTGGTTTCTTCTTGGCTCGCGGATCGTAACAGGCGCATTCTGTATCCTTGTTGTGGTGACTCCAGCAATTATATATACAAAATTATTACTGATAATCGGTGTGATGGTTGTTCTTCATATGGTTTATCTAATGGTTGGACTGGTCTACGCGGCTGTGCGGCGTAGGGAGGGGGCGCTGATCTTCCTGCTCGTGTCGGTGGTTGCTTTAGCTACTGTCATCAACGATTTTTTATATTACAACGAATGGTCGAAGATCGGTAATACATCTCCGCTTGGTCTATTGGTGTTTACGATCGCACAGATGATTCTACTTTCTTCGAGATTTACGAGGGCGGCATCGAACGAGGAGAGGATTGCACGTGAGCTGCAGGACGCTAACAACAAGCTGACCGAAATGAACATGAATTTGGAACGGACCGTGCAGGAACGCACACAGGCCTTATCCGCAGCTCATGATGATCTCCGTACTTCCTATGACCGGTTGCTTCACTCTGAACAAGGGAGGAAGAAGCTCCTTGCCTATATAACGCATGATCTGCGTTTACCGCTGTCCAGCATGCTTGGGTATGTAGAAGCTATCCAGGACAGGGTCAAGCCGGAACATAATGAACAGTACCTGAAGTATATCCGGGATAACACGATAAGGATTAACCGCATGATCGAGGAGTTGTCCCTCTTGTCGCATCTAGAGACGGGACAAGTCTCGTACCGAATGGAGCCGGTCCATCTGATTCATTTCTTGCGTGGTTTTTTTGAACAATATGAGTTGGTTGTGCGTGACGCGGAGTTGGATTTCATGCTGGATATCGGAGAAGCGGAAGATCAACGACCTAACTTGCCTATTGTCGAGATGGATGCGCAAAGATTAGATCAGGCTTTGTTTAATCTAGTGTCGAACGCGATGAAGTTCACCACTAGGGGGGGGCTGGTGCGTATTGCGCTAGCTGTGGACGAGGTGAATCATACCCGCAATGCGATAATTAGCGTACAAGATTCTGGTATGGGTATTCCTCCAGATCAGCTCGAGCAAATCTTCGATCGCAATTACAGGTATGATCGACCTGGCGTGGAGAAGGGTGTAGAGGGCAGCGGGCTCGGCCTGGCGATTTGCAGGGAAATCGTACAAGCGCATGGAGGGACGGTTCGAGCGGAGAGCGACGGCAAGACAGGGTCGATATTCTATGTATCGCTTCCTTGTATTGTAAATGAAGAAAGGTGACGGTGTGGTGGACACTTACAAAATAATGATCGTCGATGATGATCCCCATATATGCGAGATTGTTCAGGTGTATTGCGAGAGGGAGGGTTTCATATCCTCCTACAGTCATACTGGGACAGACGCCATGAAGCTGCTTGAGTCTTTCCAGCCGGATTTGATTGTACTGGATGTACTGTTGGCAAATGAAAACGGTATTGATTGGTGCATGAAGGCACGTAGCTACACGAATGCGCCGATCGTGTTTCTGAGCAGCCGTGAGGAAGACGAAGTGAAAATCAACGCATTATCCTATGGCGGTGACGATTATGTGACCAAGCCGTTCAGCCCTGGAGTACTCATGGCCAAGATCAAAGCTCATCTTCGCAGAGTGTCGACGGGCAGAAGGGAACAACTGCTGGAGTTACCGGATTTGACGTTGGATTTCTACGCACAGTCCGTCAACATGGGTAGTGAAACCATCTTTTTATCGAAAAAAGAGTTCAGCCTATTGTCCTATCTGGCACAAAATGTTAATCGTGTCGTCAGTGTCGATACGTTGTTTCAGCTTATCTGGGGAATGGAGAGTCTGGAGGATACGAGAACGGTCGCTGTACATATCAGTAATTTACGCAAAAAAATCGAGGCTGACCCTGCCCATCCCGAGAGAGTTATTACGATTCGGGGGGCTGGATATATGCTGGTTGCAAGAAGTGCGTTGCAAGCTCGAACGTAGTTAAGGCTGATAGCTGCAATGGATTCGGCTGCTTATCTAGCGAAACTCATACTACAAGTCTCCCACATTGTCCTCAAAGTGTTCGCATGAGAGAGCGGATTCCAGACTTCATACAAGACAACCTCCATTTCCACACATGATAAAGTGGAGATGGAGGTTGTTTTTGCATATGGAATATTTTTAGAAAATTAACGGAGCAATTGCAGTACGCCTTGCGGCTGTTGGTTAGCTTGAGACAACATAGCTTGTGCTGCTTGAGTAAGAATGTTGTTCTTCGTGAACTCCATCATTTCCTTCGCCATGTCCACATCACGGATACGCGACTCAGCGGCCGTAAGGTTCTCAGAAGCAGCTCCAAGGTTGTTAATTGTGTGCTCCAAACGATTTTGGTATGCACCTAATTTGGAACGTTCGGAGGATACAGCATTAATGGAATTGTCTAGTACTTTGATTGCTGCAGAAGCCTTAGTTGCATCCGAAACATCAAGGGAGTACTCACTATTAACATTATCAGTGCCATTATTGGTGTCTTTCGTAGTTGTCCAAGCAGCACCCGCAATCACATTTCCACTTCTATCTTTAATGACTGCAGATGCATCGGCAGAACTTAGTCCGAGAGCACTTGCACGCATGTCTGCAACATTCATGGACAAAGACTGACCTTGATTTGCTCCGACTTGCATCGACAAGGACCTATCCTCAACGCTGCCTTCAACTGTAAAAACGGCTTGACCATTCGTTTTTGCGCCAATATCTACTTTGAGACCATTTCCAAAATCGATCGTGGAGTTGGCTGCAATAGCAGATTTCGTAGTCGTATCACCAGTTGTTGTGTTTGTCAGCTTAGCGTTTGTCGTTGTTCCGGCAGTAACGTTAAATCCATGAGTGGCAGGGCCAGTAAGTGTACCGACCTTGAAATCTACGCCATTACCCAGGTTATAAGTGCCGCCATCCTCAACTATAACGGTTTGCGCGCCAACCACAGCTCCGCCGCCGGCATTTTGGACTGTTGCAGTATAAGCGTCTGCCGTACCAACGGAAAGGTCGTAAGTTTTAGAATCGCTATACGTTGTAATATCAGCAGCTGTATTAACGCTTACTCCGTCTGCAAAGGTAACTGTGTTGCCGGCAGTAAATGTTACTGCGGGTCCGCCGTCCAATGATGCTGTAAGCGCATTAGTGACAGTAAAGCTATCCGTTCCGTTCCTAATTGTGTTACCAACGCCGTGGTCAATCTTGAAATCTCCAATCGTTACACTATCTGCAGCAGTGACACCTGCAACAATAGTAGCAGCACCTACGGTGTTGCCGCCTTGACTTAATGTAACCTTAGTGCTTACGTCAAAAGTTTGGGATTTTCCGTCTGCTGAGGCTGTTGCTAATTTGCCGTTAACCCCAGTAGTGGTTGTAAAGCTCACACCGAAGTCAGTAGCTGGGCTTCCTGCTAACTTGAATTGATAATTTTGTACGTTGTCATCAAGAATAACTTTTTCTGATAAAGCCGTAGTGCCGTCGGTATCCATTAATGTAACACTATAAATACCGCTGCCTTCATCTTTATAAGCAAGCTGATATCCTGTTCCATTATTCAGTGCCGAAGTATTATCCAAACTCAAAGTAAGGGCGTTAGCTGCACCTGCGCCAACAGTACCATTGCTTACCGTACCTAAAACGCCTTCTGTTTTTACATTATAGATTCCAGATACTCCGTTGGTGCCTGTAACCGTAATACCATTGGCCGTAAGACCTGTATTGCTGCCGGTGAATGCGCCGATTGCAACAGAATCTGTTCTTGTAATTGTTACATCATGTGCACCATCAGCCAAAGTAGAATTAGGATTAATCGAAACGGCTGTTACAGAGCCGGCTGGTGTTGTAAGCGATGCATTCTTCGCTTGCGTTTGATCAATGCGAATTTCATAATCGCCGCTCAGAGCTGAGTTTGCTCCAACGCTAACGTTAGTAACTACACTATCAGCAGTGTGGGTTGCGGATTTCGTTACAGTATCTATAACATCTATTGTATAATTTCCTGCCTTCAGAGAACTGTTCTTATCTAAATCCGGATTCGAAATCGTCGTCGTTCCCGCATTGAAAGGACTAGTTGTCTTATCAATCGTTACAACACCGGATTTATCCGAAATGCCCCCATTTAACAGTTTTTTCGTGTTGAACTCGGTCGTATTGCCAATACGGTTAATTTCAGCCGTCAATTGGTTCATTTCCTTCTGAATTTCGCCGCGATCATCGGCAGTGTTCGTATCGTTGGCAGCTTGCGTTGCTAGTTCTTTCATACGTTGAAGGATGCTGTGCGTTTCGGTCAACGCGCCTTCTGCCGTCTGAATCAAGGAAATCGAATCTTGCGCATTGCGCTGTGCTTGATCCAATCCGCGGATTTGTGAGCGCATTTTTTCGGAAATCGCAAGACCTGCAGCGTCGTCGCCCGCACGGTTGATACGAAGACCCGAAGATAATTTCTCTAAAGATTTGCCTGATGCTGCTGTGTTACCTGCTAATTGGCGGTGCGTGTTCTGTGCTGCGATGTTGTGGTTAATTCTCATTTCTCATTACCTCCATGTGGTGTGTTTTAAGGATGGCTATCCGTTGGCATCCTTTGAAGCGTATATCTTGTACTCACAAGTCATTGATGGATTGCGCGCTAATCCACAACAAGGATTTGTAAGTCAAACGGTTATCTTCCTTGACTTCGCCACTCGTCCTTAAGTGGTAGGGACCTCGACCTATTTTGCCGTTCCTAAGGCTATATTGTTTTCTTCCCATAACTCTCCACGAACAATAGCAATATGCTTCGGCGCTTCAATCGCCAAGCGTAAATGGCCTTCATCGCTCTTAATGACCTTTACCATAATGTTGTTGTCGATCATCACATATTCTCCGGGTTTTCTCCCTAACACGAGCATTGGCTCATCCCCTTATCCCGCTTGTTATATTGACATAAAAAAATGAGCAAACAGGTCGCTGCCCTTCTTCCTCCTGAAGAATGACTGCGACTTATTTGCTCATCCTAAGTCTCGCTATTATTTAATGATTTATTCAATTGTCAACATTTAAACAGCAAAAAGACGAATAAATAGGCATCAGTTTCAAAAAGTTCCTCCTTGAAACTACATGCGTATTTACTCGTCCATGAGTAATCGAATATATGATTAATTTATATATCGACCATTTACTTGAAATGTTTAGTCTTTCTACGAAAAAAAATTTTGCATTAAAAACCGAGATACTTGTTCTATTCTTGATCAAGCAATTCTCCGCGAACGATGGGGATATCTTTCGGCGCTTCAATAGCCAAGCGTAAGTGTCCTTCTTCACTTTTAATGACCTTTATGATAATTTTTTCGTTGATCACTATGTATTGTCCGGGTTTTCTTCCAACGACCAGCATCAGACTCACTCCTTTACCGTGAAGGATCTTATGTGATTTGAACATCTTTTACGAGAACTTTCGCGACTCTAAAACATAGCCAGATGGCTTATTCACTTCAACTTCGCCAAGAGTCGATTCTCCCCCTGAAGCATGATAATTTATATCGATTTTCCTCCTTGTATTTTATCATGGTAGATTAGCCCATTAATGAAACTCAAAGAAAACTTTAAGTTCGCGCTCGGGATAAAGGATGCCAAAGAAACAGATTACATAGATAATTGGCTGTAAGAACGTGAATTCGATTGAAGAAGGACATGAGTCTTACTTTAGCGAATATAGCTACAAACAATAGATTATTGGGTGAGGATAATGGGAACGGAACGAGATCCGGGCACAGGAAGAAAACATGTAACGGTACTAGTCGGCATGATTGTTGTCTTCACCGTTGTTACTGCACTATTCATCTATGGGTGGGTGAATCCTACGTTTCAGTATCCGGAAGCGCGAGGAGGAGTGTTAGACGCCAGACAATGGGACTTTGCAAAGCAAGGGATTGTACCGTTACGGGGAGAATGGGAGTTTTATGAGAACAAGCTGCTGACTCCTCAGGATTTCAATATAAATGGTGAAGAACTGAAAGCGGAGCGCCGAATCGTTCATGTCCCTGGAGGCTGGAAAGGTGCCGATTCCGCGGGCAGCGGTCATGGTGCGGGTACGTACCGTCTGCATATAAAGGTTAGCGACCCGAATTTTTATAGTCTTAGGGGTAAAAAAATACGCCTGTCCAGCCATGTCTACATGAACGGAACGGACCTCGGCGGCACCGGAAAACCCGATTTGTCCGCAGCTGGATTTGTACCTAGCAATCTTCCGTTTTTCGGTACCATTAAAGCGGACACCGACTCCATAGACATCATCATTCAAATCGCCAGCTACCGCTATCTGGAAGGCGGATTGGTGCAAGCGCCCGAATTCGGGTTTACGGAAGATGTATTGGCAAGGCGCGATAATGCTCGATTGGCGGATATGATTGTCATCACCACGCTGCTGGTATTCGGGATTTACTTCGCAGGTATGTTCAAGCAATGGGAAAAGGATCCTTATCTCGCTTACTTCAGCTTGTTCTGCTTGTCATTAGGGTTATTCTTCAGCTTTGACAACGAAATCGTCGTGGCGACCTTGTTTCCCGGGATCTCCTTCTTGTTATTGCAGAAGATGCTCTTTGTCTTGCCCTATGTCTCCATCTTCTCGTTTGCCCTCTATGTCTATTTGTACCTGGGCTATAAGAGAGGCTTGGAATATAAGTGGCTGAGCCGGTTTTATTATGTATCTCTGGCCTTGTTGGTGGGAATTCCGAACGAATATTTAGTTTATATTCTTTGGCTAGGGATTACTCTGCATATCACCGTTTTCGCTTTCGTTATTCGCTGGATTTTCCGTTATCGGAATGGCGGTTTTCAAGTTTACTATATTTTAATGGGTTTATTTTTCCTTATCATTAGTTGGGTATATGCCCAGACACGCTATCAGTTAGCGCTGGACAACCCGTATTATATGATCGTAACGCCGCTGCTTCTTGTTCTATCGCAATCGTTCCTCATGTCGGACCGGGCTCGCGATGCTTACTTGCGAAACGAGCGATTGGCCGAGCAGCTGATTGCGTACGATCGCCAGAAGGACGAGTTTCTCATTCATACGTCCCATGAGTTCAAGACGCCGCTGCACGGCATTATAAATCTGGCACAGGTAGTGATCGACCAGAGCGGAAAAGAGTTGGCGCAGCGGCATCGCGAGAATATCGACTTTATTATAGCCCAGGCGACCCGACTGTCTACGCTGGTGAACGATATTATCGATTTTCAGAGCTTGCAGCAAGGAAGCTTAAAGTTCCACAACCGGTTCTTCGATGTCAGCGGAACGGTGCAGGCTACGCTCGAAGCGCTGAAATTTTTGCGCAGAAACGATCAGATACAGCTGATTAATGAGGTTCCTCCGGGAACCTTCTATCTGTTCACAGATGAAAATCGTTTGAAACAGATTCTCGTGAATCTGGTAGGCAATGCGTTTAAATATACGGAACGGGGGAGCGTAGCCGTGGCCGCAGAATCGCGAGAGGGCTGGCTTCGTCTAACGTTTGCCGACACCGGGGCAGGGATGAGCAAGGAACGGCAGCGGGAGCTTTTCAAAGTTGATTTGTACAAAGCAGAAGCGGAGCCGGCAGTTTCGGCGTTTCAATCTTCCGGATTGGGTCTGAAAATATCGAAGGCGCTAGCGGTTCAGATGGGCGGCGATCTGGAGCTGCAGTGGTCGGAGCCGGCAAGAGGGACCGTGTTCGAGCTGCGTCTGCCGGAGGCTGCAGGAATGCAAAGGGAACTTGAAGCAGCCCGGGCAGAAGCCGCTACCGGCCTTGAGCCTACGCTGTTGCCTGTGACAAGTTCGCCCACGCAGGAAAAGAAACCGCCTTATAAGGAAGGAAGATCCGGCGAGGTGAAGATTTTGCTGGTGGACGACGATTCTTCCAACATTAAGGTGCTGCAGGAGTTGTTTTCTTCAAGTCGCTATCACGTTCTTGTGGCTTACAATGGAGCGGACGCGCTCAAGCTGATTAAGCAGCATCGCGGCGAACTGTCGCTTGTTCTGCTCGACGTAATGATGCCCGGGCTTTCAGGCTATGAAGTGTGCAGGCTTATTCGGGAGGACAACCCTCTCTACCAACTGCCCGTGTTGCTGTTGACGGTGCGCAATTCGCCGGCTGATATCGCGATGGGATTCGAAGCGGGAGCTAATGATTTTCTGGTGAAGCCGTTCAATGGCAAGGAGCTGCTGGCTAGGGTACAAACGTTGCTGAAAATGAAGGAAGCCGTCGAGCAGGCTATCCGCATGGAGACGCTGTTTCTGCAATCGCAGATCAAGCCGCATTTTGTCTATAACGCGTTAAGCGGCATTATATCGTTATGCTACAGCGATGGCGCGCGGGCAGGCAAGCTGCTGGGAGAATTCAGCAACTATTTGAGGCTCAGCTTTGATCTGGACCCCCGTCATGCCAAAGTAAGTCTGATACGGGAGCTGTCTCTAACCAAATCCTATGTGGAGCTGGAGCAGGCCCGTTTCGGAGAACGCCTCCATGTGGAATGGGACGTAGGTGATCCAACGGAGGCGTTGGTTCCGGCGCTGATCTTGCAGCCCCTGGTTGAAAATGCCATTCGCCATGGCGTAATGAAACGACTGTCAGGAGGCACGGTGGTCATTCGGGCAAGGCTCGATCAGCATGGCTTGCAGATTTCTGTTCAGGACGATGGGGTCGGCATGAATCCGGATCAGGTGGATCGAATTTTCAAGACAGAGCGGATGGGCGGAAGCATCGGCCTGATCAACGTGCATAAACGGCTGATGAATGAATTCGGGCAAGGCTTGCGGATCGAGAGTCTTCAGGATAAAGGTACAAACGTTGATTTTAGAATTCCATTTCGAACGGAAGCGGTTGAACCTGACGGAGAGGGGAGCGAAGCGGGATGATGAGAGCCATAGTCGTAGACGACGAGTGGCTGGTTGCGGAGCAAATAGACAGAATGCTGGTGAATGCTGGCGTAAAGGTGCTGGGATGCTGCGCGAATCCTCACGAGGCGCTTGGAATGGCCAAAGCGCTGCAACCCGATGTACTGTTTCTGGATATTGAAATGCCGGAGTTGAGCGGTCTTGAGATTGCACAGCAGGTTTATGAGGACAAGCTCGACATGGAGGTCGTTTTCATTACCGCCTATAATCAATATGCTGTCGACGCGTTCCGGGTGAATGCGCTCGACTATTTACTGAAGCCGGTGATGGAAGAGGAATTGCAGCGCTCGCTGGAACGGATTGAGAATAGACGGCAGCATCGCGCAGAAGTCGGCAGCGGCGGACAACGGAAGGTTATCGCTGAGCTGTTCGGCAAGTTCGCGCTGCGTTTGGATGATGGTTCGGATCCAGTTCGCTGGGTAACTTCCAAATGCGCGGAGCTGCTTGCCTATATGCTTCTCCAGACGATGGAGAAGGAAGTCAGCAAATGGGAATTGTTCGAGGCGCTCTGGCCGGCTCTGAATGAGGAGAAGGCAGGCATCAACCTTCGGAGCACGGTCAGCAGGATCAACAAGACGTTACGCGATTGCGGCTCGGGAATGACTCTAGCTTCTGTAAGGAACGGCTATAGGCTGGTTTTGTCCGATGAAGCACCGGATGTGGATGCGGCTGAACTGGAGCTTTTTGTGCTGGAAGCCTTCGAGCCGGGCCATGATAATCTGCCCCATGTCGAGCAGCTTGTACAGCGCTGCAGCCGACCGTTCCTGCAAGAGTTCGACAGCGTCTGGTGCGAGCCATACCGCAAGCAGTATCGCCAGTATTTTCTGCATCTAGGGAAAAAGCTGCTCACCTATTACGAGAAAGCCGAAGCAGAGCCGTTCAAGGCGCTGCGGCTGGCCGATCTGCTGGTCGAACATAACCCTTATGACGAATCGCTTCGGGAAGCAGCACTGAAGCTGCACCATCGCATCGGCGGTTCCCAAAGCGCAGCTGCCTACTATGAAAAATACGCGGAGTTGATCAGCAACGAGCTGGGAGCCTTGCCGGGCGAGACGCTTACCGCTTTGCTACGCGGCTTAACGGATTGATACCTATTGGAGTAAGGAACCTGCGGTTTGAAGCAGGTTCCTTTTTATTTTGCAACAATTTTGCAACATCGCTCTAGTTATAATGTCCTAGTATTGGACATCAGCATGAAGGCGAGTGAAAAGAAGCAATGATTAAACGTTGGATATCGCTAGTCATCGTATTATTGTTAGTGGCGGCCAATCTTCCCCAATATGCTTTTGCAGATTCTATTGACGGGTGGAATATTCGGAGTCCATTGCCTACGGGTAATGAACTAGTCGATGTTACCTATGGAAATGGCACATACGTGGCGGTTGGGACTTATGGAACGATTGTAACCTCGCGAGACGGAGTCAAATGGACTAACCAAACAAGCGGCATTACGGGTCAACTATTTGGCGTTGCTTATGGAAATGGCAAGTTTGTGGCGGTTGGGTTAAGCGGAGCCATTCTAACCTCCAGCGATGGAGTAAGCTGGGCGAACCAAACAAGCAATACTACGAATCATCTAACTGGCGTCACCTATGGAAACAACACATTTGTGGCGATAGGATACAACACTACGATTGTGACCTCCACCGACGGGATAAATTGGACGAGCCGAACAAGCAACGCTTCGAGTCTTCTGGAAGGGATTACCTTCGGAAACAACAAGTATGTAGCGGTAGGTTCGGGTGGAAGGATATTGAATTCCAACAACGGAACAACTTGGGCGAATACAACGCTCGGTGCTGCGATCTATCTATATAACGCTGTCTATGGAAACAGCGGGTATGTGGTGGTAGGGGACGCTGGAATACTGTATACCTCTACAAATGTATTGACTTGGACGAGCCGAGCGAGTAATACTACGAACTCTCTAAACGGCGTCACCTACGGAAACAGCATGTATGTGGCGGTGGGGAACAATGGAACGATTGTAACGTCTAGCAACGCAACGAGCTGGACGAGCCAAACGAGTGGTACAACATACGATTTGAAGGGCGCAGTGTATGGAAACGGCATGTTTGTAGCGGTAGGGACAAACGGAACGATTTTGACCTCAAGCAATGGAGTGAACTGGACTAACCGGATGTACGGCACAACAAATCAACTATATGGCGTCACCTTCGGAAATGGTATTTATGTAGCGGTTGGGGCAAGTGGAATGATACTAACCTCTAGCGACGGAGTAAGCTGGACCAGCCAAACAAGCGGTATTACGAATCACCTATATAGCGTCATCTACGAAAACGGCATATATGTGGCAGTGGGAGACGTTGGAAAAGTATTGACTTCCCAAGACGGAGTAAGCTGGACGAGTCGATCGAGCGGCGCTACGGTTGCTCTGACTGGCGTTACCTACGGAGCGGGCAAGTATGTGGCAGTGGGCTACAATCGGACGATTGTGACTTCCACCGACGGAGAGAATTGGACGAATGGAGCTAGCGGCCCTGTGAATACTCCTCTGAGGAGCATCACCTATGGAAACGGCACATTTGTGGCGGTTGGGGACGTGGGAGTGACGGCAAACTCCCGTGACGGTGCGAGTTGGTCAAGCCGATCAATAGGCACTTCCTATTACCTATATGGCGTAACTTACGGAAACGGCACTTATGTGGCTGTGGGGAACAATGGAACGATAGTAACCTCCAGCAACGGAGCAAACTGGACGGGTCGCACGAGCGGCACTACAAATCTGCTAAGTGCCGTTACCTACGGAAACGGCACTTATGTGGCGGTCGGGGCAAATGGAACGATTGTAACCTCCGGCAACGGAGTGAACTGGACAAGCCGAACAAGCGGATTTACAAATGCTTTATGTAGTGTTGTTTTTGGAAACAGCAACTATGTGTCGGTAGGGATAGGCGGAGCGATCGTACAATCCGACCCTGTACCCCTGGCAATCAGCAACTTGAGTATCAGCCCGGCTAGAGCAAATGTAGAGCAAGGAGGCAGCAAGCAGCTTAGCGCTACGGTCGAAGCGATTGAAGGCGTAGCGACCACAGTCTCGTGGACGAGCAGTGATGTCAGCAACAAAGTGACCGTGGACGGCACAGGTAAAGTGACCGTCGCATCGGATGCCGCGCCGGGAGATTATACGATCACGGCAACATCAATGGTAGATAGCAGTAAAAAAGGAACCGCGACGATAACGGTCACCACTGCACCGGCGGTTAACAGCGTGAGTGTTAGCCCGAACAGTGCAAGCGTGGAACAAGGCAGCAGCAAGCAGCTTACGGCAACGGTAGATGTGGTTGGCGGGGTAGCGACAACAGTTACGTGGTCGAGTAGTGACGCCAGCAACAAAGTGGCGGTAGACGGCACAGGTAAAGTGACGGTCGCATCGGATGCCGCGCCGGGAGATTATACGGTCACGGCAACATCAACGGTAGATAGCAGTAAAAAAGGAACCGCGACGATTACCGTAACGGTAGCGCCAGCCGTTATAGGCGTGAGCGTTAGCCCGAACAGTGCAAGCGTAGAGCAAGGAGGCAGCAAGCAGCTTGCGGCAACGGTAGATGTAGTTGGCGGCGCAGCGACAACCGTCACATGGACGAGTAGTGACGCCAGCAACAAAGTGGCGGTAGACGGCACAGGTAAAGTGACCGTCGCATCGGATGCCGCGCCGGGAGATTATACGGTCACGGCAACATCAACGGTAGATAGCAGTAAAAAAGGAACCGCGACGATTACCGTAACGGTAGCGCCAGCCGTTATA
>NZ_JBBCVY010000013.1:0-131800 GCF_037146255.1 Paenibacillus sp. MMO-58
TAGAGAGCAGCTCCTGATCTGCCTTGGAGAAAAGTTTCTTACTCATGATAACCTCCTTAGATGCCAATACCAGTATACAAAAAGGACCCCACAGCCTAAACACTTTTTTTTCAAGTGTTCAGTCTATGGGGTCCAGTTTACAAACAGGGGCCTCTTCTTTTTTCATGCTATTATTTTTGCGGAGCGAAGTTATTGTAAATACGCGTTGCGTTTACTTTGCCGGAGCTCAGATCTTCCGTTGTAAAGCCGGATACCGCGTTGCCTACTTTGAATTCTTTTTGCAGCAGCTCATCGGATTGTTCGCCGGCTGTTGGTTCCGTGATGCCCATAATGGTGTCCGGAGTAACCGTTACCCATACGTCGTTCACTTTGAAGCTTTTGCCGTCGGCACTTACTTCGGAGATGATACCGTCAATGTTAACCGCCATTTTTCCTGTCGTAGCAGGCTTGCCTGCGTCTTCTTTCTCAGGCGCGATCAGGTTGTAGATCACGTCAGCCGTAACTTTGCCCGTGCTTACATCTTGGGAAGTATACCCGGATACGATGTCACCAACTTTGAAATCTTTATTAAGCAGCTCTTGGGACGGTGCTGTCGCTGTTGGCTCGCTGCTTCCCAGCTGCGTTTTATCCGTTACTTCTACCCACAGATCGCCTACTTTGAAGCTTTTTCCGTCCGTGCTTACTTCAGAAATAACGCCATCGATGTTAACCGCAACTTTGCCCATGATAGGAGGCTTGGATGTCGCTTCAGCTGTCTGCCCTTGATTAGTTGGCGTGGATGCCGGGCTGTTTTGATTCTGGTTTACGCTAATTACGCCAACCGCCAAGATTGCTGCTGCTGCAATACCTACTGTCCAACCTGTCAATTTCTTTTTGCTTTTTTCCATTTTAATCGGCTCCTTTTGATTTGTAGGATTATGTGAAGTCTTCTCTAATTCCAGCATTAACTTCTGATAGGTTGCCTCTTTGAAGTCGTCGCTGGTTCGCAATTTAGACATCGCGGACTTATAGACAGATTTCTTCATTCTCCAGGCCTCCAATCTTATCTTTTAAGAGTGCGCGTCCTCTGGCCAGCCAGGTTCCTACCGTTGCGGCCTTCGCCTGCATAATAACGGCAATCTCCTGGATCGAATATCCTTCGTAATAATGAAGATGGATCGGAATCCGATACTTCTTGTCCAAGGAGAGCACCGCCTGCAGAACCTCATTTTCTTCCTTGGGGAGGTAGCTCAGGTCTTCGGGAACAGGGTTTCTGCTTTTGAACCAGCCGGTCTTCAGCATATTTTTGCTTTTATTAATGGTTGTTCGAATCAACCATGCTTTTTCGTGTTCACTGTTCTCGAAGACAGGACGCTTCTGCAGATACGTCAGGAAAACCTCCTGCGTCACTTCTTCCGCATCGGCTATATTTTTCAAATAAGCAAAAGCAATCTTGATCATGCTTTGCGAATATAGATCCAAGGCCCGTCGCACAGATTCATTGAGCTCATATGAATTGTACACCTCAGCACCTCCTTTCACTTGTAATACAACTGAGTGCCCCATTATTTTTCATTCATGCGTTATTTTTTTAGTAGACGTAATGAGATGCGGAAATGACTGCAATGATCCGGCTAGTAAAATAGCCCAAACAACAAAAAGGGCACAATCCCTTTGCCCGCCATGCAGGTTGAGGAATGTGCTTTTTTTACGGAAACAAAATCCACTCATATTTTTATTTCTACAGCTAACCTTAAGCGAGGGGAAAAAAACATACCTAACTTAAGGAGAGAACAACAAATGAAAAAAGCAGCAATGATCGCAGTAACTACATGCCTATTCCTGTCCGTGTCCGCAGCAACAGCTTCCGCATCGGCTGTGGAACCAACAGCGACTAAAAAAGTTGAGCACAAAATGCATGTTAAAGAACACAAAGTAAAAGCAAAGGAACATAAGATGCATGCGAAGCAGCACAAAGCAAAAGCGCATGAGCTTCGCGCTAAATCCGAATCTAAAGTGCATAAGCTGCATGCCAAATCAACTAAGGAACAAAAGCTGCGTGCAAAGGCTCTCCCTAAAACAGGCTACGGCGGAGTAAGCGAATAAGACGCCGGTCGAATCACTAACAGCGGAGGAATAGAGACAGCTTGCTCTCTATTCCTTTCCCTTTAGAGGATGAATAATATGAGCAATCGTTATGGTATTTTAATTTTGGCACTATTTATACTGCTAACAGGCTGCACGTCGGGACAAACCAAGCAATCGCCCAAACAACAAACCAAGGAACAAACCAAGCAGCAAAGTAAACCAAATAGAGAAATCACGCTGCCCGCCCCTTCTCACACTATGGTACCGTTGCGTGAAGCGGAGACGAAAGCTCCGTCAAAGCCTAAAGACATAACTGCCAAAACTCCCGTTATTGTACCTAATCGGATCTGGATACCGTCTGTCGGGATAAAGGCTCCCGTGGAGCCTGTTGGATTACTGGAAAACGGACAGATAGACGTGCCTGTATCCAGCGATATCGCCGGGTTATTTATAGATGGAGTTCTTCCGGGAGAAAAGGGCAATGCTATTATTGCGGGGCATGTTGATAATTATACGGGGCCAGCTATTTTCTATCCCTTGAAAAAGCTGAAACCGGGCGATCCCGTCGTCCTTTCCGACTCGTCCGGCAAATATCTCGTATATGCGGTTGATGCTGTTGAATCCTATCCGACGGCTGAAGCGCCACTCGATAAAATTTTCGGCGACACAAACGGTAGAAGGTTAAACATGATTACCTGCACCGGAAAATACAACCGCCTCAAAAAGGAGCATGAAAAGCGCCTTGTCGTATATACCCATTTACTGCAATAAAAAAGCCGCTAAACTTGCTCGCGGCTTTTACATATTCAAATTTCGCTACTTGCTTCTTGCAGCCAGCCGGCCTTCCCGCACGAACCTTGCCGCTTCCACCATATTCGACTCGCTTACGGCCTCCATTGTGGCAAAGCCGTATGGCTTGTGCTGCTCAAGCAGCTCGAAGAATAACGGATAATTCAGCTCGCCAAGACCGGCTGCCGTTTCTATTAAGGTACCGTCAGCCGCGCGATTCAAATCCTTCACATGGGCGCTTACGATGCGCGGGCCAAGCAAACGGAAAGCTTCGCGGACCGTATGATCCTGATTCTCGAACCGGGCCGGATTCATCAAATTGCAAGGGTCCATCACGACGCCAACGCAAGAGGATGGAAAACGTTCAATCGTCTCGGCCAATGTTTCAGCCGTATCGATCATATGTCCTTGGGCCGCTTCCAGCCCAATTGTTACGCCCCAGCGCTCCGCCTCTTCAACAAGCTCCTCAAGCGCACGGTTTAACCGTTTCATGTGCTCCCCGCGGCGCTCCGGATCCGTTACACCGCCAACCTCCGTCGCCACAATCGGCGCGCCGAAATGACGGGCATTCCGAAGATGCTCTTTGAAGCGGTCTACATTATGGCGGTAAACCTCGTCATCGAGATCGACCAGACTTGCATAACAGCCGAGCACCGCAATGCGGACGCCATTCTCCGCAAATACGCCGCCTACTTCCTGAGCAAGCCCCGGGCTTAACTTGCCAAGCCGCGAGTCTATATCGGAGAACGCTTTCCCCAGCGCCAATTGGACATACGGAAATCCGTTAGCGGCTATCTTGGCCGCCAATTCCTTATAAGGCAAAGTTCCAAGCAAATGAGCTAAAATTCCGACTGACATGATAACCATCCCCTCACGTTTCATCTGAAATCTACTTGTCTCTCATTATACGTTGTAATGCCCGGATGGCAAGGCGAAACCAACGTAAAAGAAACCCGCGCTTCACTCTCGAAGCAACGGGTTTTCTATCTAGCCTTCCTGCAAAACAAGGTTTAACCGATCAAAGTTTTGCTCATTGCCATCGGCCGCATAAGCCTTAACCGCCTCAAAGGTCTTCTTGTCCATGAACAGCTGACGGAACGTTAGTCTCGCACGGCCATCCAAATCCTCGAATATAGCCGTCACCCGGAACTCGGGATTGGACATATGCTTAAGGACGATCCGCTCCAAGGGTACAATCTCTTCGAAGACATTATGATTCGCATAGTCGACGCCGTTGGGGCCATGCATCGTAAACCGCCAATTACCGCCCGGCTTGATCTCGAACTCGTGGAAGGTATTCGTGAAGCCGTTAGGTCCCCACCAGCGCTTGAGCAGCTCCGGATTTACCCATGCTTCAAACACCCGTTCACGGGAAAACTCAAACTCACGCGTCGAAACAATCTCATTCTCGCCAAGAATAGCAGCCATAATTAATCCACTCCGCCTTCCGTATATTCATTCATTAGAGATTAGCGCTAACTGTTTACCGGTAGCCTAAGCATAATAGATGACGTTACGTAAGGTTCAAGAGGTTTTTTATGCGAGCTCAAAATTTTTCATCAAAGCCCTTGCTTCCTCATGGTCAGGTTCGAGCCTCAGCAGCTCCCCTAGGTAATGCAAAGCCTGTTCTTCCAGCTCCAGCTCGAAACAGCATATTGCCAGACAATAAAAGACGGTAGATACAATCTCCTCTTCGTCTTCCTCCACGGAAATCTCCAGGAACCGCTTGGACTCGCCGTACATGTCCATTTCGAACAGCACGAGACCCGCTTCAAGCGCCAGATCGTACTTCTGCTCCATCACGTAATACGACGACCACATCCGTTCGATTCCGAGCAGAATATCCTCCTTCTCCTCATCAAGGGCATCCGGCAGCAGACTCGAAATCTGCTTCGTGCTCTGGATAAAGAATTCCGCGTCATAACCGCCAAGACGCCAGAAGCTTAAGATTTGCCGAAGCCCCATGTCGTCGATAAAACGGTCTATCCACCACTTCAGGCTGTAAAAATCATCCGGTCCGAAACGCTCGACGCCCCGACGGTAAGCCAGCCTTGTCTGGTAATAGTCCTGCGGCGAATTCACGCTGATCATACAGCCGATATTAATATTGTCATAGTGATGCGAAGGGAACATGACCAGAGCACCGCTGCGTTCCAACACTTCCCCCATCGCATGATAGTTCGCCGTCAGAGAAAAGCTGCCATGAAAGACAAGCTCCGGCGGTTCCGCGAACCTCCAGTGCTCGAGCAGGTGATCCCCTTTATCCGCCGTCAGCAGCACGATTCCCGCCTGAGACAACTGATTCAGCCGGTCCAGGCAAGCCAGAGAGGCCTCCGGGAATAAAATATGCGAGTCCTCCAGCTGCTCCTGATAGACGGCAATAACGTCGCGGTAAGGATAAGACGCATCCTCGTACTGCGGCGCGCGCCGGAGCTCGTAGCTCAAGGCGATTTGCGACAGCAGCTCCGATGGTTTAAGCGAATCCTTGTCTTCAGGGTACTTAACCAGCACATCGGCCTCATATACCTGGCCTTCGCCTATATAGAGCAGCTCCTGCGGAATACTGTCAAAAAAGTAGTTCGCCACAATGACGAGAGGCTGCTGCAAATCTCCCCTCCGGATGGTTTCTCCGGATGCAGCCAGTAATAATTCCGAATCTTGCACAGCATCAAACCGGGCAAAATCAAGCATTCCCCGCTCGATAAAAGTCTGAAGAGCAGGATGCTTCTGCCATGCCTCCACATTGTTTGCCGCAAGGTCCGTCATAATATACCGGAACGGCGGCACCGCAATTCCCGCAAAGTCTATTAAACGGCTTAACTCATGCAGCACATGGAAGGCAAACCGCCCCGCACCTGCTCCAAGCTCCACGATCTGAACAGGCTCATGGCATTGTCCCTGATTAGCTCTGTCCTGAAGAAATCCGAACAGCATCTCAGCATAAGCAGCCGCGATCATCGGATTACTCGTTATATATTGAGGAACCTGGTCGTTATTCCAGGCCCTCAAGCCTTCTTCTTCGTAATATTGTCTGTTTATTTGCCATATTGGCGCTTCACTAAAGCGGTAACGCTGCGTATTTGAAATCGTCATCTATTCTTAACCCTGCTTTCTATGCTTTGAACAATATCTCCTATATTACCTCAATAGAAGACATTTTACGAAATTTAGGGCTAAATTTCTCTTAAGAGGCCTCTACCTTCTGCGGTTTCTTGCCTGGGGCAAACCAGCCGAGAAGCGCAATGGCAACCAACACGCCGTAGAACACAAGCGTCCAACCCGTACTATGAGGGAAATCATGATCAAGCACGCCGATGTCCTCATGAGCAAGCGTAATTACGGCCAGCTTCACCCCTACCCAAGCTACGATGGCATACGCCGTAGTCTCCAGTGCCGGGCGATCGGCAAGCAGCTTCACAAACCAGGTTGCCGCGAATTTAATTAGGATAAGACCCGCAATACCGCCAAGCAATACAACTGCGAATTTGCCTCCGTCCATACCGCCAAACTCGCCAAGCGGAGAGTCAGGCAAACCAAGCGCAAGAGCTACCGCAGCCAGAATGGAGTCAATTGCAAAAGCGAGATCCGCGATAGCGATTTTGCTTACCGTAGGCCAGAAGCCCGAGCCCGCCTTTTGTTTCTCGTCCTTATGAACATCCTCGTTCTTTTTGCCGAAACGCGCTTGAATGATGTGCTTTAAACCCAGGTATAGCAGATAGGCTGCGCCAATCGCCTGTACCTGCCAGACATTCGCAATAAAAGAGATTGCGAATAGAGCGCCAAAACGGAAAACAAACGCCATAATAATACCGTAGTTAATCGCTCTTTTCTTCTGATCGTCCGGTAAATTTTTGGCTATTACCGCAAGCACTAGCGCATTGTCGGCGGATAACAAGCCCTCTAAACCTATCAGGATCAACAATGCCCACGCATACTCCAGCCAGATCGATTCCAACGTGGATTCCCCTCTCTTCGAACATAATCGGTATGAGTAATCTTCTCTTGTCCGTTAATGCATATACGTAAGAAATACTCAAAGGAGTTCACTTTTTTTCTCGGAAAGAAGGAAATGGAAATCAATTGGATAAAAAACCGTATCAGGAGAAAGCTTTATCCCCTTTCAGTAGGCGCACGCATAGGATAAAGCGATGAATATATCGTTTTGTCGAAAGGAGAACATGGATGTACCTTTATCCTTACCGCCATGATCTATGGCCTAACAACTATTGGGGTTATTATTGGGATCCCCGGTATTACAATTGGAGCTTTAACGTTCCGAACGCGCACTACAGAGAGATTGAGCTAAAGGATTACGGAACAGGCCCGCTGGTTGTGAACCTGGAGGAGGCAACCAAGCAAAACAGGAATTACCGTACCGCATTATGGACAGGAAACTACCTTCAATTGGCTTTGATGAGTATTCATGCTGGCAAGGATATTGGGCTGGAGGTCCATCCAACAACCGATCAATTCTTGCGGATTGAGGAAGGCCAAGGACTCGTACAGATGGGAAACAGCAAAGATCATCTTGATTTTCAAACCATGGCATACGACGGATATGCCATCTTTGTTCCTGCAGGCACATGGCATAATGTCATAAACACCGGAAGCACGCCGCTCAAGCTCTATTCTATCTATGCGCCGCCGCATCATCCGTTTGGTACCGTACAGGAAACCAACCCGACTGAACAGGACTAAGGCGAGCTCAGCTCATTCAAATCAAAACGCCCCTCAATGCCGTAACCATTGCCTTGACCATTTGGCTTAATAACAACCGTTCCCAATGATTTGATCTCCCCTAATCCCACGCCCGGAGGGAAACTATGGGCAACGATAACCTTGTTGGTCCCTGGAGACGGGGGGATTTCCAACTGGGCCGACAAAGCTTTCAGAACAGCTTCTTGCTGGGCAGGGGGAACGGAACCGCTTAATTGATAAATCTGTACCCAGAACGGATCCGTACGGACATTACCTGCTCCAAAAGCTAGCTCCGCGGTTTCCTTCGTCCTGCAGAACGGGCTTGCAACAACCGGCACCTGAACAGGGATGTGCAATTGCCGAAGCGCATTCCCATAGCTTACGGCCTGGTTCCTCCCGGCCTCCGAAAGATTCCTTTGGGTTGAGCAGTCATTGAAGTTGATACTTGGCGAGTCCGTGCCAACCGTTGCGTCTCCATGCCTGACATATAAGATGTACCCTCCTTGTTGGAGGGACTTTAACAAGGAAGGATCCGCGGGCATAGCTTCAGCGGGGTTCGCCTGAAGCAGAATGAGTATACACAAAATACTGAAACGCCAAAGCTTTTTCATGTTCTTCCTCCTTTAGGCACTTACGTTCCGTGAACTAGTATCCCGCAAGGTGGAGGAAATAAAACCAATAAAAAAGGCGTCCGGAACCCGGATGCCTTTGTGAGCCTAACATCTTACATACTTGCGTTTGAAGCCAATCTGCCCTCTACCCATAAACTTCTCAATATTAACGGTAGCGTTGATACGCTTGCTTTTATTCGTGCCTTGGCCGACCTCTACGGGGCCTACTTCATTCGCGATCTCAACCGCTTTATCATGAAGCGGCTTGTAGGATATCGCCACCGTGTACAGGAAATTGTTCATCGAATATTTCGTCCGCTCGGGAGCATCGTGGATCGTATTTTTCACCAGCTCCAGCATGCCGGCGATTTTGTCTTCGGAGAACTCGCTGTCCTTGCGATTGCCTAGCAGCCAGCAGTAGCAGCTCCAGCCCGCCGACATCTTCAGCTCCTCGCCGCTCGCAATCCATTTATCCGACACCTCTTGGGCGATGTCCGTCTCGGACAAGGTGACCGCCACCACATAGTCGGAGATCATATAGAAATACGCGCTGTCGATCCAACGCTCGAAATCCGCCTCGGTCATCGCCTTTGGCTCGGCAATGATCCCGGCGAAATACATGGCATCGTAATTGCCTGTTGCATACAGTTGATCCGCCAGCGGCTGATTATGTTTGATTTTGCGGAAAATAGGCTTCATCTCGCCTGTCGCCACGCCAAACAACGGTTCGTGCGCGCCATTGCCCATATAAATCTTCTTGGTTCTTTCTTTGCCAAGCCCTTCAAGCTCCTGCATGACCTCTTCTAGATTCATTGTTTGCACTTCCTTTGGAATGGTTTATTGCTAGTCCATAGCCGTCTTCCTTGAATATACCATAAAAAGCCTACCCGCTCATTAGGACAAAAAAAGACACCTCTTCGGGTGCCTTTAACCTGTTGCCTGATATGATAAGTCCATTGATATGAAAATGGTTTATGCCTGCTGCAAGCCGGCTAATCTCTTGAAATGATCGACCGACGGCACCGGCAGCCCCAGATGCTCGCGGAGCGTCGAGCCCTCATAGTCCTCACGGTAGCGTCCGCGGCGCTGAAGCACCGGAACGACTTGCTCCACGAAATCGTCCAGATCGCCCGGCAATACCGGCGGCATGATGTTAAAGCCGTCGCAGCCATAACCGTCATACCATTCTTCCATCAGATCAACCAGCTGCTCCGGCGTGCCGACGAATTGCATATGACCCCGGGCGCCAAGAAGTCTGCGGCCAAGCTCGATAATGGACAAGTTGTCTTTGCGGGCGAGATCCATGATGAGCTGGACACGGCTTTTCATGCCGTTGCTTGCTTCCACGGGATCCGGAATGTCCGGGAGAGGCTCATCGGCCGGGTATTTGCTAAGGTCCGTCTGAAGCATGCCGGATACCATCATGACCGCTTCCTGCGGATCGATCAGGTCAAGCAGCTCCCGCTCCTTGCGGCGGGCTTCCTCCACCGTCGAGCCAAGGATGGGCGACAAGCCCGGCATGATGAGCAGGCTTCCCCGCTCCCGTCCGGCCGCAATCAGCTTCTCGTTTACGCTCTTGTAGAAGCCTTGCGCCGAAGCCAGCGAGGTCTGCGCCGTGAAGATCACCTCGCCAATGCTCGCGGCAAAGTCCTGCCCCGGCCCCGACGAACCCGCCTGAATAAGCACCGGGTAGCCTTGCGGCGGACGCGGCACATTCAGCAGCCCCTGCGCGGAATAGAATTGCCCGCCGTAATCGGCGGCACGGAACTTCGACTCATCCGCGAACGTTCCCGATGCACGGTCCATCACAAGCGACTCCTGCGGCCAGCTGTCCCACAGCGCCGTTACAACGTCCACGAATTCCTTCGCCATCTCATAGCGAGTCGCATGCTCCGGATGTTTTTCCCTGCCGAAGTTGCGGGCTTCGGTATCGACCTGGGACGTTACGATGTTCCAGCCGGCACGGCCGCCGCTCAAGTGGTCAAGCGTTGCAAAACGGCGAGCCGCATTATAAGGCTCGTTATAAGTCGTCGACAGCGTTGCCGTCAGGCCGATTTTCTCTGTTACCGTAGACAAAGCGGATAGCAGCGCTACCGGGTCGAGCATGCCCGCCGCCGCGCGGCTTGGATAAATCAAGTGCAGCAGATCTGCGAAAAAGATCATATCGAACTTGCCCTTCTCCGCCGACTTTGCGATCCGCTTATACCATTCGATATCAAACATCCGCTCCACGCCGGACTCCGGATGACGCCAGCCGGCATGATGATGCCCCGTGAAATAAATAAACGCGCCTAGATGAAGCTGCCCTTGTCGTTGTCGACTCATGCCTGTTCCCCACTTTCCAAGTAAGTATCGATCTATCCTTAACCTTTATAACTGTTGTTCCAGCGCAGGCATCTTCTCTCCACCAGCCGCACGACCGAATCCGACAGCTTGCCGACCAGGGCGAACAAAATAATGCCAACGAACACAATGTCCGTCTGCCCGTACACGCGGGCATCTTGAATCATATAGCCAACACCGGCGCTTGCGCCCATCATCTCCGCTACGGCAAGCAGCAGCCAGGAGGTCCCGACAGACAACCGGACGCCAAGCAGAATATTCGGAAGCGCCGCCGGAATAATGAGCTTCGTCAGCAGTTGAAGCTTGGAGTATTGCAGAATGCGCGTCACCTCGTACAGCTTGCGGTCCGCGCTGCGAACGCCAAGATGCGTATGGAAGTAAAGCGGGAAGAAAGAACCTAACGCGATAAGCAGAACCTTCGAGAATTCGCCTACCCCGAACCAAAGAATGAACAGCGGGATTACCGCAAGCAGCGGAACCGTCCGCAGCATTTGAATGCTTGGATCAAGCGTACGCTCCGCCCATTTGCCAAGACCGGTAAATACGCCAAGCAATAGTCCCGTCGCTCCGCCAAGCAAGAAACCTCCGCCTGCCCGAATCGCGCTAGTAGATACATGCTTCGCCATATCCCCGTCCACGCAGAGCTTCCAGAAAGCCTCCGCAATCCGGGATGGCGCCGGCAAGGCCGACTCGGATACAAGCCCAAGCGCCGATGCCGATTCCCACAAGGCCAGCACGATAACGGGCAGTACCCAGCCGTACAGCCATTTCGGCATTCCCGCTCGGCGCTTCCGGCCAATCGCCGCTTGTCTTCCGCCTGCGTTGGAGCCTAATGTCACTTCGTTTGCACTCATCCCATTAGCCCTCCCCGCCTAAGGAATCGCGCCAGCGCAAAAGTCTTTTCTCCGCCAGCCTTACCAGTGAATCGGTGACCTTGCCAACTACAGCAAACACAATAATGCCTACGAAAATAACGGCTGTCAGCGAGAACGATCGCGCGTCGTTAATGATATAACCGATGCCGGAGCTGGAGCCCATCATCTCGGCTACAACGAGGCCAAGCCAGCTTACCGCGATGGAAAGCCGAATGCCGAGAAAGAGAGAAGGAAGAGAGGCAGGGAGAATAAGCTTCGTTATCGTCTGCCATCTCGTAAATTCCAGTACGCGCGCTACATCAAACAAATTGCGGTCTACCGAACGGACGCCAAGGAAGGCGTTCACGTAGAGAGGGAAGAAAGCCCCCTTCGCGATCAGCAGGATTTTGGACGTCTCGCCAAAGCCGAACCACAAAATAAAAAGCGGGGCAACGGCGAGGTGAGGCAGCGTCCGGAGCAGCTGCAGCGACGGATCGAGCAGCCGCTCGGCCTTTAGCGAGAAGCCTACCCATAATCCGGCCGCCAGACCAAGCCCCCCGCCAATCAGGAACCCAAGCGCTGCCCTGCCCGCCGAAACGCGCAGGTTGCTCAGCAGCTCGCCCGAGGAGAGCATGCGTCCGAATTCGTCCACAATGTCCTTAGGAGGAGGGATCAGCACGGCATTCACCCATCCGTTTGAGGATGCGATCTGCCAGATGACCAGCACGGCCAGCGGAACCATCATTCCGATCAGCACGTGAACCGCGCGAAACGCAAGCTTATTCCTCGTTATCTGCATGATTGCACCTCTTCTTTACTTAAGAGCTTTTTCGATGTATTGATTGTCGAACACGTCCGCGACTTTAATCGGTTTGCGGATAGTGCCTAATTCGTATTGGAAATCGGCCGTTTTTTGCTGATCGGCGATTGTCTCGTCGCTTACCGGGATATTAATCATGGTCGAACGGGATTGAATACCCTTCACCAGTTCGAGCGGAATGCTGCGCTCGTCGGCGTAACGCTGGAATGCTTCGTCTTGATTGTCCGCTTCCCATTTACGAGCCTCTTCGAAGGTCTTCAGATACAGCGTCACCAGATCCGGATATTTCTTCGCAAACTCCGAACGAACCAGCTGGAACGACGGAGACAATACGCCTTCGCTCTCGCCGTCTGCCAGCACGCGGGCTTTGCCGCTCAGCGTATTCAGGGAAATGTACGGATCCCATACGGCCCATGCGTCCACTTTGCCGCCCTCGAAGGAAGGCTGCGTCTCATCCGGCTGCAATTGAATCTCTTGAATATCGGATTGCTTCAGGCCTGCTTTATCCAGTACCCGGTAGAGGAAGTTATAAGCGTTGCTGCCCTTCGTTACCGCTACCTTTTTGCCTTTCAGATCAGCAATGCTCTTAATGTCGCTGTTTGCCGGAACAATAATCGCCACGTTGTTCTTGCCGTCGAGCAGCTGCGAGATGATCGTGAAATCAACGCCTGCCGCCTGCGCGGCGATCGGAGGCATATTGCCCATGCCCGCAAAATCGAGATGATTGGAAGCCATCGCTTCAATCATCGGAGGACCACTCTGGAACTCTACCCATTCCACTTTGGCGCCTAGCGCTTCAAAGGCATTTTCGAACCATTTCGCTTCTTGCGCTTTGCCGAACAGACCGCCTTTGCCCTGCACGCCAATCTTAACGGTTACACCATCATAGGAAGCCGGAGCAGTTGAGGCATTGCCTTCCGCATTCGTCGAAGCACCAGCCGATTCGGCAGGCTTGTTATTCCCGCCGGCATTGTTATTGGAATTGCCGCAGCCCGCTGCGATAAGGACCAAAGCGATGATTGCCGTTATCAAACCGTATTTTCTTCTCATATATCTGCATCTCCCTCAAGTTTCCGATTAAATGCCTGCACCCTGATCAAAGAGGGGCGGCTGTTCTACCTTCTCAAACTCGCCAAGCACCTTCGAGCGAAGCTCCTGGAAGGCTGCTCCCGTCCGCTTGCGCGGGTAGGGAAGATCAACGTTAATGACGTTTCGAATATGGCCGGGACGCGGGTTCATGATAACGACCTTCTCCCCGAGAAATACCGCTTCGTCCAAATCATGCGTAACGAACAGCATCGTTGTCTTGCTGCTTCGCCAAATGTCCAGCAGCGCCTCCTGCATATGCGTGCGGGTGAAAGCATCCAGCGCGCCGAACGGCTCGTCGAGCAGCAGTACCTCCGGCTTGCGGAGAAGCGCTCTAGCAATCGCGACCCGCTGGGCCATCCCACCGGACAGCTCCTTCGGATAGGCCTTCTCGAACCCTTTCAGTCGAACCAGCTCAATCAGCTGGTCGACCTGTCGGCGGACCTGCGCATTGCCAAGAGACAGGTTGGCGGCAATGTTCTTCTCCACGGTCAGCCATGGAAACAGCCTAGGCTCTTGAAAAATAAACCCTTTATCCACGCCTGGCCCCGTAATGGGCTTGCCGTTTAACTCCACCGTTCCTTCGTAAGCCGTATCCAGCCCTGCTACGATCTTGAGCAAAGTACTCTTGCCGCAGCCGCTTGGTCCGATAAAGGTAATGAATTGTCCCCGCTCTACCTGCAGCCGAATATTGCTTAGCGCTACCACCGGTCCTGCAGGAGCAGCAAACGTTTTGTTTAAACGCTCAATCGTTAGCATGAATGCCGCCTCCAGCCTAATCTAAATTTTTCACACCGATTTACTTGGTATTATAGTTATAAAAAATGGGGCATCTGCCCTCGTCGTTTGTACCCTCACCAATCTCTGGATGTCCAGTCGATATTCCGGCGTACTTTTTCACAAACCGAATAATCGCTCGGTTTGTTATTGGCTAAATTGTAGCAGTGGCCCCCATTTGTTGTCAATCACAAAAAAAGCGAGTTCGGCGCTTCCGCGCAACCCGCTTTTCCTACCGCTTGGCTCTTCCCGCAAATAGAGCGACAATCGAGCTCGCTCGCGCACGGATCGGCACTTCCGCGCCCGGCACCTTCTGCAGGGTTAAGCCCTGAATCAAGCTTACGAAATAATAGGCAAGCTCAAGCGGATCGCCGCTCACGACATGCCCCTCCTGCTGGCCCTGCCTCATCATGGCCGCAACCGGTCCAAGGTTGTTCGTAAAACGTTCCGTTACTGCCTTCCTAATTTCCTCCGAGGAAGCGTCCGATAGACGTGACGTATGAATGAGGATCGTATACGCCCAGCTGTTCTCAAGAGCAAGCCAAGATTCGGCTAACATAAACAGCTTTTCCAACGCCGGACATTCCTGTTCGGCAATTCGGGTGACATGATCCCCGTATCCCGTCTGTCCTCTTCGCAGAATCTCGCTTATAATCTCGGTTTTCGATTTAAAATAATGATACATGTTGCCAATGCTCATGCCTGCTGCCGCAGCGATATCGTTGATGCTTACCGAACCGATCCCTTTTACGGCAATGGTCTCGAGAGCGGAATCAAGAATATGGTTGATTCTTTTCTCCCTCTGCAGGAGGTCCTTCTCTACGTTTCTAGGCGACATAAAATAAAGCAGCCCCTTTCTTGACCTCCATTATAGCAGAGGGCATGAAACAGGGCGATCCCGGCCTTCCATGGTTACTTGAAGGTGCGTATCGGAGTTGAAAGTGCGTACTTCACGGCCTCCCTTTTCTGTTTCACAATAGTCATCAGAAGCAGAGGAGGAATGTTAGATGAAAACAACAGACATATCCAAAACCGCCCTGGTCGTAGGCGCAAACGGCGTGATCGGACGTAATCTGATTGATTATTTGAGGACGCTTCCCGAGTGGGATATTATCGGCGTGTCGCGCCGCGGCGGAGAGGATTCCGAGCGGTTGCGGTATATCGCGGTTGATCTTCTGGACGAAGCGGATACCCGGGAGAAGTTAAGCGGCCTGACCGCCGTTACGCATATCTTTTACGCTGCCTATCAGGATCGGCCTACGTGGGCTGAGCTTGTAGCCCCCAACCTTGCCATGCTCGTAAATGTAGTGAATGCCATTGAACCGATTGCACGGAATCTGCAGCATATCAGCCTCATGCAAGGTTATAAAGTGTATGGGGCGCATCTGGGTCCTTTCAAGACGCCGGCGCGCGAGACGGATGCCTATCATATGCCGCCCGAATTTAATGTCGATCAGCAGCAATTTCTTGAGCGGCGGCAACCAGGAAGCAGCTGGACCTGGTCAGCCCTTCGTCCCTCGGTTGTTGCCGGTCTCGGACTAGGGAATCCCATGAACCTTGCGATGGTTATCGCCGTCTACGCTTCGATGTCCAAGGAGCTTGGGCTGCCGCTTCGCTTCCCGGGAAAACCCGGCGCTTATCACAGCCTGCTGGAGATGACCGACGCGAATCTGCTTGCCCGCGCAACCGTATGGGCGGCTACCGACGAACGCTGCGCCAATCAGGCTTTTAACATTACCAACGGCGACCTCTTCAGGTGGAACGAGCTTTGGCCGAAGATCGCCGCCTATTTTGGCCTGGAGACCGCCCCTCCGTTACCGATGTCGCTGGAGGTCGTTATGGCGGACAAAGAACCTCTCTGGAATGCCATGGTCGATAAATACGATTTGCAGAAAATAGGCTATAAAGACGTCTCCTCCTGGCGGTTCGGGGATTTCGTGTTTTCCTGGGATTACGACTTCTTTGCCGACGGTTCAAAAGCCCGCCGCTTCGGGTTTCATGACTATATCGATACGGAGAAAATGTTTATGGACATCTTCGAGGACTTCCGCCAGCGGAAGGTCATTCCTTGATTTCATTATCGGATACCGGAGGCCGGAACAGCACCTTTCCTTTGCCGCCGTACTTTTTGTCGATATACCCATCACCCCACCGGCACATGGCATGCAGGATATCCTTCAGGCTCCACCCGTAATCCGTTAACTCATATTCGACCTTCGGAGGTATCTGATTATAAGAAATGCGGTTGATGATTCCATCTCTCATCAGTTCATTTAATTGCTGCGTCAGTACTTTTTGCGATATATCGGGAATTAGGCGCAGAAATTCGCCATTACGCTTCTTGCCGAATGTAAGATGGAACAAAATGACCGGCTTCCATTTGCCTCCGATCGCTTCAAGAGTGGCTTCGACCGCGGTATTGAAAATTTTCTCGTCATTCTGCATAGCCTGGCATCGCCTCCTATGCTCCACTTTATCATTTTACCTCTAACAGGAGTATCACTCTTATGCAAAAATAAAGGGCGCCCATATGCTGGACGCCCTGTCCTTGTATTAGAAACGCTCAAAGCTTACGAACTCGCCAACCGGCTTGCGGTAGCCGCGTACCCGGCGGTTCGATGTATCTTCTTTCCCGATGCCAATGAGCAGAGCGGGAACATAACGGTCCGGCACGTCCAGCGTCTTCATCATCGCCTCCGGATCAAAGCCGATCATTGGGCTTGTGTCCCAGCCTTTCTCTTTGGCTGCCAGCATGAACAGCATGGCGGATAGATTCGCGTTGCGGATCGCCTCATCCCGTTTGAAAGCCTCGCCCCGCTCTTCGTAAAATTGCTGCACGGACTCGACCGTATGATCGAATTCCTGTTTATTAATAACGCCGAGATGCAGCAGCCCTTCATTAAGCTCCGCCGTGTTGTGATGCGCATCCAGATGGCCAAGAACAAGAATAACGGCCGAAGCGGTTTGGACTTTATACTGTTTGTTTGCCGCTTCATACACTTTCTGCTTCATCTCTTCATCCCTAATAACAATATAGTGAGCATGCTGCAGATTGAAGGACGACGGCGCGTATTTCACAAGATCAAAAATTTCATTCAGCTCTTTATCCTCAATGGAAACCCCTTTAATAAATTTGTTTGCGGATCTTCTTTCTGTCACTACGGATACGAAATCGTTCATCTCGCCCGCCTCCTCTATGTATATGTATTATCTTTAATTTAATTATCTTAATTTTAAGACTTATGAAATGGAAATGCAAGCCTTTTTCTAAAAAACCCGCATACAAAGCTTCTCCACCCCCATCCTTTTCCTGTACTATCATAAATGTGTGCGTACTTAGAAGAATGACCATTTTCGGTAAAATAGGAGGCTGCCTAATTGGAACTTGATGATCGCGTAAGCAGACTGGAGGCAAGGATTACCGAGCTCGAAAAAGAAATAGCGGAACTAAAGGAGAGCAAACCAGCCTTATACAAGCCTTACGTCCCGCCTGTCCTTCCCAAAAATTCGCCGAGAGCTCCGTATACCCCCGTAGGCGTAGGTAAACCTGCTGCGCAGAAACACGAAATTAAAAAAGAAAAGCCCGATTGGGAGCATCTGATTGCGCGGGTATGGCTGCCGAGAATCTTTTTGTTCGTGCTTCTTATCGGCATCATCTGGGGATTCAAAGCAGCCGTCGATGGCGGGTTCCTGACGGAAACCATGCGCTGTATTCTTGGTTATGCGGCCTGCGGGGCTTTTATATTCGTCGGATTCCGTCAGCAGAAAGCCAAGAGACCGCTGCTCGCGCAGGTTTTATTCGGAGGCTCCATCGGCATTGGCATGCTCACTACCTTTGCGGCCCACGGCCTGTACGAATTAATGAGCGTACCTGTCGCGTTTATTATCAATATCTTGTTTGTCATTGCGGGAGTCGCATTCTCGCATAGCCTGCGATCGCAGCCTTTGGCTATGTTGGCAAGCGCGGCAGGCGTTCTGACGCCGTTTTTGCTAAATAGCGATCATCCCTCCGTCGTATTTTTTGTCGTGTACGAAGCCTTGCTGTTCATCAGCTTTATGATCTTTGCGTTAGCCAGAAAATATGCGGCATTGTTCTATCAATCCTTTGTCTTGCTGCAAATCGCATTCGCGATCTATGAGTGGATTGCGGACGGGAACGAAAAAATCGTCGCTATCGGGATACTCGCCCAGCAGTTGGCGCTGCTTCTTTCTATTTTCGCCAGAACGACGATGACCCGGCATCAGCTCCGATTGCTTATTCCAAGCTTCGCGTTAACGGCCCTCTGGTTCAAGCTGTCGTATTCGGACCTGACCTTTAACGTGGCTATGCTTGCGTTCTTTGCCGTGTACGCTCTAATAGCCTTCCGGTTCTTGAAGAAACAGAAAGAGGAGCACAAAGATAAAGCTCCTTACGCCTTAACTATTGCAAGCTATGCCCTGTTGTTCGGCCTCTCTAACTTCCTTCCGGCTGAATCCGTGCCCGTAGTCTTATTAATTGAAGGAGCTGCGGCATTATGGCTTGGATTCGTTGTGAAGTCGCTCATGCAGCAAATAAACGGCGTTGTCATTTATTTGATTGGCTGCATCCTTGGACTCGATACCGCATTTGGACTCATGGATAGCATTGTTTCGATGGAGACGCTCATTTGGATTGTTTTGCTCGTAACACTCGGTTACCTGATTCAAATGGTTTCCCATTATGGCGTTGGCAAGAGCACCAAGGAGGCCTTGCTTGTCCTCTGGTATGGCCTCGGTATAGCCCTCCTGACTTTCCTTACCGAAGTAACGAATGTATTAACGAAGGATCTCAACACGAATGCGCAGCATCTAATCGTATCGGCGGTATGGGTCGTCTACTCGGTTGCGGTAATCGGATACGGATTGAAAAAGCAAATAAAGAAAGCCAGGCTGACAGGTCTCGCCCTGTTATTCCTGACCTTGATGAAGGTCATTTTCATGGATCTGCCAAGCGTCTCCCTGCTTGCTAAAGCGGTCTTATTCATGGGGCTTGGCTTCATCGGCATCTTGCTATCGCGCTTCTTCTACAACAAGAAAGATTAGACTAAGCAATCGGTATTCGCACAAAAAAAACCATGCTACCGCAATGAAGGAGAGGCCTCCTTGCAAGTAGCATGGTTTCTTTGCTTCTATTAGGCTTTAAACGAATCAAGCAAGGCTTTAATGTCCTTATTCAGATCCAGAACGCGCGCAATCATGCTCAAAGCTTCCGCTCTGGTCGACTGCTCTTGCGGAGCAAAGATGCCCTCCGCCCGGCCGTTAACGATACCCGCCGATGCCGCGCTGCGAATGTCGTCGGCATTCCAGACGCCCGCGATGTCATTGAAGCTTGCGGTCTGCTCCGACACTGCCGCCTTGAAGTCCACAATACGGCTGAGGATGTCGATGATCTCGGCACGCGTAATCCCTTCATCGGGTCTAAACGTACCGTCTGAATAGCCCGTAATGATTCCGCTCGCGGCCAACGCTTTAATATCTTGACCCGCCCAGTAGCTTTCCTTCACGTCGGTGAAGGTCTTTGTCCCGCCTTGCGCAATGAACGGGAACACCCTAACGATCATGGCCGAAAATTCCGCGCGCGTAATCGAAGCATTCGGGCGGAAGGTGTCGTCCTGATACCCCGTAATAAAGCCCATCGCGGCGAACAGATCGATATTTGCTTTGCCCCAATGCTGGCTCACGTCAGAGAATGGAGTGGAAGCAGGGTTCTTGATTGCTTGCTCAACCTTGCCCTTCAGATCAGCCGTCAACTTCTCCTCGTCTACTACCGTCTTGAAGGTTGGTTCAGAAGGCTTCGGATCCGTTGGCACGGAAGGATTCGAAGTAGTAGGGTTCGATGCCTTAAACGTCAGAACTACCGTGTAAGGAATAGAGGAGCCTTCGGAATCCACCGCGTTAATAATCGGGGAAGAGCTTAGATCCGTTGCCGTCACGCCCGATTGCTGCTCAACCCCATTGATTTCAAGGTGATCCCCTGTCGTAACGAACTCCGCCTTGGCGGCGCTAAGATCTGTTCCATTCGGGATATCGGCCAATGTAATCGTATGGGTATTGGCGTCAATAACACCATTCACCTGTACCGGGGAGGTGAGCTTGTAGGAAGTCAGCTCATTTGCCAGCTTCACGTTTACGACATAATTTTGCGTCAATCCGTTCTCGGCAAATACCGTATACGTCTGAGGAACGGTAAAATCGTTTGCCGTAGTTCCGGAAGCTTGAATGGTGCTGCCAATGCTAACGAACTGGCCGTTTGCCGTAAACGAAGCCACTTTATTCTGGCGCGTTGTTCCGGATGGCAAAACAACCGTTACCGTATGCGCGGCTTCATCCACGATACCCGACACCCCGTCTATGCCAAAGGTTTGCAATTCCTTGGTTGTGCCAGCGTTGCTAGCCGCTTCTTGTACTGTAACCGTATAAGTCCGGGAGTCGCCGGCTTCATCAAAAACGACGTAATCTACAGGCGAAGAGAAATCAACAACGTCTTCTCCGCTGACTTGCTGCCCCCAATTCGCGATGACTCTTGTACCCGTCGTAATAAAGGTAGGGACTAACATCGTCCGGTCCGTCCCGTAAGGAACGGTCAGCGTTATCGTATGGTTAGCCTCATTGATCGTTCCTATGGACGAAAGCGAGGACAAACCGAAGGAGGTAATTTCTTTAGCCGTGCTAGGTACGCTTTGAACAGCCGCGGTGACGATATAATTGCGCGTGCTGCCATCCAACGCTTGCACGGTGTACGTTACCGGATTCGTGAAATCCTGTGCGCTAGCGCCGCTATTCTGAACGATCCCGTTCACTAGTACGGAAGCTCCGCTGTCATCTGTAGCAAATGTAGGCTTCAGCGCTGTCAGATCCGTACCTTGCGGAACGTAGAGATAGATTAAAAACGCTTCATCGTCGATAAAACCCGTCACGCCCGGACTGGTGAAATTAAACGAAGTGATAGACTTCAGATTGCTCGGCCCGATCGTAACGGTTACCGCGTAATCCTGCGTACTATTATCCTCCGCAACAACGGTTAAGGTTCTCGAACTCGAATAATCCGTACGCGTCACATTGCTCGTGTGATTAAGCACGGTGGCGCCATCCGAAACCGTAAAGCTTTCCAGCATATTATAGACTGCCGAACGGAAAGGAACGGTAACCTCAATCGTATGATTGACGTTATCAATAATACCGGGGTTCCCTTCCACCGAGAAAGAAAGGAAGTCCTTCGACGAACTTCCGGCATCCGCGAATATCATTTGCGGAAATAAACTGATGAATAAACAAAAAACGAGTGCGAGTGCTGCGGTTTTTTTCATTGCTCGTTGCACTTATGTAAGCCTCCCCTTTAGTCATGCTGTTCTATCATTTCTAAGATGGATTTTTTCACCTGCCTTCATAGATAGTATACAGGATAGCCCTCGGCTATAGCGCATCTTATAACCGCGAAGTATCCGTTTATTCCGATTCCCCCTCTGAATGCTCCGTTCCATACAGCGATTCCATATGCTCGGTATGCTCCTCGCCCCAATCGTTCATAACCTGCAGCACTTTGCTTAATCCTTTGCCGTATTCCGAAATCGAGTATTCGACCTTCGGAGGAACCTGGTTATACACCTCGCGGTGAACGATATCGTTGTACTCAAGCTCTCTTAATTGCTGGGTAAGCATTCTTTTGTTAATGTCCGGTATGGCTTTAAGAAGCTCGCTGAATCGCATCGTCCCGTTTGAAATAAGCTGAAGCAGAATAACGGGCTTCCACTTGCCGATCAATATATCGAGTGCCGATTCGAATTTGCAATATTGCTTCATGATCTCTCCACCCCTTATGCTGCGCTAGGTAACTTTTTATTTACTTTGTTTAGATAAAGTGCCTACTTCCTTCTATGGATAACTCGGGTCTATTATACCTTACAGGAGCTAAACAAAGAGAAGGAGGACGGCATTTTTGACGAATATCACGTTATGGATCATTCAAGGGCTTACGGCCTTAGGCTTTATTTACTCGGGGTGGTTGAAAGCTTTTCAATATGAAAAAGCCACAGCTTCCTGGGGTTGGGTAAAAGACCTCCCGAGAGGACTTGTCGCCTTTATCGGGGCGGCGGAGCTGCTTGGAGCTATTGGCGTTATTCTTCCGGAAGCGCTTGGTATTGCGCCAATCTTGACGCCGGTTGCCGCGGCCGCGCTTGCCGTTGTTGTCTTGCTTGGTGCGGTGCTTCATGTTAGTCGAAGAGAATACAGGGAACTAGGCGTAAACCTTGTCTTTATCCTATTAGCCGCGTTGGTTGCCATTGGCCGTTTCTAAGCCACGCAACGCGGCGCGAAAAAAACAGCCCTCCGCCTGGCCAGCAGCCGGGTAGAAGGCGATAATATTCCAAACGTGATCTCCTTAGCTTAACCTTCCTTCGGAAAATCCGTTGAGTAGGCGAGCTCCTTCTGAGCCTCCAGCTCCTGAAGGCGGCTGGTCAGCGCCTGATGAATGACCTGATAGCAGTCGCTGCCAAGGGCAATTCTTTTGGGTGCGGGATGCTGGTCAACGCTGTCGATCATAATGGCGGCCATCTTAGCCGGATCGCCAATGGAGACGGCTGTTTTATCCTCAACGATCTTTCTTGCCTGCGCTGCCGGAGAGATATCGTAAGCTTCCATTCTAGAAGCAAGCTTTATGCTGTGATGCCTGAAGTTCGTACGCGCTCCGCCTGGCTCCACGATGGTAACGCCGATATGGAAAGGAGCGACTTCCTGCCTTACGGCCTCGATAAAGCCCTCGATTCCCCACTTCGTCGCATGATAGAGCGACCCGCCCGCAAACGCGGCTTGTCCGCCTACTGTTGAGAGCTGTATGATTCGCCCTCCTCCCTGTGCACGCAAGTGTGGCAAGGAAGCGCGTACCAGCTGTATGGAACCAACAAGGTTGGTGTTAATTTGATGGTTAATCTGTTCATCCGTCAGTTCCTCCGCCGCGCCAATAAGGCCGTAACCCGCATTGCTGACAACAACGTCGATGGTGCCCAATTGATCGAAGGCCTGGTTAACAACCGTATATATAGCCGGGGTGTCGGTCACGTCAAGATGAGCCACCCACAGAAGATCGCCGTACTTTTCCTTAAGATCATCCACCACATCCAGATTACGCACCGTACCGGCAACGCGGTCGCCCCGCTGCAGAAGCTGCTCGGTCATATGCCGGCCAAAGCCGCTGCTAATCCCCGTAATAAACCAAGTCCGTTGTGCCATCTTTCATTCCTTCTTTCTTGGAGGTTCTGATCAGCGCTTATAACTAACCAGTTAGTTAAATATAGTCCTTTCTAACCGGTTAGTCAAGTATGATATACTAGGTCAAAAATGAACGAAGGATGATTACGGATGAGAAATGCCGAAGCGACGCGCGAACGGATTCTGGAGGCTGCTATGGATGAGTTCTCCACTTTCGGCATTGCCGGGGCACGGGTCGACCGCATTGCCAAAACCGCCGGCTGCAATAAAAATCTGATCTATATTTATTTTGAAAATAAAGAGACGCTCTTCACCACGGTTCTTCAAAAGCACCTTGACCAAGCGTTTGAAGGCATTCCCTTCTCGTTCGACGATATCCCGGGCTTTGCCGTTAACGTCTTTGATTTCGCTATGGCGAATCCAAAGATTATGCGGTTGCTTATGTGGTTCACGCTGGAGCAGAATACGGTCAGCAGTCTTCCCGTACGCGATGTCGCCCATGAACAGAAGATCGTCAAAATAAGCGAAGCGCAAGCAAGCGGCCGGATAGGCTCCGCCCTGCCCCCCGCTTTTCTTCTAACATCCATCATGACGATTGCGACCTCTTGGGCGGCAACCAATCCTTTTGGCCCCGGACTGAATCCGGAAGCGGCGAAGAATCACGATGCTCTGCGGGAATCCGTCGTCAAAGCGGTCGAGCTGCTGCTCCAAGCGAAATAAAAAAACGCCAAATGAATGCCTGTGCGCTTCGCGACATTCATTTGGCGTTTTTTTATGTTATAGCCGTTTTCTCCTTTGATAGGACGAATACGGGTTGTTATGATCGAGGTAACATTACGATGCAGCAACTAATTAAGAAAAGGGGCGAGTTTATGATTGAAATTACGGCCGAGCTGGTGCGTGGATTAATTTGCAGTCAATTTCCCGAATGGAAGGACTTGGAGGTAAAACCCGTGGAAAAAAGCGGGCACGATAACCGTACCTACCGGCTGGGCAACGAAATGACGGTGCGCCTGCCGAGCCATGAGCGGTACGCCTCGGCTGTTGAGAAGGAACTGACCTGGCTTCCCGTGTTTAAGCCTCTCCTGTCTCTGCCGATACCCGCTCCCGTTGCGCAAGGTAAGCCTACCGCGGAATACCCTCTTCCTTGGTCCGTTAACCGCTGGCTCGAAGGCAATACGGTTACGTATGCCAACATCCGCGATCTCAACGAATTTGCCGAAGACCTCGCCGCCTTTCTGAAGGAACTGGAAGCCATCGATGCCACGGACGGCATTCCGGCAGGCATACAAAACTTCCATCGCGGGGGAAACTTAGCCGTATACGATCAAGACTCCAGATCGGTCATCGCGAAGCTTGGCGGAGAGTACGACCGGGAGCTTCTAACCGAGATTTGGGAGCTTGCCCTTGCGATGAAATATGAAGCGGCTCCGCTATGGCTTCACGGCGATATTGCCGTAGGCAATCTGCTTGAGCAGAATGGCCGGCTGTCCGGCGTCATTGATTTCGGAACCATGGGTGTCGGCGACCCCTCCAGCGATCTGGTCATGGCATGGAACTTTTTTGACGAGTCCAGCCGCAAAGTGTTTCTGAGCGCCATGAATGTCGAGCAAGATACCATAGATCGCGCCCGCGGCTGGGCCCTATGGAAGGCGCTTATTACTTACGCCTGGAATGAGCCGGGCTCGGAAGCTTCGGACTGGGGCAAGCGTGTTATCGATGTTATTGTTCAGGACTACGGCAACTAACCGGATATCCCTCAAAATTGACATAACAGGTCCATTCTTTACGCTTATTCCACAGCCCGATTCAAGCGAATCTGCCTTTCCGGTATAATTATTTTTAATATTTCGTAAAAATTCGAATCCGGGTGAACGCCATGCTAAAAGTAATGATTGTCGAAGACGAACCCCTTATTCGCGCTGGCTTAAAGCATTATTTCCCTTGGGAGCAGCTTGGCGTCGGCGGAATTGTGGAGGCCGAGAATGGCAAGATCGGCGTAGACGTGGCTCTGCGGGAAGAGCCGGATTTAATCGTGACCGACATTCGCATGCCCGAGATGAACGGGCTGGAAATGATCGAGCAGTTAAAGCCGCTGCTTCCGAATGCCAGCTTTATCATTCTCACCGGCTACAACGAATTCAAATATGCGCAGGAGGCTATCCGTCTCGGCGTAGTTCAGGAGTATTTGCTTAAGCCGCTGGAGTATGACGTCAGCATGGAGGCGATAACGGCCTGCATCAGCCGGCTGGAGCAAAAGCGGGAAGAGCGGCGGAAGAAGCAGGACTTCGAGGCAAAAGCCGCCGAGCTAACGAAATGGCAATACGGTCAAGCTGTGAAGCAGCTTATGGACGGAAGCCTATCCGATCTGCCGGGCTGGAGGCAGCTGCTTGGATTTAATGAGCAGTCAGAGCTGACTTACGTGGCGCTTGCGGCAAGCTGTTTTGGCCGCAGCGGACTGCAACAGGAATGCAAATGGCATCAGACTGCGGAGCAGCTTATCGCTCAGGCGGCTGCCGACATTTCCCCGGTGCATCGGCTTATGGGCTATATGAGCAGAGGCAGGCTTTACGTTCTGTTGGTACTCGCAGGACTATCCGATCCGGCTGAGGCAGGCCAGCTTCTAAGCAAGCGGCTAGCCTCTTCTTTAAATCCCTTGCATCCCGATACTCACCTCTATCTCTCCGTAGGCCCTGCGACGTCTGATCCAGCAAAAGCAGGAGCTGCTATCAAGTCCGCGGGACAAAGCCTGCTCCAACGTTTTGCTTCGCCCGGACAATGGTTGATATCGGCGGCTCACTGGCCGGCTGACGAATCCCCGGCAGGCGGCGACCGCTTCGTCTCGCTTCACCCGGATGACCGCAAGAAGCTGCAAGCTTGCCTGGAGCAAGGGGATTCCGCTGCTGCCAGTGAGCTGATGGACAGGCTATGCGAGCAATCGGAGCAGGCTCTGCCCCATATTCAAGCAGAGCAATGGCTCGTATTCCTGCAGGAGATTATTAACGTCACCCTGCGCTTTGCCCACAAGGAGGGCATACCGGTCCAGGGAGTATCCAGCGAAAAGCTGCTTGATTTGTCTTTCGTCCATGATTACCGGACCCTCAAGAGCTTATTCGAGTATTTGGCGCTATGGGTCGTCCACCTGAATGATGTGTACTCTAAGCAGACTCACCAGTCTTCCCAGGAGAATGCAGTGTTCAGCCAGATTAAGGGGTTTATCGAGAAAAATATTGACCAGGAGCTCAGCCTTCAGATGGTAGCCGATCATTTCTTCTATAACCCTTCGTATTTAAGCCGGCTGTTCAAAACGAAGCTGAATCAGAACTACTTGAGCTTTGTCACGGAGATTCGCATTGATTACGCCAAGAAGCTGCTTCGCGACCCTAACCGGCTTGTGACCGATGTATGCGCGATGTGCGGCTACAAGAGCTACAAGCATTTTGTGAAAATGTTCCGGCTAGTGGCGGGCACAACGCCAACCGACTATCGCAGGCAGCTGGGCATTATGCATTAAAAAGAAATGGCGATGCTAGGCATGCATCGCCATTTCTTTACCCTTTTACGGCCCCCATCGTAATGCCCTGCGTAAAGGCTTTCTGGAACAACAGGAAGATTACAATCATCGGAAGCGAAGCGAAAGCCGCGCCAGCCATCAACACGCCGTACGGTGTCGTATATTCTCCCTTCAGCGTCGCTACGCCTAACGGCAGCGTCATCATAGGGGTAGAGCGAATCATAATGAGCTGGCTGAAATAATCATTCCAGGCATTGATGAAGGTAAAGATCGCAAGCGCCCCAAGCGCGGGCTTGAGCAGCGGAAGCACGATGCTGTAATAAAGCCTAAGCTCGGTGCAGCCGTCCACCTTGGCCGCTTCGAGCAGCTCTCCGGGCAAGGTCTGCGCGAACTGTTTAACGAGAAAGATGCCAAAGGGCCAGCCAATCGCAGGCAGAATCAACGCTTTATAATGGTCGATCCAGCCGAAGTCGGCAATCATCGTAAATAGCGGAACCAGGATAACCTGCTTGGGCAAAGCCATGGCTGCGACAAACAACGTAAAAATGATTTTCCGTCCGGGAAACTGTTTTTTTGCCAGCACGTAACCGGCCATAGAGGCTACGAGACATACGCCCGCCATCTCGGCCGCCGCAACAAAGAAGCTGTTGAAGGTCCAGCGCCAGACGGGATTTTTGAACAGAACCGTGAAATTATCGAGCGTTGGAGCGTGCGGGAACCATTCCGGCGGAATAGCCACTGCCACGTTTTGCACCTTGAAGGCGCCGGTAACGATCCAATAAAAGGGAAAGATAAAAAACAAGGCCACCGCAAGGAGCACGATATTCGGGATCAGCCTTCTTGGTTTTTTTCGAAACGGCATAGATGCATTCATAAGCTCTCCTCCTAGTACTCAACGTCGCTGCCCAGAAATTTGAACTGAATGAGCGAAATGATGCCAATAACAACCGCCAGAATCATGCCCATCGCGGCTGCTACGCCAAACGACCCCAGCATAAACGCTTTCTCGTACACGCCGTACATGACGGTCGAAGTGGCGTTAAGCGGACCTCCTGCGGTAAGGAGCTGGACAATCGCAAAGGTCTGGAACGTATTAATCGTCGTGATTACGATGATGTACAGATTGGTTGGCATCAGCATCGGCCATATGATCTTCCGGAATATTTGACCCGGGGTAGCCCTGTCAATTTGAGCGGCTTCGATATAAGAGGTTGGGATATTCCCCAAAGCGGCTACATACAGAATAATCGGCTGGCCAACGGAGGTCGTCACAAGCACCGCAATAATCGCGAATAACGCCGTCCGAAGATCGCCCAGCCAGGCAATGGGTTCCGCGCCAAACAGGCTGGTTACATAGTTCAGAATGCCGTAATTCGGATCATAGATAGATGCCCATACCACGGTGATACTGACAACCGAGGACACCGCCGGCAAGTAGAACACGCCCCGGAAGAAGGATCTTGCGAGCTCGCTTTTCCGGTAAATCGTGTTGGATACGAAGATCGAAAAGGCAATAACCGCAGGAACGGTAACAAGAACGATAAGAATCGTGTTCTTCATCGATTTCAAGAACGTCTTGTCCTTGAACAGATCGGCATAATTGCGGAGGCCGATAAATTCGAATCGATTCAGGCTGTAGTCGAACAAGCTGATATAAGCGCCCCTTAGCATCGGATAAGCGACGAACAGCAGGAAGAACGCAAGTGCGGGAAGCAGGAATAAATAACTGGCTAGCCATTCGCGCCATACCAGGCGTTTGGATTTCAGTGCCGTCAGAAGCATGATGCGTCTCTCCTTTCTTTCTGAAAAAAGAGCAGCGCACAGGCGCATATAAGCCGTGGCAAGCTTGGCTTCTATGTCGTTAAGCCTGTGCGCTGCTCAGTAGCACGCTTTCTTATTTCAGCTGGGCTTTGGCCTTCGCAATAGCTTCATCGGCGCTTTTCGCAAAACTGTCCAATGCCTCTTTGCCGGTCTGCTGGCCTAACAGCACGCTTTGCAGCGCCGGGAACCAGTACGTGCGGATTTCCGCATAGCCGTCCGCGATGGTCGGAGGTGCCGTGATGAACTGGCGGGCAAGCTCCGAATAAGCATATTCCTCATCGTCGTACAGGCCCGTAATCGAATTGCGCACGGACAAGCCGCCGGTCTGAATCAGGTTTTTCTTGCCGTACACTTCGTCATTGGCTACAAAATCGATAAACGTTTTTGCGGCCGCAATCTTCGCATCGTCGCCGTTGTTGAAGATTGCCATGCCTCCCAAGTAAGGCTCCAGCTTAGGCGCTGATCCGTCCAGCGTCGGGAACGGCAGCAGCGCTTCCTCAAACTCCGCTTTTTTGAGCGTCGAGTTTTGCGCTTTCAACACGGCCGAATAGTTGATGGAGAATGCCACCTTGCCTTGCAGGAACAAATCGTTGACATCGGATGCCGCAAGCGCCGCGGAGCCCGAAATAACAAGCTTATCCTTCTGCGCCTGAGCGATCCAGTCCAATGCCGCGCCGGCTTGGTCCGTATTGATGGCAATGGCCGAGAGATCATCCTTCAGAAAAGAGGAAAGACCCAAGTTCGCAATATACGCCCGCGTGCCTTGGTCGCCGGCTTGGCTCTTGGCGAAGAAGACGGACGGAATAACGTCGGGAGCCTTCTCTTTTACCGCCTGCAGCGCAGCCTTATACTCGTCAAAGCTCCATACGCGATCCTTGCGGTCCAGCGGAAGCAGATCGAGGGCGCCTATTTTCTCGAATACCGTTTTGTTTACGGCCATCATGAACGGAGCCGTGTTGATCGGGTACATAACCGTTTTGTCGCCTACCATGGACTGCTTCCAGAACGCTTCCGGAATATCGCTGCGCACCTCGCTTGATATCATGTCGTCGAGCGGTGCGAGCAGTCCTTTTTTACCCCAGTCGATAACTCGTCCGGGTGCGTCATAAATGACGTCGGGAGCGGAGTTGGAGGCGATCGCCACGTTCAGCTTCTCCGGCCCTCCGTCAAACGTAATCATTTCAAGATTCACTTTAATTTCCGGGTGTTTCTGGTTGAATGCGGCAATCATTTCTTTCTCGTACTTGCCAACCTCTCCGTCTAAAGCCTGGAAGTTGGGAAAGTTCCACCATGTAATCTCTACGGGCTTGGCTGCCGGTGTTGCTTCACTGCCGCCCGATGCGGTATTCTGCGGTTCGCTGATTGTCTTGTTGCCTGGTGCATTGTTGTTGGAACTGCAGGCTGCCGTAAGCATAACTAACAAGATGGTCATCAGCATTGCTGCCTTCTTGGTCCGTGCTGCCATTTCTATTCCCCCTGCTCCTGATTGAAGACAAGCAGCTGCAGCTTGCTCGTCTCCTGCTGTTTAAGCATAATTTATTTGAAAAAGGGGGAGAATCCCCCGGTTTTTACATGACATTCCCCTTTTTTTACGTCATCTCGTCTATATTATCATTGCAGTAGCAAATGTTATAAACAGTGCTATATTTAGGTCGTAAAGGCGGTGAGAAGCTTGGGCAGATTCAGACAATTGCGCGTCAATCATCAAATTTTCATCCTTATGATTTGCATTATTACCCTACCGCTGACGATCATGTCGGGCATCGTGTACCTGTTCTCGCTTCAAACGGTAAAAAACGAATACCAGAACAGCGCCAACCTTATTCTGAACAATTTGTCCTTTAATATCGACCAGTATCTGCAAAGCATTGAGACCGGCACGCTTACCGCCCAGCTCGACAGCCAGCTGCAAAGCTCGCTTGTCCATTGGTCGGAGAACAAAAATACGGATCCAAGCGATATCAGCATCAAATACGGCAGCGTCATTGAACAATTTATCAGCCGGATTGAGCTTACGGTCAAGAACGTCGATAGCGTGCAGGTATTTGCCGGCGGCCGGATCTTCTATTCGGCGGACTTTAATCAATCCGACTATAACACGGACGATGTCTTCAACCAGGACTGGTACAAGAAAACACTCCATTCGCAAGGCAAGGCGGTTTTATTTGGCGCGCATACCCCTTTTCTGCGGACGAATTCTTCCGAATCGGTCATCTCGATCGCCCGGGTCATCAACAAGACGGGAACCAGATCTAACCTGGCCGTCATCCTTGTCGATATCCGGCTTGATTCCCTTCGCGAGATCTTAAGCTTGTCCGAGAATACGAACCGGAATTTTCTTATTCTCGATGATGAGGGCGGCATCGTCTATTCCTCGGACCCTAATCAGGAGCAGCTTCTGAAGGATCTTCGGCAGCCGGGCAGTCAATCGAAGCTGCAGGCGTACACGGGGAACTATTACTTCACCATGAACGGCGTCCCTTCATACCTGAACTTTATTACCTCGCCTTTCTCCGGCTGGAAGGTTATCCAGTACATGGATGAGCATAACATGACGAAGGATGCGGCTATGTTTCGAAAAATATTGCTGTGGGGCGCTTTATGCTCCCTCGTTACCGCGCTGCTGTTCATGATTATGCTGTCCAAACGCGTCACCAAGCCGATTATTCAGCTCAGCAAGCAGGTCAGAGCGGTTGGCCTTGGCAAGTTCGACGTCGATCTCAGCACGCAGCGGCAGGACGAGTTCGGCGTGCTCTATAAGGGTATCCGCAAAATGGTGGAGGATCTGCAGGAGCATATCGAGAGGTCGTCCATGACGCTGGCCCAGCAGAAGGTTGCGCAATACGGAGCGCTGAAGAGCCAGATTAACCCGCATTTCCTGGCCAACGCGCTTGAGTCGATCCAGATGAAGGCTATTATTGCGGGGCAGCGGGATATTGCGGATATGGTGGGCCTGCTTGGCCGATTGTTCCGCATTCATATCCAGACCGGCAAGGATATCGTAAGCCTGCGGGAGGAGCTTGAGCATACCCGGCTGTACGTGAAGGTGCAGCAAATGCGCTTTGGCGATAAAATCAGCTATTCGGAAAAAATCGAGCCCGGCGCCGAGACGCTTCCGGTTCTACATTTCTCGCTGCAGCCGATTGTGGAGAACGCCATCGTTCACGGCTTGGAGCGCAAAAGCGGTCAAGGCAGTCTTGGAATAGCCGCCTTTGTTTCCGGACAAGCCCTGCATATCGAGGTTGCGGATAACGGTGCCGGCATGTCGGAAGAGAATTTCGCAAAGCTCCGTCAACGCTTGAACGAAGCCGCCGAGGACACGCTTGGCAGCACGCATATCGGCGTCAAAAACGTGCAGGACCGCATCCGTTATTATTACGGCGACGGATATGGACTCGCGATTGAAAGCCAGCCTAACGAAGGCACAAAGGTGACCCTTCGTTTCCCTGCCGCCAAAGCGATTTCCGACTCCCCGCGTTAACTAAACCCTCTGAAGTCTCGTCCAAACGGCGGGACTTTTTTCTTTTTCGCCATTTTGGAAGCGCTTCCCACAGAGATACCTCTCTTTTTACACCCCAAGGTTCATTTTTTACCTCATCGTCCGAAACCGCAGGCAAAGCTGATTTTTTGTGTTAAAACGTTAGCTAAGGACAGCCGGCAGTCCTTACCGCAGTTCAAACCAACGATCGGAACGCTGTGTTCCAAAAGGGAGAAAATTATTTTCATCCGTTCCCAAGGAGAGAAAATAATCCTCCAATTACTTCAAGAACAATAGGGGGACTAACCGTGAGCCTGCAAAAATTTCATGGGATCATTCCAGCTTTTTACGCTTGTTACGACAATGACGGAAACATCTCAAAGGATCGAACCGGACAACTTGCGTCCTATCTGTTAGCCAAGAAGGTACAAGGCGTGTACGTAGGGGGAAGTTCGGGCGAGTGCATTTACCAAAGTATCGAAGAGAGAAAAGCGGTACTCTCCTATGCAGCGGAAAGCCTGAAAGGCAGGATGACGCTTATCGCTCACGTTGGAGCGCCGTCCACCAGAGACAGCATCGAGCTGGCGAGGCATGCCGCAGAGCTCGGTTATGACGCTCTTTCCGCTATACCGCCGATTTATTTCAAACTGCCGGACAGCGCGGTCATTCGTTATTGGAACGACATTATCGATGCGACCCCGCTTCCGTTCATCATTTATAACATTCCGCAGACAACCGGCTACCAGTTAACGCCTGCCGTATTCCGCAAGCTGCTTGCAAGCGACAAGGTTATTGGAGTAAAGAACTCGTCTATGCCGGCACTCGATATCGAGCGTTTCAAATCCGTCGGCGGCGACCGCGTTATCGTCTTTAACGGTCCGGACGAGCAATTCGTGGCTGGCCGCATGATGGGAGCGCAAGGCGGAATCGGCGGCACTTATGCCGCTATGCCGGAGCTGTTCCTGGAGGCCAACGTATTGCTGCAGGAAGGCAAGCTGGAGGAAGCTACGCGTCTTCAAAGCGCAATTAACGACATTATCATTGCGCTTTGTTCCTTAAACGGCTCGATGTATGCCGGCATCAAGGAAGTGCTTCGCGCAAGAGGGGTAGACATTGGCGGCGTTCGTGCCCCGCTCGAGAACCTCAGCGGCGATGACGGAGAGAAGATTCAGCTGATTGTTGCCAGCATCGATAAGGCCATTGCCGATTTTGTTCGCTAGAAAAATCCACTGCCAGATCAGATCCTAACACGAAAAGGGAGCGGTTAAAGATGAAGAAATGGTCCATGGGCATTACAGCGGTAACGATTATGGCTTTGCTGGCCGGTTGCTCCGGCAATGCCGATAACGGGAATTCAAGCGCAAACGACGGAAGTGGTTCGAAAGGCAAAGAAAAGGTTTCCATTAACGTATGGCTGACTCCGCAATGGAAAGGCGTGCTGGATGCAACCGAGCAAGGCGCCGATTACGACAGCTTCCTGAAATACGCGGCCAAGAAATTTACCGAGCAATACGACAAGTATGACGCTGACATTAAGGTAGAAGTGATCGCCGGCGACCAACGCGACCAGCTGCTGAATGTCAATCTGAACGGCGGAACCGCTCCAAACGTCTTCTTCGAAAGCACATTCGCCATGGGTGACTACGTACACCGCGGCGCGCTGGAGCCGCTTACGGACATCATCGATGACAATGCGAAGAGCGATATCGCCCAGAACTACTGGGACATGGTGAAGTTTGGCGACGATATTTACTTCTACCCGTTCCAGAACAATCCGGGGACGCTCGTCTACAATGCGGATATGTTCAAGGCTGCCGGGCTCGAGCAGTACGTCGGCGGAGAGAACGAGATCAAGACCTGGACGCTTGCCGAATACGAGCAAATTCTTGAAGGCCTCAAGACCAAGCTTCCTAAAGATAAATACTCCAACGCCTACCCGATGGCGCTGTTTGCGGTCAACAACCAGGGGGATACTTGGAACCTGTCTTACCTGAGAATGTTTGGTTTGGACTTCTTCGATAAAGACGGCAATATCGTGCTTGGCGAGAACGGCGTCAAATCGGCGGCATGGCTGAAGAAAATCTACGACGCCAAATATACGAATCCGGGCGCGGAATCCGTCTCCTCCAATGACGCAAACGCCATGTTCCAAAACCAGCAGCTCGCTATCAGCTTTACGAACCCGGTTCTGTTCAACGGCATTAAAGCCAATATGGCAAGCGGTACTTCTCCGAAATTCGATATCAGACTGGCGAATATCCCTTCGGAAAGCGGCGACCCGCTGACTTTCACTTACGTCGTTGGCGCAAGCGTATTCCAATCCAAAGATCCGAAGAAAACCGAAGTGGCCAAAGACTTCGTGAAGTTCTTCTCCAGCGATCCGGAGCTCGTGAAATCGTCGAAAAACGGCATTCCGGTGCGTGCATCGGTCATTAAAGAGCTGAGCGGCGAGAATCCGTTCTTTGCGGCATACGATGCGAACTCCAAATACATTTTCAACTTCAGCGGCAACGTTCCGGGCTACAGCCAATTGCGCGAGGCGCTGTATCCGGAGCTGCAGGCTTTGTACATGGGGGCAAAAACGCCTGAGCAAGCCATTAAAGACTATGTAGCGAGCGGCAATAAGGTTATTCAGTCCAACAAAGAAAACTCGGTCATCTATAAGAAATAGCTAGGCTAGACAAATAAACAGGATCAGCGGCTCTTCGTCTTCGGGGAAGCAGGAAGAGCCGCTAATCGGAAAGGCAGCCACCATGCGCATTCGGAACAGTTTTGTGAAAGAGAACCTTACCGGCTATTTGTTTATTTTACCGCAAATGCTCATTTTCCTTGCTTTTCTCGTGTATCCGATACTGGAAGGCATCCGGCTCAGCTTTTATAAAATCAATTACCAGAATGAAAGCTTTGTAGGCTTCGACAATTACGCAGCGTTGTTTAATGATCCCGTCTTTTTCAAAGCGCTCGTGAATACGGTCGTGTTTGTTGTATTTATCGTTCTGTTAACCGTAGGCTTTGCCCTGTTTGTGGCATCCGCCATCTTCGATAAAAATGCCAAGTACGTTTCCTTCATCCGGGGAAGTTACTATATACCGGTCATGGTCTCCATGGTCGTCATGAGTATGGTGTGGAGTTTCCTGCTTAATCCGGCTAACGGCCTCATCTCCTATTTTGCAAGGGAAGCAGGGATGGGCACGGTTAATCTGCTTGGCAATACGCAGACGGTCATGCCCGTTATTATCTTCGTAACGTTCGCCGGCAACGTCGGTCAGTCGATTATTCTTTATATCGCTTCCATGATCGGAGTATCCAAGGATCTCTTCGAAGCCGCCGAGGTGGACGGAGCCAGCAGATGGCAGGTTATTACGAAAATCCTGATCCCTTCGGTTCAACCGACCACGATCTACATTACGATCATCAACATTATTGCCGTGCTGAAGATCTTTGTCGTTATTCAGCTTCTCACAGGCGGCGGGCCAAATAACGGTTCCGTCACCCTCATGTATTACTTGTACAATAACGCGTTCAAATACAACCAGCTTGGCATAGCTTCCGCAGTTGGCGTTATCATGTTCGCCATCACCTTGCTGCTGTCGATCCCTCAATTAAAGGCCATGCTCAAACAGAAGTAGAAGCGAGGAGTTGAAATCACGATGTCGCAACCGAAGAAAGCAAATAAACTGCAGCCCTTTGACCTGGTGTCGAATATTCTGGTTACCTTCTTTGCGGTAATCAGCCTGTTCCCTCTATATTGGCTGTTCACCAGCTCCTTGAAAAACAGCTCCGATGTGGTGAAGATGCCGCCGGACTGGTGGCCCGCTTCCATTACCTTCGCCAACTACGTCGATATTTTTCGGAACCAGCCCGCTTTAAGATGGACGTTCAACAGTATCTTTGTTGCCGGAGCTACGACGATTCTAGTCATTGCCGTTGGCTCCATGGCTGCTTACGCCTTCTCGAAGATCCATTTCAAAGGGCGGCAGATCATCTTTATCGTGTTTATTTCGAGTCTGATGATTCCAAAAGAAATTATGATTGTCCCTTTATTCCGGATTGTGCAGGATTTCGGCATGGTTAACAGCTTCCACGGCATGATCTGGCCTAACGTAGCCGGCGCATTTGGGGTATTCCTGCTGAAGGGCTTTTTCGACAGTACGCCGGATGCGCTGCGGGAAGCGGCCAAAATCGACGGTGCGGGGGAATGGCGGGTTTTCCTGCAGATCATGCTGCCTATCGTCAAGCCGGGCATCGGGGCTTTGTTTATTTTGAACTTCGTGCAGATTTGGAACGATTACCTGTGGCAGCTTGTGATCGGTCAGGAGAAGACCATGAAGACTCTGATGGTTGGTACCGCAACCCTCATGCAGGACCTCAATCCTAACTTTGCCTACAAAATGGCGGGAGCAACCGTTGCGGCGGTTCCCATGCTGATTATCTTTATTTTGTTCCAGCGCTATTTCACTTCCGGAGCTACGGCCGGCGCCATTAAGGAATAGCTTCACACATTGAGAGAAGAGAGAGGTCATTGGCATGAATAACTTGTTTGAACGAATACAGGGAAAGCTCGTCGTCTCCTGCCAGGCGCTTCCCGAAGAGCCGCTGCACAGCCCGTTTATTATGGGGAAAATGGCCTATGCCGCTTCGCTTGGCGGAGCGGCGGGAATCCGGGCGAACAGCGTGGAGGACATCCGCGAGATCAAGACGCGGGTTAACCTGCCGATTATAGGCATTATTAAGCAGGTATACGGGGATTGTCCCGTCTTCATTACGCCAACGATGGCAGAGGTGGATGCGCTTTGCGAGGAGGGCGTTGAGCTTATCGCCATGGACGCTACAGACCGCGTCAGACCGGATGGCTCGACAATCGCCGAGCTGTTCCCGCAAATCCGCGCGAAGTATCCGAACCAGCTGTTTATGGCGGACTGCTCAACCTTCGAGGAAGCGCTGCAGGCCGTCCGGCTTGGCTTCGATTGCGTGGGCACAACGTTAAGCGGTTACACGGGAGCAACGAAAGGCCAAGTGCTCCCTGACTTCGGGCTGATTACCAAGCTGGTGCAAACCTTGGATGTGCCCGTTATTGCCGAAGGCGGAATTTCGACGCCGGAGGAGCTGCGAGCCATGTTTGACCTTGGCGCGTATTCCGCCGTCGTTGGCTCGGCAATTACAAGGCCGATGGACATTACGAAACGTTTTCTGAAAGCGTTGGAGTAAGTCTCATGCGGATTCTATCGGCGGATATCGGCGGCACCAACACTAAGCTTTGTCTTTGCGACGAATTTGGAAATGTGGAGCAGTTTACGGAGTATCCCACGGAAAGCGGAAAAGGCGGGCCGCATGTCATCAAGCGGCTGATGGAGCAGATGTCTTCATACTCGGGCTATGACCGCATCGCAATCAGTACGGCCGGACAGGTGAATGCCGAGGATGGCTCCATCGTGTATGCCAATGCCAACATTCCGGATTATACCGGCATGCAGCTAAGCAGGATTGTTGGCGAACGGTTTGAAGTACCGGTAAAGGTGGAAAACGACGTAAACGCGGCGGCGCTTGGCGAAGCCCGTTATGGCGCCGGCATGGGCTTTTCCAGCTTCTTATGCCTCACCTTCGGAACCGGTATAGGGGGCGCCATCGTTATCGAGAACCGGCTGTATAAAGGGGCTGGCGGAGTGGCTGCCGAGTTCGGTCATATGTTTACCCATCCGTCGTCCTACTATGAAAGCTTCGCTTCCACAACCGCTTTGGTAAATCAGGCTAGGCAGACGGACCCGGACTGCATCAACGGAAGAATATTATTCGAGCTGATTCAGCAAGGCAATAAACAGCTGGACGGGGTCTTGAATAGATGGATTGACGAAGTCAGTCTTGGCCTCGCTTCCCTGATTCATATCTTCAATCCGGCGGCTATCGTTGTTGGAGGCGGCGTTATGGAGCAGCTGCCGCTAGTAAAACGCGTAGAAGCGAGAACCAAAACGCTGATTATGAGCAGTTTCGCGGATGTTGCCATTCGTCCGGCGGCGCTCGGCAATAAAGCCGGCTTGCTTGGGGCGGCATCCTTGTTTCTAAGCTAGGGGGGACAATTTGCGGGAGATCAGCATTACCTCAACGATAAATTCTCACTACAACCGGTTTACGGCCACGGAGAAAAAAGCTGCCGATTATATTTTGGAGCATGCCGAGGCCGTCGTCTATATGTCGATTACGGATCTGGCCGAGGGCTGCGGCGTAGGGGAGGCCAGCATCTTCCGGTTTTGCAAAGCCTTGGGCTTTAAAGGCTATCAGCAATTCAAAATTGCGCTCGCCCACAGCATCTCCGCGGATAATGAAATTCCGCAGCTCTCCGCTCAGGTAAAATTGCAGGATACGCTGGAGGAAGCCGTCTCCAAGACGCTTCAGAGCAACATCAATGCGTTAAATGAGACGTTCAAGCTCATTCAACTGGACTTCATCAATCGGGCGATTGATCTGCTCATCCGGTCCGACCGTTTTATTTTTTACGGAGTTGGCTCGTCCTTGATGACCGCAATGGAAGCGAACAACAAGTTCATGCGTATTACGAACAAGACAGGCTGCTCCGTTGATTCGCATCAGCAGGCGATGTCGGCTGCTCTAATGGGCGAGAAGGATGTCGCGATTATTATTTCCTACTCCGGTTCAACCAAGGATTCTATTGAGGTCGCAAAAAAGGCCAAAGAGCGGGGAGCGGCGATTATCGTGATTACCCGCTTCGTCAAATCGCCGTTAACCTCCTATTCAGACATTACTTTGCTATGCGGAGCCAACGAAGGTCCGCTGCAAGGCGGCTCCTTATCGGCAAAGATCGCGCAGCTCTATTTGCTTGACGTGCTGTACGTCGAATATTTTAAACGCACCTATGAAGCATCCATCGTAAACAAGGAGAACACGTCAGCGGCGGTTGCCGTCAAGCTGTTCTGAAAGGCAGAAAGGAGAGTTATTATGATACTTGGGCTATTATCCGGGGCGAATGATCCCCATTCCGGCAGCTATGCCGCCATTGAGGAAGCCCTGCAGGCTTTGCGTCAATGGAGCGAGAAGGGGGAATGGCCGGAGGGCAGGCTGGAACTGCGGGGCGATTCGCTCTATATCAGCTTCATGTCCTTCGATACGAAGAGCCAAGAGGAGCAGGTTGCGGAGAAGCATGAGCAATACCTCGACATCCATTATTTAATCGAAGGCTCCGAGCTGATCGGATGGTCGCCGCTGCGAGAGGGTATGATTCCATCTCAGCCTTATGACAAAGAGGACGACTATGCGTTATACGCTCCTCAAGCCGATGAACAACTGTTGGCAATGAAGCCGGGTATGTACGCCGTCTTTTTCCCTGATGACGTTCATCGTCCGGGCATGGGCGACGGTTCGCCTATTAAGAAGGCCGTTGTCAAAATCCACATGGCGCTGCTTGCTTAGCGCTTTTGCTCTCCGTACGTTAACCCTAATTTGCTACTCTAACACTCCATTATAAGGGCTGTTCCAATGTCGGTTTTTGACTTTTGGGATAGCCTTTTTTGCAGCCTGCTATTTTTATAAAAATAATTACCCAGCATGCCTTTCTTCCCTGACACACTGTTGTCAACAAGGGTAGCTTATGATGATCTCAGATGATTGTTCAGCAATCAATTCAGGAAGAAGAAGGGAATGGTGTGGAATGAAGAATAAATTAGGTGCCATTATCGGAGGACTGCTGCTGGCCATTCTGATGGCATCCATGGATAACACGGTTGTGTCAACGGCGATCGGCACAATCGTGGGAGAGATGGGGGGACTCGATAAGTTCGTCTGGGTCACCACCGCTTATATGGTCGCGGAAATGGCGTGTATGCCGATCTTCGGCAAGCTTTCCGATATGTACGGCCGCAAGCGGTTTTTTATCTTTGGGATAATCGTGTTTATGATCGGCTCGGCACTCTGCGGAATGGCCCATTCGATTATCGAGTTAAGTATTTACCGGGCTGTTCAAGGGGTTGGAGCCGGTGCGATGGTATCCATTGCGTTTACGATTTTGTTCGATGTCGTGTCTCCTAAGGATCGCGGCAAAATGATGGGCGCGTTTGGAGCGGTATTTGGCCTCTCCAGCGTGGTTGGTCCCTTGCTTGGCGGCTATATTACGGATCACCTCAACTGGTCGTGGATCTTCTACATGAACCTTCCGCTTGGCTTCATTGCTCTGCTGATGATTGCCCTGTTCTACAAGGAATCGGCAGCCCACTCGAAGCAGCGTATCGACTGGGCCGGTTCCATCCTTCTCGTAGGAGCTGTTGTCTGCTTTATCTTCGCGCTGGAGCTCGGCGGCAAAACCTATGCCTGGGATTCCCCGCAAATTATCGGTCTGTTTGCCGGATTTGCCGTTCTTGCCTTCCTGCTCGTACTGGTCGAGAGAAAAGCGGCCGAACCTATCATCTCGTTTGGCTTATTCCGCAGCAGACTGTACACCACAAGCAATCTGGTCGCCATGCTTAGCGGCGCGGCTTATATGACGGCAGCGATTTTTATTCCGATCTACGTGCAGGGCGTCATTGGCGGCTCCGCATCTAACTCCGGTCTAACCCTATTGCCCATGATGGTTGGTTCGGTTATCACCGCAACGCTAGGCGGCTTCCTCATGACGAAGCTGCAGTACCGGACGATTATGATAGGAACGCTGGCCATTCTGCTCATAGGCCTTGCTCTTCTCTCGCAAATTACGGTAGAATCTTCTCGACTTTTCATCACGGGAATCATGATTCTGATTGGACTTGGAATCGGCGCTTCCTTCTCGGTATTAAGCACCTCGGTGCTTCATTCGTTCCCTGCCGCGCAGCGGGGAGCGGCAAGCTCGACCTTGAACTTCAACCGTTCGCTTGGCATGTCGCTTGGCATTACGATCTTCGGGATTATTCAAAGCCACAGCATGCTCTCGAAGCTTACCGAATCCCTAGGCAACGGCACGGTGCCCCCTGGCTTGAATTTAAACGATCCGCATTCCTTGCTGAATCCGGCATTCCGGCAGACCGTCGACCCTCAGCTTCTGGATACGATAACGGCGGGGCTGTCGAGCTCGATTGGCGCAACCTTTGCCTGGAGTCTGATTCCTGCGGCATTAGCGTTAGTTGCGGCATTCCTGATGTCGAAGGACAAAATGGAGGCGCCCGCCGAAGGCGAAGAATACGCGGCCGCACACTAATTCATATTACGGCAGGCTGAAGCATGCCGGTTTAGGAGAGATAACGATGAAGCTGGAACGGTTAATGGCCATCACGATTTTGCTGCTTAATCGAAAGCGGGTACAGGCGCAGGAGCTGGCGGAGCAGCTAGAGGTTTCCTTGCGTACCATCTATCGCGATCTCGATTCGCTTGGTCAGGCCGGCATTCCCATTGTCTCCTACACCGGCATGGAAGGCGGCTATGAGATCATGGACAGCTTCCGGCTGGATCGGCAGCTCTTGTCCTTTGAAGAGCTGACCGCTCTCTTCACGGCGCTTCGCGGTCTGGAATCAACAAACGCTTATGACCGCTCGAATATGGATCTCCTCCTTAGCAAGGTTGGCGCCATGGTAGCGCAGGCCGAGCAAGGCCGGACAGGTGAAGGAGACCGTATTCAAGTCGATTTCACCCCTTGGAAGAACAGTGAAGAGGATCAGGCGCGATATGACCAGCTCCGTCAAGCTGTTAATGACCGTAAGCTGATTCGGTTTCACTATACGAGCAGAACCGGCGGCGAGCAAGAGCGCGAGATCGAGCCCATGGCCCTTGTTCTGAAGAACTATGCCTGGTATCTTCACGGCTATTGCCGCTTGCGCGAGGATTACCGCATCTTCAAGCTGACGCGTATCCGGCAATTGAGTATTCAGGCCGGTACCTTTACTAGACGGACAGATTCGCTGGAACAGCTGAACGACAGGTGGAATTCATCCGCGAGAAGAGGCGACAACGAGGAAATTCCTGCCGTCCTGCAGTTTAAAGCGGCGGCGGCTCTATCCGTCATGGACCATTTTGACGAGAAAAATATCGAACGGCTGCCGGACGGCCAGCTTATTGTGCGAATGACCTACTCGAGCGAGCACTGGCTGATCCGCAGCTTGCTTCATTATATGACCGATGTTATTGTACTCGAGCCCGCTTCGATTGCGGCAAAGATCAAACAGACCGCTCTGGATATCGCGCGTCAGTATGGCGGGCTGGATCAGGAATAAGTCACTTCTGAAGGAGGCTTGCTCATCATGTCCTTGCAAGGAAAAGTAGCGATTGTTACAGGCGGTGCCCAGGGGATCGGGAGAGCGGCGTGCATGCAGCTCGCCAAACAAGGGGCGAAGATTGCAGTAAGTGATTTCGAAAGGGATTTAACCGCGGTGATCTCCGAAATCAGGGCAAATGGCGGCGAGGCCATAGCTATTCCAGCTGATGCCCGCAACCAGGAGCAGATGGAACAGCTTGCCCAGACCGTCATTCATACCTTTGGACATATCGATGTACTCGTATGCGGCTTAAGTCAATCAGCCGAGGCGGCCAGCTTTGCCGAGCTCTCCTGGGAATCCTTCGAAAGACAATTGACCGGCGAATTAAAAGCTGTCTTTGAGCCAACGAAGGCTGTATTAAAAGCAATGATGGAGCAGCAAGCCGGCCGAATCATCTATCTGTCCGGCACGGAAGGGAAAGATCCTACCCCGCAATATATCGCCTTTGGTACGGCTAAGGGAGGCCTTGATACCTTTGCCCGGTATATTGCCCAAGAGTACGGCCCCTACGGGATCTCGGCCAATATTGTGGCACCGGGATTTGTCAGATCCGATGAAGCCTTCACGATCTCCGAAGAAGAAAGCCGCGTGATAGGCAGCTTCACCCCGCTTGGCCGAATCGCCGATCCGGAGGATGTGGCCGGCGTTATTGCTTTTCTCGCCGGAGACGGCGCGCGGTTCCTGACGGGCACTTACACGCCCGTTACCGGCGGACTTGTCATGGAGTGAAGCATCCATAAAATAGAAGAAGGCCCGCTGCAGCTGCTGCAGCGGGCCTTCTTTTATTTGCATCTATTCTTCGTAGATCTTGGTCAACATAGCGCCCAGAGCGTTAAGCGCCTCTTCCTCGCGCTCGCCATCCACTTCCAGCGTAACCTCGTCGCCTTTTGCCAGACCTAGGGTTAACAGGCCAAGCGAGCTTTTGCCGTTTACTTTTTTTGTCCCTTTGATCAGCTTCACATTGCAAGGGAACTCCGATGCCGCTTGAACAAAAAGCTTCGATGGACGGGCATGGAACCCGGATGGATGGATAACGGTATAGGTTTGCGATAGCATTATTGTGGTCTCCTTTGCTTAACGAATTGTTGTACTTCTTCCTGCGTGCTCATGGCAAGGGCTTCTTCCGCCAGAGCCGCCCATTCCGGCTTGGACAGCTGCCCCACCAGCTCGCGGGCAGGCAATATGGAACCCGCACTCATGCTGAACTCGTCTAACCCCATTCCGAGAAGGAGAGGGATTGCCGTCTGGTCGCCCGCCATTTCACCGCACATGCCGGCCCAAATGCCGGCCCGTTCAGCCGCCTTGATGACCATGTTCACGAGTCTCAGGATCGAAGGATGATACGGCTGATACAGATAAGCCACCGATTCGTTCATCCGGTCGGCTGCCATTGTATATTGAATCAGGTCGTTTGTACCGATGCTGAAGAAATCGACTTCCTTCGCGAAAATATCGGCCCCAATCGCGGCAGCCGGAATTTCGATCATCATGCCCACTTCGATCGAGCCCGACACCTGAATCCCTTCCTGCTCCAGCTTCGCGCGTTCTTCCTCAAGAATACGCTTCGCTTCGCGAAGCTCGCTCAGTACCGCAATCATCGGGAACATGATGTTCAGCTTGCCATGCACGCTTGCCCGGAGCAAGGCCCGGAGCTGGGTACGGAACAAGTCCTCCCGTTTGAGGCATAACCGAAGCGCGCGCAATCCCAGGAACGGGTTGCTTTCCTTCGGCAGCTCCAAATAAGGAAGCTCCTTATCCCCGCCGATATCCAGCGTGCGAATAACGACGCGCTTGCCGTCTAATTTCTCAAGCACATGCTTGTAAATTTGGAACTGCTCTTCTTCCGTCGGGAATGAATTGCGTCCCATATAAAGAAACTCCGTGCGGAACAATCCAACGCCGTCGGCGCCGTTCTCCAGCACTTTGTCCAGGTCTTCAATGCTGCCAATGTTGGCTGCAAGCTCGAGATGCTCGCCATCGGCCGTTACCGATGGCTGCTCGGCCAGACGCTTCAGCTGTACTCTGCGCTCATCGTATTGCTTCTTTTTCTCCTGATATTCGGCCAGCACTTCTTCCGAAGGATCCACAATCACTTTGCCTTCCGTCGCATCCATAATAACAAGAGCGCCATCCGCAACGGCTGCTGCCGAAGGGCCCGCGCCTACTATCGCAGGAATCTCAAGCGAGCGTGCCATAATAGCGGAATGCGATGTACGGCTTCCGATCTCCGTTACAAAGCCGCGAATATAATTCAGATCCAACTGCGCGGTATCCGACGGCGTCAGATCCTCTGCCAGGATGATGGTCTCCTCGGAAATGCCGGACAGCGAAGCGTACGGCTTGCCGATCAGGTGGCTCATCACTCGACCGGAGACGTCTTTGACATCGGCCGCGCGCTCGCGGACCATCTCATTATCCAGCTCCAGCAGCATCTCGACAACGGCTGTCGTCACTTCGTGCAAAGCGTATTCCGCATTAAGCTTCTCGTCTGCGATCTTGTCGAGCACCGAATCCACTAGGTCCGGATCCTCCAGCAAAAAAAGATGCGCTTCGAAAATTTCCGCTTTTTGCGCGCCTAGTCTTTGCTCGGTTTTTACGCGGATCTCTTCGATCTCGCCTTTGGACTTCTCGATGGCCTGCCGGAAACGGCCGGCTTCCTCTTCAGCATCCGTAATTGTCTGCTGCTGCGGAATATATGGGGAATGGTTGAACCGAAACACCTTTGCGATTGCCACTCCGGGAGATGCGGCAACACCGGTAATTATATTAGCCATACTGCGTACCTCTCTAATTGTTTGTCTTCTTAAGCGTTGTTCTTAACGCTGGTTTGCAACAGCTTCGCAGCTTTCAAGGATCAGCTTGTATACCGGATGTCCTTCCGGAATCGAAGTGTAATGCGACACGGTCTGCCCGATACCTTTTTCTTTGATCGACTGCTGCAGCTCGACAGCTTCCGGATCATCGGCGTTAACGAAATGAAGCGCCGCCGCCATTACCTTTGCCAGCTGAACGGGCCTCATTCCTTGCTCATAGGCTTGCAAAGCCGGCTTCACTAGACGGTCATTGGGTGACAGCTTGCGGATCGGCGACCGTCCAACGCGGGTAACCTCGTCGGTCAGCTGGTCGTTGCGGAACCGTCCGATAATCTTCTCGATATATTGATTATGTTCTGCTTGGTCAAAGCCATATTGCGCAACAAGTACGGCCCCCGTCTCCTTCAGGGTCGCCTTCACTTCGCCAACGATGGCCTCGTCGGCCATTGCCTGTTGAATGGTCTCGTAACCGCGAAGGCTTCCCAGGTAAGCTGCGGCGCAATGCCCCGTGTTCACCGTGAACAGTTTACGCTCGATATAAGGCATAAGATTACGCACGTAGTGGACACCGGCAACCGGTTTGTACCCCTCGAACATCGCGGATTCGTCTACGACCCACTCATAGAATGGCTCAACTGTCACTTCAAGAGGATCTTCATTGTGCTGGATCGGAACAATCCGGTCAACGGCCGCATCGGGAAAAGCAACCAGGTCCGCTGCCTTTGCCTTCGTCTCTTCATCAAGATGTCCGAATACATGCTCCTTCAGTTGAGTGCTGCCGCCGATAGCGTTCTCGCAGGCGATAATATGCAGCTGGCCTCCTCCGGATTCGATCCGCTTCTCGATCCCGCAGGCGATGCCCGCCGCAATATGCTTCAAGATGTTAACGCCTACGGCTGTGGTCACCAGATCGGCCTCCGCCACTGCCGCCGCAACATCGTCTATTTTAGTTCCGTCAATGGCGGTTACGCCCGTCACCTGCAGTTGATCCTTAGCTTCGTTAGCCAGCGTTACCGTGTAGGCTCCGCGCTTCTGAAGCTCCGTAACTAGCGCCTGGTTGACGTCGGAGAAAATAACTTCATAGCCCGATTGCGAAAGAAGAAGTCCGATAAATCCGCGTCCGATGTTGCCCGCTCCAAAATGCAAAGCCTTCATTATTCCATCCCGCTTTCAAAGATCTCGATCATCTCTTCGGCCGTGGAAGCCTTCAAGATCCGTTCCAGATTGTCGTCGTCGGAGCAAACCATCGCTACGTTCGTCAGGATGTCCAGATGATCGTCGCCAACCGCTGCGATTCCGATGACCAAATGCGCAATATTTCCTTCGCCGAAATCAACGCCAGCCGGAATTTGAACAATGGACAGGCCCGTCGATTTAATGGAACCCTTCGATTCGTTTGTTCCGTGAGGGATCGCAAGACCGCCGCCCATGTAAGTGGATAGAGACTGCTCGCGTTCAACCATGCTTTCCACATAGCTCGGATCAGCGTGACCCCCATCTACAAGCAGTTGACCTGCCATACGAACCGCTTCGAATTTATCTTTTACCGCTGCATTCAATTTCACTTTATCCGTAGACAAAATACTCATTGTACGTCACTCGCTTCCGCTTTTATATTGAAAAACATTCTAAGATGTATCGTTAAGTAATCTCGAATTTCCGCTTCATCGCCAGCCTCGAGCAAATCAATCATGACCGTATCGAGCAGCATGGCGCTTATTTCGCTCAGTACCTCGAGCGCTTCCTTCGTTAAGGTCCGGGGCGCCAGCATTAATAAAAAGTGGCTTAACCGGGATGGCGATGCCATCTCGAGCGTAAGTGGAGCTTCTAATCGGTATAACGAGAGCGAGGGCCTCGTTATTTCTTCTCCGCGGGTATGAAATAACGCTACCGCGGTTCCCGGTATCATCTGACTCCCGCTTTGTTCCCGCTGCATCAGCCGCCGCGCTGTAAGACCGGCATCCGTTAGCACGCCTTTGGCTTCTTCCCTCACGCAGGCTTCTTCCAGAATAACCGGGAGGTCTCCGCTCTTCTCCTTAATCAACACAACCTCAAACCGCCGAATCAGACTTACCATCTCATCAAGCGTCGTCTTAAGGCTGACCAGCTGCTCGAAGGTAGAAGCCTCGCTTCCCGTTTTCTCTTCCTTGGTCAGTGCACCGTCCCGTTTCTGGATTAAGCCCGTCTGGACGAAAGCCCTCAATCGGTCCGTCTCTGCCTGCGTCAGGAGAGGACTAACCTTAATATATTGCTCACCGTTAAGAGGAAGATCTACGGTGGAAATAATCAGATCGTATTTCTCTTTTTCCGTCCTTGATGCCTCGTACCACGATACGCGGTCAACGATATGAATCTCCGGAAGCTCCTTCTGGAGCCTGATCTGCAGCAGCTTGGAGGAGCCGATGCCGCTCGAGCAGACGAGAATGGCACGGACATTCTGCCGCAGCTGCTTCAGCCGCTCCAGCGATGCTCCAAAATGCATGACGAGAAACCCGATTTCCTCGTCCGGCACAATCATATCCGTAAAAACGCGGTTTGCCGCTTTGCGAACGACGTTGAATAAAGACGCATAATCCTTCTTGATCTGATCCAGAAGCGGATTTCGGATATTCGTGCCTTCGTTCAGCCTTTGCAACGCATCCTTCAAATGAAGGAATAATCCGTCGCGCAGAGAGCGATCCTTATTGTACTCGGCTCCCGTTGCATGCTGTACATGCTCAATTAGGGTACGCACCGTATCGGTCAAGACCAAGTCATCCGCAGGCAGCACGGATAGATCGTCGCTCTGGACCGAACGAAGCAGCCTGCCGATATAAGCCGTCTCTGCCGGCGGAAATGTTCGTTCCGTCAACGCGGCTAACCTTTCCGTCACATATACCGCATCGGATTCCCGACGGAAAGCCGCAACGGAAGAAGCTTCAACCGTCTTGCCCGCTCTGATTCGCCTCAGCGCAATGGACAGCCTGATCAACAGATCGGTATAAGCGCCCTCGCTTAACCGACTGCCTCCGTATTCTTCCCAGCTCCATAAGATTTTCTCAACGGCTTCCATCTCCGATTGACCAACAATCGTAAGCAGCCGCCGGTCAAGAGGATGGACCGGAAGCTCGTTGCGGCTGGAGATCAGCTCCGTATCTTCGAACCGGTCCCTGATGATCTGGCGAATCATCTCCCGCATATGCTCTTCCTGACCGGTAAGCTCAATCCCGTAGCCCCTTCTCCGGGTCAAGGTAACCTCGAACCTTTGAACCCATTGATCAAGATCGTCCAGATCATTAGCTACGGTAGGAATCGTCACCTTGAACTCATGCGCCAGAGTGAACAGCTTAACTGGCTCCCCGCTCTCGAGAAGGAGGCAAAGCAAATAGATCTGTCTCTCCTCCGGCGAGAATTCGAGCTCTTCCGATACGGTAACGAGCTTGGCTAATCGGTCAAGTACCGCTTGATCGCCTTGAAGCCGTATGCCGGAGCCTGATTTTTTAAGCAGCCTTGCACCTTCGGCACGCAGGATCTCCTCCACCGCTGCCAGCTCCCGGTGTACGGTTCTGGAACTCACCTGAATTTCTTCCGCGATTTGCGCCGCCGTCAGATCATGATCATTCCGCAGCAGCAGCTCTAGAATTCGGCGGGACCGGCTGGATATACGCATTCACACAACCCTTCCTATAACGATAGAATGGCCCCAACGCCGGAAAATAACCTCCAGCGCTGGCAGCCTTGATGAGAAAGGATTCTTACGAAAGCCGGTCTACGAGTTTGTCATACTCCGGACTTTTCAAGAAATTATCGATTGAGATATGCTCGGCTTTCGGAGCCTGGATTTTAGCGCGATCCGTCAGCGTTTTGTGCGTAATGACGATATCGGCATCGCCGGGAATATCGCTGATTGCCGTATTAATGACGGTAACGTCCGAACCGGCGGCTTTCATCTTCTTGCGAAGAATCGATGCGCCCATTGCGCTGGAGCCCATGCCGGCGTCGCAGGAGAAGACGATTTTATGAACGTCCTCTTTCGCTTTGACCGTTTCGCTTGCTGCCTCAGCATGCTGAGCGGCTTGCGAAGTCGCTGCCGGAGCCGCAACTGCTGTTGCCGCTGCCGCCGTATTGCCTGCCGCCTTCATTTCTTTCATTCTTGCCGAAGCCTGTTCGAGATCGTCTCCGTCTGCAGCCTCTTTCTTCGTTGTCTTGAGCAGCAGAGCCGCAATAACAAACGAAACAATAGCAGCGGTTACGATACCGCTAAGAGCCGCGAGAAGGCCGCCTTTAGGAGCCATGGCAATGTAAGCAAAGATACTGCCCGGCGAAGGCGGAGCAACAAGGCCCGCTCCAAACAGCGAGAAGGTGAAGGTACCTGTAACGCCGCCGGCAATAACCGCCAGAATCAGACGCGGATTCATCAGGATGTACGGGAAGTAAATCTCGTGAATACCGCCGAAGAAGTGAATAATCGCTGCGCCGGAAGCCGATTGCTTCGCCGAGCCGCGGCCTGCAATCATATAAGCAAGCAGAATGCCGAGGCCTGGACCCGGGTTCGACTCCAGCATGAAGAGAATCGATTGCCCCGTCCGGGACGCTTCTTCTAATGCGATTGGACTCAATACGCCATGGTTAATGGCATTGTTGAGGAACAGAATTTTTGCAGGTTCAATGATAATGTTGGCCAACGGAATCAGGTTATGATTAACCAGGAATTCTACGCCGTTAGATAAAATCTTGGTTAATTGTTCGATAACCGGACCAACGCCGGAATAAGAAATCAGCGTAAGAATCGCGCCGATAATACCAAGCGAGAAGTTGTTCACCAGCATTTCGAAGCCGGATTTGATTTTCCCCTCGATCGATTTATCGAATTGCTTCAGTACCCATGCGGCCAGCGGACCGCAAATCATAGCCCCGAGGAACATCGGGATGTCCGTACCGACGATGATGCCCATTGTCATCAGAGCACCGATAACGCCGCCGCGCTGCTTATGAATCATCGTACCGCCCGTATAACCGATCAGAAGCGGAAGCAGATACTTGATAATCGGATCAACAAGCTTTGCAAGGGTATCGTTCGGCAGCCATCCCGTAGGAATGAACAACGCCGTTATGATCCCCCATGCTATAAAAGCACCAATATTGGGCATAACCATACCGCTGAGAAAACGTCCGAATTTCTGGACTCCCACACGAATTCCCCCGGTTGGAGAACTGTTTTGCACTTGCTGCATATTTGGGTTCCTCCTCTATAAAATCGCTTTCTTTTTTACCGGACCGGCAGTGCCGCCCGGGTTACTATCATCGTAAATGATGCCCTCCGTTAGAACAACAAAAGGAAAACGAGGTTTTGTCAATCATACTGTTGACAACATTTAATTAGATTATGAACGGCAAAAAAGCCACCCCTTATAAAAGGAGTGGCCTGTTGGTTTTTGACGGAGGATGCTTGAGGCAACTCAGCTCTACCCATCCGTTTATTTTTCCAGAAACTTTCTTAGTATTCACCTTTAATGACGAAAAACGAACCGCGGATCGTACCGGCCAGCTTGGATTTCTGTCTGGCAAACTTGAACTTTCCTTCCAGCTCCTGCGGCACTTCCATCCCTTCGGAAAGCTTGAAGCCAACGGCCCGCTTCTTCCCGTCATCTACCGTGTACATCACGTTAAGAGCCAGTCCGTCCTCATAGAAGACGTAGGTAAATTTAATATTCTCCACTTGGAACTGCGACGTTTCCAGCGGTTTTGCCGAGAACTCGATATTGCGTTCCTGCAAGATCCGGTTCACGTAATCCAGCGCTTCCTGACTTTCGCTCGCGGGTACAACCGTAAATTCATGCTTGTATTTGGTCATGAAATAACGGGCTTCGTTCGCGCGAAGACCAGCCAGCGTCTCTGCCACAGGCGAGGATTCCAGGCCAACGGTAGACACATTTTTAAAATCGACGGTATAGGACATTCCCATTCCTCTTCTCTCATGAAATTTTCCTATTTACAGGATTCCTAATCTAGCAGATATTATACCAAAAAATGTTTAGTAGAAAGCCTCTTATCTGAATATTCCCTGCGACAATGCCTCAAGCTCGTTTACTTAACGGTCATGTAATCCTCGAGCGCTTGTTGAAGTGTGCCTTTTGTTATCGCTTTATGCTCAAAGGACAAACCTGTCCGGATCATCCTCTTTACGATCTCCGGTCTGAGCCCGGTCACAATCGGTTGGCAGCCCATCATATTGATCCCGTCGAAGACATGAATGAGCTGTTTAATCACGCTATCCTCCATACCCATGACGCCCGACATATCAATAATTAACGTTTCAATCCGGTTGTTGCCGATTTGCGAGATAACCTTGTCCTCAATGATGTTGGCCCGGATCTCGTCAATCGTCCCGATCAGAGTCAGAATGTAGGTTGCCTTCGTTAGCGGAATAATGGGAACGGACAAATCCTCAACCATGGTCCGCTGTGCCCGGATAAGATCATCCTTGAATAAAGAGTAGCTGATAAAAAACTGATTGAGGAATTGATCCATCAGCTGGTTAATGCTCTTCTCCATGCTGTAATAGTGCTCTTTGCTTTCATTATGATTGTTAAGGCGATCGTAATTGTACAAGAAGTCCCACATCACGCGTCTTACGGCCTGTACCCACTCCAGCTTGAATGCGAGGGTCAACGAATGCCTGGCCCAAGTGATTCCTTCCTGTTTGGCAAAAGCAATCGTCTCGTACTCTTTCCCATCGATGATGAAGAGGACCAGCTTATGCGCATTATCCAGCAGATTAATATTGCCAATGGTGAGAATTTCATCGATTTTGTCCCGGACGTTGACGGCTTCAAGGAACAACCTTTGCTCGAAATTATCCCGGTTTACGATAAAGAAATCCTTCATGCTCGTCGTGGCTTCCAACTCCAAATAGATGACCTCTTTCCATTTCGTATTTTTTGTTCCCTTAGGAAAGGTGATGGTAAATTTGGTCCCTTCTTTTTCCGAGCTTTCTACTTCAATGGCACCATTATGCTGATAAATAACGGAGAAAACGAGAGTTAATCCCATGCCGGTCCCGTTTTCCTTCGTTGTATAGAAGGGCGTACCCAGCAATCCAAGCTTCTCTTTCGGAATACCGACCCCGCTGTCTTGAATACGGACGATGACTTCATTGTCGGTCGACATGTGCTCAATCGAAATAGTCCCGTTGCCCGGAATGGCCTCAAAGGCGTTTTTCAGCAAATTGAAAAATACCTTCTTCAGCTGATTCCTTTTGCCCATAATGTATGAACCCGGATCTCGTAAATCCGTATGAACCGAAACCCGGTAAATCTGATCCTGAAATAGCTGGATCAATGAGTCCAGCTCTACGGACAGATCGATCCCAACATACGGCTCTTCCTCCAGATCGGGCTTGGATACATGTAAGAGATTCTGCAGGATATTAATCGCGTTACCCAGCTCTGACTCTGCAATTTCTATGTACTTCAGTTCGTTCTTTTCTTTAAGAAGCTGTAAAAAACCCTTAACGGCAGTCAGAGGGTTTTTCACTTCATGAGCGATACCCGCGGCTATTTGCCCCACGGAAGCCAGCTGACTCAGATGAGTATCGTTTCTCTTTATTGCCGCGGCGCCTTCCTTTTCCTGCATCCCGTTTATATCCCCGATCTGCTGCAAATTATTCTGCATAGCAGCTGTTATACTGGCGATTTACATGGTATATACATAAATAGTTATACTTCTAGTATACCTACTCCTTAAGTATTTTTTCTATACTGAAAAAACTGAATATTTCGTTGATAAATGTGATATTTTAAACATTTCTGTCGAACCGCAGTACAAAATTTCGATGCTATTTATTCAATTATAGGCTAGTACTCCTGAAAGGAATTTACTCATAATCAGCAACGATCTGCCTGGTGGATTCCAACAATAATTGAAATTCAATTTCAAGGCTGAACGGGAGTCGGATTCGGACAAATGAAGAAAAATAAAAGGCCATCCTGTGGGGTGGCCTCTTAAATAAATTTACGCCGCTTTTTGTTTCTTGCGGTTAGACAATAATAAGGCCGGAAGAAAGGACACCGCCGCAAAACCGACCGACCACCAGAAAGCGACTTGATAAGCATCGGCAAGGGAGGCCAGGCTGCCGCCGGCTCCGCTTTTTAGCTGATGCCCGATGACCGTTGCCAAGACTGCCGAACCGAACGCTCCCCCAATCGTCTGGAAGATCCGTGTCGAAATGCTTGCATGCGGAATTTGCTCCTTCTGCAGTCCTTCATAAGCGGATACCATAATCGGAATAAAGATGCCGTTCATCGCCGCCCCGCGTATAAGCTGTGCCGCGCCCAGCACCATATGGCTCGTATCCGTTCCCGCAAAAGCGAACGGAATGCTGGACACCAGCGTGACTGCCAAGCTGACAAGCACAAGGTTTCTGGAACCTGCGCGGTCGGCCAGTTTTCCAATCCAACTCCTCGTAAGCAGCATCCCTACCCCCTGAGGAATCAAGAGAAGCCCCGTCGTCAGCACGCTTTCGCCGCGGACCTGCTCGTAATAGAGCGGGAGCAGCAGCAAGGCACCGTTCATGACCATGCCCGAGAAAAACAAAATAATGTTGGATGCCAGGAAATGCCGGGAACGGAAAAGATGCAAATCAAGCAATGGAGCTTGTTTCGTGCGCAGCGCATATACGATATAGGCAGCCGACAATACAATTCCTGCCGCCAGGGGAATTATGGCCTCTGCCGATGAAAGACCCTCGGAGCTAATCTGTGAAATCCCGTAGATGAGAACCGCGAATGCCGGAGACAATAGCAGCAGTCCAAGAAAATCAAATTTCGGTCTTCTTGCGGCTGCTTCGCCCTTGGGAATGTGCCTCCACGACAGCCAGAGCGCAACCAGCATAACCGGGATGTTTACATAGAAAATCCAGCGCCAGCTCATGTTGTCCATAATGAGCCCGCCAATGACCGGACCAAGAATCGGACCGATCAGCGTCGGGATACTAATAAGCGCGATCAGCCTTCCGAGCCCGCGTCCTCCAGCCGATTGAACAAGCACATTCGTTATCGTAGGTACGAGCAGTCCCGCTCCAGCTCCTTGCAATAACCGGAAGCCGATCAAGCTTTCGGTGCTCCATGCCAGCGAGCATAGGAGTGACGAGATAAGAAACAACCCCAGCGAGAACAGATATAAGTTCTTTCCACCGAAGCGCTGTATAGCCCATCCCGATACCGGCACCGCCAGTCCCATCGTGAGCACATATCCCGTAATCACCCATTGAGTGGTCGATACCGTGCTATGCAAATCAACCGCAAGCGTATTGATTGCCACGTTAATCATGGTGGAGTCCAGTAAGGGAACAATAGCTCCGAGAACAAGAATAAGCGCGATTTTTAAAATGCCGGGATCAATCTTTTCCTTTGGAGCTTTGACTGCCTCCGATTGGCTTTTGGCCATTATCGTTCACCCCTTTGCAATATAGGGTACGGTACGTACCGTACCTTATTTTATTACAATATTATAATTCTAGCGAAAATGCAATATACTATTTACAAGAGTCTAGAAGGACGTTGTCCTAACACAACGCGGGAGATGGAACAAGCTATGACGGAATCGCGGCAAGATCGCAAAAAGAATAACGAGGAACAACATGCGGGGGGAACGCGGAGACGCGGAGACGTTCTGGAGAACGCCATATTGACTGCGGCATGGGAGGAGCTGCGGGAAACCGGCTACTCCAAGATGACGATGGAGGCCGTTGCGACCCGGGCAAAAACAAATAAGACCGCCGTCTATCGCAGGTGGCCGAATAAGGCGAAGCTGGTCATCGCCGCAATGATCAAGCATATGCCAAAGCCCTCGCTCGACACTCCCGATACGGGCAGCTTGCGGGATGATGTCCTCTCCTTAATGGATCGGATTATCAAGCCCATGCAGCTGATTGGAGCCGAGACCATTCATGGCCTGATGGTTGATTTGCACGGAGACGAGCTTCACGCCAAGATGACACTGTCGCCAAGAGCGGAAGATCCGCTGTCCGTCGCCATGACGAATATTTTGAAGAGTGCCGAAAAGCGTGGCGAAGTCATTCTTGAAGGGCTGCCGGAACGCGTGATCACCCTTCCCGTCGACCTCGTGCGGTACGAGCTGCTCACCACTCATACCCCGCTGACCGATGAGGCTATTCTCGAGATTGTGGACCAAATTTATTTGCCTCTCGTATGGAAGACAAGCAAACAAGGCTGAACCGAATTGCCTCGGCTCAGCCTTGTTTGCTTTTTTTTACTTCCTTCCGCTTCAGGAATTTCAAATCCTCTAAACGAAGAACTTGAATAAGTTAGGCCGCCTTCGCGTATGGCCTTTAAAGCAGGTTATTTCCGTACGACCGCCATCATGGGATAAAAGTCGGTCGTCATTAAGCCCGCAGTAACGGCGGGGTCCTCCGCGATTAGTTTTGTGACTTGATCCGCATTCTCCACCTCAATGACAGCAAGTCCATGAGGATCATCCGGTTTTTGAACCGGGCCGAAGACGAGAGCAATCCCTTGATTCTGCTGTTCCGTCCAATAGGCAATATGCTGGTGCATAATCCCCCTCTCTTCTACCGTCATATCCAGATGAAACGTTGCTCTTGGCGGTGTAGACCATAACATGAAGTGCATCTTCTGAAAGCCTCCGATACCTTAAAGTTGTCGTTTATAACTCAATCCTACTTATTTAGAATAGTTCCTCAAATTCTTCTAGGCAATTCAACACATTTTCTTCGTGCAAGAAGATTAAATCCTAGCGAATAGGGTATTTGAACGTAAGGTTCTTATACAGGGAAATAACTACGGCTAGGAGGAATTATCATGGACAATAAGAAGACGGAGCAATTAAAGAAATACACCGTTAACAACGAAGGTATGCATGACTTGACCACCAACCAGGGGTTGAAAATGGCCGAAGACGAGTTCTCCTTAAAGGCGGGGCAACGCGGCCCTACTCTTTTGGAGGATTTCCACTTTCGCGAGAAAATGACTCACTTCGATCATGAGCGCATTCCCGAGCGGATCGTTCATGCACGCGGCGTAGGCGCTCACGGTTTTTTCCGGCTTTACGAGTCCCTGGAGGAGTTCACCAAGGCCGATTTTCTTACGGATCCATCCAAAATTACGCCTGTATTCGTGCGTTTCTCCACGGTGCAAGGATCAAGAGGATCCAACGATACCGTTCGGGACGTACGCGGGTTCGCGACCAAGTTTTATACGGATGAAGGCAATTATGATTTGGTGGGCAACAACATGCCCGTTTTCTTTATTCAGGATGCCATCAAGTTTCCCGATTTCGTCCATGCCGTTAAACCCGAACCCCATAACGAAATCCCGCAAGGGGCCAGCGCGCATGATACGTTCTGGGATTTTGTCGGGCAAAATCCGGAGACGGCCCACATGGTGATGTGGGTCATGAGCGATCGGGCCATTCCGCGCAGCCTTCGCATGATGGAGGGCTTTGGCGTGCATACCTTCCGCCTCGTGAACGCGGCAGGACGATCTCATTTCGTCAAATTCCATTGGAAGCCCGTCTTAGGGATGCATGCCTTGGTTTGGGATGAAGCTCAGCAAATCGCGGGCAAAAATCCGGATTTCCATAGGGAGGATTTATATGAGGCGATCGAAAAAGGCCAATATCCGGAGTGGGAGCTTGGGTTGCAGCTTATTCCGGAAGAGGATGAGCATAAGTTCGGTTTTGATCTGCTGGACCCCACCAAGTTGTGGCCTGAAGAGGAAATTCCGGTGAAACGGGTCGGTAAAATGACCTTGAACCAAAATGTCGGCAATTTCTTCGCGGAGACGGAGCAGGTGGCCTTCCACCCCGGTCATGTCGTGCCCGGTATCGATTTCTCGAACGATCCCCTTTTGCAAGGGCGTTTATTCTCCTATACCGACACGCAACTATCCAGGCTAGGCGGCCCCAACTTCCACCAAATTCCGATCAACCGGCCCGTTTGCCCGTTCCATAACAATCAACGAGACGGCATGCATCAGATGAACATTCATCAGGGACAAACCAGCTATCATCGGAACGGATTGAACGCCAATCAGCCGGCGCCGGTTCCCGAAGAGCATGGCGGTTATGCGCATTATCAAGAGCGAATTGACGGCCGCAAAATCAGAGGACGCAGCGAAAGCTTCATGGACTTTTATTCGCAAGCGAAGCTTTTCTACAATAGTCTGGCCCCTTACGAGCAAGAGCATGTCAAGAAGGCATTCAGCTTTGAGCTCGGCAAATGCAAATCCGATCTCGTAAAAGCAAACGCTATCGCCCTGTTAAATCATGTCGACCGCAGCTTGGCGCAAGAAGTGGCGGACCAAATCGGGGCCCCTCTTCCCGATGAGAACCTCGAAGTAAAATCCGACAAAAAATCACCCGCTCTCAGCATGGCCGATACCGTCCTTCTCCCGGATACGAAAAAAGTCGCCATCGTGCGGGTTGGCGATCCTGATGTGGAACGGTTCGCCGAATGGACGACGGCTCTAACGGAACAGAACGTTAATTATACGATTGTTGGCCATAGGCTCCATGACTTGCCTAACCCGCTGAAAGTAACGGCTACATATGAGACGACGGACCCCACTCTCTTCGATGCCGTATTATTGGTAAGCAGCGAGTCTTCGATTCCGGCACCCGCCTTGGCATTCATCGAAACGGCATATAAGCACTATAAACCGTTGGCGCTGGCTCTCAGCGATCATAAAGCGTTAGCGTCGGCAAGGGTGAGATTAGACGAGGCCGGTGTGTACGATTTAACTCATTCCACGATTGAAGCTTTTATTAACGGAATCGCACAGGGCCGTTTCTGGAAAAGACAGCTCTAAGTCCAATCTAATAAGAAAATCGGTTTGTGGAATACTCTTTATGGATCATACAGGAGGTGAACGTAAAGTGAGCACAAAGGCAAAGCCCGATAATAACACCCCAAAGAGCAGCCCTTCACGGTCTAACGACCCGAACGATCAAGGAAAACCTAAGATGCAAAATAACTCGAAGTAAACGCATTACAAAACCCGGTCTAAAAGACCGGGTTTTACTGTATGACAATATGCAATTTTCCAGCTTAAATCTGTGCTTCCACGCCATGATCCGAAACGACGGACGACGGCTTTACCAATGCTTTCTTCTCCCATACTCTGCTTCTCCAGCGAAGCAGCATCATAACCCCGCGCAGCCATTCGTCCACCGTGAAGGCAATCCATATGCCAAGCAAGCCAATCCCGAAATGTACGCCGAGCAGATAAGCAAGCGGTACCGATACGCCCCACATGGAGATGACGCCCGCTAAAACGGGGAATCGCGCATCCCCGGCGGCACGCAGCGAATTGATGATGACCATATTAAAGGTGCGGCCGGGTTCAAGTATGATGGAAAGCAAAAAGATGCTCGCCCCGGCAGCAATGATTTCAGGGTCCTTTGTAAATAAACCAATCAACTCATGCCGGAATATCGCAGCCATGCCAACGACAGCAAAGGTCAACAAGAAGCTGACTCTTACGCTTTTCATCAGTCTGCGGTAGGCTTCCTTCATTTCTCCCGCACCGACCATTTGTCCGACGATGATCTCCGTACCCATCCCAATCGCCAGAGCCAGCGCCATAAAATAGTTCGATACGTTCATGACATACACATGCGTGTTTAACGCGGTGATGCCAATCATATTGACGAAGCCGATAATCATCAAGTATTGCGATTGATAAGAAAGATGCTCCCCCGCCGCGGGCAAGCCGATGCTCAGGATTTGTTTTGCGTAAGAAGCTTTCCAGCGCACGTAATCCTTCCGTTGAATCGGTACGGCAATTCTGCGGTACAACAGGATAAAAAGAACGACGATGCCAAGCAGACGGCTTACGACCGTTGAAATAGCCGCTCCCGTAACTCCCCATTCCGGGAAGCCCAGGTTGCCGAAGATAAGCAGATAATTCCCTCCCATATGGAGGAGGTTGACGCCTAGCGTTACAAACATAACGCTCTTCGTATTTCCTGTTGAACGAATAACCGACGAAACCGCGTAGGAAAGCGCCTCGACCCAGATAAATCCGCCGATAATCTTTAAATAGTGGTTCGCGATTCCGATTTGTTCGGGGTTTAAGTGTAACAGCCGCAGAAGCGACTCCCCAAAACATACAATAACGATGCTAACGAGGATTCCGAAGATCAGATTCATCGAGATCGCCATTGCCGAAATACGGCTCGCCTCTTTCGCCCGCCGGGCGCCGATGTACTGGGATACCGCAACGCTGGTGCCGATACCGACAAAACCGAACATCATAATGCAAAAATAAATGATTTCGTTGGCTAAGCCTACTGCGCCCGTTGCCTTGTCGGAAATGCGGCTTAACATAAACACGTCAACCGTGCCCAGCAGCATCCGAAGTACGGAGTCTACGAAGATAGGCCAGGTTACGGCATAAAGACTAAGCTTTTTCCAAGATGGAGTATGGTCTGATAAAGTCACGTTTACGAGCTCCCACTATGTTTATTCTCTGTCGCCTTCCCTAGTGTAGCGCTCGCAACTTCATACGTCTATGGGGGACAACGTGTTAAAATATCGGCGAAAACAACAATCTATTAATTTTTTATATTTTGCACAAACATTCTCTCTGAATCTTTCATAGATTGAAGCATTAAATAAGAGGAGTTGATATTATGGTACGAATTCTTGATAAAGCAGCCGTCCAGCCGCTTCGTCGCTTTAACCTCGCCAAGTCGTTTACTATTCTGAGTTCCCCGCAAAAATCTGGCATCGCAACGATTCCCATTCGGATTCCAAGAAATTCTCAACCGAACCGGGTAGATTTGGTAGCATCCGTTGGTGTTAGAGGTGTCACAGGCATTGGGCAAATTCTCTTTAGAGTCTTCCGCGGTAATAAAGAAATCTTCAACACGCTGCAGGGTATCGAATCTACGGGTTCAGAGCAAAATTATATCGTCACTTTCCAAGCTGAAGATAGAAATGTCAAAGCAGGTACTCATGCGTATACAGTCACAGCAGAAAACCGCACTGCAAATACAAGAGTAGATGTGGTAGGACCAATATCATTTAGTGGGCTAGCTGTTAAAACCAGAAACTAACATGCCTCTTAGCATCGGCGTCACACGCGAATAGGCCGGATGGGGAGCCCATGCCGGACCGATGCCCTAACCCGAAGACACTCGCAAGAACAGGCAGCGCGGCATCTTCACCCAGAACGAACCGTCCCTCACCCTGCCTCTCGGGGTAATCGGCGGAAAATGATAAAGGAGCTGACGCTGTCAGCTCCTTTGCTTCAATTTAGATCTTATGTGATTATTATCATTTCCTGACCTGTTTGCCCACTGGAATACTCTGAGCGAAACTTACTTGCATCGTAAAAGTATTCCGATCTGCAGATCTTTTCTAAAATCGGACTGCCGCCACAACCGGATAATGATCGGATGGATATCTTCCGTTTACTTGGGAGCGGTCGACCTCCACTGACAAGAATTCAATATCGGCGGTAGCAAAAATATAGTCGATCGGCTCTCCGGAGTCTCCTCCGTTAAAGCTATGGAATGTCAGGCCGGGATTTTCCGCAATTCGGGAGTACGCGTCCGTTAAACCGTTTTTTTTGCCGTCAATCTCAAGCTCGCCGCGCAAGAAACGAATTGGGAACTCACCCGGATACGAGTTGAAATCTCCTGTAAGCAAAGCCGGGAGTCCATTCAAAGCGCGTTGTTTAGCCATGTACGCCCCAATGACTTGAATCCCGCGGTCTTTCGCTTCTTGGCTATGATGATCCAGATGGGTGTTGTAAAGATAGAAGGATTTACCGGAGCTCCGATGAAGGAAACGCGCCCATGTACAAATTCTCGGAAAGGAGCTGTTCCAACTAACCGATGCCTCCGACTCGGGTGTCTCCGACAGCCAAAACTGCCCGTGCTCTTCAATGGCTAACTCTTCACGGTTATAAAAAATGGCATTGTGCTCATTCTCGTGCTCTCCGAACCGGCTTCGGCCGATCCAAGCGTATTCATTTAAATGAGTCTCCAAATCTTTGATCATCGAATGATAGCCTTCCTGAGTACCGATAAGCAAAGGGTGATGCTTCTGAATAACGGCAATTGCCCGGTCCATTCGCTCCGGCCAATAATCGGGGCCGTCTTGCATTTCCGGATAGCGTAAATTGAAAGTCATAACAGAGATTTCCAACATATCGATGCAGTCCTCTTTTCTATTATTTTCAATCGTACACGGAGCACAAGCACCTTTATTTTACATTGTTTCCGTTAATGCAGGAAGGGCATGCGGATCACGAATGGGCGGCACGCCAGGCGTCAAGCTGCTTTTGCACCTCGGACCTTACCTCGTCGATGCCCGCCTGCCGAAGCTCCTCGTTAAACTTCGGCAGCACCGAAGCGACATCCACGCTGCCCGTCATCAGGCTGGGAAAGTATTTCTCCCAGACCATCTGGATGTTCTGCATCTGGATGGGCATCCGTGACAAATCCGGAGTAAAGCCCAGCGTACTCGATACAACCGCTTCCTTGTTGCTGGCGCGGAATTGATTCCATTTGTCCAAGGGATCCGGATATTCTCCGCCCATGGTCTTCAAGATGAACCAATTGCCTTGGGTGTACTGCACGCCTCCATAGCTTGGCTGCGCGTCCGGGATTGGATTGCCGTTCTTGTCCTTGGGCGGAATGGGCACCACTTGGCCGTTGCGATCCAAGATGTAGTGTACGCCCTCGATTCCGAAATTGAACAGATTGCGCACCTCGGGGTCCGTGTTCAACAGATTGAGAAACTTTACGGCCTCGACGGGATGCTTCGTTTCCGCGCTGACCGCCATGATTCCCCCTCGAATGGATTCCGTCGTGATCAATGCCGGGGTTACAGGGTAAGCCACCAGCTTGTAACCGCGATCCTTGCTCCAGCTATTTTCCGCCAGCGGTCCTCCCCCCGCAGCTTTCCAGAAGACCAGCGCGCCCCGCTTCAGTCCTTCGGTTTCCCGCATGGCCGCATCCTCATTGATATAACCCTCCACATAGTAGCGCCGAAGCAGGTCCAGTACTTTCCGGGCTTCGTCGGTTTCGAAAATATTCACGACCGGAGAATCGGGATCCAGGACATTCCTCATGAGCGGAAGCGTCTTTTCCGATACGTATTCGTAGCCGTCCAAGGCGAAGAAGTTTTGAGATTCCTTATCGAGCTCCATCGGTATATAAGCCGGTTCCTTCTCCTTGATCATCCTTAACAGCGGTTCGAGGGAAGCCAGCGTTGTGTACTTCGAGATATCGATACGGTACTTCTTCACTAGCGCATCCGGGTACATCCACTGGTCGCGCACGGCTAATTCTTTATTGGTCGGCACGCCGTAGATACCGCCGTCATCCATCCGTACGCCTTGCCAGAAAATAGGGTCGATTGCATCATACATATCCTTTCCGACTTTCGACAGATAGTCGTTCAGCCTCAGCCAAGCGCCCCGCTGCGCGTAATTGGCGTACTCCGGCGCAAAAGCGATGTCAAAGGGTGTTCCTGCCGACACGAGGGTATTCAGACGCTCCTCGTACTCTTGCCAACCCACTTTGATATACGTAATGGTAACGCCGATTTTCTTGGCTAAGATCTCATTGATCTTGTCGTTGACCATCTTAAGGTCCTTGTCCGGATCGCCGATCGTGTAATAGATCAAATTGACCGTATTGCCCGCTACTTCGGCATTCTCTTCGTTGCCGGATGCAGAGAAGCAGCCGGATATAGGCAGCGTCAACATGATGACGAGCACGAAGGATGCAAGGAGACGACTCCATTTCCGTTGTTCCCGCATGGCATCGTTATTCCTTTCTCCGCAAATCCGAAGGCGATTTGCCGAAATAAGCATGGAAATGAGAATAGAAATAGTTCAGGTTGGGATATCCGACAGAAAGCGCGATGCTGATAATTTTCTCGTCCGTGCACTGTATGCGCTCCTTGGCGCGAAGCATTCGGTAAGCCATTAAATATTCCGAGAACTTCTTTTTCGTCTCTTTGAGGAAAAGCTGCCCGAGGTACGTTCCGTTCATGCGAAAACGTTCCGCAACCGACTTCAAGCTGAGGTTCTGGGCATACTCCGCCTTGACGATGAGCAGAATGCGATTAGTCAGCTTGGACAAGCTGTCATAACGTACGCCGAGTACCGGGTCTATATCCAGGTCGCTGCGATCCGTATCGGCCAGCTTACCGTTCAGATCTTCGACGATAATCTTCTCGACCAGCTGCTGCAGCTTCGAACGATCGACGGGTTTGAGCAGGTAGTCCTTGGCCCCGCAGCGAATCGCCTCCAGCGCATACTGGAACTCGCCATAGCCGCTCATAATGATATATTTGGAGGGAAGGCGCAGCTCGTTGAGCTTGTGGATGGCGTCATAACCGCGCTGCTTGCCGATGCATACATCGAAAATCGCCAAATCCGGCAAAATTTCCACGGCCTTCGAAATCGCGCCCTCATACGTTTCGCTCGTCTCGATGCGGCCAAAGCCGTATTTCTCCCAATCCAGCGTTCGCTTCATTCCTTCCAAAATCTGCGGCTCGTCATCCACGATCAGCAGCTTGTACATCGTTAGTCGCCTCCTTGGATAGGATTACGGTTATTTTAACGCCGGCTTCCTCGTTATTGTCGATCGTCATGGTGAAGCCTTTCCCATAGAAAAAGCGCAGCCGGGTATAAACGTTACGCAGACCAATGCTGTCCACCGAGGCGTCGTCGCCTCTGGAGAGCTTTTGCCTAATTTGGGCCAAGTGCTCCCCGGAAATCCGGTTCCCGTTGTCCACGATCTCCAGCACGAAGCGTGCCTCTTCTTCCCAGCCGTTTACAATAAGCAGGTTGAACTCGTTCTCAGGATGAAAGCCATGAATAAAAAAGTTTTCCGCCAACGGCTGCATCCAGAATTTTACCGTGGGCAAAGAAACTAATGCGGGCTCCACATTAAATTGATAATAGAATCGGTCCGGATACTTGAACTCCATAATTTTTAAGTATTTTTGAAGCAAGTTCAGCTCGCTGCCAAGCGAAATAATATTTTCGTTTTTTACGATATCGCGGTACAGGGCACCCAAGGTGGCAATGGCGTCGGATGTATGGTCGGCGCTGTTCACCAGGGCAGAAGAACGTATCACCTCAAGCGTATTGTACAAAAAGTGAGGATTAATCTGATGCTGAAGCGCTTTCATTTCAGTCTCCTGCTGCTTGAGTTTTAGCAGATAATTGGTACGGATATGCCGGTCGAGCTGACGGATCATATCGTCCAATTCCCGGGCGATCATGCCGTATTCGTTCCTTCGGTAGCGGGCCGGGTTAACCGGCGTAAAATCCGCCGTTTTCACGCGTCCGATGGACACGATAATCCGCCGCAGGAAGTTTGCGTCCTCGCGCAGATTGTACACGATGAGCAGCAGAACGCAGATCATCGCGGTGAGTACGATAAGAAACACGATAAGCAGTACGCTTGCCTTTTGACGAATCAGCGAGCCCAAATCCACGGCGCTGACGAACCGATAATCGAACTCGTTGGAATGGAACGACACAAAATAGGCACGGTCCAGGAATCCCGTCGATAAAAACCCATGCGTGCGGCCATCCGCCACGATCCGGTGGATCAGCTCCTCCGAGCTGCGGCCGTTACCGGCGATCAGGTACACGTCTCCGGAATCGCTGACTGCCGCGGCCTCATCCAAATGGTAATTTTGCACCGTTTTAAAAATCCGCTCACTGCTGACCAGAAATCGGAATTCACCCAACTGGCGGGAGATTTGGTTCGGATCCGACAGCTTTTTGTGATAGACGAATCCTTTTTGGATGGTCTCGCGGAACGTTTCATCGGAGCTCGGCAGACGGAATAGATAACTCGTATTGCCGTTATTGTCGAAGCTCACCACGTTGCCCTCTCGTTCCGTATGCAGGCTGATTTGCGTGATGTCTCCCTTTCCCCCGTTGCTTAAGAAAGACTTCATATCGTCGGGAAAGGAAACGAGCGGCCGGTTATATTGGCTGCCCTGCAGTCTGCTCGTCAAGTAGCCTTCCGCGTTATTTCCCAAAAAACTGCGAATGTCGGACACCAGCCCGCTGTTGGAGTACACTCGCTGCATAAACGCTTCGATGCGGTCGGCATCGTACTGGAGGCTGTTTTCCACCCGAGAGAACGCTCCGGTGGCCTCGTTCCTGGAATTCCCCACCCATTGGTCCAGCAGTACCGCGCAGGTGAGCACGCCGAGCGCCAGGCCGATGAACACCACAAATACCGCATATGCAATGAACTTGCCGCGATAGATCTTGATTTGCATAAATGAACGCATGCGGCGTCTCCTTTGCAATAGGCTTTTGCCCTACCCCACTGCTCAAACATATAACGTTGTTATCGATAAAAGCAATCCTAAATTTCGTGCCAGAAAACCCGAACGGCGATCTCCGTTCGGGTTTTCTGGATGTTGATGAGATAAAAGACTTATTTGAAATACGTATCGACTTGCTCTTGGGCGGCCTTCATAATCGTATCCATGCCAGCAGCCTTTAGTTCAGATACAATCTTCGGCACCATCTTCTCCGGATCGGAAGCGCCTGTCAGCAGCTCATACCGGTATTTGTCCCATACGGCTTTCGTATTGGCCACTTCGGTGCTCAGCTTGCTGATGTCCAGCGCAAACCCCAAGTTCGTGGAGGAAGTCGCTTGATCGTTCAGCTTGCGAACTTGCTCCCACTGATCTACCGGAGCGCCTTTCGTTACGGCCAGATCGAAGAACGTCCCTTGCGTATAAGCGGCAAGCGGCCATGTATCGGACTTGCGCTCAATCACTTTCTCGCCATCCACGTTGTCGTAATCGACGCCCAGCTCGCCGAAGGCCAACATATTGCGCAGCTTCGGATCCGTATTGACCAGCTGCAGATATTTCAAAGCTTCTTTTTTATATTTCGAGTTGGCCGAAATCGCGTTCAGGGAGCCTTGGATCGTACTTGTCGTATAAATCGGTCCAAAGATCTGGAACATGTCGTATTTCTCGACACCCTCCGTAATCTGCCAGCTCGCTTCCGCACCCGGGAATGCCTGCGCCGCGAAGAACGGACGGGCTTTGTCCGCTTCCGTTTTCGTCGGTGCGTCCGGATTGATGATGCCGTCTTGGTACCATTGGTGCAGCTGCTTGAGTCCCTCCATGATGTCCGGCTGCTCCAGCACGGAGACGACCTTGCGGGAAGCATCGTCGACCTTCACGCCAATCGGCGGCAGACCAAGCGTCATATCGTCATAGCCGTTGAAGAATCCGTTAAATCCATCGCCTTGGGTGAGCGACAGCGGATAGAAGCTTTTGCCCTCGCCTGCCTTCATATCGTGGAACGGTTTGTCGAGGTCTTTCAACGTCTTGATGCCAGCCGTGTCGATGCCGTATTTCTGCACGTACTTATCGTCGAACACCCAATATTGGGTTAAAGACGAGTCTTTATACGTCGGCACGGAGTAGATTTTTCCTCCGATCTTCGTTCCATCCCATACCTTCTGAGGAATCAGCTTGTAGAGATCGGGCGATTCGCTTTGCACCAGGTCGGTCAGGTCGGCGAACGCGCCCATCGTCACTTGCTGGCTATACTTGGAGTTATTCGTAAACATGATGTCGAATGGTTCGCCTGTATTCACGATGGTATTGATCTTCGTATCCCAGTCGCCCCAGCTTGCTACCTTAATGTCGATCTTCACGCCGATCTTCTCGGCCGTGTAATCGTTCATCGCGGCAATCGCTTTATCGAAGTTGGCTGGAGTCTGTCCGCCAATCGTCCACCATACCAGCGTAGGCACATCGCCTGAATCAGCGGGCTTGCTCGTTTCCGTCTGCGCGCTTGCCGTCGCGTTGGTGTTCGAAGGCTTACTGGTGCTTGAATCGGAATTGGAATTGGAGTTCGAGTTGCCGCAGCCTGCAAGAGCGGTTGTCAAAAGTGCCACGGCACTTATTGCAAGCCATTTTTTCTTCGTCCTTTTCATGTACATTTCCTCCCTTTGATATAGCCCTCTTCATTCCCACCGTTGCGCGGTGGATATCATAAACCGGACGAATCCGAGTTTATTTCGAGTTAACCTTTCACGGCGCCTACCGTCAGACCGGAAATAAAATATTTCTGGAAGAACGGGTAAGCAACGGCCACGGGAACCACGATGACAATGGCAACGGCCATGCGTGCGGATTCCTTGGGCATGGTTGCGACAAGCTCCGCATAACTGATGCCCATGCTGGAAGCATTTTTCGCCAGGGCGTCCACGTTGGTCATCAAGCTGTTCAAGAGCGCCTGCAGCGAGTACAAGTTCTGGTTATCGATGTACAGCATGGATTGGAACCAATCGTTCCAATAGGCGAAGCAGAGGAACAATCCAATGGTCGCCAGGACCGGCAGCGAGATTGGCAGCACGATCGAGAAGTAAATGCGCAATTGGCTCGAGCCGTCGATCTCGGCGGATTCAATTAGCGCGTCCGGAATCGTGCTTCGGAAGAAAGTCTTGCAAATGATGACGTTGAAGGAGGAGACGGCCAGCGGCAAAATGAGTGCCCACACCGTATCTTTGAGGCCCAGCATATTCGAATTGATATAATAGCTGGACACCAAGCCTCCGTTGAACACCATCGGAATGAATACGATCCAAGTCAAAAGCCCTTTCAGCTTGTAATTCGGCCGGGAAAGGACGTAGCCCATCGACGTTGTAAGCATCACGCCAATCACGGTACCGAGGGCGGTAACAAGCACGGAAATGCCGAGCGCCTTCGTGATCATCGTCCCTTGCTGCGCGATATAGCGATAAGCATCTCCGGAGAAAGCCGTCGGGAAAAGATGATAGCCGCTGCTGCGAATGGAATCCTCGCTGGTCAGCGATATGGACAACACCACAAGGACGGGTATAAGGCAAAGCAGCGCCAATACGATAAAAATCAGATGGAAAACCACGTTCGTGCCGGTTCGGATCCGGTTGAACTTGTCCAGACCCGTGTCGAATTTCGCTCTTGATGACATTCCCGCTTCCCCCTTTACATCATTGCGCTCTCTCGGTCTACGAGTCGAACAACCCAGTTGGCAATCAGAATGGTCACGCAGCCCATCACGGATTGCAAGAATGCAGAAGCCGATGCCATGCCGAGCGTTGCGGACTTGAGCTGCTTATACACAAGAACGTCAATCGTGGTCGCTACATTAAACAACGAGTTGGAATCTCGCGGCACTTGGAAGAACAAGCCGAAGTCGGTGTAGAAGATGCGGCCTACGGCCAAGATGAACATCATCACAATAACCAGCTTCATAAGCGGGAGCGTAAGGTAGCGCGCTTGCTGCCACTTGGATGCTCCGTCAATGACGGCAGCCTCGTAATACGTACTGTCGATCCCGGCAATAGTCGCCAAGTAGACCACCATACCGTAGCCAAGACCTTTCCATACGTTCATGAATACCAGGAAGTACGGCCAATACTTCGGCTCCATATACCAGTTCACCGGATCGTTGCCGAGGACGGACAGGAATTGATTGGCGATCCCTTTATCGAAGCTTAGAAACGCCCATACAATGGCGGAAACCACGACCCAAGAGAGGAAATACGGCAAGAACATCAACGTTTGATAGATTTTCCCGGCCTTGCCGCTATGCAGTTGACCGATCATCAGTGCCAACGTTACGGGTACCGCAATGCTCAGCACGATGAAAATCAGATTGTAGCCCAGCGTATTGCGAATCACGACCCAGGCGTCATTCGACTTGAACAGGAACTCGAAGTTTTTGAAGCCGGTCCAATCGCTATTGATGACGTTGCTCAAAAAACCGCCGTGGATCTTGAAATCTTTAAAGGCAATAATAAGGCCGAACATTGGCAAGAAACAAAACAAGATATACCAGATGGTTGTTGGTAAGGCCAGAAACGTCAGTTCCGTATCCTGTGTGCGCCAGCGTGTCCGCAAGCGTTTTCGCCCGCTCTTCATGTCCATGTTCGCCACTCCTTACGTTTGTTTGCATTCAGCATGTACACGCTTTAGCTCAAGCCCTTGGTAAGCGCATTCATTAAACCGTGCTGATCCATCTATTTGATGTCATTTTATAGAAAACCGCCTGCTTAGTTCCAGACTAAAAACATGAGACCTCAGTCAACAAACGTTAGATTTTATTTAAAATAAAACAAGGACACTCGTTAGAGTGCCCTTGGTAAAACCCGCTGTTATCAGCTTTATTGACCGATCACGTAGAGGCTGCTTTCCGACGCCATTTCTCTTCATTTGCAATTATACTGATCACCTCATGGGGACGCTTGGTATCCAGGCTAGTCGTGGGTCATCCGCCAAGATGACGTTAGGATTGTTCATGAAAGCCCACGCGATAGCGGTACGCTGCTTCTCGCCCTTTGTTTACTGTGGCCACTTCCCAATTAAGCAACAATTGAATCGTTTCGTCCAACTGCTCTTTAGCCGAAATGTTAGCTGCTTTATCGCCTTTTTGAAAACCGTAGCTCCCGAACTGAGAGTGATTTCCTCCCTGAATCGTATGATATTCCGTTGTATTGGGTAGATAGCTCTTTGCTTTAGAATAAGTATCAGGTTTGACTTCTCCGTCATTCGAACCAATGAGTGAGATAACAGGCAAATTCGCTGAAACCAAGCTTCCTTTAGAATCGGGATATGAAGCAAGAAAGAATACACCGGACAACTCTGATGCATGGGCTGCAGCGAAGCGAGAGGCCATAACTCCCCCAAGGGAATGACCACCAATAACGAACGTTTCATCGTTATGCTTCTTAGCTAGGATGGATGCTGCGCGATTACTTCCGAGAAATGCAAGGTTCAGAGGCATTTTAACAATGTATGTCCGATGACCAGCATGAGCGAAGGCATGTGCATATGTCGCGTAACTTTCAGGCTTTACTAATGCCCCAGGATAGTAAATCATACTTGGCTGCACAGGATTTTTCGGTTCAAATAGAATCCATTGATTTTCTTCACTAACGGTAACATCTTTATCGCTTTTCAGTGCTTCCAATGCTGCTTCTGAAGGCTTATAAGGCCGTATATACCAATAAATCAAAACGATTAGTAAGAATAAAACTACGATTAGCCATTTCCACCAATGACGACGAAAAGATTTCAAACTTTATCTCTCCTAACCAAATATTGCGTTGCCCAACATCTTGCGCATAATTCAATCCAATAAGGGTCTATCGACATTCTTCCCTTTATCGGCAAAAACTTTCCAAAAGACCTATCGCCCTAAACGATCAAGAGTAAGTTAAAAAGGCCATCCCTCTCAGGATGGCCTTCCTTACGAAAGCTTAGGTTGATCGATCATCAAACCGTGATTATTTGTTACTGCATTTCTTTCAACGATGCAACCTCATACGTAATCAGTTCGCTTCCGATAATCGGAGATTGCTTGGACGAAGTTTCCGCCCCAGACTCCGGACGTTTATGTGCGGCTCTAAAGCTATCGCTGGCTTTCCACGCCGTGAAATGCTCCATCGACTCCCAATACATATTTACACTTAGCTCATCGTAATCAGATAAGTTCTGGGTTAGTAGAACCTCTACTTTGACAAGCCCCTTCGTCGAATCTAAGGCGTCTGATGCTGTGAAGTTCGGCGCCATTGCAGTGCCCATTCCTTTTACCACTTTAATTCTGTTTGTTATGACAATCATCTTTTTAACATCTCCTTCTGTAATATATGCTTCTAGTTAAACTTAAACGCAGCCATGAATACGACGGAAAGAATAAATAGTAAGCTGACCAGAAGTCCCGATGAAAATTTCGATATACTGGATTCTGCATGCTTGTCATTGCCCTGATTTATCCGTTTTATCACTTTCTTGCCCCAGATGCCGGAAAGGATAATGGATACAAGTATAGTCATAGCACCTGCATCCTGCATGTATTCAAGCCAGAATGGTCTAGCCGAATCTTTCCCCAGTTTAACAATCATGACAATGCCGCTAACCAACACAAGAAACGAGCTTGGATACATGATCCGATTAAAAGTACGGATGGCCTTCTGAGCCAAGCTTTTTATATCGCGATTCGCTATCTGTTGTCTCATGGTCAACAGCATGATGGCAATAGTTAATACGGATCCAAGCCAGATCGAAATTGCTGTCAGATGAAGAAAAAGAAAGAACTCATACATGCGTTGCCTCTAATCTTATCGTCCCCGCTAGCAACAATCTGCCATCTTCCATCCGGTACACTTTATTGCAATATTCGAGCATCCGTTCGTCATGCGTCACCATAATGGCTGCTTTCCGACGCGACTTTACCTCGTTCGCAATCAGACTAACCACCTCATGGGCACGCTTGGTATCCAGACTAGCCGTAGGTTCATCCGCCAAGATGACGTTGGGATTGTTTATTAGAGCTCGCGCAATAGCCGTACGCTGCTTCTCGCCGCCTGACAGTTCCTCCGGGAAGCTCTTGAGCTTCGAGCCCAAACCCAATTCTTTAAGCAACTGAACGGCTGTTGCCCGATCCTCCGCTCTAACCCTTCCCGACATCTTCTTGACTAAGAGCAATTGGTCAAGCACGTTCAAATAGGGAACCAGATTGGACGACTGCATAATAAAACCGATTTCCCTTAATCTCACGTTTGAAAGTTGTTTATCCGAAAGCTTGGACAGAAGATGCCCATTCAAGCTTACTTCCCCCTCTGAGGCTTTCAGAAGTGCACCTGCGATTGATAGAAACGTGCTTTTGCCCGACCCGGAAGGTCCTACGACAGCAACAAGCTCCCCTGGCTCCACCGAAATAGATACTCCTTCAAGCGCGGATATCCGGTTGCTTCCCTCGGCATAATACTTCGTAACGTTGCTAATTTGCAGTCCTTCTTTCATTATTCTGCCCTCCCAAGCGCCTTAAGCGGATCAATTTGGGTTATTTTTCGCACCGAGACCAGTGAACTGAGCATTGCTATGACGAGAAGAATGACAGAGTACTCGATAACGAGGTTCGTCTCTAACTTGAAAGGCATTCCCTTCGGCATTATTGCAGCTGTTGCATATGTGAGCACAACCCCGATAACGATACTCGCCAACGTTAGAATAACAACCTGCGAGACAATGGCTTTGCTGAGAAAACCGTTTCTTGCGCCGATGGCTTTCATAATCCCGAATTGATTGGTCTTCTGCATGGTAATGACATAGAAGAAGACGCCAAGCACAAATGCGGATATGGCCAGCAAAAAGCCCAGCATCATCATAATGGAGCCGTTCTCTTCCTTATACCCCGGCATGCCGTGAATCGCCGCACCGCGCGTCACGGTATCGATATCGGAAAGCTTGCTGTTGATAATAGAAGGATCTATATCCTTGCCCTGCAGCATGATTGCGTTAACCGGGCCCGCTATCCCTTTATCCGACCCCGGCGCGGCGAACGTAATCTTCCGCCATTCGGGCATGGGAACAAACACGGCTGAGAGATGGTTATAGGTCTGGTTCTCAACAAATCCGATAATCGTCAATGCCTGCGTGGATCCATCTAGTTGAAAGGTATCCCCGAGCTTAAAACCTTCATCCTTCATCGTTTTGTTCACGATAACTCCTGTTGGATTCGCCTCAGACAGCCCTTCGCCTTCGATTACAGCCGGCTCTAGGAAGCTCCCGGGGAGAATTCCCAATATCGCGATATCGACTTTGTCTTCGTTCTTTTTGCTATTGTCTTTCAAAGCGGTAGCCATCGTGCTTCCCATTGGGGATGCGGCCGTTACATTAGGCAGCTTCTCCGCTTGCGCCGCCAATTCGTCAGATAACAGCGATTTGCCCATGCTTGACTGCGATCCTTGTTCAAAAACGACATAGTCTGCCTTCATGTTCTGAAATGCTGATGCCGCAAGCGTCGATAGCCCATTACCAAGTCCCGATAGGATGAACACTAACCAAGCAACCAAAACAAAGATAATGACGATCATCGAAAATTTCATCTTGCTATGCATTAATTCCTTTATAGCTAAAAACATGCTTTCCCGCTCCTCGCCTTTAATTTATGACACATGTGTCAATTTTGATGTAAGCCTTGCGTTGCTGCTGCCTTCATCTATTAAACATTATAAGCGACACATGTGTCAAATTAAATATAGGAGCATGCTACCTCTGTGCTCCTCCTATCCACATTTGAAACAATAGCTTGCTCCATTGGGGAGTAGGTACGTTTATCATATTAGGGGTGTTAATGAGGTTGAAAAATCCACCGATCAGTACAGGGAGTGGAATGTCTTCTCTGAGATTTTGCTCTTGCTGCGCTCTTTGGAAAATACGCATTAGCTGAACTTTTAGCGTTTCATGCGCCTTTTCGACAACATCTAGATCATGACTTGCCGCAATAGAATTTGATGTATTGATCTTGTGAGCATCGCCTAACAATTGATGAAGCTTGGACTCTTCTACATAAATGTCGAGCAGCTCCTGAAGAGCTGCCATGGAGTTCGTCTCATCGATAGCTGACGCCTTCTCGATGATGCTCATAATGACGCGCTTCATACAGGCTGCCACAATTTCTTCCTTGTTGGCATAATACTGATAAATGGTGCTCCTGGCACCGGGCAAATGCTGCGAAAGCAATTTAAGATGAAACCCGTCATACCCATGCTCAAGCACCAGCTTTTTTGTAAGATCCAGTAGTTCCGACTCCGTATAGGATTGCTTTCTGCCCACGGTTGATCTCCTTTCCGCATTTTCAAGGCAAAAATTCAATTAATTGCATTTTAATAGCCATAATAATTTTTCCCTACTTATGATATGGCTCCCCGTATCACTGTAACGGCGAAATCTAAGTATTTCGTTCAAATGTGATCAAAAACAAATTAATGGCTTATTTAAAGCAATCAATTTCACTTTGGTATCCGTTTGGGTTCCGGAGTAAACACTACATTTTCTTATAATCTTTTTTAATAATTGCCATGATAATTTCATCAGAATAAGTTCCGTCATAATATAAAGATTCACGTAAAACGCCTTCTTTTATAAAACCTACTTTTTCATATGCTCTTATTCCCCGAAGATTATGACTAAATACTTCTAATTCTAATCGATTTAATTTTAGTTCTTCAAAAACAAATCGTAATACAATTTTTATAGCTTCAGTTCCATAACCTTTTCCTGTTAATTTAATTGAATTCATTGTGATTCTAAATCCTGCTTTTTTATTTTCTTCATCAATATCAGAAATAGATAATTCACCAATCATTTGGTCACCATCTTTTAAACAAATAGCAAAATCGTAGCGAGAAGGGTCATTATTAATATTATTTATATGAGTTTGAATTTGTTCTAAAGTAAAGTTAGGTTTTGTACCTGTCATATAACGTATTTCTTCATCCATTGTATTAGCTAACATGATCGGTGCATCTAATTCTTCAAGTTTTCGCAAATAAATTCTTTCGCTTTCTAAATTCACATGAAAGCCTCCTCGGGTAGCAGCTATTTCAAGTTCCAATCCTCGCAAGAATTCACAGATAAAATATTCGCCGTCACTTATGGTACGGTTCCCCGCGGTTAATCTTCACCGCGCGGTAGATCTGCTCGATCAGCACCAGCCGCATCAGCTGGTGCGGCAGCGTCATGCGCCCGAAGCTGAGCTTCTGCTGGGCGCGCTGCAGCACCGCGGGAGCGAGCCCCGTGCTCCCGCCAATGACAAAAGCCACGTGGCTCCGCCCATACGTGGCCAGCTTATCGAGCTGGTCCGCGAGATCCTCGCTGGACCAGAGCTCGCCGCCAATCGCGAGCGCGACAACATGGGCGTCCGGCTTCAGCTGCGCCAGAAGCCGTTCCCCCTCCCGCTCGCGTACTTGCGCTTCCTCCGCCGGACTCATCGTCTCCGGCGCCTTCTCGTCGGGCACTTCCGTGAGCGTCAGCCTCACGTACGGCCCGAGCCGCTTGGCATATTCCGCGATGCCCTGCACCAAATATTTTTCCTTAAGCTTGCCAACCGAAGCAATCTGTATATGCATGAATGTTCATCCCTTATGTATATTGGTATACCTATTCCCTCTAGCATACCGTAAAAAAATGCTCAAATTCCCACGCTGCGATTCCAATGGTCTCCATTCAAGCCGCACTTACGTTCCACGTGGAACTCTTTGCACTACTTCGCTCCGGCATTAACCAGCAGCTGCTCGATTTCTTTAAACCCTCTCTTGCGGGCATGCTGCAGCGGCGTAACGTCGTCGTTATCGGATAGATTGACATCCGCCCCATGCTCGATCAGCAGCTTTACCGTTTCTACCTGCCGCTCATTACCGTTATTTAGAATAATAGCTTCGAGCAATGCCGTCCAACCCAGATTATTGACATGATTCACATTCGTATCCGTTCGCTCAAGCAACTCCCGAACAACCTCAACATAACCATGCTCCGAGGCCGGGATAATGGCAATGCCTCCGTAACGGTTCGTTATCTTCGTATCCGCTCCGGCATCAATCGTAAGCCGCAGAATGTCCAAATACCCTTCTGCCCCGGCATACAAGAATGGCGAGTTCAGCATGCCGTCCCGTAAATTCACATCCGCTCCCGCTTCAGTCAGCACCTCTGCCACCGCAAAATCCTTATTGTAGGTTGCAATCATGAGAGGAGTACGTCCCTTGGCATCCTGAACGTCCAGGTTTGCGCCGTTTTGAATCAGTTGGCGGACTTTATCCGCATGTCCATCCTTCGAGGCTTGAAGCAGCTGTTCATCCATCGTTCCCATTACGCTTACACTCTCCTCTTCTTGAATATGACGGCCGCCTCCGCCTCCGCTATCGCATCCTTGAAGCAACAGGAGGCATGCAAGCATCCATTTCTTCATAGGGCATCCCCCTGTACAGGCCAACCCTGCCTTATGAAAAAAGCGCCCCGCACCCATGCGGCAAGCGCCTCAAAGTCATTCCTCTTTCTACACCACCAAAAACTCGGCCGCTGCTTCCCCGCAAAGATCGCAGCTGCGGGGCGGATCCCAATCCGCAAATTCCGTTTCCTTCAAATCGACGATATCCGGCGCATCCTCGTACTCGTCCACAAATTTATCAATCGCCAGCTCTACATGCTGCTTGCACACACAATACATTCGAATTTCGCTTCCTCTTCAAAGTTGTTTATTATACAGCTAGCATAGCAAACATGCCTGCCGATGTGAAGTAATCCGGCCGATTCTCCCTTTCATTTCCTTCCGCCCACCATCCCGCTATAATGATTACAAGTCAATTTGAAGAAGGAGTCTATCCCGTGTTTATTGCTATTGTTCTGTTCGTGATTGCCGGACTGGCCGAGATTGGCGGCGGTTATTTGCTCTGGTTATGGCTGCGGGAAGCAAAGCCGCTCTGGTACGGCATCGTAGGCGGCATCATCCTGATTGCTTACGGCGTCATACCCACCCTACAAAATTTCCCCTCTTTTGGCCGCGTCTATGCTGCTTATGGAGGAGTCTTTATCATTCTGGCCGTTCTCTGGGGATGGCTCATCGATAAAAAGGCACCCGATCTCTACGACTGGATTGGAGCCGCTGTCTGCATCATCGGCGTTGCCATTATGCTCTATGCTCCGCGTGGCAGCTAACCGCAAAATACAAAGCCGCACGGGCATTCACGCAACCGTGCGGCTTTGTATTTATGGTTGGCTGATTCGAATACTGCCGCTGTCCGTACGAACCTTGATGACTTCTCCCGAAGTCCCTTGCTGATCCGGTTTATGAATGGAACCGGAATCCGAATCCAGATCAAACATGCCGCCGTACGAGGAAGGAATTTCGATTCTCACGCTGCCGGAGTCGCTCTTCACGTCCGCGCCGGTTGTATCGTCTTTCACCATGCGGATACTGCCGGAATCGGAACGTACGACAGCCTTGCCGTTCAGATGATCAATCGTAATGCTGCCGGAATCGGACGAAGCTTTTAGCTCTGCAGCAACCGTTCCCGCATGAATGCTTCCCGAATCCGACTTGATCGTTAAGCTGCTGCCTTTGAAGCTTTCCAGCTTAATACTGCCGGAATCGGCCTTCAGCGACAGCGTGCCGCCCTCGAAGCTGCCAAGCCGGATGCTTCCCGAATCCGTCTCCACCTGGCTGTCAGCCGCTTTTGCGCCATCAACCCTCACCGAACCGGAATCGCTTTTTACCTTTAAAGATTCAAGAGACGACATGGCTTCTTCGGTCAGCGACACGGTTACGACCTGCTTTTCGTTCCAGCCCGAGAAGTCAAAGAAGTTAAAATGCCATTTTTCTTTCATCCGAAGATCAAGCTTTCCGTTCTCGACTCTTGCGTTCTTAATCTGGTCGATAACCTCCGGCTTTGCTTTGCCTTCCACATGAATCGAGTTGCTTCCGTCCGTGCTTGGAACAAAATCGACTTCAAGTCCAAGGCTGTCGGATGTAAGGCTAAGCTCCTGCATTTTATCTTCCAGCTGTAAGGTATGGGCATATTCTTTGCTCTTCACTCCGCCGAATTGATATTGCAACAACGCCATTATTCCGATCGCCACAAGGACCACTCCTATCGTATTTCTAACCCATCGTCTATTCATGGTTGATTTCTCTCCCTCTCTGCTCTTGCTTCTTGATTATAGTTTACGCCAGCGGAGATTTGCCAGAAACCTTCCAGAGGATGGCTCACGGGTTAGACTTTAGTCGAGGTATCGCACACAAACGCACAAAAAAAGCCGCGCCGACAGTTTCCCGTCAGCACAGCTTCCTTACGCTTTATTCATCCTTCGTCTTCTCCGCCAGCTTGAACGATGCCGTCTTCAGCTTGCCGTCACGGTAAAAGGTCACTTTAATCTCATCGCCAATATGCTTCTTTTGGTATAAATATTGCCGAAGCTCCAAGGTGCTGCTTATACTCTTATCATCCAGCTTCACGATCACGTCATTCAGCTTCATGCCTGCGTCCTTCGCGGGACCTACGGCCTCCAGCACGATAACTCCATTAAATACTTCATCGGGAAGATTCAGCTCAGGCAGCTCGGATTCCTCGCTTCCCGAGGCTGCTCCGGCACCCTGATCGGTCTTGTCGTCGCTGCCAGCCGCCTGCTCCTCCTGCTGCTTCTGCGCGAAATACTGCTCCAGGTCCACCGTATAGACACCAAGATAAGGGCGAGATACATAACCCTTCTCCATCAGGCTGTCGATAATCGGCATAGCGTTATCGATCGGAATCGCAAAGCCTAATCCCTCAACGCCTACCTCGGCAATCTTCATGCTGTTAATGCCAACAACCTTGCCGTCCATATCAATCAGTGGACCGCCGCTGTTGCCTTCGTTAATCGAGACGTTTACCTGAATGACTTCCTGCTGCCAGTCATACACGCCATCCTCGTTCAAGGATACCGGGACGACCCGGTGCGTCTTGCTCACAATCCCCATCGACAGCGAATCGCCAAGTCCAAGCGGATTTCCAATGGCAAGAACGAATTCGGCTGGCTGCAGCTTTGACGATTTGCCGATCTCCGCTACCGTCTTAATGTCCTGGCCGTCCATCTCCAGCACCGCCAGATCCGTAATCTGGTCGCTGCCAACGATCTTTGCTTCACGCTTCTCGCCGTTCACGAGCATAACCTTCACCGACTCGGCGCCTGCAATGACATGATGATTCGTAATAATGTAGGCCTTGCCGTCCTTCAGCTTGAAGATAACGCCGGAGCCAACGCCTACCTCCTGCTTCGAACCCTGAATCTGTCCTTCTTCTCCGCTGCCTGCTTGTCCCTGGGTGCCGTCACCGGGAATAAGCCCATAAGGAACCGTCTGCTCATTAATAACGCTGACCACCGCCGGTCGAACTTTGGCCGAAGCCTGAATGGTTCTTTGCTCCAGCGAGGTGCTTCCGGATGCCGATACGCTTGCCGCATGCGAGCCCGGACCGATGCCCCCGCCGCCAAAGACAAGCACAAACAACAATACCGCTGCCACCGCGCTGGTGAAAGAAGCAACAAATGCGATTCGGACATTCGACCAGTTACGCATTCCCTTTTTATTGGAGAAGGCAAATTCATCCTTCGAAGAAGTGGAACGAGCACGTCTTGATACTTTGGTCGAATAGAAATCGTCATCAAATATTCCCATCGTTACCGCTCCTTTCGATGCTTATGCTTGCCTTTGAAAATCGAACGTAAACTATTTTTACAATCTAAGAATGTTTTCGGAAGATTAGACTACAATAATAATAGATTCACTTGCGCACTCCTCCATCATAACGAAAAAGGAGCGAACCGTATCTATGAAAACAAAACCATTCTCCCCATGGGAGCAAGTAGAGATTGCAGCTAAATTGGCCGATCTGAAGGATGACCATTACCGCACCGTCCTTACCCTCAGCGCTATGCTTGAGCTGCTTGTGGACAAGGGTCTGATCACCCGCGAAGAGCTGACCGCTAAAGCGGACAGTCTGGATAACCAGCTTGAGTCTTTTATTTCCGCCTCACTTCATCCCATGCCGTAGGCCGGTCATGATAAGTCGGACGCAGCGGATTCTCGTTCTGCTTGAAGAAGATTCCGTTATCCTCCATAACGTTCCGAACGGTCAGCATAGCCAGATCCATCAGGTTATGGTCCAGACTGAGATGGGCCAGATACACCCGCTTCGTCCGGTCCGTCAGCAGCTCGCATAATGCCTCTCCGGCGGCAACATTCGATAAGTGCCCGACATCGCTAAGGATGCGGCGTTTAATGTTCCACGGATAACGGCCCATGCGAAGCATCTCCGTATCGTGATTGGATTCAAGCACCAACACGTCCGAATCGATAATTGCCTGTTTCACTTTGTCGCTCATATAACCAAGGTCGGTCGCAAGGCTCAGCTTTTCCCCGTTATCGACAAACGTATAGCCGACCGGCTCCGCCGCGTCATGCGAGATCGGGTAGGAGCAGACCTCCATCGTGCCGAACCTCAGCGATTCGCCCGTCTCCATAATGACCCGCTTCTCCGGATCTATAGTGCCAACGTGACGCTCCATCCCGCCCCAGGTTCCTTCATTCGCAAAGATCGGCAGTTCGTATTTGCGGGCGAATGCGCCCAGTCCTTTAATATGGTCGGAATGCTCATGCGTAACGAACAACGCGGACAGCTGATGGCCGGAAACGCCTTGCTCGCGCATAAGCTCCTCTATTTTTTTCATGCTGAGGCCGGCATCCACCAGCACCATTTTATCCCCGTTGCTTACTATCGTCGCATTGCCCGTAGATCCGCTTCCCAGTACTGTAAACGTAAGTCCCATCGCTTTACTTCTATCCTTTCCCCTGCTCCCATGAACACTAAAACCAATTCTATCCGTCCGCCGCAACGCATCGCTTCCCAAACTACCTGACGCGGTCCAGCGGTACCTCTTCCTTCACCTGCGCAACTTCCCCGTTAATCGCATGAATGTAATACTCGTTTCCATCCTCCAGCAGCACCCGGTAATAAGGCGCCGCTACCTGCGTCTCCGTATCAAACATCTGGCCATGATAGCCAAGCTGGATGTCGGTAATGACCGCTCCGTCCGGCAGGTTCCGTTCTATAAACGGCGCCATGGCTTTCGAAGCCGGCAATACGGTCTGTTCCTTGGCTTCGCCCGGGCCCGTTAGATCTACCCGTACCTGGCGGAAGCCGGTTATTTTCTGATTGCTGTAATAGAGCTCCAACTTTACGTCAAACATGGGGCGGTTATCCGCCATTCGGTACAGCACGTAGACGCCGTCTCTTGTCATCGCCGGATCGAACTTATACTTGTCCAAGTCGACAATCTGGCTGCCCAGCGTCTTGACGAGGTCCTTCTCGGAGAAAATAATCCGGCTGTCGACCGGCGTCGCAAGCTTTGTCTCCGGCAGCCCCTCAAGGTTGCCGCTGCGCAGCATATACGTTAAATCCCGCAGCTTCGGGGTTTCGACCGGCAGATTGGCGGTCAGCTCAATCCCCTTCTGCTTCATGAAGGCGTAGGTCTCGCTCGGAAGCTCTGCTGTATTCTTGTTGGCGTTCAGCTGCTCGCCGATGTTCGACCATACCTGATAGCCGAGCAAAACATTAAGCAGCAGAAACGAAATAATAAGCACGCTTTTGGCCCTGCCCCAATCCACCTGATCTTTCGCCTCCGTTCGTTACGGCTTATCACTTGCTTTCTTTATCCGGCGCGATTGAATTTTGCAGCGGATCGGAGCCCCCGAACAGATCATTGCCGTCCTTGGATGCGGTCTCCTGTCCCGAGGCTTCCTTTCCGCCTTTATCCGTGCCGGTTCCTTCGCCCGAATCATGGGCGGAGCTCGAACTATCCTTGATCTCCTGCGGAACAAAGCCCGTCGGATACGCCTCGGTGAGTGCCTCCTGCGTACCGTCTTCGAGCTGAACCGCCCATATCGGAATAAACTTTAATTCATTATTTTCAAGCGGTTCCGCTTTAAGAGCCGGGAACAGCCGGACAACCTCCGAACGGCGGTCATAATGATCCAGCGCGCTGCGCAGCTGGGCGCCGCCCGGCAGCCATCTGGCTTCCCTCGTCTTCGACCGGCTGGCAAGCGTAATGAGAGATCGGCTGTACTCCGTTACGATTCCCTGCTGCAGCGTAAGCCGCATGCTTCCGTATTCGAAATCTTTGCTCTCAATCACCGGATAGTTATCGACATATTGCTGGAACTCCGCGTATTTACCCGTTTTGCCTTCAAGATTTATTCCCGGATTAACGAAACGGTGTACGCCGTCCCATCCTCCGTGATCGTTAATAAATTCAATTGAAGCAAAAACGTTCTCGCTTAGCGGGTTCTCCTCGCTCTGCGAGGCGGCAGGGTTCGTATAAATCATCCACTTGCCCTTCTGCTCGATCTGAAGCCCTCTCTTGCCGTCCGTGAAAATCTGCGAGCCGCTTCGGTCGTAGAGTGCCTTCGTCGTGGCCGTGTCGAAGAACAGGTTCTGCTGCATGAGCTCCGAAGAGTAAGTCTCGTAAGGATAGACCATCTCTACCGATTGAATCGGCTGCTTCGGTAGATAGATGCCATCGGTGGTCATCTGATACTTCGGCTGATATTCGCCGAAGCCGACGTAATCCTGAACGTCGCGGACGGTAAGGTCAGCCTGGGTAGACTCGTACACCTTTTGCCCATCGGCGCTGAAGAAGAATGTCCGGACTTCCTCGGAGTCGGTCGCCTTAAAGATCCAGATCCGGTCGATTGTCTCGCCCAAGAACAGCAAATCCCCCTGCACCTTAAGCAGCTTCTTCAAAAGCTCTACCGGGATGCCGTTCTGGAAGCGCAGCTCAACGCCGATATCGTTCTTCCTTACTTCATCCCAATTAAGCACGTTGGCCGGATTGCGCTGGAAACCCTTGAACTCGCGGCCCTGAATCCGGTCCTTCAGAATCATATTGTAGAACGTAGTCCCCGGGTACAGCACGGTATGCTCATTGCCGCCGAAGTGGAGGACGATCTCCTCCGGAAAGATGACGCTTTCCACATTCGCTTTCTTGCCAAGGGGATCGGCATTAAATAAATCCTGCCCCGTCTTCACCGTTGCGCCAAGACCCGGCATACTGTACGCGAGGAAGTACGATTGAATCAAGCTGAGCGCGACAAGCATAACGAGCAGGAGCGTCTTCGCTTTCTCCATCATGCCGTCTCACCTTCCTCTTGCAGCGCCGGCAGCGTAAACGTGACCGTCGTGCCGTCGTTCAGCTCAGACTTCAGTGAGATTGTGCCGCCATGCGCTTTAACGATTTCCCGGGCAATCGATAAACCAAGTCCCGTGCCGCCCATGTTGCGCGAGCGAGCCTTGTCGACCCGGTAAAAACGGTCGAAAATACGGGATAAGTCCTTCTTCGGAATACCGATACCCGTATCCTTTACGCTAATCGCAATCGTAGCGGCATCCTGCTTATGGGCGCTTAACTCGATTGCTCCGCCCTCAAGCGTGTATTTGATGGCGTTCGATATTAAATTATCGAGAACCTGGTCAATCTGGTCGCGGTCAAGCCATGCCGACTTGAGATCGCGGTCCACGATAATCGTTGCCAGGATCGACTTCTGGCGAAGCTGGAAGGAGAAGCGATCGGTCACTTCGTCCAGCATTTCATGGATGTTAGTCTTCCGCCGCCGCAGCGGCGCCTGATTGGAGTCAAGACGCGACAAATGCAGAAGGTCCGTAACCAGGCGAATCATCCGCTCCGTCTCGTTACGGATAACGCCAACGAACCGTTCGGACAGCTCGCGTTCATCCAGCGCCCCGTCATTCAGCGCTTCCGCATAGCTCTTGATCGTGGTGAGCGGCGTGCGCAGCTCATGCGAGACGTTCGCGACGAATTGGCGGCGCGACTGCTCGAGCTTTTCCTGCTCCGTCACATCCTGCAGTACGGCAATCGTACCCGTAATCCCTTTGTCGCGGCGGTGAATCGGCGTAAAGGTGACGCGTAGAACCCCCTCTTCGTCATCCATTTCGGCTTCTTCTTCGCCGCGCGGCAATATGACCGTCTGTTCCCGGCCGTTCTGCAGCTCGCGGTATTTCTGTACCGGCATGCCAAGCAGCTCAGGCAGACTGCAGCCCTCGCAGGTGCGCACGTCAAGCATCTCCTGCGAGCGGCGGTTCCAGACAATCACTTTGCCGTTCTCGTCCGCCGCGATTACGCCGTCACTCATATTCGACAGAATGGAGGCGAGCTTCTCGTTCTCCTCTTCGTTAACCGAGAGTGCCTCCTTCAGCCGGATGGTCATATCGTTAAAGGCCAAGCTTAGCCGCCCTATCTCATCGTCCCCAAGCACCGGCACCTGCAGATCAAACTTTCCGTCCGCCACGGCTGCCGCCTGACGCGTCAGTCCCTGAATCGGGCTCGTAATCGTATGGGCAAGCAGGATGCCTAGAATTCCGGTTAGACCAAGCGCGATAAGCGTGCCAGAGAAAAAGATCTGGTTAACCCGGTTCACCGTATCGTACAAGCTGTCCATGGACGCCAGCATATAGACCGCGCCAACAACCTTATCGTTATCGTTATACGTGACTGGTAGGGCAATAATTTTTTTTCGGATGCCGTTCTCGTCGATAATCTCTTCTTCGTTATCGGAGATGCCGGTTAACGCGCGGCTTACCGCTAGAGACGTATTTTTCTTCCCGATGTACGATTCCGGCACCTGCAGGGAGGTCGCAACAACCCGCCCGCTGCCGTCGAGCACTTGCACCTCTGTCCCGCTTATGCTGAACAAATTGCGGACCACAAGGCTTAAATCCTCCGTGCTGCTCGTATCTGTCTCGCTATCGCTGTTCGGCTTTTCGGAAAGCTCCTTTGCCGCCAGCTTCGAGAGAATATCCGCCTGCTCCTTCAGATTCGTCGTGAAGTTGTCGGTCAACGACGCCTTCACCGTACTGATGAAGTACACGCCAATGAGCTGCATCGCAACTAGAATGAGCAGGAGATAAATAATGACAAGCTTAACCTGAATGGTGCGAAAAAACCTCCGCCCGCTCATGCGTAGCCGAGCCCTCCCGACTTCGGATTGCGCATCATATAACCAAGGCCGCGGCGGGTCATAATATATTCCGGACGGCTTGGATCATCTTCAATCTTCTCGCGAAGACGGCGGATCGTGACATCCACGGTACGCACATCGCCGAAATACTCAAAGCCCCAGACCGCCTGCAGCAAATGCTCGCGCGTCATTACTTTGCCGCTGTTGCGCGCCATGTAATAGACAAGCTCATATTCGCGGTGGGTCAAGTCAAGCGGCTCGCCGTCTTTATAGACGACATACATATCGGTATCAATGAACAAGTTGAACAGTTTAAGACCCTGCTTCTCGTCCGCGGCACCTTGACCGTTGTCGCCGGCGTTGTCAGGCGAAGAAGCCGCTGCTTCCGAGGTTTTCTGCTGACGGCGCAAATGGGCTTTGACCCTGGCCAGCAGCTCTCGCGTGCTGAACGGCTTCGTTACGTAATCATCGGCGCCAAGCTCAAGGCCCAGCACCTTATCTATTTCGGTATCCTTTGCTGTCAGCATGATAATTGGCATATGCAGACGCGTGCGCACTTCGCGGCAGACGTCCATGCCATCCTTCACCGGCAGCATCAAATCAAGTAAAATCAGGTCCGGCTGCTCTTCGAATGCGAGGCGAACCGCCTCGCCGCCGTCAAACGCGCAAATGACCTGATGCCCTTCTTTCTCCAAGTTGAACTTCAATATATCTGCAATGGGCTGTTCGTCGTCGACCACTAAAATTTTCCCGTGCATCGTTACACCCGCCTGTCGCTCGTCCTATTTTTACTCTTCTATTTTAACATAGTGCGTCGTCAAGTTCCCAATTAAAGTTCGTTCAGCCCTTTTCCAATAAAACTCATAATTAGTGTTGCGAGACGTGTTTCGTTCTTATAATTTCGGGGTAAATAATGTAAAAATAAAGAAGACTGCCCTCATGAGGACAGCCTTCTTGGATAAAAAATATATTATAAGTACTTCAACGGGTTTTGCAGGACGCCGTTTTTCGTAATTTCGAAATGCAGATGCACGCCGGTCGATTCGCCGGTGCTGCCCATAATGCCGATACTGTCGCCTTTTTCGACAATCTGGCCTTTCTTCACGCCGATGGACTTCAGATGTCCGTACAACGTTTTGTAGCCATTCTTATGATTAATGATAATGCAATTGCCATAGCCCGTCTTCTGGCCAACAAACTCAACAACACCGTTATCCGGAGCCATGATGGTTTTGCCGCCCGTCATGTCAATGCCTTTATGCATCCGTCCCCAGCGCTGACCATACTTGCTCGACAGCGACCAGCCGGATACAGGAGATGCAAAATGGCCTGTACCTTCGCCAAGAATAACCTTTGTTCCCCGAATGATAACCTCGGCTACCGGCTTCACGACAACCTGACTATCTACGAGCTCTTCCGTAACAACCTTACCGTTCTGCTTCACAATCCGGTATGTAAGAGTCTTCTTGCCGCTCTTGCCTTCTGTCAGCACCTTCGATTCGCCAAGCTTCATGGTATCGCTCTTGCGGATCTCTAATGGAGCATCGTAAGTAATCGTTTCGGACTGGCGTTCTTCCGTCTTTACCGTCAGCTCCGGCTGAAGCACGGTTAAATCCAGGACATCGCCTTCTTTGATCATATCTTGCTCGATCCAGCCGTTGTTATCGTAAATGACTTGTTCGGAGATATTGAACTTACTCGCAATACATCCGATACAGTCGCCTTTCTGTACCGTATACTTCGTTGGTTTGACGCTGCCCTTCACAAGCTTCAGGTACAGCTCGTTAGCGTCCATGATCTTGTTCGGATCAACTTTTACTTCGTCTGTCTTAACCTCTTCAACGAATTTGACGCCCGTAAGCTTGTTGCCGCTGGACGATTCCGTCTTTTTCTTCTCAGCCTCTGCCTTGGAGTAAGACAAAGTCTTCACTTCGTTCTGCTTCTTCGCTGCCGCAAGCTGCGGAGCGTATTTGCTTTGTACCCGGTTCAAAATGGCATCGGCCGTTTCCTGATCCTTCACCACACCGGCTACCTTGCCGTCGATAACGAGTTCTACGCCTTCAGCATGCGAGGTCAGCAGACCTTTCAGCTTGCTTAACGTTTCTTCGGTCTCAGGGTCCGCTTTAAAGCCGCTTTCCCCGCTGTACGTAATCTCTCCGGTGTCGAGCACCATGCTGAGCTCCGGATTCGCTTTCTTTACTTCTTCGGTCTGCTGCTGAATCAACTGCTCAACCTCTGCGGGATCGCTGATGGAACCCACGATATTGCCGTCTTTATATACGTTGTAATAATCGACTGTATTCGCTTGTACGTATCCGGTACCACCGATACCGGCTGCTGCTAGGACTACCAGCACTCCTGCTGTAAGCATGACAGGTTTTCTCTTCCACATTGGAGTATGTGGTCTCTCTCCTGCCGAAGGAGGCTGCTTCTTGCCTTTCGAGTCTTGCGGATCACTAGGCCGAAAGTATTGGTTTACAAGATTCCAAGTCTTCCGGAAACGATCCTTGGGGCTGAAAACGGTCATGATGGTCTCCTTTTCGCACTTTTCCTGCAATAAAATACGGAATCCGACATAAAAAAAGACGAATGTCCTGTCGGATCACTCGCCTAATACTTTAACATATGGTTAATAAACGCGGCAACCATTCTTGTCAAGAGTCGAAATTAATATTTTTTCAGAATTGCCATCATTTGTTCATATTGGTCGCGGTCCAGATACTGTGCCATCAGCTGTTGAATCTGCGTAAGCTCCTCGTCCGTAAGCCCGTTTTCCATGTATCCGGAGATCGTCTGCATGGCCTCCTGCGGCAGCTTGCTCATGAGCAGACCAAACAATTGGTCCTTATCGGCTTCGCTCATCTGACCCTTCATATTGTTCATGTCCTCGGTCGTAATCGCCGTTTCCGTTCCGTCAATCGACGGTGCTTCATCATCGTCAGTCTGGCTGCTGCCCTCCGTCTGACCCGTGCTTGTACCCGCTTCCTCCGATTGGCCGGTTGTGCCGCTCTCCGCCTTCGAGCCTCCGCCAACGCCGATATCCGTAAGCGGCGCAGTGGATGGCTGGTCGGCAAATGCGTCTACCGCAACCTTATCTCCGTCTGTCCCATCCGTGCCCGTCTTCTCGGTATCCTCCGTCTGGACCGGCTCCTCGGCGCCCCACAGCTTGCCCCATACCCCGGACAAAGCCATCGGTTGTACCTCCAGCGGCAGATTATACTGCTTCAGCAGCGTCTGTACATAACTATTAACGATATAGCCGGTTGTCCATATGGAGAGAAAGCTGACAATGAGACCCGCCGCTACGATTTTCGCGATCCATACGGCTGCTTTTAACCACATTTACGCTCATCCCTTTCCTTCTGCTATCTATCATTATGGTCAAAGAATAGGGAGAGCAAACTATGAAAACGACAAAAAAGGATAGTCCCGGCCATTCCGCCTTGGACTATCCTTATCTTTAAATTCTTGTCGCGTTCTATTCGTAGATTGGACGAACGATGTTCGTTTGTTCACGGTTGCGTCCAACCGAGAAGATGGCAATCGGAATACCTGTCAGCTCGGATACGCGGTTCAGGTAGTTCAGCGTGTTAACCGGAAGATCTTCCAGTGTTTTCGCACCCGTAATATCTTCGCTCCAGCCCGGCATCTCTTCGTATACCGCTTCGCATTCCGCCAGCATCTTGAGGCTTGCCGGGTAGTGCTCGATGACTTCACCGCGATATTTATAAGCCGTACAGATCTTCACGGTTTCAAGGCCGCTCAGTACGTCCAGCGAGTTAAGGGACAAACCTGTAATACCGCTGACGCGGCGTGCATGGCGGACAACAACGCTGTCGAACCAGCCAACGCGGCGCGGACGGCCGGTAACGGTGCCGTACTCATGGCCTTTGTCGCGGATCAGATCGCCGATTTCGTTAATTTGCTCCGTTGGGAACGGGCCATCGCCAACACGCGTTGTGTAAGCTTTCGCTACGCCGATAACCTGCTGGATCTTCGATGGACCTACGCCGGAACCGATACATACGCCGCCAGCCGAAGGATTGGAAGAAGTTACGAATGGATAAGTACCTTGGTCAATATCAAGCATAACGCCTTGCGCGCCCTCGAACAGCACTTTGCGATTCTCGTCAATCGCATCGTTCAGAACAACCGAAGTATCCGTTACGTAAGGACGAAGCGTCTCAGCGTAGCCTAAGTATTCCGCAATGATTGTTTCGGCATCAAGCGGCTCTCCGCCGTATACTTGCTGGATCACTTGGTTCTTCTCCGCTACGAGGCGGCGTGTTTTTTCCGTGAACTCTTCTGCATCCAAAAGGTCCGCGATACGGATCCCGTTACGCGCAGCTTTGTCCATGTAGCATGGGCCGATGCCTTTGCGTGTTGTACCGATTTTGTTATCGCCCTTGCGGTCCTCTTCGAGGCCGTCCAGCACGAGATGGTAAGGCATAATGACATGGGCGCGGTCACTGATTTTCAGATTGTCGCTCGAGAAGCCATTGTCATGAATATAGTTAATTTCGTCGATCAGCGCTTGCGGGTTGATAACCATCCCGTTGCCGATGACGCAAATTTTATTTTGATTGAAAATACCCGATGGAATCATCGTCAATTTATACTTTTTGTTGTCAATGAGAATAGTGTGTCCGGCATTGTTACCACCTTGATAGCGAGCGACGACGTCGGCTCCGTCCGCCAAGTAATCGGTAATTTTGCCTTTCCCTTCGTCTCCCCACTGCGTACCGACAACAACAACCGTAGACATAAACATACCCCCGTCCGGTGATTTTGCACACCGAAAATTACCGTCTTAGCATTAACCGGATCGGCGCTTCTTACTCAAAAATGGTCCGACCGCGTAAAAGACAGCAATAACAGTGTAGCAGTCCCGTATAGAGAAGTCAAACAAAAAACGAACAATTGCACAGTCGCCCATACAATTGTTCGGATATTATACATAACCTTATGATGCCTGCGACGGGTCCTCGTGGGTCCTGTCTAAGCTTACGAATTTATTGAATTGCTTAAGAAAGACCAGTTCGACCGTACCGACCGGGCCGTTACGCTGTTTGGCAAGAATGATCTCGATGATATTCTTCTTCTCGGATTCCTTGTCGTAGTAATCGTCACGGTACAGGAACCCTACGATATCGGCATCCTGCTCGATCGAGCCCGATTCCCGAAGGTCGGACATCATCGGACGCTTGTCCTGACGCTGCTCGACACCACGGCTGAGCTGCGACAGGGCGATAACCGGCACTTCCAGCTCACGGGCGATCTGTTTCAGAGTACGCGAAATCTCGGATACTTCCTGCTGACGGTTCTCGCCCGCTTTGCCGCGGCCTTGAATGAGCTGCAAGTAATCAATAAGAATCATGCCAAGACCTTTTTCCTTCTTCAGGCGACGGCATTTCGCGCGGATATCGGCAACCGTAATGCCTGGCGTATCATCTATAAATACATTCGCTTCCGACAAGGCGCCAATCGCCATCGTCAGCTTCTCCCAATCGTCGCCCTCGAGCTGGCCGGTACGCATCCGGGTCGCGTCTACGTTCGACTCGGCGCAGACCATACGCTGAACGAGCTGCGCCGCGGACATCTCGAGCGAGAAGATGGCGACGGTCTCGCGGGCACGGACGCCGACGTTCTGGGCAATGTTCAGCGCGAAAGCCGTTTTACCTACGGAAGGACGGGCCGCGATAATGATCAAGTCACTGCGCTGGAAGCCGGCCGTCATTTTATCCAAGTCGACGAACCCGGAAGGAATACCGGTTGTTCCTGCACCCTTCTGATTGTAGAGCGTCTCGACCTTCTCGAATACTTCCATCAGAACGTCGCGGATGGAGATAAAACCGCTGCTTGAACGGCGGTTCGAGATCTCCAGAATTTTACGCTCCGCATCGCTCAGAAGAATACCGACTTCATCCGTGCTTGCGTAACCGTCCGACACGATATTGGTAGCTGTCCGGATCAACCGGCGAAGCATCGATTTCTCTTCCACGATCTGCGCGTAGTAATCGACGTTTGCCGCCGTTGGCACGGCGCTCGCCAGCTTGGCCAGATACGAGACGCCGCCAATCTCTTCGATCAGCTGTCTGTCCTGCAAATAAGCGGTCAACGTGATCAGATCGACCGGCTGCCCGCTCTCCCCAAGCTCAACCATCGCTTCGTAAATATGTTGATGGGGAACGCTATAAAAGTCTTCGCTGCGAAGCCGCTCCATCGCGGTGATCAGCGCCTCCGACTGAAGCAGGATCGCGCCGATTACGGCTTGCTCCGCCTCCAGGTTTTGCGGCGGCACCCGATCAAACATCAGCTCCGTACTACTCATGCTCATGCTTTAGGCTCCCTTCCAATGAATGCTGAATTGCTTCCGATTCCGTTCATGCTACAACGAACAGTGTAGCAGTTGCAGGCCGCCGAAAGCTATGGAAAGTTCCAGCATCGGCCTGTCCGATTGGACAACAATGGCGATGCTCTCACATCGCCATTGTTGTCTTGCTTCTATTACGCTTAATAAGGGCTCTTATTCTTCGGTAACTTGAACGTTAAGCTTCGATTTAACGTCCACATGCAGCTTCACCGGTACTTGGGTAACGCCGAGAGTGCGAATCGCATCTTCCAGCTCGATTTTGCGTTTGTCGATTTTAACGCCTGCCTGAGCAGCTAGTGCCTCGGCAATTTGCTTGCTTGTAATGGCACCGAACAACCGGCCGCCTTCGCCCGCTTTGGCCTTGATAACAACCTTCAGCTCTTCCAGCTTCTTGCCGAGCTCAACCGCATCCGCTTTTTCCTTCGCTTTGCGTTTCTCTTCCGAAGCATTCTGCACTTCCAGCGTCTTCAGGTTGCCGTCGGACGCCAGCTTCGCCAGTCCTTGCGGCAGCAGGAAGTTGCGTACGTAGCCTTCCGACAGCTCCTTCACATCGCCCTTTTTACCTTGACCTTTAACGTCTTTCAAGAAAATTACTTTCATTCGAATAACCCCTCTTCCGCTTCAATTTGTGCGAGTACGGTCTTGAGCTTGGCCGCCACTTCCTGCACGGTGCCCTCTAGTTGAGCCGCCGCGTTCGTCAAGTGGCCTCCGCCGCCCATTCGTTCCATCACGACTTGTACATTCATATGCCCAAGCGAGCGGGCGCTTATGCCGATAAGTCCATCCGGCCTTTCCCCAATAACAAACGAGGCATATATATCCGTCATGTTAAGCAGCGTATCCGCCGATTGCGCGATTAGCAGCTGAGCCACCTTTCGGCCCGGCTCCGTCACCGCTATCGCCACATGATCATAGTACACCTCGGCATGCTTGATGATCTCGGCCTTGCGTACATACTCCTCAAGATCCTCCTTCAGCATCCGTTGAATCATCGTCGAGTCCGCACCGTTGCGGCGGAGGAACGATGCCGCGTCAAACGTGCGGGCGCCCGTCCGGAGCGAGAAGTTCTTCGTATCGACCGTAATGCCTGCCAGAAGCGCCGTTGCTTCGCGTACATCCAGCAGCACCCGGTCGTGAATATACTGCAGGAGCTCGGTGACAAGCTCGCAGGTTGAGGAGGCGTAAGGCTCCATATAGACCAGAATCGCGTTCGAGATAAATTCCTCGCCGCGGCGGTGGTGGTCAACCACTACAATTTTATTCGTCTGCGCCAGGATGCGCGGCTCTTTCACCATCGATGCTTTATGCGTATCAACCACAACGGCCAGCGTCCGGCTGTCCGTTATGCCAAGCGCCTGCTCCGGCGTAATGAACCGCTTTGTGAACTTCTCGTCCTCGCGCAGCATTTCCATCATCTTCTGAATGGCCGGGTTAATGCCCTCGAGCACGATATAAGCTTCCTTGCCGAACATCAGAGCCGCTTTCATAATACCGATAGCCGCGCCTATCGCATCCATATCCGGCATTTTATGACCCATGATGACGACGTTGCCGCTCTCCTTGATTAAATCGCGAAGCGCGTGCGCAACGACACGGGCGCGGACCCGCGTACGCTTCTCCACCGCATTGGTCTTGCCGCCGTAGAACGACTGGCGCCCGCCAACCTTCACCGACGCCTGGTCGCCGCCGCGTCCAAGGGCAATATCCAGACTGGACTGCGCCCATTGGCCAAGCTCGACTATGCTTTCCGCTCCGGCCGCGAAGCCGATACTGAGCGTAATCGGGATTTTCTGATCGGCGGTCATCTCCCGCACTTCATCCAGAATGACAAACCGCGACTGCTCCAGCTGTCTCAGCGTCTTCTGATCGGTAATCAGAAGGAACCTGTCCGAGGTTACCCGCTTCAGGTACAGCTGATACCGCTGCGCCCACTCGGTAATTTCGGTCGTCACCTTCGACTGGAGCGAGCTCCGCTGATGGTCGTCCATCCCTTGCGTAACTTCCTCCAGGCTGTCGATCATAACGACGCCCATTGCGAGCTTCTCTTCATCGTATCGTTTGCTGAGCTGCCAGAGGAGCGTAATTTCCTGTACGTACAAAATCCGCTCCTTCTGCTTGAAGATCAGCTGGTAGACATGCCCGTCAACCGTCGCTTCAACGGTTCCTTCCTTGTCTTTAACCTGCTGCAGAGCCGGGAACAACTCGGTGAGCGGCATCCCGATCACCGATTCCTCGCCCGCAATTTGCGAAATATATGGATTATGCCATTCTACCGTACGGTCTTCGTTATACAAAATAACGCCAAACGGAAGCTCGCCGATGACGTCATTGCCGACCTTTTTCACCCGGTAGGATAACGTCCCGAGATACGACTTCAAATCCTTGCGGAAAGCCCGCTCCGCAAGAACAGTATAGACAGCTGCGGCTATAGTGAGAAGAAGCGCGATAAGCCCAAGCACCCACCAAAACCAGGTGAGCACGACGGTCATAAGAACCATTAATGCGATAGACCAGACCTGATGCATGCCATGCCATCGCGTGACAAGAAACTTCGGCATTTCCTATTCGCTCCTATTGCTTATGATGATTTCGAAAACGACTTACGGATCGGAAAAGCGGCATCAAGTACGCCAATCAAGCTTAGCGGCGGGAAGATAAGAAGCGGAATTGCGATAATAACCGGGACCGCCTTATTCCATCTCCGCTGATGCGCGATGTAGAAGAAGAATCCGATCGCTTGAATCGTGAACGCATACCGCATTAGCGGCACCACATTCATAAGCGCTACGGAATAGAAGGAACTGCTGCTGCTGTCGGCAAACATCTGCAGGATATACACGACCAGGTAGTAAAAGACCATAATGCGCGGAAGCATCCAGTCTTTTGCCTTAGGCATGGTAGGAATATCCTCGATTGTAGATGCCAGCGCCTTGCGTGCAAAATACTGCGTTATGACCGCATACACGAAGGAAATCAGAATGATCGCCTGCGGAATCGATTGGATCATAATCTTGATGATGGATTCCGTATAGTCGCCGTTCCACTCTTTCGGAAGCACATGCTCCGAGTCGAGGTCAGCCACTAAGCTGCGGACAAACTCGCCGATTTGATCAATAAACGATTGTTTCAGAACCCCTTCGAAAATAAGCAGCTCCGCCAGCAGACAGAACAGAATCGTTAGCGTCGTCCGCCTTAATATATACGGTGCTGACGCCTTCTTCCGGTACATCTGCCCCATCACCATAGCGGGGATCAGGAAGAATAACGCGATAATAAGAACCGACGGCCCAAGGATAACGGCCGCGATGATCCATACCGGTACAAGATGCAGTAAAAAGGACCGGGTCGACAGCGTCGTATACAAAATGACGTAAGGCACCATTAGCAGCATAATGGTCAGCATATTAAACACAGGTACTGCCAATGACAAAATAAGAAGCAGAGACGCACCGCTCCATAGAACTGCTTTCATACCGGGCTTACCTTTCAAGCCGTTCACCTCTTGCGTACATAATCAGTAAACAAACATTCAAACTCCATTATATCATAAAAGCAAAATAGATCACGCACATCCTTTAGCGCTTGCCGCCCGTCTATCGCGATTAGGCGCCGGCGGGCTCAGCTTGCCTTCCATGACGCATCGCCCGCCGCGGTTAATTCAAGCCCCAGCTTGCCCAGCAAGGATAATGGCATAAACATCCGGGTTCCGATCGAGATCAAGGTCGCTTTTACGTCTCCCGCCTCCAACCGGTATCCCCGCTCCAGCATTAACATTCCATCCGAGGGAGCAAGCTCGGCGCCGCTAATCACGGGAGACGCCTGACTATTGCTACGCTTGGCAATAACCCTGTGGGCTGCTTTATCCCATGCCAGTCTGTAGCCCTGCTGCTCAAGCGAACGGACATCCACGTACGGCTCGCCTTTATAATCGACCACCGCATATTGACGTGCCCCCCAGCTAAGCAGCCCCGCCCCGCTCTTCACCCTGACGAACTCGCTGCGTACAGGCTGGCCCATTTGGATATCCTTATTCAGCTTGCCGTTATCGAGAGCCAGATGACCTCCGACAAGCACGTAACGGATTCCATCGGACAGCTGCTCCGGATGCTCAACCGTTGAGCGGTCTTTAATCGTCTTGTAATCGAAGATGACGATATCCGCATCCATTCCTTTGGCGATCCTGCCTTTATTGCGAAGTGCCGGGGCTTGCTTTTCCAACCTCTGAGCCGGCATAAGACTCATCTTCGAGAGTGCATCCATTAAGGTAATGGTATGTTTCTCCCGGACATACCTTCCGATCGTTCTCGCGAATGTTCCGGAAGCACGCGGATGATTATTGTGGCCGGGCTCCAAGATCGCATCGCTGCCGATCATCACGTAAGGCGCCTTCAGCGCCTTTACGACATCCTGCTCGGGGATGGCGTAAGCTACCGCAAGCTTGCCTTCCGCGCGATACCGGCCAAACGTCTCTTCGGTCAAGCGATGATTGGTGCCCGCAATCTGCAAGTCGCGGAACGTAATCCGGAATCTCGATTGCCAGCCCTCATCGAACCTTGTCGAGTTCAGGAAGGTCCCCCAATAATCATAAGGATATACGCAGGCGGTAATATCGAGCCCTTGTTTGCGGACAGCCTCCAGAAGGGAGAGCGACCTCTTCATCGAGAAAGTGCCCCCTGTGCTGTTGATATGATCAATATGGACGGCTGCCCCTGTTCGCCGGGCATAACCGATCAACTCGTTAAGTGCATCCATATTGGTGCCCGGCTCCTCCATATCGGAATAACGGGCATGGAAGTAGACAGGTACGTTGTAATCGTAGGCAAGCTGCATCATTGGCATAATCTCGGCTGCCGTTATGCCCGGCACATATTCAAGGCTGAAGGAAATGCCGAGTGCTCCGTTATTGAGTGCCTGCTCCGCCTGCTTGACCATCTCCGCGATCTGTTCCGGCCGGGCGCTGCCATAACGGCTGAGTTCGTAACGGTTGCGGGCTTCCGTGTAGAAGAACGAAGCTCCGAAATTAACCGGCGTCATGCTTTTTGCATAATAGTTATACCATTCTTTGGGCGTGGAGGTTCCACCGTGCATGGCAATGTTGGTCGTGACCCCGTCGGCGATCTTATTCCAGACCCCCAGCGGGTTCGGATTGTAGGAGAGGTTGTCGATAAATCCCGGCGCCACAATGAGGCCGGCTGCATTTATAACATGCTTACCCTTTAAAGGCTTAGATGTAACAATCGCAATACGGCTGCCTTTTATGCCGACATTCCAGCCCTTTTTATCCAGCCCGGTTTCCGGATTCATAACTCTGCCGCCGGCAATAACCGTATCGTAGACCGTCTCCGATGCCGCCGCTTCGGATGCCATGCCGCATTTCCCCCCCCCTGTTACCCCGATAACCAACGCGAATAATAAAACAAAAAGACGGTACCGTTTGCGGCCCCCGTCTTTTTGGTGCTCATTCCTATTCATGAAGCCCCTCCTGAAGTCATGCTCGCTTGGCCTATTTTCTCCTACTCTATCTGAAAATATAGCTGCGCATGCCATGCTTTTTGGAGATGCTGAATGCTCTTCGTTCATAATGGCCAATTGAAACTGGTCAAGCCTCCATTGCAACCGATGGCGAACCCGGAATAAAGGACTGGCAGTAATCGATGATTTCGCTTCTTCGGACGATGCCGATGAAATGGCCGCGGTCGTCCACTACGGGAACAAAATTCTGAACCTTCGCAAGGGCAATCAAATCCTTCATATCCGCATCAATCCGAACCGAGCGGTTCATCATCCGGAGCGGCACATCCTGCAGCTTCACCTTATTAGCGTTCTCAAAGCTTATGCCCGGCGTGTTCTTCATGTACCAGAGCAGATCGCCTTCCGTTACCGTACCCGCATAACCGCCCTCTTCATTAATAATCGGGACCGCAGAGTAGCGGTGATGCTCCATCTTCTCGAGGGTTTGCCTGAGCGTTGCATCTTGCGTTACCGTAATAACTTCCTGCTTGGGCAGCAGGAAAAACGCAATATTCATCCGTCATTCAACTCCAATCTTTCCTAGTGGCTTCACTATAACATACGTAATGACATATAACTTTTCGGACATGAATACAATCTTCTCGAGAGAGTCGATTATAGAAAGGATGAGATCCGTTCATGTCCAGCGCTTCCTTCGAGCCTGATCGTTCCTCAACAGGTATAGACCCCAAAGTGGCAGGACTGCTTGCTTATTTCCTGGGCTTTATTACCGGTATTATATTCCTGGTCGTGGAGAAACAGAGCCGGTTCGTAAAATTTCATGCCCTTCAGTCTATCGCGATTTCCGTTGTATTCATTGTACTCAATATCGTGCTTGGTTTCATTCCCGTTATCGGCTGGCTTCTTGGTCTGGTTCTGACACCTCTTGGCTTTATTCTATGGATAGCCCTGATGCTGCTTGCCCTGCAGGGCAAGCGCTTCAAGCTGCCGTATATCGGCGACTGGGCGGAACAGCAATCACATAAATTCTGATTAGCCGAGGCAGTACGGGAGCGTAAAGCTTTCGTTGCTGCCTTTTTAAATCGCCTTGAATGCCTATGTGTACGAACCGTTTAAGAATTCAGGAACAAGGTGGCATGACAGTACCTTTTGGCCAGGGAGTGAAAGTAAGAAGTACGGATCGAAATGACGGCGATGAACAAAATATGGCGCAATGCCTCCGTCTGCTCCTCGTTTAGCCGCGGCAATATTTGCAGGAAGGGCTCGGAAGCGCTGTGAAGCATCTGCTCCATAATAGCCTCCCTGTCTTTCGCATCCGTATAAGGACGAGCCATATCGAACAGCCGGTAGCCGCTCGCCGCAAGCTCCTCATACATGGAAGTATACGCCGCATACAGCTCAAGCGGACCAATGAGGTCGTCTGTTTCGTCTTCCGGTTTATTGAACAGCCGGTCGAACAGCTTCCTTATAGAACCAAAATCAAGACTGGATTTCAGATCTTCGATAATAAACAAGAGTGCTGTCTGATTCAGAGAATATTTTTTGCCAATTTTCGGACAGTCGAAATAAGCCTTGAAATCTCTCTTTACCCAGTTTTGCATCGATGTAATCGACATTTGCGAAAAATCTATTAATCCGCCTAACGCGGATATCTCCTGCAAAGAGAATCCTTTTACCTCGCGTCCTTTAATCAACTTCACCAGGACAGGCGGAAGCGCCGTCGACAGAAATGCCGGCAGGGACGATCCGGATTCATAAGCATCACGGTGCGATTGTTTCCAAGCCTGCTGCAAAACCTGAAGCGGCCCACAGCAATTTTGTCCTTGCATCGCAAGCAGCAAATCCGCCATCTCTTTGCGGGTAAGCGTAAAAGCCTCCATATCGCTTACCTCCTTATGACTTAAAGGGATTGGCTTGATGATTACAAGCTCATCTGAACTTATCATACGCCCCTGTACAGAGCCTTGTAAAGACGAGGTATTTGCCAAAATTGTAATGATAGCTCCGAATTTTTCGTCATAATGGTTGGTATTGCGCCCGTAAAGTAAAATAGCAGGTTTGCATCTGTTAGCTGAAGTTCGTTATAGTAGATCATAGGAACTTATAATATTTCATAAAGGATTGTGAAGAACCCAAATGGACAGTAGTATAGGATTTAATTTGTTTATGATTGCTGTATTAATTGTATTGACCGCCTTCTTCGTTGCTACGGAGTTCGCAATTATCCGCCTTCGCGCGAGCCGAGTGGATCAGCTGGTGCTCGAAGGCAAGAAAAACGCGCTTGCCGTACAACGCGTGACAAGCAACCTTGATGCTTATCTTTCGGCTTGTCAGCTCGGTATTACGATTACCGCCCTCGGACTTGGTTGGTTAGGTGAACCGACCGTTGAACGAATTATCCATCCGTTATTCGAGAAATTGGGCGTAAACAGCGATTTGAATCATATTATTTCCTTTGTTATAGCATTCGTTGCCGTTACATTCCTGCATGTGGTCATGGGTGAACTTGCACCGAAGACATGGGCCATCCAAAAAGCTGAGTTTATCAGCTTTGCCGTAGCCAAACCGATTATCTACTTCCACAAAATCATGTACCCGTTCATCTGGGTGCTGAATGGTTCCGCAACAAGCCTGATCCGCATGTTTGGACTGAAGGCTGTGAAAGAGCATGAAGAAGCGCATAGCGAAGAAGAAATTCAGATCATTCTGAACGACAGCTTCCAAAGCGGTAAAATCAATAACACCGAATACGGTTACGTGAGCCGGATCTTCGCCTTTGACGAAATGCTCGCCAAAGAAATCATGGTTCCGCGTACCGATATGATTTGCTTATATACGAATAACTCGATGATGGAGAATATGGACATCATCCGCAAAGAGCAGTACACGCGCTTCCCGGTAGCAACGGGCAGCAAAGACAACATCGTTGGCATGATCAACACGAAGCAGCTGTTCCTTGAATTCCAGGAAAACAAAGAATTCAACTTTCAGAAGCTGGTTCATCCGGTCTTGGCCGTGTCCGAGGTTTTGCCGGTTAAGACGCTCCTGAAGCGCATGCAGCAGGAACGCGTTCATATCGCGGTTCTGATGGACGAATACGGCGGCACTTCCGGCATGATTACCATCGAAGATATCCTGGAAGAAATCGTCGGCGAGATTCGAGATGAATTCGATACGGATGAACGGAAAGAAATCGAGAAGCTTGCGGATAACTGCTACCTGCTTGATGGCAAAGTCTCGCTTGACCATGTATCCGAAATAACTGGCGTTGCAATCGATCAGGAAGATGTCGACACGGTCGGCGGCTGGCTGTTCTCGGAATTTACCGATCCGAAGCCGGGCAAGGAAATGCACTACGAGAATCTCCGTTTTATCATCCGTGAGGTTGGCAAGCACCGTATTAAGAAAGTCGAGCTTATTATCGAAGAAGAAGCTGACGAGAGCACTCATGAAGCCGAAGTGGAAACGGCGTAAATTATACGATGAACAAAGGGCAGCCTTCGCGGGCTGCCCTTTCCTGTCCTCTGTTATGCCGTCTGCCTTTCTTTAAAAACCTGCTTGAGGAGAGGCGGCGTAATAAGCGTCGTCAGAATAACAACCAGAATAACCGACGTAAAATATTTCTCCGGCAATAATCCCGATTCCAGCCCCGCTGCCGCTATAATTAACGCCACCTCGCCACGCGATACCATTCCCGCTCCAATTGCAATGGAAGACCGGTTATTAAATCCCGTAAGCCGAGCGCCTAGACCGCCTCCAAGCAGCTTTGTAACCGCCGCAACAATCGTTACAAGCACGATGAAGAGCAGCTGCTCTCCTACGCCGTCAAAGGTTATATGCAGTCCGATGCTTACGAAGAAGACCGGCACGAATAACGTATAGGCAATCGGCTCTACCTTGGACTCCACCTGATGCTTGAATGGCGTTTGCGATACGGCAATACCGGCGGCAAATGCCCCTATAATGCCTGCAATACCCATCTCTTCCGCGAAGTAGGAGAAGGCAAAGCAGATGATCAATGCGGCGCTCATGGCCGTCTCCGTTACCTTCAGCGGTGCAAGCCATTTTAGGAAACGCGGCACAAGCAGCCAGCCCATTAGCCCGATAACGACAAAAAATAATAATTTCTTGCCGATCAAAAGCCCAAGCGATACATCATTGGCCGGTATTAGGAAGCCCATTATTACCGCCAACAGAATGACAACAAGCACATCATCCACCACTGCAGCCCCCAGAATGGTCGTCCCTTCCCTCGACTGCAGCTTATCCATCTCCTTCAACGTCTGCACCGATATGCTTACCGAGGTCGCGCATAAGAGCAGTCCCAGAAACAGCGCCTCGTTATTCGATAGTCCAAACGCTGCCGCAATCCCGTAGCCTCCAACAAAGGGCAATATGATGCCTCCAACCGCTACGGCAAAGGATGGCTTCCAATTCCTCCGCAGCTGATCAAGATCCGTTTCGAGTCCCGCTATAAACATAAGCAGCAGCACGCCGATTTCCGAGAAATGTCCGATAAAATCATCGGGTTTCACCCAGCCAAGCACAGCCGGTCCTATGATGATGCCGGCAATGAGCTTTCCAAGCACGGCCGGCTGTCCCAGTTTCACCGATAACGCGCCAGCCAGCTTGGTTGATACAATAATGATAGCCAAATATAGAATAAACTCCATTTCCGCTCCTTCCTCCTTCTTTTCAGCATAACAAAAGGAGCCTGCTCCTATGCAGACTCCTTGAAATAGACAGAAGGAGCCCGCTGTGGCAGGCTCCTCCAAGGTCATGCTTATTTTATTATTCATACGGGCGAACCGAGAAACGGTTTCGCTGTTTAGTAAGACTATTTCAAGAACGAGAACAATCCGTTTACGTGAGTCAGGTAACGAACGTTACTTGCCTCTTTCATAAGTGTAGCCGCTGTACCTCTCAGCTTCAGCTGGCTTGCACCGATCGTACCGATCGCATCTTTGCGGCCAAGGCTCGCAAGTACGCCGGAGTTAACGAATTGGAACGATTTCATCGGGAGACCTTTCGCTTGCGCGAACAGGTTGTAACCGATGCATTCGCCCATTTGCCATGCGATTTGCGCGCTTGGCGGGTACGGACGGCCTTCTGGACCCATTACGAACGCGTTGTCGCCAGCCAGGAAGATATCCGAGTGGGAAGTCGATTGCAGGAATTCCGTTACCGAAGCGCGGCCACGGTTTACTTCGATGCCACAGTTAGCTACTACAGGGTTGCCTGTAACGCCGCCTGTCCACACGAAAGTATTCGTTTCGATGGAGCTGCCGTCTTTCAGCATAACTTTGTTGCCTTGAACTTCAGTAACCGCTACACCCATAATCAGGTTAACGCCACGGTTAGTCAGGCTGGATTTCGCGCGCTCAAGAAGGTCAGCCGGGAAGCCCATCAGAATAGTTGGACCAGCTTCGATGTTGTACAAGGAGATTTCGCTCTTGTCAACGCCGTACTGTTCACACCATTTAGGAAGCATATCAACGATCTCGCCGATCAGCTCGATACCTGTCAGGCCGCCGCCGCCAACAACAATTGTTGCGTCTGCTTTATTTTTCGATTGCGCGTAAGCCGCAATGCGGTTTTGGATATGCGCGCTAACGGCTTTCGCTTCTTCAACCGATTTCAGCGTCAGGCTGTTTTCTTCCAGACCAGGAATGCCGAAGAATGCTGTTTCGCCGCCGAGAGCGACAACCAGCTGATCATATCTAACTGTGCCGTTGCCAGCCAGCTTCACTTGTTTTTTCTCAGGATCAATGTTATCAACTGTATCGATAACCAGGTTGATCGATTTGCCTTTCAGCAGTTTATCCAAAGGAAGAGCTACGTTTCCTTCGTTTACGCCGCTAACAGCCAGACGGTGAAGCTCGGTAATGATTTGGTGGTAAGGAGTTTTGTTGATCAGTGTAATTTCAGCTTCTTCAGCCGAAACATATTTGCGAGCTGTCAGTGCGCTAAGAAGACCGCCATAACCGCCGCCAAGAATTAAAATTTGCTTAGCCATGTTTACCCTCCGCTCTTGTATGATTAACCGTTTTTACGCTCAGCCAATACGTTCAGGAACGATTGGGCAAAACGAAGCGTTGCTTGTACTTGCGGATCTTTCAGCATCTTCAGAATGCCAAAGAGACCAATTGTAGAGTTATCGGCTTGAGCGCGGTCGCCAGCTTCAACTGCTGCGTTTGCGATGCCTTTAGTCGTGTCTACGATTGGTTTAACGAATTCGCCAAAGCCGTGAACCATATCGTTCACAAGAACTTTGTCGTTAGCTACAGTAGTAGCCACATCATAAGCTTTAGTGAGCAGAGTCACCAGTTCAGCCAGTTTAGGCAGGTTTTCCACCAATTGAGTCAGCGATTGCTGAATTTCCGGCTTCAGCAGTTGCTCAAGCACGTCCAGTTCACGTACGGAACCGGATTCTTCAGGTAATTTCGTTACGGTTTCAGACATACGAATGCATCCCTCTTTCCATCTGTAATCGATCAAATGATTTACTTGCATAAGCCGTTATTCCACATCTGTCATTAAAGTGAAATTATTCACAATGAAGACCCAACATCATCGCCGACTAGTATGCACGAACTATATCTTATTGTATTCCTCTTCCGCCAAATGATCAATTCCTATTTTATAAAATAAAAGAAAAAAAGCCCATTGGTTTCCCAATAGGCTTTCTTCCAAAAGAACTACTCAGTTGTGTACGGCAGCAAAGCCACAGTACGAGCACGCTTGATAGCAACAGTCAGCAGACGTTGGTATTTTGCGCTAGTTCCAGTTACGCGACGTGGCAAGATTTTGCCGCGCTCGCTGATGAACTTTTTGAGCAGATCAGTATCTTTATAGTCAATGTGAGTGATTTTGTTCACAGTGAAGAAACATACTTTACGGCGTTTGTTGCGTCCGCCTTTGCGGCCGCCGAATTTGCGTTCTGGACGCTCTCCGTCTCCGCCTTCTCTTTGCTTGAAGCTCATTCGAACCCATCCTTTCGATTAAAATGGCAAGTCATCTTCTGATATATCGATCGGTCGACCGTCATCCGAGAACGGATCACGGCTGTTGTTGTTGCGTGGAGTACTAGGCTTTCCGCCGCCGCCGTTACCGCCACCATAAGGAGCGTTACCGCCACCGCCGCCAAAAGATCCTCCGCCGCTGTTGTTGCCTCCGGCATAACCGCCACTCTCTTGCGGAGCTCCGCCTTCACGGTTAGATTCCAAGAAGCGAACGTTATCGGCAATAACTTCCGTCACATAGACGCGTTTACCTTCGTTGTTCTCGTAGTTACGCACCTGAATGCGTCCTTCTACCGCGGTTAAGCGACCTTTACGCAAGTAATTAGCGCATGTCTCAGCCAACTGCCGCCAAGTTACGACCGGAATAAAATCCGCTTCGCGCTCGCCCTGACCACTCGTAAACGGCCGGTCTACTGCTATCGTAAATTGCGTAACTGCTACACCCGCAGGTGTATAACGCAATTCGGGGTCTCTTGTTAATCTGCCAATTAGTATTACACGATTCAACATCGCCTCTGGACCTCCCAATCGAACATCTAGCGTGGATTAAGCAACGTCTCTGACGATCAAGAAACGGATAACTTCATCCGTAATTTTCATGATGCGGTCAAGCTCATTAACAACTTCGTTGTTCGCGTTGAAATGAACCAGAACGTAGTAACCATCACGAATCTTATTGATCTCATACGCAAGACGGCGTTTACCGATCACATCTTGCTTCGTGACTTCCCCGCCATTGTTAATGATGCCACTGAATTTGTCGACGATGGCTTGAACGTTTTCTTGCTCAACGTCCGGACGAATGATGTACATCACTTCATATTTGCGCATTGTGTTTCACCTCCTTTTGGACTAAGCGGCCCCCGAAAGGGCAAGGAGCGAGATTATTACTCGCATCTACACAGTATAGCAAATCGCCTACTCATTGACAAGTCATCGCCGTTCCCGATTTCTGCCTTTCATGTCCGTACCTTCTCCGGTGAATACTACAAACCGGACAAGGAGGTGAACAAGTATGGGCGAATGGACATTGTTTTCCCCGGGCGACAGCGCGCCTAACGATGGCGTCTATATTGAAACTGGCGATAATTCTTTCCATATGGGTATCACCAATCCGCAAAAGGTACGCCTTAAACGCGGAGATAAATTTCCGGAGACCTCTAATCATGAGCGTAGATGGAAAAGAATGGGCCACAATTAATTTTCAATCAGCCTTGAATAAGTTCTTTACTGTACGGACATTATAATTATCGACGGTGAAGAGAGGTGTGGTTCCATTGGACCTGAATAGGGGCAAGGACTACTAGAGAATTTGACTACTCATCACTTGAGAAGCGAGGCGTTGTGCTAAATACACGTTGCTGTAACACACGAGCAATCGCGATCGGAAAAGCGATACCTAATGGAATTGTGTACCGATCTGTGAAGATTGCACCTGGTTTTCCGTTGTATGAAGGCGATAATTCATCGAAACTTACAACACCGTCGGAAAAGGGACTCGCGAGAGTCCCTTTTTTCCGTTTCGGCAAGTACGAGTATAAGCTCCATCAAGAGCTCTGGCCGGCAAGCACCCGGCCGACATAAACCCCGCTTGCCGCTGCCTGGGATAAAGAATGCGTTGTCCCTGAACAGTCTCCTATAACGTAAAAGCCTTCAATATTCGTCTCGAACTTCTCGTTTGTCTCAATTGCCGGTGAATACAGCTTCCCGTCAATGGCGTACAAAATGGTATCTTCATCAATGGGTACCCCCAACAGCTTCTCCAAAGCGCTCAGAAACGCCAGAGTGGCCTCTATATACCGCTCCGGCACCTCATCCCTCAGCTCCGTAAATTCTGCCTCCAGCGTCGGCATAATGCCTCTGATGGCAGCATCTTTACTGGAGAGGTGCTTATCCCTTCCACGGAGAGAATCAAGCCTTTGAGCAGCAATCCGATTCCGCCCCCGGTTAATCCCGCCAACGATATTTTTTAAATAAGCATCTGCTTCATCAAGCGTAGCAAATCGGTTCGGCACAAATAGGGTATAGTTCAGATTGGAGCTGCCCTCGTCCTTCTCGCGGTAGTTTTGTCCGTCCGGCATCGCGAGTCCTTCCTGTAGCTTGAGCACGACCCTGCCCTGCGGATTCATGCAATACGTCGTGGCCGTGTAGTCTTCTCCCTCAAAGCTAAGCTTGGTCTCGAAAGAACGCTGCAGAATCGACGCCAGCTGGTCGCCCTTCATCTCGATTCGAAGACCCAGATCAACCCTTGCTTCTCCTCTGCCAATTCCAAGGCTTTCGCATTGATTGGTAAACCATTCGTTCCCGCTCCTGCCGGTTGCCACAATAACTTGTCTGGAATCAATAACTGTTTCATCAGCCAGTTCTATAATAAAGCGCCCGTTATTGGGTTGGATTCGAACGGGTTCTGCCTCAAATCTCATTGTGATTCGGGAATTCAAGTAATCGTACATGCGCTCTAGAACGGCCTTAGACAATTTTGTTCCCAGATGCCGGGTTTTCGTCGTCAGCACGCCAAAGCCCGCTTCCTGTGCCCGCTCAGTCAGTTCAGGGTCATAGGTGCTGTACAGCTCCGCTGCACCTCCCCCGTACTCGCATAGGATCGTATCCACGGCATCCATTAGCTGCAACGCTGCTTCATAGCCGGTCTTTCGCTCCAGCTCTCCGCCGAAATCATTCGTATAATTATATTTCCCTTCAGACAAGCCAAGTCCGCCAAAACCGATATAACTATCGGCTCGTTCCCCAAGCTTCTTGCCCTTGTCCAGCATTAATACCTGCAGCCCGCTTGCGGCTAATTCGTGGGCGGCGAATATGCCACTGACACCTGCTCCGATAATCGTAATATCATACCTACTCATTCCACTCTCACCTGTTTCTTCTGAAGATAAAAAAAGCTCCTACGTGATCTCGTAGGAGCTTTCTTCTTTATGTAACCGCCTAAGCGTTATGGACGAAATATGGCGGAGAGGGTGGGATTCGAACCCACGCACGCTTTGACACGCCTAGCTGATTTCGAGTCAGCCCCCTTGGGCCTCTTGGGTACCTCTCCGTTTGTGTCAAGCAAAAACTATATTATCACAGGCCTTGTCCCAATGCAACTGTTTTTTCAAAAAATATTAAGCCTGTTCGTTTTGCCCGGAATCCGCTGCGGAACGCAGTACTTTCTTCATATTTTTCTCGAACTTTGCTCTCGGTATAAGAACGCTATGCTTGCAGCCTACGCATTTGATACGGATATCCATCCCCATGCGGATAATTTCCATTTCATTGGATCCGCAGGGATGCTGCTTCTTCATTTGAACGATATCGCCCAGCTCGAATTGTTTACGCTCCATTCGGATCGCCGCCCCTTTCATTGCGATGATACGTTACCATTCGCGGATACGGAATGTCAATTCCGTGGCCGTCCAGTACTTTCTTGATATAAGCGTTTAATGCCCTTGCTACAATAGCTTGCGTATTAGGAAGACATTCTGCCGTTACGCGTACCTTGACCTCGGTTGAAAGCATGGTCTGAATACCCAGCACTTCCGGAGGTTTAACGAGATTGTCATTTTCAAACCGCTCGAGTTCTCTACGGATAATCACTATCGCTTTCTCCGCGTCCTCCTCATAACCGATCGATACATCAATAAACGCAATTGAATTATGCATCGAGAAATTCGTAACCTCATTGATCATGCCGTTCGGAATAATGTGAACTTCTCCCGTCCAGCTAAGGATCCGAGTTGCCCGAAGTCCAATAACCTCAACCGTTCCTTTGAAGTTGCCCGTCTGAATGACATCGCCAACCGCGAACTGATCTTCAAATATAATAAAGAAACCCGTAATAATATCTTTTACTAGACTTTGGGCACCAAATCCGATAGCCAGTCCAATGACACCGGCCCCTGCGAGCAGAGGCGCAAGCTGTACGCCGAACTCGTCAAGCACAAGCATGCCAATAATGAAATATCCCGCATATGAAATAATGTTTTTGACCAGCTTGCCTACAGTCGTCATTCTTCTGGTTTGAAGGACTATTCGACTCTCCGAGCGGTTTAATACAACCCGGTCAATCGTTTTATTGGCAATCCAGATAATAACCTGTCCAATGATGATAATTAGCGCAATGCGCAAGACCGATTGTCCAAAACCTTCCCATGTTGTCTCGCTTGTTATCCATGCCGCAACATCTTTATAGTAGGCTTGAATATCCATTTTACCGCACCACCATCCTTGCCAATCCTACAGGTCAACTTGTTCATACCCATCCTGAATAGGTTTGAAAACTCCTCTAATTTCTACATTCTCCGTTTCGATCACATGCTTGACTGTTTCCAGTTCCTCTCCCGGAAAATGAATCGATAACGCGCAGCCGGCCGTAATCTCTTTCGGAGTTGGACATATATCGATTTCGACCTCCGCATATTCCAGCAGCATCTCCGCGCGCAGCGCTTGCTGTGTCGAATCAAAGGCGATTAACATCGCGACTTCTCCTCTCCCTCACCTCATAGAACGAAACTATTGGCTTCGCGACGTATAAAATGGTTGTCCCTTCCATATACTAGTATCATATTGGCATTTATGGAGGGGATTCTATGAAACTATCTTTTATGAAGGATATACCGTTAAAGGTTCCTTACACGGAAGCGAATGCTGTTGGGCAAATCGTTAACCGGCTTTCTCTTATGATCGACGAGATGTCCGCCGGGCGGCCTATCGTAATCGTGTGCGTTGGAACAGACCGTTCTACCGGCGATTCCCTTGGCCCATTGATTGGCACGACCCTTTCCAAGTATCAGAGCCCTTACTTCTCCCTTTACGGCACTTTAGAAGACCCTGTACATGCCATGAACCTCGAAGAGACGCTCCATCAGATCAATCGCACTTATCAAAAACCGTTTGTTATCGGCATTGATGCCTGCCTCGGGCAAGTATCCAGTATCGGCTCGATTCAAGTAGGCACAGGCCCTGTAAGACCTGGCGCCGGTGTGAACAAGGAGCTTCCTCCCGTCGGCGATATCCATATTACAGGCATCGTTAATGTCGGTGGATTTATGGAGTATTTTGTCCTGCAGAACACTCGTTTACATCTGGTCATGAAAATGGCCGACATCATCGCTTCCAGCGTATTCTCCTCCATCATGAACAGCATCCATGTCTCTGCTCGTTCCAGAGAACAGGCAGCTGCCTTGGAACATCCGGGAACCAATTAATTACTTTGCTTCTGCTATTGCCTTGCGCTCTTCTGGAGTAAGGGTATAGTTCGATTCGCCTTTGCTTACCGGCTTGGCATACACATAAGTATTCTCCCGGCTGTGCAGCCCTGAAATCACTACTCCATCCTGCGCCGCATTCACCACTGCAATCGAGAAGCTGAGATCACTACCCTGATCGGCGAATGCATTGTAACGCAGTACTCCAACGCGGCCTTTTTCCTGCTGCTGCACTTCCTTCATCTGTTCCATTTGTTTCAGAAGCTTTTCGCTTTGCAGCTCTTGCGCCGTAATGGACTGCTTCAGATCGATAATGACTTCTTCCAGATTCGTAATGCCCGTGTTGCCCATCACTTCCACATACTGCTTTCTAAGCTTTTTTAGCCTTCTGCCAACAATCGAAATTCTAATCAATAACACGATGACCAACAATGCCAGTACAACCGTAACCCCATTCATCGGGTTATTCGTCCACTCATCCATTTCGAACTTCCGCCCCCAGAAAATTATGCTAAGAATATTGCTTCCGTATTTCTTTCACTGCTGCAACAAGGGCATCCGCTTCTTGCTCTGTTGTAAAACAACCTACGCTTGCTCGTACTGCGCCTGTTCCTGTCGTACCTGCACAGGCATGGGCCAGCGGTGTGCAATGAAAGCCTGCTCTAACCGCAATTTGATAATGCTGATCAAGTATAAAGGACATTTCAGACGGATCGATTCCGTCCGCTACGAATGCGACGATCCCCGTTCTTTGCTCACCAAGCTTTGGCCCAAGAACCTTAATCCCATCTACCGCTAAAAGTCCTTCCATCATCCGTTGGGTTAAAGCCCATTCCTTAGTATGGATGTTATGAACCGTCTCATGCAGAACATATTCAACACCCGCCTTGAGACCTGCGAGGCCGGGTGTATTTTGCGTCCCCGCCTCATACCGGTCAGGACGCACGCTAGGCTGCTCAGGAGCCTCAGACTGGCTTCCTGTTCCGCCATGCAACTGAGGAACGAGATCGACGCTAGGATGGATGTACAAGCCTCCTGTGCCCTGTGGGCCAAGCAGCCCTTTATGACCAGGGAAGGCCATCATATCGATTCCCATCGTTTCTACATCAATCTCAAGGATACCGGCGCTTTGTGCCGCATCAACAAGGAGTTTTATGCCCTTCTTTCTGGCCAGCTCGCCAATTTGAGCAATTGGTGCAATGGTTCCCAGCAGATTAGAGCTATGGTTAACTATAATTAATGAAGTTTGCGCAGTTATGGCCGAAGCAATCCGTTCCACCTGAATCCTGCCAGCTTCATCTGCCTCTACATAGGTAACATGAATACCTAGAGCCTGCTTTAAAAACTCCAGCGGTCTTCTTACCGAATTATGTTCAACCGAAGTAGCAATCACATGGTCCCCGCTTTTCACCCAGCCCTTAATCGCCATATTTAATGCGGCTGTCGTGTTAGCGGCGAATGCTATATCATTCGGATTTTTGATCCGAAACAGCTTTGCTACTTGCTTCCTCGCATCAAATAGGACCCGACTTGCTTTTACAGCCATCCGATGACTGCCTCGACCCGGATTTGCCGCTTCATGCAGCATGGCATGTTGCATCGCCTCCAGTACAGCCGGCGGCTTTGGCCACGAAGTTGCAGCATGGTCCAAATAGATAATCCCTTCCACCTTGTCCCATCCTCCTCTCTCTTTTTTCCTCTCAAAATTCTCTCTTAAATACCATAACAGAACATAAGAATAGCATACCTTAGTTTAATCTTTCAGTACAAAGATTACAACTTAGGTATGCTAGAAATCCGCCTAAATCACGCCATATTTTGAAGCAGCTCGAGCAGTCTCTCGAGATCCTGCTTATTGTAGTATTGCAGCTCGATTTTCCCTTTATCCTTTTGCTGCTTAATCTTAACTGTTGTTTTGAAACGGTCTCTCAGCGACTCTTCCAAGCTCTCGATATACGGATCCCGTTTCTTCGACTTCGCTTTCGCTTTTGCCGCTTCTGCCGTCTCCTTTACTTCCAGCTTCTGAATCGCTTCCTCCAGATCACGCACGCTCCAGCCCAGGCTGACAGTCCGGTTAGCCATGTCCTTCTGAACCGCTGCATCCTTGATCCCTACCAATGCTCTAGCATGACCCATCGAAATTGTTCCACGTGAAACATTGTCTTTGATCTCAGCAGGCAGTGCAAGCAGACGAAGGAAGTTCGCGATATGGGAACGAGACTTCCCCACTTTCATCGACAACTCTTCCTGGGTCAGCTTGAACTTATCCATTAACCCTTGATAAGCCATGGCTGTTTCAATCGCATTCAGATCTTCACGCTGAAGATTTTCTATTAAGGCAATTTCCATAACCTGTTGATCGGAAAATGCCCGCACTACTGCAGGGACAGTCGCATTACCGCATAGCTGGGAAGCACGGAACCGTCTCTCCCCCGCTATGATTTCGTAACCCTTCAATACCGTCCGTACAATGATCGGTTGAATAACACCATGCTGCTTGATCGACTCTGCCAATTCCTTAATGGACTCATCATCAAACGTTTTGCGTGGTTGGTATGGGTTCGGACGCAGTTGCGTCAATTGAATTTCAATGACTTTATCGTCTTCGCTTACCGAAAGCGATGGAATAAGCGCATCAAGTCCTCTACCTAGCCGCTTGCTCATACATAATCACTTCCTTAGCAAGTTCAAGATATACTTCAGCACCTTTGGATCTTGGGTCATACGTAATAATAGCTTCACCGTGAGATGGCGCTTCACTCAAACGAACATTACGCGGAATGATGGTTTGATACACCTTTTGCTGGAAATACTTTTTCACTTCTTCGATAACCTGAATACCCAAGTTAGTCCGAGCGTCCAGCATAGTCAGCAATACACCCTCGATTTGAAGTGCCGTATTCAGGTGCTTCTGAACAAGTCTTACTGTATTTAAAAGCTGGCTTAATCCTTCCAGCGCGTAATATTCGCATTGAATTGGAATGATAACCGAATCAGCCGCTGTTAGAGAGTTAATTGTCAGCAGGCCAAGCGACGGCGGGCAATCGATCAGAATATAATCGAATTGATCCTTAACAAGAGACAACGCTTTTTTCAGACGAAGCTCACGCGAAATCGTTGGTACCATTTCAATCTCGGCACCGGCGAGCTGAATCGTCGCTGGAATGATTTTCAGACCATCAATCTTAGTTTCAAACATGGCATCCTTCGGATGCACATCATTAATTAGCACATCATAAATACAGTTATTTACATCTGCTTTGTTAATGCCAATTCCGCTTGTCGTGTTACCTTGTGGGTCAATATCAATGAGCAGCACTCGTCTACCGAGAGTTGCCAGGCAAGCCCCTAAGTTAACAGACGTTGTCGTTTTACCAACACCGCCCTTTTGATTGGCAATTGCAATGATTTTAGACAAACTTGTTCACCTCTGTGTCCAAACTTTTAAATCCCTGATGATCAAACGGTGAAACGTATCGGTATAAACGGTTTCGCCGTCCTCAAAGAGGACGGCCCGGATTAGTACTATTACGTTCATCACAGATGACTTACGCAAAGCTAATTTTTCGGTATATGAATAGTAATTTCATAAAAATCACCAAGGTCTTTTTCATCCGCTTTAATTTCCATCCCCGTGCTGGACACCATCTGTACAGCTTGACGAATGGTATTAAAAGCAAGACGCGTGTTCTTCGGCATCGCAAAACGCTTCGTTTGCTTTGCCTTCGGCTCTTCCTTCAGAGAGGCAATACGATTCTCCGTCTGTTTGACGTTTAGTTCCTTCGTAATGATCTCCTCAAGCACCTGGTTCTGAAGCTCTTCCGTATCAAGAGAAAGTAATGCTCTCGCATGTCTCTCTGATATTTTACGACTAGCAAGCGCCTCTTTGACAGTGTCATTTAATCCCAGCAACCGCAGCTTGTTTGCAATTGTAGATTGGCTCTTGCCTAAACGCTGAGCTAGGCTCTCCTGTGTCAGTTCATGTAGCTCGATCAGCTTTTGGTAGGCCACCGCTTCCTCAATCGCCGTCAAATTCTCACGTTGCAGATTTTCGATTAATGCGATAGATGCCGTCTGTGAATCGTTAAATTCGCGGATAATAGCCGGAATTGTATCATATCCAAGCTTTGTTACCGCACGCCAACGACGTTCGCCTGCAATAATCTCATATCTGCCATTCCGTGCGCGAACAACAATGGGTTGAATAACGCCATGCGTTTTGATCGTTTGGCACAACTCATCGATACGTTCATCATCGAAGATTGTCCGAGGCTGGAATGGACTCGTATCAATATCTTGAATAGGAATCTGCCGAACCTCTTCTTGGCCGCTCCGCTGATCACTTAGACCAAACAAACGAGAAAATGATTCTTTCATATTATCTACTCTACCACCCGACCAAGAAACCATTACCGTTATGTTGGTTGGTTTCCAAGATGTGCTGCTATGCATTAACGGTATATTCCCGTTACTACCATTTTATCTATATTCCCTCTTACAAACAACCTCGTTTAAGAGACTAGCGGTTGTGCTAGAAACCCTATGTAAACCGCTGTCGAAATGGGATTTTTTCTCTACTCTTTTATTTCGACTTCACTTCGGTTTTTTCCTGCTTGATCTTCGTAATATTTCGGATAGACACAAATAAAACCTCCGTATGTTTCACGTGGAACATACGGAGGTTTCGAGTTATGGTTACACAAGAGGCTGTTTAAGCGGAGTGCCTGCCTTACGCGGATATTTTTTTGGCGTAGCGTCCGTTTTATCGATAAGCACAATGTAGCGCTCTGACTGTTCGAAAGGCAATTTGAAGGCATGCTCTGCACGGACCTTCGCTTTTAGCTCACGCAGACTTACAGCAGCCTCCTTCACCTCTTCCACACTTTGCGAACCTTTCATTGCAGCAAAGGTTCCTTTCTTACGCGTGAATGGCAAGCAAAATTCATTCAATACATTCAGACGCGCAACCGCTCTTGCCGTTACAAGATCGAAGGAATCTCTATACTCTGGCATTCTCGCAATATCCTCGGCACGGCCGTGAACACAATTTACATTTTCGAGCCCAAGCTCTTGAATCAAATGATCCAGGAATTGAATCCGCTTGTTTAGTGAATCTACAATGACAACTTTCAAATGCGGGAAGCAAATCTTGAGTGGGATACTTGGGAAGCCCGCTCCGGATCCGATATCGGCAATGCTGCCTACCTCTTTCATATCAACAAAGAATGACAACGAGATCGAATCGTAAAAATGTTTCTCGAATACGGCATCCCGTTCGGTGATGCCGGTTAAATTCATTTTCTCATTCCACTCCACCAGCAAGCGGTGATAGGAATCAAATTGTTCGAGCTGTTTCGGGGATAACGTGATACCGTTCTCCCCCAGTAGCTTTTCAAACCATACATGCGTCGTCTCTGTCATCATTGCCCTCTCGCTGCCGTCACCCGGTTATAGTGTTCCAAATAAACAAGCAAAATGGAAATGTCTGCGGGGGTAACGCCTGCAATCCTCGACGCCTGGCCAATCGACAACGGGCGGATATCCGCCAGTTTTTGTTTTGCTTCGGATGCTAAGCCATGAACTTCGCTGTACACGATATCATCCGGGATTTTCTTTTTCTCCATCTTGTTCAAACGTTCAACCTGATGCAGCTGCTTCTCGATATAGCCGGCATATTTGATCTGAATTTCAACCTGCTCCTTCATTTCTTCCGTCAACGGAAGCTCCGAAGGCGACAGCTGCTCGAGCAGTGCGTAAGACAATTCCGGACGACGGAGCAGCGATAAAGCATCCATTGTAAAAGCAATAGGAGCTGAATTCGCGGCATCGAGTACCGGCTGAGCAACCTCTGGTTTAATTTTCACCGTGCTAAGCCGTTCGATTTCTTGAGCCACAAGTTCTTTTTTATCAAGAAAAGCCTGATAACGTTCTTCTGAAATAAGCCCAATCTCATAACCGGTCGGAGTTAAGCGAAGGTCCGCATTATCATGACGAAGCAGCAAGCGGTATTCGGCACGGGAGGTCAGAAGACGATAAGGATCGCTAGTGCCCTTCGTCACCAGATCATCAATCATAACGCCGATGTAGCCCTGCGAACGGTCGATAATAACCGGCTCTTTCCCCTGCACTTTGCGCGCTGCGTTAATACCCGCGATAATCCCTTGACCCGCGGCTTCCTCATAACCGGATGTGCCGTTGATTTGTCCAGCTGTGAATAACCCGTCTACCAGCTTTGTCTCCAGCGATGGCCATAACTGCGTCGGCACAACTGCGTCGTATTCAATCGCATAACCGTTACGCATCATCTCAACATTTTCCAAACCTGGAATAGATCTCAAGATTCCGAGCTGTACATCCTCTGGCATGCTTGTCGAAAGTCCTTGCACATAATACTCCGACGTATGCTTGCCTTCCGGTTCCAGGAAGATTTGATGCTTCGGCTTATCCGCGAAGCGGACGATTTTATCTTCAATAGAAGGACAATAACGCGGACCCGTACCTTCAATCGCTCCGGAGAACATAGGGGCACGGTGCAAATTGTCATTAATGATTTTATGCGTTGCTTCCGATGTATACGTCAGCCAGCAAGGCAGCTGTTCATTGTCGGAGGATTTCGTTTCATATGAGAAAAACTTCGGATTATCATCCCCAGGTTGAATTTCCGTTTTCGAGAAATCAATCGTATCCTTATGCACGCGCGGCGGCGTACCTGTCTTGAAGCGAGCGAGCTTAAAGCCAAGCTCTTTCAGGCTTGCAGACAGCTTAACCGATGGCTGCTGGTTATTCGGGCCGCTCTCGTACATCAGCTCGCCCATAATAATTTTGCCGCGCAAGTAAGTGCCCGTCGTAATAACAACCGCTTTGGCCCGGTAGATCGCACCTGTTTTGGTGACGATACCGGTTATTTTACCGTCTTCGACAATCAGATCCTCCGCCATGCCTTGGCGAAGCGTCAGATGATCCGTCTCTTCGATTGTTTTCTTCATCGTATGCTGATAAGAGAATTTATCCGCCTGCGCGCGCAGCGCGTGAACAGCCGGTCCTTTCCCGGTATTCAGCATCCGCATTTGGATAAATGTTTTATCGATATTGCGGCCCATTTCACCGCCTAAAGCATCAATCTCGCGTACGACATGCCCTTTTGCAGGTCCCCCGATAGACGGGTTGCATGGCATAAAAGCCACCATGTCCAGGTTGATTGTAAGCAAAAGCGTCTCGCAGCCCATTCGAGCGGCAGCAAGCGCTGCTTCCGCTCCGGCATGACCCGCTCCAATTACGATTACTTCATATTGTCCAGCTTCATAGGTCATTTTCTTTATCCCTCCAATTCATCACACCGCGCACGGGATACTGGCCCTGCCGGTCGTCATCGTTGTTTCTTTATTTGCCTAAGCAGAACTGCGAGAAGATCTGGTCGATCAACGAATCGCCAACCTCATCGCCTAATATTTCGCCAAGCGATTCCCATGCGGAACGCACATCGATCTGGATTAAGTCAATCGGAATGCCGGTATTCGATGCATCGATAGCATCAAGAAGCGACTGCTGCGCCCGCTTCAGCAAAGAAATATGCCGAACGTTGCTGACATATGTCAAATCTCCTGAATCCAGCTGACCTTCGAAGAACAGCTTGCTGATCGCTTTCTCCAGTCGGTCAAGTCCTTCCTCTTCGCGTACCGACATGCGGACAATCCGCTCTTCACCAACTAATGCCTCAATCTCGGCCATTTCGAGTTTTGACTCCAAGTCCGATTTATTAATAATAAGAATAAGCTGGCGGTCCTTCACCTTCTCCAGGAGCGCACGGTCATCCTCATGAATAGGCTCATTATTGTTAAGCACAAACAAGATCAAATCGGCTTCTTCCAGCGCATTATGAGAACGTTCTACGCCAATCCGTTCCACAATATCGCTTGTCTCACGAATACCTGCCGTATCGAGCAGTCGAAGCGGAATATGATTAAGCGTCACATACTCCTCGATAACATCCCGCGTTGTACCAGGAATATCCGTTACAATCGCTTTATTCTCCTGTGCCAGCATATTAAGCAAAGAAGACTTGCCTACATTCGGGCGTCCCACAATAGCGGTCATAATGCCCTCTCGCAATATTTTACCTTCGTTTGCCGTTTTTAACAGCTTGCCGATCTCCTCCAGCGCGGATCCGCTTTGTTCGCGGATATAATTGCTTGTCAGATCCTCGACATCATGCTCAGGATAATCGATATTAACTTCAATATGAGCAAGCAGTTCAATCACCGTCTGCCGAAGGGCTTTGATCCGCTTCGACAAGGTTCCCTCTGCCTGCTTGCGCGCGACCGAGAATGCCCGGTCCGACTTCGAACGGATCAGGTCGATAACCGCCTCCGCCTGCATCAGATCAATCCGGCCGTTCAGAAAAGCTCTCTTCGTGAACTCGCCCGGCTCCGCAAGCCGCATACCATCCTGCAGCAGCACCTGGTCGAGCACTTTCTTTACCGCCACAACGCCGCCATGGGCGTTAATTTCAACGACATCCTCTGCCGTGAACGAACGGGGACCGCGCATGACGGTTACAATAACCTCTTCAACCTGTTCGTCAGTCTTCGGATCTATAATATGACCGTAATGCAAGGTATGCGTTGCCGCATCCCGCAAATCGGTTCTTGAACGAAAAATTCGCGCGGTTCCCTCAATCGCATCTGGCCCGCTAACGCGAATAATGGCGATACCGCCCTCTCCGACTGCTGTCGAAATTGCCGCAATAGTATCATGTACCATCAGCTTTTATGCACCTCTCAAATGGAAAAACAGCAATGACCACGAGAGCCATTGCTGCGAATTGAATAACGTATGGATCTAACTTTACATCTGCTTTTCCTTTAAAGCAATAACAACTCGCCGATTTGGCTCATCGCCTTTGCTGTAAGTTTTTACCCTAGGGTGATTCTGAAGCTGGGAATGAATCACTTTGCGTTCATGCGACGACATCGGCTCCAGCACGACCTCTTTCTTCGTGCGGACAACTCTGCCGGCAAGGCGTTCCGATAATTCCTCCAGCGTTTTGCGGCGACGCTCGCGAAAATCCTCCGCATCAAGCACGATCCGAAGATGGCTGTCCGAGTATCGATTTGCCACAATGTTAACCAAGTACTGCAGCGCGTCAAGCGTTTGACCGCGCCGGCCAATCAGCATGCCAATATCCCCTCCGCCCGAGACGGACAGATAAGTCGCTTCTTTCGTTTGTTTCCGATCAATAGCGATCGTAAGTCCCATCGCCTCTGACACATCACGAAGAAATTGCTCTGCTTCAATCGTTGGATCGGGTATAAGCTCCAGTTCAACCTTCGCTTCCTTTACGCCAATGAGTCCGAACAGACCTTTGGAAGGCTGTTCCATAACGAGTACTTTGACGCGATCCTTGGCTACATTTAATTGTGTTAAACCGCTCCGTACAGCATCATCAATCGTTTTTCCTGATGCTACGATTTTCTTCATTTCGCGAGGGCCTCCTTACCCTTGTTTGATGAACGAACGTACAGGAAGTAGTTTTGAATAATGGTGTAAAGGTTACTGAAAATCCAGTACAGCGGAAGCGCCGACGGGAAGTTAAGGGCCATCACGAAGATCAGGACCGGGAAGATCATAAGCATCGCTCCCATGCCCGGCATCGTTTGCGTTTGCTGCTTCTGCATCATTTTCGACTGAACGAATGTCGTAGCTGCCGCGATGATCGGGAGGAAATACCAAGGTCCCGGTTCGCCAAGTTGCAAGCCCAGGAACTCATGCGTACGAACCTCGGGATTCCAGTAGATTGAGTTATAAAGCGCCATAAACACAGGCATCTGAACGAGTAGCGGCAAACAGCCGGCCATAGGATTGACCTTGTTCGCCTGGAACAGCTTCATCGTCTCTTCCTGCTGTTTCTGCGGATTATCTTTATGTTTCTTCTTAATCTCGGCCATTTGCGGCTGAATTGCCTGCATCGCCTTCGAGCTCCGGTATTGCTTGAGCGTTAATGGCAAGATCGCCGTTCTTACAATAATCGTAATGAGCAGGATAGCCAGCCCATATGAACCATTGAACCAGTCTGCGAACTTATCAAGCGTAAGGGCAAAGTAATAAACAACATTCTTCTCCCAGAAGTTGCCGTGCTGTAAATCCGATGTACTCGTCGTTGCATTATGCGGTGCGCAACCCGATAGCAAAACAACCATCAGCACCATGCCCAGTACGAGCAGCCACTTGCGGTTTCCTTTTAAAACCAACACCAAATCTCCTCTCTGAACACTCCATACTAAGCATTATTTTATTGACTAAACTATACCATAAATAATAGGACAAAGAAACAACTTGGAAATGCTGGCCACAATTGCTAATAACGCGCGTCCTTCTTCAGCAAACCGGCCTTCTTCAGCACGTGAAAAATGCTCTTCTCCAGCTGCTTCGTCTCCATCTCAACCGCAGGTTTTCTTACTATTAATATAAAATCGGTATTCGGCACGATTTTTTCACCGTTCAAACGGACGATTTCCTTAATAACTCTCCTCATCCGGTTGCGCACAACCGCGTTGCCTATTTTCTTGCTGGCGGAGACGCCTAACCGGAATGGCTCCGCTACCGGCTGCCTCGACCAATACACGACAAACTGTCCATTGGCAAACGATTTACCGTAACGATAGATCCGATTGAAGTCGGCGCGGTTACGCAGACGCAATTTTCTTTGCACGACCAGGCTCACCGTTCTTTCTTCATATTAATAACCCTTTATGTATGCTTGCCCTGCGGATACTACCTATCAGTATCGCCCGCAGGGCAAAAAAAAAGACCACCCGACGTGGTCTTTTGCTTATGCGCTAAGAACTTTTCTGCCTTTTTGACGACGCGCTGCCAAAACTTTACGTCCGTTTTTCGAGCTCATCCGTTTGCGGAAGCCATGTACTTTGCTGCGTTTGCTTACATTCGGTTTAAATGTAGGTCTCATCTGAACTGCACCTCCCGTATATCAAGTACTCAAAACAGTACGGCTTAACACCGATCTGCTTGTTCTCTGTAACAGCTAATTTTTGAAACACGCTTTTTTTATTAAACCACGCCGCGTCCCAAAAGTCAATTAAAAACGCTGCCATCCAAATATTGTGGATAAATGTATGGAATGAGCCCCTTTGTCGGAAAACTAATAACATGTGCATAATTTTTAGGGACTTTAGACGAACTTTGTCGAAATGGTAACAAGATATTAACAATATGTAGTGGTGTAGATAACTTTTATGCACAAGCTATTGAATTTGTGGATAGAATCTCATAATTCGTTGAAATACAAGGGATCTTTTGCTATGATTATTATGTTTTCGGTGTGAATACCTCATCGATTGATCAAATCTTATCAACAACCTGTGGATAACATTGTGAACAAACTCATCCCCTATTTATAACTCATGTTCCTATTATTCTTCATATTGTGGGTATTTCGTAATAATCACCATTCATTCGACATGATTTGGCTTAATTGCGCCTATTGGGCGATTTTTGATAAGGAGTGACGTCTGTGGACAGCCATACCTATGATTTATGGCAGCAAGTGTTGTCAATCATTCAGACGAAACTAAGCAAGCCCAGTTTCGATACCTGGTTTAAAGCGACCAAAGCTTCCTTCGTGAACGATTCACTGCTGGAAGTGACGGCGCCGACAACATTTGCGGCTGAATGGCTGGAAGGCCGATATACCAAATTAATTCGCAACACCTTGTTTGAGTTTCTCGGCAGGCAGGTCGATGTCCGATTTTCAATTGAAGAAGCCAAAACAGCTGAGCCCGTGCCTGCTGTGATGCCCAAATCAGTCGAAACGCCCATCGTTCATGAAGAGACTTTCAATCATATGCTAAACCCGAAATATACATTTGATACGTTCGTCATCGGGGCGAACAACCGCTTTGCGCATGCCGCATCGCTTGCCGTAGCGGAAGCGCCCGCGAAAGCTTATAATCCGCTCTTTTTATACGGCGGCGTAGGACTTGGCAAGACCCACTTGATGCACGCTATCGGCCACTACATCATGGATCACAATCCAAGCACGAAGATTATGTATATTTCTTCCGAGAAATTCACGAACGAGTTCATTAATGCGATTCGGGATAACCGGGGCGAGAGCTTCCGCAACAAATATCGCAATATTGACGTGCTGCTGATTGACGATATTCAGTTTTTGGCCGGTAAAGACGGTACGCAGGAGGAGTTCTTCCATACCTTTAATGCCTTGCATGAAGAGCGGAAGCAAATCGTCATCTCCAGTGACCGTACACCAAAGGAAATTCCGACTTTGGAGGAAAGACTGCGTTCGCGGTTCGAGTGGGGATTAATAACGGATATTCAGGCACCGGATTTGGAGACAAGGATCGCGATTTTGCGCAAAAAAGCGAAAGCGGAGAACCTGGATATTCCGAATGAAGCAATGGTCTACATTGCGAATCAGATCGATACGAATATCCGCGAGCTGGAAGGCGCCCTTATCCGCGTAGTCGCTTACTCCTCGCTTATTAATCAGGATATTACATCCCATCTGGCTGCCGAAGCGTTAAAGGACATTATTCCGTCCAGCCGTCCGAAGATGATCACCATAAACGATATTCAGCAAAAGGTTGGCGAATTCTACGGGCTGCGTCTCGAGGAGTTCAAAGCGCGGAAACGGACCAAAGCCGTTGCCTATCCGCGGCAAATCGCCATGTATCTCTCGCGTGAGCTGACCGATTACTCGCTTCCGAAGATCGGCGAGGCGTTCGGCGGGCGAGATCATACGACAGTCATCCATGCGCATGAGAAAATTTCGCAGCAGCTCAAGCAAGACCAGGACTTGTACAAGATTTTGCAGAACCTGACCGAAAAGATCAAAAATCACACGTAAAAGTTATTCACTTCTATATGAACAACCAAGCAAGCCTATGCACAAGCTATACACATGTGGATAGGCTTGCTTTATCCGTGTTTTAGACGGTTATCCACATATTAACGCCGCCTACTACTACGACTACTAATATTTTTAAAAAAAACATCATCAAAATAGGGCGAAAACGCCCATTACGGCTTCGCCGATTTTTCAAAACCAAGAAACCATCGATCCGAAACGGACTTAGGAGTGAAACCATGAAACTTACGATTTCCAAACATGAACTTAACGAAGCCATCCAGCAGGTTGCAAAAGCGGCTTCTTCCCGTCCGACAATTCCTATTCTCGGCGGCATCAAGATTGAAGTGACCCACCAGGGGGTTACCTTAACGGCAAGTGATACCGATATATCTATTCAAAGCTTTATCCCCGTAGAACGGGATGATCTCGTTATTGCGAATGTCGATAAACCGGGAAATGTGGTGCTGCCCGCTAAATTTTTTGTCGAAATCGTTAAGAAGCTTCCATCGGACAATGTTGAAATTGAAGTAGGCGCCCATTTTCAAACCCTGATTCGTTCCGGTTCGACGGATATTCAGATGGTTGGCCTGGATCCGGAGGAGTTCCCTGTTCTTCCTTCCATCGAGCAAAACGAGCTGTTCCAAATGCCCGGCGATCTTCTGAAGGCGATGATCCGCCAGACTGTTCTGGCCGCCTCCGTTAATGAGCAGACCCCTATTCTGACCGGCGTGCTCTGGAGCCTGCAGGACAAGCAGCTGAAATTCGTGGCGACTGACCGCCACCGTCTGGCCAGCCGTATCGCGCAGGCGGAGACCGCCGCCGACTACCGGTTTAACAATGTCGTAATTGCGGCAAAAACGTTAGTCGAGCTGTCGAAGCTGGTCCCGGATCAGCACGGTCTCGTTGATATTGTCGTAGCCGACAACCAGGTATTGTTCAAAATCGGCAACGTACTGTTCTACACCCGCGTGCTCGACGGAACTTACCCGGATACTTCTAAAATTATTCCGAGCGTGTTCAAAACAGAACTCGTTCTTGATACAAAAAAATTGACGGATGCCATCGACCGCGCGTATCTGATGTCGAGAGAAGAGAAAACCAATATCGTTCGTCTGACAACGATGGATGACGGTTCGATCGAAATTTCCTCGAGCTCGACGGAGCTTGGCCGTGTTACCGAGCAGCTGGAACCGAAGCAGTTCGACGGCGAGCCGCTTAAGATTGCTTTCAACTCCAAATATATGCTGGATGTGCTTAAAGTCATCGACAGCGAGCAAATCTTTATCGGCTTTACCGGAGCAATGAGCCCAATCGTTATTCGTCCAACCGATCATTCCTACAACACGTATGTTATCCTGCCTTATCGGACGACAAACTAAGGTTATGCAAGCTTAGGCAATAACGGTGAAAGGCAGGTGAGCAAGTGATGAAAGAGATCGCCATTCGTGACGAATACATTACGCTTGGACAGTTTTTAAAACTGGCTGATTGTATATCCACAGGTGGACACGCGAAATTTTTCTTGCAGGAAAACGAAGTTCACATAAACGGGGTTGTGGATAACCGTCGCGGCAGAAAGCTGTACGTCGGTGACCGCGTAGAAGTGGAAGGCTGCGGCGTCTTTACGGTGACCGGGGCATAAATGCTTAAGAAGCAGCCAGGCCGGGAGGACAAACGAACGTGTTTTTAAAAAGCATTCAATTGCAAAATTATCGCAACTACAAAGAGCTTGAGCTCGTGACGGACAATAAAGTCAATTTGTTTGTCGGGCCTAACGCGCAGGGGAAGACGAACTTGCTGGAGGCGATCTTCGCGCTTGCCCTCACCAAGTCGCACCGCACGTCGAAGGATAAGGAGCTGATCGGCTGGGAGGCCGATTCAGCCCGGATCCACGGCGAGGTAGAGAAGCGTTACGGCACGTTAAAGCTAGATTTGATGTATTCGTCACAAGGCAAGAAAGCGAAGATTAACGGACTTGAGCAGCGGAAGCTCAGCGATTTCATCGGATCGCTGAACGTCGTTATGTTCGCGCCGGAGGATCTGGAAATTGTAAAAGGAACGCCGGGCATACGGAGACGGTTTCTCGATATGGAAATCGGCCAAGTACAGCCCGGTTATTTGCATACCCTGACGCAATACACCAAGGTGCTTGCCCAACGGAACAATTATCTGAAGACCGCAACCCCCGGAGGCTCGCAGCAGGCCATGCTGGATATCTGGAATATGCAGCTTGCCGAGCATGGTGTTAAAATCATGAAAAAAAGGAAACACTTTATTCATAAATTACAACGGTGGGCGGAGCAAATTCACTCCGGCATTACGGCGGGCGGCGAGCGCCTCACCATTGAGTACCGCCCGTCCTTTGACGGCGGCGCCTCCGAAGATGAAACTGTTTTATTTGAGCAATTTATGTTAAAGTTATCACAGGTGAAAGATCAGGAGATTCGCAGAGGAATGTCGCTCGTAGGGCCTCATCGCGACGACATGGCTTTCTTTATCAACGGCAAGGAAGCGGCTGTATACGGGTCGCAGGGACAGCAGCGTACGACTGCCCTGTCTCTCAAACTCGCCGAGATAGAGCTGATCTGCGAGGAAATTGGGGAATACCCGCTGCTATTGCTTGATGATGTCTTGTCTGAGCTGGATCAGAATAGGCAGACGCAACTCATCGAGACGTTTCAGAGCAAGGTTCAGACGTTTATTACAACGACCGGACTCGAGAGCGTAAATGTGAGCAAACTCCAGGGCGCCGGGATCTACGATGTGCGGGAAGGCCGAGTGACGCGCTGATAACGGACATTTATACGGGAGGCGGAGGACATGTATATCCATTTGGGCGGCGAGAAAATTATCCGGGCTGCCGAGCTGGTAGCCATTTTTGATATATCGATAGAGCAATCCTCCAAGCTTTCCAAGCAATTTGTAGCAGGAGCCCGTAAACGCAAAGACGTCGAAACCATTGGTGAGGAAGAACCCAAATCCATTGTTGTGACGAAGCAGAAAATCTATTATTCGCCGATTTCATCCTCTACTTTGAAGAAACGGGCCCATCATTTTGCGGCGAATGGCTAGAAGCAGCCTAGGCGAACAGGTATGAGAGGAGTAGTGAGCAGTTGAGTCAGCAGAATACGTATGATGAAAGTCAGATACAGGTCCTCGAAGGCTTAGAAGCGGTACGGAAGCGTCCGGGGATGTACATCGGCTCTACCAGCGGCAAGGGCCTCCACCATCTCGTATGGGAGGTTGTCGATAACAGTATCGACGAAGCGCTGGCCGGGTACTGTACGAAGATCCAGGTTCGCGTCCACGAGGACAACAGTATTACGGTTATCGATAATGGCCGTGGTATTCCGGTAGGAGAGAACGCGAAGCTGAAGAAATCGACTCTTGAAGTCGTTATGACCGTTCTTCACGCAGGCGGTAAATTTGGCGGCGAGGGCTATAAAGTATCGGGCGGGTTGCACGGTGTTGGTGTATCCGTCGTTAATGCGTTGTCGGAACATGTAACGGTTACGGTTAAGCTCCACGGACATATTTACCAACAGGAATACCGCCGCGGCGTGCCGCAATATGACGTCAAGATTGTCGGGGAGTCCAATGAAACCGGTACGACGGTTAAGTTCAAACCGGATCCTGAGATTTTTACCGATACCACCGTTTACGAGTACGAGACGCTCCAATCGCGGATCCGCGAGCTGGCGTTTTTGAATAAAGGCCTTGAGATTGAACTGATTGATGAGCGCACGGGCACATCGAATTCGTTCAAGTACGATGGCGGCATTATCGAGTTCGTCAAGCATTTGAACCGCAACAAGGAAGTCATGCATGAAGAACCGATTTATGTTGAAGGCTCTAAGGACCATATTCAGGTGGAAGTATCGTTGCAATATAACGACGGTTACACCGAGAATATTCATTCGTTCGCTAATAACATCAATACGCATGAGGGCGGTACGCATGAATCCGGCTTCAAGAGCGCGTTAACGCGTATTATTAACGACTATGCCCGTAAGTCCGGATTAATTAAAGACAATGATTCTAACTTCTCCGGCGATGACGTCCGCGAGGGCCTGACGGCGATTATTTCGGTAAAAATCCCCGAGCCGCAGTTCGAAGGACAAACAAAGACGAAACTTGGCAACAGCGAAGTGCGCGGTATTGTCGAATCGTTTTTTGCCGAGAAGCTACAGGAGTTCCTCGATGAGAATCCTTCGGTTTCCCGCAAAATCGTTGAGAAAGGCCTGCAAGCGGCAAGAGCCCGCGAAGCGGCACGCAAGGCACGCGAGTTGACACGCCGCAAGAGCGCGCTTGAAGTGAGCTCCCTGCCAGGTAAACTGGCTGACTGCTCCTCCAAGGACGCTTCCATCAGCGAGCTGTATATCGTCGAAGGCGACTCCGCTGGCGGTTCGGCGAAGCAAGGCCGCGATCGTCATTTCCAGGCGATTTTGCCGCTCCGCGGTAAAATCCTGAACGTTGAGCGCGCTAGACTTGACCGCATTCTCGGAAATGCCGAGATCCGTGCGATTATCACAGCGCTTGGAACGGGCATTGGCGATGATTTCGATCTGGCGAAGGCGCGTTACCATAAGGTCATTATTATGACCGATGCCGACGTCGACGGTGCGCACATCCGGACCTTGATGCTGACCTTCTTCTTCCGTTACATGCGGAAGATCATCGAAGCAGGCTATATTTATATCGCACAGCCGCCGCTGTTCAAGATCGAGCGGAACAAGGTTATCCGTTATGCGCAGTCCGAGAAGGAACGCGATGAGATTATCGCGGAGTTCGGTGAAGGCGCCAAAGTAAACGTACAGCGTTATAAAGGTCTCGGCGAGATGAACGCCACGCAGCTGTGGGAGACAACGATGGATCCGGAAAGCCGGACCATGCTTCAAGTATCGATCGAAGACGCGATTGAAGCGGACGTTATCTTCGACACGCTCATGGGCGATAACGTTGAACCGCGCCGCGATTTCATCCAGCAATTTGCGAAAGACGTTAAGAACCTGGATATTTAATAAAAATATAGCCGTCCTTGCGGGCGGCTATTTCTTTTTGTAGCGGCCGTAAGAAACGGCGTACTTATAGATTTTGCGGAACATCGTTTTATCTTCAAGCTTCCGGAAGATAAAGGCATCGGGCTTCGTGTTTACCTCAAGAATCCAAGGTCTCTGCTGCTGGTCAATGGCGATGTCGATCCCAAGCTCCTTAATGCCCGGGTAATGCTTCTCCAGCTCTTTTGCGATATCCAGGCTGATTTGTTTGAGACGCATGGCGTAAATCATCTTCTGGGTCGGTGATTGATGGTGAGACATCAAGCGTTCGAAGGACATAGGAGTGCCGCCGTTGTGGTAGTTGGTAACCACTTTCCCGGGATGGGCAAGACGTCCGATAATGCCGGTAGCCTCCCAGTGGTTGTTTTCATTGCGCTGCACCATTACCCGGATATCGAAGCGACGTTTTTTATGGCGGAGCAGATGGATGCCACGTTGAACCAGATAGCGCCTGCTTTTAATTTTTTTCACGAGGCTCTGGTGCAGCAGTTCGAGGGTAGGAAAAGTCCGGATTGTGGTGTTCAGTTGATACTTATAGCCTTTGGCAGCCGGCTTGAGCTGTTCTACGCGCATAACGCCTTTGCCAAAGGTGCCGTTTACGGGTTTGACGTAGACCATCCCGTATTCGTCAAGCATCAACTGCAGGTTTTCTTTGCTGAAAAGCTTTGTTAGAGGTATATATTCACGGAGAGCTGGCGAGTGTAGAAGTACGTTGGTTTTCTCCCATTTGCTGTATACCAATTGAATAGACAATGTTGTTGCTCCTTTCCCTTGGGAACAGGTATTAAGTGATGAAGATTGCGTATCAAGAAGAAGACAGACTTTGGAATGAGTGGTATAATGTAATTTGGGTCTGTTTATTTTATGGCGGATCGGGCACGAAAAGATACGAGTTATTTGCCTATTTTTTCATTATTTTTTAGGCAATTTGCCGGTTTCATAGATGAAACGGATGCAGGGCGTTTAGCCGTGCCTTTTTTGTGAAAGTAATATAATGGTTATCATGTTTGTCAAAGGTTTGCAGATTGATGACGTCAGGGAGGTAAAACATGGCGGAAGAACAACAGCATTCGCAAATTAAAGACCGTGACATCGGTACGGAAATGCGCGATTCATTCATGGACTATGCGATGAGTATTATCGTAAGCCGCGCATTGCCGGATGTAAGGGACGGTCTTAAGCCGGTGCATCGTCGTATTTTGTACGCAATGTCGGAGCTAGGCATGTCTTCGGACAAGCCATACAAGAAGTCTGCGAGGATCGTAGGGGAAGTAATCGGTAAGTACCATCCGCACGGCGATTCGTCGGTTTATGAAGCAATGGTACGGATGGCGCAGGATTTCTCCATGCGGTACATGCTTGTGGACGGACATGGCAACTTCGGCTCGATTGACGGAGATATGGCGGCGGCGATGCGGTATACCGAGGCGCGTCTGTCGAAAATCGCCATGGAGATGCTCCGCGATTTAAATAAAGAGACCGTTGATTTTGTTCCGAACTATGACGGCGAGGAGAAAGAGCCGGCCGTTCTGCCGTCGCGTTTCCCGAACCTGCTCGTAAACGGGGTTACAGGCATCGCGGTAGGTATGGCAACGAATATTCCGCCGCATAACCTGACCGAGGTCATTGACGGTATTCAGGCGCTGATCCGTAATCCGGAAATTACGCCTGTTGAGCTGATTGATTATGTAAAAGGCCCAGATTTCCCTACGGCGGGTATCGTTATGGGACTTAGCGGCATCCGTCAGGCTTATCTGACGGGACGCGGCACGGTAACTATGCGCGCGCGTGCGACGATTGAAGAGAACGGCAACAAAGCCCGGATTATCGTCTACGAGCTGCCGTACCAAGTTAACAAGGCACGCCTGGTAGAAAAAATCGCAGAGCTCGTCCGCGAGAAAAAAATAGAGGGAATTACCGACCTCCGCGATGAGTCCGACCGTAATGGCATGCGTGTCGTTATTGAGCTTCGCCGCGATGTAACGCCAAGCGTTGTGCTGAACAATCTGTATAAGCAGACGCAAATGCAATCCAATTTCGGTATTAACATGCTCGCGCTAGTTAACGGCGAACCTAAGACGCTGAATATTCGTGAAATGTTGTATTACTATTTGCAACATCAGATCGAAGTTATTCGCCGTCGTACCGAATACGATCTGAAAAAAGCAGAAGCGAGAGCCCATATACTCGAAGGCTTGCGTATTGCTCTTGATCATTTGGACGAAGTTATCGCTTTGATCCGTGCTTCGCAAACAGCGGACATTGCCCGGGAAGGCTTGATTGAGCGTTTTGCGCTTAGCTACGAGCAGGCTCAAGCTATTCTCGATATGCGTCTCCAAAGGCTGACTGGTCTGGAACGCGACAAGATCGAAGCCGAGTATGCGGAACTGATGAAGAAGATTGCCGAGTACAAGGCGATCTTGGCCGATGAGCAGCTTGTGCTCAACATCATCAGTGAAGAACTTAACGAGATCAAGGAGCGTTTCGGCGACGAACGTCGTACCGAAATTACCGTGAGCGATGAAGAGATTCTGGACGAGGACCTGATCCCTCGCGAGGATGTTATCATCTCCATCACGCATACCGGCTATATCAAGCGTTTGCCGGTAACCACTTACCGCAGCCAGAAGCGGGGCGGCAAAGGCGTCGTTGGCATGGATACGAAAGAGCATGATTTCGTTGAGCATCTGTTCGTATCCAACACGCACCATTACTTGCTGTTCTTTACGAACAAAGGCAAGGTATACCGCCTGAAGGCTTACGAGATTCCGGATCTTAGCCGGACAGCCCGGGGAACGCCGATCATCAACCTGATTCAAATTGAGCAAGGCGAGACGATCAATGCGGTTATTCCTGTAGAAAGCTTCGATTCGGAAAGCTATCTGTTCTTTGCGACCCGCCAGGGTATCGTTAAGAAGACACCTCTTGACGATTATATGAATATACGGAAGGTCGGCCTGATTGCAATTTCGATCCGAGAGGATGACGAACTGATTGGCGTGAAGCTGACAGACGGCAACCAGGAGATCGTAATGGGTACGGCACAAGGCATGTCGATCCGCTTCTCTGAGCAGGATGTTCGTTCAATGGGACGTTCCGCTACAGGCGTAAAAGGCATTCAACTGGATGATGACGATACCGTCATTGACATGGATGTTGTCAATCCGGAGAATGATGTGCTTATCGTAACGGCCAAAGGCTACGGCAAACGTACGCCAATGAGTGAGTACCGGATTCAGAACCGTGGCGGTAAAGGGATCAAGACCCTTAACGTTACCGACAAGAACGGACCGATTGTCAGCCTGAAGGTCGTACTGAACGACGAAGACCTGATGATTATGACCGCGCTTGGCACGCTCATCCGTACAAGCATGGAAGGCATCTCGACGATGGGGCGTAATACGCAAGGCGTGAAGCTGATCAATACGCGTGACGATGATACGGTATCTACCGTAACTCGTGTAGCGCGCAGCGAAGATGCTGACGAATCGCTCGAAGAGGGCGAAGAATTCGAAAATACAGCTCCGGATGCAGGCAGTGAGCCGGCAGAAGAGTAACAACAGACAATAGTAGAGGATTGGCATACATCGGGAGGGGACCGTTGTGGCAACAGTGGCTTTATCACAGGTGAAGTTAGGCGACAAGATCAGCGAAGATGTCCTCACCCCGCTTGGCGGAGTGCTATTTCAGAAGGGGCGCATCGTCACACCTAGAGAATTAGATATTATGCAGGCCTTTCTGGTTCCCAAAGTTCAGATTGAACAGCCGGCTAATCAGACGGATAAAACGCAGGACAACGCAAAGCAGGAGCCGCAGACAGCAGCTCCTGCTGTCACTGCTACTCCGCTGCACGATGAATACGATCAGATGATGGTTGTACTGAAGCGGGTTATCAACGAAATCCGGTCCGGCCAGCCGATACCGGTAATGGATATCCGGAATCAGCTGGAGAAGATGATGCAATATGAGGGCAGCTACCAGGTGCTTACGTTTATGCCGAGACATTTTTCGGAGCGTGACTATTTGCTGCACAACAGTATAATGGTGAGCTTAACCTCCTATCGTATCGCCCAATGGTGCGGACTGCCGCGCAAGGATTGGATGCCGGTCGCTCTCGCCGGTCTGCTTCACGATATAGGGAACGTTAAGATTGACCCGGCCATATTAACCAAGCCGACAGCCTTAACGGCCGAAGAGAATGAAGAGATGAAGCGTCACACGGTATTTGGGTATCAGCTTCTGAAGAACATTGCCTCCTTGAACGAGGGAGTGAAGCTGGCCGCGCTCCAGCATCATGAACGTATTGACGGCAGCGGCTATCCGCTTGCCATTGATTCGTCCAAGATCCATCCATACGCCAAAATCGTTGCCATTGCGGATATTTATCACGCGATGACTTTAAATCGATTCTACCGCAAGGCAGCTTCCCCGTATTTCGTCCTGGAACAGATCCAGAGCGATTCCTTCGGAAAGCTGGAGCCTGCTTACGTCAGGGTATTCGTAGAGAAGGTAACGCAATTCCATAATGGCAATATCGTGAAGCTTAGCGATGATCGCGTTGGAGAGATTGTGTTTAGCGATTCCGTACATCCGACAAGACCATGGGTCTCTGTTGGCGGCACGATCATTAACCTGACAATCGAAAGACATCTGCATATAAAAGAAGTTATGGGTTGATAATAAAGATCTTGCCTTTGAATCAGGCGAGATCTTTATTGTTTATTCAATAGAAAGCCTATGTATAGAATAGCTGCTAAATAAGGATTTTAAGCTTAAATATGAGATGTAAAAGAGAATAAGCATGTTTTAACAAAAAACTTTAAAAAAGTACTTGCAAACCATTAGGCGTTCATGGTATATTATCTCTTGTCGCCGCTGAGAAACACGCGAACGACACGAAAAACAAATTGTTCTTTGAAAACTGAACAACGAGCGAAACTGCCCCGTTAGAAATAACGGAAAAGCGATTTTTTAAATGAATGAGCAAGTCAAACACTTTAATGGAGAGTTTGATCCTGGCTCAGGACGAACGCTGGCGGCGTGCCTAATACATGCAAGTCGAGCGGACTTTACCTTCGGGTAAGGTTAGCGGCGGACGGGTGAGTAACACGTGGGTAACCTGCCCATAAGACTGGGATAACATTCGGAAACGAATGCTAATACCGGATACGCGAAACGGTCGCATGATCGGATCGGGAAAGGCGGAGCAATCTGCCACTTATGGATGGACCCGCGGCGCATTAGCTAGTTGGTGGGGTAACGGCTCACCAAGGCGACGATGCGTAGCCGACCTGAGAGGGTG
>NZ_JBBCVY010000014.1:0-127830 GCF_037146255.1 Paenibacillus sp. MMO-58
ATTTCCCAATTAGTAAGACCCCTTGAAGACGACGAGGTTGATAGGTTCGGGGTGGAAGCACAGCAATGTGTGGAGCTGACGAATACTAATCGGTCGAGGGCTTATCCTAAACAACCCCCAAAAAGTGAAGTTAAGCGTTGCAGCTTATTCCGAGTATTTTTCGGGGACCCCATAATTGACTTAAGGAATCATTATTTCGCATCCAGTTTTCAAGGCGCAAATCTTGAATATAAGGCCCGTTGGTCAAGGGGTTAAGACACCTCCCTTTCACGGAGGTAACAGGGGTTCGAATCCCCTACGGGTCACCAATATTTACCCTAGGGGTAAAAAAAGTATGGAGGCTTAGCTCAGCTGGGAGAGCATCTGCCTTACAAGCAGAGGGTCGGGGGTTCGATCCCCTCAGCCTCCACCATATAAGTTTTGTAATGCCGCGAGGTGGAGCAGTCCGGTAGCTCGTCGGGCTCATAACCCGAAGGTCACAGGTTCAAATCCTGTCTTCGCAACCAATTTTTTTTGGATGTTATCCGAAAGTAGCATGGAGCTGTGGTGTAGAGGCCTAACATGCCTGCCTGTCACGCAGGAGACCGCGGGTTCGAATCCCGTCAGCTCCGCCATTTTTACAAAGCTTTATGCCGGTGTAGCTCAGTTGGTAGAGCAACTGACTTGTAATCAGTAGGTCGTGGGTTCGACTCCTATCGCCGGCACCATCTTTAAAACACAATATGCATGCGGTCGTGGCGGAATTGGCAGACGCGCTAGATTCAGGTTCTAGTGGTGTAACAGCCGTGGAGGTTCGAGTCCTCTCGACCGCACCATATGCGGAAGTGGCTCAGCGGTAGAGCATCGCCTTGCCAAGGCGAGGGTCGCGGGTTCGATTCCCGTCTTCCGCTCCATAATTTTTTGCGGCCTTAGCTCAGCTGGATAGAGCGTTTGACTACGAATCAAAAGGTCAGGAGTTCGAATCTCTTAGGCCGCGCCATTTTTTCTTAATTGAATAACGGGATGTAGCTCAGCTTGGTAGAGCACCTGGTTTGGGACCAGGGGGTCGCATGTTCAAATCGTGTCATCCCGACCATTTCAATTCATTGGAAGTCAGCAGACGTACTTGGTACGTATGGCGGGCTTTTTTTAGTTTATGGACAATTATGAACAACTTAAAGATGAGGTGAGTTCTTATGCTGCGTATTGGTATTATTGGCTCCAACTTTATTACGGAAACGTTTATGAATGCAGCACGTCAGGTAGATAAGGTTGAAGTGACGGCGCTATATTCGCGAACGAAGGAGCGAGCAAAGGCATATGCGGATGCACAGGGCATTTCTCATACCTTTACGGACCTTGAAGCAATGGCGCAAAGCGATCTGATTGACGCGATTTACATAGCAAGCCCGAATTCGCTGCATGCGGAATATGCAATCACTTTTATGAAACATGGGAAGCATGTGCTTTGCGAGAAGCCGCTAGCTTCCAATGCTGCTGAAGTGCAAGCGATGTTTGAAGCGGCGAGGGAGAATAAGGTGCTGCTGATGGAAGCCATGAAGTCGACCGTGATGCCTAACTTTGACGCGGTTCGTGAGAATTTGCACAAGATTGGCAAGGTTCGTACTTTCTTTGCTTCGTTCTGCCAGTACTCCTCTCGTTACGATAAATACAAAGCAGGAGAAGTACTTAATGCTTTTCTGCCGGAATTGTCGAATGGCTCCCTGATGGATATCGGCACATACTGCATATACCCGCTTGTTGTGCTGTTTGGCAAGCCGGATAGCGTCAAGGCAAGTGCGGTTATGTTGGAGTCCGGAGTGGACGGCAAGGGCAGTCTGATCCTGAATTACGGGGATATGGAGGCCATCCTCCTGCACTCGAAGATCTCGAATTCGAATATGCCGGCTGAAATTCAAGGCGAAGCAGGCAATATGATTATCGAGAGAATCAGTCAGCCGGCTAGCGTTCGAATCCAATACCGTGACGGGCGTCCTGAAGAAAGCGTAGGCAGACAGCAAGCGGATAATTCCATGGTATACGAGATTCAAGCATTTGCCGAGCTTATTGAGCGTGGAGAGCTTGAGTCCCCGGTTAACTCCTATGCCAACTCTCTGGTTGTTATGGAGATCATGGATGAGGCACGCCGCCAGATCGGGCTTGTATACCCTGCGGACAAGAAGTAAGCTCATAAAAAAAGCAGGCTGTTCCGGATGAGAAACTCCGAAACAGCCTGTTCGATTATTGAGCAACCGCTTCTGGGGTTTGCTCGTTTTGCTCCAGCTGCTGCATAAGGAAGCCGGAAAGCTCCTGATAACGCTTAGTGATCGTAGCAGCGGATACTTCATATTTCTCGGCAAGATCGTTTTTGCTCTTACCGGACTCGGTAACCTCACAGACCATATATTCCAACGCCGCACAGAATGCGCCGGATTTGCGATACGATGGTTTCGTCATATTCGTGAAATCATGCCAGATCATAACGGCCATTGCGATATGGTTAGGCTTGTAATCCTGTTTCATGGAAGCAATAAGTTCATGCGCCAGTTCTGCATATTGCGGATTAGCCCACGTGGATTCGTGGTCAACCAAGTGAACCAGTTCAGCTTCTGTAAAATGACGAATTGCATTGGAGGCTTTGCTTGTTCTAGCCGATTGTTCGTCCTTCGACATGCAGCACTTTTTATATTTCAAGCCGCTGCCGCAGTGACATTGTTCATTTCTACCTAGTTTAGACATAAGAGCTCCTTCGTGCGAAAATCTTTTATGCAAGAGTACATTCCTATATAATAACATAAAAAGAGGTATGGAAAAACGAAAAGCCTTCATTTTCCATTCTTTTCGTCTGGGGTAATTATTTTCATACGCCCGGGACAAGAAGCAAAGAATAGTTATTATACATATCTAGAAAGGTGTGAATGAGCGATGACAAACGTTGCATTCGTTAGCAATTTAACCAAGTACGCTGAACTAATCGTTCGAGTAGGCGTTAATGTACAAGAGAACCAAGAGGTATTTATTACAGGGGCTATCGATCAAGCTGACCTTGTACGACTTGTTGCCGAGCAGGCCTATTTGGCTGGGGCAAGCAATGTCCACGTCGACTGGACGGATGACACATTGTCCCGCCTCAAATACGAGAAGGCTGCCGATGATGTCTTTACCCGTTTCCCGGAATGGGAGACCGCCAAACGGAATTCCTTCGTGGAGCGTAATGCCGTATTTATCTCCATCGTTTCTTCGAGCCCGGATCTGCTGTCCGGCATAGACTCGCAGCGTATTGCCAACTACCAGAAGGCTGCTGGCCAAGGCCTGCAAGCATTCCGCAGAGCGGTTCAATCCGATAAAGTCAGCTGGACCGTTGTAGCCGCGGCCGGTAAAGCATGGGCTTCCAAAGTATTCCCGAACGTTAAAGAAGAAGAAGCCGTCAACCAGCTTTGGGAAGCGATCTTCAAGGCGGTTCGTCTCCACTCGGAAGACCCGGTGAAAGCATGGGAAGAGCATAATGCTACGCTTCATTCCAAAGCGCAGGCGCTCAATGAGAATCGTTTTGTGAAGCTGCATTATACGGCTCCTGGAACGGATATGACTATCGAGCTTGCGGATAAGCATATTTGGGTTGCTGCAGGCAGCGAAAACCAGAACCATGTTTCTTTCATGGCTAACATGCCGACTGAGGAAGTATTTACCGTGCCGCAAAAGAACGGGGTAAACGGTTATGTATCCAGCACGAAACCGCTTAGCTACGGTGGCAATATTATCGATAACTTCAAGATTACGTTTGAAGCCGGCCGAATCGTGAAGGTAGAAGCTGAGCAAGGCCAGGAAACTCTTCAAAAGCTTGTTGATACAGACGAAGGCTCGCATTACTTGGGTGAAGTTGCGCTAGTGCCGCATGAATCGCCGATTTCGCAATCGAATATTTTGTTCTATAATACTTTGTTTGACGAGAATGCATCGAACCACCTGGCAATTGGCAGCGGTTATGCGTTTAATATCGACGGCGGGAAACAAATGTCTCCGGAAGAGCTGGCCGAGAACGGCGTTAATGCCAGCATCACGCATGTTGATTTTATGATTGGATCCGCGGAGATGGATATTGACGGCATCAAAGCCGATGGAACAATCGTGCCGATCTTCCGCAAAGGGAACTGGGCATTTTAAGAACGGTAGGTGAGGATGAAATGGCGAAGAAGAAAAGAACGGCACCTGCTGCGAGCCACAGGGCGAACACAAGCCCTCAGCAGGAGCAGGGAACAACGTTAAAGGATATCCTTAGCGCAGACGTACTGCAGAAGCTTAAAGCCCAATCTGACGAGATGAAGGCGGCTGAGGAGCAGCGGAAGCAGAAAGCGCGGACGGAGGCCGAGGAGGCCCGCAAGAAGGAACAGAAGCGCCTGGAGAGCGATATGAGCTATCTGCTGGAGAACAGCAAGCTGGATTGGCGGAAATATAAATAAGTGCAAGGAAGAGGCCTCTAAGCCGCGAGACATCGCGGTTTAGAGGCCTTTTCTTTTTTTGGGTAAGGCAGAATCGTGCTTGTCATCATATAACTATTAATAATAATATACAACTCCTTTTGCATAGGCATGGTATAGAAGTACGGGATTTAGGCGATTGCTGAGAGAAAGGGCTGAAATGTACATTGTACAGGTGACGATGATGAGAAAAAATCTATCGGGTAGCAAGCTCCTTCTTCCGGAAGAGCTGCGGTTCCAGAACGTGACGGAGAGCAGGCTTACGATTCATGAGGTGTATGACCGCATATTGAATTTTATGGCGAGTGATCCAAGGGCGGCGTATCATTTTGTCATTGGGACAGACAGCCAAGGGTTTAACGGATATACGAAGTTCGTAACAGGCATCATTATCCGGCGGATGGGGAAAGGTGCCTGGGCTTGTTACAGGCAGGTTGTTGTCCCGCGAGAGCTGACCTCCCTGAAGGAGAAGCTGACGATGGAAACAGCTTTGTCCCAGGAGGTTGCCTATTATTTCGTGGATGGCGCAATCCAGCGAATGGAAGAGGTGCTGCTGCCATTTGTATACCAAGGAGCTTCGCTTGATTTGTTTATCGATATCGACGCAGGTACGGAGCCAACCATTAATAAGACATCGCTTTATGTAGAAGAGATGATCGACCGGGTAAAAGGGATGGGAACGTATCTGGCAAGGGTGAAGCCGGATTCCTACGCGGCATCGGCTTATGCCAACCGCCATACGAAGAAGCCTGTCCGATTCAAAAAGCGCCAGGGTCTTGTGTAAGTAGACGGCGTTTCTTTTTTTGCAACAATAATGAACAAGGTTTAGCTTAATTCATAGCAGGACAAGTTCTTAAGCAGCCGCAGGCCTTATGGCCTGCGGCTTTTTTGCGTTTCGGAAGGTTTTTTTTCGATAGCTGTAGAATGAAATACGTATAGGGGAAGGATGGGATGTCATGGGAAAGGAAAGGACGCTAGTCATTAGCGATATTCATGGTTGTTATGATGCTTTTAACCGGCTGCTCGAGCGGGTAAATTACGAGCCGGTTAAAGATCAGCTCATCTTGCTTGGAGATTTCGTCAGCAAGGGACCGGACAGCAAGCTGGTTGTTGAACAATCGGCAAGCCTGGTTCGGGAGCATGGTGCCATTGCGGTTCAAGGCAATCACGACGAGCGCTTCGTGGATATTGTCCGCAACAAAACCAAAGAGGCAAGGGAGAAGTTCTTCCGCCATGGCGGCCGTCAGACCGTGTACAGCTATCTGAAGGGGAGCGATATGACGGGAAGCGAGGATGATCTGCTGAACAGGCTCAGAGAGACGGTTCTCGAGCGGTATCCTTATCACGCGGATTTCCTCGAGCAGCTGCCTTATTACTACGAAGATACGCATTTTATTTACGTGCATGCGGGGCTGAATCCGAAATACACGAACTGGAAGGAGCAGCCGAAGAGGGATTTCTTATACATTAAGGATTCGTTCCACAGGGCGGATACGGTCGTTGATAAAGTTGTCGTGTTTGGCCATACGAAGACCGTTGATCTGCATGGCAGAGCGGATGTCTGGTACGGCAAAGGCAAGATTGGAATCGACGGCGGCTGTGCAAGCGGCCTGCAGTTAAACGCGCTTGAGATTATCGGCGAAGAGGTACGGTCATTCTCGGTGCCGGCAAGAAGAGCAGCGATATCATAGTAAGAACCTGGAGCGGAGCGGATATTCCGCTCCTTTTATTTTTAAGATTTTTAATATATAAGAGAAAGGTGAAGGATATAATCGAAAAATGTCGAACTTATGAGTAATAAGAACTATTTTCCAATATTTGAGGTGTAAAGATGAAGGCCATTCTGAAGTATACGATTTTCATTCTATTATCTATAGCAGTCATCACTTCAATAAGCCCCACAATCACCTTTGCGAATGAAGAATCAGCATCGAAAATACGAATTACAGAGTGGCAGCTCCATCCGGGGAATGATGAGGATAACCAGATACCGCCTGCCGATGGCTGGATAACCGTAAGGGAAAACGAGAAGGAGCCTGTGTTGCCCAAAGGGACAAGCTCCATGTGGGTTAAAATTCAACTGCCTGCTAAATCGGATTCACATTCAGGATTGCTTGTTAATAAAGCTTATGCGCAAAATGTTTATGCTTATATTGATGGCAAGTTAGTTTATGAATCGATTAGGGATCACTACTATGACGTAAATAAATTCGTTATTCCTTTGGACGGTCCAATAAATGAAACCCTTTACATTCATCTGGTAAATGAAACAGGTAACATAGGAATAAAAGGTTTTGTGTTTGGCGAATATACAAGTTTATACCGTAATATGCTTTTGAACGATTTACCAGATATTATTTTGGGAGCGGCATTTATTTTTGTAGCTGCAATTATGTTCTTTTGCATGATATTTCTTAAAAAGGTGCATGTATCAGGATGGAAATCACTGAGCCTCATTATTTTATCATTAGGCTGCTTGCTGATTTTGTATTCACCATTTCTATATTCGGTATATGAAGAATATGGATTTTTCTTTGCAACGGGAACGGATTTGTCCATTAATGTATTATTTCCTGCTTTATTCTTCTTTTTAGAAACTATATTTGGAAGAGGAAAGTTCGCACTTGTACGTATAATAAAATATTACGCATTGAGTCTTATAACCTTATCAACTATTGGGTTAGGAATAAATATCGTTACCGATAATGCTTACTATTCGATCTATTATTTATTAACGACAACTCTATTTGCAATCGGCGTAATAGGTGGAGGTATTATTTTTGTCGGTTTGCTAGTCGTTCATAGTTTAAAGAAACAGAAAGATGCGATCATTGTTTCTATTGGCTTCGGCATATTCATATTACTTGCAGTATTCGATATGTTTCAATATTATGCAGCATCAAGAAACTATGAGTTTATTTATTGGAAGTGGGGCATTGTATGCTTTATCCTTTCTTTGGTTATTACTCTTGGTAGGCAGATTGTATTAAGTTTTGAAAAGGTTGTCACTTATTCAAAGCAGCTAGAGATTTTTAATAATGAGCTTCAGCGATCGGAAAAAATGGATATGATCAGTCAGCTTGCAGCTTCAGTTGCACATGAGGTTCGTAATCCCTTACAAGTAACACGTGGTTTTTTGCAGCTACTAGAGGAAAAAAGTATAAGCAACAAAGAAAAAAATTATATGCTCTTAGCAATCAATGAACTTGATCGCGCTTCCGAAATCATTACCGATTTTCTTACGTTTGCGAAGCCTCAGTTAGAACATGTTACTTTACTTAATATAGCGAATGAGTTTAAGCATATAGGCAGCATTCTTATACCTCTAGTAAATTTACAAGGTGGACAGCTAAGATTAGATATTCCAGATCATTTACAGATACAAGGGAATTCATCGAAATTTAAGCAAGCTTTCATAAATATGATCAAGAATAGCATTGAAGCATTAGAAGGCAACGGAGAAATTGAAATAAAGGGATACCGAGATGATCATAAAGTAGTCGTTCATATAAAAGATAATGGAATCGGTATGACCGAAACCGAGCTTGCGAAACTAGGTGAGCCTTACTATTCAAACAAAACTAAAGGTACTGGGTTAGGTCTTATGGTCACCTTTAGCATTATTGAAGTAATGCAGGGAGATATCGTATTTAAAAGCCGTAAAGGAATCGGCACTGAAGTCATTATTACTTTTCCAGCAGCATAATAGAAGAACCCCTCCAATTCTCGGAGGGGTTCTTCTGTATGATCAATTACCAAGTAGGAATCTCTTCATTTGAAGCAGCTTTCATCATCGAAGGTTTAGGAGGGAGGACAAGATAGAAATGCTCTGGCGATTCTTCTACTACACTGATTTCAAAATTTTCTGGAATCTCAACGCCAAAGACGTCCTTGATAGCTGCTTTAGGATCAGCCAACAACTGCTGTTTAAAAGCGTCATCTTCCCAAGCTTTTTGAATAATTTGATCGCGAGTAACCTGATTCGACAAAATAACCCCTCCAAAATATGTAGTAATACAACTTGAGTACTAGAATTATAACATAACAACTAGATAAATTATACTAAAATCTGTGAATTTTCGACAAAATGTAATAAAATATGACTAGTCTGATAGACGGTGTTGTTGATTGATTAGATAACTGCTTTGAGAGGGAAAAATAAAAGGGAGCCAACATCAAAATTTGATGTTGGCTCCCTTTTATTTATAAATTACCAGCTTGGGAATTCTTTAACGTCTTGTTTTTTCATTGCGGATGGCTTAGGCGGGATAACGAAGAAATATTCGTCGGACGATTCTTCTACTACTTTGATTTGCGCAGTAGTAGGAAGTTCGATGCCAAATGTTTCTTTAACAGCAAGCTTAGGGTTAGCTATGAATTGTTGTTTGAAAGCTTCGTCCTCCCAAACCTTTTGAATGATTTGATTACGAATAGCTTGAGGAGAAGTAGTGCGTGTATTAGGCGTCTCGAATTTGTCGAACAGTACAAATGGAGCAGGTGCTTGTTTTAATGCGATGTTTTCCATTTCTAAATCCCTCCATAATATATGTAATAATTTATATGTACAAATAAATTATATCATATAAAATAGGCACATTATACTATTATCTAGGTATTATTCGACAGAATATAGTCGAATCCGCCAGACAACAATGCGGTTTTTGTCACATCTACTTGTTTGGCAAAATAATAAAGATCTTCATAGATGGAGTAACTAAAGTGCAGTAGATGCTTTAATTGCAGGGTGTGATTGGCTATGAAACTGATATGTTCATGACAACTATTTGTATAGTCGAGCAAGATACTTCGATCGTAGATATAGGATTCAACTTCCAACACTTCGAGTGGCGCTTCTTGTTTTTTTATGGCTTTAATCATAGACAAGAGACAATTATAGTTATTATCTTGCAAATCTTCCTTCCAGTCTGCCAAATCATCTGCGAGTTGTAGGAGAACAAGACTATGGTCAACAAGCTGCTCCACTTCTTCGATTTTCTCTGGTTGATTTGCTAATAACAGGGCTCCTGTACTAGCTAGCTTAAGAGGAGAAGCTTTTTTGGCGATCATTAGATTATCCGACATGAAGTAGTCTTCTTTATTTTCGTTTACAACAGTTACTGCCCACTCGTTAACGTATTTCTGCCGATAGTTCCAGAATGGAGATGCTGCTTCAAACATTTCACGAAGAATGAACTCAAACTCGGAATGGAGAAGCTGCGCAAGAGCAAGTTGTTCTTTCCATGCGATAGGAGTCTCATCCATTACGTCGTCTTGCAGGAAGTAATAAAGCATATTGAATACGTTCGCCAATGAAAACTTACGACATTGTTCAACGGGTATGTTAGTGATCTCATTCATCCAATAGGGCAGCAGATAACATATATAGTTTTTCGCACTTTCCTTTTGAAAGACATCAAACTTGTCCAGATAGACTAATCCCTTTTGATTAAATGGAGAAGGAAACTTATTGATTCTTACACGAGCTTCTGAAAAGACTTCTAATAACTCTTCCTTGAATGAATCTAAGTAGTTCCTAGTCATGATGCCCTCCATTAGTTAGTTCATTATTCATCACGCTTCATAACCTCCATCAAAGCAACAATCTTGACGGAGTTGAACTCCTCCGGAGAAAGGCGCGAGAGAAGAGTTTCCTTAATAGATTGCTTCTCTTCCGGCGTCAGGCCGTCCTTTGCTTTATCGGCGAGTCCGGTTAATTCCTTCATGGAGAACTTGCTGAGCAGAAGCTGGGCCGCTTCATCCTTATTCTTCACAACAAGCTGTCCGCCTGTGGACGGCTTGTCCGCCGGCTTTGTATCTTCCTTACCGCCGCTTGCCGTATTGCCAGAACTAGAACCTGATTTATCCGGCTTTACCTCACTTGTACCTTCGGCTTTACCGCCGTTGCCGGCCTCGGTAGAGATAGAGCCTTGCAGGGCTTCTACAGCCTTTTTATCGAAATATTTGGAGTTATCGGCAATGATCTGCTGAACGGCAGGATCCTTCTTGAACGATTCGATTTCATCGGTGGTCAGGATTTGATCGGCCATTTCATTCATCATTTTATTGGATAAGTAGTGGAACCCGATCTTATAACCGGCAAATCCAATGACACCAACGATGACGATGAGGGTCAGCAGCCTTGTCCAAATCATCGTGCTTTTCTTTAAGGGTTTTCTGGAGCCGCCAGGATACTTGATCCAGGTTCTGCCGTCCTTGCTTTTGTACTTTTGAATACCTACTAGACGGAGGGGCGTATTCACCTTTTTGAATTCCATTTGTATCGAAATCTCCTTTTATATCCCAGTTGTAATGTGGCTTATTATACCATATAAAAGTAGATTACTAGAAACCGATCTAGTACCAATTCCTCACCTGTTCATTCGAAAGAACTAGCAGTGAATTAATTTACACTTTCCTGCCTATTTGTTAAGTTTTGATTGAGAAATGCTAATATTTCCATTAAGATAGGGGAAACACTAGGTAAATTTTCCAGAACAGGACCAAGGTCGTGGATAGGACTGTACCTCAGCAGGTTAATGAAGCCATGGCTCCTGCATTAAAGTTAGATGAGAAGCGTTACTTCTTTAATGTGGAGGTTGTCGGGCATGACAAGGGAGCTGGAGGTTTATGTTGTCTTAACGGACACGGGAACATTATTTACGAGAACGATTAAGTGGTTTACGAAGGATCCGCTTAATCATGCGTCGATCGCGTTTGACAGCGGGTTAAACGAAGTGTACAGCTTTGGCCGGAAAAACCCGCAGAATCCGTTCTTCGCCGGCTTTGTGAGGGAGAATATGCGCGGGCAGCTATTTGCCGAGGCCAGATGCGCCTTGTACCGCTGCCGCATACAACCGGCTGCTTACGCCAAGATGCGCGGCGTTATTGCGGAGATGGAACGGAATAGGGAACTGTACCGGTATAATCTGATCGGGGTTATTGGCCTGCTGTTTAACACAAGGCTTATTAAGAGGGATTACGCCTACTTCTGTTCGGAATTTGTGGCATCGGTATTCGAGAAGAGTGGTGTCCATCTTGTAAATAAATCTTCGTTTCTTGTGACGCCGGGGGATCTAGAGAATACATCCAAGCTGGAGCTTGTGTACGAGGGCAGGCTGCAGGACTTATTAGATAAATGCATAAACGAGGAAATTGGAAAACGCCTTGCGTAATGGCCGCAAGGCGTTTTTGCTTTTTTTAACCGTTTACAACTTCGCCGCCGTTAATATGGATGAATTGGCCGGTCACATAGCTGGAATCCTGGGAGGCCAGATATACATAAGCCGGGGCAAGCTCATACGGCTGTCCGGCGCGTTTCATTGGCGTATCCGATCCAAAGGTGGATACGGATTGCTCATCGAAGGTGGACGGGATAAGCGGAGTCCAGATTGGACCGGGAGCAATACCGTTGATCCTTATGCCCCGTCCCGCCAGGTTGGTTGCAAGCGCTCTTGTAAAAGAGACGATGGCGCCTTTGGTAGCGGAATAATCAATTAAGGTCGGATTGCCTTTATAGGCGGTGATCGATGCCGTATTAATAACGGAAGCGCCTTGCTTCAGATGAGGAAGGGCGGCTCTCGTCAGAAAGAACATGCCAAATACGTTAGTCCGGAAGGTCTTTTCAAGCTGCTTCGCCGTAATATCTTCAAGCCGCTGCTGCACATGCTGCTCGGCTGCATTATTAACAAGAATATCCAGCTTGCCGAAAGTCATCACCGTCTGCTCAACGGCATTACGGCAAAATGCTTCATCCCCGATATCTCCGGGAATTAACAGGCAGCGTCTTCCGGCTTGCTCGATCTCCTGTTGAACAAGCTTGGCGTCTTCATGCTCATTGTAGTACACGATGCTAACGTCGCAGCCTTCGAGGGCGAACGCGACCGCTACCGCACGGCCGATACCGCTGTCTCCTCCGGTAATAATGGCAGCTTTATTCTCAAGCTTGTTTGCCGCTTTATATTGATCGGTTTTATAGACCGGAAGCGGGTTCATCTCGGATTCTATACCTGGCTGATGATTCTGATGCTGGGGCGGGAAAACCGCGGTCTTGTTGCTTGATGATTGTGACACAGGGTAAAGCCTCCTTTTCTGGATATCCGTTCTTATCTACTAGTGTGGGATGTTGGAAGGCCTACTATACATTATGCTTGAGCGGAGGCGGAGGAATAGGCGAAAGTCCGTCTATATGCGACATGTGTCTAATAAATGTGCCGTGCTAAAAAAGCTAATTGACAATGATTATCATTGTGAATATACTCATTGGTAGTTCATTACGGAATTATATATTAATTGGATGAGGGGTTAGGGATTCATGAAAATCAAGTTAGCTGCGTTAGTGCTGGCGAGCGCGGTCGTATTTGCGGGATGCGGCTCGAACAATAACAATGCGGATAATGCTAAAGAGGCTGCCGCGAATACAACAAATACAGAGCAATCGGCACCGAAGGTGGAGAACTGGGATGAGATCACCGGCCAATACCGCCAGTATGCTCTCGATCAAACCGATAAGCTGGTTGCCGAAACCGATAAATTTGTTCAAGCGGTGAAGTCCGGCGATGTAGAGACGGCGAAGTCGCTGTACGCGCCAACCCGGATGTATTACGAGAGAATCGAGCCTATCGCGGAAGCCCTTGGCGATCTGGACCCTAATATCGATGCCCGCGAAAATGATGTAGAGGAGAAGGACTGGCGCGGTTTCCACCGCATCGAGCAGGCGCTTTGGGTGAACAACGCAACTGCCGGCGCGGAAGATTATGCTTCCCAGTTACTTGACGATACGAAGACGCTTCGTGCCTTGATCGAAACGGTAGACGTAGAACCTAGCCTGCTCGTAACAGGAGCTGTTGAGCTGCTAAACGAAGTATCCTCTTCGAAGGTAACCGGCGAGGAAGAGCGCTATTCGCATACGGACCTATATGATTTTGCGGCTAACGTGGAAGGCGCGAAAAAAATCTACGAGCTGCTGAAAGCCGAGCTGAACAAACAGGATGCTGAACTGGAAGCGCAAATCGGCACAAGCTTTGACAACCTGGAGCAGGCACTCGCAGCGTATAAGAGCGGGGACGGATATGTTTCTTATACCGATCTGAAAGAAGAAGATACCAAGAAGTTGAGCCAATTGCTTGACGCATTAGCTGAACCGTTGTCCCAAATGGGAACGATTCTGGGAGCGTAATGAGATGACAACAGACAACAAGGATAACCAAGCTGGAGACAGCATCTTGGAGAAACCGATCAGCCGCCGGGATATTTTGCGGCTGGCCGGTGTTGGAGGCGCCGGGCTATTGCTTGGCGCTTCAGGCGTTGGAGCGATTTTCGGAGCAAAAGGCAGCGCCGTCTCCGGCGCAGCCAAGCCGAGCAGCGAGGACAGGATAGAGTTTTACGGCAAGCATCAGGCGGGTATAACGACACCTGCGCAGGACTTTCTGATGTTCGCTGCATTTGATCTGACTACGAATTCGATTGACGACGTGCGCAAGCTGTTCAAGGCATGGACGGAAGCTTCCGCGTCCATGGCAAAGGGCGAAATGATCGGGGAGGTAAACGATAATCGGCATCTTCCGCCTGCCGATACGGGGGAAGCCGCGGGGCTGAATCCTTCAAAAACAACGATTACGTTTGGCGTAGGACCGTCCTTTTTTGACTCGAGATTTGGTCTTGCCTCCAAACGGCCGGCTGCGCTTGTGGATTTGCCAGCCTTTGGCGGCGATGAGCTGCGCGAGGAATGGTGCGGCGGCGATGTTGGCGTTCAGGTGAATGCGAACGACATGCAGACTGCCTTCCATGCGATCCGCAATCTAGCCCGCATCGCAAGGGGCAAGGCGGTGCTGCGCTGGACGCAGGAGGGTTTCCAGCGTACCGGCGGCGCCGATCCGAAAGGAGCGACTCCGCGCAACCTGATGGGCTTTAAGGACGGTACCGGCAATCCGGATACGAAGGACGAAGCGTTGATGAACGACGTCGTATGGGCGCAGAGCAGTGATGGCACGCCGTGGATGGCAGGCGGCAGCTATATGGTTGTCCGCCGCATCCGGATTCGGGTGGAAGTATGGGACCGTTCAACCCTTGGCGATCAGGAAGCGACATTTGGCCGGCATCGCGACAGCGGTGCGCCAATCGGCTCCAAGAACGAGTTTGATTCGGTGGACCTCGCCAAGAAGGATGAGAAAGGGAAGCCGCTCATCCCGGTAAATTCCCATGTCGCGCTGGCGCGGGGGAATGGCTCGGTCAAAATCCTCCGGCGATCCTATTCCTATTCGAGCGGCATGGATAACCGGACAGGGCAATTTGATGCAGGACTCTTATTTATTTGTTACAACCGCGATACAAGAAAGCAGTTTATTCCGATGCAGCAGAAGCTTGGACAGATGGATGCCTTGAATGAATATATCGTTCACAACGGCAGCGCCTTATTTGCCTGCTTCCCTGGCGTACGCGAAGGCGGCTATATCGGCGATACGTTATTGTAGAAGGGAGAATGACTAGATATGGCTGGACAACATCAACCTAAAGCTCTAATCTCCCGGGTATTGCTGCTCCTAATTGCGGTATGGATCGGGACGTTTGCTGCAGCTTTAACGATTAGCTTCAACAACACCGCTTATGCTGCCCAAGCGTCGTCGTCCGAACAGCTGGGCAAGCTGCTGCCGCTTGTTGGCGGCGCTCTTGCCGCGGCGGGCGAAGGTGATTGGCAGGATGCCAAGGAGCATATCCGGCAGGCGAGCGAGAGCTGGGAGCAGCTCAAGACCGGGTCGAAGGCAGACTCTGCCGATGTATCCTCGGCCATTGCTCACGCCACGGAAGCGTTGGAGCAGGCGGCAGATAAGCCGGATGAAGCGAAGACCGCTCTATCGTCGCTAGCGAAAGCGATCAATACGTTTGTGAAGAGCGAGAAAGCAGCCGAGATGCCGGCGCTGTCCGGGAAAGACGCTGCCGCAAGCCTGCTGCCTCTGGCGGAGAAGCTGCTTAGCAGCATTGAGGCCGGACAATGGGAGCAGGCGAATGCCGCTTACAAGCAAATCAATGACGGTTGGCCGCCGATTGAGCAATCGATCCGCAGCGAGAATTTTAACGTGTATGGCAAGCTGGAGACGAGCATGAGCATGATCCGGATTGCCCTGCAGGCTGAACCTCCTCGTGCCGAGGATGCCAAGACCTATACAACAAACCTGATTACTCTTATCAACGACTATAAAGACGGGAAAATCGCAGCGGTAAGCACGGATTCCGAAGGGCTGACAATTGCGGATTTAATCGCGATACTAAATCAGGCTTCAAAAGATATTGCAGCGAACCATTTTGCCGAAGCAAACGGTCAGATGCAATCCTTCATCAGCAGTTGGCCTGCAGTTGAGGGCCAGGTGTCAATCCGGTCCGCCTCGGCTTATCAGAACATCGAGATCAAGATGACCGATGTGTCCAAATACCTGCTTGCTTCCACCCCGTCGCCGGATAAAGCGGAAGCGGTTATTGAAGAAATCCGCAGTCAACTCGAACCGATGACGGCCGAGGCCAAATATACGGCATGGGATGCCGGAATGATTTTGCTGCGGGAAGGACTCGAGGCGATTCTTGTTCTGGCGGCGTTGCTTGCTTATTTGAAACGCACGGACAATCAGTCCAAAAATGTCTGGGTATGGTCGGGCGTATGGACGGGATTGCTCTTGAGTATTGCCTTGGCCGTACTGTTGACTACGGTCATTGCCGAAGCAACCGCGGGCAGCGCGCGGGAAGCGATGGAAGGGATTACGGGACTTGTATCCGTGCTTCTGATGCTTTCCGTGGGCAATTGGCTGCACAAGAAATCGAATCTGCAGGCTTGGAACAAATTTATCGATGACCGGATGGGCAATGCGCTTGCCAAGGGAAGCTTATGGTCCCTCTTTATCGTCTCGGGTCTCGCGATTTTGCGGGAAGGCGCGGAGACGACAATTTTCTATATCGGCATGGCGGGCTCCATCGATCCTATTCAGATGATCCTCGGAATTGGAGTCACGTTCCTCCTGCTCTTGATTATCGGTTTTGCGATCATCCGATTTAGCGCGAAGCTGCCGATCCGGCCGTTTTTCCTTACGGCTTCGGCTCTGATCTATTACCTGGTGGTCCGTTTCCTTGGGGAAAGCATTCATTCGCTTCAGGTCGCTTCATGGCTTCCGGCGCATTCCTCGGAATCGCTTGCCACCATTGGTTTCCTGGGCGTATACCCGACGTGGGAGACAACGATTCCGCAGCTGTTCGTGCTGGCGGTTATATTAACAAGAATCGGAATTGTGCAACTTCGCAAAGTCCCGGCCAGGGGGCTTGCCGATTGACGTTTCACTTGATATGCTGAGTACATTAAAGTGAGGTGATCATATGTCCGCCAATGAACATAACGAGGTTCAAGCTGAGGCGCCAGCGCAAGCCAAGCCGCTTACACAAGCTGAGCGCGCGAAGCAGCTTCTTGCTCAGAAGAAGCAAGGGCAAAACGGAGCAGCCGGTCAGAAGCATCAATCGACTTCTACGCAGGCTATGAAGAGCCAGAATACGAAGAAAGTAAACAACCAGCGCAAAAAAATGGGTGTTTAATAAAAACATGCAGGGGCTGTCTTTAACTAGTCAATTCGGGACTAGGCAAAGGCAGCCTTTTTTCATAGCGATACCCAGCCCAAATACGTATAAATGCCGCCACTTTGCCTCATCCTTGGAATAGAGAAGAGGAGGAGGTTCCCCTGCTGAGCTATTGGTTAACGCATCGCCGCAAGCTGCCAGGCCTGATGCTCGTTTGCGCTCTCATCGTCATGCTGGAAGGGGCGGAAAGCGCTGCTAGAAAACAGAATCCGCTTGCTAATCCAAGCACCTATGCGGCTGCCGTTCAAGTGGAAGAGGCACGTTATTCGGAATGGACCATTCATGTCTCATCCTCGCATCCGAATTATCGGCTGGGCAAAGCCGAGCCGGTGTCCGGAGCCTATCTAGGCGCCTATGTTCTGCAGAACTCAACCATCCATAACAGTATGACGGAGTTCAATAGCTTAGCAGGGAAGCAGCATGCCAGCTTTTTTAAATATGTCGGTTACGGAGAGCCATTCCCGGCGGAGTGGGTGTCCGAAGTAAAGGAAGCGGGTGCATTCCCCCACATTGCATGGGAGCCCAATGACGGGCTGGCTAAGGTGAAGGATGATGCTTACCTGCGGACATTTGCCGAAGCGGCGCGCAAGGCAGATGTGCCCATTTTTCTGCGTTTCGCATCCGAAATGAACGGAACCTGGACGAATTACAGCGGAGATCCGGACCTCTATATCAAGACTTGGAGAATGGTTCATGACGTATTCGAGAAAATAGCCCCGAAAACGGCCATGGTCTGGACCGTGCTTAATGTGCCGGAGCGCCCGATTGACGCCTATTATCCGGGTGACAATTACGTAGATTGGGTAGGAATCAACGTCTATAACGTAAGATATCATAACGGAGATATCCAGCAGCCGTCGGATTTCGAAGATCCGCTTCAGATGATGGATTACGTATATAACCGGTTCAGCAGGACTAAGCCGATTCAGCTGTCGGAATATGGCGTTACCCACTATACGGTGACCGACGGGGTAAAGGATAACGCATTTGCCATTGCGAAAATCAATCGTCTGTACTCCAGCCTTCCCAGGCTTTATCCAAGGGTTAAGGCTGTCTTTTATTTTGATGTGAACAATCTTGCAGAATATAATGAGGTACGGCGTATTAATGATTATTCCATCACGAATGAACCTCGGATCATTGAAGCCTACAGACGGGCGACAGCCAGTCCTTACTATTTGAGCCGTTTAGAGGATGACTTTGGAAGCGGGACTTCCGCAATCGTAAACCAGCCGTTTACGTACCGCGGTCATATATTCAAGCTGGACGGAGAGCTGTATGTGGACGAGGATTTCTTCAGCCGCATCCTCCAGGCGGACGTGAAGACCATGAAGGACGGAACAACCCAGCTAATCCGATGGGACAACGGAATACCAAGAATGGCGCAGGTTCCGTTCGTTTCGCATAAAATATGGAGCGGTTACAAATTGAACGGCTTCATCCCGTTATGGCGGGACATAAAAGCTCTCCCCCTTGTTCTGACAGCTAAGGAGCTGGGCTACCAAATCAGCTGGAATGGAATTCACATCTACATGGAGGAATGAAACCGCTTATCCCCCCGCATAATGAAAGTACACAATTCCATTAACACAGCATGAACGGAGGGATGAATCATGACAGCGATCAGCGGCTCGCCTATACGGATTTACTTGCTGGCTGGCGTTGCTACAACCAAAGGCTATTTTGATGAGTGCAGGAATCAGCTTGACCGGATATTTCGGGTGGATGGCCGCGAGCCCATCATTCATATTCTGCACCCGTATGGAGATGTCAGCCGCAATCTGTACCGGCAAATTGTTGAAGTCGGCACGGATCTCACCAACCGCTTGTCCATAGGCCGGATTGGCGGGCGTGCGGCATTCCAGCAAGTGAAGGAAACGATGAAGAGCGAGGAGGAGCCAATCCTTTTTATCGGACATAGCGGGGGTGGGGCAGCAGCCTATCAGGCGGGAAAAATGCTGCATCAGCAGCGTCTGAATCGGAATTTCCGGATTGTTCAGGTGGGCTCGCCTCGTATTCCGATTCATCCTGAGCTGCGGGATAAGGTATGCTTTCTTCATTCCGTTGATACGGAAGGAAAACTCACCGATCCGATCAGCCGGATCGGCACTTGGGGAGGATGGTCGGCAGAAGGGGCAACGGTGCCTCGCTGGAACCGGTTCAAATATTCTCCGTCTATTGTGGAAGGGATTCCGTTAATCGGCGGACATGCTCATTATTTCTGTCATCAGACTCCTTATGTGGATCAGAATTCGGTATGCAATTTGGATAAGACCATTAATCGGGTACGGAACTGGCTCCTTCAATCCTGGACCTGAAAACGCAAAAAAACTCCGCAGCTTTGCGGAGTTTTTTGTTCAAGTTAGCGGGCACCAGCCGGGCGGCTCCGAGCAAATCGCTTCGGCGAACAGCGGCTCCTCGCCGCATAAGTCGGCAAAATAGCTGCTCAGAATATGGTTGCCGGAGACCGAGCCCATCCGGAAGGCGCGTTTTACCTCGCCTTTGACATGCATATAGAAATACGTTTTCTTCGTATCCGGAGACTGATAAACAAGCGGAGGCAGATGGGGAACGATATCGTATTCGTTTTGGAGACGCCAATGCGTCTCTACCGTATTGTTATATAGCTTGACGAAGCGCGTATCCCCGACTCTTGGAGCGCCAAAGGTATAGACGATGGGCGCGGTAAAAGGCGTATTGACGGCGATATCGAGCGCAGCCAGGGTGGCAAGCGCTCCGCCTAAACTATGGCCGGTAATAAATAACGGTTTTTCAACGGGAAGCTGTCCGATCAGATCAAGCACCTGCGAGCGGGTTGATGTATAAATGTCGGTAAAGCCTTTATGGGTTTGGCCGGCATTTTTAACGGGACGGTATGTTGTCTGTTGGGCAATAAAATCCGATACCCAGTCCACGGCTGAACCGGAGCCCCGGAAGGCCAGAACGGAAGAACGGTCCGATTGCAAGACAAAGCCAAAGCGTTCTTCGGTATCATCATAGGCTTTAGCAGAGAAAGCCCCTACTAATTCATACCCTCGGGGGACAAGGAAAAGGCCGTCCTTGTTCTCGAATTGTGAGTAAGTCTGTCCAGCAATACCGGCAAGAAACAGGGCGATGCGGAGATCGAATTGCTGCGGTTGGCCTTGTCTCATAGGCCTTGGCAACGCCGTTGTCGTATTTGCATTGGACCTTCTCGTTGTTTTTGCCATATACGGATCCCTCCGCTCTTATCTTGGGCTGGTTATGTATACTATGTCTGGGCGCTTGTATGGGGAACCGATTCCTCTTGACTTTTTGAAATAAAACATTGTAACATGATAGAAATTTCATATGCAGGCAATGACCAAAGACATGATCTCCTTCCCTAGATCCGCCCAGAGAGAGAAGCCCCGGCTGAAAGCTTCTTCGGTGAAAGATCGGGATTACCGCTTTGCAGCCGTCACCTGGAACCCGCAAACGATTTGCGGCTGTACATGTAACCGACTGATCCCCGTTAACGGATTCCAATGAGCATCGTCGCGCCGGTAACGCGCGGGATGGAATTAGGGTGGAACCACGAGCTGAACGCACTCGTCCCTTGCAGGGAGAGCTGCGTTTTTTTGCGTTCAAAAAATAAGGAAGAATTGGAGGAGCAAAAATGGAGATTCAAGCTGTTTGGCCAGACGGAAGCATAAGGAGGGTGTTGCAAGGCACGACCATTGCGCAGGTAGCGGAATCAATGGATGCCGATTGGAAGAAAAGAATAATAGCGGGGGCAATCAACGGCACGATTGCCGATCTTGATGAGCCGTTTGGCGATGGCAGCCGAATCGACATGATTGCTCTGGACAGCCCGGAAGGGCTTTATATATCCCGGCATAGCACCGCTCATGTGTTAGCGCAGGCGATCAAACGGCTGTACGGCAGCGAAGCGGTAAAGCTGGGCATTGGACCGGTAATCGAAGACGGCTTTTATTACGATGTAGACCTTGCTCATACGCTTTCGACGAAGGATCTGGAAGCCATAGAGAAGGAAATGCGGAGCATCGTCAAGGAGAATTTGCCGATCAGGCGGAGGGTTGTATCGCGGGAGGAGGCGCTGGCTCTTTTCGAAGAAAGAGGGGAGCCGCTCAAGCTGGAGCTGATTCGGGATTTGCCTGAAGGAGAAGTAATCCGTATTTACGAGCAAGGGGAATTTGCGGATCTGTGCCGTGGGCCGCACTTGCCTTCAACCGGCCGCATCAAAGCCTTCAAGCTGCTTCACGTGGCAGGTGCTTATTGGAGGGGCAATTCCGACAATAAGATGCTTCAGCGCATTTATGGTACAGCGTTTCTCAGCAAGACGGAACTGGCTGACTATTTGTACCAGCTGGAGGAAGCGAAGAAGCGGGACCATCGCAAGCTGGGCAAAGAGCTGGAGCTGTTTATGTTTTCGGAGGAAGCGCCGGGGATGCCGTTTTACCTGCCCAAAGGAATGGCGATAAGGACTGCGCTGGAAAACTTCTCCCGGGAGCTGCTTAACCAGAACGATTATGAAGAGGTCCGCACGCCGTTTATGATGAATAAGCGGATGTGGGAGCAGTCGGGACATTGGGAGCATTACAAGGACAACATGTATTTCACTAAGGTTGATGAGTCCGAATTTGCATTAAAGCCGATGAACTGCCCGGGGCATATGCTGATCTTCAAGAACAGTCTGCGTTCCTATCGGGAGCTACCGATACGACTGGCGGAGTTCGGTCAGGTACACCGGCATGAGCTGTCGGGGGCATTAGGCGGCATGATGAGGGTGCGCACTTTCTGCCAGGATGATGCCCATCTTTTTGTCCGTCCGGATCAGATTGAAGGGGAAATCGGCAAGGTCATGAATTTGATCGGCGAGGTGTACAAGGTATTCGGGTTTGCTTATACCGTCGAGCTGTCGACCCGGCCTGCCGATTATATGGGCTCGGATGAGCTGTGGGATGAAGCCGAGCAGTCTCTAAAGAATGTGCTGGATGCACAGGGAGTGAACTATCGCATTAATGAAGGGGACGGCGCTTTTTACGGGCCGAAAATCGACTTTCATATCGTGGATGCCCTGAAAAGAAGCTGGCAATGCGGAACGATTCAGCTTGATTTCCAGATGCCGGAGAAATTTGATCTGTCTTATATCGGCGAAGACAATAAGAAGCAGCGGCCGGTTGTTATCCACCGCGCGGTTTATGGTTCTCTCGACCGGTTCATCGGTATTCTGATCGAGCATTACAGCGGGGCTTTCCCGATCTGGCTGGCCCCGGTGCAGGCCAAGGTAATACCGGTATCGGAGCATGAGCTGGATTACGCGCTTCAAATCAAATCGCAGCTTATTCAAGCAGGAATTCGGGTTGAAGTTGACGCCCGCAGCGAAAAGCTCGGGAATAAAGTAAGGAAGGCCCAGCTCGAGAAGGTTCCTTATATGCTTGTCGTCGGGAAGAACGAGCGTCTAAGCGGCAGCGTATCGGTCCGCAGACGCGGCGAAGCGGAGGGATCCGTGCAGCAGCCGGAAGAGATCGCCGGAGCGATTGTAGAGGAACTCCACAGACGGAGATAGGAATGGAAAAAAGGCGCTTCCTGACGATGTTAAATCGTCTTGGAGCGCCTTTTGCGTGATAGCTTGGACAGGTGGTTCGATTCAGTCTCCATGCTTTCGCTTCTATCGGTTAACTGTTCTTCGAGCATCACGGCCTGCTTTTTACTTTTCTTGTTCTTATTGGTATCCCGTCCCGTGAGCAAATCGCCGGTCCACCCTTTTCGCCATAACCAGACATAAATCAGGATGGTAATGACAAGGATAACGACGCACATTCCCGCAAAGCCCAATTGATGAGTATCCCACGGAAGCGGCTTGAAGTTTGTTCCCCATAGAGCACCTATAACGGTTGCAGGCGTGAAGATAACGGTGAAAATGGTCAGCGTCTTCATAATATCGTTGCCGCGGAAGCTGGAGAGCGCATCATCCATCGAAATCAGCGTATCGATCTCGAGTGCGTAATGCTTCAGCAGAGATTCAATCCGGTCCAGCTTGTAGGTGGTGCGTTTGAATACTTCCGTATCGGTCAGCGCGTCCATGAAAGCTTCCTGAGCAGCACCGTACAGCTCGCGAATAGGGATAAAAAGATGGCTCCAATGCAATAAATCATAGCGGCGTTCAAAGATGACGTCGAGGAGCCCCGTTCTGTTCGAAATCCGCATGGCCTGCTCTAGCTCGCCTAGCCTTTTTTCAAACCCGTCTAGTCCCGAATGGAACGGTCCAAGCAGCTGCCCCAGCATAATAAAAAACGCTTCGGGAGCGGATGCGCAGTCTTTGAGCCTGGAAGTAACGGAATCATCCTGCAACCGAATCATGAGACGCAGGTCTGTGTGCAGGGTAACAAGCTTATCAACGGTAAGCCAGAAGTGAAAAGGCTGCACATCGGTCATTTCCTCCGAGGCCTGCAGCATCAAGGTGCCCGATACGATTGTACCGTGATTGGCATAATGCGCCACGGTAACCTTATTGACTTGTCTGCCCCAGCACTCGTCCAGCCAGCTTGAGCATTCGGGAAGGAGGCGCTTGCATGCCAATTGTTCTTCAATGTCGTCGTCTGTTACAGGAGGTGCTGTAAATGTCATAGATGCCTTAGACGTTTCCGTTTTTTTTCGATTGTCTTTGCGCTTAGGCAGTTCCTCGGTCATCTCCATCGGAGGCCGTTCCAGCTGAAGCACATGCCATTCCCAGTCGGCGGGATAGCGAAGCATCCGGTGAATCATTTTTTACCTCCTGTTCGTTCCTGTCTAAATTCCGAATTCCATGTCGCTTACTCTTCATCATAACCTGAACGGCTTTCTTGCACAACCTTCCTATTACCGAGATTAAACGAGATTGATTGCGGGTGAAACAGGGTATAACTACCTTGAAGGAAGAAGAGGAGGATGATGGGACAATGGCTAAAATAATTGGATCATTTGCTACACAGCAGCAGGTAATCGATGCTATTCATTCCCTTGAGCAAGCCGGTTTCGTCCAAGGGGAAATGAAGATCCTCGCGAAGGATAGCGAGCATTCCCGGCGAATTGAAGCCGAGAGCGACATCCACGTCGACGAATTGACGGAGCTGGCGCAGACAGCAAACGAAGCGGAGAGAGACGAAAGCCGCGGAAGGGCTTGGACGGGGGCAGCCTTTATCCCGGCCATCGGTCTGACGGGAGGCGGTTCATGGAACCCGGGATTTGCGGCTGCGGGGCTGACGGCGATGGGAAATACGCTAACCGGCGATTATATTTTTGGCGATGAAGATCATATCGAGGGGGCTATGATGGCACTTGGACTCGAGGAGCAGGAAGCGGCCTCCTGCCGCGATTCCATTCGGGAAGGCGCAACCTTAATCATTATCGAGTCGGAAGAGAGCAAATCCTTGCTGGACAAGGATGGCGGCCCGGATCTTTCGCGTCTTGGCATCGCGGAAGGCATCTACAGGGAGCACGGAGCGAAACGGATTTTCCACGGCTCTTAATTTTTGAACGGAAATAAAAAAAGGGATTCGGCTATCGGCCGAATCCCTTTTTTTAATGTTTGCTGCATCGCAGCCGGAATTATGTTTGAAGGGTTGGCCGCTTCAGTCCAACGATATCGACGAGCGGATGATGCCCCTCTTTGATGAGAGCAAGCAGTATATTAGAAGCCATCATGCTGTACACCGTGCCGTTGCCGCCGTACCCCAGGCAGTAATAAACACCTGGCATACCCGGATCCTCTCCGATAAAAGGCAGATTATCGACCGATTCTCCGAAGGTCGCGCTCCATTCATATTCGAACGGGGCGTCCAGCATCGGGAAGTGTGCAGTCAGCTTGTCGTACAGCCTGTCTATTCGTTTGGTCCGCTCCTTCTCGCCTTCAACGGGATGCTCGGTCGGTTCATCGAGTCCTCCAATGATCACGCGTCCGTCCATGGTCGTTCTCATATATAAGTAAGGTCTGTCGGTTTCCCAGATCAGCATCTGTTTATGCCAATGAAGCAGCTTGTTCTTGTCTTGCACGGCGGTTACAGCGGCAAAGGAACGGTTCATGACCGGCTTGATTAACTGTCCCCGCAGCTCTTCGGGCTCATAACCCACGGCGTATATGATTTTGTCCGCCAAGACGACATGCCCGCTGGCTGTTGCAAGCCGATGCTTGCCGTCCGCGGTATTCTCGTGAGAGACCACGTCCGTGTGCTCGAATATGCGCGCGCCGGTTGCCGTAGCGGCTTCAGCCATTCCGTGAACGAACCGGAACGGGTTAATTTCGGCATCGCCGTTCGTAATAATTGCTCCGGGGCGACGGAAAGGGAAATGCTTCGAAATGGTGTCCGCTTCCCAAAAACCGACATCAAAGCCGTTCTGCCGCAAAGTTTCGTATTCCTTCCGAAGCTTCGGAAGATCCTGCTCCGAGCTGGCGTAATAAAGGCTGCTTCGCGGCACGAAATGGGAATTGGCTTCCAGCTTGCCTGCAATCTTGCCAATCTGCGTGACGGCGTCCTTGCAGGCAGCATAGAAGCTTACGGCAGCCTGTCTGCCAATCTGCCCGATTAATTCGCACAGCATGATATCATTGGAAAATTGCAATAATCCCGTATTGGCGGAAGTGCTTCCGCCCGCAATCGTCTCTCTTTCCATAATCGCGGTGGTGATACCGCTATTCTGCAACGCATAGGCACAGATGGACCCGGACATCCCGCCCCCGATAATGGCCACCTGCACTTGTATGTCTTCCGATAGAGAGGAGTATTCCTTGTATTGCTCCTCGGTAGTCGGCCAGAACAGCCGGCCGCTGTGCAGCTCCTTCATAAAGATCACCTCGCCCGTTAATATGCCCAATTATGGGCTAACCTTGAATACCCGTTACGTCTTCATTTGACGCATGGATTCGCGGTAGGCGGAGGGAGATAAGCCGTAGAATCGGCGGAATTGCTTGGAGAAATACAAGGAGTCCTGAAGCCCGACTGACGCCGCTATCTGCTCGATAGTAAGTCCTTCGCGTTCCCGGATCATTTGCCGGGCCTTGTCGATCCGGAGCTTTAGCAGGAACGTAATCGGCGATTCGCCTGTATAACGCTTGAATACCCGAGAAAGATAAGCACGGTTGTAGCCGAAGGATTCGGCCATCTGCTCGATCGATACGGGCTGGGCGTATTGGGTTGATAAATAATGAATCATTTGCTGGATCAGCTTATCGGTATCGTCCATATCGGTCATAGCGCCATTATCTTCGGACAACTGATGAACCGTGCAGAATTCAGCCAGCAGCAGCTGCAAATAACCGGCGGCTTTCAGATGGGCTGCCGGATCGTTTTTGCGAAAAATACTGAAAATGTGGTTGTACAGGACGCCTACTCGCCTTATCGAAGCCGTCTCGGCGACGGGATTGGCCACGGAGAAGCCAGCCGCCTGCACAAGCTCGGCTGCCTGCGGGCCGTTAAAGGCGACCCAGCGGTAAAGCCAGGGCTCGTTGGCATCGGACACATAGCTGACAAGCGCCTCAGGCTCGATCAGGAAGGTATCCCCTGCCCGAAGAGGATAGCTGTTGCCTCCGCAGGTGAATTCCCCTTTCCCTTCAAGCACCGTATGCATGAGGTAAAAATCATATACTTTAGGTCCCCGCTGATGAGACGGTTTGGTTTGGCTCTCGCCTGCAAACAATACATTCATGTGCTCGTTGTACGTAATGACGGGATTGGAAGCTACCTTATAAGTATCTTGCCTCATATTTGACGTCACCTGCCTTCCGGTGTTGGATTTACAATAATCCCATATTATCATGCCAAGAAGCTTGCTAAAAGTCACATAAATCCATGTGAAAAGCACTTTGCGCCATTTTGCTCGCGTTATGGCTTGCGTTATACTGAAATAGAACAAAGGCTTCAAAAATTATACAAAAAAGGACTGTTGCAAGCATATGGCCTCTATCGAGCAGCTTACACAACAATTTATACAGCAATTCGGCGGAGAAGCCGCTGAGATCAAAGCTTTTCACGCACCAGGACGCGTTAATCTGATTGGCGAGCATACTGACTATAACGGCGGTTACGTATTCCCGGCAGCACTTACGTTCGGCACAACTTTGCTTATCCGCAAGCGCGATGACCGCCAGCTTGGCCTCGCGACAACAAATTTCCCTTCCTCCAAATCGCTTGATATCGACAACATCGCGTACGACGAAGCGGATGACTGGATGAACTACCCGAAAGGCATCGTTTACGAACTTGAGCAAAAGGGTATCAAATTCAGCAGCGGTTACGATCTGCTTTTCCACGGTGAAATCCCGAACGGCGCGGGCTTGTCCTCTTCCGCATCGATTGAGGTCGTAACGGCTTACGCTTTGCTTACGATGGAAGGCCAGCCTACGGACACGGTTCAAATTGCGCTTCTGTCCCAGAAATCGGAGAACGAATTCAACGGCGTGCAATGCGGCATCATGGACCAGTTCGCGGTGGCTAACGGCAAGAAGGACCACGCGATTCTGCTGATGTGCGATACGCTTGAATACGAACTCGTTCCGTTCCAATCCGGCGCTTACAAGCTTGTCATCGGCAACACGAACAAACGCCGCGGCCTGGTAGACTCCGCGTACAACGAACGCCGTTCACAATGCGAGCAGGCTGTAGTGAACCTGCAGGCGGCATTCCCTGAACTTAAGCTCCTGGGCCAAATCAACCTGGAGCAGTTCAACGCAAACAAACATCTGATCAAGGATGAAGTTGTCCGCAACCGTGCGCAGCACGTAGTCGAAGAGATCGACCGCGTTCTTCGTTCGATGGATGCCCTGAAAGCAAATGATCTCGAAGCGTTTGGCCAATACATGAACGGCTCGCACGACTCGCTCCGCGATTTGTATGAAGTAACGGGTCCTGAGCTTGACGCGATGGTTGCTGCCGCACGCCAGGTTCCGGGTGTGCTTGGCTCCCGTATGACGGGCGCAGGCTTCGGCGGCTGTACCGTATCGCTTGTTCACGAAGACAGCATCGAACGCTTCAAGGAAGAAGTAGGACGCAAATATACGGAAGCAACGGGACTTACTCCTGACTTCTACGTTTGCAGCATCGGCAATGGTGTAGAACAGCTTTAATCATATAAAACATATAGAAAGTGGGATGAGGAGTATGGCAGTATTGGTAACCGGAGGAGCGGGCTATATCGGTTCGCACGCCGTGGCTGCTCTTGCAGAACGCGGAGAAGAAATCGTAGTAGTCGATAATCTGCAGCAAGGTCACCGCGAGGCGGTTGTTGGAGGCAAGCTGTACGTAGGCGACCTTCGCGACGCAGCATTTATGGATACGGTATTCAAAGAAAACAAGATTGACGCAGTTATTCACTTCGCTGCAAACTCGCTGGTTGGCGAGAGCATGACAAACCCTGCGAAATATTATCATAACAATGTGTACGGCACGCTTTGCCTGCTGGAAAAAATGATCGAGCATGACGTGAAGAAGATCGTCTTCTCTTCGACGGCGGCCACTTACGGCGAGCCCGAGAACGTGCCGATCGACGAATTCGACCGTACGCTTCCAACAAACACTTACGGCGAAACGAAGCTGGCGATGGAGAAAATGATGAAGTGGTTCGATGTCGCTCATGGCCTCAAATACGTATCGCTTCGTTACTTTAACGCAGCAGGCGCTCACGCAAGCGGCAAAATCGGCGAAGATCATAGCCCTGAAACTCATCTGATTCCGATCGTGCTCCAGGCAGCGCTCGGACAACGCCCGCATATCTCGGTATTCGGCGATGATTACGCAACGCCGGACGGCACTTGCATCCGCGACTACATCCATGTCAGCGATCTTGCTGATGCCCATGTCCTTGCCGTAGATAAGCTTCGTCAAGACTCGGACAGCGCGATTTACAACCTCGGCAACGGCCAAGGCTTCTCCGTCAAAGAAGTGATCGAGATTGCCCGCAAGGTAACGGAGCGCGAGATCAAAGCGGTTATCGAGCCTCGCCGCGCAGGAGACCCGGCTACGCTGGTTGCATCTTCGGCACGTGCCCGCAAGGAGCTGGGCTGGAACCCATCCCGAGCAAATCTTGAGGACATTATTCGCAGCGCCTGGAACTGGCACGTCAATCACCCTAACGGCTACAGCAACTAAGCAGCCGCCTAGGAACGGAAAGGAGCTTTTTACATCATGACAGTCAAAGAAAACACGACCGTAACCGCAGCGGAAGCGCTTGTCCTGATCGACAGGCTTGTCCAATTTGCCCTTCGCCAAGGGATGATTGAGCCGCTTGACGTTAACTATTCGCGTAATGCGCTGCTGGATCTGTTCAAATTCACGGAGCCGCATGAAGGCGAGATTCCGGAGGAAGAGCTGGACAGCCCGGTATCGCTGCTGGAGCCTTTGCTCGATTACGGTTATTCCATCGGCCTGATCGAAGACAACATTCTGACATACCGCGATTTGCTGGATGCCCGCATCATGGGTCTGCTTATGCCGCGTCCTTCCGAAGCTGCGGCTGCGTTCCGCAAGACAGCGGCTGAAGCCGGCATCAAAGCGGCAACGGATGCTTTTTACAAGCTGAGCATCGATTCCAACTACATCCGGATGGACCGCATCCGGAAAAATAAATACTGGCTGCACGAAACCGAGTACGGCGAGCTGGAAATTACGATCAATCTGTCGAAGCCGGAGAAGGATCCAAAGGAAATTGCGCTGCTGAAAACCTTGCCGCAGGCGCATTATCCGAAGTGTCTGCTCTGCGAGCAGAATGTGGGCTACGCCGGCCGCGCGGATCATCCGGCACGCCAGAACCTGCGAGTGCTGCCTCTGACGCTGGATAACCAGCAATGGTACTTCCAGTATTCTCCTTACGTGTACTATAACGAGCACAGCATCGTGTTCAAAGGCGCCCATGAGCCTATGGTGATCTCGCACGGCACCTTTAAGCGCCTGCTGGACTTCGTGGAGCAGTTCTCGCATTATTTCATCGGCTCCAATGCCGATCTGCCGATCGTTGGCGGCTCGATCCTAAGCCATGACCACTTCCAGGCTGGACGCCATACCTTCCCGATGGAGAAGGCAAAGCCGGTAGCATCGTTTACCGATCCTTCCTTGCCGGGCGTACGCTACAGCATCGTGAACTGGCCGATGTCGGTTGTCCGCGTAAACGGCGCATCCAAGAACGATGTCCTGCAGGCAGCCTGCAGGATGCTCGATACATGGCGCGGCTACAGCGACGAAGCGGTTGACGTCCTTGCTTTTACGGCTAATGGCGACGGATCGCTTACGCCGCATAATACCATTACTCCGATTGCAAGGCTGCTTGATGACGGTGCTTACGAGATTGATCTCGTTCTCCGCAACAACCGGACCAGCGAAGAGCATCCGATGGGGATTTTCCATCCGCATCAGCACTTGCATCATATCAAGAAAGAAAATATCGGCCTCATTGAGGTTATGGGTCTGGCCGTGCTTCCCGGCCGCTTGAAGGCGGAGCTTGAGCAGATTGCCGGTTATCTTACCGGCGAGACCGAAGCGCTCCATAACGAGCTGCATAGCCCGGATCATCCGCTCCGTCTTCACGCGGAATGGATTGAATCGCTGGTAGCCCGCTATGGCGCTTCCAATACGGATGAACAGGCGCAAGCTATCGTGGAAGGCGAGACAGGCGCCAAGTTCTCCGAGGTATTGAAGGACGCTGGCGTGTTTAAGCAAACCGAAGAAGGCCATGCCGCGTTCCAGCGTTTCCTCGCCGCATTCGGCCTGAAACAAGCTTAATATTGTAGGTCTAAAGCCGTCGTATTGCCCTTGGGACATATACGACGGTTTTTTTCATATGAGGAATGTGCAATAATACAAATCTGTAAAGAAATTAATTTGTAAATCGAAAAAAATTATGGTATTTTTTATATGAAAATATAAACTATTCGGATTGTTATATTTTTGAGAAAAACTTTTATCGAAGTTCTTCGTGGTAGTGAAAGATACGTGTTCTTTTTTTGATAAAGGGGAAAGTCAACGCTTATCTGAGCATTTATTTCAGGTTAACGGAGGGGTCAAGATGCCGGAAGCAATTATGCCTTTAGATGATTTCTTGCAGCTGAACGCCGAGGAGCAGATCGAAAAGCTAAAGCGCTGGAAGATGGATTATACGCTTAAAGATATTCGGGAAGCTTGGAATTTCAAGCATTCGGCGCAATATTATATGCTGCTCAAGAAGCTGCGGATTTACGAGCGTGTGGTGAATAAATCAGACAAGTTTTACCCGATGCAGGACCAGCAGCTGGTTCAACAGGGCGGAACCAAGGAACGCACCTGGAGGGGCCGCAGCAATTACGCGCAGCAGGACGAACAGCCTGCAGACCATTTCAACTATCAGTTGAATACAACGCTTACAGGCTCGGAGCTGGCGGAAAAGCTCGAGCGTCTGGCGTTCTTCCTGAAGGGGGAACAGAAGCCGGTGCAAATCAGCTTGACCATCGAATCGGCTGAGGCAGGGGCTTCGATGGAAGCCGAGGAAACAAACGAATAAGACAGCAAAAGGGGAGCTCCGATTGGGATAGGAGCTCCCCTTTTTTTATTCGTAATCGCTTATTGAACATATGTCTAAAAAAATTCTAGTTAATGGCTGTTAGTGGTAAAGATTGTAATAAAAAATGTTACTTTCAGAGTACGGCTAACATAAAGCTAGGGCTGAAGGCTTCGTTCCGAAGTCTTATGGGGTAAAGGAGGGCACCGGCAGGTGTTTAACGCCTGCCGGTGCCTTCTTTAATGACGCTATTTGCCGCGCAGCTTGCCCAGCTCCGATACCAAAGCTTCAACCTCGCTGATGCTGAATTTTTCCTTCGAAGCAACAACTTCATACAGATCGCGGATATCCTCGTATTGATCAATGCTGAAGTGGGAAGCCTGCATCGCTGCCGCTGTCGCCATTCTTAGCTTTGTTTTGATGGTCTCGATCATAAATTCCACGTTTTGCTGGGTTTGTTCTTCCAGATTCACCATGATTAGTCCCCTCTCCGTACAACTTGTCATTATTCTCGCCATTGTAACATATTTCACGCATCCCATGCCTGTAAATTGAACCATACTGCGTAATTCGGGTACAATGAAAGAAACTACCATTTGTACGAACAACATAAAGCAGGTGTATTCATGTCAGGGAAGACAAACGTTCAAGCGGATAACGGGGTGGGGGGGCTCCAGGCATTTTTGGCCCATGTTGCAGAAAGGCATCCTGACCGCAGCCGGGTCGTATTCCTATGTATCGGTACGGACCGCTCCACCGGAGACAGCTTTGGCCCATTGGTAGGCACCAAGCTGGAAGAACGGGGTTGGCCGCATGTCTATGGAACGTTAAAGCAGCCCTGTGACGCAAAACGGTTCGCGGAAGCGCTGGAACAATCGGCCGAGCGGGAGCATGCCGTAATTATTGCGGTTGATGCCTGCCTCGGCAAGCCGCTGTCCGTTGGAAAGTATATTACTGCTGAGGGACCGCTTACGCCCGGTCAGGCAACGGGGGCCAGGCTGCCGGCCGTTGGCGATTACAGCATCGCGGGTGTCGTTAATGCCAGCAGCCATAAGCCTTATATGACGCTTCAAACGACTTCGCTGTATACCGTCATGCAAATGGCTGAGACGGTTGCAGAGCTGGTGGATCAGGCCTGGAAGCAAGCTTCCGGCTTGGCTGGACAAATAACTTTGTTGAAGGAGTAGACGAATGACTCAACTTACCATCGCCAATCACTCGATCACGCTGCCAAGCGGCATCTCGTTAGCTTATTACGATTCCCGGACGGACCAAAAGCCGGTTGTGGTGCTGCTGCACGGCTATTGCGGAAGCTCCGCCTATTGGGAGCGGGTTGCAGAGCCGCTTGCCCGCCAAGCCCGCATTATTGCGCTCGATCTTCGCGGACATGGGCGCTCTTCCGGAGAGACTGGACCGGAAGAGACGAATTCAATGGAATTGTATGCGGACGATCTGGCTGCCATGCTGGATCAATTGAAAATAAACAAGGCATGCGTTCTCGGCCATTCGCTTGGAGGATATATTACGCTTGCCTTTGCCGAGCGCTTCGAAGAGAAGCTGTCCGCTTTCGGGCTGGTTCATTCAACGCCGCTTCCCGACAGCGATGCGGCGAAGGAAAACAGGGACAATGCCGTAGCCGCGATTAAGAAGGACGGCGTAGGCGCATTTGTGGAGGGACTTGTTCCGAAGCTTTATTCCCCGGACAATAAATCGGCGATGCCGGATCAGGTAGAGCGTTCCATTGCCATTGGCAGAGGGACAAGCGAGGCTGGTGCGATTGGCGCAGCCAAAGGGATGAAGGAGCGTCCAGACCGTACGGAGGTGCTGAAGCGGACAACGCTGCCGGTGCTGCTCCTTGCGGGCGAGCAGGATCAAATTATTCCCGTGGAACGCACCTTTGTTACCGACGGAGCAAACGTTACCCGCGAGAAGCTTGCGGATGCCGGCCATATGGGCATGGTAGAGCGCCCTGAAGCTTTCGCGGAAGCCGTACTGCGTTTCATAAATAAGCTTAATTAGCCATTAGGGAGGGGAACAGGTTGTTTCGTCGCGACTACTTAATGAACATGATCGAACAGATGACGGAAGCCGTCGGGCAAATCTTGCAGTTGAAGCGGGAGCTTAAGCATCAGGACGCCTTGCTCGTTATCGATGAGCTGCTGGATAAACGGTTTGGACTTAGCGGCAAGCTGATCCGTTCCTTGTCCGACAAGGATTTGATGGCGGTGCTGACTACAAACGGCGTTATGGAGACGGACAAAATACAGGCGATAGCCGTAACCTTGAAGCAGGAGTCGGAGCTGCATGCCGAGCTTGGTAACGAAGACGCCAGCTTTGCGTCCGGTTTAAAGGCGCTGCAGCTCTTTATGAGGCTGTCGCTGGTTGACGCCGAGCCTACGCTTGCGAACCCTTCGAAGGAAGCCGGAGAGCTGCTTGAGCGGTTAAAAGCGTATGAGCTTCCCGACCATACCAAGCAGCTGCAAGCGGAATGGCTGGAGGGGGAAGGCCAGTTCGCGGGGGCAGAGGATGTCCTGTATGAGCTAATGGAAGATGGAGCGGTAACTGGCGAAGAGGTCGAAGCTTTCTACCGCCGCTTGTTATATTACGCTGACGAGAAGCTGGAAGCCGGCGGATTGCCGCGCGAGGAAGTTCAATACGGGCTTGATTCGTTAGCAACAAATAAATAAAAGCAAAGATCTATGGGAGTGACTTTTCAATATGACAGAAGAATGGCAGCAGACCATACAAAAAATCGTTGATGAAGGAGAACTGCTGCAGGGTACGCTAAGCCAGCTGCGCCGCAAGGATGGAGCGGCTGCCCCCAAAACAGTGGTGAGGCCGGTTCAGTTGAAGAACGGGCTTCATCTGCAGTTCGAATACCATTACAGCAATAAAGTAACTCATGATAACGTAAAGCCGGAGCTGGCCGGCGCCAGAATCGTCGAGCTGCTCGAAGGCGATTACAAGCAGGCATTGTTTAAGACGCCAACGGAGGATCTCCAGCTGCTGTTCAGCAAGAAAGGAAAGGCAACGATTCTCAGCAAGCCGCCGACCGGAACGGTAAAGGCTTCGGCAGAGCTGCAGCATAACCGGCAGAAAAACCGGATATTGGCCGAAGGAACCGCTGCGCCTTTTCTGGTGGAGCTTGGCATCATGTCGAAGGACGGAGCCGTGCATGCAAAGAAACAGGACAAGTACAGACAGATCAACCGTTTCCTGGAGATGGTGACGGATGTTCTGCCCGGCCTTCCGGCGGACAAGCCGCTTACGATTGTTGATTTTGGCTGCGGCAAATCGTATCTGACCTTTGCCTTGTACCATCTGCTTGCTGTTGAGCAGAAGCGGGAGATTTCGATTATCGGCCTGGACTTGAAGGCGGATGTCATCGCTTTTTGCCAGGAGCTTGCGGACCGGCTTCAATATGACAAGCTGAAATTCCTGGTGGGGGACATCGCTGATTACGAGGAGCTAAACGAGGCCGATATGGTCGTTACCCTGCATGCCTGCGATACGGCGACGGATGCCGCGCTTGCCAAAGCAGTTAAATGGGGGGCCTCGGTCATTATGTCCGTGCCTTGCTGCCAGCATGAATTGTTCAGGCAGGTGGAGAGCGACGCGTTGTCGCCGATTCTGTCGCAGGGACTTCTGAAGGAGCGCTTCTCGGCTCTTGCTACTGACGCGGCCAGAGGTACCTTGCTGGAGGTGCTTGGCTACAAGGTACAGATGCTGGAGTTTGTTGATCCGGAGCATACCCCTAAAAATCTGTTGATTCGCGCTGTCCGCAGCGGGCAGAAAGGGTCGGCGGAAAAGTGGGAGCAGTACGAGCAATTCCGCAGCTTCCTGCATATTTCTCCGTCTTTGGAACATATGCTGGCGGACCTTTGGCCTATCCCTTCCGAAAAATAATACGCAGGAAGTCCTATGGAAAGAATTGTCGATTGAAATAACATTTGCTACAATGGCAATAGATGGATAGACAATGGATGGGTGAACCGTATTGGAATCGATGATGTGGCTTGATTTTAGCATGTTCCTCGTACTGCTCGGTTTGTTTTTCTACGTGTTTGCTGTTGGTACCATTACCGTGCTGCACAAAATTTATTTCGCGCTGCATTTGGTGTTGATGGTTTGGCCGCTTACTCAATTTATTGCTCAAACGATGCCTGGTTCTCCATACAGGCTTTTTTATCTTTTGGCTTCTTACGCCGGATTGTCCTTGGTAGGCGTAGGGTGGTTTATCTTTGTTGTTTTTATGACGGGACAAGCTCAATTGATACGCACGCGACGGCTTATTCTGCTGTCGGTCCCGGCGCTGATCTCCGTTGCGTTTGTCGTCGTAAATCCGGATCGGCTGTTCCTCTCTATTAACGAGCAGTTGACGGACAAGCAGCTTCAAAGCGGACCGCTGTACTGGTATATGATCGTTCAGCTGTTCTCTTATATTCTCGTTTCCCTGGTGATCATGGGCTATACGATCCGCCGCGGCGTGTCAGTCCGGCAGCAAATGCTTGTCCGAACGGCCATGAACGGAGTATTCGTGCTTGTTTTGTTCGGATTAGGCGATTTTTTCGTCAATATTATCTTCATTAAATATTTTTCCTCTTATTTCTCGATCTTCTCCGTAGGGATTACCTTGTCCGCGGTGTATCTTGTGCACGCGATTACGAGACACCGGGTCTTCGACATCATTCAAATCGTACAGCGCGACGTGATGAACACAATGTCGACAGGTATTATCGTCTTGGATGAGAGCGGAGGCGTGCTTGAGTTTAACAAGGCGATGAAGCCGATCTTGAAGCTCAAGATTGGCGAGCGGTTTTCTCCGGAGGCGCTTGCGGTTCGTCTTCCCAAGCCGATTCGGAAGCAGTTCGACCAGTTCCTGCAGGAGCAGAAGCAGTGGCCGATGGAACGTCAGGAGCTGGAGATTTCGCTGCATAATAACGGGCATTATCGTTACATCGTTGTGCAGGCCGCCCCGATTCTGAGCCAGAAGAAGAAGGAGCTGCTCGGCCGGCTTTTAACGTTTCACGACGTAACGGAGCTGCGTCTGCTGGTGGATGAGACCAATACGCAGAACGAGCTGCTTCAGGACAGGAACCGCGAGCTGCTGGTCATGCAGGACGAGTTGTTCCAAGCCAACAAGAAGCTGGAGCATATGGCGATTACGGACGGATTAACCGGCTGCTATAACCGGAGATATTTGCTGCAGCAGCTGGAGCATGAGATTGCGGTAAACGTGCAATACGGCATTCCTTTTTCGATCTTCCTCTTCGATATCGATTTATTCAAGGCAATTAACGATCAATATGGCCATCTAGTCGGAGACGAAGTGATCTGCTCGACGGTCGAAGCGGTGAAAAACACGCTGCGTTCCGCCGATATTCTCGCCAGATACGGCGGTGAAGAATTTACGGTCTATCTACCTCATACGACCCGGGATCAGGCGGATATTATTGCCGACATGGTTAAGGAATCGGTAGAGCAGAATGTCGTCAGGACGGGCCTAGGCAGCCAGTCGGTCAGAGTAACAATCAGCATGGGAGTCGTTTCGGTAGAGCAGTTCGACGAGCGCGCTTTGGACGATCCCAAGGCTTTTCTGAGAGAATTGCTTGCCCAGGCTGACGCGGCATTATACGAAGCGAAATACAGCGGTCGCAACCGTATCGTCAAGCGTAAGCTGGCTTGATGACAGACTCGGCTAACTAAGGGATAACAGACCTGGTTAGCCGAGTTTTTTTATTACCATAATACAATTATAAGTTGAACTGAAATTCGATTTGGCGATAGAACTTACCTATAAAAGAGGTCCCTCATCTTCGAGAGACCTCGATAGAGGTTTTCTCAATATTTTATTAATAAATGATAGATATCCTTCCATGATAGTCAGCCCCACATATATCTGATAAAATAGCTTCGTACTGATTAATTGAGTATGGATCGAAAGAGGTATGAGCGATGAGAAAAGTGCAAATTGGATCGGTCAAACCTGGGGACAAGCTTGCAAAACCGATATTTCAAGATAATGGACGGGTTCTACTTGGTGAAGGCATAGAGCTGAATGATCGTTATATAAATCGGCTTCAAAATTTAGGCGTTGATATTGTTTATATTGAAGACGGCATGACAGAGGATCTTATTCCCGAGGATACGCTCAGGGACGAGACCCGCCGGCAGGCGGTAGAAGCGATCTATAAGACGATGAATTCCTTTAAGGACCAGTCGGTGGTTATGAAGGGCAGGGCTATTGCCCCGGATCTGGGACGTACCTTTCGTAATGTGTTCGGCCAGATTATGACGGATTTGACGGCTAGGCCAAACATGATGGTCAATTTGACGAATATTCATGTCGCTGACGCTTATTTGTTCCATCATTCGGTGAATGTCGCGATGCTTGCCGGGGTGATGGGAATTGCGAAGGGTTATAACCGCAACCAGCTGGAGGAGCTTGGCATCGGAGCACTCCTGTTCGATATCGGAATGACCAAGATTCCGCAAAAGCTGATTGAGAAGGTAGGTCCTCTGACAGCCGAAGAACGGGTAGTTATGGAGAGCCATACCAAGGAAGGCTTTGATATTTTGCGCAAATATCATGATATCTCCGTCGTATCGGCGCATTGCGCGCTTCAGCATCATGAACGTTATGACGGCTCCGGTTATCCGCGCCGCCTGAAGCGGGATGAGATTCATATGTATGCCCAGATCGTAGGGATTGCGGATGTCTATGATGCGCTTACCTCTCCGCGGCCGCACCGCAAACGGTATTCGCCATCAGAGGCGATTGAGTTTCTATTTGCCGCAGGCAATACCTACTTTGATTTTGACCTGATTAAGCTGTTCTGCAAGCATATTTCGATCTATCCGGTTTCGACGACCGTATTGCTAAGCTCCGGCCAGATCGGGGTCGTATCTCTTAACAGCGAGCTTGCTCTGCATCGGCCAAGAGTTCGGATTATCCGGGAAGCGGACGGCAAGGAGCCGGCTTCGCCGTATGATCTGGAATTGAAGGACGAGCTGCATCTGACAATCATCAAAGAATTGTAATTTTGGACGGACGGGCATAGGATTCCATCCATACCAAGCTATCACTCTCTGAATATCCTAATAAAGAATTAGGAGGGAGGGTGACAGAATGGCTGCCAGATTAAGACCGACTTTAAAAAGTCCTTCCAAAGGCAAAGGGAAAGTGATTAAAAGAACGGCCCAATTAGCACCTCAGCAATCAGGCCCGATTTTTAGCAGATTGACAATCGTTTGGGTTAACGAGGAAGGTATCCCATTTAATACAACAGGCTTTTTTGCTAGATTATCCAGAGGGAACACGGTTGTTTCCACCGCCAATTTTGACCGTTTTGGCGTAGTTCGCTTCAATAATATTACGACTCTTACAAATGCAACGTTTACGCTCCGGATCTTCCGAAGCGCCGACGGAGCCTTATTCCGTACAAGAACGATTCCATCCGGCGTAGAGACATTTGCTGTTATTGGCTGATTTATGAATAAAAGAGGCTGTGCTAGTTATTACTGGCACAGCCTCTTTTTTATTCTTACTAGGTTAATGACAAACGGAGCATATTGAATGATTCTGGAGAAGCATGGTTTATGCTTAAGAAGCAGCTTTCTTGCAGAAAGCTTTGAAGCGCGATCGGAAGAACATTCAAATGCTAGTTTGCTCCTTAACCTGACACCCTATGGGACATGTTTCGAGGTTGATTGCTATATTCTGCACAGGCCGGTCTTTGAATATCTTGTTTATTAAGGTAAAATAATCGTAATTAGCGAGTTCGGGGGGAGGAACAAGCTACATATGACGGGACATGTACAGCACTTAAAGCTGCCTAAGCTGGAGCTGCTTCGCAGAACTTTATTCATTACGCTGGGAGCGGCGCTGGTTTCAGTAGGATTGGAGATTTTTTTAGTACCTAATCACATTATTGACGGCGGTATCGTCGGGATCTCGATCATGGTATCCCATCTGACGGGGCTGCCCCTGGGTATTTTCTTATTCCTTCTTAACCTGCCTTTTCTGGTGCTTGGCTACAAGCAGATTGGCAAAACGTTCGCGATGTCGACCCTGTACGGGGTCAGCGTGATGTCGCTTGGCACTTTCCTGCTTCATCCCGTTCCGCCTTTGACGGAGGAGTATTTCCTTGCCTCGATATTTGGCGGAGTGATTCTGGGGATTGGAGTCGGTATCGTTATCCGTTTCGGCGGATCGCTCGATGGTACAGAGATTATCGCTATTTTGTTTAACAAGCGTCTGCCTTTTTCGGTTGGCGAGATTGTGATGTTTTTTAATTTGTTTATTCTCGGAAGCGCGGGCTTTGTGTTTGGCTGGGACCGTGCGATGTATTCGCTCGTCGCCTATTACATTGCCTACAAGATGATTGATATTACGATGGAAGGCTTCGAAGAATCCAAAGCCGTCTGGATCATCAGCGATGAGGCTAAAGAGATTGGCTCGGCCATTATGGACCGTCTTGGACGCGGCGTGACGTATCTGCATGGCGAAGGCGGCTTTTCCGGCGGGCAGAAACGAATTATTTTCTGCGTCATTACGCGTCTGGAAGAAGCAAAGATGAAGTCGATCGTTAATGATCTTGATCCGGCAGCCTTTCTCGCCGTTGGCAACATCCATGACGTGAAGGGCGGCAGATTCAAGAAGCGGGATATTCACTAATAGGATAGTTAGGAGAAAAGGGCAGTGGACGAATTTGCAAGCATCCGCCATTGGACTTCGGGGCGGCAGAGCGAAAGCTGGCAGCGGGAACGCGGAGTCCGGCTTGGCATTGGAGACGATGCGGCGCTTGTTGACCCTGCCGCTCCGATAGCAGGCGTAGCTTCCCCGTATGAATACATCATGGCGATGGATACGATGGTAGAGACGGTGCATTTCAACGAGGTGACGATGTCCTACGAGGATATCGGCTATAAAGCGCTCGCTTCCAATGTGAGCGATATAGCTGCCATGGGCGGCGTGCCGCTGCAGGCGCTTGTTTCGGTAAGCGTGCCGAAGCAGCTAGGGCCGGAGCCGATGCGCCGGCTCTATGATGGATTATACGCTTGCGCCGAGCAATATGGCGTAGCGGTGATTGGCGGCGACACTACCTCGTCGCCGCAGCATCTGGTTGTCGCGGTGACGGTGACAGGCGCCGTCGAAGCGGGCAAAGCGCTGCGCCGATCGGGGGCGAAGCCCGGCGACGCGGTTGTATTGACCGGGCCCGTCGGCAAGTCGGCGGCCGGGCTGCATTTCCTGCTTGCGCAGAGGGAACGCGGTGCGGACACGCTTGCGGGGGAACGAACGGCGCAGCTTGTGCAGGCTCACCGCCGTCCGTCGCCTTCGGTACGGGCGGGACGTCTGCTGATTGGGCGGGGAACCTGCCATTCGCTTAATGACGTAAGCGACGGGCTTGCCAGCGAGGCTTGGGAGATCGCTGAAGCGTCGGGGCTTGCCGTATCGTTATTCGAGCAGCAACTGCCGCGCAGCGGCAGTATGGCCGCTTATGCAGGTGCGGCTGGCATAGATCCCCTGGAGTGGATGCTGTACGGCGGAGAGGATTATGTGCTGGTCGGAACTATGGAGCATGGTGATGCGACAGCGTCACAGACGGCTTTCCACGCGGAGGGGCTGCCCTTTTACATCATTGGGGTGACCTCGGCCGGAGAGCCCGCGGTCGAATTAATCCGCGTGACGGACAGAGGCGAGCTGAGACAGCCGCTGCCTAAGCGGGGGTATAATCATTTTGAGCAATAAGCGGGTGAAGAAGATGACGATCAAAGGACAAGTTGTGCTTAATGTCCGGAGCGAGCAGGAAACGGCCTTGCTTGCACAGCGGATTGCCGGGCTTGTCAAACCGGGCACGGTGCTTGCGTTGGATGGAGACCTTGGAGCCGGGAAGACAACCTTTTCGCAAAAATTCGCAAAAGCTATAGGCGTAACGGATATTGTAAACAGTCCGACGTTTACGATTATTAAAGAATACGAGGGGGCTACCATGCCCTTTTATCATATGGATGTGTACCGTTTGTCTCTGGAAGAGGCCGACGAGCTGGGGTTGGACGATTACTTCTTCGGCGACGGGGTTACGATCGTGGAATGGGCAAGCTTGATTGAAGAGCTGCTGCCGCCGGAGCGACTGGAAATGTATATTGCGCATGAAGGCGGCGAGGAGCGCCAGTTCCGGATCTCCGGAATCGGCGAGCCGTATGTCTCTTGGTGCGAGGCTTTTTCGAATGAGATGGGAGCAGGGAATGACGATGACTGAACGTAATGTTGGACCGATACTAGCGTTTGATACTTCAACCGCTGCTTTTGCGGCAGCGATTTTGGATAAAGGCCGTATTCTGGGGGACATGCAGTCGCTGGCGGAAAGAAACCATTCCGTGCACGTCATTACCCATATCAAGCAGCTGATGGAGCAGTGCGGCGTAACGTCAAGCGACGTAGGCGCTATCGCGGTTGGCAGCGGGCCGGGGTCTTATACGGGGATGCGGATTGCGGTTGCGGCAGCAAAAACGCTCGCTTGGGTATGGGGCAAGCCCCTGATCGGCGTATCCAGCCTAGAGGCGATTGCCTATGGAGGATGGCATCATGCGGCTGGCGTTCAGCTTGGAACGGCTTCGGCTTCTGGGGCCGGCACAGGCGAAGACTGGATTCTTCCGATTATGGATGCCCGGCGCGGACAAGTCTATACGGGCGGCTATGCGATGTCCGCAAGCGGCGAATGGAGCGGCTTTGCGGCCGACGGCGTAAGACTTATGCATGACTGGGTGGATCGTATTGCGGGGGAAGCGGCACAGCAGCAGGGACAAGTAAAACGTATTTGGGTAATTGGCGATCTGGCCCTGCACCGGGAAGAAGCGGAACGGCTTCAGGCTTTATGCGGGGCAAATCGATCCGGAGCGGAAGTGCATCTGCTGCAATATGAACTGGAAGGCTGCGCGGTAGCTTGGCTTGGCCGGGAGCGACTGCTTAAAGGCGAGATTGCGGACACGCATGGATTAACGCCTAACTATACCCAGCTGGCAGAGGCGGAAGTGAATCTTCGGGCCAAGCAGCAGGGGGAGGCGAAGTCCTGATGCTGTCCGATCTTGTTTTTCGTTCCATGACGAAGTTGGATATCCCGTATATCGTTGCTATCGAGCATGAAGCGTTTGCTACTCCGTGGACACCGGAAGCGTTCCAAAACGAGCTGACGAGCAATATGTTTGCGCGTTATATGGTGATGGAGCATGACGGCCAAATTATCGGCTACGGCGGAATGTGGGTCATTGTGGACGAGGCGCATGTCACTAACATTGCCGTACGCGCCGATCATAGAGGCCAAGGGCTTGGAGAACGGCTTTTAACCGAGCTGCAACGGACGGCGGCTTTTTTCGGCGCGAACAAAATGACGCTGGAAGTACGCGTGTCAAACGAGATTGCGCAGGGCTTGTACCGCAAGCTGGGCTTTAAGCCTTCCGGCATCCGTCCGGCTTATTATTCCGATAATAACGAGGACGCGTTAATTATGTGGGCGGATCTCAATTCCTATCAGCCTGCAACAGAGGAGCAAGAATGGTGAGCACAACAAATCAGGATGCCGTCATACTGGCGATCGAAACAAGCTGTGACGAAACTTCAGTCGCTGTCGTACGCGGCGGTAAACATATACTATCCAACGTGATCTCGAGCCAGATCGAGATTCATAAACAATTCGGCGGTGTTGTCCCAGAGATCGCATCGCGCAAGCATGTCGAAGTCATTACGCTTATGATCGAGCAGGCTATAGAGGAGTCCGGCCTTACGCTTCAGGATATCTCGGCGGTAGCCGTCACGCAGGGCCCGGGGCTTGTAGGGGCTTTGCTGGTTGGGATCGTTGCGGCTAAAAGCCTCGCGATGGCGCTGGACGTGCCTTTTATCGGGACGCATCATATCGCTGGGCATATTTATGCCAATCAGCTTGTTCATGAGCTGGAATACCCTTGTATGGCCCTTGTTGTTTCAGGCGGCCATACGGAGCTTGTTCTGCTGGAGAGCGAAGGCAGCTTCCGCATGATTGGCCGTACTCGTGACGATGCGGTTGGCGAGGCCTACGACAAAGTAGCAAGAGCTTTGAAATTCCCTTATCCCGGCGGACCTCATATCGACCGGCTTGCTTCGGAAGCGGAGGCTGTCATTGAGCTGCCACGCGCATGGCTGGAGCCGGATTCTTATGATTTCAGCTTCAGCGGGTTGAAGTCTGCCGTCCTTGCCGTTATCAATCAGACGAACATGAAGGGCGAAACGCTGGATGCCGGTGCTCTTGCCCGCGGATTCCAGGAGTCGGTGACCGAGGTGCTCGTCGAAAAAGCGCTTCGCGCCGTCCGCGCCTTTGACGCTAAGCAGCTGCTCTTATGCGGCGGCGTAGCGGCAAATAAAGGGCTGCGCGCAGCTCTTGCTTCGCGCTGCGACAAGGAGGGAGTGCCGCTCTTGGTTCCGCCGCACAAGCTCTGCACGGACAATGCGGCCATGATTGGCGCCGCGGCTTTTTTGAAATGGCAGAAAGGCGAATTCACTTCGCTGGATATGAAGGCGGAGCCTAATTTCTCGCTGGAGGGCTGGGCTAAGCCATCCGTCTCTTAATAAATATTTTTGTTTTTATTTTAATTCTTGGAATTGACAGAATATTTGTTGGAGAATATAATGGGTACCAATAGTTCAAACATCATACTGTGCAAACGCTAAGAACAGGAGTAGTAAGGATAATCCGGGTTTAGAGAGCTGCGGGAAGGTGCAACGCAGCCGAAGGATACCTGAAACTCGCCTGGGAGCGGAGCAACGGATAAGCGCGGCTGGCCATGGATAGCCCGCAAGTACGTTGCTACGGTTAACCCCCGTGACAGGGTGCGCATTCGTCAACATCCGGAGTTGGCAATGTGCCTAAGGTGGACATTCGAAGCTGTTTAACTTTGCAGCAGTTAATGTCAACAAGGGTGGTACCGCGCAGGTTAATGATAGCCTGTCGTCTCTTGATTTCAAGAGGCGACAGGCTTTTTGGTGTCTTTGAACTAGGTTTGGCAAGCTTCGCGTATTCACGGCAGACGAATAAACATACGTAAAATTCATATACAAAACGCTGGGAACAGGATTAGTAAAGCAATGAAGCGGGTACACGGCGCGATTGATCAATCAGGCAGAGCCTGAACGGTGCAATCGCTGCTGCAGAGAGCTGCGGGGTGGTGCGACGCAGTCGAAGCTTAAGCTTGAACTCGCCTGGGAGCGGAATGATGGAGGCCGGCCGGCTGCGTAATCGCAGCTGGGCAGATGCGAGTACATCGTTACGGTAAACCTCCGTCATCGGGTGTTCAAGCGGGTCGGACCCGCATGAAGCTTAAGGCATAGCCGGCACGGCTGGCTGCTTCATGAAGGTTCCGGCCAATGAGAGTGGTACCACGGCAGCTCAATTACGGGCCTGTCGTCTCTTACACAGAGACGTCAGGCCTTTTTTAGTTCCCAAAAAACACATAACGGAGGGTATTCCCATGAAAAAAATTCAAATCTTTGATACAACTTTACGCGATGGCGAGCAATCGCCCGGAGCATCGATTGAGCCAGAACGCAAAATCATTATCGCCCGCCAGCTGGCGAAGCTGGGCATCGATATAATCGAGCCGGGCTTTGCGATCTCCAGCCCCGGGGAATTTGCGGCAATCCAGCAAATCTCCCGCGAACTGCAAAACGTTGAGATCTGCGGTTTTGCGCGTGCGGTGAAGGTTGATATCGATGCTGCGGTCAAGGCGACGCAGGATGCGGCCAAACGGCGCCTGCACCTGTTCATCTCTTCCTCGGATATTCATCTGAGCCATCAAATCCGCAAGACGCGGTCGGAAGTCGTTCAGATTGCCAGGGATATGATTTCTTATGCCAAGCAGTTTGTTGACGAGATCCAATTTGCAGCAATGGACTCCACCCGTTCGGACCGTGATTTCGTCATTGAGCTGGTAGAAGCGGCAATTGAATCGGGAGCTACGATTATCAATCTGCCCGACACATTGGGTTACGCGCTGCCAAATGAAATGGTGGATCTGTTCACGTCGGTGCGCCAGCAGGCGCGAGGCGGAGACAAGGTTCGTTACAGCACGCATAACCATAACGACCTGGGCATGGCGGTGGCGAACAGCCTGGCAGCCGTGCAAGCGGGGGCAACGCAGGTTGAGGTTACCGTAAACGGCGTTGGCGAACGGGCCGGCAACTGCTCGCTGGAGGAGCTGGCGATGCTGATCGAGACGCGTAAATCGGCTCTGCAGATCGAGACCAATATTGAGCAAAGCGAAATTTATACAACTTCTCACATGGTCAGCCGCGCGATGCATTATCCGATCGCCTATAATAAACCGATAGTTGGCCGCAATGCATTCCAGCATGAATCCGGCATTCACCAGGACGGCTTGCTGAAGGACCGCAGCACCTATGAGATCATGGATCCGGAAGCAATGGGAATTTCCCGCAGCATGATTATTCTGGGCCGTCATTCCGGCCGCCATGCCATTAAGCACCGTTTGTCGGAATACGGCATTGCCGTAGCGGACAATGAATTGAACGATGTTTATAACAAATTCAAACAAGTTGCCGACGAGAAAAAGATCGTAACCGATGACGAGCTGATCCGTATTGCCGGTGAAGCGACCGAGACGCAGCCGGATCCATACAAGCTGATGGATCTGCAGGTATTGGCCGGCAGCCAGAAGTCCCGCATTGCTTCGGTTACTATTCGGGACGGCGAGGACGGCCAGGAGCGCTCCTACTCCGGAATGGGCGAGGGGCCATTGGAGGCGGTTATCCACTGTATCCAGCAGGCGATTCCCGTAGCCGCCCAATTTGAGGATCTGGAGCTGCATTCGTTATCGACGGGAGAGGATGCCCACGGCGAAGCGGTTGTGAGCATCATTATCGAAGGCGAGCGCTTCCGCGGCACGTCCATTCATAAGGACATTATTTACGCGGCTGCCCAAGCTTATGTCGCGGCTTGCAATCAGGCCGTTATGACAAGCAGAAAACAGGTCATAGAAGAAAATGTCGGATAATTGGAATAGTTATCCACAAAAACGCGACTGTTGTGCATAAGAGGAAAAAAACGGATAAATACAACCTTTTTCCTGTGTATAAAATTGCGTGCAAGTCGTGGATAGTTTTTACACAGCCTACCTGTGGATAATGTGTATAACGTGGATAGTTGTAGGGATAAGGAAGCTTTTGTAAGTAATTAGTGACATTAACCTTTACAAATCACGCTTTGTTATCGACAGAATTAACTAACAATTCACGTTTTATTGTGGATAAACCTGTGGAAAAGGTGGACATTTCCCCGAAAGCACGACTTTTGTGCTCTCGGGCTTTTTTTTTGCGTTGCGCCCCCGCAAACCATGCCGCAAAAAAATTGCGTGAATCTGCAATATGGTTTTCGGTGAAAACACTTTCAGATTCAGGTAAGGTTAAATTACTAGATCACGTTCCGGCGAGTAGGTATTCCGGCCTGAATGGAGGAGAACTGCAGTGAACTTAGAGACGGTCATTCAAGTAAGCTCGATTTGCAAATGTTATGGTCCGTACAACGCTTTAAATGAAGTCTCCTTTGAAGTAAACAGAGGCGAGCTGTTTGGCATTATCGGGACTAGCGGGGCAGGTAAAACAACCCTGTTGGAGATGCTCATGGGACTTCGCCGACCTGATCAGGGAACGATTGAAGTACTTGGCATGGATGCCATTATGGAAGCCAAGCAGCTGAAGGAATATATCGGAATGCATATGTACAGCAACTCTCTCGTAGACAATCTAACGGTTCGCGAAGCGCTGGAATTGTTCCAATCGTTTTACATCAAACAAAATGACATCGATCGGATTATTGCGGACCTGGAGCTGGAGCCGTACGTAAATAAGCCGGTGAAACGGCTGTCCGGCGGCTGGCAGCAGCGCATCGCGCTTGCCTTCGCGCTGGTGAACGATCCTGAAATCATATTCCTCGATGAGCCGACAACCGGGCTTGATAAGCAGGCGAGAGCCGATTACTGGGCTCTGCTTATGAAGCTGAAGAGTCAAGGCAAAACGATCGTTATGGCATCCCATGATATGGGGGAAATGCAGCGGAATTGCGATCGCATTGCGGTGCTGCGCAAAGGGGATATCGTCAAATGCGATTCCCCGCAGCAGCTCATCTCCCAAATTCCAGAGGGCTGTTTTTCAATGGAAGGCGTATACGTTCATTTCGCTTACGCGGAAATGTAGCCTTGCCTAGATGATCCGGCCTAGTTTGAAGGAGGACTTTTGCGCATATGGAGCCCAGAAACGACACCAACGAAAGTCCGTCCGTTCATCGAAGCCAGGTGATAGAGAAGCGCATGGAGATGATTGCCGTGCTGCTCGATAAATTAAATGGGGAGGAGATCGTCCAACAATCCAAAGCGGGGCAAAAAACTCAAAAGCGGAAGGGGCGAAATAACGATAAGCTGATGCAAATAGTTGGCGGCATATTCTTTCATCGTATAAGATAAGGATGACACTACCATGACGGAGGTCAGAGGATGGAAGAACTGGTGCCTATAATCGGGCAGGAGATGCTGCGGATTTCCGATAAGTATTTCATTACGGAGCCGCTTCGAGGATATGCCCGTGCTTTTATACGGGAAAAGCAGGCCGAATCGATGAGATTCGGCCTTTTGACCGTGCTTCATTACCGGATGTTTGGAGGGGATTCCGGGCAGATCTATCAGGCGGCGGCTGCGGTGGAATTGTTTATACTTGCATCGGATATTCTGGATGATTTGCAGGACGGGGACGCGCATCATCAAGCTTGGTCCCAGGTGCCGCCGGCAGCTGCAATGCAGACTGCGGCCTCCTTTTTGGTACTTTCGCAGCAGGCGGTGCTGGAGCTTGAGTTCGATCAAGCCTTGCTACTCCGGGTGGTCCGTATGATGAACGGCCAATTGCTGAAGGCGGCAAACGGGCAAATGCTGGATCTGATGAATGCCGTGACGGACGAGGATTCCTATCTCGCCATGGTTCAGCATAAATCGGCGGCGCTCATCGTGTTCGCCTGCATGGCGGGGGTCATGCTGGCAGGCCGGGAATGGCATCCCATCGTTGCGGAATATGCCGAGGAAGTAGGAATGGCGGCCCAAATTAAAAATGATATTAAGGACCTGCTTCGCTGGGATGACAAAAATGATTTTATTTTGCGCAAAAAGACCCTTCTCACCTTGTTCCTTTTGGAGGAATTGGCGGAGGACGATCAATGGATTTTGGACTATTTCGAAGGCAGGCTGCGGTCGGAAGATGTCGCAGGCAGGCAGCAAATGCTGGAAGAAGCGTGCGACCGGACAGGGGCGGCATTATATGGGTCGGTGCGCATGAGGATGCATTTTAATCGGTTCCAGGAACTGCTTGGCGGGGTACCGGAGACCGCTTCGGCTAAGGACAAGCTCCTAGAGATTTTCTCCAGCTAGAGGCTTTCTTCACAAACCGCAATGACGATTGCGGAAAATACGGGGCAAGTTGGCGTTTGCTGTCGAAAGATTTCCTGCTATAGTAGAATCAGAATTTGATTCTACTATAGCAGAGGAGGAATTTTAAATGTTGAAAGATGCTATTCGTTCGCTTGCTGCAAGCAAAGAGAAAATGTCGATGGTGATGGGTGGACAGCTGCAATTGGCTGGCGTATCCGCAGCTGAGCACAAAGCACTCCAAGATGCGCTGAAGAATCAAGACGAGAAAAAGGGCAATTACACGCTGGCAGTTTGGGGCTAATATAGTCATAAAACGACTTCATGCGAGTGCAGGAGGAGATTAGACGATGTTTAGACCAACTCTTAGAATTTCAGCACCTCTCTTCCTGATTACATTTCTCGTTATTTTGCTCTATTTGACCCTTACGATCATCAAGGAGCCTTTTATAGGCGTCGAACTAGTGGAAGGTTCAAAGGGAGATTATTTCGTTAAAGCTCTCGAGCCTGCCGGACAAGCGATTAGCAAAGGCATCTTGGTCGGCGATAAAATTCTTTCCGTGAACGACGCGCCGGCAGGTCAATATAGTAATGTGAAGAAGTTCTTCTCCATTGAGAAATCAGATTCCGTGCTGGTCGAGCACAGCAATAAAGATCAGCAGTTGATAGAGTTTAACCGGGGCTGGTATGGGGATCATTCCAGTTGGGAGTTGTTCATTCAGCTGTACATCCCGCTTATTTCGCTGGTCTTGTTCGCAGGGTTTTCTTCTTTTCTGTATTCGAAAAGGAAAAATGACAGCGCAGCATTGATGCTTATGCTGTTTTTTGCCACGATCGGGCTATGCTATTATTCTTCGGCGGCATCCTATCGAAGCGATCCTGTCGGATTTTCGATTATCTATTTCGTTCTCCCTTCAGTTCCGATCATTTTCCTGCAGTTTATGAATCAGTACATGAAGCGGTATAATGTCGTCTTCATCAGCAAAGCCGGTTTAATCGGAATGCTAAGCACGTTTGGCGCAGTCGAGCTGGGCATGCTGCTGTATGTCTGGACGGACTTGGTGTCCAACGGCGCGTTTGTATACATACGGATGTTGTATTACGGTACCTTGATTATCGGAAATTTCATCTGCATCTATCAGCTCGTCAGAAAGTTTCTGCAGTACCGCAAGACGAAGTTTAATTCGCTATTCAAAATCACGCTGGTATCGCATATCGTCGCGTTTACGCCGTTTACGGCAATGAACCTGCTGCCGCTCTTTATCGGCGGAGGGCAGATTTTGCCGGCTGCCTTTACATCGTTATTTTTGTTCGTGCTGCCGATTGTTTATTTCTATCTGCTAACATCCAATCAGCTCTTTGACATTGACTTCATCCTGACAAGGTTTAAATATTATACGCTTCTGTCCGCCCTGCCGGCTCTTCTGCTGACGCTTGCGATAATCGGAGTGCTGAATGGAAAGGCAGACGTATCCTGGATTGGTTACATTCAAATTTTCTTGACTTCTTATGTTGTGATGACTCTCTTCTTGTATGTGAAGGAGCAGATCGATCATAAGTTCCGGCCTAAGCTGTTCAAAGCCATGTACAGCTATCAGGACAGCCTGGACCGATTCTCCCGCAAGGTTGCAACCGTGATGAAGAGAGCGGATTTGGAGGCTGTGCTGAAGCAAGAGATCAGCGACCTGCTTCCGGTTAACCGGATTGATTTTGTCCTTGTGGATCAGGCAGACGGCTCCGTGCACAAGCTGGGTGAATCCGACGAGGAGAAAGGAACGTCCTTGTTCCTGCTTCAGGTGGCGGACTCTCTGCAGGTTGGCGAGATGGTGGAGCTGCCGCATGGCATCGGTCTTGTAATCGGCCGTCAGCGTTCCAAATACCACGTCGTCTGGATTGGTTCGAAGACGAACCATACCCGGTTCAACTCGGACGAGCTGCGTTGGTTAAAGACGCTCGCGAACTACTCCAGCATTGTCTTTGAGAATCTTTATCTGATCGAAGGCCTGATTGAGGACCTGGAATCGGAAGTGCGCAAGGAGCAGACCACAGCCCCTTGGGTTCTGCGGTTGTTGTTCTGTCTGTCGGAGAACGAACGAAGAAAGCTGGCTGCCGATCTTCATGATTCCGCACTGCAGGACCAGTTAATCTGGTACCGCAAGCTGGAGGGATTGATGAACGATTATCCCATCTCGGACAATCTTAGCGAAGAGCTGAACGAGATCAAGGAAGGCCTGCTGGATGTTATTCACCAGATCCGGGAGACCTGCAATGAGCTGCGGCCGCCGCTCCTGAAAGAGATGGGCGTCATCGAAGCGGTGGAATCCATTGTGGAGCACTCGCAGATGCGCGATAATTTCGCCGTTGATTTCAGGCCGAAGCCGTTCGCCCATCCGCTTAACGAAGAACAAATTACAGCCATTTACCGGATCGTGCAGGAATTGCTCAGGAACGCTGCCAAGCATGCGCAGGCGAACCGGGTTACCCTGGAGCTTGAACAGCGGAAAGGAAGAATCTACTTCCGCTACAAGGATGACGGTATCGGAATGGATGTTGATTATATGAAAGCCTCCTTTGAGCATATGGGGCTGTCCGGCATTAAAGAGCGGGTAGCGAGTCTTGAAGGAGAGATTACGTTCCGGTCGAAGCGCGGAAGCGGGCTGGAGGTTGTAATCAACTTGCCGGAGACAATGACGACCGGTCGTTCGGAAAGGGGATTATTGCGTGATTCGTATCTTATTAGTTGATGATCATCCTTCCGTTGGCGAAGGAACCAAAACCATGATCGAACAGGATCCTGAAATGAAGGTAACGGTCGTGCTGTCCGCTATGGAAGCGCTCGATGCCGTCAATCATGACACCTTTGATATTATATTGTGCGACCTGAATATGCCGGGAATCAGCGGTCTTGAGCTTACGAAGCGGCTTATTCAGCAAGATCCCGACCGCCGGGTTCTTATCTATACCGGCTATGAGATCAGCACCCATTACAACCTGCTGATTGAATGCGGAGTCTCCGGGTTTATATCCAAGACGGTATCGCGGGAACAGCTTCATAACAACATCCGTTGCGCGATGCGAGGGGAAGCGGTTATTCCAATAACCCTGCTGAAGCAGCTGCGGCGTAATGAAGTGAAGATTACCCGCGCGGAGAAAGCGATCGAAGAGGTCTCGATTAATGAACGGGACCAGGATATTTTGCAGGAAGTGGCGAACGGCAGCAGCAATAAGGATATCGCTGCCAAGCTTCATATGAGCCAGCGGACGGTAGAGTACAACTTAACCCGTATTTTCGAGAAGCTGAGCGTGCGTTCAAGATCCGAAGCGATTGTAGAAGCCAAACGGCTTGGCCTTATTCGCATGGAGCAATTTTTAACCTAATTGATGCTTACCCCGACTTCTCGCGATTCGCCGCCGGTGAGCGCGAAAGTCTTCTTATATGGGATAGCTGCCGCGGAAGCTGCAGAATCGTATCCCCATGATTTGTCTATGTAAGACCACCCTAACTTTTGGTTTCCCTCTCAATGCTTACGCCTATATGGCGTAAGCATCTTTTTTATTTAAAACAAAGTATAATTGTATCGATAAGGTTTGCGGCATACATACGAGTGCAGGGTGGAGGCAAAGCAATGAAATATATATGGTTGTGGGTGGTCTTTATTATCCTCTTTACGATGGCTGCTATTGGTCTGGAAATACTGGAAGGAAACAAGATTACGACTACGGAATATTACGGGCTGCGTAACATGGGCAGCATCTTCGTTATGTTTTGCTTGCTCTGCAGCATTGTTATATACGCGGTTACGTTCTTCCCGTTAACTTTGCTTCTTACGAGGTTCGTAAAGCTATTACCTGCAAGGATCGTCTTATATTCCATTGCCGGAGGTATAGTGGGAATATGGGTGTTTGATCAATTTTATGATTTGGGCGACGACTATTACGTAAAGGGATATGGCCTTAACGTAAATAGTGCCCTTATTCTGTTTGGTCTGGCAGGATTCTTTTACTCCATCATGGACAAGTTTTTGGAGAGAAAAAAGATATAAAAAACCTCCCCGGTGCGATCACGATGGATGCGCGGGGAGGTTTTGGCGCTTATTCGCTTAATTGTTCCCACTGCTCGTAAGCGGCGTTAAGCGAAGTGCGTTTCTCTTCAATCTTCGTTTGAATTTCTTGAATGGCCATATAGTCGTTAAAGATAGCCGGATCGGTCAGTTGTACTTCGAATTCGGCAATTTGCTCCTCCAGCGAAGCAATCTCCTGCTCAAGCTGCTCCAGCTTGCGGATGCGGCTCCGTTCTTCCCGTTTGGCTTGCTTATCCATTTCGTAGGAAGTAGGAGCTTCCGCAACGGGCTGGTTGGATTTGCTAGCCAGCTTTGCCGCTGCCTCAAGGCGGGCTTCCTCCAGTTCGGCCTTCTTCTCGATCATGTCATCATAATTTCCTAGGAAATGCTCAGTTCCTGTCGGAGTCAGTTCGACAATACGTTCCGCCATCTTGTTAAGGAAATAACGGTCATGGGAGATAAAGAGCAAGGTTCCTTCGTAATCGAGCAGAGCGGATTCAAGCACCTCTTTGCTAAACAGGTCCAGATGGTTGGTAGGCTCGTCCAGAATGAGTACGTTTGCCTGTTCAAGCATCAGCTTGGCAAGCGAGACACGCGCTTTTTCCCCGCCGCTTAGAGAGGAAATACGCTTTAGGACATCCTCGCCGCTGAACAGGAAGTTGCCAAGCACGGTACGCACGCGGGCTTCCTCCATATGCGGGTATGTGCCCCATACTTCTTCGAGTACCGTATGGGAGGAAGTTAGCCCGGTCTGCTCTTGGTCATAATATCCAAGCTTGACGTTGGAGCCCCAACGGACGATGCCTGTCTGCGGTTGTCTTTGTCCAACCAATACCTTTAATAACGTTGACTTGCCGATCCCGTTTGGTCCGATAAGGGCAACCGTTTCACTGCGGGAAAGCTTGAAGGATACGTGCTGGAACAACTGGCGGTCCTTCTCCGGAAACTTGACGGACAAGTCGGCAACATCCAGAACGTCCTTGCCCGTCTGGCGCTCGATCTCGAACGTAAAACGGGCTTTCTTCAAGTCGCCGAGCGGCTTGTCGAGCACATCCATTTTATCGAGCGCTTTACGTCGGCTTTGAGCCCGTTTGGTTGTGGAAGCACGGACGATATTGCGCTGAATGAACTGCTCCATCTTGGCGATTTCTTCCTGCTGCTTCTCGTATTGCTTCATGTCGGCCTCGTATTCGGCAGCCTTCAGCTCTATGTACCGGCTGTAGTTGCCCGTGTAGCGTCTGGCCGCATGCCGTTCGATCTCTACGATGGTCGTAACTAACGCATCGAGGAAGTAACGGTCATGGGAGACGACCAGAATGGCGCCGGAATAGCTGCGGAGATATCCTTCGAGCCAGGTCAGCGTAGGAATGTCCAGATAGTTGGTAGGCTCGTCGAGCATGAGCAGATCCGGTGCCTGCAGCAGAATGCGGGCAAGCGCAAGACGGGTTTTCTGACCGCCGCTTAAGGTGCTGATCAGCGTGTCCGGCGGGAAGCTTCCGAAGCCCATCCCGTGAAGGACGCTGTTAATGCGGGTATTGATCTCGAAGCCGCCTTGCTCGCGGAACCAGTCGGACTTGCGGGAATAACGGTCGAGGACATCCTCGTAACGCTTGGGATTGTCGTGAAGAGCCGGATCAGCGATTTGCTGCTCCATCTCGCGAAGCTCTCGTTCAGCTTCGATCAGATGGGAGAATACGGCGCGCATTTCCTCAATGATCGTGCGGTTTGATTGAAGACCGCTGTTCTGGGCCAGATAGCCGATCCGTGTTTCCTTGGCTTTATGAATGGCACCGGAGTCGTAAGAAAGCTCGCCTGCGATAATTTTGAGCAAAGTCGATTTGCCGGCGCCGTTTACGCCTACAAGCCCTACCCGTTCGCGTTCCAGGACTTGCATCGATATATCGGATAAGATGACGTCTATGCCATAGTTTTTACTGATATTGGATAACTGAAGCAGCATGAATAATACCTCCAACAAATAATGACAGGCTTTTCCGTTCCATTATATATTACCAGTCGCCATTGGCGAAAGTTGCATAACAATGGTAAAATACAATTAAACAAAAAGCATGTATGGGAAGGCTGAGCCGGGGAACGATGAATGAACAATCAAACGGGATGCCGCTGGACAAGGCAGTGCTGCGAAAGGCCATCACAACGCTGCGTGACGGCATTCCCCTTGAAGAGCGTATCATCCGGTCGGAGGCGGCATGCCGGTATTTAGCGAATTGGATGATGGATCGCGGAGTGACAAGCTTTATGTGTTACGTGCCATTCCGTTCCGAACTGAATACCCGTTCATTGATTGAGTGGGGCTGGAAGACGGGAGCGGAGGTTGTTGTTCCGAAATGTTATCCGGCGGACCGGTCAATGACTTTGCATAAACTAGCCAATTGGAGCGGTCTTAAGGCAGGAGCATACGGTATTCTGGAGCCTGACCCGGATAAATGTCCGGCGCTGCCAGATTCCTATGTTCCCGGTCTTGTCGTAACGCCGGGCATTGCCTTCGACCAACAAGGCGGGCGTCTCGGCTACGGCGGCGGATATTATGACCGATTTGCCGAGCGGCTGAGTCGTGAGCGGGCGAATGTGACGTGGCTTGGCATCGCGTTCGAAGATCAGCTGGTCGACGATATTCCAATGCAGGCCCATGACAGGCGAATGGACGGTATTGTAACGGAGCTTTCAGCAAGAGTATGGAGTGAACGCTAATGGAAATGACTCATTTTAACGAGCAAGGACGGGCGCGGATGGTTGACGTCAGCGATAAGGAAGTAACGGCGAGAACGGCAACCGCGCGTACGCAGGTGAAGATGAACCCGGGTACGTTGGCCCGCATTAAGGAAGGCAGCATCGGCAAAGGGGATGTGCTTGCCGTGTCGCAGGTAGCTGCGATTATGGCCGCGAAGAAAACATCGGATTGGATTCCGATGTGCCATCCGCTTCCGCTTACGGGCGTAAATGTTACCTTCGGGGATAACGGACAAGATGAGCTGTATATTGAAGCAACGGTCAAGACAACCGGCAAGACAGGCGTAGAGATGGAAGCTTTAACAGCTGTCTCTGCCGCCGCGCTTACCGTGTACGATATGTGCAAGGCGCTGCAGAAGGATATGGTCATCGGTCCCACGTACCTGATTGAGAAAACCGGGGGCAAAAATGGAGACTATCGGATTTGACAACCCATGAACGGATAAGGGATGGGAGGAATAATAGATGCGGTGGAAAGTAGCGATATTGACGGCAAGTGACAAAGGCTCGCGCGGTGAACGCGAAGATACTAGCGCACAGGTCATTCGCGAGCTGGTAGAAGAGGAATTGGGCGGAGAGATTGTCGATTACCGGATTGTGCCCGACGAGCAAGACGAGATTATCGCGGCCATGATCGAGATGACCGAATATTATCAGGCGGATCTGGTCTTAACGACGGGAGGAACCGGTCTGGCGCAACGGGATGTAACGCCGGAAGCAACCCTTAAGGTGGTTGACCGTCTTGTACCCGGAATTTCGGAGGCCATGCGGATGGGAGCGTTGCAAAAGACCCGCCGCGCGATGCTCTCCCGCGGGGTATGCGGCATTCGCGGACAAGCATTGATTATTAATCTGCCCGGCAGCCCAAAAGGCGTCCATGAGAGCCTGATGGCGATTATGGATCAACTGCCGCATGCCTTGGAAATCGTCACCGGCACGCATGGAGATCACGAATGAGCGGAACGGACACGATACTGAAGGAAGTTCCGGTTCGGGAAGCGATTGGTCTCCGGCTTGCCCATGATCTTACGCAGATTATACCCGGACAGTTCAAAGGACGTTTGTTCAAAAAAGGTCATGTCATCACGGAAGCGGATATTCCGAGCCTGCTGGATATCGGCAAAGAGCATATTTATATTATGGAGCTGGGCGAGAATGAGCTGCATGAGGATGATGCGGCCAACCGCATGGCCAAAGCGCTTGCCGGAGAAGGAATTGCGCTTTCCGATCCGCATGAAGGCAAGGTCAGCTTGAAAGCTTCCATGCTAGGTCTTGCGGAAGTAGACCAGACTCTCGTGGAAGCGATTAACGATCTTGGAGAGATTGCCCTAGCGACGGTGAAGACGAATAGCGTTGTTCAGGAAGGGCGGCCAATTGCTGCAACAAGAGCGATTCCCCTTACCGTGCCTAAAGCAAAGGTCGAAGAGGTTGAAAGACTGGCAGCGGAATATCGAGCCGCCAATCAAGGGGAGGCCCCTCTTCGGGTTGTTCCTTTCCGCAAGCTGCGGGCGGGACTTCTGACAACCGGCGGCGAAGTGTTTTCCGGACGTATTCAGGATAAGTTTGGTCCGGCCGTCCGTTCCAAGCTGGAAGCGTTTGGCTCGGAAGTAGCCGAGCAGCGTTTCGCGCCGGATGACCGACAAATAATTGTCAAGGAAATACACTATTTGCTAGAGCAACGTTATGATATGATACTAGTGACCGGCGGAATGTCGGTTGATCCTGATGACCGGACACCAGGCGCGATAAAAGCGTCCGGAGCGGATATTGTCAGCTACGGCACGCCAATGCTGCCGGGCTCGATGCTGCTTATGGGTTATTTGAACGGCGTGCCGATTATGGGATTGCCGGGCTGCGTCATGCATGATCCGTATACTTCCTTCGATGTACTGCTGCCTCGTATATTAGCTGGTCAGACTATCGTGAGAGAAGACATTGTCCGTATGGGATATGGCGGTTTGAACAACGGTTAGTGTAGTACATAAGCGTATAACGATGAGGAGGAAGATCGAGGATGTCAGGAATTGGCGCAACGGGATTTATTTTGCTCGCAATTGTCGCTTTGCTGCTGTTTGGACCAAACAAGCTGCCTGAGCTGGGGCGCGCATTCGGGCGTACGCTGAAGGAGTTTAAAGCAGGCGCAAGAGATATGATGGATGACGAGAAAGACAACAAACGGGTTGAAGTGAACCGTACGGAAAATATCGAAGTGGATAATAAGCGGCTTCCGGACTAACCGGGCCCGCTTTTTTGCTGAAAGGGGGCTATAAAGATGAGTACATCACAAGACAAGGCTTCCGGACAGAGTTTCGACCGGGCCCGAATTCGCGAAGAAGGCTTGATGCCGCTGTTTGAGCATCTTGGCGAGCTGCGGAAGCGGATTATATATATGCTGATTGTTATCGTACTAGGCCTTATTATCGGACTCGTTATTGCCGAACCGGCCTATAACTTCCTGATGGAGCAGGAGCCTGCTAAAGGCTTGCAGCTGCATGCATTCTCTTTGTGGGACGGCATCGGCATTTATATGAAATTTGCCTTTGTTATTGCTCTTTTGCTGGCTATTCCGTTTACGGCCTATCAGCTGTGGGCCTTCGTGAAGCCCGCGCTTAAGCCAAATGAACAACGGGCAACCATTAAATACATACCTTTTGCGCTGATTATGTTCCTGGTTGGTCTAGCGTTCTCGTATTTTGTCGTATTCCCGCTGGCCTTTCATTTCACGCGAAAAATTTCGGCGAATCTTAATCTGGAAGAAACGATTGGGATTACGCAATACTTCTCCTTTATGTTTAATATTTTGATACCGATTTCACTCTTGTTCGAGCTGCCGCTTGTTATTATGTTCCTGACGGCCATCCGGATTCTTAATCCGGTAAGGCTCCGCAAGATGAGACGGATTGCTTATTTCCTTATGATTTTTATCGGTGTCGTTGTGACGCCGCCGGATTTCGTATCCGACAGCTTGGTTGCGATCCCCCTTATCATTCTGTATGAGATAAGCGTGCTGCTGTCCGGAACGGTATACAAAAAACAGCTTGCTGCTGCCGAGAAACGTGAAGCAGAGTGGGCAGCGGGGCAATAACCCTGCGTTAAGCCAAAAAGACCTTGGGACTCCCAAGGTCTTTTTTTGCTGCGTCGGCATTCGCCGGATTAATAACTCATGGCATTATCTTTGTACAGCTCGCGACCGCCGAGCAGGGCGGCAAGAGTCTCTCGACTTGCGGAAACGGCTGTCTTGCGTCCCGAAGCGACTCTCTCGCCCGGTCCAACAACGGCGACTTGCTCGCTTTGAGGAGCGCCGATAACCGAACCGTCCTCGATAACCGCATTTTCTCCGATAATGGCCTTATGAATACGGACATTCCGCCCGATCCGTGCGCCTGGCATAATGATGCTCTCGTAAATTAGGCTGCCTTTGCCAACGTCTGCACCATTGCTGATAACGGATCGCTGCGCAATACCGTCCATCCGGCAATTGTCATGAACAATGCTGTCCCGCTCGGCTGACAGGTTTCGGAGATTAGGACGCAAGGAGCCTGGGCGCTTCTGGCTTCCGCAATATAAAGGCCACTGCGGCTCAGACAGGCGCAGCGTGCCGTCAATCAGCTCCATATGCGCTTCCCACAAGCTGTCGACCGTACCGACATCTCGCCAGTAGCCTTCATAAGGGTAAGCCGTCAGGCTTGCTCCATCCTGCAGCAGCATCGGAATGATATCCTTGCCGAAGTCATGGCTGGAAGCGGGATTGCCGGCGTCTTTCAGCAGCACCTCCCTCAGCTTGTCGGTCCGGAACATATAAATGCCCATCGAAGCCAGGTTGCTTCTTGGACGGGAGGGCTTTTCCTCAAATTCAACCACGCTGTAATCCTCGTTGGTATTCAAAATGCCAAAGCGGCTAGCTTCATGCCAAGGGACGCGTTTTACCGCAATCGTAGCGGCTGCTCCGCTTTTGACATGCGCCTCCAGCATCGGCCGGTAATCCATTTGATAGATATGGTCGCCGGAGAGAATGAGAACATGCTCCGGATTATGGTGCTCGATATAGCTTAGATTGCGATAGATGGCATCAGCTGTCCCTGTATAACATCCGTTTGGAGAAGCCTCGGAAGCGGGCAATAACGCAATCTCGCCTAGATGCTTAGGCTGCACGGCATTCAGCCATGCTTCTCCGCCACCGATATGACGGTGAACGGTATCCGCGCAAAATTGAGTCAGCACGCCAATCCGTCGAATCCCCGAATTCATGCAGTTGCTAAGCGGGAAATCAATCATCCGATACTGATCTCCGAAGGGGACAACCGGTTTGGCCAGCGCCGTTGTAAGGGGTGCAAGCCGTTTGCCTTCGCCGCCTGCCAATAACATCGCCATGCAATTCATCTGTGTCATTCTATATTCCTCCAAGCTTTCTCGTATTAGGATTGGTATAATCGAAAGTGTCCTTGTACCATCTGCTTACACCGGAGCCTTTGCCTTTGAAACAGATGTTTCTATAAAGCTATTAGCGGGTATAAAACATTCTGGAATGTGTTTTTTGGCTTACGAAGTAAGAATTGCCGCCAAGAGCAGGCGCCAATTCTAAGCACATGCTTACGAAGTAAGAATTGTCACCAAGAGCACGTGACAATTCTTTTTAGGAGGTTGGAAATATTGAAACGAAGCATCAAGCTTAGCGCAGACGATATTTATCAATTCCACGAAGGAACATGGCTGAACAGCTATCGGAAGATGGGCGCTCATTTAGCGGTGGAAAAAGGACGCAGCGGCGTTCGTTTCACGGTGTGGGCACCAAACGCGAGACGTCTTGCCATAGCTTCGGACCGCAATAGCTGGGACGGGTTCAAGGAAGCGGGCTATGAGCTAGAGAAGGTCGGAGAGTCCGGTATATGGAGCGGGTTTATCGAGGGCTTTGTCAGTGGAGATTTGTATAAATACGATATAGAGACAAGGGCGGGAGGCAGACAGCTGAAGGCGGATCCGTATGCGTTCAAGGCGGAAGTGCGGCCTCGCACGGCGTCGGTCATCTGCTCATTAGACGGCTACGAATGGCAGGACAAGAGCTGGCTTCGCGGACGCAAGCCGCTGTTCGGCCAGCCTTTAAATATTTACGAGGTGCATGCCGGCACATGGAGGCAGCATCAGGATGGGCGGCTGTATACGTATGAAGAGCTGGCGGAGGAGCTGCCCGCCTATGCGGCGGAGATGGGATACACCCATATCGAGCTGATGCCCTTGGCGGAGCATCCGTACGACCGTTCCTGGGGTTATCAGGGGACGGGCTATTTCGCCGCAACAAGCCGGTATGGGGATCCTCACCAGCTGATGGCTTTTATAGACCGCTGCCATAGTCTGGAGCTTGGCGTCATTTTGGATTGGGTTCCCGGGCATTTCGCAAAGGATGCCCATGGTCTGCGTCTTTTTGACGGCAGCCCGCTATACGAGAATGCCGATCCGCTGATTGCGGAGAAGGAGCAGTGGGGGACCCTTGCTTTTGATTACGAGAAGCCGGAGGTATGCGGTTTTTTGATCTCGAATGCTTTGTTCTGGCTGGACGTGTACCATATTGACGGTTTTCGGGTAGACGCGATTACTAGCATGCTTCTTCGTAATTTCGACCGTCCGGATGGACGTTGGCGACCGAACCGGCATGGCGGCAAGGAGGATTTGGAGGCAGCTGCCTTTTTGCGAAAGCTGAATACGGTGGTGAGGGCGCATTTCCCTCATGCGCTTATGATGGCGGAGGAATCGCATGCTTATCCGGGGGTAACGGTTCCGCCCGAGCAAGGAGGCTTGGGCTTCACCCATAAATGGAATATGGGCTGGATGAACGATACGCTAAAGTATTTTGCCCATCAGCCCGAAGAACGGAGCTGCCATCATGGACTGCTGACGTTCCCGATCTGGTATGCCTTTGACGAGAGATACACGCTGCCGCTGTCGCATGACGAGGTGGTTCACGGGAAGAAGTCCCTGCTGGATAAAATGCCGGGCAGCTATGAGGAGAAGTTCTCGGGTCTGCGGCTGCTGCTTGGCTATATGATGACTCACCCGGGCAAAAAGCTGCTGTTTATGGGCGGCGAATTCGGCCAGTTTATCGAATGGCGCGATGAGGCGGAGCTGGACTGGCTGCTCCTCGAGTATGAGCAGCACCGCAAGCTGCAGGATTTCGTCCGCACGTTGAATGGTTTGTATTTAGAACAGCGTTCACTGTGGCAGCTGGATTCCTCGCCAAAAGGCTTCGAGTGGATCGATTTCCAGGATGAGGGACAAAGCGTCATTGTATACAGACGAAAAGGCAGGGCAAACGGAGAGTCGCTGATCATCCTCTGCAACTTTCATTCGCATGCCCATGCGCGGTACCGGATAGGAGTTCCGAGCCAGGGCGGCTATAAAATATTGCTTAACAGCGACAGCCCTGCTTACGGCGGCTCCGGATTCATGGAGCTTGCCGCCGCGGAAGGGGCGGTCGTCCGGTCGGAGCCGATTGTCTGGCATGGCCGCAAGCATAGCATTGAGCTGCCGCTTCCGCCGCTGTCGGTCGTTATTCTGAAACGCGAGAAAGAATCGCGTGCTGCTGTACGCATGGAGCAGGATCCGCAAACCTTGCATAAGGAGCTGGCTCTCCCGGTACCGGGCAGCAAGCGCAGAAGCCGGAAGAGGGAACGGATTGCAAAGGTATAAGAGTCAGAGCCGAAGGGGAGAGGGAACTTGAAAGTATTGTTCGTGGGGGCGGAATGCGCCCCGTTTCTAAAGACTGGCGGGTTAGGCGATGTGCTTGGCGCGCTGCCGGCGGCACTTAAGCCGTTAGGGGTTGAAGCGCGCGTCATGCTGCCGCTCTATACCTCCATACCGGAGCGTTACCGCTCGCGGATGAAGACTATTGCGGAGATTCGGGTATCGGTCGGCTGGCGTTACGCGTATTGCGGAATCAGAGAACTGGAGCAGGACGGTATTATTTATTATTTTCTCGATAACGAGCAATATTTCAAAAGAGGCTCCGCTTACGGGCATGACGACGATGGGGAGCGATTTTCCTTCCTATGCCGGGCCGCGCTGGAGGCTCTCTCCGCAATCGGCTTCTGGCCCGATCTCATTCATGGCCATGACTGGCATACCGGCATGATTCCCGCGCTGCTGCGCCATCATTACAGCTGGCGGCAGGAATACGCGAGCATTAAGACCGTATTTACTATTCATAACCTGCAATATCAGGGTAATTACCCACCGCATGTATTGGGCGATTTGCTCGGTCTGCCACCGCATTATTTGACTTACGATCATGTGGAATTTTACGGATCGGTCAGCTTCATGAAGGCCGGCATCCAGCTGTCTGACCGCGTTACAACCGTGAGCCCTTCATACGCTTGGGAGATTACGACGCCGGAATACGGCTGCGGAATGGAAGGCACGCTGCGCGGAAGAGGGGACAGTCTGGTTGGCATCGTTAACGGAATTGACGACGGTTTATACAATCCGGCATCTGATTCGCAATTACAGGCTCGGTATTCTGGCGATTCTCCGGAAGCCAAGCTTGTTTGCAAAACAGCCCTCCAGTGGGAGCTTGGCCTGCGCGAGGATATTGAAGTCCCTTTAATCGGCATGGTTGGCCGGCTGACGGATCAAAAAGGGCTTCCGCTGGTGCTCGAGCAGCTGGACGAGCTGATGTACTCCGAAGATGTACAGCTTGCCTTGCTTGGAACAGGCGATCCGCATCTGGAGCATCTGTTCCGCGAAGCGGAACGTCGCCACAAAGGAAGGGTCGTCTCTTATATCGGCTTTGACGACGGTCTCGCCCGGCGGATCTATGCCGGTTCGGATTTGTTTCTGATGCCGTCGCAGTTCGAGCCTTGCGGAATCAGCCAGCTGCTTGCTTTGCGTTACGGCAGCCTGCCCATTGTACGGGAGACGGGAGGCTTGCGCGATACGGTGCACAGCTATAATGAATACACGGGGGAGGGCAACGGCTTTTCCTTTGCCCCTTATAACAGTTGGGACATGCTGTATACGGTTCGCCGCGCATTAGCCTTGTGGAGGGACCGGGAGGTTCGCCAAAAGCTGTTAACACGTGCCCTGAAGGGTGATTACAGCTGGAACCGTTCGGCGCAGCAATACAAGGAGTTATACGAGGAGCTTTTGCCATAACCAAAGGGGTGCCGGACGAATCCGGCACCCCTTTATTTGTATTTATTCGATTTTACGCCATACAATCCGGTAGCCGTTAGGCTCGAGCCCGATAACAAGCTTGCCGTCAGGGTTGTCGATCGGCTCATCGGTCAAGGCGTCGCGCCATCCGCCTTCGTTCATCGGATGCGAAAGCTCGGCCGGCTCGTCCGACCGGTTCATCCAAATCGTGAAATGCTCCTTGCCGTCCAGCCGCTCGTAAATGAGCGAGCCGCTGTCTTCATCCGCTAACAGGACGCGGAAACGGCCGCTGCGAAGGGCGGCACGCTCCTTCCGAAGCGAGATGAGCAGCTTGTAGAAATCAAACAGCTCCTGGTTCTGATCCTCTTCGCTCCACACCATGCATCTACGGCAATCCGGGTCCTCTCCGCCCTCCATGCCGAATTCATCGCCGTAATAGACGCATGGCAGACCCATAGAGGTCATCATATATACCACGGCTTGCTTCACACGGCTCGTATCGCCGCCGCACCGGGTCATAACGCGCGGAATATCGTGGCTCGACAGCAGGTTGAACAACGTCTCGTTCGTCTGCTGCGGATACCGCATGAGCAGCCGGTTCATTTTTTCCGCGAATCTCGCCGGCGGGATGGCACGGTCTGCGAAAAAGCTAAGCACCAGCTCCGTAAACGGATAGTTCATGACGGAATCAAATTGATCGCCAAGAAGCCAGCGCAGCGAATCGCTCCATACTTCCCCGACAATAAAGGCTTCCTTATTAGCATCCTTAATGGCTATGCGGAAATCGCGCCAAAAGTGATGGTCGATTTCGTTGGCCACATCCAACCGCCATCCGTCGATCCCCGTTTCTTTCATCCAGTTCACCGCGGTTTCGATCAGATACTTTTTCACATCCGGATTGGCTGTGTTCAGCTTTGGCATATTGCCATAGAAGCCGAAGGTATCATAGTTCGGTATGCCGTCCTGAACCTCTACCGGGAAGCCGTTCAGATGGAACCAGTCTTTATATTCCGACTGCTCTCCCTTCTCCAGTACATCCTGGAAAGCCGGGAACTGTTCGCTTGCATGATTAAATACGGCATCCAGCACCACGCGAATGCCATGATCATGACAGACCTGGACCAGCTTCTTGAGGAGCTCCTTGTCCCCGAAATGAGGATCAACCTCCCGGTAATCGGTCGTGTCGTATTTATGATTGGAGGGCGAACGGAAGACCGGCGTCAAATAAACGGCGTTAACGCCCAGCTCGTTCAAATGCCCGATGCGGTTAATAATCCCCTGCAGATCCCCTCCGAAAAAGGATTCGCCTTCCGGCTGTTCTCCCCATGGGCTTGTACCTTCCGGATCGTTAGTTTTGTCCCCGTTCTCGAAGCGATCGGGGAGGATCTGATAAAAGATCGCTTCCTTGGCCCATTCCGGAGCTTCGAACAGATCAATGGGATGAATGTAATGGGCTTCGAAATAACCGCCAGCAGGCGTAGGCTCCTCCTCGGAGAAGCCGTCCTCCGTCAGCCAGATTGTTTCCTCGCCGCTATGCAGCCGGAAGCCGTAGCTGAACCGTTTGAATTCCGGCCGGATAACGGCTTCCCAATAATCATGCAGGCCGTCCGCCGCAATGAGATCCATTTCGACTTCCTGGTAATGATGATCCCAATCATATTTATCTCCTGCGATAGCAACAACCCGCTCTACATCGCCGCGTTTGGTTTTAAGACGAAGATGGAACGTTTCCGGATCATAGGCATACGACCATCTATGGCTGGGGGAATGATAAATGCTTTCTCTTTGCAAAACGGGTCATCTCCTTTTCTCTACACTCCGTTCAGACTTGTTTAACCGCGAAGCAGCGATTCTGCCCCGTCGATATAGACCGAGGTCCCGGTGATATGACTTGCCTCGTCCGAAGCGAGAAACAGCACGAGATTCGCAACCTGCGCTGGTTGTCCGGGTCCATCCTCAAGCGGATGATCGCCTTCCGGGAACTCGACGGGGATTCGGATTTCCTCGAGCTCAGGCTTGGGCTTTGTCGATTGATCAATGTTTGTCGAGATCGCACCCGGGCAAATCGCATTGACGCGGATGCCGTATTCCGCAAGCTCCAGTGCCGCCATGCGGGTAAAAGCGGTCTCGCCGGCTTTCGAGCTGCTGTAAGCGCTGAAGCCGAAATTCGAGAACACGCGGTTGCCGTTGATGGAGCTCGTTATAATGATGCTGCCGCCTTTCTTCTTCAGAAGCGGGATCGCGTGCTTGACGGTCAGAAACGTCCCGGTCAGATTGACGTTGATCGTAGCTTCCCACTCTTCCTTGGCCATATGCTCAATCGGGGATATGGTGCCGTTAATGCCTGCGTTGGCAAAAACAATATCCAGCTGCCCAAATGCGGAAATTGCCTTATCGTAGGCTTCCGCCAAAGAATGCTCGTCCGATATATCGGCTTCGACGGCGATGGATTTGGCTCCAAACGCTTCCGCCTCGCGACAGACGACGGAGAGCGTCTGTCGGTCGCGGTCAAGCAGAACAAGATTCGCTCCTTCCTCCGCGAACCGGATCGCGGCGGCCCGTCCGATACCGGAGCCGGCACCGGTTATTAAGGCAACTTTTCCTTCTATGCGTCTTGCTGTAGATTGGCTGGACATGTATATCTCTCCTTTACGGCTTTTGCTAGTTAGTACACGGGAATCAGCCATCGTTAAACAGGTAAGGGACACAAAGTAGAACTTACGGCGCCAATCGGGATGGAAGAGCTATTCTAATCTCAGATAAGCCTGAATAAATTGATAAGGAACAGAATACTCCTCATGGGAGAGGGAGGTCCGGATGAAGAGTCATCTTATCAGGATCGGAGGAGATAGCATGAGCTTCCTGGAGATTATCGCCTTGCTCACGCTTCTATTAAAGATCGTGGAGTTGACTCGAAAAAGGACTAGTACTTTTGTTCGAAAAGTGGAGGGGCTGTAAAAAGCCGTCCTCCATTTTTATTTATTTTTAATGCCGCCGCGCATTCTAAGGACACAAAAGTGAGTGAATAAAGTTTTCGATAAAAGCCCATAGCTATGGGCTTTTTATGTTTTTATGTATGAACTTTCATGTCCGAGTGAAGTGACACAAAAGTGAGCTCTTTGTATCTAAATGACACAAAATAATCGCATTCCAGTGATTAACTTTTTTGTTAGGGATCGAGTCTTTTAATATTTGCCAGAAAGGTATCGTAACATTTACGGTTTGGGTGGGGATCCGCTTGACTAGCGGCATTTCGTGGGAAGTCTACATCGGGAAAGGGATTACGTCCGGATTAAGGATTGTACATTAATCAAGCTGAAGTTACCGCAGCTGCCGCCAAGCGGCGTTGAACTGGAGTCTAGTATAGAAGTGGTGTTTCCATTAACACCAACTATACCATGCCAGTACGGGAACCGGGCGGAGGTTGGCGGTATCACGATGAGAATAAAAGATCTGCCGTAATAATTAGTGGGTTTAAATAGATAAAATGTTCGTTTTAGTCAGCGGTTTTGGAAATTTGAGCAGAACGCGATAATCGATACCGGCTTGCCGGCATTCCATAGTTTATTTTAAAAGCCGAGCAAAATTGCTCTAGAGACGAGTATCCGACCGTTTCCGCGATATGGCTGATTGTCATGGTCGTCGTGGTAAGAAAATGGGCTGCTGCGCTTAACCTGGCCATGTTACGCTTTTGGGTAAACGTCATGCCGTAAAATTGTTTGATCGTTCTTTCCGTTTGTCTAACGCTTAAGCCCAATGTGCTCGCAAGCGCTTGTACGGTAATGAAGCGATATTGAGACAGAAATCCGTGTTCGATGGTGGCCAGTCGATTGTCGTCCGGCGTTTGCAGCGGTGTCGGCGAGACGGTGACAGCCATCTGATCCCCCATATAATTCCGAATGAGCTTGATAACAATCTGTTCGAGAATGGTGCCTACATACCGGTGATATCCGATAGATTTGGAAGTCGTTTCGAATGAAAGCTGTTCGAACAGCGCCATCAAGTTTTGCGAATCTTGGCCGAACCAGAATGGAGTTTGCGCGAATGTTTCGGTTAAGAGATCAAGTTCCCGATCCCGAGTAGGCTCGTGATCCAGCAACTCGAAGCAAATACAGTATTCCGACATAGGATCCGATAGATTTGTGATCTGCTCATGGACGACATCAGGGCCTGTCATAAACAAGGTGCCGGGGATGATCGGATAACTATGGCCGCTCGCAATCAACGTTCCTTGCCCGAGAGGAATAAAATGCATTTCATAGCTTCGTTTGCTATGGAGGTGTTCCGGAAAAGAACGATAAAAAATGCCCAACTTGATATATAGCACATTCAGTGCAAGCCCGCCGACTGTGATCTTCAGATTCGTATTTTCCAAGTGGATCGGCGGTAAATTCATGTTCCATTCGCTCCTCAGATCGATTATGTTCCCATTATAACAGATCTGCGAATTTGCGACATTTAGAGCGAGGATCTGTCGTTCTAGTGAATGCCGCTTTATATGAGGCGATCGTTATAATAAAGGTCAAACGAGGTGAAGGAGAGTAATAGCATGAAGAAAGATTCGAACTCTGTACGCCTGTACGACAAAGGAAATTACGCCGGCGCCTATACCGAGATTCCAGCTTCCAATCCCGGCCCGGCGTGGCGGGACGGAATGGTTAGCGGAAACGGTGAGAACGGGTACGTCACGTCCGGATCGCCTTATGCGGACACCTTTATTTTTCAATATATGTGGTTCAACTATCCATCCGGCGATCCGAGAGTGATTCCGGAAGAGCTGACGGGACAGCTTGCCGAGGCCAGGAGGAATGTTTTTCATCTTAACGATCAATGGAAGATTACTTTTCCGGACGGGACAACGAGGAAAAGAACCTTTCTTTACAGCTATCATCCGGGACACCAGCTCAGATTAAACGCCAAGAACAAGGGAACCGTGTCCGGCTATGAAAGATGGACGAACTATGAGACGGCAGAGACCGGCGTCCGTTATTCCGATGAATGCGGCGAGTGGATCCGAACCTCGTTTACGTCCAGGGAAGATAACGTATCGATTACGAAGATCACGCAATCGTCCTCCGGCGTCAAGATCAACATGATCATTTCCATCGATGACATTTCGGGCATGTACAAAGCGGGGGACGGGGCGTCCGAGCTGACGGCGCTCCAATACAAGAAGCTAGTTGACCCGAATGCTGCCTATATCGCGCAGGTTGCCCATTACCCGTCCTACCCGGGCAGCGAGTTGATCGATGGAGGATACGCCGGCCTGACCCGGGTTGTGGTCGTTAACGGAACCCAGAAGAGAGTGCTGCTCGCGGACACGAATGAACCGATGAATGTAGGAGAGGAACGAAATCCGGCGATTCAAGTGATCGATGCTGACGCCGTCTATTTAGTCACGCAATCGAACCGAACATTTGATATGGGCAAAATCGATGATTTTGCAGGTATGACGCGATACCCGATCATTGACCGTCTGTTTCAGAATACGAATGCTGTCGCTGAAAAATATAAGGACGTTTCCGGCAAACTCGATTACAACGCCGCCCTTGCGCCTCATGCGCTAAAGCATGCCGCGGAATTTAACGCCGTGCGTTTTTCTCTTGCAGGCGACGAGGATGACAAGATCACGGACAATATAACGCTGATCAACGTACAGAAGGCATCCAAATCGAGGATCAATCATGCTTTTATGGAACAGGTGTACAACCAGGGACGATATGCCTTGATTTGCTGCAGCGGTTCAAGCGCGCCGCGATTGTATGGCATGTGGACCGGAGAGTGGAATCCAGGCTGGCGCGCCATCTATACCCTTGATGCCAACGTGAATTTGCAGGTCTCTCCCATGAATACAGGCCATTTGACGCAAGCCCAGCTTGGGTATATCACCTTCTTCTTGAGAAATACGCCCGATTTTGAATACAATGCGCGAATGGCCTACGGGATGCATGATGCGCTACAGGTGTCGGTCAACTCGGATATCGACCGCGGGATGCACGTGGAATACGACAATGACTACCCGTTTCAATATTGGAATGCGGGAGCAAGCTGGTGTCTGCTTCCCATCTTCGAATATTGGCAGTGCTACGGCAATCAACAGATCCCGATCAACGATCACATGAGAATCCATGAACTGAAGCCGATTCTCAGCGTACGGGATGGGGGGCTGACGGATGAAGAATTCGAAAAGCTGCTAGAAATGGGATATCTGGATTTGGAAAAAGATATTTTGCTTCCGCTGTTGACCAAGCAGGCTAATTTCTGGGAGCAGCTATGTACGCCGGAGTACTATACGGATGTAAATGGCAAAGCGTGCTATGAGCAAGGCAAGTCGGTGCTAAATCCAGGCGAGAAATATCTGCTCATCCCTACCTATTCGCCGGAGAATAACCCGATCGGTTACAACAGCACGCTTACGGCCAATGCCACCATGGATATTTCGGCAGCGAGGGACGGACTGCATATGGTCATAACCGTGGAACGAGCGGTCAAGCGCGACGGATACGAAGCAGCGGTCGCCGGGTGGGAGTCATTGCTGGAGCTGCTGCCGGACTACAAGGTGGACAAGGACGGCGCTTTGCGTGAATGGGCGATGAATGAATATACGGAGAACAACAACCACCGCCATTTGAGCCATCTCTACCCGGCATGGCCAGCATATGAGACGCAGAACGATGCGGAGCTCACAAAAGCTGCCATTACCGCGGTAGATAACCGAAACCAATATAATACGTCGGACGCCACGGCGGGGCATGGCTGGATGCACAAGGCACTGGTCTGCGCGAGATTAAAGGACGGAAACGAAGTAGCCGCTTCCCTTCTGCCGATGATGACGGATTCCGGTTATTACGCATCGTTGATGACGGACCATGATACTAACAGAAGATGCGATACTTATTGCACAGATACCTTATTCGGTACTGTGGGAGCCGTAAATGAAGCGCTGCTATTTTCCAACGCCGGTGAAATCGAGCTTCTTCCGGCACTGCCTTCCGAATGGCAATCGGGGTCCATTCATGGGTTAATGGCAAGAACCCGGGCGGAGGTCCGTTCTTTAACATGGGATCTCATATCCCAAACGGCGAGCGTTACCTTGAATTCCATTGCTAATGCCAACGACATCATATTGAAAATGGGCATTCCTTGGACAAAAGCAACGGTCAACGGAAGAGAAGCAACGGCGCTTGAAGGGGGATCTGGCAAACCTCTTCACTTATCGCTGAATTCCGGTATGGACGTTACCGTCGAATTTACATTATCCGATTAACGGGATATGACTACATCCGCTCGAATATGGCGCAGTTCATAAGCGGATCGAAGAAGCTTACGGACAATGAGTGGAACGCATACGTGAAGGGCTTCGATGGCTTAAAACTGAAACGTTATCTGGAAATTTACCAGAACGCGTACGACAAAATGGCAAAGTAACGAAGATGATACCGAGACAACCAAATTAGGAGGTTTTACGTTTGCTGAAAACAGAAATTGCTAAGGGTCCCTACGAACCAACCTTTGATTCATTGCGGACGTTCGAATGCCCGGATTGGTTCCGGGACGCCAAGCTTGGCATCTGGTCGCACTGGGGCGCCCAATCGGTCCCGATGTACGGAGACTGGTACGCTCGCAACCTTTACGTCGAAGGTTCGGAACAGTACCGCTATCATGTCCGGCACTACGGACATCCGTCGCAATTTGGCTACAAAGACATCGTGCAGCTGTGGCAAGCCGAGAAATTCGATCCCGAAGAGCTGATGGACTTGTACGCAGCGGCAGGAGCCAAATACTTTGTAGCTCAGGCGATGCACCACGACAACTTTTTCAATTACGACTCCAAGATCCATCGGTGGAATTCCGTGAACATGGGGCCGAAAAAGGATATCGTCGCGCTATGGAAGCAGGCTGCGGTGAAACGGGGACTGCCATTCGGCCTGACCGAACATCTTGGCGCTACGTTCAGTTGGTTCCATTGGAACAAAGGGCAGGACAAGGAAGGACCGTACAAAGGTATTCCCTATGACGGCAATGATCCCGAGTACGAGGATCTGTACCTGCCGAACCGCGAGCATCACGACCCGGGCAAGAAAATGTACGATTTGGACCCGTGGTATACGCCGAATCAATGGTGGCATCAGCGCTGGTTCGATATCGTAAAGGAAGTCATCGACCTGTATCAACCGGATCTTCTGTATTCAGACGGCGTGGTGCCGTTCGTCAACACGTGGGACAAATCAGATTTTAATCCCGATCATCCTGATTACCAGACGGGGCTGCACGCAGTCGCGCACCTGTACAACACGAGCGCGTTGCTTAACGGCGGCGTTAACAGGGCGGTATATAACCAGAAGGACCGCAAGAAAGAGATTTACAGCATCGGCGTGATGGATATCGAGCGCAGCCAAGAGCCGGAAATCAAACCGGAACCGTGGCAGACGGACACCTGCCTGGGCGATTGGTTCTATAATGTAAAATCCGTCTACAAGAAGCCGGGGCATGTCATCGAGATGTTTGTAGATATCATCGCCAAGAACGGCAATCTGCTGTTGAACATTCCGCAGAAGCCCGATGGCACAATCGACGATGAATGCAGGTACATCTTGAAGGAAATGGCGCGGTGGATTGAAGCCTGCGGGGAGGGGGTATATGGCACCCGGCCGTTCCGCGTGTCAGGCGAAGGCGGCACTCGCGTCGTTATTGATCACTTTAAGGAAGACAAGGCGGAGTGGACCGCGTCGGATTTCCGGTTCACGCAGAAAGGCAGCACGGTCTATGCGTTCCAGATGGGTGTGCCGAAAGACCGTCTTGCCGTAATCCGAACATTCGGTTCGGAGGAGAAGGTGAAGAACGTACGATTGCTCGGTGCCGGAAAAGTGCCGTTCCAGCAATCGTTCGGCGCGCTAGTCGTTTCGCTGCCGGAGTCGCTGCCGACGGAATACGTCAACTGCCTTGCCATTGAAATTTAAACATATGCTTGAATGGAGAAAAGATTGTTGAATGTCAAACATGCGAGGAAGTACTATGAAATCGGGCTCCATGAATAAGCTGCCGTCAATTAAGAAATCTGCTGGACAAATCCCGGCCTGATAAAATAACTACTAATTATGACAGAAGTTGTCACTATTAGTGGTTACTCTATCAGAGAGAGATCAATCCTAAAGGTTGAAGGAGCTGTTAACTATGGAAGTGCAACTGAACCCGTATATTATGCTGGACGGAGAAGCTCGTGAGGCAATCGCCTTTTACGAGCAAGCGTTGGAAGCGAAGGTGGTATTCAAGCAGACCTTCGGCGAAGCTGGACAAGCGGAGTCGGAGCAGGCGAGGGACCGAGTGGCTCATGCCGTCCTGAAGATCGGAGGAGCGGTTCTGTTTGTCGCCGATACGGACCCCGGGGTCCGGTTCGCGCAGGGCAAGCAAGTAAATATCTGCATCACCATCGCCGATAAGGAGCAAGCCCAGAAGTATTATGAGGCGCTGAAAGAGGGCGGACAGGTGGATCACCCCCTGCAGGAGATATACTTCAGTCCCGCGTACGGGATGGTAACCGACAAATTCGGCGTCACCTTCCAGATTTTCACGCAGAGGGCGTAATGGTGGGTTCGCCTTGAGGAGAAACAATAGCTTAATGAAACATCGACAGGGGGTATCCCATAAGTCATTAAAATGACGGTGGGACACCCCTTTTTTATATGGACCAAACAGCCAGCCTTCGCATCAAATGTTCTTCCGATCGCCTGATGAAGCTCAGAAAGAGCAGGCCGGCTATGAGGAGCTTAGCCGAGGACTCTTTTGCCGGCGCTTTGATGATCTGAGACATCTTCCTTCCTCTCCTTGGACAAGGATCGCCAGAGAGAATAGCCCAGCCAAGCCTGGGCCAGCCCAACAGGCACAGCCAAAAACCGATCGTACGGATGATGGACCAGCGAAGACAAAGGAAGAGGCAGAAGCGTTCCTAAGGCAAGCAAACCGGCCGCCCAGCGCGACAGGATGCGGACGCGGAATGATGCGATGCCAAATAACAGGCCGCCGAGCAAGTACAGGATGCCCGTCAACATGTAAGTAGTTTCAAGGGCTCCGAGGTACTCGCCGGAAGATCCCCCGGCGATCGCCAAGATGCTCTCCTCAAGCTTTGGAGACTCGGTTACGAGCGTCGGAGAAATAAGGGCTTCGACGAATTGAAAAGCCATCGTAAGCGCATAGAAGAGGCTTAGCGTGAAATAACCGATCAGACCAAGCCAGCCGGTCTCTGCCGCTTGCCTGGCGTAGATCCCCGTCAGGCCGAGCAGGCCGAGGAAGCACATGGCTATGCCCAAAAAGTGAACGAGGGCCCACCGATCGGTGTTGACGGATGAAAGAATGTCCAGCGGATGAATCGTTTGAATGACGACAAACAGGATCCCTGACAACATAGCGGCTACGCCGGCGAAGCGGAAAAGACGCGAAACTACTGTAATTTTACTCTCTTTGTTCATGGGTTCGTCTCCTTCTTTTTTTGAATGACCGATACTAATGCGAGGCCGAGATCCCGTATTTTTCTCAGCATGCCATGCAAGGCGGCCTGGTCGGCCACCGGGCCGTAAAGGACGGTCGTTCCGTCGCTCTCGTGCGTAAGGCTCATCCCTTCGAACCAATAAGCCCATCTGGCATCCAAGTGCCCCTTAATGCAAATCTCGTAAAATCCGTCGTGTCGGCTTTCCATTGACCCTTGCGTTTCACTCATTATTCACCACCTACATCTCCCTCCTGCGGATTCGTCTCCTGTCTACGCATGTTCTTGCTAGATCCAATGATAAGTGTTCACGTAGGTGACCGCATCACCACATGTGGTGATTGATGTGGTGAATTTTTATTGGGAAACGCAAAAAGCCCCGGTTATTTTGCCAGGGCGGGGGGATGCGCTTACGTTATATCAAATCGAGTTCCTCGGACCGTCGGACGGCTGCACGGCGGTTGTTCACCCCGAGCTTGTCGTAAATGTTTTTGGTGTGGGTTCGCAGGGTGTTCAGGGAAACGATCAGCTCGCGGGCAATATCCGGTCCGCTTAGTTCGGTTCTGAGCAACCGAAGTACGTCGCGTTCACGTTCGCTTAGCGGTTCACGCAGCGAATGGTTTGCAACCGGTTTGGTCCGGCCAAAGGCTGCCAGGAGCCTGCGAACAAATTCCTTGGGGTTGAGTCCTTTTTTTGAGGCGGCTCCGAGCAGAACCTCCATAGGTTGGCCTTCGTCTACGAAAATACGGAAGTACCCCTCCGGTTCAGCCAAAGTCAAGGCGCGTTCCAGCGGCCCAAGCGCAGCAGGCGTGTCTCCTTTCATTTGATGCGCAAGAGCCGTCACGATCATGATTTCGATCGCGCTTCCCGTCCTTTCGCCTTCTTTCGCCGCTTGACGGAGGCGATCAAGAAGTCCCATGGCCTCATGTAAAAAGCTGTATTCACGTTCGCTTTGAAACCGGGCCAGAAGCAATCTGGCTAAAGTGATATGCTCGAATTCTCGAAGGTAACTCAGTTCGTCACTGGCGGTCAGGCCATGTGCACGTGCCCATTCGAGCGCTTCGTGCAGTTTCCCTTGCGCGATCAGCACCTTTGTTTTCATCGCCGCCACAGGACGTACATTCGGGAAAAGATCACCGACATAAAAGCGCTCCGCATCGTCGAGGAGGTCGAGCGCGCTTTGCAAGTCTCCTTGCGCCTCGCATACTCGAGCCATCGCGACGTGCCAGCGATACCGGTATTGCGGAAATCCGGTATGCTCGCCTTGTTCCTCGCTTTTCAGCAGAAGCTGCATGGCGTTCTGCAGATCGTTGCGCTCGCGATGGATTTCGCCCATCCCCACGAACATGTCCGCCGTTCCCCGCATGACAGGATTGCCATGCTCGATCGAAAGCTGCAATCCCCGCTCGTATAGGCTCAACGCCTGATGGAGACGACCCTGAACGATTCGGATATCGGCAAGGGCGTTCGTGCCCCCGATCGCATCGGAGATGTACCCGCCTTGCTGCACGTCTGCCATGCCATCAGCGAACAGACGATAAGCTTCATCGAGGCTCCCGCTTGTCCAAGAGGTGAGTCCAAGGAGAGCGGATGCCGCTCCGCGCTTGAGATAGGCATCTTTCGGCATGAGGCTCAGCACCAATCGGGCATACTTCATTGCATCGATTATATTGCCTGTCATGAGGGCAAGCGCTGACCGATACATTGCGATCGTTCCAGGGAGACGGCGATATTCGGCTTCGTCTACGAAAACCTTTTCAGCCGAAGCTGAGTGGACATCCGGTCGTGCATGCAAGTCTGCCGTCGACTCCAGCCCGCTTTCGGCGTCCCGAAGCCATTCTTCTACACCATCCGACTTGCCGAGGGTCAGCAGCGCCCCGGCATAAACAACGCTGAGCACGGGCCGAAGGCGAACCAACTCGTCAGGCAGCGCCTTCAGCCAGCGTAGCATCGTAGCTTCTTGTCGAAGCTTGGCCATCGTCGGGCAGGCCAGCTCAATCAGGACCGCCGCTCGCGTGAAATCCTTTGCTGCGAGAGCATGGCGGATCGCATCGTCCGCGGAGCCGTTCCGCTCGTACCAAATGCTTGCACGCCGATGCAGTGAATCGATTTGATCCGGCTGATCCGCCTTCAAATGGGCGTAGAGAACATCCGCGAAGAGGTGATGGTAGCGATACCACTGGCGTGTGTCGTCCAGCGGAACGATAAAGAAGTTGCCCTTCTCCAAATCGGACAAGCGTACGTTGCCTTCCGCCTGACCGGTGACGGCGTCGCACAGTGGGCCATGCAAACGGTCGAGAATGGATGTCTGCAGCAAAAATCTTCGAATGGGCTCCGGCTGGCGCTGCAGAACCTCTTCGGCCAAGTAGTCCACAATGTACCGATTGTCTCCGGAGAATGCCCGAATGAACACGGGTATGTCCTCGCGGCCTTGCATCGAGAGAGCCGCCAGCTGAAGTCCCGCAATCCAGCCTTCGGTCCGTGATTCAAGCGCAGCCATTTCGTCGGCCGTTAGATCCAGCCCTATCGCTTGATGAAGGAAAGTTGCAGCTTCTTTGGGAGTAAATCGTAGATCGGTGTCGCGCAGCTCGGTCAAATGTCCTCTGGCGCGCAATCTGCCCAGGGGCAGCTGCGGGTTTTCGCGAGTGGCGATAACCAGATGCATTTGCGGAGGGAGGTGCTCGAGCAGGAAGAGGAGGGCATCGTCGATCTGTTCCGAATCGATGAGATGGTAATCGTCAAGTACGAGGACGATTTTGAACTGGAGAGCGGAGATTTCATTAAGCAGAACCGTGAGAATCGATTCGATCTGCGCGGACTGAGACGACTCGAAAGCAGCAAACGCGCTTTTTCCGACGCTCTCCGCAATTGATTGCACGGCAGCGATGAGATGAAGGAAGAAGCGCGTGGAGTCGTTGTCCCTTTCGTCCAGCGACAGCCAAGCGACTGCCCGATCGCAACCGACGGCCCATTGGCCGACAAGCGTTGTCTTGCCGAAGCCGGCGGAGGCGGAAACGAGGGTCAGCTTGCGTTCCAGCCCCTCGTTCAGCCGCTCGATCAGACGCGGGCGCAAGACAGCCTTCGTTCTGGGCACGGGGATATAAAGCTTGCTTGCTAAAATCGGAATATTCATAAATTGTCCCGTCCGATGTCATTATTTCTTTCATTAATATCATAACTTCAACGTTAGTTTTTTACCATATGTTCATTCCCTCGCTACAAACCCTTTTGGATCTCGCCAAAGCGCCCTTTCCGCGAATGCATATGATAATTATGCCTACTCATTAAAAGGAGCGATCACATATGGTTTTTTTTCCAACGCCGGGGACCGGCGGAGGGTTTCCGGGATTTCCGGGCGGTCCTGGCGTGCCGGGAGGACCGGGGTTTCCAGGTGGATTTCCGGGGACTCCGGGAGGAGTTCAAGCGCCCACGGCACCTCCACCGCAATTCGTACCGCAAATGCAGTTTACCACATTTGCCATCGACCCTGGCGGGATCAGGGGCTGCCTGTTTCGATGCGGATAGTTACATAAGGCTTGACGGGAAATTGTAGATGGGCGAAAGTATTTGTCTTTGTGTTCCGCCGGCAAGCAAATGAAATCACAGGTCGGCTGGAACAGCAAAAACTACTCGGCGACGATTACCATAGACGGTAAGGCGCTTACAGCGAAAGTCGGCAAAGAAGCCAGGAGGCTCTACTACTATTATTACTATTACTCTGAATTTGTTTGCCATTGACAAGGGGAGGCATGCTTGATAATGTATTAAACAGTTGTTTTAAACATATGTTTAAGACGAGGGAAAATAGATAGAGGGAGTGGAGAGATTGAAACAGGCTTTGCAGGCATTTATGAAGCGCCCGACCACATGGATCGGGATTATTACGGCACTGATGTTCCAGATCATATTCTCTTTGATTTGGATGACGGGCTATGACGGGGTAACCGATCGTGCCAATCAGCTGCATATTGCGGTTGTCAATCAAGATCAGCAGCTGGGAGAGCAGGTAGCGGCGAATCTGTTGAAAGAGCTGCCGTTCCAGATGTCCCGGCTGGATGATTTGGACGCAGCTAAGCAGCAACTGGATGACCGGAAGCTTCAGATGATTATTTACATGCCTGAGGATTTTACGCAAAAGGCGGCGTCCCCAGGCGGACACGCCAACATTCAGTATTGGATTAATGAGTCGAATCCTGCTTTAATTAAAAGTATGATGAACGGGGTAGCGCAGCAGGTTACGGCCGAAGTGAACAAGCAGGCGGTAGCGGGAGGCGTTAAGACAACGCTTGGAGCGGCAGCCAAGATGCCGGAGGAGCAGGCTGCAACGGCTGCGCAAAGTTTGGCTGAGCGCGTAACGGCGGACATTCAGTCGACTAACGCCATACATGGCATGAACAATCAGATGGTGCCGATGATGATGGTGCTTGCTTCTTATGTAGGCGCCATGATTATGGGGATGAATCTGGAGCAGTCGGCAATGGCCGTTCAGGCCAGCGTCAGCCGCTGGAGAAGATTTGCGGCAAGAAGTATCATTAATATTGCGGCAGCAGCTGTTGTATCATTAGTAGGCTCGACATTGCTGTATTCGCTGGGCGGGCAAATCGAGCAGGGCTTTTTCCAGCTATGGTTATTTGAAATGCTGTTCCTGCTCACCTTTATGTTCGTATCGCAAATGTTTCTCTACCTGTTCGGGATGGCAGGCATGCTGTTTAATATTATGCTTCTGTCGGCGCAGCTGGTATCTTCGGGTACGATTGTGCCGCGGGAGCTGTTATCGGATTTCTATACCGGGCTTGGTTCCGTTCTTCCCGCAACGTACGCGGTTGAAGGAAACATGAACTTACTGTTTGGCGGACCCGGCGTAGGCCATGAGGTAGCGGTTCTCTTCCTGATTACGGCGGTAGCCGCAGCGGTGAGCGCTGCAGCAACGGGGCTGAAACGAAGCGCCGGCCGAAAGCATGAGGCAGCGGTTGCGGCTAAATAATTCGATAGGCTGGGGGATTAGACAATGACAACGAATGAGAGCGATGTGAAGTCCCGCATTCTGCTTGCGGCAAGGAAGCTGTTTGCCAGCCAGGGCTTTGACGGGACTACGGTAAGGCAAATATGCGAGGAAGCGGGCGGGGCTAACGTCGCTCTCATTTCGTATCATTTTGGCGGGAAAGAGAATATGTTCGCGGCACTGTTTGACGCTTATTTTCCGAGCAGCCAGTTTGCCGAGGTCGACAAGAACCTGCCACCTGTAGAAGGCGTAAAGCTTATCGTTTCCGAGGTAACGAAGTTCCGCTACAACGACCCCGAGCTTGTTCAAATTATCCAGCATGAAATCCTGCTCAATACATCACGGATCGACAAAATTCGTTTTTACGTGATGCCGCTATGGCAGACGCTGCGCAAATGGCTGGAGGCGGGACGCGAGCAGGGAAGCTTTCAGTTCCGTTCGGTCGATCTAACCTTGTATTCAATAGCGGGCGTATTGCTGCTTAATCGCTATTCCGAATACTGGCAGTCGATCCGGATCGAGGAGCCGCATACGCTGGAATATACAATAGAAGAACTTAACCATTTTATAATGAACGGCTTGCAGGCCAAGCTGTAAACTTAGACGGCATGCGCATGAATTGCGTATGCCGTTTTTTAGCTAGGGCTATAATGGTGAAGGTGCCTTCCGGCAGGATGTTAAATAACTGCAAAAATGATTGAAGACACTTGAAATTGGATCCAAAAATGAGTATGATAAAAATGGTTGTTAGCACTTAAAGCTTATGAGTGCTAATTTAAAACAATAAGCGACAAAATTTTTAAGGAGGCTATTTTCAATGATCAGACCTTTGGGTGAACGCGTATTGATCGAACCGATCGCAAAAGAAGAAACGACTGCAAGCGGCATCGTTCTGCCGGATACGGCTAAAGAAAAGCCGCAAGAAGGCAAAGTGGTGGCAGTTGGCAGCGGCACGCTGAAAGACGGCGTTCGCGTTGCGCTTGAAGTTCAAGTTGGCGACCGCGTCCTTTTCTCGAAATATGCGGGAACAGAAATCAAATACGACGGTAAAGAGTATTTGATTATGAAGGAAAGCGACATTCACGCGATCTTTGGATAAGCCCGTTTCCTAACATAGAGGGCAAGGCGAAAGATACTTATTATACTTTTTGGGAGGTAACTGGTAATGGCAAAAGAAATTAAATTTAGCGAAGACGCTCGCCGCGCAATGCTGCGCGGTGTTGATCAACTTGCAAACGCGGTTAAAGTAACGCTTGGTCCTAAAGGCCGCAACGTGGTGCTGGAGAAGAAATTCGGCAGCCCGCTCATCACGAACGACGGCGTTTCCATCGCGAAAGAAATCGAGCTGGAAGACGCATTCGAGAACATGGGTGCACAGCTCGTTAAAGAAGTAGCAACAAAAACAAACGACGTTGCCGGCGACGGTACAACAACGGCTACCGTTCTTGCTCAAGCGATGATCCGCGAAGGCCTGAAAAACGTTACGGCTGGCGCTAACCCTATGGTTATCCGCAAAGGCATCGAAAAGGCGGTTAAAGCTGCAGTAGAAGAGCTGAAAGCAATCGCTAAACCAATCGAAGGCAAACAATCGATCGCGCAAGTGGCTTCGATCTCCGCTGCTGACGACGAAGTAGGCCAACTGATTGCGGAAGCCATGGAAAAAGTGGGCAACGACGGCGTTATCACGGTTGAAGAATCGAAAGGCTTCGTTACGGAGCTTGAAGTGGTTGAAGGTATGCAATTCGACCGCGGTTACGTTTCCCCGTACATGATCACGGATACGGATAAAATGGAAGCTGTCCTCGACAATCCATATATCCTGATCACGGACAAAAAGATCTCGAACATCCAAGAGATCCTGCCTGTTCTCGAGAAAGTCGTTCAATCCGGCAAACAGCTCCTGATCATCGCGGAAGACATCGAAGGCGAAGCGCAAGCTACGCTCGTACTGAACAAACTGCGCGGCACATTCACATGCGTAGGCGTTAAAGCTCCAGGCTTCGGCGACCGCCGCAAAGCAATGCTGGCTGATATCGCTGCCCTGACTGGCGCGCAAGTGGTTACGGAAGAGCTTGGCCTTGAGCTGAAATCCGCTACTGTGGACCAACTCGGTTCCGCTCGCCAAATTCGCATTACGAAAGAAAACACGATCATCGTTGACGGCAGCGGCAACCCTGACGACATCCAAGCTCGCGTTAACCAAATCCGCGTGCAACTGGAAGAAACAACTTCCGAGTTCGACCGTGAGAAGCTGCAAGAGCGTCTGGCTAAATTGGCTGGCGGCGTAGCGGTAATCAAAGTCGGCGCGGCTACTGAAACCGAACTGAAAGAGCGCAAGCTCCGCATTGAAGATGCCCTGAACTCGACTCGCGCAGCGGTTGAAGAAGGTATCGTATCCGGCGGCGGTACAGCTCTGATCAACGTATATAAAGCAGTTGCAGCTATTCAAATTGGCGGCGACGAGCAAACAGGCGTTAACATCGTATTGCGCTCCCTCGAAGAGCCGCTTCGCACAATCGCTGCGAATGCTGGCCAAGAAGGTTCCGTCATCGTTGAGCGTCTGAAAAACGAAAAAGTTGGCATTGGTTACAATGCAGCAACCGGCGAATGGGTGAACATGTTCGAAGCGGGTATCGTTGACCCTGCGAAAGTAACTCGTTCCGCTCTGCAAAACGCAGCTTCCGTAGCAGCTATGTTCCTGACTACTGAAGCCGTTGTTGCCGACAAACCTGAGCCGAAGGGCGCAGGCGCTGGCATGCCAGATATGGGCGGCATGGGCGGTATGGGCGGCATGATGTAAGAATCGGACAGAGTACGTCCGATGCGGAAAAAATCAGTCACCTGACAAAAGAGGCTGCAAACGAGCTGTTACAGCGCGTTTGCAGCCTCTTTATCATTTCTTATTAAGAATGCCCAAGTATTCATGCCACGGTCCCACGTCCGTAACATAACGGTTGGCCATGACCCTTACGATTTGGGCGATATGCGTCATGTCATGCACGGCCCAAGTAGCGATTAGCTCCCGTACCTTTACGACGCCAAATGCAGGATGGGAGCCAGTCCTCTCAAGACTGGATTCATCCTTCACGAGTTCCTCGAGCTTCGCGATATTACGGGTCCGGATCGCAATAAATTCAAGCAAGGCCTGTTTAAATGACCGGGCAGAGGTTTGATTCAAATGAGCGTAACGGTCAAAGGAGGGGAACGGCTCATGTTCGCCTTCTGCGAGGATAAATTCAAGACGCGGAATCCAGTTGTTTTTCTCCCCCTCAATCAGATGTTCAATGACCTCCCGCACATTCCAAGTTCCTTCCCCTTCGTTGCAAGCCAGCCAGCCCTCAGACAAGCCGGATAGAAAAAGCTGTAAGGTTTGCGGAGTTCGTTCCAGCACTTCAATCGCTTCGGCAAGATTAAAATTCATTCGATTGCTCCTCTCCTAGAAACCGTTCTGCCCTAATAGCCTATCATAAAAAAATACCACTTGTAATCTGGCCTTCATTCCTAGTATGATTAGAAATGCATTTTTAAAAAGACTCATATAATCATGGGAATATGGCCCATAAGTTTCTACCGGATAACCATCGCAACTATCCGACTATGAGTGATCGCTGTTTGCATTTTTTCTTTACTGTGCTTTTCCGTGCTGGAAGTAGTAGGAAAGCCGTCGAATGTAGTTCAGCGTGCACGAATTAGTTTAACGTAGGGACAGGCCAATTACGGCTTGTCCCTTTTTTATTCAACTAGAGGAGCGAAAAAGATGAAAAGGCTGAAAGATCGAATACGCGAAGAAGGATTAATTTTGTCCGATACGGTGCTGAAGGTGGATTCCTTCTTGAATCATCAAGTAGATACGGAGCTTGCCTTGGAGATTGGCAAGGAATTGGTGGCCCGGTTTGCGGACAAGACCATTACGAAGGTGCTCACTATCGAAGCAAGCGGCATTCAATTTGCGATGGCTGCGGGTATTGCGCTTAAGGTTCCGTTTGTATACGCCAAGAAGAAAAAGGCGGTTACGCAGTCGGAGCAGGTGTATTCGGCGTCTGTTCATTCCTTTACGAAGCAAGAGACCTATCAGGTGACGGTTTCGAAAAATTATTTGGGACCCGGCGACAAGGTCCTTATCGTAGACGATTTTCTCGCGACGGGCGCAGCCCTGGTTGGTTTGGTTCAGATTGTTAGAGAATCCGGTGCCGAACTTGCCGGCGTTAGCTGCGTCATTGAAAAAGGCTTCCAAGAGGGCCGGGGATTGCTGGAGCAAATGAATGTCAGCGTCGAATCGCTTGCAACCATTTCCAGAATGGCACCAGGGGAAATCGATTTCGAGGAATCGGCTAAAGAGCTCGTAAAGGAGACGGTATAAGGGATGCTGGGCAAACAGAGGGCATTTACATTAGGATTTCAGCATGTCTTGGCGATGTACGCGGGCGCCGTTGTTGTTCCGTTAATCGTGGGTGGGCAGCTCCACTTGACTCCAGCGCAGATGGCCTACCTGATCGCGGCGGACCTGTTCACCTGCGGTCTTGCAACGATTCTGCAGGTGCTCGGCACCAAGTATTTCGGCAGCAGACTGCCGGTTATCCTCGGCTGCACGTTTACGGCAGTGGGGCCAATCATTGCGATTGCGTCTGCCTCGAATCTGGCTACGGCCTATGGAGCGATCATATTATCCGGCCTTTTCGTCGTATTGGCAGCACCGCTGTACGGAAAGCTGTTGAAGTTCTTCCCGGTCATCGTTACCGGTTCGGTTGTTACCATCATTGGACTTTCGCTGATCCCGGTTGCCATGAATAACGTTGCCGGCGGGCAAGGCAGCGCTGACTTCGGATTGCCGCGCAATCTGTTGCTGGCACTTGGCACGCTTATCGTTATTTTGCTCGTGAATCGGTTCGCCAAAGGCTTCTTGCGCTCCATTTCCGTGCTGATTGGACTTGCCGTTGGCACGATCGCCGGATACGCGATGGGAATCGTCAGCTTTGCGCCCGTAAATGAGGCTTCCTGGTTCAATATCGTTCAACCGTTCTACTTCGGTACGCCGCAATTCAGCCTGACGGCCGTGTTTACGATGATTATCGTAAATATTGTCAGTATGGTGGAATCCACGGGCGTTTATCTGGCTGTCGGAAGAGCGACGGATCAGAAGGTGGAGCAAAAGCAGATTATTAACGGTCTCCGCTCGGAAGGCGCGGCCATTATGCTCGGCGGATTATTTAATGCGTTTCCTTATACGGCCTTTTCGCAAAATGTCGGCCTAATTACGCTGACTCGCGTAAAAACCCGCGATGTAATTTTTGCGGCTGGCGGCATCATGGTAGTGCTTGGACTGCTGCCAAAGCTTGCGGCGATAACGACGGTTATCCCGAATGCGGTGCTTGGCGGTGCGATGGTTGTCATGTTCGGCTCCGTTGCGGCTTCCGGTATCTCGATCTTGTCCGAATTGAATCTACGCGAGGAGCGCAATCTGCTCATCGCTGCATGCAGTATTGCGGTTGGCCTTGGATCCTCGGCGGTACCGCAAATCTTTGACCAACTGCCGGACTTTGCCAAGATGCTTCTGCAGAACGGGATTGTAACCGGGTCCGTTACGGCTATTTTGATGAACTTGCTGCTATCCAGCAAGAACAGCTCTGAAGAAGCTTAAAGTTTCATGCCGGTTGTTTGTGGGGATGTAACCTGATAGGGGTTACATCCTTTTTTTCGTCCAAGATTTATTTCTCTTTGGCCAGTTGCAGCCTAAGCTCCGCGTTTTTCACGGACAATTGCTTGGACAGATCCGTTTGCGATTCCGTTAATTGAACGGCTTGAGCGCTGAGCTTTTTGATCTGGGTCATTTTACTCTGGTCTGCCGGCGAGGAGCCGTCAGGTTTGTCTTTTTGCAGCTGCTTGATTTTAGCGTTTATTTTGGAAACTTTATTTTTATTTTGAACAATTTGCCGTTCTATTTCCGCGATATCTCGTTTTAATCGGCTAATGATCGATGACGTAAAATTGATGGACATTGTAAGCACCTCATTATGGAATTGGGAAGCAAGTTTCATTCAGCTATAAATTCTACTATAAAAGAAGTATGGCGTATATTGACTTCTTGTACTCGCCGTCTTCGAGTGAGGATGAGGTTATTTGGGAATGCTTCCATAGTAGGGCTGACGACTTAGTAAGCTGAAAATTATGGGAGAAAAAACCTGTATCTTTATACGTGATAATGAATTATAATCAATTGGTTTTCTAATGATCAGACATCAGGAGTTGAATGACATGACGTTGAAAAAAAGCTTGGTTTTTATGCTTACTTTAGTTGTTGTGTTTACGCTGGCGGCATGCGGCGGTAAAAACAACGCAAATAATTCTTCCTCTAACGCAAGCCCGGCTGCATCCGCGGATAACGGTGCTGCAGAGGCTACAGGCAAGCTGGCCGATATTAAGAAAGCCGGAAAAATCGTTCTCGGCACAAGCGCTGAATACGCGCCGTACGAGTTCCACAAAAATGTTGACGGTAAGGATCAAATCGTAGGCTTCGACATTGAGATCGCAAAGGAAGTTGCTAAGGATCTGGGTGTTGAGCTGGAGATTAAAGATATGGACTTCGGCAACCTGCTTGCCGAGCTGAAGCTTGGCAAGATCGACTTCGTTATCGCAGGCATGACGCCGGATGAGGAACGCGCCAAAGCGGTAGACTTCTCGAAGATTTATTACGACGCAAAGCAAGGCGTTCTTGTGCGTGCAGAAGATAAAGATAAATTCAAGACGATGGCTGATCTTGAAGGTAAAGCCATTGGCGTTCAAATGGGCTCCACGCAAGAGAAAATCGCTCAAGGCATCAAAGGCGCGAAGCTGAAATCCTTGGGTAAAACAACTGATCTGGTTCTTGAACTGAAATCCAAAAAGGTTGATGCTCTGATTGTCGAGCTTCCGGTTGCTCAAGGCTATGCCAACGTAAACTCGGACATCGCATTGACAAGCATTTCTCCTGAATATAAGTCCGGCGGTTCCGCTGTAGCGGTTAACAAAGGGGAAAAGGACCTTCTCGCTGAAATTCAAAAAACGCTTGATCATCTAACTGCGGACAAGAAGATTGATCAATGGGTATCGGAAATGACGCAAATCTCGGAACAATAAACTTCATCCGCGAAACGTATGCGGCTTCCCCTAGGGAAGCCGCAGCCGTTTACGCTTGCGCGAATACAAAAGGCAGGGTAGACATCATGGAATTAGCGTATCATTGGGATTTTTCTTTTCTAAACGACTATGGCTCGTACTACTGGACCGGCATCAAAAAGACGTTAGAGGTATCGCTGCTCGCCGTTCTTAGCGGACTGGTACTGGGTACCCTCGTGTCCCTTCTCCGTTTGTCGGGACTGCGGCTGCTTCGTTTTATCGGATCGGTATATGTTGAAATCGTTCGCGGTACGCCGCTTCTCGTTCAGTTGTTCTTGTTCTACTACGGGCTTCCGATCTTCCTTGGCTTTGATATCGGAATCTTTACGGCTGCTTATCTGACTCTTACCGTGAACAGCGGCGCATATATTGCCGAAATCATGCGTGCGGGTATCCAGGCGGTTGATAAAGGGCAAATGGAGGCCGCTCGCTCTTTGGGGATGTCGAAAGGTTTGGCGATGCGTCAAATTATTCTTCCTCAAGCATTCAAAAACGTATTGCCCGCGCTTGGCAACGAGTTTGTCGTTGTCGTGAAAGAGTCGTCGGTATTGTCCGTAATCGGATACGCCGAATTGACTTATCAGGCAAATGCGATTAGAGGCGCAACCTTTATTTCCATCGAGCCGATGCTTATTTCTGCTCTGATCTATTTCGTCTTGATCTTTACGTTGTCCAAGCTGCTTGGCATTGGCGAACGGAGGTTGAAAACAAGTGATTAAAGTAACCGGACTTAAGAAATCATTCGGCAAAGCGAATATTCTGAACGGCATCGATGCGGAGATTGCGAAAGGCGAGGTTGTTGTAGTCATCGGACCAAGCGGCTCCGGCAAAAGTACCTTCCTGAGATGTTTGAACCTGCTCGAGACGCCTACGGACGGCGTGATCGAATACGAAGGCAAACGCCTTACGGACCGCAATGTGAATATAAACGAGCTTCGTCAAAGCATGGGTATGGTGTTCCAGCAGTTTAACCTGTTCCCGCACAAGACGGTGCTGCAAAACATTACGCTTGCTCCAACCAAAGTACAGAACATGGCAAAGGAAGAGGCGGACAAAATCGGCCTTGAGCTCCTGCGCCGCGTAGGTCTTGAGGAGAAACGGGACACGTACCCGAACCGCTTGTCCGGCGGCCAGAAGCAGCGCGTAGCGATTGCGCGCGCGCTTGCAATGCGTCCGCATGTGATGCTGTTCGACGAGCCTACGTCGGCACTCGATCCCGAAATGGTCGGCGAGGTGCTTGACGTGATGAAGTCGCTCGCGAAGGAAGGCATGACGATGGTCATCGTAACCCACGAGATGGGCTTTGCGCGCGAGGTCGGGGACCGTTTGTTGTTTATTGACGGCGGCCAGATTGTCGAGCAGGGACCGCCGCGGGAAGTATTCGCGAATCCGCAGCACCCAAGAACGAAAGAATTCCTTAGCAAAGTGCTGTAAGGATTATAGAATAAAGTAAGAGACTTCGCATGGTTAGCCAAGCGAAGTCTCTTTTTTTGCATAGCGGGGAATGTTAATGCGGGGTTTATTTCTTGATCGTAATATTCAAAGCTTGCGCCAGCTTGTTGAAGATGGAGGTATTTTCGAAAATGCCCGTGAACAGCTCCGAGCCTGCGCCTGTTGCCGTAACCGGAACGTCAACGCCCGTATGGCCGGAAGTTGTCCAATCTACGACAAAGTTCATTTTTGAGCCCGCGATCGCGAACGGACCGTCTTCGCCGGAGATGGTTTTGCCATCCGTAGACTCGTCGGAATCGTCTACCTCTTCAACCGAGAAGCCGCCTGTTTCGTGGTCGGCAAGAACGAGCACCAGCGTATCCGGATGCTGCTTCGCGAAGTCCTTCGCTACTTTTACGGCTTTGTCGAGCTCTTGACCGGCTTTGATCGTGAGCTTCGCGTTATTGTTGTGAGCCATTTCGTCCGTAGCTTCCTCTTCGACCATAAGGAAGAAGCCTTTTTTGTTTGCGGAGAGAGTGTCCAGCGCTTTTTTCGTCATGTCAGGCAGGGAGACGATCGGGTTGTAGACGTCGCCTTGGCCTTCCGGCTTTTGCTGGAACATTTCTTCGTTAGCGAACAGACCAAGCAGCTTGCCTTTTGCTTTGGTCATGTCCGTTTTGTTCGTTACGTACGTATAACCAAGCGACTTCGCCTTTTTCACCAGGTCGCCTTGCGTTCCTTTGCTTTTCTCGGAAGGATCGGCTGGTGTCTCATCGTCGAAAGCACCTTTGTTGCCTGCAGGGTACCAGAAGTCTTCGCCTCCGCCGAGCAGCACGTCAACCTTCGACTTCGTCAAATACTGCAGGGCGATATCGCTTTGTTTGGAGCGGTCTTCTACGTGGGAAGCGAAAGCCGCAGGCGTTGCGTCCGTAATCTGGCTTGTCGTAACAAGGCCGGTAGACATGCCTTTATCCTTCGCGTATTCCATAATCGTTTTTACGCTTTTCTTGTTTGCGTCCACGCCGATGGCGCCGTTGTAGGTTTTTACGCCGCTTGCATATGCGGTTGCGGAAGCGGCGGAATCCGTAATGGCCGTTGTAGAGCTTGTATGAATGAGGCCGACGTAAGGCATCGAGTCCATAGCGAGTTGCCCGCTTTCGCCTACTGTTGCGAGCCGGATGGCATCACGCTGCGCGGTGCCCATGCCGTCGCCAACGAAGAGAACAACGTTTTTTGCTTTTTGGGTTGCAGCGTTAACCTGGTTGCTGCTCTGAATACCTGTATAACCGGTAACAACAAGTGCGGCTGCTGCAGTTCCAAGCAGTGCTGTCTTCAAAACTTTGCCTTTCATTCTTGTATCTCCTCCTATTTGATAGCTCGATTTCATCTGCATCTTACAGAGCCTCTATTAGGAGAATGTATAGGAGAAGTAAAGCTTTTGTAAATAAGTTACAAAAATAGGAGTAAAGTTGGAGTGACACGAAAAATCAGATCTATAGTCTTACGAATTCCTGTACCCAATAAGTCCGGTAGCGGCTGTCATTTGTCCCGGGTGCGTATCCGATTCCCAAATGCGTATATTTAGGAGACAAAATATTGGCCCGATGGCCCGGGCTATTCAGCCAGGCTTCCATAACAGCGGCCGGTGTGCGTTGACCGGCAGCGATATTTTCCCCGTAAGCCGTCCATTCCACGCCAAACTGCGTCAGCATTTGCCCCGGAGTGCCGTATGTGGGGGATAGATGATCGAAATAATGGTTGTCTCTCATATCCTGTGCTTTTGCTTCGGCCGCTTCAAAGAGCACTTCCAATCTGCTGAGCGGCTGCAGGCCGGCGGCTTCTCTTGCTTGGTTGACGAGGGCAAAACCTTCATCTTCAAAGTTTTCCTGCAAAGGATAGAGCAGATCCGTTTTTGTGCTTTGGCTTTCCGTATTCGTCTTCTTCGTTGCGCTCGATTTTTTCCTCGCTGCGGTTTTCTTCTTCGTCACCCAAATTATCCCCCTAATCGCTCGTGCTGCTGGAATATGATATTCTATTCATACGATCAAGTCTGGTTTGGATGGTTGGTCAGGTTGATAGAGTAGGAGTGATATAAAATGTTTAACGCAAGCTTGTATACGGGCACAAGAGAAGAGAACTATACGCTGCTTATTAAGCAATTAACGGGACTGGTAGAGGACGAGAGCAGCCGGATTGCCAATCTGGCGAATGCCTCGGCGCTTCTTCAGCAGTTCCTGGACGATATTAATTGGGTTGGCTTTTACTTGCTGGAAGGGGAAACGCTTGTCCTTGGACCGTTCCAGGGGAAACCGGCCTGCACGCGTATCGCGATTGGCAAAGGGGTATGCGGGACAGCCGTGGCGCGCAAGGAAGCCGTTCTCGTTGAGGATGTTCATCAGTTCCCCGGGCATATTGCCTGTGACAGTGCTTCCAATTCAGAGCTGGTTATCCCGCTGTACAGCGGCGGTCAGATCATTGGCGTGCTGGATATCGACAGTCCGTCATTCAGCCGTTTCGACGAAACGGACCTTAAATATTTGACCATTTTTAACGAGCGCTTAGGGGAGTATCTATAATTTCCTCCTGAAAAAGGGGTACATGCTCAGTTTTCTTGGCAATGTGCATCATTCATTAAAATTCAGCAAACGCACAATTTTGGTGAATGCCTATACCGTTTGGGTTTTTAAACATAGGATACTGTACATTAGTTAAAGGAGATGAACAAATGAGCTACGGAGTTGGTCCTGTTGCAGGTGCCGGTTGCGGATATGGTGGCGGCAGTGCTTTTGGATTCATTCTTGTCCTCTTCATTCTGTTGGTCATCATCATCAGATCCGTCTGGCTTTAATGTCTGATTAAATAAAAAGAGGCTGCCCCCCGCCATCCTTGGCGCGGGGCAGTCTTTTTTTCGTAGCGGCGCGACAAGGTTGCAGCCGGTTGCGGTAGCGCTATAATGAAGGGAATGACAGACGGAAAGGGAAGAGCAGCGATGAACACAAACATTACACCGATTTATTTGCTGTCGGGGTTTCTTGGCAGCGGCAAGACTACGTTACTAACCGGTTTGCTGGACCATTGGCAGGCTCAAGGGCTTAAAGCGGCCGTTATTATGAATGAGCTTGGCGACATTAATCTGGACGGTCAGATGGTCGGAGATAAAGTCCCGATGTCGGAAATGCTAAGCGGCTGCATCTGCTGCACGATTCGAAGCGATCTTAGCCTGGAGATTAAAACCCTCATTGACACGCATCAGCCGGATGTCATCGTGATTGAATCAACCGGTGCGGCCAATCCGATGGAGATTATGGACGGGGTTACGGAAGCGGCCTTGTATTGCCGGATTGAGCTGCAGAGCGTCATTACCGTCGTGGACGGACCTGAATTGCTGCAGCGGAGCCGAAGCGGGAAAGGCAAGACGTTTAAGCTGATGCGCGATCAGATCCGGTGTGCGACAAGGCTGCTCTTGAACAAGGCTGATAAGGTGGCTCCGGACGAGCTGGTGGAGGCGCAGCAGCTGATCCGCGAGATCAATGCCATTGCTCCGGTTATGACAACGGTCCGCTGCCAGGTGGAGGACTGGGCTTTTATCGAGCGGCAAGCGGAGGATGCCTCGCAGCTATCCGGTGTCGGCATACATAAAGGAGAGGCGGAAAGCGAACACGGGCATCGCGATTCGCATCATCATCATCATCATACCCATGAGCATGTTATGGTCATGACGCACTACCTGAACGGAGCGGTCGACAGCGTGGCGTTTGAGGCGTTTCTGAAGCAGCTGCCGGATCATGTGTACAGGGCGAAGGGCATTGTAACGTTCTCGGATACGGCAAGCCGCTTCTTGTTCCAATACGCTTACCGGGAAACGGACTTTATCCGGATCACGCCGCAGGGCGAAGTGAATGACGTTGCCGTCTTTATCGGCGAGCATTTCTCGAAGGATGCCGTGCTTGAGGAGCTGCATAGGCTCGAGCGCAAGCCTAACCATTCGACAGAATAATCGGCAATGCGACAAGGCCATGTCTATCTAATCGTATGCTTGGGAAAAATAATCCATGAGGGGCATCAACGCTCCGGCATCACGAATTGGATAGGAAGGTGTGGCAAGGCATGAAAAGAAAAATCATCGGCGCATTCGCAGCGACTATGCTGCTGCTATCGGCTCCAGTCTATGCGGCGCAGCCGGAGGAGAAGGCTCCAGCAGCTCAGGATAACCGGATGGAGGATGGCCCTAAGCATGGTCATCATCATCATGACGGCAAATTCGGCAAAAATTCGGAAGAACACCGGATGGAGAAGCTCCGCTATATGGCTGATTATTTCGGCATTAAAACGGAGGGCAAAACAGCCGAGCAGCTCAGAACGGAGCTGGAAGCGGCAAAGCAGAAAGATAAAGCGAAATGGGAAGCGTTCAAGACGGAGCATAAAGCGAAAATTCTGGAGCATCTGCGTCAGAAGGCCAAGGAAAACGGTATTGCAACGGAAGGCAAGACGGCCGAGCAGCTTCGCGAGGAGCTCCATAAGCTTCACCGGATGCATCACAAGAACGATGCGCAGCAAGAGCCGCAGCGGGATGTCAAACAAGGCTGAACGAAGCCAGGACTATAGAATCAGAGAAATAGAGGCTGCTCCGAAAAGGGAGCAGCCTCTATTTATTTTCATAAATTCAGCAAAGTTACAAAATTCGACATTATCCTGTCGAAGAATTGATTATTTTGTCATATTAATTCCTAGTTTTCCGTTGAATTCATCTTATTTTGTAAAGTATACTAGAACCATATCATAAATTGGAAAATACGCATGAGTAGGTCTATGGGCAGAGATGGAGGATAGAATTTTGAGGAAAATAAGGCTCAGCATCGCACAGAAACTAATTACTGCATTGGGAGTTCTAATGCTGACGTCTTATTCTTTGTTAGTTTCTTTCTATCTCACCAAGCTCTATCATACCAGCCTGGAGAAGGGCGAGCTGCTCGCGCAAAAGCAGTCTATACAATATATCGACCAATTCACTACTTCTATTAATACGAGTTTAGCATCTCTTACTACGATAAGAGATGCTTTGCTTCAAATGCGCTCGGATGGCGTGCAGAACCGTTCTTATGCCGTGCATATGCTCGAAACCGTTGTCCGCAACAGTCCGGATCTGATTGGCTGTTACACGGTGTGGGAGCCGGACGCCTTTGATCGGAAGGATGCGATGAACCGTTCGGCTAGCGGCTATGATGACGATACCGGAAGGTTTGTTCCTTATATCGTGCGTACCAGTGACGGCTTAAAAGCAATCCCCACCGTAGATTACAATATGCTGAATGGGGATGGAGACTTTTATCAGGTCGTCAAGCAATCGAAGAAATTCACCTTGTTTGATCCTTACCCCTACAATCTGAACGGCAAGGATCTAGTCGTCACCTCGTTTATTCTTCCGATTCTGGGTGAGAACGGACAGTTTCTCGGGATTGTCGGCGGCGATATTTCGCTCCAGACGGTGCAGGACAAGATCAGCAGCATCCATCCGCTGGGCGGCCATGCAAGCATTATTACGTCCAATAACTATTATCTGGCTAACGGCGCGTATCCGGACCTTGTTATGAAGCCATACGAGATGTGGGAGGGCGGGGGCTCTATTAACGATTATAAGAAGAGCTTCTCCACCATCCAGTACACGCCGGACCTGCATGCGAGCGGTCAAATGCTCCGGATGCTGATTCCGATTCGGATTCAGGATTATACGTGGCATTTCGAAATGGTCATCCCAAAGGGCAATATGCTGACGCAATATTATTCGTCGTTATGGAGCTCGATTCTGATAGCTGCCGCTACGGTTGTACTGATGTCTTTGCTGGCGTTGTTCATGCTTAAGAAAATTGTTCTGGAAAATATAAAAAAGGTCATTCAGGTTACCTCGGCTGTTGCGATCGGCAACGAAAAGCTGAAGCTCGATATCCGGTCGAACGACGAGTTTGAGACGATGGCCAATCATTTTAACCGGATGGTTGATTTCCGCAAGGAAGCCGAGCATCTGATCCAGCATCAGGCGACGCATGATCTGGTCACCGGGTTCCCTAACCGTTACGGCTATTCGCGGCATGCGGAGACAAGAACGGGCAGTAACGGGCAAGTTGCCTTGCTGTATATCGATTTGGATCGGTTCAAGATTATTAACGAGACCCTGGACTATACGATGGGGGATATGCTCCTGAAGCAGGTTGGCAACCGGGTCGTTGAAGTAATCGGTCACTCCGGCCGGGTATTCAGGTTTGGCGGCGACGAGTTTGTCGTGCTTTTGGAGGACATCGGCTACTTGGGGCAAGCAACGGCGGTTGCGGCACGAATTTTGAGCGTTATTGCAGAGCCCATCAAGATGAAGGAGAGGCTCTTTTATCTGACGGCGAGTATCGGGATGAGCGTTCATCAGGAATGGACGCCTGAGACTGGCGACCGTCTTGTGAAGGAATCCGATATCGCCCTGTATGTAGCGAAGAAGCAGCGCAACACGTACAAGCTGTATTCTCCGATGATGAACGATGTTCCGACCAAAGAGCTTATTTTGGAGAACGGTATGTTCGAAGCGCTGGAGTCCAATCAATTCATGCTTCATTATCAGCCGAAGCTGGAGATTCGGACGGGGCGTATTTATGGGGTTGAAGCGCTGCTGCGCTGGAAGCATCCGGAATTTGGCATGGTGTCACCCCTCGAGTTTATCCCGATTGCCGAGAAGACGGGCTTTATTATTTTGCTCGGGGAATGGGTGCTCCGGTCAGCCTGCCGGCAGGTGAAGCAGTGGGAGCAGATGGGGCTGAATTCGGTACTCGTCAGCGTAAATATGTCCATGCTTCAGTTCCAGCAGAAAGACATTGTGTCTAGCATCAAGTCGATTATTGCGGAGGCGGGTGTCCGGCCGGAGCAGATCGAGCTGGAGTTGACGGAATCGATCTTTATGGAAAATCCGGAGCATACGCTGCGAATTTTGCATGAGCTGCAAGAGCTCGGCTTAAAGCTGTCTCTTGACGATTTCGGTACAGGTTATTCCTCCTTGAGCTACCTGCAGAATATACCGATTCATTATTTGAAGCTGGATAAATCGTTTATCCGGGGAATTGTGACGGATATCCGCAAACAGATGATCTTCAGATCGATTATTGTTATTGCCCATAACCTCAATATGAAGGTTGTGACGGAAGGCGTGGAGACGGCGGAAGAGCTTCAGATTATAAAAGAGCATAATTGCGATCTGATGCAGGGTTATCTGTTTAGTCCGCCGGTAACGCCGGAACGCTTCGTTGAATTGTTCCGGTCTAACAAATGTCCGGAAGAATAAGCTGCAAAGGAAAGGGCGCTCCCCGTCATAAAGACGAGAGGGGCGCCCTTTTTCATTATATCGTCCATTGGGAATGAACGATGGCGCAAACGTACCAGGCGCCGTTATGCTTTTCGAGGACAAGGATCAGGCTTTCCCAATCCATGCCGCTAAGCTCCGGATCAAACCCGCTGAAATGATAATCGAAGTAGGTGCTGTCCGGGTAAATGTCCCCGACATTGACCAGCGTATTGCCTTGGCCGAGTATTTCGTTACGGCCGAACTCTTTGGCCTCCGCGAAATTTTGATCGTAGACGAATTTCTTGAAATAGTCGTGGAAAGTAAGGCTGATCGGTTCTCCGGAGCCGTCGTAGCTTCCCCATTTATACAGTTTTGGATCATCCCAAGCAGGCAGCTCGCCGGCTTTAAAGGTTAAAGCGGTATCTTCCTCGATATGACCGTAGGGAGAGAACAACAGCCCTTTCTCGGGATGGATATAGCTGGACAGTTTCTCTGTATCCTGCTGCTTCAGGGCATTCATAATAGCTTTTGCTGTTTCTTCGGCAGTTGGTGCCGGCGTCGAAGACGAAGATGGAATTGGCGTAGGCGCAAGTGAAGGTTCGGTCGAAGGCTCGGAGGTTGGGGATGCTGAGGGCATCGGTGACAGCGAATTATCATTCCCTCCAAGACCCAAACATCCTCCAAGTACCATTATGACGGCCAAAATACTTAATAGACGCCACATAAGCCTCACTCCATTCCAGCGTATTTTAGTTTATCTTGCCTGCTTTCTTACCCTATTAAACGGGAATCCATCTTGGATGTTGCACCTGCTGTTTGTTTATCCGCTCTTGTTGTTCAGCGGAGGTTTAGGACAGTGGTTTTGGGCGGTCCTTCATGTAAGAGGTTGGCGTTTTTCCGGTCTCGCGCTTAAAAATTCGCTGGAAGTAAGACAGGTCGCGGTAGCCGACGGATTCGGAGATTTCTCCTACCGTAAGAGTGGAATCCACGAGCAAATAGATCGCTTTTTTCACCCGCGCTTTATGGACGTATTCGCTGATGGTTTGTCCGGTGACCCGGCGGAAAAGCGTAGCTGCATAGTTCGGACTTTTGCGGATATGCTCGCCAAGCTCCTCTTTCGTAATTTTCTGCGGATAGTAGTTCATGATATAGCTTTTCATCCGTTCGACCTGCTGATGGGCGGCGGATGTAACAGGTCCTTCATCAAGCTCCCTATTCCAGAGGGCCAGGCATTCGTACAAGATGGCAAGGCCAAGCACATCGGCATACAAATGCTTCTCCGTCCATTCGTTATGCATGGTTTTGATTCGCTCCAGGATCAGTTCATACGCGCCGGTTCTCGATTTCACCCAATGATTGTTCTGCAGAAGCGGGAGCGGCGGGGTATCCGCGGTAAATTCAATGACATATTTCTCATGGAACACGGTTGGCACACATTTGCCATAATACGATTGGCAGGCCGGAATGTATAACAGATCGCCTTTTTCTAAAATGATTTTCTCGGTTCCGACCCAATACACGACCTTGCCGTAACTCGCCAATACAAGCGTGGATGCGCCCTCCGGGCGAATGCCGTTGTCGAACCAGTCGGTCCCTCTGTCTTGTCTGACTTGCTGCAGCGTAAGCATGTTGACCTATTTCCTCCATTCATTCAGAGTACTATATTTCTATAAGAGTACTATATTTCATAGTCGGTTGGGAAGAAACGAGCTACAATAAGGTTATTCTTGTTTACCACAAATACAGACTTGTACAACCAGGAGGAATCAGCGACATTATGCGCAAGACGAAAATTGTTTGCACCATGGGACCGGCATGCGAATCGACGGAAGTATTAATTGACATGATTAATGCGGGGATGAACGTTGCCCGTTTGAATATGGCACACGGAGAGCTGGAGGATCATGCGGCACGTATTGCGCGTATTCGCGAAGCTGCTGCGGCTACGAATAGTATTGTTGCGATTTTGCTTGATATTAAAGGTCCGGAAGTGCGGATCGGCAAGCTGGAGGAAGCTTCTTACCTGCTGCAGGTTGGAGAGAAGCTGACTCTCACTACGGAAGAGATTATCGGTAACGGCGAACGTATTCACGTGAACTATTCGGAGCTGCCGCTTGTCGTAAACCCTGGCAATAAAATTTTGCTCGACGACGGTCTTATCGAACTGGAAGTTGTATCGGTAAACGGTTCGGAAATCGAGTGCGTCATCCTGAATGGCGGCGTAATTAAAGCGAGAAAAGGCGTTAACCTGCCGGGTATCCGCACAACGCTTCCTGGCGTAACGGAACGCGATATCCGCCATATCCAGTTCGGCATCGAACAGCAGATCGATATCATCGCTCCTTCCTTTGTGAGAAGAGCGGAAGACATATTGCAAATTCGCGAGCTGCTTCATGACGGCGGCGCAGGGCATATCCAAATCATCTCGAAAATCGAGAATGAAGAAGGCGTTAATAACCTGGATTCGATCATCGAAGCCTCGGATGGCATCATGGTTGCCCGCGGCGACCTTGGCGTAGAAGTGCCGGCTTGGGACGTGCCGATGATTCAACGCGAAATGATCGCGAAATGTAACACGGCCGGTAAAGTGGTCATCGTTGCTACGCAAATGCTGGATTCGATGCAGGTTAATCCTCGTCCATCCCGCGCGGAAGTGAGCGACGTGGCGAACGCTGTCCTTCAGGGCACTGACGCGATTATGCTTTCGGGCGAGACGGCTGCCGGCAAATATCCGGTAGAATCGGTTAGCATGATGGCTTCGATTGCGGTGAAGGCGGAATCGATGATGGATTACTTCGACGAGTTCCAACAGCGCAGAGGCGCTCAACCAACAACGATTACGGAAGTAATCAGCCAAGCGGTTGTAAGTTCGTCTCTGGAACTGAACGCGAAAGCGATCATAACGCCAACGGAGAGTGGTTTCACGGCTCGCATGGTATCGAAATACCGTCCGAAATCGCCGATTATTGCGGTTGCTTCGGATGAGAAGGTTCTGCCTCGCCTGGCTGTAATGTGGGGAGTTATCCCTGTTAAGGGCGGCCGACCTAACTCGACGGACGATATTTTCGAATCGGCATTAACAAACGGCGGCAGCACGGGCCTTCTGGAGAAAGGCGACTACGTTGTTATCACAGCGGGTACGCCAACAGGCAAAGCCGGCGCTACCAATCTTGTGAAGATTGCTCAATACGGCTTATAATAGCAATATATAAAGGCGAAGAACGCCCCTTGGATCATCTGCTTCAGATGATTCCGAGGGGCGTTTTATTTTCTAAATAAGCCCCTTCCCAGCCGGGAAGGGGCTTATTGTATGTCCGCTTATGCGTTGCTTACGGGAGTTGTTGTGGGGATGGGAGTTTCGCTTGCAGTCTCGCGGGTCTCCTTTGATACTTCGTCTGTTTGCTCTGCAGGTCCTGCCGATTCCGCGGCTGACGCTGATGCGGCAGCCGAATACTCCTGAACCGTTTCTTCTTCTGCGTTAGCCGCAGCCGCTTCTGCAGCCGCCGCTGCTTGGGCAGCTTTCTTTTTGCGATGCCTTTTCCGGAAGAACAGGAACAAGACGATCAAAGGGACGGCTATAGCGAACAGGTAATAGGATAGGTTATGAACCATCTTTTCCGCCGCTTGGCCATAGAAGTAAATAAGTCCGCCTACCAGATAAAACTTTGCCGCTCTGCCTACAGCCGCGTACATAATAAGGCGCCATAACGGGAAATTCAGCGCACCTGATAAAATCGTAAATACCTTGAATGGAATGGGGGTAAAAGAACCGATCAGTACAGCGGTGTCTCCATTTTTCTGGAACATGTTGGTGGCAGATTCGACCCATTCCTTCTTAAGGATTTTGTACAGGATGGAATTGCCTAATAATTTGCCGATGAAATAGCCGATAGGGGTGCCTATCAAACAACCGATATATCCTACGGTAGCCAGCATAAACGCGTCATGCGGATTTACTAGGCTTAATGGAACCTGGAGGAATAAGGCCGGTATCGGAAAGATGATTGCATCAATCATGGAATGAACGAACAAACCCCAGGGGCCAAATTTCATTAGGAAGTCTACAATGTCTTGGAGCATGAAAATGGCACACACCTCTCTACGCATGGAAAGCCGTAGTTAATTATACGATAGTTTAGGACTTAGGTTTCACTTTTTTTCTGGTCACGAAAGAAATATAAGTAAGTTTCCTTTTTTGAACGGTTTTTCCTCCCCGTCATTCCGTCTCCATTGCTGCTCGATACTCCATGTTCAAACGATGTTATTATTATGTTAGTTTATATGACAATAAAATCTACTAAAATTTCTCAAGTAAACAGGAAAAATGAAGAAAAACCTAGATAAATGCTGATGTTAACGCTTAACTGATTTAAAACGGAGTTTGTTAATATATGTGACATAAAATAGACTTATAGATGTTCGACATAAATAGATAAAATAGGGAGGAAGACAAAACATGACAAACATTGTAAGAGGTGTGTTGGGTAAGAAGTTTATTGTAATGCTAGTGCTGCTTTCCATGGCGGCAGGAACGGTCGGAATCGTTGTTTCGAGGAACTTGGCGAATGCTGCCGAACCCGTGCAGCTTCCAACGTTCAACATTCCGCCTGTCTCGGCTGAATTCGAGGCTTCAGAGAAACCGAATGTTCTCGTTATTGCTACCGGAGGCACGATCGCGGGAGCGGCAAGAAACGGCGACAAAACAAACTTCCAGAACTATGCGGCAGGTACCTATACGATGGCGGACATGGTGTCGCAGCTGCCGGTACATAAAACCGCGGACGTATCTACTTTCCAATTCGGCAATAAAGGCTCAGGCAGCTATACGATAAAAGATTTATATGATCTCTCCCTGGCGGTTGATACCGCTCTTGCGGACTACGACAGCGTAGTTGTAACGACGGGTACCGACACGATGGAGGAAATTGCTTATTTCCTAGACCTGACGGTCCGCAGCGAAAAGCCTGTAGTCGTTACGGGTGCGATGAGACCTTGGGATGTTATCGGAACGGATGCTCCGGCTAACTTGTACCAAGCGATCAAAGTGGCAAGCAGCAATAAAACAAAATGGTTTGGTACCGTTTTGATGCTTAACGACGTGATTTATGCGGCGCGTGAAGTAACGAAGACAAACGCGCATCGTCTGGATACGTTTGATGCTCCGATGTTTGGAGCTCTTGGCTATGTAGACGATCCGGCTGTACGGATTTACCGCGCACCTGCAAGAGCGATCAAAGCCGGTACGGAACAATGGGCAACCCCGTTTGATCTGAAAACGATCTCCAAGGACAGCCTTCCGATTGTCGAAATCGCGTACAGCTACCAAGAAGCAGGCGGCGGCGCGATCCGCGGATTCGTAGAAGACGGCGCGAAAGGCATTGTAACGGCGGGAACCGGCGCTGGCGGCATCTCATCGAAGATGAGTCAAGCGCGTTCGGCAGCTATTCAACAAGGCGTTGTTTTTGTTACGACAACCCGGACAGGCTCCGGTACGATGTACGACAGCGGAACCGGCGCAACGATTGGCGGGGATAATCTGAATGCGGCTCATGCCCGTATGCTGCTCTTGCTTTCCTTGGCATTCACTAGCGACCTGCCAACCATTCATTCCTGGTTCCAATCGTTCGGTACGGGAGATGTTGAGATTTCGGTAGACGAGAATACGGTATTGAAAACGTCGATCGAAGAAGAAGCGGTAGTGGAAGAGCCGGTTGTAGAGGTGCCGGCATCGGAAGTGCCTTCGGTTGAACCTTCGGTTGAGCCATCCGCCGAACCGGCAGTGACGGAGCCTGTAGAATCCGCACCAGCGACTGAAGAGCCAGTTGGCGCGCATTAAGCAGAACCGTACACGAAAGGAGGGTAACCGGATATGACTGTCATCAGCAATAATCGTATGCTGCGGAGATTTCTTTCTCCTCTACTGATCCTAGCGCTGCTCTCCGGATTTATGGGGTATGCGCGTGCGGCGGAAGAAGCAGCTCCGCAGCTTCCCACTTTTGATATCCCCGCCTTATCGGCGGAGTCTGCAGCTTCACCGCTTCCTAATATTATGGTCGTTGCAACCGGAGGCACAATTGCCGGCGCGGCCTCGCGAGGCGATAAAACAAACTTCCAGAACTATGCGGCCGGCACGTACAAAATGGCGGATATGGTCGCTCAGCTCCCAACGCATAAAAATGCCGACGTTTCGACTTTCCAATTCGGCAATAAAGGCTCAGGCGGCTATTCGATGAAGGATCTTTACGATCTGTCGCTGGCTGTCGACCAAGCTCTTGAGGTTTATGACGGCGTTGTCGTTACTACGGGTACGGATACGATGGAGGAGATCGCTTATTTCCTTGATTTGACGGTGCGCAGCGAGAAGCCGGTTGTAGTGACCGGAGCGATGCGGCCATGGGATGTTATCGGAACCGACGGCCCGGCAAACCTTTATCAGGCCATTAAGGTGGCAGCCAGCAACAAGACCAAATGGTACGGCACGGTTATTATGCTGAACGATGTTATCCAAGCAGCGCGCGAAGTAACCAAGTCGAATGCCCATCGCCTAGATACCTTTGATACTCCGATGTTTGGAGCGCTTGGTTATGTCGATGATCCAGCCGTTCGGATGTACCGTCTGAATGCCCGGGCTTTGAAAGCGGGAACGCCGGAATGGTCGACTCCGTTTGATCTGCGGACAATCTCGAAGGATGATCTGCCGCTAGTCGAGATTGCCTACAGCTATCAGGAAGCGGGGGGCGGAGCGATTCGCGCCTTGGTTGAAGACGGCGCCAAGGGGATTGTCACTGCCGGAACGGGAGCGGGAGGCATTTCCTCGAAAATGAGCCAGGCGCGCAGCGCGGCGATTCAGAAGGGCGTTATCTTTGTAACGACAACCCGGACAGGCTCGGGCACGATGAGCGGCAGCGGTAACGGAATTATTGCCGGGGATAACCTAAACCCGCAGCATGCGCGTATGATGCTTCTCTTGTCGCTGGCCTTTTCGAAAGATTTTAATACAATAAAAGATTGGTTTGAGACGGTTGGGGCTCAGGATATCGTGATGGACGATGCGGCTCCGCCGGTATGGCCGGCAAATGCGGCGCTTACCTCGGACGCGCAAACGACGGACAGCATTGCTTTAGGCTGGCCGCAAGCAACGGATTCAACCCGATTGGCTGGATACGCGATCTATAAAGGTTCGGAAGAGACGCCAATCGCGAAGGTTGCTTCCTCCGTCAGAACGTATACCGCAAAAGGCCTTGCTTCCAATACGTCTTATACCTTTACCGTCAAAGCCTTCGACGATAAAGGTAATGAGAGCGTTGGCCTTGCCGGTATGTTCAAGACGGGCTCAACAGGGACCGGATCAGGCAGTGGAGGAACCGTTACTCCTCCAAGCAATAACGATCTTACCGTTCCGCCCGGCGGATCCGGCGAGTTGAGTGTCTTCGACAACAGCCTTACGGTGAAGGTGCCAAGCGGGGCATCCAAGGAGCAGCTTATCATTACCATTCAAAAGCTGACGCAGGCAGGCGGACTCATTGATGCGGATGACGTGCTGCTGTCCTCCCTATTTGAAGTGGTCAAAAATAATGCGGGCAACTTCCTTGTCCCTGTCACGTTGACCTTCAAATTTGACGCTTCGCTTGTCAAGAAAGGCAAGAAGCCGTCGGTCTTCTATTATGATGAAGCGATGAAGCAATGGATCGAGATGGGCGGAACGGTTAACGGGAGCACGATTTCCGTAGCAACCGACCATTTCACGAAGTTTGCCGTATTCGCGGTAGATGCGGGGCCTGCCGTGCCGGAATTCTCCGACATTGCCGGACACTGGGCTGCAGCTTCGATCCGTAGCGCGGTAGCGGCCGGTATCGTTAACGGCTACAGCGACGATACCTTTAAGCCGGAGCTTACCGTAACCCGCGAGGAGTTTATTGCGATGCTGATGCGCGCGCTTAAATCGGATGAGGCGGGAGCGAGTTTGACCTTCAAGGATAATGCTTCCATCGGTGCGTGGGCGAAAGCTGCCGTTGCGCAAGCGGTCAGCGCCGGAATTACAAGCGGTTATCCGGACGGAACGTTTAAGCCGGGCAACAAGATCAGCCGCGCCGAGATGGTCGTGATGATCGCGAAGGCCCTGCAGTTGACAACGGCGGAAGATGCCGTTACCAGCTTCTCCGACAATGCCGATATCCCGGCATGGGCAAGAGGCGCGGTGAAAGCCGTGGCGGACAAAGGCATTGTCCAAGGCCGCCTGAACAATCGTTTTGTTCCTGCCGGAACGGCGACCAGAGCGGAAGCCATTACGGTTATCGTGAAGCTGCTGGATACGAAATAATATGGAATAAAAGCTGCTCTGCAGGGTTCAATCGGCCTTGCGGGGCAGCTTTTTCGAATTATTTTTAATACAAGCTCCAGCTTGTCAAACTAGTCCGCATAATCGGCCAAGTCCCCTCATAGACATGTTACCAGTGGGAAAAACATTGTGAAGAGGGGATGATTGTAATGCGTCGCATGACATGGGCAGCGGCAATCTTGTTAGTGTTTTCACTCGTACTTAGCGCATGCGGGAAGAAGGACGCCGAGTCCGTGGTCAAGGAGCTCGACAAGGTTGTAAGCAACATGGAGAGCTACCAAGGGACAGGCACAATGAAGCTTCATACGGGTCAGCAGGAACTGACATACAACGTTGAAGTTTCTTACCAGAAGCCCCATTATTACCGCATTAAATTGACGAATGCAGAGAAGGATATTACACAAATTGTTCTGCGCAACGATGACGGCGTGTTTGTTCTTACGCCGCGTCTGAACAAAGTGTTCCGCTTCCAAAGCGACTGGCCGCAAAATCAAGGGCAGGTATATCTCTATCAAACGCTGATTCAAAGCATACTGACAGACAACTCGCGCCAGTTCGCGGTTGACGATAAATCCTACGTCTTTGATGTCATGGCTAACTATAATAACGGCACGCTCGCCAGACAAAAAATTTGGCTGAACAAATCGGATTACAAGCCGGTTCAAGTTCAAGTCAGCGATGCGAATGCATCCGTGATGGTACAGGTAGACTTTACGAGCTTCGAATTTGGTCCAAGCTTTGATAAAACAACGTTTGAGACGGAAGCAAACATGAAGTCCTCGCCTTCGAGCGGCGGCACAAGCGATCAGCCGACAATCGCGGATCCGGATCAAACGGATACGAACGGCAGCGCAAACGGTACTTCCGAGGGCAGCAAGGATGCCGTAACGCCGGATAAATCCACGGATTCGAAAGACGACAGCAAGGCTGGCGGCAAAACGGATGATAAAGCAACTAAAGATGACGACAAAAACGCGGCGGCAGAAGATGAAGAGGATGCTGACGACACGGCAGCTAATCCGCAGGCGAATGCGGCAACCAATCTCCAGGTTATGGTGCCGACAGACCTTCCGGAAGGCGTTGTTATGAAGGATAGCATGGATATCGTATTTGGCGGCTTGCCTGGCGTTGTATCCCGCTATACGGGTACCTACGACTTCTCGCTGATCCAGACTCAGCCTAAAGACATGGCGGCTACGTATTCGGGCGGCAGCTTCCTTGATCTCGGATTTACGATTGGCGAATTGACCGGCGGAGACGATCAGAAGACGCTCACATGGATCGTGGACGGCACCGAGCTTCGTTTGACAAGCAGTACGCTTCCTGAGACGGAAATGATCCGAATTGCCCAATCCGTTCAAGTGGATTCGACTAAATAAAACGCATCAAAAGCAGAGCTGAGGAAATTTTTTTCCAAGACGTGCTATCCGAATAAGGCCGCCATTTCATTGACAGCCCAAGCGACAACGTATAACATTAATCCTATTGATGTTTACAGTTGCTCGGGATTGCTCGGGGCTGCCGAATGAGGAGAAGGTGAACCGACTTGGAATCGTATTACCGCCCGACGAGGGTAGAAATTTCGCTTGATGCGCTGAACCGCAACCTGCATGCGTTCCGCAGCGCTATGCCTGAAGGGCGATTGCTGATGGCTTCGGTCAAAGCGAACGCGTACGGGCATGGCGCAGTGGAAATTGCCCGCGAAGCAGAGCGGTTCGGCGTCGATTATTTGGGCGTAGCCTTTCTGGATGAAGCGTTGCAGCTTCGGCATGCCGGGATTGCTACCCCGATTCTCGTGCTTGGATTTGTTCCGGCGGATGCGCTCGCTATCGCACGCGACAAAGATATAACCATCGCGCTTTTCCGCGAGGATATTTTGGAGGCGGCGGCGGCTCTTCCGGCTCATGCCGATGGCAAGAAGCTTAAAGCTCATATTAAGATTGATTCCGGAATGGGACGTCTTGGGATTATCGGCAAAGATGAAGCGATCGCTTTTATCCGCAAAGCGCTTGATGTTCCGCAGCTGGAGGTAGAGGGCTTGTTCACTCACTACGCAAAAGCGGACGAGACGGACAAAAGCTATACCCGCCAGCAATATGAGCGTTTTCATGCTGTTGCGGAGTACGTGCGCAGCAATAAACTGCCGATCCGCATCCTTCATGCAGCCAACAGCGCAGCAGGCATTGATACGCCGGAATATGGCGGCGACATGGTTCGCCTTGGGATCAGTATGTACGGTCTGTATCCTTCGGATGAAGTAAGCCGCGAGCGGATCAAGCTTGAACCCGTGCTTTCGCTTAAGTCGGAAGTTGTCATGGTGAAGAAGGCGCCTCCGGGCTGGGGAATCAGTTACGGTACCCGGTATGTGACCAAGCAGGAAGAGTGCATTGGCACGCTGCCAATCGGGTATGCCGACGGATTCAGCCGTATGCTGACCGGTAAAGCCCATGTGCTTATACGGGGAGTGAAAGTGCCTGTGCGGGGAACGATCTGCATGGATCAATGCATGATTGCCTTGGATCCTGCGTCATCAGATGAGGCCGTAGAGCCGGGCGAAGAAGTCGTGCTGATCGGACGGCAAGGCGGGGAAGAGATATCGGCGGAGGAGCTTGCCTTGCAGCTTGGAACGATCAACTACGAAGTAACCTGCATGCTCGCAGCCCGCGTGCCCCGCGTCTATGTAAGAGACGGACAGGTGGCAGCGGTATCGAATCCGCTCGTTTTAGGTTAGGAATTAATTACTAATAGCAACTTTTCGCGAAAAATAGAGGATTTCCATTGTCGATCGCGAATTAATTAAATCAAATTTGGATATGCTCGGAGATGCAGTAAAATCATGCAGCATATTTGATATACGCATAACATAGCTATGATAAAGTATAGTGACAGCGAATTATTGTAATAATGAATATTAATGGTTTTGGAAAAGTTTTGGGGGTGCTAGTTCGGTGGCCAATATGCAGAACACCAAGAGGATCATGATCAGCTTGCCGGATCAATTGCTGGAGGAGGTCGACGGCATCGTCGCCAAGGAAAATTCCAACCGCAGCGAGTTTATTCGGCAGGCCATGAAGCTGTATCTTGTGGAACGAAAAAAACGGCAGATCCGTGAGTCCATGCAGCGTGGGTATCTGGAAATGGCGAAGATCAACTTGAACATGGCCTCCGAAGCTTTTCAAGCGGAGGAAGAAGCCGATCATACGTTAGGCCGTCTCGTAAGCGGGGTGTAGAGGTTGATCGTAAAACGCGGAGATGTGTTTTTTGCGGATTTGTCACCAGTCGTCGGATCGGAACAGGGCGGAGTGAGACCCGTATTAGTCATTCAGAATGATATCGGCAACCGCTTCAGTCCGACGGTTATCGTCGCGGCCATTACGGCGCAAATCCAGAAAGCCAAATTGCCTACGCACGTTGAAATGGAAGCGGCGGCTCACGGCTTCGACAGAGACTCCGTCGTGCTGCTTGAGCAGATTAGGACGATCGACAAACAGCGTTTAACCGACAAGATCACCCATCTGGACGATGAAACGATGCGTAAAGTGGACGATGCTCTGCTGATCAGCGTTGGATTAATCGATTTTTAACCACAATAGAATTTATCAGTTCCGAAATAGTGGGAATTAAAATTCTATTTGGCGATAAAACCTACCTCTAAACGCGGTAGCTTATCTTCGAAAATTCTCGATAGAGGTTTTCTCACCGTCGGGATGGAACAAGGACAGCCATGTGCTGTCCTTGTTTTTTTTGCATGAATCGTCGCATTTTAGCGAATTTATGGATAATTTGAAAAAAACCTATAGACAACTATTTAGTGATTTTGCTATTATATGGTCAATTGGTTGTTAAATTACATATACATGCACGGCTTAGCGAAGAACGCTAGCAGATCAGCCTTATTAAGGCTACTGCTGCGTTCTTTTTTTTGTCGCGTGGATTAGAGAGGGGAGAGTCGATGAACAGAAGGAGAAATGCAGGCATTGGATTACTTGCCGCCATGCTGTCCGGGGTTCTGGTGTATGGCCTGTTCCAGCTGCAAAAGCTGCAGGTTACCCGCGAGGAAACGGTGGAGGTGGTAGTGGCCAAGCAGTTTGTTGAAGCAGGCAGGCGGTTAACGGAAGCGGATCTCGCATATAAACGTATCCCCCGCGAAGGCTACGAGCAGGAAATGCTTGTAGACGCCAAGCAGGCGGTAGGCATGGAGACCGTTATTCCGCTAGGGACAAACGAACCGATTCTGGGCTGGAAAATCGACAAGTATCATCTGCTTCCGACGGGCATGGAATCGACCTTTCAAATTCCGCGCGACTACGTTCGCTCCATCTCTAACGGCATTCGGGCCGGTGATAAGGTAACCGTATATTTGTCCGGCGAGAACGAGCCCTCCAGGCGGATATTTGATTCGCTTGTGACAGTCGCATCAGTGAAATCCTCAAGCAACGTGGAGATTGATAATATGAAGGATCCTAATTTGCTGTCGCTGGCAGATGGGGATAAGGAACGGATGTATGCCTCCCGGCGCGATGCGAACGGCATGATTGAATACATTAATTTGAATCTGACGGAATCGCAGTGGCTGCAGATCGACGGTTATTGCAAGGACGGTCTTCATAAGCTGGTTATCGCCTACAGTCCGGAATCGCTGCAGCTGGAGGAGGAACATACGTGAATGCGATAGCGTCGCCTTTAATCACCTTTGTTGGGACTACGCCGAATATTGGCACTACCTCGGCCGCATTTGCCGCAGCATTTCGGATGGCGGAAGCAAGCGGCAAGCAGATTGGTTATTTATGTCTTCATCTAAAAAGCGCAAAGCTTCACCGGTATTTGGGCATCGCCGAGCCGGCCGTGACGCTGGACAAGCTGAGGCCGGAGCTGAAGTCCGGATCCTTAACGCCGGACAAGCTGCAGCGCGCGGTGCAGCAGGTTAGAGGAATGCCGAATCTGCATGTGTTATTCGGCAATATGGTGAGGGACCAGGCGGAGTTTTATTCGCCTGAGGAGATGGAGCATTTGCTGCGGATTGCCGGGCAGACGTTCTCCATGGTTGTTATTGACGTAGGAGCTTATTGGGATAACGCGGCTACGATATGCGCTCTTCGTGAGGCGGATACGCGCATTATCGTCACTACCGATGCTTTATCCCACTTCCAGGAAGACGGAAAACGCTGGATTTCGCAAGTATCGCCGCTGTTTGGGCTATCAACGGAACAATACTACACGGTTGTCATTTACCCGCCATGGAGCATAGGAGGATATCGCATGAAGGATATTTGCAAAGAAATGGGCACATCGAAACTTGGAGAATTACGGTTTGGTCATCCATTCTATGCGCAGCTGGACAGCGGCCATTACGGGCAGTGGCTGAAAGAGGATCCTGCAGGCAAGCTTGCCATGCAGGAGAGCGCGGAACAGTTGATGGACCGTCATCATATACGCCGGGTAACGCCAACGCTTGCCGTACAGCCTTGGTACCGCAAGCTGCTTGCCCATCGCAACGGAGTAGGCTCTTGAGTTCGGGGGCAAGCAAATTTTCACCGTCGGATTATTCTGCGCGGCTGAGGCTGGATCAATCTGCGGCCACGGATCCTTTGGACAGAGGGGAAACGTTAGGACGCGGGGCGGATTTTGGAAGGCTGGCCGAAGAGATTAGGTCCTATCTGGCAGCCCCAAGAGGGCTGACGGAGGAGGAACGCCGGCAGTACAGCGAGACCTTGAATAGGGCCGTGCTTGGCTTTGCGCCGGAGAGGGAACAGGTGCTGGCCATCATTGCCGATAGGCTGATCCGTCTTCGCATTCACCAGCTGGACGGCTATCAACATCCCTACGCAACGCTTGCCGAAGCCTTATTCGCGGAGGTAATCGGACTTAATGTGCTTGAGCTTGTGTTAGCCAGGAAGGACGGTCTCGAGGAGATTCAAGTCGTCGGCTCGCAGATTTATGAAGTAAGAGACGGTCACACGATTCTGTCTTCCTATCGCTTTGACCATGAGAGGGACGTGGAGCGGATTCAGCAGAATCTGGTGCTGTACAACAATGACCGGATCAACCCTCGGAAGCGGTGGGCGGAAGTTATGCTGAGGGACGGCTCGCGCGTCACGATGACCGGCTTCGGTTTTACTTCGAAGCCAACGCTTACGATTCGTTTTTTTACGGTGCGCAGCTTCAGTCTGGAATCCTTGTGCTCCGCTCCTTACTGCACGTTGAGCTTGGTGATGAGGAATATGCTGCTGGATGTGCTTGAAGCGCGATTTAATCTGGTCATTATCGGCCCGACCAACTCGGGCAAGACGCATCTTATGAAGGCTCTGATCGCCGAGCTGCCGGATGAAGAACGGATCGTCACGATCGAAGGACGGTTCGAGATGATGCTCGGACGGGATTTTCCCATGAAAAATACGGTTGAATACGAAGCGGACGAGGATGATCCGCAGCACCGCGCCGAGCAGGCGTTCAAGCTGGCGCTTCGCCAATCCCCTCAGCGCATCGTGCATGCCGAGATCCGCGATATGGATGCCAATATTTATGTGCGCGCATGTACAAGGGGACATTCCGGAAGCATGACAACGGTGCATGCCAATACGCTGGAGGATGTGCCGGAAGCGATCACCGATATGTGCATGCTGGACGGACGCGGCATGAATCCGGAGCGTTTGACGAAGAGAATTGCGGAATACGTTACCCAAGTGGGTATTGAGATGCGATATTTGGGCGGCAGGCGGGTCATAGCCCGAATCGGTGAACTGAGCTGGACGAATAACGAGGTGATTGTCCGGGATTGGGCTAGATTTGATGAGACAAGCGGGCAGTGGATCTATCCCGAGAAGCCTTCGCCTAAAGCGAGGGCGCGGCTATCCGAGAGGGGCTGGCAGACTTGATTAAGCTGTCTATCGCCGCGGCGGCTCTCCTGCTCTTCAGCTTGTGGTTTATCTCCTTGTCCAGCTTGCTGCTTGTCTGGACGGAACGTCAGGAGCGGAGGGACAGACTTACATATCCGGCGAGGAACCGTCTTGGCTACCGGCTGACCGAGAAGCTGAAAAGATTCGAACGGGTATACCGCCACTTGTCGGAGCTGCTTGAGACGCTTCAGCTTAAGCTGAAGCCGTCCGGTCTTGTCATCGGATCCATATTGCTCCTGCTCGCCGGGGTTGCCGTTGGCGGTTTCTTTTTTCAGAGCATTAAGGGGACGCTGCTATTTGGCCTTGTTGTCGGTTGTCTGCCTTATACAATCTTGCGGGCAATGCTTGTCCAGAGACAAATGCAGCTGCAGATGGATTTTTTGCCGGCTATCGAGCTTTTCTATCAATGCTATTTAGTAACGGGCGGCCGGCAGGTTCGAACGGCTTTGCAGCGTACGGTTGAAGAGCGGAGATTGCTTGGCCCCATGCAGTCGGTGTTCGAACAGCTGTACCGGAACTTGTCGGTTCGCGGCGACGATGAAGCCAGCCTTCGCATTTTTTCGGCTGCGCTTGGCCATGTATGGGGGGATTATTTCGTTAATATTATGCGGGTAGCCTTAGCCGAGGGATCTCCTATTGCAGAAAGCCTGAAGGAGCTGCTGGGAGATATGCGCAAGGCGCGAAGGGCGAATGAGCAAGAGCGAAATAAATTGCTGGAGATCCGGATCGCCAACTTTACGCCGGTCCTGTTCCTCGCATTTTATATCGGCATCAATGTCCGCTACAACCGGGATAACTCCTATTACTATTACCTGATTGATCCGCAGGGAAGAGACATGCTGCTTAACGCCATTGTTCTAATCTTTGCTTCTTTCCTGATGGGGCTGTGGCTGTCGCGCAAAAAGATGTAGAAGGGAGGCTTGCGTGCCTTATGGAATCGTTTGTCCGCCTGTTTATTGCTGCCGGGGAGTTTCTGTTTGGCTTCCTGGGCGTTTATATGGTTCTTCAATCCATGCCGCGAAGAAAGCCGAGATGGTTCCATCTGGATGCCTTGAACTGGCGGACGGATGAAATGCCGGATAAGTGGTTGAAGCTGCTCCGTTTATCGCGGGAAAAGGAAACCTTCATCGAACGGGCAGCCCTTCTGGCAGGCTGCGGAGTTTCCGCGGACGCAGCTTGGTATTCGGCGGCTAGAAGAATCCTGCTTTTTCTTCTTCCCGCAATTGCTGTCCTTTACCGAGGCTTGTCAATCGAGAGGGGATCGTGGCTTTGCCATACGCTGGTGTTGACGGGGGTCGTGCTCTTGTATTGGGATTTGCCTTGGTTACGCTCGTTCCGAAGACTTCGAGCACAGCGGATAACGAAAGAAGTTTATTTGATGAGCAACCAGCTGCTGTACCTGTCCGAATCGGCTCTTCATATCCATACCAAGCTGACCCGCTGCATCCCGTTTACCCGGACGCTGCGCGGGGATCTCGAACGGCTGCTTGCCGAATGGTATCACGACGCCGAGCAGGCACTTCGCCGGTTCAAGCACCGGATCGGCACGGATGACGGCATGAGCTTTGTGGAGACGATTGACTCGTTGCGGCTTCACGAGAGTCCGGAATATTACAGGCTTCTCCGCGAGCGCATTCAGGATTACAAGGAGAAGCTGGAGCTTGCCAAGGAAAGCCGGAAGGAGTCAACCTCTTACTTTCTGTTTATCATTGCGGGGATCCCGATACTGTACACCTTTCAGATTTTTATTTACCCCTGGGTGCAGGAGGGGCGCAAGCTGTTTGAATCTTTGGGATGAACGCCCGATAACTCAACCGCTCGAATGCGGGGAAAACGCCGCGAAGGAGGTGAATCAAGATGCGCAATATTTTGATGACCGTTATGCTGCTTGTTGTCGTCATTATCCTGTTCAACAACATTATTGCGAACGATACAACGGGAACAAGCAAGCAGATTCAGACACAAGGCAGCTCGGCAAACACAAAGATCGGCTCCATGTTATCAACGGGATCGAACTAAGGGGGAGCAGCGATGCGAAGTCTGCTAATAGCTATGCTGCTTCTGGTGACCGTCATTTTGCTGTATACGGGAATTACCGGAGGCGAAGGCGGCACGAAACGGCAGGTGGAACGTTCCGGAGCCGCTATGGGCGCCTATATCCGGCAGATGAGCCCATGAGAAATATATTGGTATTTGTGTTGTTTGCCGCTATGGTGTGCTGGATGATGTTCTCGCCTATCTATAAGCATGTGCTGATTGCAAGGCAAGCGGTCTTGCAGCAGGAGACCGATTATTTGCTGGAGGTTGGCGCCAGCGGAAGCTACGGTTATATCGATACTGCTATGATGGAGCAGTCGCGGGAGCGGCTTGCCGCATTCGGGATGAAGCCTGAGCTTGTCCAGTTTGAAGTGACGGCAGATAACGGCTTTGCCGCGACTGATCCGGCTTCTCCAATTCCGAGAGGCAGCGGGATCATGCTGAAGATGAGTTATCCGTATGAGAACCTGTTCGAGATCGACCGATTGATTGGACTGGAGCCTATCGCGGAGGGCAGCCGCATGCGGACGTTCGGAATGAAGATGAGCGAGTATATGCCGTAAGGCGTGGTCAAGGAGATGCCATGTATAAGCTGATGTTGATCCTATTAATGATGACGGTATGGGTATCGGTACATTTTTTGCAAACGGATGAGGAAATGGCTATGAAGCTGCTCTATCAGGGGAAGCATGCGCTTAACCGCGCTGCCCATGCAGCTTCGCAGCAGCTGGATCCGGCAGCAATGGCCGAGGGTGTTCTGCGGATTGATCCGGCAGCGGCGGCAGCGGCAGCGGCATCTTATTTGCAGGCGAACCTTCAGCTTGATGCGCAGGGGAGTCCGCTGCCGAATTCCCCTGTCCGCGAGCGGGTTAATGTGCTTGTGTTCGAAGTCATAAATAATGATCGCAGCTTCCCTTATACGTATAGGAACGATCAATATGATTACGAGGCCACTCTCCAAAGACCGGGTGTGATCCTGATTATCCACGTCGTTTACCCGCGCGCGTTTACGATCCTCGGCCCGATCGAATGGGATATTAAAGGCGTATCGGAGTTGACGGTGAGATAGCCAGTCCAAGTCCGTTTTGAATATTAATTCTTTTAAGGGGGTTAGAATGAAGCGAAACTCTCGCTTCCAGTTGACGATCCATCATAAAATTGATCTAATAAAGGGGGAATATGGAAGTTAGGAGTTGGCTTAGAATGGAGATTAAAAAAGACATTTCAGAGGAAGTTGTGCGGGAAAGAGTAACCAAGCTGCAGGTAGCGATGCGCGCCTCGGCGATGGACGGGTTTCTACTGACCCAAAACATAGATCTTTATTATTACACCGGCTCCATGCAGAACGGATATGCCTTTATTCCGTCTCATGGAGAACCGGTTTTCTTTGTGAAAAGGAGCCTTGAGCGGGCGAAGCTCGAGTGCGGCATTTCCGTTAAGGAGCTTGGGGCCTTCCGTCTGTTTGGCGAGACGCTGGCGCGGGAATATCCTCAAGTTTTTAAAGCCGGTACGGGGAAGCCGGCTGCTGTAGCGGCAGACCTCGATGTGCTTCCGGCTCAAACCTATCTGAAGCTGTCCGGATTGTTGCAGGCCGCCGGTGCCGGTCCGATTGTTGACGGTTCGGCTATCGTTAGAAGACAACGGATGATCAAATCGACGCTGGAGATCAGCCGGTTCGAATCGGCAGCCGCCGTTGTTGACGAGGCGCTGAACGAGGCGCTTAATTTCTTGAAGCCTGGCGTAACGGAATTGGAATGGATGGCACGCGTTGAATACGAGCTGCGTATAAGAGGGCATATCGGATTGATGAGGATGCGGGGTTATAACCAGGAAATTGCGACGGGTATGTTTATCGCCGGATCTGCCGCAGCTGTTCCTACGTATTTCGATGGTCCTGCCGGCGGGCTTGGCCTTGGCGCGACATCGCCGCAAAGCGTCAGCCGCAAAGCGATTGAACGAAACGAGCCTATTCTGATGGATATCGGCTGCTGTATCGACGGTTACGTGATTGACCAGACTCGTACGGCTGTTATAGGAGAACTGCCGGAAAAGCTGGCTCATGCCTATAACGTATCCGAAGCCATTATCCGTGAAGCGGAGACCGGAATGGCGCAGGGGGCGATCTGCTCGGCTCTATATGCGAGAGCTCTCGAGCAGGCGGAAGAAGCGGGACTATCCCCGCATTTTATGGGCTATGGAGCTGACCAGGCTAAATTCCTTGGGCATGGAATCGGGCTTGAGATTGACGAATGGCCGGTTCTAGCCAAAGGCTTTGATATTCCGCTGGAAGCGGGAATGGTGATCGCCGTTGAACCTAAGTTTACGTTTCCCGGTGATGGTGTAGTCGGTATAGAGAACAGCTATTTGATTACGGACGGCCGCCCTCGGGCTTTGACATTTACCAGAGAAGGACTAATCAAACTGCCATAAACAGGTATGCCAAGGGGGCTTTGCTGGAATGGACCGTTTATTATCGAAAAGGCTTCACCGGGATTACATCACCGTGTACCGAATAAGCTCGCTTATTACGCATCTTGTGCTTTACGTGATTGTTATTGCTTATCTGACGTTTGCGGCCTGGAAGCATTGGACTTACATTCCAGGGCTTATAGGGCTAGCGGTTGTAAGTTTGTCGGCGGTGCTGTTTGTATGGTTTTTCCCTGAGGTCAAATACCGGCGTTTTCAATACGAGTTGTTTGACGAGGAGCTAGAGATCAAATCCGGTCTTATCGTGATTCGCAATGTCCTTGTTCCGATGGTGCGCGTCCAGCATGTGGAGCTGGAGAGCGGACCGCTCATGCGCAAATACGAGCTTGCCAGCGTGGCGGTCGTAACCGCGGCAACCACGCACCGGATCAGCGGCCTCAAGCAGAGCGAAGCGCATTTTCTGAAGAGGCGGATCGGCCAGCTTGCGAAAGTAGATGATCAGGATGATTAAGCGAAACAAGCCGCGCAGGCTGCACCCGATTTATATCCTTTTTCCATTGTTCAATACGGTAAAAGGGCTGCTGCCGCTCATCATTATTACCTTGCTGCAAGGCGTGAACTGGTCGGGGGTAAACGGATATATGTATCTAGGCATTCTGGCTGCCGTTACCTTGCTTATGTTTCTTGGCTTATTCGGCTGGCGCAAATTTTCCTTCACCGTGGAGGATGACCGGATCGTCATCCGCAAAGGGATCCTGTTCAGAGACGAGAAGACAATCTACTTTGGCCGGATTCATTCGGTTAACCTCGAGCAGCCTATTCTGCAGCGGCTATTTGGCGTCACGCAGGTCAAAATCGAAACGCCTGGCGGCAGCAAGAAGGCTGACGGGATTCTCGCGGCCCTGACCGAGAAGGATGCTAGACAGCTGCAGAAGCTTCTGCTTGCTCCCCATGAACAGCCGGCGGAAGCTGCCGTACAGCAGCTTCAGGTTCTCCCTAACTATCGATTAACCACGGGCCAGCTGCTGCTTGCTGCCGCGACCTCTCTTAATTTTGGCCTGGTTGTTGCTTTTATCGCGGGGATTATCTCTCTGGCGGATGATTTCATTAACGAGCTGGCACCCAATCTGTATTCCACGCTCTACAAGGAATCAACCAGCGTAGATCCCAATTATACCGTCATAGCGGTTATTGCGGTATGCGGGCTTGCCGTTGCATGGCTGCTATCCCTTGTTTTGTACGTCATCAAGTTTGCCGGGTTTACCGCAAACAAACAGGATGAGCAAATCACAATCTCTTACGGTCTCCTGGAGAAAAAAGTGCATCACTTCGATGCGCGCAAGGTACAGGCGGTTATCGTGGCGGAAGGGCTTCTTCATCAGTGGATCGGATTTGCCCAAATTCAGCTGCAGGTTATCTCCTCGGATAAAACGGAGCGGTTGATGCTGCATCCGTTTGTTCCCTCAGCATCGCTTCAATCCGTTTTGACCTGCTTTGTGCCGCAGTTTACGGCCGCAGAGATTAGGATAGCCGCGCCGAAACGGGCTTTTTTCGATTACGTTTGGAAAGGGCAGCTCGTTGCCATTTTCCTTTCTGCCGTCTTGATCTATTTTTTCCATATCCACGGGTTATGGTCTCTTCTCTTGCTTCCCCTTGCCGCAGCCTGGAGCTGGAGCTGCCTTTCGGCGGCGGGCATGAACTTGGAGGACGGACAGTTAACCCTTCGCAAGCGAAGCTTGACGAGAATGACCTATTACATGCGCAGGCCTCAGATTGTCTCCATGGCTACAAGACGTACGAGAGGGCAGCGGAAAAGACGGCTGCTGACGGTCTCGGCGCATGTGCTTGGCAGTCAACAGGCTTACCGCGTCTATTGTCTTGAGCGGGAGGATGTGGAGAAGGTATGGCGCTGGTACAGCCGGCATCAAACCTGAAAATAAGAAAGGGACAGCCGCCTGCTCCTTCTGAAATTGGACACCGCTATTATTTTTTAGTAGGATAATAGAGATAGACAGCGGCTGATAGACAGGAGTGAACACAATGCTGAGTTTAGGGGCAAAAGTTGTTATTATCGCTGACCAATTCGAGCAAAATCTCCCTCTCGGGGAGTATGGCTATATAATCGCTTACGACCGCAATCCGGACAATGTGTTCGATTATGTGGTAAGAGTGCCTGCGGCTAACCGCAATTTCCTTGTTCCGGACGAGGATATTGAACTGGAGGAAGTGCTGCTGCAGGAGGAGGTTGACCGGGTCGAGCGGGAGGCGCTGATTGATTACGCGCTGGCCACATATAACGAAGAGCTGTTCAACCGGATTGTAAAAGGCGAAGAAAAGCCCGAGGAGAAGGACAATACGGGCGGCGAGAGCCAAACAACGGAAGACTTTATTCGCCAGGTTAATCTGAAGGCGTGGATATAACGGCAATCATCCAAGCGGAGCTTATCCCTTAACGGGAGAGGCTCCGTTTCATTTTGCCTGCCTGAACACTTTGTGAAATGGCGATTATAAGCTATAATAGGAGGAATGAGTAGAAGGCTTGAAAGGGAGGACGAAGCATCCATGAGCATTACGATTAAAGACGTAGAGCATGTTGCGAATTTGGCGCGGCTGGAGCTCTCGAAGGAAGAAAAAGAACAATTTACGGGACAGCTGAATGCGATCCTGAAATATGCGGAAAAGCTCGACAGCCTGGATACGGACAATGTAGAGCCGACCAGCCATGTGCTGCCGATTACGAACGTGATGCGGGAAGATATTACCCGCGAATCGCTTCCGATTGAAAAAGTGCTGCTTAACGCACCGGACGAAGAAGACGGCCAGATCAAAGTGCCGGCTGTATTGGAATAGAACTTACAGGTATTTGAAGGGAGGAACTGCTGTTGTCACTGTTTGATTTACGCCTACAGGATGTACATAGCAAGCTCAATAACAAAGAATTGACGGTTTCCGATTTGGTGGATGCTTCTTACCGCCGGATTGCGGAGACAGACGAAACGATTAAAGCTTTTCTTACATTAAATGAAGAGAATGCCCGCCGCCAGGCGGATAGCCTGGACAAGCAGCTTCTGGAGGGCGGCGAACGCGGACTTCTGTTCGGACTGCCTGCCGGCGTGAAGGACAACATTGTAACGGAGGGGCTGCTTACGACATGCGCTAGCCAATTCCTGAGCAACTATAATCCAATTTATGACGCAACAACGGTATCCAAGCTGAAGTCCGCTCAGTCGGTTACGATCGGCAAGCTGAACATGGACGAGTTCGCGATGGGCGGCTCGAACGAGAACTCCAGCTACTATCCGACTCGCAACCCATGGAATCCGGAATACGTTCCGGGCGGTTCAAGCGGCGGCTCCGCGGCTTCGGTTGCTGCAGGACAAGTCTACTTCTCCCTTGGCTCCGATACGGGCGGCTCAATCCGCCAGCCGGCTGCGTACTGCGGCATTGTTGGCCTCAAGCCGACATACGGCCTGGTATCCCGCTTTGGTCTCGTAGCGTTTGCTTCTTCATTGGATCAGATCGGTCCGCTTACGAAAAATGTTGAAGATTCCGCTTACGTGCTGCAATCGATCGCGGGTTACGACGAGAAGGATTCGACATCCGCAAACGTTGATATTCCGGACTACACCAGCGCTCTTACCGGCGATGTGAAGGGTCTTCGCATTGGCGTGCCTAGAGAGTACCTTGGCGAAGGCATTGATCCGAAGGTGAAGGAAGCCGTTATGCAGGCTCTCAGAACCTTCGAGAGCATGGGCGCTACCTGGGAGGAAGTATCGCTGCCGCATACCGAATATGCGATTGCGACTTACTATCTGCTTGCTTCCTCGGAAGCTTCGTCCAACCTGGCGCGTTTTGACGGCGTTCGTTACGGCGTTCGCGCAGACAACCCGGAGAACCTGATCGACCTGTACCGCAAATCGCGCAGCCAAGGCTTCGGCCCGGAAGTCAAACGCCGGATCATGCTGGGTACTTACGCGCTTAGCTCCGGTTATTACGATGCGTATTACCTCAAGGCGCAAAAGGTCCGCACGCTGATCAAGCAGGACTTCGATAATGTCTTCAATCAATACGATATCATCATTGGCCCTACGGCTCCGACAACGGCGTTCAAGATTGGCGAGCAGGTTGGCGATCCACTGACGATGTACCTGAACGATATTTGTACGATTCCGGTAAGCCTTGCGGGCATTCCGGCAATCAGCGTTCCATGCGGAACGGCGGACGGTATGCCTATCGGCCTGCAAATCATCGGCAAGGCATTTGATGAATCGACCGTGCTGCGTGCGGCTCATGCGTTTGAGCAGCAAACCGAATTCCATAAATTACGGCCGCAGCTAGGGTGAAGGGAGAAATGACGATGTCTGAAGCGACTCAATACGAAACGGTAGTTGGTCTCGAAGTACACGTGGAGCTGCATACCAACAGTAAAATTTTCTGCGGCTGCTCCACAGCTTTTGGAGCTCCGGCTAATACTCATACATGCCCTGTATGTCTCGGGCACCCGGGCGTTCTGCCCGTCTTGAACAAGCAAGCTGTCGAATACGCGATGAAAGCGGCAATGGCGCTTAACTGCGAAATCGCCGACATTAGCAAATTCGACCGTAAAAACTATTTCTACCCGGACTCGCCAAAAGCGTATCAGATCTCGCAGTTCGATCAGCCAATCGGCCAGAACGGCTGGATTGATATCGAAGTAAACGGCGAGACCAAGCGGATCGGCATTACCCGCCTCCATCTGGAGGAAGACGCCGGCAAGCTGACCCACGTTGACGGCGGCTATGCTTCCCTTGTTGACTTTAACCGTGTCGGTACGCCGCTTGTCGAGATCGTATCCGAGCCGGACATTCGCACGCCGGAAGAAGCGAAGGCTTACCTTGAGAAGCTGAAAGCGATTATGCTGTACTGCGAAGTATCGGACGTGAAGATGGAAGAGGGCAGCCTCCGCTGCGATGCTAACATCAGTCTTCGTCCATACGGGCAAGAGAAGTTCGGTACGCGTGCCGAGCTTAAGAACATGAACTCGTTCCGCGGCGTTCAGCGCGGTCTCGAATACGAACAAATCCGCCAGGCAGAGATTCTCAATGAAGGCGGCCTCGTTGTGCAGGAGACGCGCCGCTTTGACGATACGCTGGGCAAAACCTTTTCGATGCGCGGCAAGGAAGAATCGCATGATTACCGTTACTTCCCGGACCCTGACTTGGTTCGATTGAACATCAGCCAAGAATGGAAAGACCGTGTCCGCGCTTCCATTCCGGAGCTGCCCGATGCGCGCAAGGGTCGTTACACAAGCGAATACGGCTTGCCTTCCTATGACGCGGAAGTGATTACTTCTTCGAAGAAGCTTGCAGATTTCTTTGAAGAAAGCCTGAACTATACAAAGGATGCTAAAGCGGTATCCAACTGGATCATGGGTGATCTTCTCGGCTATCTGAACGCGAACAGCCTGGAGCTTTCCGAAGTGAAAATTACCGGCCAAGGTCTGGGAGAGATGATCGGTCTGCTCGAGAAGGGCACCATTAGCAGCAAGATCGCTAAGACGGTCTTCAAGGCGATGCTGGAATCCGGCAAGCTGCCGCAGCAGATCGTTGAAGAGCAAGGACTCGTCCAAATCAGCGACGAAGGCGCGCTTGTTGCCGTTGTGGATCAAATCATCCAAGCGAATCCGCAATCGGTTGAAGACTTTAAAGCAGGTAAAGACAAAGCGATCGGATTCCTGGTCGGCCAAATTATGAAAGAGACAAAAGGCAAAGCGAATCCGGCTCTCGTGAATAAGCTTCTGCTTGAACGTCTGAAAGCCTAATTGCCGATCCTTTGACGCCGCTCATCCTAAGTGATGGGCGGCGTCTTTTCATGGAATGCAGGTCCATATGCATACTAATATGGTACAATTATCATAATGAAAGGTTGTGCTGCCACTTGGGTCATGATCTCGCGAATCCATGGTACATTAATGAACTTCATCTCGGACTAAGGCTGCTTCTCGCCATGCTCCTAGGCGGACTGATCGGCCTCGAACGCGAACAGTCGAATCATGCGGCAGGGCTGCGCACGAACACTTTGGTATGTATCGGTTCTTGTTTGCTAATGCTCTTATCAATATACGGTTTTTCTTCTTTTGTTAACGAGACGAATGTCCGGGTCGATCCCGCCCGTCTGGCGGCTGCTGTCATAACCGGAGTCGGATTCCTCGGAGCAGGTACCATTTTGTTTACGGGCAAGTCCATTACGGGGCTGACAACGGCGGCTTCCTTGTGGGTGGTCTCGGCGATTGGACTTGCGGTAGGTGCCGGATTTTACTTTGCCGCAGTAACCACAACGGTTCTGGTTCTACTTATTCTTTATGCCTTTAATAAGCTGGAGAAAAGATACATCAGCACGAAGCGGGAGCATAAGTTAGTCGTTCAGGCAGATGAACAGTCCACCATTGTCCTTACGCTAAACACTTTGCTGACCGAGAAGCAGATTATGATACGTAAAGTCATGCTGGAGGAAAGCGCGAAGCACGAGCAGGGTGTGCAGCAGTTTATGCTTCATTTGACCGTGCAATTGCCTAAGAATGAATCGTTATTGGCTTTATTGGAACAAATCAAGCAGATGGAGGGCGTGCATTGCGTGAGCTCGGATTAGATCGGCCAAAGAGCAGACTTCTTACCTTATTACTCGCATTTGTGCTCCCCGGAGCCGGGCATTTGTATACGGGGCGTTATCAGAGAGGACTGCTCCTGACCGCCGGTCTAGTTCTTGATATAGCTGCTATTATCAGGCTGGCAGATGCAAACGCGGCAAGGCATCTGCTCTTTATTGTCTATTTGGGAATTACGCTGCCGGTGTATTATTTTGTCAGCGTTTTTGATGCCTTGCAAACTAGGGTTGATGCCAAGGATGGTTCAACGGATCAATTGTCACCGGTAATCGGCTTGTTAATTATGGCTGCCGGTGTACTGCTGTTTATTTTGACCGACCCGCCCGCGGTGCTTATTCCGTGGATGGATGACTTGGCCGAAATGGCAGTTGGACCGTTTTTAATGGTGGTGGCGCTTTTTTTATGGTTCTCGCGAGTGAAGGGAGATCAGTCCATGTTTCGATTGGGGCGGTTCACAGCCGCCGTGTTTATTATTGCGGTTGGCGGCCTGCTCTTATGGGATCAGGTGAAAGGCCGCAATGACGTTGCCTTATTGGGCAAGTGGTGGCCTGCCGTATTTATTTTGCTTGGAGCCGAGATAATTGTCTATAGCATCGTTTACCGGAAAGCGGCGAGAAAGCTGCGGTTTGATTTTATCGGCGCCATTATCGCAATTGTAATATCCGTTGTTGCGTTTACGGTGACCCAATACGCGGAGCTTCCGTTCCGCTGGCTTGATCAGTATGTTGATTTGAACGGCACACCGGACTACGGCGAAGAGAAGGGCTTTAAATTCGTAAAAGAGACGGATACGGTGCCTTTTGACGCCGCGGCCATATCCAAGCTCAAAATCTCCAATCCGAACGGGAAGGTTACGGTGCGGGGCGGCGGCACGGATCAGCTTGTTATTAATACCGAGATATGGGTGGATGTAACAGATGAACAGGCAGCCGAACAGATTGCAGACAAGTCGGCCGTGGAAAGAGTGTCGGATGCCGATTCGATGACGATAACGGCGAAAGGCGAGCCGTACGGTACGAATGGAAGCCGTAAACCGCGCATAAATATCGTCATTACGGTTCCGCAGACAACCGTTACGGCTCAGGATCCTGCGGTAAATACGGACATTCCGTCTACGGATCCTCATTCAGAGTCGAGCTCGAATTCGAATTCGAATGCAGCGGAGACTCCGTTAGACGAATCGGACAAGAATTCCGTTCCTCAGATGGCGGTAACGGTTGATGTCAATAACGGTCCCGTATCCGCAAGCGGATTGAACGCACCCGGCGGAGTCCAGCTGAAGAGCGACAATGGTAATATTGAAGTCCAGCAGATTGAGGGGCCGCTGGTGATTCACGGCCTGAATGGAGGGATTAAACTCCAGACCGTAACGGGCGATGCCGATTTATCCACGAAGAACGGTGCGATTACCGTTGATGCGCTAACCGGCAATCTGACTGCCGAAACCTGGAATGGAGCCATGACGCTGAGCGGTATTGCCGGGAGCGTGGGAGCGGACACGAAAAACGGCAAGATTGCCATGAAGGAAGTATCCGGGGAGGTCAAAGCATCTACGTTAAACGGCAATATCGAGCTGACAAGCCATACAGTGGGCGGTGATTGGGACTTGGACAGCACGGTTGGGGAGATTAAGCTTCTAGTTCCGGCGGTAGGGGATTATTCCGTATTTGGTTCGGTAACGTTTGGAAGCATTACGACCGATTTGCCGCTTACGGTAAACAAGAAAACCATCCGAGGAACCATAGGCTCAGGTACTTACCGAATTCAAGTGAATGCGACTAACAGTATTTACATACAGATGAATGAGGCGGGTTGATGAGCGCTTTCATTGACAAACCATTTTGAATGAACGTACAATAGTTCTATCTAGTAAAAGAAAGGCGTGAGGGGAATGGGAGCCAGCGTTACCGAAGCAATTGAACAATTGAAGATGAATGGCGTCCGTATGACCCCGCAACGTCACGCCATATTGAGTTATTTGATGGGCTCAATGTCACATCCGACAGCCGACGAAATCTATAAGTCGCTGTCTCCGAATTTTCCGAGTATGAGCGTGGCTACGATATATAATAACTTGAGGTTATTTGTCGAAGCGGGTTTAGTTCGCGAATTAACCTACGGTGACGATTCCAGTCGTTTTGATGCGGATTTGTCCGACCATTACCATGCGATTTGCAAAAGCTGCGGCCAGATCGTAGATTTTGAATACCCGCCGTTGCTTGAAGTCGAGCGGGCTGCTTCCAATAAGACCGGTTTTATGGTCGAAGGGCATCGTATGGAGATTTACGGAGTATGCTCCAGCTGTAGCGAGACGGCTAGAGCGTAAATGGTAGGTTGTTTATAGTTAAGATGAAATAAGGCGTGCATAGATGCGGTAATTCGCGGATTTGCACGTCTTTTTTTACAGACGCAAGAATCATCACGATCAGCCTTAATATCAGGCTGTTTGGGTGACAATGCTTTAAGTTTAAGCTTTCGATGCAAGAATCATCACGAATGGCCCTAATAAGGCCGTTTTGGGTGACAATTCTTTTTAGGAGAGTGAGCAATTGGAGACGATGTACACCAGAGCGCCGCGCCGCCGCAAGGGCGGAGGAGCATGGTATACGATGCTGTTCCTGTTATTTATCGCAGCAGCGATGGGCGTTTGGTTTATTTACATGAAGTTTATTCCGAATCAGCATATTACGGTTCCTGACTACGGGATGGAACATCCGATAACTTATCAAGGCGAAATCATGGATCAAGGTGCTTTTATACAAAACGATGAAGTCATGCTTCCGATTTCCGCTTTGCAAAAGGCGCTTGGACCGGACGAGCCCGTATATTACGAAGCGGAGACCGGCTCCATTATTTTGACAACGACCAATAAAGTATTGCGGCTGAAGACGGATGCTTTAACGGCAGAACTCAATCAGAAGCCATACGAATTGCATATCGCGGCACAGACCAAGGATGATGCCGTTTATATACCGATTACGCCGCTTGAAGAACTTTACGGACTCAAGACGGAATACAAGGCCGACTCCGGCATCGTTATTTTACTCCAAGCAGGGGAATCTATTCAGCAAGGAAAGGCATTAAAATCCAAAGGCAGCGCGATACGGACCAAGACAAGCATTCATTCCCCAATCGCGGAAAAGGTACCGCAAGGCGAGACGGTCCGCATCTGGGGTGAGGAACACGGATGGTTATTCGTGCAGGGTCCGCAAGGGCAGCTGGGATATATGCAGAAGTCTAATGTGGAGCTGGCCAGCATAGAAAAGGTTCCTCAATCAGCCAAGGAAGAGGCTTTCATACCATGGAAAGTACTCGGCAGCAAAATTAATCTCACCTGGGAAGCCGTATACGAGAAAAATCCCACTCCTGATTCCATCGGTACGCTAAAAGGGGTTAATGTAGTAAGTCCAACCTGGTTTGAGCTGCAGGATGGACAAGGAACGATCAAAGGCAAGGCGGATCCGGCTTACGTGCGTTGGGCGCATAATCAAGGCATGCAGGTTTGGGCCTTATTCAGCAATGGCTTTGAGCCTGATCAGACAACGGAGGCTTTGGCGAAGGCCGATACGCGCTTCAAAATGATCCGTCAGCTGCTAGCCTTTGCGCAGACCTATCATCTTCAGGGCATTAATATCGATTTCGAGAACGTTCGGACATCCGATAAAGCCAATCTCGTTCAATTCGTAAGAGAGCTAACCCCTCTTCTTCACGAACAAGGGCTAGTTGTATCGATAGACGTAACGCCGAAATCCAACAGCGAGCTATGGTCCATGTTCCTTGACCGCTCGGCGCTTGGGCATACCGTCGATTATATGATGGTGATGGCTTATGACGAGCATTGGGCTTCCAGTCCGGAAGCGGGTTCGGTTGCATCACTTGGCTGGACGGCAAGCGCGGTTAAACGAATTATTGAAGAAGACGGCGTATCCGCGAACAAAATCATTCTAAGCATGCCGCTATATACCCGTATTTGGACGGAACAAAACGGGAAAGTGACTTCCAAAGCCGTAGGAATGGACAAGGTTAAAGATATTATCGCAAGCAAAAAGCTTACTCCTAAGCTCGATGAAGCTGCAGGACAGAATTACGTGGAATATACAGAGAATGGCGCCTTAAACCGGATATGGATTGAGGACGCGTTGTCGATCCAAGCCCGGGTGAAGCTTATGCGCGAGCTTGGCCTGGCCGGAGTGGCTACATGGAACCGTTCTTTTCAGACTTCCTCGATCTGGCCCGTCATTGACGAAGCCATTAACAAAAGGCCTTAATACTACCTTATAGAAGTAACAAAAGAAGCAGCCCAGGCGATGAGCACCTGGGCTGCTTCTTTGTTTTATTCAACCGACGGTTCATGAGTTGCCTGAGCGGGATCAAGCGTAAGCATCGTTTTGCAATACATGCAGCGGTCGGTTTTGCCAAGCATTTTTGTCGGCCGGTGGCATTCGGGACATTCCAGCATGGTGGCGCTAGTCGACATCATGCCTGCCCAGAAATATACGACGCAACTGATTAGAAGAGAGATCATCCCGAGGACCATAAAGATCGCAGCGAAGATTTTGCCTGCGTGTCCCCACCAGACAATTCCGCCGGTTCCAATAATCATTACTCCCATGCCAACTAGCGTAAAGACGAGGCCCCACAAACGGAATTCATTGATTTTTGCCGATTTGAAAAAAATCTTATTCACTATTCCATTCCTCTCTATGACGATTGACGTATGTAACGTTAACGGTTTTTCTTTTGCAAGCAGGAAACCGCCACACTTTGTCGAAAAAGAAAGTACTATACAGATAATTATTATAGCTTAATCTATATGGATTAGCTATACGGAGGCCGAAGTGAATACGAAACAGTATTTTGTTGAAACGTATCGTTCGCAGCTGGATGTAGTGGGTCTGGTGGCAATCGAGAATCCGTATCCTTATAATCCCGTGATTGAAGGATTGGACGTTTTAGTTCTTGTTGTGCGAGAGAGTGGGGCTAATGAAACAACCGAGCATGTTTGCCAGCATGGCAGACGCATTATGGTTCGGACAGTTGACACCGGTCGTTTGGAGCAATGGATAGCTGGCAGAAGCGGCAGCGTGATCCAATGGATGGTTCGGGGGGAGATATTGATGGAGCGCGACAATTACTTGACGAATATTCGTGAGCGATTGATGTTATTTCCAGATATCATGCGGGAACAGAAGCGTTTCGCCGAGTTTTCCGGATTCTTGCGCACCTATCTGCAAGCGAAACAGGATCTTGAAGACAATCATATTTTGGATGCGCACAGTCATGTCATGGCGGCACTTCATCACTGGGCACACATCGTACTTATAGAAGAAGGACATCATCCGGAGCTCACGGTGTGGAAGCAAATCCGCAGAGTGCATCCGGGAGTCTACAAACTGTACGAGGAATTGACGGCAAGTCCGGAATCTTTGGAGCAGCGTGTCCGACTTGTTATGCTTGCTTGCGAGTTTACCGTAATGAACAAAATGAAATCCTGCTGCTCTTTGTTGTTCGAAGCCATCAGTAGCAGACAGGAGCCATGGACTATATGCGAACTGCAGAACTATCCGCCGATTCAGGAGCTGCGTATTGATCTTTCCCTGATTGTTCAGAATCTGGTCAAACGAGCTTATGTTCGTGAGGTGGCGGTTATGCCGGCGAACGGAGATCCGGATGTGATGGAACTAAAGTATTTGTTAACGGCCATCTGATACAAACGGCATAAAATACCCGCCCCTTTCGCGCGGGTATTTTATTTTTGAAAAAGGTTGACTTACTATTTGGCCCTATGGTACATTAATACTCGCCGCTTTTGAGGCAGGTCAAAATAAGTCGAAATCGACAGCTGAAAAAGATGTCGAAAGACGAAAAAAAGTGCTTGCAATCATATAGGCAACTGTGATATATTATAAAAGTCGCCGCTGAGAGAAACGGCGATGAACGAAAGAAGAAATTGTTCTTTGAAAACTGAACAACGAGCGAAACTGCCCCGTTAGAAATAACGGAAAAGCGATAAAACAAGTAATGAGCAAGTCAAACACTTTAATGGAGAGTTTGATCCTGGCTCAGGACGAACGCTGGCGGCGTGCCTAATACATGCAAGTCGAGCGGACTTTGCCTTCGGGTAAAGTTAGCGGCGGACGGGTGAGTA
>NZ_JBBCVY010000015.1:0-126000 GCF_037146255.1 Paenibacillus sp. MMO-58
AAGCGTGGTGCAAGGCAGCAGCAAGCAGCTCGCGGCAACGGTAGATGTAGTTGGCGGCGCAGCGACAACAGTTACGTGGTCGAGTAGTGACGCCAGCAACAAAGTGGCGGTGGACGGCACAGGTAAAGTGACGGTCGCATCGGATGCCGCGCCGGGAGATTATACAATCACGGCAACGTCAATGGCAGATAGCAGTAAAAAAGGAACCGCAACTATAACGGTCACCACTGCACCGGCGGTTAACAGCGTGAGCGTTAGTCCGAACAGCGCAAGCGTAGAGCAAGGAAGCAGCAAACAGCTCACGGCAACGGTAGATGTAGTTGGCGGCGCAGCGACAACGGTAACGTGGACAAGCAGTGACGCTAGCAGCAAAGTAGCGGTGGACGGTACGGGTAAAGTGACGGTCGAATCGGATGCCGCGCCGGGAGATTATACGATCACGGCAACGTCAACGGTGGATAGCAGCAAAAAAGGAACTGCAACAATTACCGTAACGGCAACGCCAGCAGTCATCGGCGTGAGCGTTAGCCCGAATAGCGCAAGCGTAGAGCAAGGCAGCAGCAAGCAGTTCACGGCAACGGTAGATGTAGTTGGCGGCGCAGCGACAACCGTCACATGGACGAGTAGTGACGCCAGCAAGGTAGCTGTCGACGGTACAGGGAAAGTGACCGTCGCATCGGATGCCGCGCCGGGAGATTATACGATCACGGCAACATCAACGGTGGATAGCAGCAAAAAAGGAACGGCGACGGTTACGGTTACTGCAGCGCCAGCAGTCATCGGCGTGAGCGTTAGCCCGAACAGTGCAAGCGTGGTGCAAGGCAGCAGCAAGCAGTTCACGGCAACGGTAGATGTAGTTGGCGGCGCAGCGACAACCGTCACATGGACGAGTAGTGACGCCAGCAAGGTAGCTGTCGACGGTACAGGGAAAGTGACCGTCGCATCGGATGCCGCGCCGGGAGATTATACGATCACGGCAACGTCAACGGTGGATAGCAGCAAAAAAGGAACTGCAACAATTACTGTCACCGCAGCACCTGTCTACACGATTGCCGATCTACCAAATCAAACCTTAACCGCACTAACTCAGGGGTACGCAACAGGTACCCAAGACGTCAAAACCATCCCCGTCACGAATACGGGCACGGGTCAGTTGACGAGCCTATCGGTAACGATTAGCGGGACGAATGCTAACGACTTTACGATCACGCAACCAGCTTCTTCCTTGAACAGCAGTGAATCAACAAGCTTTACGATTCAGGCAAAAGACGGCTTGGCAGCAGGTACTTATACGGCAACGGTTACCGTATCGGCCGATCACATGACGCCTGTAACATTTACCGTCACGCAATCCGTCAACCTGCCGGATGCTCCTGCCAATCCGCAAGGTCTGGATGCTGTTGGAGGAAATCGTCAAGTTACTCTAAATTGGGATACGGTAGTGGGATCGACGTATTACAACATTTATATGGCGACGGCTTCAGGCCAATATTCGGATGACGAGGTTGCGACCGTTACTTCTTCTACTTACAACGTTGAGAATCTAGTAAACGGAACAACCTATTACTTCGTCGTAAAGGCCGGCAATGCAGGCGGTTTAGGCGCGAAGTCGAATGAGGCAAGTGCGACTCCGGCAATCGCTCCGGCAGAACCTACAAATGTGACAGCGATAGCGGGGGACGGACAAGCTACCGTTATCTTCACGGCACCAACTGACGACGGCGGAAGTCCGATTACGCGATATGAAGTAACGGTAGTTCCAGGAAATGTGGTTGTATCCGGAACATCAAGCACGTTTGTCGTTACTGGTCTAAGCAACGGTACAAGCTACACCTTTACGGTAAAGGCCATTAATGCAGCGGGAGTTAGTATATCCTCTGCGGAGTCCAATTCCGTCGTTCCGAAATCCTCAACACCTACTGTCCCAACGACATCGAATACAGCCAATAATGGTGTAGACGTACTTATTAACGGGAAAGTAGAAAATGCGGGAACGGCCACAACAAGCAAGCGAAACGACCAGAGCGTTATAACGATTTCAGTAGACCGGAAAAAAATGGAGGATAAACTAGCGGCAGAAGGGCAAGGCGCCGTAGTAACGATTCCGGTCAATTCGAAGTCAGATATCGTCATTAGCGAACTCAACGGTCAAATGGTTAAAAGCATGGAAAACAAGCAAGCTGTTGTAGTAATCAAAACGGACCAAGCGACGTATACGATTCCCGCGCAGCAATTTCAAATCGGCGCTATAGCGGATAAATGGGGTAATTCGGTCTCCCTGCAAGACATCAAAATGCAAATCGAAATCGCCGCGCCAACTGTTGATACATTGAAGGTTGTAGAGAACGCGGCAGCGAATGGCACATTTACGCTTGTGGTTCCACCGGTGGACTTTACGATCAGAGCCACATATGGAAATACAAGCATTGAAATATCGAAATTCAACGTCTATGTAGAAAGGACCATCCCTATCCCGGCTGGAGTTGATCCGAGCAAAATTACGACAGGCGTCGTTGTTGAAATGGATGGAACGGTTCGTCACGTACCGACTAAGATCGTTCTCATCGATGGCAAGTATTACGCTCAGATCAACAGCTTAACCAATAGCACATACTCTATTGTCTGGCATCCGCTCGAATTCCTTGATGTTGCGAATCACTGGGCGAAAGCCGCTATTAACGATATGGGATCACGAATGGTTATTGACGGTACGGGGAATGGTCTTTTTAGTCCCGATCGAGATATCACCCGGGCCGAGTTTGCAGCCATCCTTGTACGCGGATTGGGGCTAAAACCGGAGAACAGTTCAGCAGCGTTTTCTGACGTAAAAGCTTCCGATTGGTTCAGCGGCGCAATCAACACGGCATATGCGTATCAACTGATTACAGGATTTGAGGACGGCACCTTCCGGCCGAACGACAAGATTACTCGGGAAGAGGCTATGACGATTCTCTCCCGAGCGATGACTCTTACCGGACTGAAGGCAAAGCTGTCCGCTCAATCCGAAGACGTAACACTTCACCCGTTTGGAGATGCGTCAAATGTATCCGGCTGGGCGCTGAGAAACGTTGCAGACTGCGTACAGGCCGGTCTTGTATCCGGCAGAAGCGCAACCGAGCTTGCACCGAAGGCATACATCACCAGGGCTGAGGTTGCAACCATAATTCAAAGACTTTTGCAAGCATCGGAACTGATTTAAGTTTTTCTTACAAGTGGGCGTCCAAACCGGACGCTCTCTTTTTTATTCATTTTGAAGCGATACATGCTTCGGATTAATTTGGAAAGAATAATCGATGACTCCATAATCAGGAATCTAAGGAGGAATTCCTAATGCCCGATATTCTTGCTTCCGTCTATGGCTTGAACGAAAAAGCTGATTCGGTACCCTTGCTGGAGCTGTTAAAAGAAACCTTTGAGGATTCCGTAGATTTCCGAATGGAGCTAATGGGCACGGTTGAGAATGACGAGTTGTATCTGTGCTATTTCCAATCGCTATGCTCTTCGCAAAAGCTGGATTTTCTGCTCGGAGAGGATAGCGGTGGGAACTTAACAGCCCGGCTTGCGCGTTATAGCGGAATTGGCCTGACCGAGGGAGAATTCCAGCGCTGCGAGGCCGCCATTTGCAATGGTTATGCTATTTTGTGCAAACGGCAATCATCGACAGGCTTGATCCTGCAATTATCGGAGAATCAGCAGAGAGGCATCGGATCTCCTATAACCGAGAATGTCCTTCAAGGTCCGATGAATGCCTTTATCGAAAACCTCGACGTAAATACCGCCTTGATCAGGCAGCAAATTCATTCTTCCAAGCTGAAATTGTGGGAGACTGTAGTGGGAACAGCCAGCTATACCCGCGTCGCGCTGTTCTATTATGCGGATGCCATTGACGCAGATCTGCTAACACAGCTTAAAGAGAAGATTTCCAGCATTAAGACGGATGCTGTTCAGGACAGCGTTCAATTTCTTCGTCTGCTGATATCCCGCAAACGAATGCAATTATTCCCTTTGGCAATTTCCACCGAAAGACCCGATCGGGTCTCCATGGACCTGCTCCAAGGCAAGGCTGTTATTATGGTTGACGGATCTCCGTTCGCGTTAAGCGTGCCCTCCGTTTATACCGATTTTTGGCATTCACCGGAAGATAGTTATGTCAATCCGTTTGTAACCCAATTTCTTCTTATCTTGCGTTTTCTGGCGATGTTCATCAATTTGTTTCTACCGGCTTTGTATGTGGCGCTAACCTCAATAAACGTGGACGTCAACCGTCTCGAGATTAGTCTGGCAGCTGCGGCAAGCCGGGAAGGCGTGCCCTATCCCGTTTTTATAGAAACGCTTCTGATGCTTGTCATGATTGATTTTATTACCGAAGCCGGCTTGCGGCTGCCCAAGACCATAAGCTCGACCGTTACGATGGTCGGGGGCGTCGTGCTTGGACAAGCGATTATCCAGGCGAATATCGTCAGCAATCTGCTCATTATTGTTGTGGCAGCTACGGCTATTACGAATTTTATAGTCATCGACTACCAGATGGGATTGGTTCAGCGGATTTTGAAGTATTTCATTGTAGCGGGAGCATCGATCGCCGGACTTCTGGGTATCGTCTTCTGCTTTGCTTGTCTTGTGTTTTATCTCAGCTGCCTGGAAACGTTTGGAGCCCCCTATCTTACGTCCTTATGGTCCAAAAGGAATAAGATCTCCTAGCCCAAACCACCGTCCATTTGCGCCAAAAGGAGTGTCTCATGAAGCGTCAATCGACTATCTTCGGGTATGAACTGTTTGCCATTCAAATGTTATACTCCGGTGCCTCGGCCGGTTTTATTTACCCTAGCTTTATCGTTCGAAGCACGGAAGGAGCCTATTGGATCCCCATAACGATCTGGGCTGCCTGCGCGATTGCCAGCTCGTGGATATACAGCCGGCTGCTCACTCAATTAAACGGAGAAAAGCTGTTTCGCCGCATACATACTTCCGTAGGCGTAATCTGGACATGCATCATTTGTCTTCCCGTTCTTCTGTTCTTATTTACCGCGCTCGTTATTATGCTGAGGGCTTACACGGAGGTCATTACGATGACCATGCTACCCACCACCCCTATCTCCTTCCTGAACGGTATGCTTCTTGCTCCTGCCGCACTGGCATTGGCAGGGATGATGCCGATCGTACGGGCTGCCAGAGTTTTTTTTCTGCTAACCCTGCTGTTATCGCTTGTCTTGTTAATTGTTGGTCTAAGCGATGTGCATTGGACGCTGGGCTCTCCCTGGATCCGAACAAACGGCGATTTCTTCTTTGATAAACGCTTCTATGCCGGATCGTTTATGTGGATGGGGTTTGTCATCACATCGTTTATTGGACCCTATACACCGCGGTCGGCAAGAAGGGCCTGGGGCAGCTATATCGCAGCAATTGTGTGTACGCTTCCTTTAATCGCCGGATATATCTATTTGCCGATACTGACATTTGGAAGAGACTTAAGCAAACGTCTGACCGTCCCTTTCATCTCCAAGATGGATACTGTATCCCATTATTGGATTTTGTTCGAAAATTTGACGGCTTTCTTTGTCTCCGTAACGATGCTCTACATCTTAGTGATCATGGCCCTGAAGATGCACGCCATAGGAGAAATGTTTAGCACTTTATGGCCCCGTGCCAATAGACCCGTCATATACGCAGGAGCGTTATTGGCCGTATATGCGGCGGCAACGCTTGTAACCTCGTGGAGGGAGATCGAAAGCATTGTTTTAATAACAATCGGCCTCAGGTTCTATGTTATGTTTGTTTTTCCATTGCTCGGGATTCTGGCAGTAGCTTACGGCCGGAGAGTTGGAAAGGAGGAAGAAATATGAGGAGAAGAAGGCATCGATGGCCCCTTGTTATCCTACTCTGTCTGTTTATGCTTATAACCCCCGGGTGCTGGGACTCCAAAGACGTGGATAACCGCCTTATGGTTGGCGTAATAGGGCTGCAGAAATCTTCCGATTCCTCATTGAAGGTATGGTTCCGCTTTCCGCTGCCTAAAGGAACGCAAGAAAACAAGAAAAATGATTTTTTTACGCTAAGCCAGTATGGGGAGACCGTATCGGATGCGATGAATAGAGTGAAATACAAGCTGCCTAAGGCGCTTGATCCTTCCTCTACCCGTGCGGTTTTGCTGGATGAGTCGTTAGCCCACGCGGGACTTGATCCTTATTTGGAGTTTGCGATAAGGGAGCGCTCCGTTCCTCTGGATGCTGTGGTGGCTGTCATTAGAGGCGATATGGAGCGCATATTTACGAACACGAATCCGACGGGAGAGCTCACGGGCATTTACACCAAGCTGTTTTTCGAGCCCTACGCCGGGGGCATCCCAAGAAAAAACAAAATGATGCTATGGGAAGTATACTCTAAATTATACAGTCCCTTTCATGCCAATCTGATCCCTTTATTAACCGAGGGGAAGCAGAACTCCTTTGTTCTCGCAGGCAATGCGATTTTTGTAAAAGACAAGATCGTTGGAGAGTTAAACAAGGATGAATCCCTTTTATATGAAATATTCACACACCGGTTTCACGATTCCGAGGTTGAACTGATGAGCAAATCGGATGTCCGGATTGTGCATAACCGTACCCGCCTAAAGACCGCTCTGAAGAATGGAAAACCGGTTATTCAAATTGATTGCTCGCTTGTTACAACGCTTATTGACAGCTCCCGTTCCCGGAAGCAGAATGCTTCCGAAGTTGTTGCCGAACTAGAAAAGAGTCTAAACGCTCATGCCAAATCGATGTTCGAAAAAACGCAGCGGGCAGGAGCCGATATTTTTGGCTTTGGCAATCGGTTCCGCAGCCGTCTTCAGCCATCGGAATATGAGAAATGGCCGGAAATGTTCAAGCATGCGGAGATCAGTTACACGTTCCGCATCGATTTGAGAAATACGGGATTGGAGTTTCTCGACTGAAGCACCCCCGCGAATGGGAAGCGGCTGACCGGTTCGGCTGGGACATCCACCCCGGGAAGCATGAGATTAGCGGCAGGATATCATCCAGCAGGCTCTATGAAAGATTAATTGAACAGGAAACCGACCGAATATGACAAAAGCTAGGGCGATAGTTATGCGGCACAAGTCTTCCTTGCTCTGACACGTATGGTAACAGCGGCACTTTCGTATATTTTCCTCCTTGTTATGATAGTTGACATAGCCTTTCATGCGGCTAGACCTATCGGTAAGCAGATGCTTACGGCGTAAGAATCATCGCAATCAGCCTATACCGGGCTGCTTGTATGATCATTCTTTAAGTTTATGCTTACGCAGCAAGTTTTGCTTCGCAAAACTTTTGAGGAGGAGTGTATGTGGTGAAACGCAATCTTTTTGGTCTATTATCGTCGTTTATTCTGGTTGGCGGCCTTCTGGCGCCGGCTGCGGCAACGGCAGCGCCAACAAAGCAGCAAAGCTATAACGCAAATCCCAGCGTACTGGACGTAGGCTCGAAGCTTAGGGCCGACACCCTGGAAAGCGTCGAAGCCGAGGGACGGCTCGATCTGACGGGAAGTGCGGCTTCGGAGAATGCAGGCCCGTCGTCAGAGTCGGCCGGGTTGACGGAAGCGGATGTGGGCACTGTCAAACCGTGGCTCACGAATAACGATGTAAACGGCCAATATTATTTGACGAACTTTACTCTTCGGGCCGTCGGGAAGAGCGGCGAGGTATGGGTAGCGAACAACCTCAAATTCCCGGATGGCGATCCTCGGAACGGCTCCGTTCAAATTACGGACGAGCAGGTACAATACCTGCTGAACGAATTCGAAACGCGTATTTATCCGAAAGAAACCGAATACTTTGCGCCGCCGGCGGAACGCAAAGGAGAAGAGGGGTATAACGGCTTGTACAAGGATGACAGCGGGCGCGTTGTTATTCTGATCGACAACATTAAGGATCAAAGCTACTATAACCCTAACTATCCGAGCTATATTGCCGGTTACTTCTCCCCGACGATCAGCGATTTTGCCGACCGCAACGTGATGACGATAGACAGCCTGGATTGGCTTAACAGAACCGGGCCAACCGCAGCAAAGCCGTATCTCTATGAAGGCGTATTTGCCCATGAGTTTCAGCATTTGCTGCACCGGGATACCGATCCGGCTGAAGAAAGCTTCATCAATGAGGGCTTGTCCGATTTCGCCCAGTACATGGTCGGATACGGCCATTCCACGGACCACGTAAACGAATTTTTGTCCAATCTCCGCAACTCTCTTACTTTATGGGGCGATCAGTCCGATCTCCAGATTCTTTCCGATTACGGCAACGCGTATCTGTTCCAGCTGTATCTCTATGATCATTACGGTGAGTCGTTTATTCGAACCTTGTTCCATAACCCTAATACCGGTATTAGCGGTGTGGAAGCTGCGCTGACCGAAGCGGGAATCAATAAGTCGTTCGCCGACTTATATTCCGACTACATGACGGCCGTTGTGCTCGACAGCGGTTATAAGGGGGATTCCTCCACCTACAAGTTTAATTCCATTGATCTGACTCCCGACTTTGCTTCCTCGGTTAAGGCGGACAATGTTACGCCTGCATGGGGAACAGACTTTAAGGTGCTTAAGCCGGATTCGAAAATCGATCATCTGTACTTCCAGGGACTCGACTTCCTGCGCACCAACTGGATACCTGTAGAGGATCCCGAAAGAGGGACGGTTCTATGGGGAAATCAAGGCGACCAAGCGGACAATTTCCTCATCAGGGAACTTGATCTGACCGGTCAGACAACACCCGAGCTCAGCTTCGATACCAGCTATAATATCGAGGAACAATGGGATTTCGGCGTGGTGCAAATATCGGAGGACGGAGGAAAGACCTGGACCTCGCTATCCAACGGGGATACGCGGAGCGATCTGGTCGAAGGAGGCTATCCGAAGACGGCAGCTAATCTGCCGGGCTTCACGGGCAGCTCCGAAGGCTGGAAGACGGAGAGCTTTGATCTGTCCGCTTATGCCGGCAAGAAGGTGCTGCTTGGGCTCCGCTACCTGACGGACTGGGGCTACAACGAAGCAGGCTGGTACCTGTCCAATCTGCGGCTGAACGGGACCGTCATTGATCCGATGTCCGATATCTCCGGCTTCAAGAGCCTAGAGCAGACGATTGGCCAATACGTGAATTATCAGGTTGAGTTCATCGGCCTTATGAAAAATTATGACAAGCAGAAGGACAAGGAACAGGGCAACCAGGTTAAGGTTATCCGGGTGCCGGATCCGATCAACATGTCGGAGTCGAGCCGCATTGAGCTTGCCGACATGCTCCACAGCTCCAAGTACGACCGCATCATTATGATGACGACGTACGCCGCGCCTGAAGGCACCGTGAGCAGCGTGCCTTACGATTACGATGTAGTCTTAAAGTCTAACGGGAAAAAAGGCAAGCCGTCTAAATAAAAAAGAAGAAGACGCCGGGATTCTCCTGTGCGTCTTCTTCTTTATCTCTAATCTCTCTACTCCGCATCTGTTTCTCTATATTCGAAATAATCGAAGTCCGCGTATTTCCGTTTCCGGTAGGAATCCTGGCAGCAGACGCCAACGAAAGCGCCGGTAAAGTGGCCGTACTTCGAGTACTCGTCCGAGCATTTGCTGGCATCTAATACGGGACCGATCTGCGACCATGCCTCGCCGTCCGGGGAGCCGTAGAAGCGAAGCTCCTCGCCTCCGATAACTGCTCTTAAATAAACTCTGTCCCAACCGGCAATCGGCATCCGGGACTCTCGAAGCTCTACCTTAACGCCGTTGTCGGCATACAGAATGCCAAGGCATTTGCTGTTCAGGCTTTCGCTATAGTAGATTCTTAAATAATAGAACATGTTCTGGTCGTAAAATAACGTCAGTCCCGCCGTCTCGTGGAAATTATCGGGTTCAAACTCTACGCAGGTCTCGGCCACCGCATGAACGGATTGCAGGCGGCGGGCAATAAGGCTTTGCTCATGAAGGGAGAACAAGGAATCTCTGCCTTTTAGCCGCATATAACCGGGCCGTGCTTTCAGGCTTACCCACGATTCGTTCAACGGCACACGAAGCGAGTTCAGATGCACATTCCATTCGCTGCGGTCGAAATGTTCTCTGACAGGCTCCTTCTCCCATGGGGCAGGCGTCAGCCCCGGAGGCTGAACCGTAAGCTCAGCCGTCTGCCTTCCGGAGGCAAGGCGGAGCCAGCCGTCCTTCGTCCACTCGCAGCGCTGGATGGCGGTTTCCCGGCCCAGCATGCTTCGTTGATTCGAAGCGAGCGGCCTCGCCGTAAGATGCGCGATGTACGGCACGCCATCCTGCGTCTCCACGAGAGAACCGTGTCCGCTCTTCTGCAGAACGGAATCGGGGTTGTACTGATAAGGCTTCAAGTAATCGTCAACGCCGCGCCGGTTCAGGTTAATCTCCTTCGCCGAAGTAATGATCGGGTTGCAAGGATCGGATTCATAAGGACCAAACAAGGATTTGGAGCGGGCAATCGTGACGCCGTGGCCAAAGCCGGTGCCGCCTTCCGCCGCCATCATGTAATAGTAGCCGTTCCGCTTGTAGATATGCGGCGCCTCGAGACAGCCCATGTCGGTTGCCCCGCGGAAAATGCTGACAGGCTTGCCGAGCAGCTCGCGGCTTTCCGGATCGTATTCCTGGATAACGATAGAGCCGGGATGCTCGTAACCAAGCCGATTATCCCATTCGAGATTCAGCAGCCATTTGCGGCCGTCGTCATCGTGGAACAAGGAAGGATCGAACCCGGAGCTGTTCAGGTACGTCCGCTCCGACCATGGCCCCGTAATGCTGCTTGCCGTGACGACGTAATTGTCCAGATCAAAGAAGTTGCCGGTTGTGCTGCGCATAATGGTATAGATCAGATAGAACAGCTTGGCATCCTCATCGTAGCTGAGGCAAGGCGCCCATACGCCGCCCGATGCCTCGATGCCTTTGAGATCAAGCTGCGATTCGCGGTCCAGCGCGTAACCGATCACATGCCAGTTCACCAGATCCTTGGAATGGTGAATCTGTACGCCGGGATACCATTCGAACGTTGAAGTCGCGATATAATAGTCGTCTCCCACCCGAAGAATGGAAGGATCGGGGTTAAAGCCCTTCAGAATAGGATTCTGAATCATGGTCATGACGCTATTCTCCTCCTATTAGCCTTTAACGGCGCCTGCCGTTACGCCCTTCGTAATCTGCTCGTTAAACACCGCGTAGATGATAATCGCCGGGATTGATGTCAGCACCATAACCGCGAATTGGGAGCCGTAATCCGAAGAGTACTGGCCGGTAAAGTTCATGACCGAGAACGGAAGCGTCTTAAGCGCATCCTTGCTAAGGAAAGTCGAAGCCATAATGAATTCATTCCAGCAGTTCAGGAAGGTCGTAACAATAACCGTAACAAGCGCAGGCTTAAGCAGCGGCGCGATGATCTGGAATACGATACGGTAGATGCTGCAGCCGTCCATGACAGCCGATTCTTCCAGCTCTTTCGGGATGCTTCTCAGGAAGCCGCTGAGCATAAACGTTCCAAGAGGAACGGATACCGCCGTATAAGGAAGAATAAGTCCCAGATAGGAATCCGTTAAGCCAAGCTCTTTGAAGATCGCGAAGTTAGGCAGCAGGGTTGCGTGAATAGGAATCATAATGCCAAGAAGCAGGATCGTGTACAGCAGGGTCCGCAGCTTCCATTGCATGCGGATAAACGCGTAAGACAACGTGAGCGATAAACCGACAGTCAGCAGGATCGTCACGATGGAGATAAACAAGCTGTTAAACAAATATTTTAAAAATTTCCCATCCACCCAGGCATTTACGTAGTTTTGCCACTGCGGCGAGCTAGGCCATTTCAGTATGCTATCGGAATAAAAGTCGGCACTCGAATTAAAGGAGAAGTCGACAAGCCAGATGAGAGGAAATAGTTGTCCTGCGGCGACGATCAGGAAGAAAATCCAGATTGCCGTTTTTTTGCGTGCTATCATGTGTGTCGCCCTCCTAGAAGTCTGTCGCATCGCTGCGAGTAAGACGGTTGCTCAAATAAGTTGCAAGTAGACATACAATGACGAACAGAATCGAAATCGCGTTGGCGTAGCCGTATTGGCTGGCCGAGAAAGCCTTGTTATACAGGTATACGGCAAGGAATTGCGTAGAGTCGCCGGGTCCGCCGTTTGTTGTCAGGAACACAGTCTCCATCTGTTTCAATGCGGTAATGATGGCAAGCGTAAATTGAACGGCAATAACCGGTTTGAGGAGCGGAACGGTAATTTTCAGATGCATCCGGAAGCCGGAAGCGCCGTCGAGCTGCGCAGCTTCGTACAGGTCCTCGGAAATTCCTTTAACGCCCGCGTAGTAGAACAGGAGACCCCAGCCAAAGCCGGCCCAGATCAGAATAAAGAGCATGGAGCCAAGAGCCGTGCTGCTCTCGCCAAGCCAAGCATGCTTCAAGGCATCGAGGCCAATAAGATCCAGCAGCTTGTTCAGCATGCCGAAGGTCGGATCAAGAAGGGAAAGCCACATTTTCGAAATAACGACAACCGAGATTACGCATGGGATAAAAAAGATCGTGCGGAAAATCTTCTCGGCCTTGCCTCCAAGACGGTCGAGGAGGATTGCGAAGAAAATACAAATCGGATGCTGCAGCACGATAAAGCCGATCCCGAGAAGAAGGGCGTTGCGAAGAGCGAGCCAGAACTTCCCGTCATGGAAGAGAAGGTTCGTGTAATTGTCGAAGCCAACCATCTTTACGGGGGTTCCCGGAGCAAGCGTATCGGTGAAGGAATAATAGCCGCTGACCAGAATCGGAGCCAGGAAGGTAAGCGCGAACAGCAGCATACCGGGAGCCACGAATAGAAAAATCGCCGTTTTGTTTCTAAACACTCGATGCATGATAATCTCTCCATCCTTTAGAAAGGGATAAAGACAGGAGCGCCCTGTCCTTATCCGAATCCTTTTATGCGTCTATTGGGTGTCCACCGCTGTCTGGAGCGCTTTAAGCAGTTCCTCTGGTGTCTGTTTGCTGGAGAAGAACTTGCCAAACGCGTTCTGGGAATCATCCTTGAACTTTGGCGTGCCATAGTCGATGGCGGAAGCGCCGGATGTCGAAGCCGCGTTTACCAGAATATCAGTCAGCGTCTTCTGAATTTCGCTCTCGCTGCCCGTCAGTTCATATTTTTGGGCAGGAACGGCTGCGCCGGTATCCCAAGCTGTCTTCGCCCATTGGTTAGCGCTCATCAGGTAATCGAAGAATTTCTTCGCTTCTTCCGGATGCTTCGAGCTGCTTACGAGTGCATAACCGCCGCCGTTCCAAGCGAGCAGATCGTCCACTGTCCCTTTGCCGCCATCGGCAACAGGGAATTTCACGACGCCAAGATTTTGACGGAATTGTTCAGGCAAAGTCTCGTTCGTTGCCATGCCCGCTTCCCACGAGCCCATGTACCACATAGCCGCTTTACCCTGGGAGAACAGGTTCTGGGATGCGCCGTAATCCGCTGTCATGAAGGAATCCTGGAACATCTTCGCATCGCGCACATCGGCGAGGTATTGAGCGGCTTTCAGGAAGTTCTCGTCGTCCGCGAATTTGGTTTTCTTATCGATGGCGTCCAGAATCAGATTCTGGTTGCCGCTGTATCGAAGAACCACGTTCTGGAACATCTCGCCAAAGCTCCACAGGTCTTTGCCGTTGATCGACATTGGCGCGATGCCTTTGTCGCGGAAAGCTTTTGCCGCATCAATCAGCTCGGTCATTGTTGCAGGAACTTTTACGCCGTTGTCTTCAAATAGCTTTTTGTTGTAGTAGATCACTTCATAGTCACTGTTGCGCGGCAGGCCGTACAGCTTATCGCCAAACGTAAACGATTTGTACACGCCCGGCAGGAAGTTGAACTGCTCGCCTTCGTAAGCTTTAGGATCCAACTCTTTTACGTAACCTGCTTGCACCAGCGTATTAAGCTCGGCCCCGCCGTGAACCATGGTAATATCAAGCGGTTCATTGGAAGACATATAAGCCTTCAGCTTGCTCTTGAAAGGCTCCTCCGCAAGCGTCTCCACATCGATCTTGACGTTCGGATTTTCTTTCATGTAGTTATCGATAACCGTTTGTTCCGCAAGCCCTTGTCCGGATTTGCGGTCCGGCAGGTTGGAGAAGAAGCGCAGGGTTACCTTGCTGGCGCCGCCGCCGTTGCCGCTTGTGCTGTCCGCCGTATTCGAGCTGTTGTTGCTGCCGCATGCGGCAAGCGAAGCAACGGATGCAACAGCTAAAGTCAATATGGACGCACGCGCCCAGTTGGAGTATCTCTTCATCGTAAATCCCCCTGATCTGTGATTAGGAATGCCGGCAATCTCTATTGCCTGCACCGATCATAACAAGCGGAATGATGGCTGGTCAGTAGAGAAAAAAAGACGAAGGTAGACGTTTGTCGAAACCTTTGCCAAAGTCATTGTGATTGCCGCATAGGAAGATTAGAATAACAAAAAAGCAAAGAAAAGGCTTGTGATCGTTCATGCTGCGCGCTTATTTCAACTTAAGCCTGAAGTTCAAAATCATTATCCCGTTCGCGCTGCTCATGACAGTTTTTTCCGCTCTGCTTGGGTATTATGCGATTCAAACCTCAAAAACTCAAATCGTAAACAAGGTCAGCTCAACGAATCTCGGAGTTGTCCGGGTTGTGGAAAATAACATGCAGTCGATGCAAAAGGCAATATCGAATTGGGTGACGGTCTTTGCGATGGACCCTTATATTCAGTCGACGCTCCAGATGGAGGTGCGTCCGCAAGAGGGGACGCTGGATCCTACCTTGTACAATGGGTCAACAACAACGCTAATGAATCAGATGCTATTGACGGGCAATTTCGATTATGTCGCCTTGTATGGGAAGGAAGGACCGCCGCTGTTCCAGGTTGCAACCGACGATAGCAGCGGTTCGGGCACGATTCAGGAAATCCAGGCCAATCTGATCTATAAAGAGACGGCTGCTTTACGCGGAGCGCCTCTATGGTTTCCTTTAACCTCGGATAACGTGTTTATTCAGAACAACCGCAAGGACAAGATCGGGATGACCCGGATTGTCCGGAACATCAATAACGGTTATACCATCGGTTTTATTTTTGTAGGCGTAAATCAGGAGACCATCAAAGCGCAGTATCTGGCGAATCTGTACGACAAGGATCACGGCATCGTTATTCTGGATTCGACCGGGGAGCCGCTGCTGGAGGCGGGAAAACCTTTTTTCAAGGATGGACAGTCCGAACTCGATGCTATTCGTACGGCTATTCCCGAATCGGGGTCCAAGGTAATGAAGCTGGATGGAGAGAGCTTGCTTCTAACTTACAGCAAAGGGGAAAACGGCTGGCAGTACCTCTACGCCGTACCGCTCAGCACGCTTACCAAGGAGCTGAATTCGATTAAGCAGTTCGTCATGCTGCTTATCGCGGTGTGGCTCGTCATGAGTATTCCGGTTATGCTGCTGCTTACGATGTTCCTGACCGCCCCGATTAAAAATTTGCTTCTGTCGATGCGCCGTTTCCAGAACGGTCAATTCGACGAGAAGGTGGACGTCAAATACGGAGACGAGATCGGGTATCTGACTCAGGGGTACAACAGTATGGTAGAGAGCATCAAGGCGCTTGTTGATGATGCGTATGTACTTAGGCTCAGGGAGCAAGAAGCCGAGCTTAAAGCGCTGCAGGCACAGATTAATCCTCATTTCCTGTACAACATGCTGGACACGATATTCTGGGAGGCGGAATCCGCCGGCCAGGAGAAAATCAGCGAGATGATCATTAATCTGTCGCGCTTGTTCCGTTTAAGTCTTAACCGCGGCAAAAGCTTCACAAGCGTGGCGAAGGAGCGCGAGCTTCTCGAGCTGTATCTTTCCCTGCAAAAAATGCGTTTCCGCGATGTGCTCGAATACGAAGTCGATATCTCTCCTGAACTTGGCGAGTATGTCATTCTGAAGCTGCTGCTTCAGCCGTTTGTCGAGAACGCCATTGTACACGGCATTGAACGGAAGCGGGGCGGCGGGTTTGTTCGGGTAACGGGCACCCGGGAAGGAGACCGCCTGAAGTTCGTGATCGAGGACAACGGGTCCGGCATGGGAGAAGCAGAGCTGGCGAAGCTGATCGAGCTGCCGAAGGAAAGCGACATCAACGTCGCGCAGGATACAAGCGGTTATGCCGTCCGCAATGTTCATGAACGGCTGAAGCATTATTACAAGGATGATTTCGAATTGACATACGATAGCAAGCCAGGACAAGGCACGCGGGTGCAGCTCATTATACCTGCGGTTCTATCGATGGGGGGAAGCGACGACAATGTATCGACTGCTTATCGTGGATGATGAGGAGAGAGCGCGCACGGGCATAAAAATGCTGATCGATTGGGGGGCTCACCGGATCGAGATCGTTGGTGAGGCGCGGGATGGCGCGGAGGCGCTTGAGATCATGGAGGGCACGAACGTCGATATTCTGCTGACGGATATCCGAATGCCGGTGATGGACGGCTTGGAGCTGATCCAGCAGGTCTCGAAACAGTATCCCGCGGTCAAATGCATCATTATGAGCGGACACGACGAATTCGCCTACGCCCAGAAGGCGATGGCTTCCGGCGTTGCGCATTATCTGCTTAAGCCAAGCCGCAGGCAGGAAATTCTGGATCTGGTTGTCAAGCTGACGGAGGAGATCGCGGAAGAAAGGCTGGAAAGCGAGAAGCTGGAGGGGCTCCGCAGCGGCTTCCGGGAAAGCTTCCCTTTCCTCAAGGAATATGCGCTCAGTCGACTCGCCCTGACCGAGAATCCTCCGTACGATCGGCTGCTTAACAATCTGAAACTTAGCGATATTTCCTTCCCTCTGCCGTTTTTTGGCGCGTTAATCGTGCAAATCGACAACCTGCATCTCGTTCAACAAAGGTACGGCAGCGTAGATATCGAATTGTTCAAATACGCCCTCAAAAATATTGCCGAGGAGACGTTTGCGCCGTTATGCCGCTGCGCCGCCTTCGAACATAACGACGACGTAGTGCTGCTGATGAACGCGGAGGAATGGCTCGACACAAAGCTGCTCCTGCCTTACGCGGAAGCCGTTCAGCATAATGCGGAAGGTTATCTCAAGTTTACCGTTTCGGTGGGGATTGGTAGCTTTGACCGGCAGATCCGGCATTTCCGCCCTTCGTTCCAAGAAGCGGAGAAGGCGTTAAACGCGAAATTTTATGAGGGCAACGCAAAGATCACCGATTATCTGGAAGCCACGGAGGAGGAGGATTTCACGCATGCCTCTTATCCGCTCGAGAGCGAGAAGGCCGTCCTTCAGGCGATTGTAAAAGGGGAGGAAACGCTGATTCGCAGCAGCCTGCAGGACTTCCTCGCTTCCCTGCAGCCGGAGAGCTCTTCGAAGGAGAATGTCAGCAATTCGATCTATGCGCTTTACTTCGCTCTCTACCGGGATTGCATTGAACGCAATGTCAATGTGATGGAGGTGTTCGGCAACGGATTGGATGAAATCCCCCGCATGATGGCCCGTTCCGGCCTGGAGCATATTATGGCAACGCTGACGGATACGGCGCTCAAAATCGCGGATCAGCTGTCCGCGCGCAAAAACGGCAACAAGCTGTTCGAGTCCATACTCGCTTACGTGCACGAGCATTTCCGCCTCGATATCAGCCGGGAATCGGTTGCCCGCGAGGTGTACGTAACGCCTGGTTATATCAGTTATTTATTCAAGCAGCAGCTGCAGACAAGCTTTATCGAATATCTTCATCGCATTCGCATCGAGTATGCTTCCCGTCTGCTTAAGGATCCAAGCCTAAGAATCTCGGATATCGCTCACGAATCCGGGTACCAGGACGAGAAATACTTTTTCCAGGTGTTCAAGAAGCATACCGGCATGACGCCGAACCAATACCGCAACAACTTATAAAACTTTTGACAGGGGAGAGATGACATTGAGCAAGCTGTTATATGGAGTAGCCTATTACGACGAGTATATGCCTTACGAAAGATTAAGCACGGATATTGAGATGATGAAGGAAGCGGGCATTAATCTGGTCCGTATCGCGGAATCGACCTGGAGCACGCATGAGCCGCAAAACGGCGTATTTGATTTCTCCAGCGTGGACCGCGTGCTGGACGCCATGCATGAAGCGGGTATTCATGTGATTGTCGGAACGCCAACCTACGCGGTGCCGACCTGGATGGTGAAGGAGCATCCGGACGTACTGGCGGAGACGCCGGACGGACCGGGCCGCTACGGGGCGCGGCAGATTATGGACATTACGAACCCTTCCTATTTGTTTTATTCCGAGCGTATTATCCGCAAGCTGATCAGCCGGGTATGCGATCATCCCGCCGTTATCGGTTATCAGGTGGATAACGAAACGAAGCATTACCGGACAAGCGGTCCTAACGTGCAGCTTCGCTTCGTGAAATATATGAGGGAGAAGTTCGGTACGGTAGAGCGGCTGAACGAGGAATTCGGCCTCGATTACTGGAGCAACCGGATTAACAGCTGGGAGGACTTCCCGTCGGCTGTCGGTACGATTAACGGCAGCCTTGGAGCGGAGTTCGCAAGATTCCAACGGCAGCTTGTGACCGATTTCCTCGCGTGGCAGGCATCCATTGTGAATGAGTATAAACGTCCGGGTCAATTCGTTACGCATAACTTTGATTTTGAATGGCGGGGTTATTCCTTTGGCGTTCAGCCGGATGTGGACCATTTCGAAGCGGCGAAGGCGCTCGACATTGCGGGGGTTGATATTTATCATCCTTCGCAGGATGATCTCACCGGGAAGGAAATTTCCTTCGGCGGAGACTCGACCCGATCGCTGAAAGGGACGAACTATTTCGTGCTGGAGACGCAAGCCCAAGCGTTCCCGAACTGGACGCCTTATCCGGGCCAGCTGCTGCAGCAGGCATTCAGCCATTTGGCTTCCGGCGCTAATATGGTTGAGTATTGGCATTGGCATTCCATTCATAACTCTTTCGAAACGTATTGGAAAGGCCTGCTCAGCCATGACTTGGGGCCAAATCCGACTTATAACGAAGCGAAGCTTGTTGGACGCCAGTTCGCCCGTTTGTCGGACAAGCTGGTTAACCTGAAGAAGACGAACCGCGCTGCCGTTCTTGTGAGCAACGAAGCGTTGACGTCTCTGGACTGGTTCAAGCTGCCTGGCGGGGAGGTCCGTTATAATGATATCGTTCGCCTCATGTACGACCGGCTGTACGAGATGAATATCGGCTGCGATATTTTGCATCCGGGGTCTATCGAGCTGCTAGGCAATTATGAGCTAATCGTTGTGCCGGCGTTGTATGCCGCATCGGACGAGCTTCTTAATGCTTTGAACCGCTATGTCGCGAACGGCGGGCATGTCGTATATACGTTCAAGAGCGGTTTTGCGAACGAGCATATTAAGGTGCGGACGGGCGCTCAGCCAGGCCTCATCGAAAAAGCATGCGGCATTCGTTATTCGCAATTTGTGGAGCCTAAAAAGGTGTTGCTCAAAGGGAATCCGTTTGGCGTTGGCGAGTCTGACAATAACGTAGAGGTATGGATGGAGCTGCTTACGCCAACTACGGCGGAAGTATTGGCTTGGTACGATCACCCGCATTGGGGACAATACGCGGCGATCACGACCAACCGGCATGGCGAAGGCGTCGCAACCTATATCGGCTGCCTGCCAAGCGAAGCGGTTGCCCGCAAAGTGCTGGAAGGAGCATGCCGCGAAGCAGGGATTTGGGGAGTCGATCAAGAGCTCCAGTTCCCGATTATCGTGAAGACGGGTACTAACGAGTCCGGCAAAACAATCCGCTATTATTTCAATTATTCGGATGAATCGCAATCCCTCGTCTATCCTCATGGAGACGGCGCCGAGCTGCTCGCGGACCGCGAGCTCCGCTCGGGTGACACGATTGAGCTTGAGCGTTGGGGCGTAGCGATTGTAGAGGAAGCTTAAGTAAAAAGGCTGTTCCTATAAGTCATTAAGATGACTAAGGACAGCCTTTTTCTATTCAGCTACATTGGATTTCGTATGGAAAACTAATTAAAGATGCGATTGCGCGTGATTTGCAGGGAGCTGCTTTTCAGATCCTGAATCTCGTTCATTAGCGAAGCTACCTTGTCCGAATAGAGCTGCTTCAGCTCCGCGTCCTTTAACGAGGCCAGGTTGATCTCGATCGTCAGCAGTGCAGACTGGGCCGCAGCTTCGAACAAAATCGCTCCAATCCCCAGATCGGAGATGACGTTTTTGTTAGAAGATTCCGCAATGCGATGGGTAAAGGTTAGACCCTCCCTGCACACCTCAATGAGACGTAGAGGAACATCAATCGCTTGAATCGTAGCTTCGTGAAGCGCGTTTTTGCGTATACGTTTCTCTTCATCCGAGCTCTTAGGGAGCTTTAGCGCATCCATGTATTTATTAAAAGAAGAACTATCCGCCTGAAGCAGCCCTTCGCATTCTGCCGTTGATCGACGCATCTTATCTAAAACTTCAGCAATAGTGGATTGAATATCGGCGAATTTTTCTCCCTGAGTCAAGTTCCCAACCATTGAAGTCATCGAAGCTCCAAGCGCAGCAATCAATGCGGCTACGCTTCCTCCACCCGGCGTAGGATTGGAACTGCCGGCTTGCTGCAGAAAATGACGGATAGAAACATCCCACGTTATTGTTGTAGTCATTTATTTGCCCTCCCCGAGCTGAAGGTCAATAGCCTTTATCAGATTCTCGAACAGGATAGCCGTTGTTAACGTTCCTACCCCGCCAGGTACAGGGGACACCGCCGCTGCGCTTGATTGAACGTCGATTGCAACATCGCCAACCATTTTACCCTCCGGCGTTTCGTTAATTCCGGCATCAATAATGACGAGATTGGGATGAACCATATCTGGCGTAACGACGTTTGGACGGCCGACCGCGACAAAGGCGATTTCGGCATGGCTCAGATGAGAAGCGATATCCGGCGTGCGCGAATGACAGACGGTTACGGTGGCGTTCTCGCGCTGAAGCATATGGAACAGCGGGAGTCCGACGGTCTGGCCGCGTCCCACGAGCGTTATATTCTTGCCTTCAAGCGTATAACCGTAATGCTTCAGAAGCCGGATGCAGGATTGGGGAGTGGCCGGGTAGAGACCGGTGTCACCCGTTACCGTAGCAAGCTTGTTATCGGGCGTAACTCCATCCACGTCTTTCAGCGGGGAGATTGCCTTCTCAATGGTGCTCGCCGACAGATGCCGGGGCAGGGGCAGCTCCAACATAATGCCATGAACGGATGAATCGTTATTCAGCCGGTGAACGAGCTGAAGGATCTCCTCTTCCGCAACCTCTGCCGTGAACGCGTGGAGAGTAAAAGCTACGCCTAGCTTCTCGGCAATTTTTTGCTTGGCCCCGGCATAATAAGCCGATGCGGGATCTCCTTCGACCAGAATGGTCGCCATATGAGGCTGGACCCCGTTCCGCTTCCACTCTTCGACCTTCGTCCGGATTCCTTCGTATACCTGATCTGCTGCTTCCTTCGCTTTCAAGAGCTTTGTCATTCCAATCCCTCCATGCCATTTTGTTCATGAACGAAAAAAAGCACCTGCGGAAGGCTCGCGAAAAAACGCAAGTCTGTCCTCAGATACTTTTCCCAGGCGAACGGAACGTCCAAGCTGCATGCTCCCTCGTGGTTGATTCCACTTTTTTCGCCAGTCGCATGCAACGTTATTTTTCTTACTGTATCAAAAGTTTGAGCGAAAGAAAAGTCTTTCCCTTCTAGTAATCTATTTCTTCCAACCGGCATACACATTAGTAGTCTTGGCTGGAAGATACATAGATTCCATGGAGGGTACGATGCGAATGAGCGTGCTTAAATACGTAATGGCTTTGCTTCTTTTTCTGGGCTTTAATCTGGAGGCGGCGGGCAATGTGACGGCGGTAGCCTCTTCTGCTTCGGCAAAGCCGGCTGCCACAGAGGATAAGCCGATCGAGATCAGCTTTGCAGGGGATATTTTGCTGGACGGGAAGGTTGCGGCGAATATGGAAAAGTATGGCGTGAATTACCCGTTTGAAAAGGTGCGAGGCCTGTTATCCGGCTCCGACATCAGCTTCGCCAATCTCGAGACTCCGATCTCGACACGCGGGCAAAAGGCGATTAAAACGTACACCTTCCGTTCCGCTCCCAAAACGCTGCAAGCGATCGTTAACTCCGGGATCGACGGAGTATCCGTTGCGAATAACCACACGCTCGACTACGGGGTGGACGCGCTGAACGACACGATAGATTATCTGAACGAATACAAGATCGGCCATGCCGGTGCCGGCAGCAATATCGACGAGGCATTCACTGCTTATACCAAGAAGGTCAACGGGAAAAAGGTAGCAATCGTTGGCATCAGCCGGGTGCTCTCCGGCCCAAGCTGGTATGCAGGGGATAACAAGGCAGGCATCGCCTCGGGTTACGATTTTGATACGATGATGCGTTACGTCAAGAACGCGGTTAAATATTCGGACATTGCAGTCATCTATATTCACTGGAATAACGAATACCAGGATTACCCGGAGGACTATGCGAGAACGTATGCGAAGGCTTTTATCGACGCGGGGGTAGATGCCGTAATAGGAAGCCATAGCCATTGCTTGCAGGGCATTGAGACGTATAAGGGCAAACCGATTTTTTATTCCCTCGGCAACTTTGTGTTCACTCCAACGCAGCGCTCGAACAAAGCGTACGACTCCATGATTGCTACTCTGACGTTCGACGGGGACAAGGTGAGCAGTAAAATCACGCCGGTAAAAATCGATAATACAAGACCGATTCTGCGGGAGCAGGCTTATAACGAAACGACGTACTCGAAGCTGAACAAGATTTCATTCAACGTGAAGGTCAACAAGGATGGGACGGTTTCGGCAAAATAACCGGAAGAAAAGGGATTAAAAACCCCCTGGCGAATTATTGTCCGACGGACAAAAATGCCAGGGGGTTATGATTTTGAGAATCGTTAAATCCAAATTCAGATTTTGGATCTTTTTAGCCTTGATCATTATTACGGTGGTTGTCGTTAATGTCGCGTCCAAATATGCCGATGGAACCAATTTAGCCGTCTCAACCGTCAAAACGGAGATCAACGGCAAGCTGAGTTTGAAGATCGGCTCGCTGAAGGGGACTTACAAGGTAGACGATTTCTCCGTCGCGGAAGCGGGTTCGGTAAGCATCCCGTATGAGGCGTCCTCGGAAGAGGGAACGTTTATCCTCAAGGTCAGCCATGATGACGAGACCGTCTGGGAGAAAACCGTAACTTCCAAGGAGACTGGCAGCATTGATTTTGAAGCAGTAAAAGAGCGTTACAAAATCACGGTCGAAACCGAATCGGCGAAAAAGCTTGTTATCAAGCTGTCGCGATAAGCTTAATAGAAAAGGCCCCTGATCCATTCCGATCGGGGGCCTTGCTTTGCGTTGCGTTGTTACATGGCTTCCATCTTCTGAGCCGTGTACAGCTTGTAGTACCGGCCGCGCTGAGCCATCAGCTCGTCATGCGAACCGGCTTCCGCGATGCCTTTGTCGGCTACGTACATAATCCGGTCGCAGTTCTTAACCGTGGATAGACGGTGCGCGATAATAAACGAAGTCCTTCCCTTAAGCAATTCGTTGAGACCCTTCTGGAGCAGGCGCTCGGTCTGGGCATCAATCGACGAAGTAGCTTCATCGAGAATGAGGATGCGCGGATTCGCGAGCAGCGTGCGGGCGAACGAGATGAGCTGGCGCTGGCCCTGGGAAAGCTTCGAACCGCGTTCGTTCACCTCGGTCATATAGCCATGCTCGAACTCGCGGATGAAATCGTCGGCGCATACGGTTTTGGCTGCGGCAATAATCTCTTCTTCCGTCGCGTCCAGCTTGCCGTAGCGGATATTGTCCATAATCGTGCCGGAGAAGATAAAGCTGTCCTGAAGCATAATGCCCATCTGGCTGCGCAGCGACTTAAGCGTCACGTCCGCAATGTCATTCCCGTCGATCAGAATCCGCCCTTCGGTGACATTGTAGAAGCGCGAGATCAGATTGACGACGGTTGTTTTGCCCGCGCCGGTAGGACCTACAAGCGCGATGCTCTCGCCGGCCTTCACGTCAAATTTCAGGTTCTGAAGGACGTTGACGCCCGGATCGTAAGCGAAGGTCACATCGTCGAAGGTTACCCGGCCTTTGATAGCCGGCAGCTCGCGCGCGTTAGGCACATCGCTAACCGTAACCGGTTCGTCCAGCGTCTCGAAGATCCGTTCCAGATAAGCGACAGCGTTGATAAAGCTGTTATACAAGTTGGAAATGTTAAGGATCGGCTGCCAGAAGCGCGCCGCATAGCTGCTCATCGCCAGAATGACGCCAAAGGTGACTTCTGCCGGGCTTAACGCCAGGAGACCTACGAAATAAATGGAAGTCGTTACGAGCGTCGTCAAGTTATCTACCGAAAACGGTACAAGGAAGTTGAAATACATGGCTCTCATCCACACGCTGCGATAGTTGACCGACAAGCGGGTGAAGGTGCCCTCGTTATGTTTTTCCCGGGTAAAGATTTGCGTAACGCGAATGCCGCTGATGCTCTCCTGCAGATAAGCGTTCATATTGGAGCTTTTATTCGAAACCGCCTGCCATGCGCGGCGCTGCTTCGTCTTGATCAGCAGCATGATGCCGATGAAGATCGGCAGACCGCCCAAGATAAGAAGAGACAATCTGGCGTCAACCGCGAACATAAACGCCGCGATAAAGATCAGGTTGAGAATCTCCAGAATCAAGTTGATGATACCGTTGGACAACACATCGGATACCGAGTTGACGTAGTTGACAACGCGGATCAGAATTTTGCCTTGCGGGCGGTCGTCGTAATATTGGAACGGCAGCTCCTGCAAATGCTTGAACAGATCGGAACGGATATCGAAGATAATATCCTGCCCGACGCGGGTCATAATGCGGGAGCGGATCGTCGCTAGAATAACGCTGACCACAATGGTGCCGAGCATTAACAGCGACAGCCAGACAAGCCCGCTTTTATCCTTGGCCGGAATCGTTACGTCAACCACATGCTGCATGATCAGAGGGGCGGAGAGCGCGATACCCGCTGACAGGGCGCTCAGCACGAAAGCGATAATCATCGGTTTCTTCTGGCGCTTGATATAGACGAGAGCACGCTTGAAGTGCTTAATATTAAAGGGCGACTCCAGATTCTCGTCGATGTCGAATTTATTCCTTGCCATGAGCCGTCACCTCTCTCTCGATGCCTTCGTTCTGCAGCATAAATACTCCGTAATAATACCCGCGCTTCGCGAGAAGCTCGGCGTGAGTTCCTTCTTCAATAACACGGCCGTTCTCCAAAATGAGAATCCGGTCGGCTTGCGACGTTGTCGACACGCGCTGCGCGATAATAATTTTGGTGCAGGAAAATTCCAGCTCCTTCAGACTCCGCTGAATATGCTCCTCCGTCTCGTTGTCGACGGCCGAGGTGGTATCGTCCAGAATGAGAATCGGAGGCTGCACGGCCATCGCGCGCGCCAAAGCGATACGCTGCTTTTGACCGCCCGACAGACCCACCCCGCGTTCGCCTACGACCGTGTCATAACCTTCCGGCATTTTGCGGATAAAGTCATGGGCTGCGGCAAGCTTTGCGAACTTCGTGACTTCCTCCTCCGGCATATCCGGATTGCCGTAAGCGATATTGCCGTCAATCGTATCGGAGAAGAGCAGGACGTCCTGCGTCGCTACCCCGATATTGCCGCGAAGCTCATCAAGCTCAAGCTTGCGCACATCCTTGCCGTCCACGAGAACGCGGCCCTTCGTGACATCGTAGAAGCGCGGAATCATATTGATCAGCGTTGTTTTGCCGGAGCCCGTGGCGCCCATGATGGCAACGGTTTCACCCGGTTCAATTTTAAAGCTGATGTTTTCGAGTACCGTAGCGCTGTCGTATTTGAAGCTGACGTTGTCGAATTCGATGCTGCCCTTATAGCGGTGCTTCACAACCGGATTATGCTCATTGACGATTTGAGGCTGGGCATAGTACACATCGATGATTTTGGTAAGGCTCGCAAAAAACCGTTGAATATCATTAATAATAATGCCGATGTTGCGCATCGGGTTGGATAGACCCCAGATGAGCGCAGAGAACGCGGAGAACTCGCCAAAGGTAATCCGGCCGTCCATCACGAGCAGACCGCCCGCAATCATAAGAATGACGTTAAAGGCCTGGGACAAGGTCTCCAGATAAGGGAAATAATCAAGCCATACCAATGCAGCCTTCTTGTTGGCCGTGGAGTAATTGACGTTCTTGTCGGTAAACTTCTGAATCTCGAACTCCTCGCGCGCGAAGGCCTTGACGACCCGGTTGCCCGCGATATTTTCCTGCGTTGTTGTATTCAGCTGCGACAGGCGCTCCCGGAGATCCACATACATCGGGCGTACGCGTCTGGCGAAGATAAAAGCGACGATTAGGATGGGCGGCGACAGAATAAGCAGCCATAGCGTAAGCGAGACGTCAATAAAGAAGAAGTAGACAACCGCTGCCAAGAAGATCGTAAGAGACTCGATAATCGTCTTGATGATCCACGCGAGCGAGTGACGCACCATCTCGAGATCGCCCGTCATCTTGGTCATCAGATCCCCGGTACGGTTGCGGTCATAGTATTGCATGTCTTGCCCTTGAATTTTGTTGTACAGGTAAATCCTTACGCGGAACAGCATGTTCTGCGATGCGCGTTCGTAGAGCAGGGTAGTGAAGTAAGCGAGCCCCGTGCGAAGCAGGGAGAAGCCGATCATGCCAAAGCATAAGCCGATCAGCAGGGATCGTTCATCGGTCAGGTTTTTTACGGCATTGTCGCTTGCGATGAAGGTATCGACAATGCGTTGACCAATGTACGGGTTGATAATCGTGAGCGATGAGCCAATCACGGACAGACATAGGGCGATTATGTACCTTGCCCGATCACCATTCAGATTGTGCCAAAGCCACTTGAATTGAAACATGTGATCACCGATTTCTGTGTTAGTGTAAATGCTTTATTGGTAAAAAACTATGGAGATTATATCACAAATAAACCATTATCCAATGGGTTTTTATAAGTTTAGCTGAATAAAAATAAAAGGCCCAAGGACTGTCTTAATCTTGGAGGAAGTATGTCCGAATATTGGAGTTTGCGATCTTTGCCGTAGACATAGAATTTTATTTTGGATAATAATGGGGTAATGAGTGGAATTCAGGGGGAGGTCGTATATTTGAAGGCGGACAGGGTGGGTATCGATGCCTTTTTGCAAAAAGCGGTAAGCACCTTCGAGTCGATATTATCAGACAATTTAGCAGGCATCTATTTGCATGGTTCATTAGCTATGGGCTGTTTCAACCCGCGGAAAAGCGATATCGATCTTATCCTTGTCGTAAAGAATAAGCTTTCCAAGGAAGAGCTGCAGCTGATGACGAGGCATGTTTTACTTCTGGATCATGACTTGCGCGGCAGCAATGGAATAGAGCTAAGCATAATATTGGAGTCTTATGCAAGGAATTTTGTATACCCGACGCCATTCGAATATCATTACTCGGAGTATCATCGCGAGCGTTATCAATCAGAACCCGGCTACCTGTGCGGAGGATTCGAAGACCCGGATCTAGCCGCGCATCTTACCGTTATTTATTACAGGGGCAAGACTTTGTGGGGCGTTCCGATCCCGGAACTATTGGGGCCCGTTGAGAGCATCTATTACATACAGTCTATTCTTGGCGATATAAGCGAAGCTTCCAAAGAGATTATCGATTTACCGGTCTATTATTCCTTAAATCTATGCAGGGTTTTGTTCTACTTGCGGGAAGGCAAAGTGTCCTCCAAGCAAGAGGGCGGGGAATGGGGACTGCGGGTATTGCCGAGTAAGTATCATACCATGTTAAGGGCCTGCTTGGATGACTACATTGGACAAGGAAACCTGCTGGAGCGGGATGAGAGACAACTCATTGAGTTCGCCGAATATATGCAGGCTGAAATAAAGAAGGCAATGAAAGGAAGCGGATAAGAGCCGCTTCTTTTTTGTTATGCAAACGTAGGTTAATCAAGATAATCGTAACTTCTTCGTCTGTTTTTTCTATTGTAAGCGCTATAAAATGAACAACGACAAACGCGGAGAGGAGGAATAGAAGGAGGATTAAGGACCAATACCGTAAAGAGAGGATGCTGAAAATGAGGATTCAGTTAAAGTGGCTGTCAGCCATGCAAAGCCTAGTTCTGTTCGCTGCGCTGGTGCTGGCCTTTGCTCTGCCGCAGACGGCGCACGCGGCAAGCCAGACAATTAACAATGACGTATTCTGGAAGGACACCTCGGGCAATCCCATCTACTCGCAAGGCGGCAATATTTTAAAGGTTGGCAGCACGTATTACTGGTATGGCGTCAAATATAACGGAGCGGTAACCTACTATAATAATCCGACGTCCAAGAACAGCGACACCAGCTTTGCGGCTGTCACCTGTTATTCGTCTACGGACCTCGTGAACTGGACCTTCCGGGGCAATGTCATTACGGGGGCAACGGACGGTTCCACCTGGGACGCCGATTGGCTGGGTCGTCTTGGCGTCGTGTATAACGCAAATACGCAGAAATATGTCCTGATTACGCAATATTCGGGACCGGCAGGCAGCGGGATTGCGTTTGCAACCAGCAGCACGCCGACGGGGACGTTCGCCTTCGATCATGTGCAGTCCACGATTACGAATGTCGTGAACAATATGTCAGGCGACCAATCTACCTTCATCGACGACAACGGGAAGGCGTATCTCGTGTTCAGCAACGCCAGCGGCAGATCGCATCTGTATGTGTCCGAGCTTCGGGCATCCGATTACTTGAACGTAGAACCGGCAGTTAACGTGTATAACAGCAGCGCAGGCGGCCGCGAAGGCAATGCGATGTTCAAGTATAACGGCGTCTATTATTTATGCTCCTCCGACCTGCACGGCTGGAACGCTTCCCATACTTATTGCGTTACTTCAACCAATATTACCGGTACTTACTCGAGTGAGTTTGTGATGAACGGAACGGATGCCGACTTCTCGCATGTGTCCCAGACCTCGATGTTTATTCCCGTGCAAGGCACTTCTCAGACAACCATTCTCTTTGGCGGCGACCGCTGGAGCGACTTCGCGGGCAACGGCATCGGCTATAACCAGTGGATGCCGATCTCATTCAGCGGAACCACTCCTACGCTGAATTCCCTCAGCCAGTTCAATCTGGATGCGGCAGCGGGAACATGGAGCGTAGGAAGCGGCAATAACTATGTCATGAATCCAAGTTATGAGGCCGACCGGGTATCGCAGATCGACCTGGCGGGCTGGAGTACGTGGTTTAACACGGCCGCGGACCCTAACTCGAATATTGAAGGCGGCGCGCATTCGGGAAGATGGTCGGGCAACCAATACGCAGGAGCGGCCTACAGCGCAAGCCGGTACCAGAATATAACCGGTCTTCCGAATGGAACGTATACCTTGAAAGTATGGGTGAAGAGCAGCGGCGGGCAATCCACGGCGCAAATTTACGTGAAGAACTATGGAGGCTCGGAGCTGGATGCGGCTATCAACACCTCTATTAGCAGCTGGACGCAAATCACGATCCCTAATATCCAGGTAACAAGCGGCAAGGCGCAGATTGGTCTATATTCGGTAGCTAACGCGGGCAATTGGGTCAGAGTAGACGATTGGTCGCTGGTCAAAAATTAATCGTAACCACAGTGGGCAGCAAGTCAGGGAAGCTTTTCCCCGGCTTGCTGCTTTTTGTGTCTCTATTAAAATGTACGGCAAAAGTGAACGGCTTCAATAATCAAAGGTAATCGTAGGTTTTTCCCGTATGCAGGCCGTAGACTACCTTCTATAATGGAAAGACGAAAGTCGTGTCTGCAGCAAGCCATACACATCGCCATTCAGGAGGGATTCTCTTGAAGTTATTAATTATTGACGACGAGACCCGGACAAGAGAATTGTTGAAAGATTATATTCCGTGGGACACGGTAGGAATCGACGAGGTAGAGACGGCGCGCAACGGACTTCAAGCGCTGGAGCTTGCGATGGAACGGAAGCCGGATATTATACTTTGCGATATAAGGATGCCTAAGATGAGCGGAATCGAATTCGCTACCGCGTACAGGAATGCGGATCCCGATTGCCCGATTATTTTCCTCAGCGGCTTCTCCGATAAGGAGTACCTCAAGTCCGCGATTCAGCTTAAGGTGTTTACGTATATCGAGAAGCCCGTAAATTTGAACGAAGTGCGCGACGTGGTGGAGGCGGCCATCCGGCAACGCAAGGAGGAGCGGAAGCGCAAGGAGGAAGAGCGCAAGCTGCAGGAGGGCTTTGACCATAGCTTGCCTTATCTTAGACAGGAAATGGTCCGCAAGCTGGTATCGAATCCGGACTCTCCGCATGTCGTTCCGGCATTGGACAGCCGGGAGACGTTCCTGCTTCCAAGTGAAGGTTCCTATACGGTAGCCGTCTCCAGCCTTTACTGGAGTCCGCTTGATTTGCCGGAGGATCCCGGCGTAACGCAGTTGCGCATACTGGAAGCGATCTCTAGCCGTGCCTGCTTTTATGATATGAAAGCGCTTGCTGGGTTTGATTCGAGCCATCATCTGGTGCTTATTCTGCCCGGCGAGTACGGAAGCTCCTACCGGGAAGGCAGAGAGAAGATAGAGGAGATTTTTGCCGGGCTCCGCGAGATTGCGGGGCCGGCCATCGACCTTCGGATTGGAATCGGGCAGCCGGCAGCCTCCTATCGGGAGATCCCCGAATCCTACCGTCTGGCTTCCCTTGCTTGCGCCTATCAATATTACGGCAACGGATCAAAGCCTGTCTTCTCGGACGTGCTTGCGTCGCATGCTCCCGTTGCAACGAACTGGGAAGAAGTGCGGCTGATGCGAGACCAGCTCCGCAAAGGCCATGTGGAGGAAGCTAAGCAAATCGTCCGGGAATGGACGGCTTATGTCCGGAAGCAGATGGATCTCGATATTATGCGATTAAAAGATACGTATTTCCAATTCCTCATCGCGATTATGGAAACGGCTATCCAGCTTGGGCTGGCGGAGGTATCGAAGGATACCGAACGGAGGTACATGTGGAAGGAAATCGACCGTATACCGTGTCTCGGAGATTTGGAGCAATATGTGATATCGTTCCTGGAGGCAATGGCTGAGCCTAGCGAGGATGAGGCGGGAGCGGGGAGCGGAAAGATGAGGGAGATTCACCGTTATATCCATGCCCATTTCCATGAGAAAGGCTTCACGATCCGCGCCATAGCCGATCATGTACAGTTAAGCGAGACTTATCTATGCGCTTATTTCAAGAAGCATAGCCGTCAGACGATCAAGGAATACATTACGGATACAAGAATGAACAAGGCGAAGGAGCTGCTCTGCGACCAGAATGTAAAAATGATCGAGGTAGCGCTCCTGATCGGCATGACCGATGCGAATTACTTCACCACCTTCTTCAAACGGAACGCGGGCTGTACCCCTTCCGAATTCAGGGAGCGTGCCGTTCGATGAAAAGAAGATTGAAGCGGCCTTTCTTCTTCAGCATCCGTTACAAGCTGTTTGCGACTTACGTGCTGGTGATCATGATCCCTTTCCTGCTCCTCTTGTTTATTCATATCAGCACGACGCAGCAGGAGAATAAGGAAGCGGCGATTTATGCCTCGCGCAAAATGCTGGACGAGACGAAGGCTTATCTCGAATACAAATCAGAAGCGATTACGGAGGTTCTAAATTTTATCGCCTTCAACGAGCTTGTGCAGACGGCGGTCAATGCCGATTCCAAGCCGTATGAGGATATTGACGTGTGGCATATGGCTTCGCTGCAGCTGTCGAGGCTTATCAATCAATTCCGTTATAATGACGACATTGATTCCATTCAGATTTATATGAGACAAGGGCTTGCCGGCGCTACGGAAAATGCCGATTTTCTCGATATGAAGAAAGCGGAGGCGGAGCCCTGGTACACCCGATTTGCTTCGGCCAAAGCCTTTGTCGCCTGGCTTCCTTCGACAGCGGTTGATTCCAATGCCGACAGCCGGGAATTAACGGTATTGCGTAAAATTCCGAATGAGCATGACATTCAGCGGTTCGACGGCATTGTACGCGCGCGCGTAAAGCCCGCCGCCATGGATTCGGTGCTTAACCATGCGATTCTGACGCCTCATGCGGCGGCTTTTCTGTTCAACGACGAAGGCGAGCTGTTAGGCAAGTCCGACCGGTTTATTTATTCGAATGAGCTCGCAATGGAAGTCAGCGCCCTTTATCGTCATTCCGACGAGGTAGACAATTACTACAATAATAATTATCCGATCGACGGAAGCCGGCATCTGCTTGGGGTGCAGGCGATTCCCCATACCGACATGAAGGTTGCGCTTGTCGTGCCGTATACCGATATTTTGCAATCCAGCGTGAAGGCGAGGAACCGGATCATATCGGTTTTCCTGATTGTCGTACCGTTTATGCTGCCTTTCTCTTTCTTTGTCGCTGCATCGGCAACCAAGAGGATAAGAAGGCTTATTATCCATGTCCGGAAGGTAAAGCATGGCCATTTCCAGCTGGCGCCTCTTCCGGCAAGCGATGACGAGATTGGCGAGCTGACGCATAACTTCAACACGATGGTCCAGAATATCTCGGGTTTAATCGAAGAAAAGTCGTCGCTTGGGCGAGAGGTGAAGAACAAGGAGCTGAAAGCTCTGCAGGCGCAGATTAATCCTCACTTCCTGTACAATACGCTGGATCTGATTAATGCGATGGCGATAGAGTCTAACGCGAATGACATCAAGCGGGTTGTGGACGAACTGGCCGTTTTTTATAAGCTAAGCTTGTCGAACGGCAAGGAGTATGTCTCGCTTGAGAGCGAGCTGAAGCATATCGAGGCGTATGTGCGGATTCAGAACATGCGCTTTGGCGACAGCGTCCGTCTGGAATTTGAAGTGCCAAGGGATCTGTACGACTGCCGGTTGCCGAAAATATTGCTTCAGCCGCTTGTCGAGAACGCGATTCTGCACGGCATTATGGAGAAGGACAGCGAAGAAGGCGAAATCCGGATTTCCGCCTGGACGGACAAGGGAGATCTGCTCATCGAAGTATGCGATGACGGCGTAGGGATGAATGCGGAGCAGCTGAGCGCCATTCTGCAGGCTCCTTCGGGAGAAGGCGAGCGTGGCGGCTACGGCGTCCGCAATATCGAGGAACGTCTGCAGCTGTCCTACGGTCTTCAGTATGGACTGAAGTTCGACAGCTCGGAGGGTGAAGGAACGCGCGTCTTGCTGCGGCTGCCTGAACGAAGACTGGATGAACGGGGGAGAGCGCAATGAGACGGGGAATAAGAGGGCGGCTATGGCTGGGTGCGGCTCTGCTGTGCATGTTAACCGTGCTGGGATTAACCGCCTGTTCCGGGAATGCAGATAAGCAGAATGTTGCTGCAGCTGGTTCCGGCCATGAGAAGGAAGTAAAGCTTATCGGTTATCTGATTGGCGAGGCGCCAAAGGGGATGCCGCAAGTGCTTCAGGCGATTAACGACAAGCTGAAGAAAGATATTAACGCAACGATTGAGCTGAATTATATCGGATGGAATGATGTCGCGTCCAAGTATCCGCTTGTTATGGCGAGCGGCCAGGACGTGGATTTTATATTTGCGGCAGATTGGAACTTCTATGTGGCGGAGGCGACTAAGGGAGCCTTCTATCCGCTCAGCCAATCCATGCTGGAGCAATATATGCCGCGGCATATGGCGGCGATGGCGCCGGAAGCGCTTCGCGCAGCCGATGTGAACGGGACGCCTTATATGGTTCCGACGTCCTCTCCCGACCGGAAGGTGAATGTGGCCTTGTTCCGCAAGGACGTGATGGAGAAGGCCGGCATGACGCGGATTACGAAGTTCTCGGAGATCGAGCCGTACCTGGCGGAGATTAAACGCGACTATCCGGGCATGATTCCGCTTAATCTGGACTCCCAATACGATCTTCCAACTCCGTTTGCTTATCTCATGCTGGAGAAGTTCGCCTGGTTTACGGCTCCGTTTGATTCAGGAGATCCCCTGGCTCAAGGCATAACGGCGGATATGGAGGACCCCGCGGCCGTGATGTACAGTATGGCGGAAGAACCGATTCTGGGCTGGCAGAAGGAAGCCGCGTATATCATGAAGGACTGGTATGACAAGGGCTATATTAACAAAAATCCTTACGCCAACAACATCCGTTCCAAGGATAATTTCTGCAACGGCAAATCGGGCATAGCATTTGGCAATTCCATCGACATGATGAATGTCTTTATGTCCTGCAAGGAGCAGGGGATAGACGTCTATCCGTTCCCGATGCTGTATCCGTCAGGGAAGGCTGCGGAATCCAGCTGGTTGAACAACGGGGTAGCGATTGCCGCCTCCTCCAAAAATCCGGAACGGACGCTGGAAGCACTTGATTTGATTATGGAGGATCCTTCGTACGCCTATTTGGCTTATTACGGGATCGAAGGGGTTAACTACACGATTACGCCTGACGGTACGGTTGGCCTGCCGGAAGGCGTAACCTCCGAGTCCAATACGTATCCTCCCGATGCCGCCGGCTTCTGGTTCGTGAACAAAAGCCTGTTTAAGCCCGTTGCCAATTCGACCGAGTCGTATAAAGAGCTGCAGGACCGGATTCAGCCGCTGCTGGAGCCAACGCCTCTGGTAGGGTTCCTGTTTAATTCCGATCAGGTGAAATCGGAGATTGCCAATCTTAAAAGCGTCTCGACGCAATATGCGCAGCCGATCTATATCGGTGCGGTTAGTGATGTGGAGGCGGCCTTCGATACCCTGGTGCAGCATTTGAAGAAAGCAGGGATTAATAAGGTGAAGGCAGAGGTGCAGAAGCAGGCGGCGGAATATATCGCCAGCCGCTAATAGAGACGTTAGAGCCATGCCCGGCTATAAAGCCGGGCGGGCTTTTTTTTTTACCACATAAGAATTTGTAAGTTTCCGAGCAAGTCGGAAGAACAAATTCTTATTGGCGATAAAGCCTACCTCTAAACGCGGTCGCCCTTCTTCGAAAGGCCTCGATAGAGGTTTTCTCATATAACAGAGCGTTGGTTTTCAAAGATGATCGTAGGTTTACCCCGTGTGAGGCCATAGCCGCATTCGATAACATAGAAACAGATAGAGATAGCTGGAGAGAATGTTACGGAGGTTGCTCGCATGAAGGATATTCGAAAGAATTGGCTGTTGTATCTAATGTTTTTACCGGTTGCCGTTTACTTTGTTGTATTCGCTTACATCCCGATGGGCGGCGTCGTGATGGCCTTCGAATCTTATTCCAGGAAAGGCGGCATGTTCCTGAGCGAATGGGTAGGCTTTGACAATTTCCATTATTTCTTCGCTTCGGGCAAGGCATGGCTTGTTACCCGCAATACGATGGTGTACAACGTGATGTTCCTCGGGTGCTACACCTTGTTCTCCATTGTGGCTGCCGTATTCCTGTCGGAGCTCCGGCGCAAATCGTTCAAGAAGCTAAGTCAGACGCTGATGTTCCTTCCGTATTTTATTTCCTGGGTAACGGTGTCGGCCTTTGTCTATAACTTCCTCAATTACGAGTACGGCATCGTAAACAAGCTTCTTCATTACATGGACGTGCAGGCGCTTGATATTTATTCGAACACCAACTATTGGTACTTCCTGCTTCCTTTCTTGTATGTGTGGAAATGGGTAGGCTACGGCAGCATTCTGTATCTGGCCGCTATTGTTGGCATCGATCAGGAAATCTACGAGGCAGCCACGATCGACGGGGCAACCCGGCTTCAACGGATTACGAGAATTACCTTGCCTCTGCTCAAGCCAACGATGATTATTTTGCTGCTGCTGGGACTCGGGCGGATTATGAGAGGCGAGTTCGATATGTTCTATCAGCTGATCGGCAACAACGGTCTGCTGATGGACGCGACGGATATTATCGATACGCTGGCCTTCAGGTCCTTAATGGGATCAGCCGATTTCGGCATGGCCTCTTCGGTCGGGCTGTATCAGTCGGTGCTGACCCTCATTATTATTCTCACCGCCAATTGGCTGGTGCGCCGGTATGACAGAGAACAAGCGCTGTTCTAACCGCAAGCTTCCTATTCCACTTACGCGAGAAAGCAGGTGTTACGATGAGCAGTCCAACTTCCAGCCGGAAGCTGAATTCCGCTCCGATTTTTACAACGATCTCTTATACGGTCGTATCCATCATTGCTCTTCTATGTCTGCTGCCCTTTATCGTTCTTCTGGCAGGCGCATTCTCCTCTGAGAGCTCCGTGCTTGCGGAGGGGTACTGGTTCTGGCCGCGCGAGGTATCCCTTGAAGCGTTTAAGTATATTTTCCGCTATCCAAGCGATGTGCTCTCAGCCTACAAGGTATCGATTATCGTGACGGTGGTGGGTACGGTATTGTCGCTGTTCATCTCAACGATGGCGGCTTATGTGCTGGGGAGAAAAGAGCTGAAGCACCGCAATAAGCTGGCGTTCTTCCTCTTCTTCACCACGCTGTTTAACGGCGGACTTGCTCCTTACTATATTTGGCTCAGCCGCAATCTGCATCTGACGAACACTTACGCGGTGCTGATTCTGGGTCCGATGTTCAACGTCATGTACATTCTTATTCTTCGGAGCTTTATAAAAAGCTCCGTTCCCGAGCCGCTGATTGAATCGGCGAGGATTGACGGAGCGGGCGAGATGAGGATTTTCCTGCAGATGGTTCTGCCGCTCAGCAAGCCTGCGCTCGCTTCGATTGGGGTGTTTACCGCGCTGGCTTACTGGAATGACTGGTGGACGGCGATGATGTTTACGACGAAGGACTCGCTCATTCCGCTGCAATATCTGCTCTATAAAATGCTGTCCTCCATCAATCTGTCCTCCGCTATGGCGCAGCATGTGACAAGCTTGGATGCTCCGAAGGAGACCTTTAAGCTGGCGATGACCGTGATTGCAACGGGACCTATTCTTCTCGTCTTCCCGTTTGCGCAGAAGTATTTCGTCAGCGGCGTAACGATTGGCGCCGTTAAGGGATGATATAGATTCCGCTGAACTTGGAATTTATATAGATGCTTTATTTGCTTGGCCATTATAAGGGGAGGGATTTATTTTGATAAGAAAAACAAAAAGCCCGTTTACGATGCTGGCCCTGATCGCGATGATCGCGCTTTTACTGGCCGCCTGCAGCAGCAACAATAGTAGCAATACGCCGGCATCTTCCAAGGCTTCTGAAGAGCCTTCGGCTTCCGCTTCGCCGGCAGAGGGCAGCAAGGAAACGGCGGCCGCAGATACCGGCAATGATCACTCGGAAGAAGTGAAGCTGGTCGGCTATTTACTGGGCGAAGCGCCAAAGGGCATGCCCGACGTCATGGCAGCCCTTAACGAGAAGCTGAAGAAGGACATCAATGCAACGCTTGAGATCAACTATATCGGGTGGGGAGATATCGCCGCGAAATACCCGCTCATTCTGGCTTCCGGTGAAGACGTCGACTTCGTGTTCACGGCGGACTGGAACTTCTATGTGCCCGAAGCCAATAAAGGCTCCTTCAAGGAATTGACGCAGGATATGTTCCAGAAGTATATGCCGAAATATGCGGCGAAGCAGGATCCGGCTGCCTATAAAGCCGCCCTGGTAAACGGCAAGCAATACATGATCCCGACTACAACGCCGGACCGCAAGGTTGGCGTGATCGTCCTCCGCAAGGACGTTATGGAGAAAGCGGGTCTGACGAATCCGACCAAGATCTCCGAGCTGGGGCCTTATTTTGCCGAGATTAAGAAAGACTACCCGAACATGATTCCGCTGAATCTGGACTCCCAATATGACCTTCCGGCACCGTTTGGCGCTTTGGTTCAAGAGAAGTTCGCTTACGCTGGCGCTCCGCTTGATTCCGGTGACCCGTCCGGTGTGGGCAATTATACCGACCAGGAGGACGCAACCGGTAAAATTCTGAGCATAACCGACGAGCCGGTTCAAGGAGCGTTCAAATATGCGGCCGGCATTATGAAGCAGTGGTACGATGCGGGGTATGTGAACAAGAACCCTTATTCCAACAAGATCCGTTCGAAGGATAACTTCTGCGACGGGAAATCCGGCGTAGCGTTCGGCAACTCCATCGATATTCAAGCTACCCTGTCGTCTTGCCAGGACAAGAACATCGACACCTACATTATGCCGGTACTGTCGCCGACAGGCCATGCGCCATCCAACAGCTGGCTGAACAACGGTGTGGCGATCGCCGCAAGCTCCAAGCATCCTGAACGCGCGATGGAAGCACTTGATCTTATCATGGAGAATCAGGATTATGTATTTAATGCTTACTATGGAATCGAAGGCAAGAACTACGTGCTTACGGCGGACGATAAGCTGGCCTTGCCGGACGGCGTAACCGCTGCCGACAATACGTATCCGCCGGATGCGGCGGGCTTCTGGTTTGTCGATAAGGATTATTTCAAGCCAAGCGCAAGCTGGACGGATTCCTACATCGAGCTGAACAACAAGATCAAGGACTTCCTGCAGCCGATCCCGTATCTGGGCTTCACGTTTAATACGGACAATGTGAAGACCCAGATTGCGAATCTGAAAAACGTATCCACGCAATACTTCATGCCGCTTGCGATCGGGGCTGTGAAGGATGTCGACAAGCAATTCGATTCGCTGAATTCCAAGATGCAAGCAGCGGGCGTCGACAAAGTGAAGACCGAGCTGGAGACGCAGGCTTCTGCGTTCCTTGCAGCCAAGGGCTGATGAGATGCAAGGGCGGTTCCCTAGGGACCGCCCTCTTTGTTTGTTGGGGGTTGCGCGCCTACGTTGGATTGAAGTTCCGACGCTCTCTTTGGCTGCACATCGTACAGCATAAAGGAATATTCGAGCGCAGTAATCACGGATATCCTGCATGGAATGCATGATATCCGGGCTAGATAGTCGTTTATCACTAGTTTCGGCGAAATATACTGTATTCCGTGCAACATATCTCGTCTGCCCCACCATTCAGAGCCCATATACTGCATTTCGTGCAATGTGAGTCAGTAGGCAGCTGAATTCGTAGTCGTAGAGGTCAAGCATTCGCCTTTGAAATACGCGACGTCATTCGGGAGGAATCTGGCACAATTTGTCGAATATTGCATCATATTCGTCAATACCCTTGACCAGCCAGACCCCGTTCTTTTCGGAACGGGATTTCTACACCATGAGAGGAATTGTGGCTTGCTTAAAAGATCTCTAATCGTTTGCCTGCTCGGCTTAGTTGCGTTCTCTCTGATTCCGTTGTCGATTATGATGAATCATCGTGATCAAACCGGCGATCTGCGAGTCCGGAAGGGGGTCTTGGACCTCTCTTCCTGGAATTACAAGCGGGATACGAGAATCAGACTAGACGGCGAATGGGAATTTTTCTGGAACCGGCTGTTGACCCCTGCCGATTTCCGCGAAAACGCAACCGTAAACGCCTCCTACATGAAGGTGCCTTCCCGATGGAACGGCAAAATCGTCGACGGCCGATCCTTGCCTGTATTCGGCTATGCTACCTACCGGATGGTGTTGAAAAACATACCTTCTGGTGGTGTTTTCGCGCTGAAAAAAAACAATATCCGTTTTTCAAGCGTCATCTTCGTGAACGGACGGAAGCTTCTCGAAGACGGGACGCCATCGCGGGAAGCAGCGGGATATCGGCCGGGCAACACGCCGCAGTTCGGGCTTGTTTCGCTTGAAAAGGGGGATGCGGAAATCATCGTCCAAGTCGCCAATTACGATTACCTCAATGCGGGCATTCCGGCCTCCCTCTACTTCGGCGAGCAGGCTGGGATGGTTAAGCATGAGATGAAGAACTCGATGCGCGAATTCAGCACGCTTGCGATCCTCGGCGCGTTGGCGTTGATTTATTTGATTTGTTTCGCGGCGGCGGCTGTGTACCGCAACAAAGATTATTCGCTGCTTATATTTGCGCTCATCTGCGCGTTATACGCCGTTTATCACGGTTTGATTGACGAGCGGTCCCTCTTATTGTTTTTACCTGACGTTACATTCGAAACGATGTACAGGGCGAAGGATATCGTGTCTATTGCCACCCTGATCGTGCTCGCCGCTTTTTTTTATAAGATGCAGGAAAACATAATTTCCTTAAAGGTACTGCATGCGATATGGATTGTGCTGGGCGTGTTCCTTGTCTTTGTCGGCATTGCTCCGATTCGATTGTACACAAACATTCAGGTATATGTCATTGTCACGTATGAAGCCATGCTGATTTGGATGCTTTGGAAAGCCGCGGTCCTCTTTATCAGGAGCAGGCATCACAGCCGGCTCAAAGCTTTGCTGCTGTTTATGGCGATTCTCGCCATTAATCTGTACTCCCTGGACATCATTTTATTTGCCTTGACCTTAAAAGAAAATCTCTGGCTTTCGCAGTTTTATATCGTCGTATTTAACGTCGTTGTCATCTTCCTGATCGTTCTCCGGTTTTTCGAAGCCTATCATACGGTTGATGAAATGAAAAATCGGCTGCTTCAGGCAGACAAGATCAAAGACGATTTCCTCTCGAATACTTCTCACGAACTAAAGACGCCGCTGAACGCCATCGTTGGCATAACCGATACGCTGATCAAAGGAATCGAGGGGCCGGTCACGGATAAACAGGCGCAAAATTTGGCGATCATTCTGGGGAGTGGCAGAAGGCTCGCCCAACTGGTCAACGAATTGCTCGATTATACTAAAATGAAGCATGGCGATATCGTGTTGCAGAAGAGCCATATCGAATTGAAGGCGGTTGTCGATTCGGTTATCCGGATCCATTCGTTTCTGCTCGGCGGCAAGCCTATTGCGCTGGTTAACGGCATACCGGCAGACTTTCCCGTCGTGCAAGCGGACGGCAACCGGCTCATTCAAATCCTGCATAACCTGATGGGCAATGCCATCAAGTTCACCGACCGAGGCGAGGTGACCGTAAGCGCCAGGGTTGTCGGCGATGCGACGGAGATCCGGGTAAGCGATACTGGGATCGGGATCGAGCCGACCATGGGGCAGCGCATCTTTGACGCCTTCGAACAGGCGGATCCTTCCGAAACGCGAAATTATGAAGGAACCGGTCTCGGTTTAAGCATAACCAAGAAGCTGGTCGAGCTTCACGGGGGAGAAATCGGGGTGGAATCCACTCCTGGGCAAGGCTCTGTATTTACGTTCACCCTTCCGCGATCGGAAGGGTATTCGGAAGTCGCCGCCGGTTACTTGGAAGAAGAGGGGGCATCTTATTCGGATGCCGCCTTCCCGAATTTGGAATTTCCTGTCTATATCCAGGGGGAGATCAACGAGCCGATTCTGGTGGCGGACGACGATTCTTCCAATCTGCAGGCGATGATCAACCTGCTTCGGCTCGAAGGCTATTCCGTCGTAGCGGTTAACCGCGGACAAATGGCGCTCGATCAGCTTTCTCTGAAAGCGGATTTTTCCTTGGTGATTCTGGACATTATGATGCCCGACCTTTCCGGTTACGAAGTGCTGCAGAAAATCAGAGAACGGTTCTCCGCCTTCGAACTGCCGGTGTTGATGTTGACGGCGCGAAGCAGGGAGTACGATGTACGGTCTGCGTTGGAAATCGGGGCCAACGACTTTGTCGGGAAGCCGTTCCAAGCGGAAGAATTGACGGCTCGTGTCCGAAGCTTGACCCGATTAAAGGCTTCTGTACGAAACGCCGCGAACGCGGAGATCGCTTTTCTGCGTTCGCAGATCAATCCTCATTTTCTCTATAATGCCTTGAACGCGATTGCCGAATTATGCATAATCGAGCCCCTGAAGGCCGAGGAATTGACGCTGACTCTTTCGCAATATTTAAGAAGCAGCTTCGATTTCAAGCAATTAAGCTCGTTGACAACGCTGCACAGCGAGATGGAGCTCGTGGAAGCGTATGTGCATATCGAACGGGCGCGCTTCGGGAATCGGCTGGAGGTCGAGTATGAAGTGGAGGCGGAGCTGAACATCCGGATTCCTCCGCTGATCCTGCAGCCGCTCGTGGAGAACGCGATCCGGCATGGTTTGCTGTCTACTTACGACCGGGGAAAAGTGTCCATATCCGTGAAAAAGGAAGCGATAGGCGGGGTTCGATTTATCGTGGCAGATAATGGATGCGGGATGAGCGAGCGCAGAAAAGAAGAGGTGCTGCGCATGATCTCGGATTCGAATTCGGACAAAAAAGGAGTCGGAATGTGGAATATCGGCAGAAGGCTTAAGCTTCTGTACGATACGGTTATTTGCGTAGAAAGCGAAGAAGGGATCGGGACGACGGTGTCTTTTGTCATTCCGGCGTATCCGGTGGAAAGGCTGGGGGATAATCCATGTTAACGGCATTGATCGTGGATGATGAGGATTTGTCGGTGAAACGGCTGAAGAGGCTTCTGCTCGAGAGCGGTGAGTTCGGCGTATGCCACACTTTCCTGAATCCGACGGAGGCCTATGAGTTCGCGAAAACAAACCCGATCGATATCGCTTTTCTGGATATTGCCATGCCGAAGATGGACGGAATGACTTTGTCCGCCAAACTTCGGGAGATTGACGATTCGGTCCAGTTGGTGTTTGCGACCGGTTATGGAGACTACGCCGTTCAAGCGTTCGATATAAGCGCCTTGGATTATCTGATGAAGCCGGTCACGGCAGCGCGATTGAACCAGACATTGGGCAAGATCGACAAGACGCGCCATCGCAATCCTTCCTTATACATTCAGCTGCTGAACGGATTGAAAATATACGGCCAGGGCCGGCAGGACACGCCGATCAAGCTGCGAAGCCCGAAAACCGAAGAACTTTTCGCTTTTCTCGTATGCAAGCGAATGGTGAGCCGGGAGGAAATCGTCGAAACGTTATGGGGCGACCTGGAGACGGAGAAGGCATTGAAAAACTTAAATTCGATGATTTATTACATCCGTCAAGCAATCGATGCGGACAAGTTCGGGAACGTCATTCACACGGGGAGAACGGAAATTCGCGTGGAAGATAACGGTGTCTATTGCGACTTGTATGAATTCGAAAGGCTGCTGAAGGAAATCCGAGCGGTTCCGGAACGGGCCGACAAGCTGCTCAAGCAAGCGGAGGCATTGTATACAGGGGAGCTGCTGAGTGGCAAAGCGTTCGAATGGGCCATCCCGATCAGACGCCGGCTCGAGCAACAGTACATCGATCTGCTAGAGGCGGCCGGTAGACGCTGTCTGGCGAACAACCGGCCGCTTGATTCTCTGCATGATTTCGGCGTTATCCTGCAGCTTGATCCCTTGAGAGAAGATATCCATCACGAGGTGATACGTTTACACATCGAATTGGGGAATAAGAATGAGGCGCTCCGCCAATACCGGTTGCTGGAGGAGCTGCTGCAGCAGGAACTGGGCATGAAGCCCGACACACGCATGAAAGAATATGTCAGGAGAATGACGCGTTAGCTCCAAATAAAGGCGAAGGCCGCGGAATCGACAGATTCCGTGGCTTTTCTTGTTTATTCTACGTTTATTGCCATTCTGTATGATGGTACGGAAAGACTCGGTGATTATACATGATAAAGGTGGGGGTTAGATGAAGAATCAGAATGGAGCGAAGAGCGTCATGGATTTCTCAGGCAGGAAGCTTCTGATCATGCTGACCGGCATGCTGCTGGTTTTGTCGCTTTTCTCGCCGATGGCGGGCAATGTGGCTTATGCGGGTTTGGCGGGGCTAACGGGCGATGGGACCGAATCCAATCCATGGCAGATAGGGAACGCGAACGAATTGGCTTCAATCGGGAAAGGGCCTTATACGTTAAGCGGCAACTACAAGTTGAAGAGTAACATCGTGCTGGATGGCCTTTGGGGTCCGATCGGCAATGGGAATAGCTTCACCGGAAACTTAGATGGCAACGGCAAAACCATCAGCGGCCTGGAAATTGATATGCCGACTACGGATAATGTCGGGTTGTTCGCCGCAACGGAAAACGCCCGTATTTATAACTTGACGGTCGAGCTTGGCTCGGGAGGCATTGTGGGCCACGATAACGTCGGCATCCTAGCCGGGGCAGTCCGACAAACGGGCTCGGATAAAGCGGGCTTCATGTTCGTGACCGTTAAGGGAACGGTAACGGGCAATAAGAACGTAGGCGGGTTGGCAGGCAAGGTCACAGGCGAAGACAATTCGCGCTTGCTGTTCGCGTACGACCGAGTCGGACCGGGTACCGTGACGGGCGCAAATGCAGTCGGAGGATTAGTAGGTTATTGGAAGAACGGATTCGTCTATAACTCCCATGCCGAAGCGACGGTCGCCAAGGGAGCCAGAATGGGAGGGCTGCTTGGGTATGCGGCCGATTCGAGAGTATTCCGGAGCTATGCAGTCGGGGACGTCGGGACGGATACGGATCGCAAGGATGAGGTTGGCGGTCTGATCGGCTCGGCGATGTTCAATCAACTCTATGCCTCCTATGCCACGGGTCGAGTAGCCGGCGGCAATTATGTCGGCGGGTTGATCGGCAATTCGGGCTATGATTCGATCACGCAAAGTTACGCGGCAGGCGGGCTGGACGCAACGGGTGTCGACGCGGGCGGGTTGATCGGTGCCAATGAAGAAACGGTCGTCATGGCATCCTACTGGGACAAGGAGACGTCGGGCAAGGATGGCGAAGATCAGCCCGTTCCCCATCTATACGGCAGCGGTCGCAGCACGGCGGAGTTGCAGGACGCGGCAACCTTCACGTCCGATACGCTAGCCGAGAACAACTGGGATTTCGATCATGTATGGTATGCGGAAGACGGCCAATACCCGCGGCTCTACGCGGGTATGGATTTTAATTTCTATGTCCAGCCGAGTTACGTATCCGATCAGTACGAACATGCGCATGATCTGACAATCGGAATGTTCTCCGACTGGTTATGGTACGGTCATCGAATTGGCGTCTATCAAGCTTCCGACGACGCGATGGTAGCCGTAATCGAGGGCGGATCGGAGACGTCGGTGCGGGTCTCGGCCGATACGACGGGTCTGATCGATGGCAATTATAACTTAGGCGGCTATTACTTCAAGGACCAGTACGGCAATCGTACGAGCGTCTTCTATCCTAGCATGACGGTAGACAACACGTCGCCGACTTGGCCGGAGGGCGACGTCATCACCGAAAGCGAGTGGTACGACAGCAGCTCCGTGGCGATATCTTTTAACGCCGCCACTGACGGTTCCGGAAGCGGAATTGACTATTATAATCTGTATGTCAATGGCGTAGGTTATTACAATAATCGCGCTACGACGATCATTATGGCTGCTCCTTCGTCTCCCGCTTATTACGAGGTGGAGGCGGTAGACAAGGCGGGAAATAAAAGCATCCGGCTGACGAAAGGCACGCAAGGAACGCCGTCGACGACATTCCTCGGCGGTTCGAAAAATGTCGTTATCGGTCAACAGATCCCCTCTTTCTATACCGCGTCCGTAACGGGCGCTCCGTCCCACTCGGTAGGGATTTTTAATCCCGTCTCTTATGGGGGAACGATGACATTCTACGTTGACGGCGTGCAGCAGGGTGAAAGTATGGCGTTAACTTCACCCATAGGACCTATGCCAACCGCTATGTTCATTTTGAATACGAACGATTTGTCGGAAGGCGCTCATACTATTAAAGCCGTATATTCCGGTTATGCGGGCGACTTCTACGGAAATGATTTCAATGTGAAAGCAAGCGAAGCGACATACGAGATCACGGTAAGCGGTCTGAACGTTGCGTCGAGCGACCCGAGCGGCGCGGCGAATAACGGCAAGACGAAGCTGACGGTAACGCCGGACGCATCGGCGGGCCACAAGCTGATGTACCGGAACTTTGGAGCCGACGCCGCCGCCATGCCGAACATAGGTGATGTGCTAACAGCGACGGGCTACGCCGATCTGCCTGCCGACGGTCTAATTCCGGCGGCAACCGGCGATAAGATCGGAGTCGTGGAGATTGAAACCGAGACGGGCAAGGTGGTTCACTTCGGACAAGCGATGGCCTTGGCGATAGACGATCAGCCCGGTCCGGTTGAGGCAACGGGGCTGACGGTAACGTCGGTCGATCCAAGCGGCTCGGCGAACGACGGCAAGACGAAGCTGACGGTGACGCCGGACGCATCCGAGGGCAACAAGCTGGTGTACCGCAACTTCGGCAGCGGCAGCGTGACCGTGCCGAACGTAGGCGTTGTGCTGACTGAAACAGAATACACCGATCTGCCAGCCGATGGCCTGATTGCTGCATCGGGCGGCGATAAGATCGGGGTTGCGGAGATAGAAACCGAGACGGGCAAGGTGGTACGCTTCGGTCAAGCGACGGCTGTCGTTACGGACGAGCCTGCGGAACCGGGTGCGGCAACGGGGCTGACGGTAACGTCGGTCGATCCAAGCGGCTCGGCGAGTGACGGCAAGACAAAGCTGACGGTGACGCCGGACGCATCCGAGGGCAACAAGCTGGTGTACCTCAACTTCGGTAGCGGCAGCGTGACCGTGCCGAACGTAGATGATGTGCTGACAGAAACAGATTACACCGATCTGCCTGCCGACGGTCTGATTGCGGCATCGAGCGGCGATAAGATCGGGGTTGCGGAGATTCAAACGGTGACGGGCAAGGTGGTACGCTTCGGTCAAGCGACGGCTGTCGTGACGGACGAGCCTGCGGGACCTGGTGCGGCAACGGGCCTGACGGTAACGGCGAGCGACCCAAGCGGCTCGGCGAATGACGGCAAGACAAAGCTGACGGTGACGCCGGACGTATCGGAAGGTCATAAGCTCGTTTATCGTAACTTCGCCAGCAGTGACGTGATTGTGCCAAACGTAGACGAAGTACTAACCGGTTATACCGATCTGCCAGCCGACGGCCTGATTCCGGCAATGAACGGCGATAAAATCGGAGTTGGAGAGATCGACACGGCGACGGGCACAGTCGTTCACTTCGGCAAGACAATAGCGATCGTGTCAGCGGATACGCCAAATCCGGGACCTTCAACATCCGTATCTAGCGCTGCGGATAACGTGGACGTTCTCGTAAATGGCAAGGTCGAAAATATGGGCAAGTCGAAGATGTCCGAAACCGGTGGCGTGAAGACGTTAACGGTTACCGTCGATCCTGCCAAGCTGCAAGCGAAGTTGGATGCGGAAGGAAGCCATGCGGTTGTGACCATACCGGTCAAATCGGCAGCGGATTTGATCATCGGCGAGTTGAATGGACAGATTGTCAAAAACATGGAGAACGCATCGGCTACGCTTGTTCTTCAAACGGACAAAGCCGCCTACACGCTTCCGGCGCAGCAAATCAACATCGACGCGATTTCCGGAAAATTGGGGAAATCTGTGGCTTTGGAAGACATCAAGATCCAGGTTGAAATTGCCGTTCCGGCTGCGGATAAGGTCAAATTAGTGGAGAATGCGGCAGAGAAAGGCACATTCACTCTTGTCGCTCCGCCGGTTGAATTTACGGTACGCGGGACCTATGGGGATCAGACCGTTCAGGTCACCCAATTCAACGCATACGTAGAGCGTACGATCGCGATTCCGGACGGAGTCGACCCAAGCAAAATAACGACGGGCGTGGTCGTCGATCCGGACGGAACGGTACGCCATGTACCGACGAAGCTCGTTGTCATCAACGGCAAGCATTACGTGAAAATCAACAGCTTAACCAACAGTACGTACTCCGTCGTCTGGCACCCGCTCGAATTTGCCGACATGACGAAGCATTGGGCGAAGGACGCGGTCAACGATATGGGATCGCGGATGGTCATCGAGGGGACGGGCAATGGCCTGTTCAGTCCCGACCGTACGATCACGCGTGCCGAGTTCGTCGCGATTGTTGTTCGCGGCCTTGGGCTGAAGCTGGAGAGCGGAGAGGTTGCTTTCCCGGATGTGAAGGCATCGGATTGGTACTTCGGCGCTGTGAACACCGCGGTCAAGTATGGATTGATAAATGGCTTCGCAGATGGCGCATTCCGCCCGGACGAGCGGATTACGAGGGAACAAGCCATGACGATCCTCGCCAAGGCGATGAAGGTTACCGGCTTGAAAGGCAAGCTTCCAGCGCAATCGACAGACGCGGCGCTTCGTTCGTTCGCAGACGCGGCTGAGGCATCCAGCTGGGCGAAGACCGGTATTTCCGACTGCGTGCAAGCCGGCATCGTATCCGGCAGAGGTGAAGCCACACTGGCGCCGAATGCCTACGTTTCGCGGGCCGAGGTTGCGATGATGGTTCGGAACCTGCTTCAAAAGTCCGATTTGATCTAATCTTCCAGTAGCAAGAGCCTTCGAACCGATAGAGTTCGAAGGCTCTTGTTTAATTATTGGATCGCCGCCCTTACTGATTTGACCATTCATCCAATAAATCCATTGCTTTCAATCGGTCAGCCCATGTTCGTTCCATAATGCTCAGCGTTTCACGGCTTATAGGGCGATTAGGGAACAGAGTGGCTTGCCAAGCTTCCCGGGGCAAACGGTATATCGAAGAAATCAATTTGCGTTCGGTCCGGTTCAAAGGATACAGTTCTTCATACCCGTTTAACAAAGAACGTATAAAATCGGGATTAAATTGACACGTGTTCATGAGGGCTTTTGCCAACTCGACATAGATGGAGCCAACCTTAATGCTGTCCCAATCGATGATGAAAAGCGGGCCTTCATCAGAAATAATGACATTAGGCGAAGTGATATCATTGTGTATCAATGCGGGACGTACCGGTTCCCGATCTAAGAGATCTTTAATCTCAGGACTCCTCAATTCGGTCCAGGCTAGATTGGAGAGTTTGTTGCATTGTTCTCCATAAATATCGTACCATCTGCGGATCCGGTTGTTTTTGCGGACTGTTTTCGCCATTCGTCTGCGAAAGAGACGGTCTAGGAATTCCCAGTATTGGATTTGCGTTCGTGCGGATGCCCCTTTCGTCTGCAGAAAACCATTGGATATCGTATGCAGCGTGACAAGGGCCCGGCCAAGCTCTATGAAATCTTCTTGTTTCTCTAAATTCCTGCCCTTTATCCACGCGGTCACATAAAAAGGCCTTCCTTGATCTAACGTCCATAAGTTTTCAGATTTGCTCTCGAGCCATGCAGGCATGTAGCCGAAGCCGTTATTCATCAAAAGTTGAATATAGCGCGTGGTTGTTCGGATTTGATGAATTGTACTTGTTCGGATGAACTTATTCCGAAAATAGGGTTTTATCGCGTATGTCCCACTTCGCGTATTAACTTTGAGGACGGCGTTTTTTCGGTAAAACGAAGAGACCGAGTTCGAAGTGAGCGGGGACAACCCGAATCGGCGGACAATTTTATGAATTCGGGCTTTTGTATAGGAATTTGCCATCAGGTGACCTCAATTCATTTAAGGTTAGGGGAACCAACGTTATGAATGGTTATTGAATGAGGATGGTTTAGATAGGTTATTCACTGAGGAGGAGTTACGCATGGTTAATCGTCAGGAGGGCCATAAAACTTGCTTAAGGCAACGGTATTGACCTGCAAGTTGGCTGGCTGCGTCTTCATAGGAAGCGGGAGTGCTATAGGATATTAGCGTAATGCCAAGATATGGTATGATTTAATTAAAGAAACAATGTAAGGAGGCAACGTAATGAAACAAGTGTATATCGTGCGTCATTGCAAAGCTGCCGGGCAGGAGCCGGATGCGCCATTAACGGAGGTGGGCGTTCGGCAGGCCGAGGAGCTTGCCGATTTCTTTTCCTGCAGGGCAGTTGATGTCATCCTATCAAGTCCGTTCGAAAGAGCTTGTCGCAGCATTGCCCCGTTGGCTGATAGACTAGCGGTAGACATTGTTATGGATGATCGGTTAACAGAGAGAATCCTGTCCGGTGCCAATCATGCGGATTGGTATGAGATGCTGCGACTAACCTACGAAGATCTGGATGTGCTTTACGAGGGAGGGGAGTCCAGCAACGCGGCAATGAGTCGCGCGGTAAGCGTCGTTACGGAAGCTCTCGGCAGCGGTAAGAACAATATTGTTATCGTCTCGCACGGGAATCTGATTTCTCTCCTGCTTAAGCATTTTGACAACCGGATCGGTTTTAAAGAATGGGAGGCTATGTCTAATCCCGATGTATTTCAGCTTACCTTCTCATCGAAGGATAAGCCTAGCATTCAGCGAATCTGGGAGGAATAATTGCATCTGCTAGGTTTATTTTCGCCCGTTTTGCGTTAATTCTAGTAATAGGGAAAAAATATCGTTAAAAGGAGTTTTGTCCGTATGCCGCAAGGCAAGTGGTTTCGCATAGGTTATGGTATTATCGTTGTCTTATTGATCGCCTATCTCGCGTCTAAAGTAGATTTCGTGTTTAATCCGATCGGCAAGGTGCTCGCCGCGTTATTCGTGCCGCTCTTGATCTCTGGCGTGTTCTATTACTTGTTCCGGCCGTTTGTAAGGCTGCTTTCTATGAAGCTGCCCAAGGTGGTCGCTATTCTGCTCGTTTACATAGGCGCAATCGGCATCTGTTATTTGTTCTTCTGGATGATCTGGCCTCCAATCCGGGACCAGTCCATTAATTTGGTGAACAACTTTCCGCAGATCGTCGCTTCCGTCCAGTCATGGCTCGAGTCTATGCAGCAGCATGAGTGGGTGAAGGAAATCGGGCAGAAGGATGCCCTTTCAACGGAAAATCTGACGAACAAGCTGACCGGATCGCTGGATGAATTGCTTAATTCCGTCATCGGCAGCGTACGCGGCATTTTTAACGTGATTATGAACTTCTTTTTCCTGCTTGGTCTCGTACCGTTTATGATTTATTACTTGCTGAGCGAGGGAGATAAGCTGCCTGGCCATATCCTGCGGATGTTGCCGGAACGTTTTCACAAGGAAGCAAGCGGGGCGCTTAAGGAGATCGATGCATCGATCGGTTCGTTTATTCTGAGTAAGGTGCTTACTTCGCTGCTTATCGGCGTGCTGACCTTTGTCGGTTACCTGCTGATCCATATGCCTTATCCGTTGTTGCTTGGCTTAATTGCCGCCATTACGAATTTCATTCCTTATATCGGACCGTTAATCGCCTTTATTCCGACGGCAGTAGTCGCGCTTACCGTCTCTCCGATGACGGTGCTTCTGGTTGGCGTCGTGCTTATCGTCTCGAACCAAATCGAATCGAATCTGATCGGACCGCGGATCATCGGCAAGCAAATGAACGTCCATCCGTTCACCGTCATGCTTCTCGTCATCGGCGCAAGCTCCATTATCGGCGCGTTTGGAATGATTATCGTAGTTCCCGTCTACGCGATAATCAAGATTATCGCAATCCGGGTTTACGCTTTCCGCAAGCATAACCGCATCCCTCCAATAGATCCGCTCGCGGAGGTTATCGAACGGAAATAGTTAAGAAGCTGTCCACCCGGACAGCTTCTTTTATTTCCCTATCCGGTTCCCGCTTCCTCACTATGAATTATTTTCCATTCCGCTGGGCATGATAAGAAATGCAAATTTGGGCACATCGCGGACGGGAGGGGATTAGTCATGGTGACGCTGAGACAGCTGGCTACGATGGTCATCCTGTTTTTAATCGGCAGCTCCTCTTTATTTCTGCTTGGCGGCACCGCGGAGCGGGACGCGTGGTTATCGGTGGCTGTTGGGGTGCTGGCCGGCTTTGTGGTCATCAGTCTCGTGACGCTGCAGATTCAGAGGCTTGAGCCTGACCGAAACCTGATTGAAATATTCATGCTATATTTCGGCAAAGTGATCGGCTTTGTGTTTGGACTCGTCTATGTCGTTTATTTCTGTTACAAATGCACCCGCAATGTCCGTGAGTTCGCAGACCTGTCCATCATGTTCTTGTTATCGGATACGCCGCTTTCCGTCATCATGCTCATCATTTGCATTATTGGCGGTTATGCCGTCATGGGTGGTCCGGGAGTGTTCTTCCGAATGGCAGAGGTGCTGCTGCCGATCCTTATTCTGATCTATGCCGCAATCTATTTTCTGCTGATTATGACAGGGACCATCGATCTTGCCAGACTGCTTCCGATACTGGAAAAGGGCTTCAAGCCGGTCTGGGATGCCGCTATTCCGGAGATTATCTCCTTTCCTTTTGGCGAGATGGTGTTATTTCTCATGTTCTGGCGTTATATCGACAAAAGCAGCTTTGGCCAGGTGATACGAATAACGTTGAAGAGCTACTTGTTTGCCGGGTTGTTCATTACTGTCATGAATGTGGTTATTATTGGGAGCCTTGGCTCCTTAGCCGGATGGAGCACAGCAACCATGCTAATTGATAAGACTTCCCCAATTGCAATGTTATGCTTCTCTGGTCCGGCATTTTTTTTTGGCTCGTTTTGGTTTAAGAGCTATTCGGAAAGCCCCCGCAAGCTTTTTTTTGCGCACAATCGTGTTGTTGTAATCGGAGAAAAAGCGCTGCAGCGAGGCGTAAATGAGCTGATAGATGCCTATTTCCGTAATTCGAGCAGCCGGGAGACCGTAAGCGTGCTTGCAACTCCGGGCACGGCGCGCCGGATTTTGGAGCAATTCATGCAGCTGCAGGTTCGGGGGCAGGTATGAAGGAGATCATTTTATCCGAAATGAAAAATACCTCCATTTTGCCTAATATTCCGGTCTATCAGCTGGCCATGGAAGTGACCGGGGATGCGAAGAGCGCCGTTGTTCCCGAGATTTCGTATCCGGGACGCAGGATACGTCTTCCCTGGATTCCTTCGGAAGCACCTCCATTCCTTCCAAGCTGAAGCTGGGGCGTCTCGCTGTATTGAAGGATGACAAAATGATCGGCTGGATGAGCCGGAAGGAATCATTAGGCGCATCCTATTTGCGGGATAGCGTGAAGCAGTCCTATGTGGTAGTTCCTTGCGAGGACGATAAAGGGAAGAAAGGCTTTGACACCATTCAAGTTTTGAAGTCCTCTACCAAGGTTATTCCCAAGCTCAAGAACAATAAGCTTTCATTTACGGCAGAAGTAGACGTTACCGGATCGTTATTGGAATCCGATTGCGCGCAGGATTTATACAAGCCCGGAGTTATTCAGTCCCTGGAACAAGGAGGGGGACCGGAAGTGAGTTCCCTGCTGCAAGAAGCGTGGAAGAAGGGGCAGCTGCTGAATGTCGATATATTTGGAGCGGCGGAGAAGACGCATCGCAAATATCCGAAGCTGTGGAAGGTATGGAGCAAGAACTGGGACGAGGTATTTAAGCAGTCCCCGCTTGAGTCGAAGGTCAAATTCCGGATGGCCCGGATGGGATTAAGCAACAAATCGTTTGATTACATCATGGAAAAGAAGGAGGTCATGTATTACGTTGCTATTGTGGCCGTGCTGGCGTACATCGTCCTGTTGATCATTGGGGGAAAGCCGCTTATCCGGAAGAAATGGTATAAGGATTTCGTCGTATACCTAGTTCTTCTGACCTGGAGTGCCGTGATCGCGGTTGGATTTATTCTCGATTGGTCCGGTGCGGAAACAGGGACAACGGTAGCGCTTATCAACATGGGAATGAAACCTATCCGAACAATTATGGTAAGCATAATTGGCTGGGGGATGAATTGAGGGTTAGGTCTTGAATCCTTGTTCGAAATAGGCATATTGGGAAAAAGCAGTTCTGGGAGAACCCGCTTGAGCGGGTTCTTTTTGCGTTTCATTCCTACGTTCGCATCAATTGTTGCCGTAGGCTGCCGAATAAGAAGGAATCCTGCGAAATGACAGCGAATCTGATGAGCCGCAATTATTCCTTCAGAAGGTGTGATCATCGTTGAACAAGCAGTCGAAGTGGGTCCTTTGTATGATTATGGTTATGATGGCATTGGTGAGCTATCCCGGGAATCTGGGGGCAGAGGCGGAGAAGGCTGCCGGCATTACCGTTCCGTACACCGTTAAGCCGGGGGATACGTTATTTGGTATCTCGAAGAAATACTATCTGACAGGCGATTACGAGCAAGTAGCGAAAGTTAACGGTTTGAATCCGGAAGGTTCATTAAAAGCCGGATCAGTGATAAAGCTGAAAAGCCCTCTTGTTCTGGACTACTACGAGGTATTGCCGGGAGATACCTTATTTGCGATTACGAAAAGCTATTTTAACCGCAGCAACTATATGGACACGTTAATGACCTACAACGGGATAACCGATCCCAATACCGAGCTGCAAATCGGGATGACGCTTCGCATTCCGCTGCCGTCGGGAGAAGGGAGGCATTATGTTATAAAAGGCGATACCCTGTACAGCTTATCGGTCAAATATTTCAAATCGCAGGATTATCAGAAGGCGGTTGCCCAGACGAACGGGGTAGGCACGGCCACAAGCATGATTCAAGCGGGGCAAGAGCTGCAAATTCCGAATCCGTATTATATGGCGGCGGCGAAGTCCGGGAGCACGGTTGCCGCTGCGACGACCTCGACCAAGCTTTCCATAGAAATCGATATTACGAAGAATAAGCTGTACGTAAAATCCGGAGGGACAATTAAGAAGACATTCGATATCGCCAGCGGGAAAAAAGCGGGTTTAACGCCAACCGGAACCTTCGAGATTCTAACAAAGATCGAGAACCCTTGGTACTCCGCCAAAGGAATTCCCGGGGGCGATCCGAAGAACCCGCTCGGCAGCCGCTGGCTGGGATTAAGCGTCCCGAATACCCAAGGAACGAAGTATGGCATTCACGGGACCAACGCCCCTTCATCCATCGGCACGAACGCAAGCGCAGGCTGCATCCGCATGTTGAATGAGGATGTAGAGTGGTTATATAATTCGGTGCCTACGGGTACGAAGGTTACGATACATAAATAATTTCTTTTTAGGGTTGGAAAAGAGAGTTAAGGTTCCTAAGGGACCTTAACGCTCGGAACGCAGCGGCGATTTGTCTGGTTAAGGTCCTCTAGGGACCTTAAGGATGCGGAATTAGGACGAGAGTCGGCAAAATAAGGGGAAATCCCGTTTTAAGGTCCTTGAGGGACCTTAAGACGGGGAGTGGCACACTCATTTTTGTGCTTAAGGCCCCTAAGGGGCATTAACGATCGTGTTTTGAATGAGTGAATAGAATAGTGCGAATAAAACCCTGGCAGGGTCTTATTGTGCTCAAGTAGAGTGAATAAGCAGCAAATAAGACCCCGACAGGGTCTTATTTTGTTATGTAATGCATGGATGTGGCGTTTTTAGTGTGCAAAGGTAAGGGGTAAGACCCTGCTGGGGTCTTATCGCATTCGAGCAGAGGTAGCGTCAATAAACGAAATAAGACCCTCGCAGGGTCTTATTCGTAAGAGCTATCAACTTTTCGTAATTCGCCTACGCTTTCCCCATCAGCTTCGAGTCCCTTGGCAGCAGGAATGCGCAAATTCCAAGCAGGGGGAGGAAGGAGCACAGCTCAATCGTAAAAGCGACGTCCTTCACATCGGTCAGCCAGCCGAGCAGAACGGAGCCCAGTCCGCCCATGCCGAATGCGAGCCCGAAGAACAAGCCGGATACGGTGCCGATATGCCTTGGCATCAGCTCCTGCGCGTAGACGATGATAACGGAGAAGCCGGACATCAGAATCAGGCCAATCGCGCAGCACAAGACAAGGGCAACTGCCGGGCTTGCGTAAGGGAGCAGCAGCGAGAATGGCGCTGTTCCGGCGATGGAGATCCATATCATTGTCTTGCGGCCAAACTTGTCGGCAAGCGGTCCGCCAAGCAGCGTGCCCACCATGCCCGCGAATTGCAGCGCGAACAAGCAAATTTGCGCGCGCGAGAACGACAACCCGTAATGATCGATGAAATAGAACGAATAATAACCGGTCATGCCCGCTATATACACAAACTTGGAGAACAGCAGGATAATGAGGAGCGCCATCGTGCCGGCCACGAACATCGTGGAATGGGGCGATTGCTGATTCAGCATTCGGTTAGCCGCTTTTTTAATTGATGCGGCAGCTGCTAATTGACCGGCATACCAGCGGCTGATGATCTGTTGAATCACGATGCCGGCGACGGCAAAAATCGTAAACCACAGGAAGCCTCTTTGGCCATGCGGCATTAACAGAAAAGCAACCAGCAGCGGCGCCAGTGCCTGGCCGGTATTGCCGCCTACCTGGAATACCGATTGCGCCATCCCTTTCCCGCCGGAGGCAGCCATCCGGGCTACCCTGGAGGATTCCGGGTGCAGGACGGACGAGCCCACCCCGATAAGAGCGGAAGAGACAAGCAGCATCCAGAAGCTGTCCGCGTAAGCGAAGCCAACTACGCCGGCCAGCGAGAAGACCATGCCAAGCGGCAGCAGGAACGGCATTGGCCTGCGGTCGGAGACGTATCCGATAAACGGCTGGAGCAGGGATGCGGTAATGTTGAGCATAAAGGCTACCCAGCCGATTTTGGTGAAGCTCAGATGCATCTCGGATTGGAACAGCGGGAAAGCGGAAGGCACGGCGGTCTGCATCGCGTCATTCAGCAGATGGGCGAAGCTGACGCCAAACAGCATCCAGATCGCCGGGTTGCGCTGCGCCTGTAAAGCAGCGGTCGTATTCATGGAACGGTTCCCCCTTTTCATTTGTTTCAGTATAGCGGGGGAAGCGGGAAACGGTCGTTGCGAAAAGTGCTGCAAATAGAGCAACTTTTGCTATAATGGTGGCAGGTGAAGAGACATGGAGATGAAAGTAGAAACCAACTGGATCGAGCTGTGGCAAGGAAGCCATGGCTTCAAGAATGTTCCCCACAAGCATGAGGACTGGATGCAGGTTACGCTTCCGATCAAAGGCACGGTGCATTTTACGCAGGAAGAGCGGAGCTATGGCCTGAAGCAAGGCAACGGGCTGCTCCAGCCGCCGGGGACCGAGCATCATTTTTATGTGGGCGAGCAATCATCCGTAATCATTATAAAAGTCCGCGAACGCGGAGTCGGCGGGATGGATTCCCTTCAACCGCATTTTATGGCTGGAGCGGGGCAGGACATCCGGCAGGAATTTCATACCGGAGACATGTTGGGCCGGTTCCGCCAATGGATGATAGCGCTGATGGAAGGGCAGGCCTTGGCCGATCCGATTGCGGTGCAGGAGGTGGAGCAGGATGTGGTCGCCTATTTGGGCGGCATGCTTAAGCTTGGCCAGAAAGAGCTGCTGCCGCCGGGCATTAACGATCCGCATATTAGGCGGGCTTTGACCTATCTCCATGACTGCTACGATCATACGATTAATATCGAGGAGCTTGCCGGAATCGCGCTTCAAAGCCGGTATCATTTTATCCGTTCCTTCCGCGAAGCAACCGGTACAACGCCGTATCAATATTTACTGAGGTTGCGCATTACGGAGGCTATGAACAGGCTGCGCCGCTCGGACGCTACGATCGGACAGATCAGCGTGGAGCTCGGCTTCTCGAGCACCAGCCAATTTCACCGCGCTTTCCTTAAAATGACCGGCGTTACTCCCCAGGCATACCGCCAGCAATAATAGAAGCTTGACCCTTCCGACCGAGGAAGGGTTTTTGTCTACTTTAGCCGTTTCACCTTGACCCTTACATTAATGTGAGGGTATATAATCGATTCGAATCGACGATTCAGGAGGCGTTAAGGATGAAAATCGGAGAGCTTGCGACGCGTACGGGAGTTAGTCTGCGGTCGCTTCGTTACTATGAGGAGCAGGGATTGCTTACTCCCATCCGGCTGGAGAACGGGTACCGGGAATATTCGCCGCTTGCCGAGGAGCAGGTGCGGACGATTCAGCTGTATCTCCAGCTTGGCTTATCGACGGAGCAAATCGCCGGTTTCCTGCACTGCGTCTTGAAGAATAAAGAGGCGTTCTGCAAGGAGGTGCTGCCGATATACCGCGAGAAGCTGGGGGAGATCGAGACGCAGATTCAGCTCCTGAGCAGCATTAAACGCAATCTGGAGGAACGCATTCAGTCGATTCTGGAAGAGCAGAAGGAAACGGAGGAATGAAGATGAGCGTTAGAAAAATAGACGGAGAGTCTTTCCATCAGGCTGTTCGCTCAAATGGAGCAACTTTAGTCGAATTCGGGGCCGCATGGTGCCCGCCGTGCAAGGTGCTGCTGCCGATCCTCGATGAGCTTCAGCAGGAGGAAGGCGAGCGTGTTTCCATCCTTCAAGTGGACTGCGACGAGTCGCCGGAGATTGCTTCGGAGTACGGCGTGATGTCGATGCCAACCGTCATCGTCTTCCATAACGGCGAGCCGGTCGACAAATATATCGGGCTCCGTCCGAAGGACGTCTACCAGCAAGCAATTGCCCGGTATGCGTAAGGTGAAAGGGACAAAGCCGGTCACGTATGTGGCCGGTTTTTTTAATAAACGGCAGGAATTGGAAGGCCCTTGGGAGAAGATCAAATAGGCTCATTATCTTCCAAATGGAGGTTATACAAATGGAGTTACAGTCTTACATAAATGATTTGTTCCAGGCGGCTCAGAACGGCGATGCCGCTAAAGCGAAGGCGCTTATTGAGGCTCATCCGCAGCTGGCCAATACCGAGAATCAGGACGGCCTTACGCCGCTTGGTTATGCCTCGCATTTTGGCAACGCGGAGGTTGTGCGGGTATTGCTGGAGCTAGGCGCAGACGTGAATGCCGTCTCTCACTCCAGCATTTCGTTTATTCCTTCGAATACGGCTCTGCATGCGGCGATTGCCGGGGAACGGAGCCTAGAAGTCATTAAGCTGCTGCTCGCAAAAGGAGCAGACACAACGATCCTGGACAGCAACGGACATACCTGCCTGCATTCCGCGGCTTTCCATGACGACAACCTGGAGATGATCCGCCTGATAATGGAGCATGGAGCGAATGTAAATGCCTCGGCGGATGGCGGGGATACGCCCTTGTCGCTGGCTGTTCAACAGGGACACGAGAACGTGGCGAGCCTTCTTCGGGAATATGGCGCGTCAGCTTAGCATAATGTGAGAACCAACTGTAAAAATACATGTACTTCGCGGCATTCCAGCTTAAGCGGGCGATTCTACTGCGAGAATACAGTTAAATGGCATGATCGGGTGCTTCACACCCTAATTTCGGGCAACTAACCTGTACTTTTGCAGCAGGATGGCATCGTTAGTCGGGCTCGATAGAAATGTAACTGCACTTTTGCAACTAAAAGAGAATCACAGCACAGCGCAAAACAGGATTCGACAGCCCGCTTGACCCGAAAAGCAGTCCCCCGGCTTCGCCGAGGGACTGCTTTTCGCTTATTTCAAGCCTTTTTGCGTAAGGAAGGCATCCCACTGCTTCTGCACTTCCGCGTCTACCTTCTCTGCGCCGGATGCCTTCAGCTTCGAGATATATTCCGGCAGCACTTTGTTTGGATCAACGGCGCCGGTTTCCAGCGCGGTTTCGTATTCGTTCTTCACCGCGTTGATGTTCGCAACCTCCGCTTTGAAATTCTCCTCGTTCACCGTAAAACCGCTGCTTGCCAGAACGACGGCGTTGTCGTTCAGCTCGATGGTCTTCTGCCATGTATCGGCCGCCATCCCCGGCTTCAGATAAGCGTTAAACTGGTTGCCGAATACCCAGTCGCCGTTCGGCGCGTAACCGGAGCCTTCGATTGGCTCGATGTACTGGTCATCGACTTTTTTGTAATGCTTGCCTTCAATCCCGTTGCAAATGAGGTTATACAAGTATTTATCCGTATTCAGCAGGTTGATGAGCATAAGGGCGCGTTCCGGATTTTTCGAGTTTTTGTTGATGACGTGCATCGCGCTTGCGATACCCGTGAAATAGCTGTCAGAGATCGGAACATAGACGACATCGTTGCCGCCGTTGATCGCTTTTTCGCCAATCTCGCCGCCCGGCTTCGAAGTGAACTCGATCGATACCGCAACGCTGCCTTTTGCCTTCAGATCGTTAATGTTCTGGAGGACGGGAGCATCCTGGTTGATATAGCCTTTCTCATACCATTCATGCAGCTTCTGGAAGTAAGGAAGACGGTCGTTTGCCGTATTCAGGAACGTTGACAGCGTGTAGGACGTATCGTCTTTTTTATAGTAAACAGGGGAACCGTCCGTGCCGGCAACCGCTCTGTCGATATACATGCCTCTGGAGTTTTGCGCTAGACCAAGCGGCACAACGTCAGGTTCGTTTTCCTTCAAGGTTTGGAGGAACGGCTCGATATCGCTGTAGGTATGAATGCTGGAGACGTCTAGGTTGTATTTGTCGATAAAACGTTTCTGGATAATCAAGCTCTTCTGCTTCGCCGCCACTTGATAGATCGGGAAGCCGTAGACCTTGCCGTCTGCGGCAAGCATATCCGGCCAGAATTTATCCGGAATATTCGCGCGTGCCTCGGGAGCATACTTGGCAATCATATCATCCGTAATCTCATGATAAGCGCCGCGGTCGATATAAGGCTGATAGTTACCGAGCCAGCCCTTGGAGCTCCAGGCAATGTCGAAGTTCTCGTTCGCCGCGAGCATGGCGTTCAGCTTAGGCTCGTATTCGTCGAAGGTGAGCGGCTTCAGCTCGACGGTGGCGTTGATCTTTTCCTTCAAGTATTTGTTGATCTCGTCGTTCACGAGCTTTTGGTCCGGACCGGGATCGGCCGCAACCGGATAAAGGAACGTAAGCTTAACAGGGTCCAGAGCCGGCTCCGTTGACTCGGCAGGCGTATCGCTGGCCGCGGTTGACGGTTCCGCTGAAGGTGTTGGAGTTGCATTGTTATTGCCATTATTGTTGCTGGAACAGGCCGCGAGAATGCCACACAATAAGATGACGGACAGCAGCGTTGCGAACAATCTTTTTTTGTTGTTGTTCACCGTAAACCCTCCAATTATCGTTCCTGTTTTATTATTACTACACGTCGTGAAGCAGACCTGCTTAAGCCGCGCAAAAGAGTGCGGATCACCTCCTAAAAAGAATTGACACACGCTTTTTGTGGCAACTCTTGCTTCGAAAGCATGGGCGCATCAACCCTTCAAAGAACCAACCGTTAACCCTTTGACGAAATACTTCTGGAAAAAGGGGAAGATCACCAGCATCGGCCCGCTGGCTACGATAGCCATCGCCATCCGGACGGTCAGCGTCGGGAACTGAGCGAATTTGAGCTTATCGGCTACCTCGGCCATCGGAGAGTTTGCCAGAAACTCCGCTTGCGATAAGATCCGGACGAGCAGCAGCTGAAGCGGTACGTATTTGTCGTTGTCGATGAAGAGCAGGGCGTTAAACCATTCATTCCAATACCCGAAAGCGATGAACAAGCCAAGCGTCGCCAAGGCGGGCGTGGAGAGCGGCAAAATGATGATGAAGAAGATCCGGTACTCCTTTGCCCCGTCTACCTTCGCGGATTCGATGATTTCTCTCGAGATCTTGTCGAGGAAGCCTTTCATAATCATGATGTTGAACGGGCTCATCACGGCGGGAATGATCAGGGCGGCCAACGTGTTTTTTAGATGCAGATATTGCGTCATCAGGATATAGAACGGAATAAGTCCGCCGTTGAACAGCATCGTGAAGAAGACGTAGAACGTGAGCGGCCGCTGATAGCGGAAGTCGCTGCGCGAAATCGGATAAGCCATCAAGGCGGTCATGAAGAGCGACAGCACGGTGCCGATGACGGTGATCGCAATCGTCACTCCGTACCCTCTAAGCAAAGGTTCGGGTTTCTCGAACACAATCCGGTAGGCCTCGAGGCTCCATTCCTTGGGCAGGAATTGATAGCCGAACTCGTGCAGGCTGTTCTCGGAGCTGAACGAAATGGAGATGACGAGAACAAAAGGCATGGCAATAAGCAGACAAACGATAAGGAAATACAGGTTAATGACGATATCGGCGAATTTGATTTTCATGGGCTGGCAGGCCTCCTCGGTCAGAAAAGCGCATTGTCTTTGTCAATGCGGCGGACGATCAGGTTAGCGGTTACGACGGTCACAAGCCCAACGACGGATTGCAGGAATCCGACTGCAGCGGCGGAGTTAATATCTCCCAGCTTCGTTAAGGCGCGGTAGACGTAGGTATCGATAATGTCCGTTGTAGGGAAGTTAGGTCCGACGTTATTCGGAACAAAGTAATGAAGCCCGAAATCTCCTCTGAAAATATTGCCGAGTCCTAAAATAAACAAAATGATAACAAGCGGCTTCAGAAGCGGCAGCGTAATCCGGGTCATCATCTGCACGCGGGAAGCTCCGTCCAGCCGGGCCGCTTCATAATAGTCGGTGCTGATTCCCGTGATACCGGCGAAGTAAACAAGCGTCGAGAAGCCGACTCCTTTCCATAGGGCAACAAGCGGAAGAATAAAGATCCAAGGCGTTGTCTCGAGGTACCAGTTATGACCCTTCTGGCCGAAGAACTCAAGAATCGTGTTCAAGTACCCGTTCTGGAAATCGAGAAAAGCGTTGCCGATATAGCCGACCAGCACCATGGAGATGAAATAAGGAAGGAATAAGGTCGTCTGGTACACCTTGATCAGCTTGCTGGTCAGCTCGTTAAGCAGAAGCGCCATCAGCAGCGAGACCGCCATCGTGAGAAGAATGTACGTAAAGTTGTAGAGCAGCGTATTGCGGATAATGCGAAAGGCATCCTGCGCTTTAAACAGAAATTCGAAGTTGTCGAAGCCGACCCATTTGCTGCCGAATATGCCTTGGTCATACCGGAAGTATTTGAAGGCCAGGATCAGCCCGACCATAGGCAAATAGGCAATGACCAGTTTGAATAAGACGCCCGGGAGGGCAAGCAGGATCAGCTCGCGGTTACGCCGGATATGCCAGAGCTCTTTGGCGAGCCAGCTTTTGCGTTTAACGGGAACGGGGGCTGCTGACTGCTCATGGCTGCTTGGTAGACCGGCAGGCGGGATGTTAGGCAAGTGCATCTCCTCCAATCTTTGATGAGTCCAGCATGCCATGACCCGAATCCGGCGGAATAGAGTTCAATGTTTGAATAACTGTAGAAGCGGGCTGTACTTATTGCGAATTACTGTTTTATACAGCCTGCGGCATGAGAAAACCGCCTGTTTCCCTGGAAGGAGGCAGGCGGTTTAAAGGTTAGGAAATTGATTTTTTGATGCGGAATTCCTTGGGGGTCGTGCCGAACTTGCTTTTGAATAAGCGGAAAAAATAGCTCTGGTTGCCGTAGCCGACCTTCTCCATAATCTCGGTGATGGTGCTGTCCTCCTTGAGTAGCAGCTCCTGTGCCCGGCGCAGACGGACGTCGTTGAGATATTCCGTAATGGTCATTCCACAGCTGTCTTTGAATAGCTTACCGACGTAAGCGGAGCTTAACTTGACGGTGGAAGCGATGGACTGCTGGCTCAAGTTGTAGTCGCTGTATTTTTGCCAGATCAATTCCTTCACGGTCTCGATAATCATCTCGTTGCGCTCCATGCTGGAAGGCTTCGCCTCCTCGCATATCGCGGTGCAGAGGGACAGGAAAGCAAGATGAAGCTCATCCAGCGTGTAGTAATCCTGCGGCAGGAGCGGGATGCGTTCGATATCGACGGACAACTGTGTAATGCGGTTGCTCGTAATTTCGGCTGCCGCGTTTTTGATCATCCAGGCCATATCGGCGATCGCTCTTCTCATATCCTCCAGCTGCAGCGCGGCCAGCAAGGCGAAAGCCCGTTCCAGCTCGCTGCCGGCTTCGGTCAGCTTGCCTTTCTTGATCGCTTCGGACAGCTTTTTCTCCACGTCGTCCGGCAGAGACTTTTGCTTGTTCTCGAGATTTGTACGTATATTCTGCCCCTCTATTATCGCTTTGTAGCCCATCAGAATACTGTACTGACTAAGCTGATAGGACTGATAATAGCTTGCGGACAGCTGGGTCAGCTGGGTAACGGCCTCGCCGATTCCGCAGGTCAAAGATAGGTTGTAATAACGCTCCAGAATCTGCTGGACATCGGCGATAGCGGGTTTGACGGCTACCGGATCAAGCGGCTCCTCCTTGCCGGACAGCAGGATGGTGAAATGATCCTCCTGCATATCGATCATCTCGCAGCGGAAAGTCCGCGACAGTACTTCCTTCGTAATATTCGTAACCGCAAAGCTGTGCAGCTTTTTCATGGCGGATGATGTCCTTCGGTCATACTCGTCGTACCGGTCGAACCGGAGCGTGCAATTCATATACGGGCCGCTTGGCGCTAGCTGCAGCTCGTGCTTCCTGATGAGCTGCCTCATATCCAGCTCCGAAAGGCTTCGGTTATCGGTCAAAAACTTGCGTATATAGTATTTGCGCACGATCTGCTCCGAGCTGATCTCCTGCAGCTGTCCGGAGAGCTGCTCGTAGAGATCGCCCATGGCATCCAATTCATTGCGCTTGCCCGAATCCGGAGCGGTATTCCTCATATGCGGGAGAATCCGTTTCAGCATGGCTTCGATTGGACCGTACAGCTTGTAGCTCAGCCATACGGAGATTGCGACGGAGAGCAGGATAAAAGCGCCGGTCAGCGCGAAATTACGGGTCCGCATATCAGAGACGGCCTTCATGATTTCCTTGTAAGGCTGCATGTACAGAATCGTCCAGTCGCCGATGCCGTGCAGGTACGTGATCATTACCTTTTGCCCGCCGGAATTGCCGATAACAAAGCCGGAATCGTTCGCCGCTCCGCTTTCCCCTTTAGGAGCCTGTATCAGCTTGCCTATGCTTGCTTGATCGAGAGGCAGGGTCTGCCCGGAATGACCGCTGTCGAACAGCTGCCCGCCGGAGGTTCGGATCATAATCTCGCCGCTGCTCCCGCTGCTTATGCCGTTCAGCTTGCTTAAGCTGTCAAATACCCAGTCGGGTTTGATGAACAAAATAATAGCGGATTGGCTTGGGCTAAACGGACCATACGTATCCGTGACGATAAACGCAAAGGCATCAATCTGGTTGGAATGCTGGAAGCTGAACGGGATGAGCCGGGATGCCGGCAAAGTGCCCTCCGAGGAATGGAGCAGCCAATCGAGGATGCTGCTTTTTGTCGTGCCGCCATCCACGAGAAAGTCGCTGGACGAGCCGTACAGCTCCCGGGTTGATGCGTTATAGACGGCCATCGAATGCAGGAACGAGGAGCTTTCCAGCATGTTGTACATTTGCTGATAGCCGCGGATATAGTCCATTTTGGGCAGGTTGTTGCTGAACATCAGCGGAATCAAGGCGTTATCGCGAAAAGCGAAGGTAGACAGGTGCACGATAATTTCGTTCATATAAGAGAGATTGTATTGGGTCTGGGTCAGCACCTTGAGGTTGGCGTCCTCCTGGACATGCTTGACGGATCGCTCGAGCAGGTACGTATTGGCTGCGGACAGTCCGGTAAGGATTAACGCCATCGTCAGCATGATGGAAAACAACACGCGCTTGAAATATTTTTTCGAGGTAAAGTAGCCGTACGCTTTCATGAGTATCCGCCCCTTATCCGCCATGTAGTCTCTCTATGTATAGTTGTAAACGCTGCCAAACCGATGCGCAAGGGTTATTTTGGCCGGAATCACCTAAGAAAGCAGTGAACCGCATATCGTACGCTTTTTAGCATTTTGTGCAGTTTACAGTATAGCGGGAGCTATGGCAGTGTGGGAGAAGGAACCTATACGCTAGATGAACCTCTCCGCTTCGGACCCGGTGATGCGGATGGGGAACGCTGTCCGGTTATATACCGAAATGCGGAGGGGCAGACAGCGGAGTTGATCGGCGGGAAGGTCCTGTCCGAATGGAAGGATGTAGGGAATGGAGTATGGATCACGCAGGTGCCGAAGGGCGTACGGTTTCATACCCTGTATGCCGATGGCAGACGTATTTCGAAGGCAAGAATGCCTGCCTCCGGTTATTACCGCTCGCTCCCGCTCGAAGAAGACGGACGAGCCGGCATCGGCTATAAAGAAAGGGAGTTCCCCGATATTCCGTATAACGATGCGGATGGCTTGCAGATTTATGTATGGCCGGGAGGCGGTGAAGCGAATTGGTTCGCTGAGACCATTCCGGTGGCCGGCATGAAAGAGGGCAGGATTTTGTTTAAACGGCCTAGCTGCTGGGGTATCGGAGAGGGTTCCCGCTATTATTTGCAGGGCTCGCTTGCTTTTCTGCGGGAGCCAGGCCAGTTCCATTTGGATGAAGCGGCGGGCGTGCTGCATTACCGGCCGCGAAGCGGATCGCCGCTGAAGGAGCGGGTGGTTGCTCCGGCTACCGGCCGGATTCTGCATATCCAAGGGGATAGCGATGCGGAGCGGGTGTCCGGGCTTACATTCTCCGGGCTCACGTTTACCTGCACGGACTTTGCGGAGGACTTTCGGATGATGCGGGAAGAACCCGGCATGGATAACGCGGAGCCTGATGAGAACCGGAATGGCATCATATACATGCGGGATGCCCAAGGAATCGAGATTTCGGACTGCGTTATTCAAAATTCCGGAACATGCGGGGTCTATCTCGACCGCAGCGTTGAAAGCGTGCGGCTGCTTCGCAACCGGATCGAGCGGATGGGCCATACCGGCATTTATGCTTCCGGCTATGCGCCGGGAGAAGGGGCTTTTCGGGATAGTTTGGCCGCTTACCGGAATAAAGGACATCTTATAGCTGACAATATCATCACGGATGGCGGCGAGCTTGTTGGGCATGGCAGCGGCATTGTGCTGTATCAGAGCGGAGATAACGAAATTGCCCATAACCGGATAGCCAATATGCCCCGTTACGCGATATCGATGAAAGGTCTTCGCTGCCAGCGGATGCCGGAGGAGCTTTGGGGAGTGCCCGTAACCTGGGATAATCATGCTTCGTTTTTGTTCACCCGCAGCAATGTCATTCGCCATAACGACCTGTCCAATGTCATGACCGACAGCCAGGACGGAGGCATCATTGAATCTTGGGGAATCGGCCGGGGCAATGTGATTCATGGCAACCGCCTTCATCATAGCGGCATCCATTTTTCCTTCGGATTCGGAATTTATCTGGACGATGCTTCAAGCGATGTGGAAGTGACCCATAATCTCATTGATCATTTGTACCAGACGGGAGAAGGCAAGCTGTGGATGGCTATTTTCTCGAAAGGAATCGGTAACCGGATTATCAACAACTTAATCGCAAATAACGAATCGGAATGCGCCTTTGGCACGCAGGAAATGGTTGGCGAGAGCAATAGGGATATTGTTATCCGATCAAATATCGTATCGAACTCCGGTTATATGTATGCCCATGTGAATTGGAGCGATGAGCGGCTGGCCTCGGCTGACTGCAATTTATACTGGCGAAGCGGCGAGCCTCCGCTTGTGACAAGCGAGGAGTTGCCGTTTCCGGCCATTGGCGGGAGCAAGGTCTGGGGCAAGCTGTATGCTTGGGAATCCTGGCGCTCGCTTGCGGATGGGAAGCTTGATGCGCAGACGATTCTGGCACCTGCCGGTTTTGTAGACGAAGCAGCGGGAGATTATCGCTTGCTGCCGACATCTCCGGCCTACCGGCTTGGCTGGCGGGATATCGATTTCTCAAGGTTTGGTCCGACCAGCGGTACGAAACTCTAACTTCTATTATCTCCAATTGCCCATTCAATATGTCGGATGGCGCTGAGCAAGTTAAGAAAACGCCCGGGCGGAAAATCAAGTCGATTCAATAAAAGCGCGACCCCTTAAAGGGCCGCGCTTTTCATAAGTCCAGTTCTAATGCCTCGCAAGCAAGCTCGTTAAGCGCGCTTGCGTTGCTAACTTAAACCGTCGTCCCCGGCGTTTTCTTGCCCGCCGCAAAAGTACCCGCCGCATGAGCCACGCGTGTTCCAAGAGCTTCGCCTAGCGCCAGCCCTTTCGAGAAGAGCGATTGGCTCAGCGGGTCGTGGGTATCCTCAACGGGCGATGTGACGCCTACCCCGTAATAACTGCCGTACAGCGCATTTGCGGGAATATTGGCCGGCAAGCCGACGATGATCATCCCTTGGTGCAGCATCGGCGTAATCAAGTTAAGTAAGGTGGCTTCTATCCCGCCATGGATGGTTGCAGTCGTGCAGAAAACGGCGCCGACTTTATCAACCAGCGTTCCGTTGGCCCATAAATAGCCGAGTTTGTCGATCCACTCTTTCATGCCGGAACTGATCGTGCCGAAGTGCCCGGGACAGCCCCAGATAATGGCATCCATCTGAGCGAGGTCTTTGACGCTCGCCTGTTTGACGTGATTGATGAAGACCTCTGCTCCTTCCACGCTTTCGGCACCTTTGGCAATGGAGCGGGCAAGTTGTTCCGTGTGGCCTGCTTCGCTATCGTAAACAATATAAATTTTCATCGTTTAATCTCCTCTCTTGGCTCTAAAAAAACGCGATTTCTCATTCGCTTTCTTTTTGCGGTTTGTTGAGCTTCTTGAGCGACTCCCGGTATGCCTTATCGTTCATCTCTTCCTGACGGTCTTCCTGGTCCTGTGCGGGATTCCCTTTCAACCGAAGAATCGCCTTCCGGTATTCCTGATCGTTAAAGTGTTCGTTGTTCTTGTCCTTCGGCGGTTCAGGCGTAAGGAATCCGCGTATGGCGTTGCGGAATTCGCCGTCTGCGCTTTGCCGGTTCGTGCGATTTTCGTTGTTAGCCAATTCCGCGGCAGGCGCCGCTTCCTTCTCCGCCTTATCCGGTATCTGCACCGCCTCCGCCGCTTTGTCCGGCACCTGCACCGCATCCTCTGCAGGACTTACCTTACGGATGAAGAAGGCGAGCACGAGCGCGGCAATCGTAAGCCATGTCGCAACGACGAACGATTGGTTGATGCCGTAAATCGTCGATTGTATGGTGATTTCGCCCATTTTAGCTTTGTCGGACGGATTGATGCTGCCGGCGATGATCAGCTCCTTCGCATGCGACGCGGCTTTGTTAGTCATGATGGTGACAAGTATCGCGGTGCCAAGGGCGCCGGAGACGTTCCGGAGCGTTTGGGACATGGCAGAGCCGTGCGCATTCAGGCGGCGCGGCAGCTGGTTGAGACCTGCTGTCTGGATAGGCATCATCAGCATGGACATGCCGAACATCCGCAGCGTATAGAAGAGCATCATGTGATTGTACGACGAATCGATTTTTAAATGACTGAATTCGTACGTCGTAACGGCAGTAATGGCAAGGCCGAGGACGGCCAGCCAACGTGCGCCGATTTTGTCGAACACCATGCCAGTGATCGGCGACATGATACCCATCAGGATGGCGCCCGGGAGAAGCAGCAATCCTGACTCCAGAGGCGTAAAGCCGCGGATATTCTGCAGGAAGATCGGCAATAGAATCATGCCGGAGAACATAGCCATTGTAATAATGGCGTTAATCAACGTGGTAAGCGAGAACATCGGATACTTGAAGACGCGCATCTCAAGCAACGGAGCCTTCATCATTATCGAACGGACGATGAACAGAATGAGCGAAATCGCGCCGACGGCTAGGCAAACGATGACTTCGGTGGAATTCCAGCCTTCCGTCCCCGCTTCGCTGAAACCGTACAACAGGCCGCCGAAGCCAAGCGTGGATAGCACGACGCTCAGAATGTCCAGATTCGGCCGGGATGTCTTGATGACGTCCTTCATCGAGAAGGCGCCGAATACAACGGCGAGAATCGCGAGCGGTAATACGATATAGAACAGTACATGCCAATCGTAGTGCTCGACGACCCAGCCGGAGAGCGTTGGTCCGACGGCCGGTGCGAAAATCATCGCAACGCCCATTAGTCCCATCGCTTTGCCGCGCTCTTCGACGGGGAAGATAGTCAGGGTGACGATCGTCATCAGCGGCATCAGAATGCCGGCGCCGCATGCCTGTACGAGACGGCCGGCTAACAAAGAGCTGAAGTCGCCCGACAGGGCACATACGATCGTACCGATCGCGAATAAGGACGACGCGACCAGAAATAACTTACGGGTCGTAAACCGATTGATCAGATAAGCGCTGATTGGGACGAGCACGCCGTTCACCAGCATGTAGCCGTTGGACAGCCATTGGATCGTGCTTTCGCCGACGTCAAGATCTGCCATCATTTTCGGCAACGCGACGTTAAGCACGGTTTGGCTCAGCAGAGCCACGAACGCAGCGATGAGCAAGGATGCCATTATCGGTCCTTTGCGCAATTTATTGGACACAACAGTTGTCATGGCTTAAGCTTCCTCCTTGGATAGTTTTAATAAACGCAATACTTCTTTCTGGAGCCGGCTTAGTTCGCGGTGATCATGTTCGGTCATCGACAGCAGGGGACGCATCATGTTCATGCGCGTCGCATCCGTCTCGCGCCAGAGCTCCTTGCCTCTCTCCGTCAGCTTCATCGTCATCGCCCTGCGATCCGCTTCCGTTCGTTCGCGCTCCAAGATGCCTGCCTTTACCATCCGGTCCACGATGCCGCTCATCGTGCTGTTGCCCACATTCAGCTTCTCGGCGAGCTCGGACATGCGGATTTCGGGGGTTTCGTGCAGTATGCGAAGCACCAAAAGCTGAAGAGCGGTCAAGTTATGCTTGCTCGCCGCCTTGGACATGATCTGGAAAAAGACTTGATTGATTTCGCGATAAGCTTGAAAAATGCCAACAATTCGCTGTTCTTCCACTGCAACTTTCCTCCATAAATAGTTTGCATGCGAATTATTATGAACTAAAGTAATCTTGTATGTCAATCAGACTTCAGGCCGTTAGTTTCCGCAAAGGTCCTGCTGCTTATCCCGTAACCGAGGGTTTGGTACTTCTTTCCCAATCTTGTGAATACGGCGAAATGAGGGCGGTTCCGGGAAAGAATACCTTCTTACCTTCGCGAAGGATAACCGGCGATTGCATCTTCGAATCAGCCCTGCTATAATCAACGATTATTAATCGAGTTTGAATGAAGGAGTTACGCATATGTGGACATTCGCGCTTAATCAACTTCATTATCATTACAAACAGCGTTAGCACTCCTGATAAAAAATTCAGGGAGGGCTAACGCCATTCGCGTTGGCCTCCCTGCGGCATACGTAACGCGCAGGACCAAGAGGTCCTGCGCGTTTTTTGTTTTTACCCAAAATAAAGGAGAGTGCGGAGTTATGCAAAACGTAAAGGGAACCTACGATTTTTTCGGGAAGGAACAAGCCGTCCGCCAGAAGGTAAGAAGCGTGCTGCAGGAGGTTTTCGAGTTGTACGACTTTGAGAGCATGGAGTCTACCGTACTTCACGAACTGGATTTATTGACCTCCAAATATGCGGGTGGCGACGAGATTTTGAAGGAGATGTACCGGTTCACGGATCAAGGCGGAAGGAAGCTGGGGCTGCGATACGATTTGACCATCCCTTTCGCAAAGGTAATGGCTTTGAATCCCGGAATCAAGCTTCCGTACAGACGGTACGAGATCGGGAAGGTTTTTCGCGATGGTCCGGTCAAGCGCGGCCGACTGCGGGAGTTTCTGCAATGCGATGTGGATATGGTAGGCGTTGAGGGGCCGGAAGCAGAAGCGGAGCTGATGCTGATTGCGGTTGAGGTGTTTAAAAGGCTCGATATCCCGGTCACGCTGCGCTGGAATAACCGAGGGTTTCTAAGCGAAATATTGGATGCAGTTGGCGTACCTGCGGAAGAAAGCATGTCCGTGATGCTTACGCTCGACAAAGTTGAGAAGATAGGCAGCGACGCTGTTCTAGAGGAATTGAGGGAGAAAGGAATTTCCGGACCCGCTGTTGATAAGATAGCAGAGCTAATCGTCATGAGTGAGCCGTCTTTCGATCTTCTGGCGGATCGTTATGACCTAGAAGAATCGCAAGGAGCTGCCGAGGTCCGTGCTCTTCAGGCGCTAATCGATAAGCTGAAGCTTTCGGATATTTGCCGTTTTGATCCTTTTTTATCGCGGGGATTGTCTTTCTATACGGGAACCGTCTATGAGATTTATGATGCCAGCGGCTTATACGCATCCAGTGTCGGAAGCGGCGGAAGGTACGACGCGATTATCGGCAAGCTGATCGGGAGCGAGGATATGACTTACCCGGCTGTAGGCTTGTCTTTTGGCATGGAGTCCATCATGGAAATGATCCGGGAGCGGGCAATCCCTGCACCAACTCCAAAAGTTGTTGTCTTATCGATTGGCGATACAATCGGTGATGCCTTAATGGCTGCTGCCGTCTTGCGCTCGGGTGGTATTCAGACCGGGATGGAGCCGGCGGGCAGAAAGCTGAAAAAGGCGCTAGCCTCGCTTGAAAGCAGAGCGATCCGTTATGCGCTGCTTATTGGCGAGGAAGAGGCCCGAACCGGCAAAGTGCGGTTGAAAGACATGAAGGCCAGGGAAGAGTACGTGGTTCCGCTTGATGAAGCTTTATATTTATTAGAAAAGAACGAAGCGTAATGGGCGCATACCATACTATTAACTGGACAAAATCCCGCCCGGACCGGTGCGGGATTTGTGGTTAACCGTCACACTTTCTGCGCCATAACCGTACTCATCGCATGCTGATGAGGGATGCCGCTGGAGTTGCAGTCGAACACGATCTCGGCGCTGTCTTTAATCAGCCAGTCACGATAATGGGAGAGCAGCTCGCCCGAATGCCATTTGTAGGCATGAGGTTCATCTTCCGGCGGCGGGGCGATAAACGGTTTATGCACGAACACGTTCAGGACATGGATTCCGCCAGGGTTAGTGAACTGCTTGTAATTCGCAAAGATCTCCTGGCGGAACTCCGGCTTGATGTAATGAAGCACGCCGCTGGAATAGATAATGTCGTAAGGCGTGTCGAGGCGGAAATCCAGCACATCCGCTTTAACCGCGTTAACCTGGATGCCCGCGTGTTCGGCCAGCCGCCTTGTTTTCTCAATGCCGGCATCCGAAACGTCAATTCCCGTTACCTCATAACCGTTCCGGGCGAAAAATACCGCGTCTCTGCCTTCCCCGCAGCCAATATCCAGAAGCTTCAGCCGTCTGCTCGGCGGCATAACCTTCAGCACCTCGTATACGCCGCTGTTAGGCTCCGTTCCCCAATAATAATTTTCCGTCTTGTATTCTTCTTCATAAATCGTAATCGGCTTATCCTGCGAGACATAACCAAGCAGCTTGTCGACGCTGACTTCAAGCGTGCGGCATAACTCCGGCAGTAGCGAGAGGTCCGGCATTGTCACAGCGTTCTCCCATTTGGATACCGCCTGAAACGAAATGCCTAGCCTGGTCGCCAGCTCTTCTTGCGTAAATCCTCTTTCCTTCCGGTAAATCGCGATGTTTCGCGCCAGTTTCTCCTTCACGTTTTGCTCACGCTCCTTTTGATACTCTTCATTTTATTGAAGTTGCTTCAGCCGGACAATAACGCGGAGATTGAACTTTCGCCGGACTCAACCTGCGGTTGAGATTTGTAGAAGTTTGGCCAAAGAGAGTATACTGGAGGTATCTTGGGCTATTAGCAGGAGGGCAGTCATCCATGTTTACGCAATCAGAACCAATCGGGATTATTCAGAATCATATAAAAGTATTCCAGGCGACGGAAGGGGATAATACGCCAGCCGTGTTGGGACTGCTGGTGCAGACGGCGGAATGGCTGAAGAGCAGAGGCTCTACGCAGTGGAGCGGATTGCTGCAGGGCGAAGACTCCCATCGTACGCCGGAAGCGATCAAACGCGGCGAAGTGTATATTTTCGTACAGGACGATACGCTTATGGGGATGGTTATGCTCATGCAGCAGGCGAGCCCTTGGGATCGCGAGCTGTGGGGCGAGGAAGGCCATGAGAGCTCGGTCTATCTGCATCGTCTTAATATTAATCGCGCAGCCGCGGGGACTAATCTCGGCGAGGCTATCGTTCATTGGTCAAGCTCGGGCATTCATTTCCCGGGTAAAGACCGGATCAGGCTGGACTGCATCGCCAATAATCCGAAGCTGAACGACTTCTACCGCAGCGCTTGCGGCTATGAATTCAAAGGTACCGCATCCAATCCGATCGGCGATTTTAACCTGTATGAAAAAAAGGTATCGGAGCAGTAATCTTATTCTTGCTATTCCGATAAACTTACTATACAATCTTCTCAATTCATTATTCATTTTATGGTTAAAGGAGAATCCAAGATGATGCAACCGATCCATCCGGCCGAGGTTCAACGACGACTGGAGAGCTTGAAAGATCAAGATGTCTATGTTCATCTTGAGATGACGACAGGAGCATACGCGGCTCATAACGATGCTTCCAAGCATCCGGCCGCTACATTTATATCGAATGCCGTTATTCAATATTCGCATGGTTTGATATCCGGGAACGGTCCTTTCCGTGTCGGACTCAAAATGCAGCAGGGCTGGGTCTATTCGGAAGGCTTGACCCATTATGAAGAGAGCGAAGCCGAACGGCTTATCCTTGCCGGCCATGACCAGCAGGGCAAGCTGGTTGTCGCTTTGCAGCTCAGCCGGGAGCCTTTTTAAGTTACCAGATGCTTACGAAGTAGCTTTCTTGACAAAGCAAGCAACGCTTGCGAAGTAACGTCAAGAAAGCTTAGCCCACGCTTACGAAGCAGCTTTCTTGACAAAGCAAGCAATGCTTAGGAAGTAACGTCAAGAAAGCTTAGCCCACGCTTACGAAGTAGCTTTCTTGACAAAGCAAGCAATGCTTGCGAAGTAAGGTCAAGAAAGCTTAGCCCACGCTTACGAAGTAGCTTTCTTGACAAAGCAAGCAATGCTTGCGAAGTAAGGTCAAGAAAGCTTTTAGAAAGGAGAGTAAAATACATGGAACGTATATTAGTTGTTCTACCGCATCCGGACGATGAAGCATTTACGATGTCGGGCACGCTATCGCAGTTGATCGATCAAGGAGCGCAGGTTACTTACGCCTGCCTGACCCTTGGGGAGATGGCACGTAACATGGGCTTTCCGCCGTTCGCAAGCCGGATAACGCTGCCGCAGATCCGCCGGGGCGAGCTTGAAGAGTCCTGCGCGGCGATTGGAATCCAGGATCTGAGAATGCTTGGCTTCCATGACAAAACGATTGAGTTCGAGGACAAAGTGTTCCTTGATGAACATATTCATGCTCTTATCGAAGAAGTGAAGCCTGACGTTATCTTCACGTTTTATCCGGGCTACAGCGTTCACCCGGACCATGACGCGACCGGGGAAGCCGTTGTCCGGACGGTGGGAAGACTGCCGGAGGAGGATCGTCCGCCTGTTTATTGCGTAGCGTTCTCCAGAAATCACGAGCAGTTTATCGGCAAGCCGGATATCTCGTTTGACGTGCGGGATTATACGAGGAACAAGATGGCTTCCATTCGGGCTCACCGCTCCCAATTCAACAGCTCCGAAATCTTCGGGAACAAGCAGCATACCGACAAAGAGGTTCAGGAACGCTTAGGCACGGAAAGGTTCTGGACCTATAAGTTTGAAAGCTGGAAATAAGCGCATTAAGGTAAAAACCCCTTCACGCATACGGTGAAGGGGTTCTTTTTTATCCCAAGCGTTATAGCTCAGCCGGGAGACCGTGCAGATACATGACTTTGCAATCGTTATGCTGACGCAAAACCTGGATGGTGCTTGGATGAGGCTCGGAATAAATGATCGGATAATCGACCTCGTCATATTCCTTCCGGATTGGAAAGGCCAGCCGTTCTTGGTCTAAAGAGAATTGAGCATCGATCCCCGGCTTGTTACCGCGCGCATCTAATCTGATCCACCGCTCCGCAGCAGGCAGATAGACGGCGTTCAGAGCATGGATGACATAACCGGTATCAGGCGTATCCCCAAGCGTCAGGCGCTGATAGCAATATCCCGCGGGTATCCCCTGACTGCGCAGAATGGCGCATAGCAGGTTCGACTTCGCGTAACAGATGCCTTCTTTATGGGCGAGGACATCGGAAGCGCTGCAAGTGATGCGGGAGCTTTGGATATCCCAGGAATGGGAGATTTGATCCCGGACGTATTCGAAAGCAAGCCGGATAAACGCGGTCTCGTCGGGCGCCTGCTGACGCAGCTCTGCCCCAAGTGACTGCACAGCGGGATGATGATAATCCGCAATATCGGAATCGGCGAGATAGTCGGTCAATGACGTGGAGTTGCAGAGGAACGGCAAGCTGGCAGCCTCCTTTAAACTTTTTATATAATTATGCAATAATATGAATTTATATTCAATCTGCGTATTTCCTATAATTTGGGCAAAATGGTATAGTTGTTGATAGAATCATTGCATAAGGGAGAGGATTGTATGAAGCAGGCAGAGGTTACGTCGTTTATCGAAGCGCTGGTACAGACATGGCAGGTTGAACTCGCTAACGGCCTTCGCGACATGGTTCATGAGACCTTGCCGGGCGTGGAGGAACGGATCCAGTACAAGAGGCCCCATTTTTTGAAAAATGGCAAATACGCCGCGGTTATCTCGACAGCGAAGGATGCCGTAAGCTTTGTTATTTTTAACGCAGGGGAAGTCGATTTCCCTGAAGGGCAATTCGAAGGCCCGCCGGAACGAAAAACAATCAAATTCAAAGCAGGGCAAGCGGCTGATTACGATTTGCTTGCCAATCTGTTGAAGCAGGCATCGGAGTCGTTGTAATCCGGAAGAAGAGAGCTAGCAAGTTAGTGGAAGGGATTTCTCATTAACTTGCGGGCTCTTTTTTTATACTAAGCGTCAGCCAAACATTATAATGTTTGTTGACCGCTTCCTCTAATCAATGTAATCTAACATTATAACGTTATATACATGTCTGTTGCAGAAAAAGGTGGCGGAATGGAATTGATATGGCGGAACGTAAAGCTGTTGGATCGTTTAGAGAGGATCGACATTGTGATGGATGCGGATGGCCGGATTGCGAAGCTGGCGGATGCATGCACGGCAACGGGCGGCAATGTAATGGATTGTACCGGAATGTACGCCTCCAGCGGGTGGATTGATTTGCATGTACATGCGGTTGCCGGGCTTGCGCCGTATGGCGATGAGATCGATGAGATTGGCGTGAGGCAAGGCGTGACCACGATTGTTGACGCGGGAAGCTGCGGCGCGGACCGGATTGATGAGCTTGCAGCAAGCCGGGCGAAGGCAAAGACGAGGGTACTGGCGTTGTTGAACGTATCCCGGCTTGGACTGCAGCGGATCGATGAGCTCTCGGAGCTTCATTGGATTAATCGGGAAGAGGCGTTACAAGCTATAGCTCGTCATCCGTCGTTTATCGTGGGATTAAAGGCGAGGATGAGCGGGAGCGTTGTTGGCAAAAGTGGGCTTGAGCCCTTGCGGCTGGCGAGAGTCTTGGCCGAGGAAAGCGGGCTGCCGCTTATGGTCCATATCGGCTCAAGACCGCCCGGGGTGGAGGAGATCCTTCCTTTGCTTCGGGAGCGTGATGTAGTTACCCATTATTTGAACGGCAAGCCGGATAATCGATTGTTTAATCATAATGGGGAGCCGTTGCCGGTACTTAAAGAAGCGCTGGACAGAGGGGTCCGGCTGGATGTCGGGCATGGGACGGCAAGCTTTTCGTTCGAAGTGGCGGAGATGGCAAAGCGTTCGGGAATATCCTTCGATACGATCAGCACGGATATTTACCGGGGCAATCGGCTGAACGGCCCGGTGCATAGCCTGTCTCAGGTGGTGACGAAGTTTCTGCTGCTCGGTTATTCGTTGGAAGAGATTATCGCGGCGGTGACGGTCCGTCCTGCGGAGTGGCTGGGCAGACCGGAGCTTGGACGCATGAAGGTGGGCGAGCCCGCGAACCTGACTTTATTCGAGGTGGCGGACAGCCCGTCGGAGCTTCTGGATTCCGAAGGCGAGAAAAGAACGGCAGGGCAAACGATTCAGGCGAGGGGAGTATATACGAATGGACAGTACTTTGCATGCTAGATACGGTTTGAAAAGAGTTATTAACGCCAGCGGCCGGATGAGTATTCTAGGCGTCTCCGCGCCAACCGATTCGGTAATGGAGGCGATGAAGCGTGGCGGACAAAGCTATGTGGAAATTGCGGATTTAGTCGACAAAGCTGGCGATTATATTGCGGGGATCATCGGCTCCGAGGCGGCTGTCATCGTAAACTCCGCTTCAAGCGGCATTGCCTTGTCGGTTGCGGGAATCGTGACGAAGGGCAGCAGGCGATTGACGGAAAAGCTTCATCAAGAGCCAATCCAGCAGAACGAAATTATTATTCTCAAAGGCCATAACGTGCAATATGGAGTGCCGGTTGAAACGATGGTTTTCTTGGGCGGCGGCAGGCTGGTCGAGGCTGGCTATGCGAACGAAGGAAAAGCCGAGCATATAGAAGAGGCTATTAATGAACGCACGGCAGCCATCCTGTATGTGAAGTCCCATCATGCCGTGCAGAAGAACATGATCAGTGTCGAGGAAGCCTGGGAAGTGGCGCAGCGCCGGGGCGTGCCGATGATCGTGGACGCGGCGGCGGAAGAGGATTTAAGGAAATACGTCCAATTTTCCGACCTTGCCATTTACAGCGGCTCGAAGGCTATAGAAGGGCCAACCTCCGGCATTGTAGGCGGCAAGCGGACCTATATCGAGTGGGTGAAAATGCAGCTTCACGGCATCGGACGAAGCATGAAGGTCGGCAAGGAAACATCCTTTGGCCTGCTTCAGGCACTGGACGAATACCGCGATAAGCCGGATAACAGCGAGCGGGAGAAGGCAGCATTGAACAAGCTCCTTCCGCTTTCCGAGCTTCCCGGAATAAAGGTAACGATTGTGCAGGATGAAGCGGGACGACCGATATTCCGTGCGCGAATTCAAATCGATCCAGCCCTGTCCGGTACAACGGCGAAGGGCGTCAACGATGGGCTGCGAGAAGGCAACATTGCGATTTATACCCGGGATTACGGCGTAAAACAGGGCTATTTCGATATCGATCCCCGTCCGTTAACGGGCGACGATATGGATGTCATCGAAGCACGTATACGAGAATTGGCAGGAGGCCGCGACCATGTCTAATATGACGAAACGATTGTACAAAGGACGCGCCGCGCTTAATGTGCTTGCGGGCAGCATCGGTAATGCGAAGGATGTATTCGAGGCGGCGGAAGGGTACGTGCTTGTTGGCGTTTTGTCCAAAAACTACCCGACAGCGGAGGCGGCGGTTGAGGCGATGCGGGAGTACGGTCTTGCGATCGACGATGCCGTTTCGATTGGACTTGGATCTGGAGATAACCGGCAGGCGGCCGTTGTTGCGGAGATTGCTAAGCAATACGGAGGTACGCATATTAACCAGGTGTTCCCTTCCGTAGGAGCGACGCGCGCTAATCTCGGAGAGAAAGACAGCTGGATTAACAGCTTGGTGTCCCCAACCGATCAGGTTGGTTACGTCAATCTGTCAACGGGACCGGCCAGCGCGGCGGCGCAGGAGAAGGCTATCGTGCCGGCGAAGGCGGCGATTGCGCTTGTCCGCGATATGGGCGGCAATGCGCTGAAATATTTTCCGATGAACGGGCTGGCCTGCGAAGATGAGCTTCGTGCGGTTGCCAAGGCATGTGCCGAGGAAGGCTTTGCGCTTGAACCGACAGGCGGCATTGATAAAGAGAACTTCGAGGCTATTCTGCGAATAACGCTGGAAGCGGGCGTGCCGCAGGTTATTCCGCATGTGTATTCCTCGATTATGGACAAAGCAACAGGGGCAACTAGAGTGGAGGATGTGCAAGAGCTGCTGATCACGATGAAAAAGCTGGTCGACCGCTATGGCGGCTAAGCGGATCGCGGCTTTTGGCGAAGTGATGATGCGGCTGCAGACGCCGGGCTTCCAGCTGCTCACGCAGGCGGACAGCTTGTCTTATTCGTTCTCGGGAACGGGCGTTAACGTGATGTCGGCACTCTCGCGGTTTGGTTATTCGGCGTCCCTCATCACGCGGCTGCCGGATAATCCGCTGGGGGAAGCGGCAATCGGAAGCTTGCGCAGGCTTGGAGTGGCAACGGAGCTTATAGAGCGCGGCGGACGATATATCGGCATGTATTTTCTCGAAAATGGCTTCGGCTCCCGTCCTAGCCGCGTCACTTACACGAACCGGCAGGAAAGCAGCTTTAACACGGCTCCTTCGGATGCTTACGATTATGATCGGGTTGCCGCCGAACTGGACGTTCTTCATCTGTGCGGTATTGCGCTGGCAATGAATGACGGTGTCCGGCTTCATATGCGTAAGCTGACCGAAGCGGTGAAGCAGCGGGGCGGAAAGGTCGTGTTTGATTGTAACTACCGCCCTTCTTTATGGGGCGATGGCGGCTACGACGCGGCGAAGCCTCATTACGAGCGGATGCTGCAGCTGGCGGATGCGGTCATGATGAATGAGCGCGATGCGATCCATATTTTGGGGATGCAGGCGGAGGCAGCGGAGCGCGAGGGACAGCTCGTCGAGCTGATTCCTGCTGTGGCGGACCGCTATGGCATTTCCGTTATCGCAGGTACGCACCGTACCGTTAATGCCGATAATACGCATTCGCTGCGAGGTTTTCTTTTCAAAGAGCAGACCTTTTCTTTTTCGCAGGAGCGGTCGTTTTTGGTGTATGATCGGATTGGAGCCGGCGATGCTTATACGAGCGGGATCCTTCACGGGGTCTTGCAAGGGTTCGCGCCTGAGAAGACGGTAAGCTTCGCGGCGGCCGCAGCCCTATTGGCGCATACAACGGCCGGAGATACGCCAATGTCGTCCGAACGGGATATTTTACGGGCGATGGCAGAGAAGGCGGCCGATGTGGAAAGGTAGGTAGAAAGGCAATGAAGCTGGTACGAAACAACAGCCCTTTATATATACAAGTGATGAATATTATAAAAGACCGGATTTTGCACGGGGTGTACCCGGTGGATGCGAATATTCCACCCGAGCCGCTGCTGGAGCAGGAGTTCCAGGTCAGCAAAATAACGGTGCGCAATGCGATCAAGGCGCTGGTGCAGGAAGGGTACCTGGAGACGAGCAGCGGCAAAGGCACGAGAGTTATTCGCAATACCTCCTCCTCCAAGCTGTCTAAGCTGAAGCGGTTCACGGAGGTTCTGGTCGAAGAGGGACATCAGATCGGCAAGCAGCTGCTTAGCGCGGGGCTTTCGGATAACGAAGAAGGAACGGAGCCGTATCGTCTGTTCGGGCCGCAGGCTTTGAAGATCGACCGGTTGTATCTGCTGAACGGGAAGCCCTATATTCATTACACGCATTATTTGCCGGCGAAGCTGCACGGCAGCGCGGACGTTCTGCGGATCCAATCGCTATACGACTGGCTGGAGGAGCAGGGCTTTGTGCCCGAGCATTACCGGGATGAGTTTGCCGTATCGCCAGCCCCTGGCGCGGTTCAGGAAGCGCTCGGGATAGCTGTGGGACAAGCTATCGTACTGAAGCGTTCCAGGTTTGCGTATGGCGCCGATGACGATTTGATTGAGTACAGCGTTGGCTTTTATAATACGGATATGCATCCTTATGTCGTTAATTATGATGTGTAAGGATCAGGGAGGCTGATATGGAAACAAACAACGCCGAGTACAAAACAATCGATGAATATATTGCCAACTTTCCTGCCGAGCTGCAGACGATTCTTCAGAAGATTCGGGAAGTGATACGGGAAGCTGCGCCTGAGGCGAAGGAAAAGATTAGCTACCAGATGCCGGCTTTCGAGTTAAACGGGAACCTGGTCTATTATGCAGCGTTCAAAAAGCATATCGGATTTTACCCCACAGCGGCAGGCATCAGCGCATTTCAGGAGGAGTTGTCCGGCTATAAAGGAGCCAAAGGTTCCGTACAATTCCCTTTGAACAAGCCGATTCCGTATGATCTCATCAAGCGGATCACCGAATACCGGGCGGCGGAGAACAGGCAGAAAGGGAAGAAGTAAGATGGCAGACGTTTATTTGGTTCGGCCAGGTCTGGAGTGGAAGGAGCCTTACCTGGATTTTTACCGGGAATGGATCGACAGCGGCGAGGACATCGTTCCTTGGGTGGTAGAGCGGGATCCGTCCGACTTTGAGGCTATGCTGCAGTGGCTGGAGGATCATTCGAACGGGATTGGTCTTCAAGAGGGCTGGGTGGCGGACTCCACCTATTGGCTGGCTGCGGAAAATCGCATAGTTGGCGCGGTTAACATCAGGCATGCCTTATCGCCGTGGCTGATGGACAGGGGAGGGCATATCGGATACGGAATCCGCCCTTCCGCAAGAAGGCAAGGTTATGCGACGAAGCTGCTTGCCCTATCGCTCGGAAAGACGAGAGAGCTTGGCATCCAGCAGGTTTTGGTCTGCTGCGACGAGAGTAACGTTGCATCGGCAAGGACCATTCTGAACAACGGCGGAGTTGAAGATACGAGCTTCACGGAAGAGAACGGGAACGTGATCCGCCGGTTCTGGATAGAGGGTTAGACTTTCTTGATTATGGAAGAAAAGAGGGATCTCGATGAGTAAAGGCTTGCTTCACCAACTCGGCTTTGTTAGGCAAGTAACGTTAAATACGGTTCGCGGTCTGTCGGAAGCTATGCTGGATCGTGTGCCGGACGGCTTCAACAACAATATTAGGTGGAACCTGGGACACATTTACGTGGTTCAGGAACGGTTTGCTTTCCATTTCGCGGGTGAGTCTGTACACCTTCCGGACGGCTTTGAGCGCTGGTTTGCGAAGGGCACCAAGCCGGGCGATTGGCAGGAGGAAGGTCAGCTGCCTAAGCTTGCGGATTTGCTGGAACTTCTTGCCGGACAACCGATTCGGATTGCGGAAAAATTGCATGATAGAATAGACGAGCAAGTGGCCGTTCCGTTCACCACGGGGACGGGACTTACTCTCCATACGATTGGCGAATTTCTCAGCTATACCTTGTACCATGAAGGGATTCACTTCAATTCCATCAGTCTGCTCAAGCGTTTCGCCGCTAACGAATCGTAATTTTTCTTTGTAAGCGTTTTGTTCTAAAATTGTCAAATTTCACACAAACCAGTCGAAAAGTTTTGGGCACATTTTATCAACATGTCACCTTTCATCGCATATGGTGTTGCAAGGTGGTGATGATGGAGTGACATTTACACTTATCGACTGGATCAAGTATACGTTTTGGGGCGTATTCGGATTTATGATTATCGACTTCGTAATTGCCTTTTCCAAGTCGTTCTGGCAGGGAAGCTTCAAGACATCATTTCTGCCGTATCTAAAGGACATCCTATTCTACGTATATCCTCTCTATTTCCTTTTATCGATAGTTAACCTGGACCCGACGGAATGGACGCTGATTACCCTTTTCTTCATAGGCGGCTTATCCCTGATCATCAAGTACGTGCTGGACATTATCGGACGGTTCAAGCCAAAAGCCGAAGACGAAAGCGGGTCATAGCACCCGCGCCAACAACGAAAAAAGACCCCAAAAGGGTCTTTTTTGCGTTAGGTCCACGCCTTAGTTGCTGGAACGGCCGCAGTAGGCAAAAAGCCTGCTATAGCCGCTCAAGCGGCATGGCAGGCCGAAGAGGGTGGCGAGTTCCAAGCCACGAGAAAGAGCAAGTAGCTAACACAAAACCCGAGCAGAAAAAAGACCCCTGCGAGGGTCTATCTTTCTGCTTCATCCCCAAACGATGAAGCGAGGTTTTTGTGGTGTAACGACGCACGGAGCAGGCGGGCACGGAGCAAGTGAATGCTTTTGAGAAGCGGAGCGCTCGCCTTTGTTTCCGGACTCGGACTACTTGTCCGATTGTTCAAAGAATCCGGAAACAACAGCGATCGAAAGAGCATTCACTTGCGCAGTGCCAGCCCTTGCGCAGTGCCAGCCCTTGCGCAGTGCCAGCCCCAGCGCAGTAGCACCACAAGCAAGCCCAACAGTTACCCGCAACTACCTCGTCTCATCGTCCCTATACTCCTGGGGTGTCACGTCAAAAAACTTCTTAAACACCCGGATGAAATACGCGGTGTTGTTATAGCCGACAATCTCGGCGATCTCGAACACCTTGGACGGGGTTGTGCGAAGCAAAAACGCGGCCTTTTCCATCCGCAGCCGGTACACGTATTCCGTCAGCGGTTCGCCGGTTTCCGCTTTATAGATTTTCGAGAGATACACGGGATGCAGATGGACATGGTCCGCAATAGCCGGCAGCGACACATCCTTTGCCAGATTGGCGTCAATAAACGAGCGGACCGTACGCACAATCGTGCTGTGACTATGCTTCAGCTCCTGATCGGCATCCTCGCGGATACCCTGAAGGATCCGAATCGACCATTCCATTAGCTGCGCCGCCGTGGTGTAGGCGGGAGCATGGAAGAACTTGAGCGCCTCAGCCGAGAGAACGGAGGAGAGCAGCTTGCCGTTCTTGTGAATGATATACGAGAAAGCACCGGCCAGCACATAATAAGCCTCAATCAGCTGTTCCGACATATCCTGCTCGCTGGCCTTCTCCAGCATATCCCGAAAAATATGCCTGATCTTCGCTTCGACATCGTCGAACCGGCCGGCATCCAGAAGACTGATGAGGGTAGGCGGCTCGTATAAGGACCAGACCGTATTCACCGGGTTTGAATCCATCGTTTCCTGCGTGGTCACAAACAACCCTTTGCCGTGGCCCATCTTCCTGCGCATGGAGGTAACGGCATGCTCATAGAGCTCCTTCGTCTGCTGCGGGAATTGCCCTTGACCCCCTACGAGTACCGAAATGGCCCCCTTGAGATAATTCTGCACGTTGGTCTGAATCTGCGCGGCATAACGCTCCAGCAAGGACCTGGCTCCGGTGCCCGCAACAGCCGGATTCCTTGGTTTTACAATAATCACGATATAATCATGAGCATCCCGGGCATGCCAGATATGATAATCATTTTGCATCATTTCACTCGTTATATTACAGATCGCGTACTCCATCAGTGCGGAATCCTGGCCCGGCATTTCGGCAAAACGCTCCTCCATCCGGATCAGCATCATGCACACCTGATCTCCCTCCGCAAAAGGAAGCTCGAGAAGCGCCAGCTTGTCCGCCAGCGCGGACGGATTGCTGCCTCTCAGCAGCTCGTTAAGCGTATTAGCCCGCAGCAAAGGAAGATTCTCGTTCAAGGTGTACAAGGTTTTCCGGTAGGAGGCAACCTCTTCCCATTTCTCCTTGATTTGTTTCACAACGCGCTCAACCGAATCGATCAGATCCTCGTCGCTAACCGGCTTGAGCAGATAGTCGAAGGTATTCTGAGCGATCGCTTGTTTGGCATAATCGAAATCGGCATATCCGGTAAGCAAAATAGTCCGGACATGCGGCCACTTGCTATTAATCGCCGTAATGAGCTCTATGCCGGACATCCCCGGCATTTTGATATCGGTAATCACGATATCGATCGCATGGTCTTCCATGATTTGCAGGGCTATCGGCCCTGATAAGGCTTCGTGAACAACGCTAATGCCGCATTCTTCCCAAGGAATCGTCTCAGCAAGGGTCTCTACAACGGACCGTTCATCGTCTACAAGCAAGAGCTGTAACATGCTGCTTCACCTACTCTATTGTTTTGTCACTCCAGGTAATAGTCGTCCTTATTCCCCCCAAGTCTGAGCGGGAATAAGACAAGCCGGCTCCTTCTCCAAACAGATAAATCAATCTTTGATGCACATTCCAAGTTCCGCAGCCCATATTGTCGTCAAGCGGCTTGGTAAGGTTGAGCTGCAGCTTCTGAATTTCCTCGTCTGTCATGCCAATCCCGCTGTCCTCCACGACTAACCGATACAGCCCGTCCTCCGCATAACCGCGGATCCGGATCTCGCCGTTCTCCGACTGAGGCTCCAATCCGTGGACAATGGCATTTTCCACGATCGGCTGCAAGGTTAACCGCGAAATCGTCTTGTTCATCAGCTCATCCGGCACTTCAATCGCAAACCGCATCCGTTCAAGCCGGAGGGACTGGATTTCGAGGTAATTCGTAACCATGCTCAGTTCCTCGCGAATCGTGGCCGCGTCGTTTTCCGATCTCGTAATATAGCGGAAATACTCTCCCAGATTTAATGCCATGGCCACAACGGCTTTCTCGTTTTTCATTCGCGCCATGTTCTTGATATAGAACAGGCAGTTGTACAGAAAATGCGGATTGATCTGGGATTGCAAATGCTTCAGCGTTGCTTCGCGCCTCCGCAGCTTCTCCTCGTAAACGTTCTCGATCAGCTCCTGGATCCGCTGGGCCATAATGTTGAACCTTCCGAGCAACAGGCTAAATTCGTTATGGCCGGAATGTCTCAGCCGGACCGAGAAATCGCCGGAGGACAGCCGCTTGGTGCCCCGGACAAGCTGGAGCAGAGGGACTTGTACACTCCGGTAGATCACAAAGATAACCGCGATACTCATGACGAGCAGGACGGCAATCGACGTATAGAACAAATTCCGGCTGTTCGTAATCGGGCTCAAAATCTGCTGCATCGGAACATAATCGACATAATACCATTTCAGGCTGTCCGACTTGATATAAGAGACGTAATACTCGGTATTGTCCAGCTTCGTGCGGAAGCCTCCCCGGTCCCCGAGCTTGGATGATTTCAGCTTCTCCGAGAGAAGATCCATCTTCGCGGCGTTGGCGGAATGGTTGCGGATCGATCCCTGCTCCAGATTGAATAGGAACGGGTCGCCGCTGTTGTTCACTTTGTTTTCGTCCAGCATGGCCGTCACATGATTGATCGGGAAGCTGATCTTCGTAATGAGCCTCGCGCTGCGCGGATTGGACATCGCCGTCGTTGGTTCGGTGGCATACCAGACAAAGCTGTCGCCCGTATACTCCCAGGATTTGAGGAACGGCCTCGTAAAAGCATCCTCCCGATACGTGATCGTATTGTAATAGTCCGTGGACAAGGCGTCTCCCGTGCGCGGGAAAAACAACGTAATGGTGGAATGCCACTTGCTTGCGGCGTTGTACAGATTCATTTTTTCCAGTATGGCGACGCTCAGCTTTACCCGTTCATAAGGCTGCTCCCGGAAGTCCGGACGCTGGTATTCCTGAATGCTGGAGTCCTGCCCGATCGACACGCCATAGAGGGATAGCTGGTAAATATTCGACTCGACCTGCGCAGCGAAGGAAGACAAGCGATTCGTTGTGCCGCTTTGGATTTCATTCTCGATAACGCGCACGCTTTCCCGGTTGGAGTAGGTGTACAGGGATAAGACTGGGATAAGCAGAAGCAGGACGAGAAGCGAAATTTTCGTAAAAACATTGAACCGCAGCAGCAAGATGATGCCCCCTTCAGATAGTTAAAATATCAATATCGTTGTTGCAATATTAGGATATAGATCGCAAATCCCCGTTGCTATAATCGTTATATTACAAGGTCAGGACGACCTAGAAAAGCACAAATTTGTCTGAACATGGAGGATACCGCGGTGAAAGAAACAGCTTTACAGCTACCTGCACAACAAGAAAAACGCCGTGTTTCAAGGAAAAGCTGGAACATGAAACGCAACTGGCCCCTGCACGTGATGCTCCTGCCGGCGTTAGTTCTCGTCCTAATTTTTCAGTACGTTCCGATGGCCGGAATCGTAATCGCGTTTCAGGATTTCAAGCCTTGGAAAGGGTTAACCGGATCTGAATGGGTCGGCCTCGACAACTTCCGGTTTCTGTTCAAGTATCCGGATATCGGTCAGGTGATTTGGAATACGCTTGTCATCGCTTTTTTCAAAATGGCAGCCGGACTTATCGTTCCGTTCCTTTTCGCCATTCTGCTCAACGAGGTCAGGCTGATGGCCTTCAAACGGGTTACTCAGACGCTTGTCTATCTCCCTCATTTCCTGTCCTGGGTAATTCTTGGGGGCATTCTGCTCGATATTCTCGCTCCGGACGGGGGACTGGTCAACAAAGCCGTAACGGCGCTGGGGTTTGAACCGGTCTTCTTCCTCGGGGACAACAACTGGTTCCGGTTCACGCTTATAATCAGCGATGTCTGGAAGGAATTCGGCTTCGGAACGATCGTCTTTCTGGCGGCACTGGCGGGAATCAATCCAGCGCTTTACGAGGCTGCGGAGGTGGATGGGGCGTCAAGGCTGAAGCAGACCCTTCACATTACGATGCCGGCTCTGATGCCGATTACGATCGTGCTGGGAACCTTATCGATCGGCAATATTTTGAATGCCGGGTTTGACCAAGTCTTTAACCTGTACAACCCTCTCGTGATGGAGAAGGGAGATATTATCGACACCTTCGTTTATAGGCTGGGGATATTAAACGGGAAAATGAGCTTCGCCACAACGGTCGGACTGTTCAAATCCGTCGTAGCGACGATTCTCATCGCGACATCTTACCGACTTGCCTATAAATTTGCGAATTATCGCGTCTTCTAAGGAGGTTCTACTTTTGTACCACAAAACGTTAGGCTACAAAATTTTCAACATCGGCAACTATGTGTTTCTTGGTCTTCTGTCGCTTCTGTGCATCCTGCCGATCATTCATATTCTGGCCGTATCGTTCAGCAGCATGGCGCCGGCTTCTTCGAATCTCGTAGGCTTCTGGCCGATCGGCTTTACGACGGATGCCTACGAGAAAACGTTCGGCAATTCCAATTTTCTGAACTCGCTTGGCGTTTCGGTTATGAGAACCGTATTATCCACGGTAATCGGCATGGCTCTTTGTCTGATGACCGCTTATCCGCTGTCGAAGGAGGATCTTCATTTCCGGGGCCGCACGATGTATATCTGGATTTTTGTCTTTACGATTCTGTTCAGCGGAGGCTTGATTCCAAGCTATATTCTGGTTCAGAAGCTAGGCCTGATGGATTCCATCTGGGCGTTAGTGCTGCCCGGCGCGGTGTCGGTATGGAACGTCATTCTGATGCTGAACTTTTTCCGCGGCCTGCCGAAGGAGCTGGAGGAAGCAGCTTATCTGGACGGGGCGGGCCAGATGAAGACGCTGGTGCTCGTGTTTATTCCATTGTCGATGCCGTCGATCGCGACTTTGTCGCTGTTCACGATGGTCTATCAATGGAACTCCTGGTTCGACGGGATGATCTATATGCGGGATATCAAGGATTATCCGCTGGCATCGCTTCTCCAGACGATTATCGTCCAGCAGGATTTCAGCAAGATCAACGTCGATCCGAAGCAGCTGGAGAACATTTCGCAGCGTACGGTACGGGCCGCGCAGATATTCATCGGTGCGCTTCCGATTCTGCTCGTTTATCCGTTCCTGCAGCGGTTCTTTGTTAAAGGGATGGTTATTGGCGCGGTAAAGGAGTAGGCGATATGCAAGAGAGGGGCCGCTTGATGCGGCCTCAATCCTATAAATTATTGAGGGAGGCAACTATGTTAAAGAAGAGATTATCGCAATTAACGGCCTGCAGTCTGCTGGCAGCCACTCTTAGCCCGCTTGTTGGCGGGACAGCCATCCAAGCCTCGGAAACGGCGGCTGTATCCTCGTTTCAGGATTTGAAAGGACATTGGGCGGAATCCGCCGTCAATCGCATGGCTTCGTTTGGAGTTGTAAGCGGTTACGAAAATGGGGCGTTTAAGCCTGGCTCGCCTATCAGCCGTGCCGAATTTGTTGCCATGCTGGACCGTATATTTGGATTCTCCGGACAGGAAAAAGCCGGATTTCAGGATGTACCGCCGGATGCCTGGTATTCCGACGCGGTAACGAGAGCAAGCGGTTCCGGCATTATTCAAGGCGTGGACGCGAAGCATTTCGCCCCAAACGCCGGCATTACGCGAGAAGATGCGGCGGTCATGATTGACCGGGCGTTCGAGCTCTCGACGGGTTCGGAATCCGATGCGTCATTGAAGCCGTTCAAGGATTTGGCTGAGGTTTCCGGCTATGCAAAGAAAGCGCTTGCTTATTTAACGGGCGAAAAATACATAAAAGGCTATAACGGAAAGCTTCAGCCGAAGTCGCCGATTACGCGCGCCGAATCGGCCGTGCTTTTGTCCGGCATGATCGGGGATTTGGTTGCGAAGCCGGGCAAGTACGACGCTGCGCAAGTGGAAGGCAACCTCATCATTCGCTCCACGGATGTTACCGTCGATCGTACGGCGGTGCACGGAAACCTGCTGCTTGCCGAAGGGATTAAAGATGGCGATGTAACGCTCAAGGGTGTAACCGTTACAGGCAAGACCGTTATTAAAGGCGGCGGAAACCATTCGGTTGTTTTTAACGGCGCCAAGCTGAAGGATGTGCTTATTAACAAGCCAGGCGGTCCGGTCCGCGTTGTTTTCTCAAACGGAACGACGGCGGATCAGGTCCTTATCCAGCATCCAACGGACTTCGAATGGTCGGCGGACAGCCGCGTAGGAAGCCTTCAGGTCCAGTCCGGCGGCGTGACGGTGAATGACAAAGCCGTGCCGGCAGGCACGACAACCACCCTTGGTTCGGGTTCCGCGGGAACGACCAATCCTCCGGCAACGAACCCGCCGACAGCTCCCGGGGAGAAGCCCGTGCCGCCGACGACGATAGCGGATAACGAGTGGAAGCTTGTATGGAATGACGAATTCAACCAATCAACGATTGACGCAAGCAAGTGGACGGTTCAAGATACCGGCGTTGTTTACAATAACGAGCTTGAGTACTACAAGCCGGATAATGCGGTCATTGAACAGGATGGCGGCCGCAGCGTCCTGAGCCTTAAAGCCAAGAAGGAAGAGCATAAAGGCAGCCAGTACACCTCGGCCAAGCTTATCACCAAAGAAAAAGGCGACTGGACCTACGGCAAGGTTGTTGTCCGCGCCAAGCTTCCCGTTCAGCAGGGCATGTGGCCGGCGATTTGGATGATGCCGACCGACGAAGCCCATTACGGGGGCTGGCCGGCTTCCGGCGAGATTGATCTGATGGAGCTGATTGGCGGGGCGAACAAGAACCGCGTCTTTGGTACCCTTCATTACGACAGCGTTCAGCCTGACGGCTCGCATGGCTCCGAACAAGGCAGCTATGTTCTGCCGGAGGGCAAGAGCTTTGCCGACGATTACCACGATTTTCAGCTGGAATGGCTCCCTGGCGTCATTCGTTTCTATGTGGACGGCCAGCTCTACCAAGAAGTGAGCGACTGGAAAACCAAAGGACAGGGGCAGCCGGAATATTATACTTATCCCGCGCCGTTTGACCGTCCGTTCTATCTGATTCTGAACCTGGCGGTAGGCGGTGATTGGCCAGGTTCGCCAAACGGCGATTTTACGGCCGATCAGATGAACGTGGACTTCGTGAGGGTGTATGAATACAAGAATCTGGACAGCTGGAAGGATGTAACGGGCAATCCGCCGGAGCCTTCCCCTCAGCGCGATCCGCAGGCCGACGGCAATCTGTTGTATAACGAAAAGTTTACGCAGTCAAAAGATGCAAATGGCGTACCGCAGGATTGGCAGTTCCTTCTTAACGCAGGCGGCTCAGGCCAAGTTGCCGTTGTTGACGATGCTTTCAAAGGAAAAGCGGCAAAAATCACAATCGATAACGCCGGTACGGAGATTTACTCCGTTCAGTTGACGCAAATACCGGTGTTTTTGCAGAAGGGCAAGAAGTATAAGGTCACGTATGAGGCGAAGGCCGATGCGGCCCGCACGATGATGTCGAAGGTGAATCAGTTCGAGAAGAACTGGAAGAATTACTCCGGCGAGCAATACGGCAATCTGACGACAGAATGGCAGTCTTATGAATATACGTTCGACATGCTGGAGAGTACGGACAACAATGCGAGATTCGAGTTTAATCTTGGGAAAAACGCGGCTGCCGTCTATATCGCAAACGTGAAGCTGGTTGAGATCGGCGATGCGTCCCCCCAGCCGGAGATCCCGGGCGAACGAGCCGCGCTGGCGGACGGGAATCTGATTTACAACGGGACTTTTGACCAAGGAAAAGACCGGCTGGCCTTTTGGACCAAGTCCGTTGCTCCGGATGCGGAAGCTGCGGTCGGCGTCAATAACTTTCTTGCATTCCCGATTTATGAGCGGCAGTTAGTCGTTAATGTTGTAGACGGAGGAGCGGACGCGGAAGCCGTAACGGTCTCCCAGCCGAAGCTGGCGCTTGCAGGGAATAGCGAATACGGCATTACTTTTGAGGCTAAAGCCGATGCGCCGCGGAGTATGAAGGTTGAACTGGCAGGCGATCATTCCGCTTCGTACCCAGGAGGCAATACCATATCGCTTGGCACCACGCTGCAAACCTACTCGCTGGAAGCGGTATTGGGGGACGGCTCGGATACGGCGGAAGCCGAGTTGAAGCTGCTGTTCGGCGGCGAGAGCGGTACGGTCTATGTCGACAACGTCCGGATGGTGAAGCGCGGAGAGCCGATTACGGTAGCAGGCTATACTCATATTCCAGCGGCAAACGCATGGGAGATGCAGGGGCTGCAGCTCGAAAATGCAAGCGAGGGCGGCAAAAACGTCGCGTACATGGATGAAGGAGATACGCTCAAGTATAAACTCGGCGTAACTCGTTCCGGTGAATATCAATTCTCGGCCAGAGTGGCAAGCGGTAAGGAGCAGTCGCAAGTCCGTCTGCGAATCAAGGACGAGAACGGTGCCGTTGTCTCGCAGTCAGACTATGAACTCGGCAATACCGGCGGCTGGCAGACGTATCAAACCATCTATATGAATCCTGCTGCGCTGGCAGCCGGACATGACTATTATGTGGAATTCCAAGGCTACGACTATAACACGCTTTGGGTAGACCTGTCGCCTAACCTTGTTCAGAACGGCGGATTCGATACGGATCTTAACGGCTGGAATCTGATCGCCGGCAGTTCGGCGGCCATGAGCCGCTCGGATGAGGGAAGCCTGGTTGCGGCGCTCCCGGGCACAAGCGCGAACTGGTGGGACGATACGCTTCAGCAAGGCGGATTCAATGTCGAGAAGGGCAAGACTTACAGGCTGGAGTTCGATGCTTCCGCCTCCGGCGAGAAGGCCGTACAGGTTGTTGTCTCGCAGAGCAGCGGCGATTTCGCCAAATATTTGGAGAACACTGCCCAGCTATCTACAGACCGCAAGCATTATGCGTACTCTTTTGCAATGGCCGGCGATTCCGATCCTTCGTCCGTTCTGGTGTTCGGACTCGGTAATCCGGCGGGCGCTCTAGGCGAGCATTCGGTAACGATCGATAACGTGCTGCTGTACGAGGTTAATGCTTCCGCGGAGAGCGGCGGCCAGCCGACGAACGTTAATCTGCTGCAGAACGGCAATTTCGCAAACGGCCTGGCAGGATGGTTCTCTTACTCGACGGCACCGGGCGAGCTTGCGGTCGCGGCTAACAACGGAAGGCTGGAGGCAGCGATTGGCGCGGTCGGCGATAACCCTTGGGACCGTCAGGTGATCCAGGAAGGCTTCTCTATTCAGCAGGGCTACAAGTATACGTTTAGCTTCAAAGCGAAAGCAAGCGCGGCAAGAAAACTGGGTCTTGGCATCGGCTGGGTAGATGTGCCGGCGGGGTATGCCTGGCATGGGTATTACGGCCAGCAGGTGGATTTGACGGAAGAGGAGCAGACCTTTACGTTCACTTTTGACGTGACCGATCAGGGGTATAATACGTCCCGCATCTCCTTCGATATGGGCAATATCGCGGGCGGCAACGCCGGTAACGCGACGATTACGATCTCGGACGTTAGCTTGGTCAATCTGGGGCCGATTTAACGCCATTTTATAGATCGAAGGCTTGGTGCTGGGGGAGGGGATAAGCGAAGGCGGCAGGCAATTCCAAGGCATGATAAAATCCGGAGGTGTTCTATGAAAAAGAAAGCATCCCTTCTCATGGCCGGTACGGCGATTGTATCGATGTTGTTTGTCTCAAGCTCTTACGGGGCTACGGAATTTTGGGAGCCTCTTACGTATTATAATCCCGCTACCTGGCAGAAGGCGGACGGCTACTCGAATGGCGGCATGTTCAACTGTACCTGGCGGGCGAACAACGCAAGCTTTACGAGCGACGGGCATTTGAAGCTGGGCTTGACCAGCTCTGCCTACAACGTGTTTGACTGCGCCGAGTACCGTTCCGTCAACAAATACGGTTACGGTCTGTACGAGGTCAGCATGAAGCCGGCGAAAAATACGGGCATCGTATCTTCCTTCTTCACTTATACCGGTCCGTCTGACGGTACGCCTTGGGATGAGATCGATATCGAGTTCCTCGGTAAAGATACCACCAAGGTTCAGTTTAACTATTACACTAATGGCGTAGGCGGCCATGAGAAAATCGTTGATCTTGGCTTTGATGCGTCGCAAGGCTTCCACACTTACGCGTTTAACTGGCAAGCCGGATCAATCAAATGGTATGTGGATGGCGTACTGAAGCATACGGCAACCTCCAATATCCCAAGCAATCCGGGCAAAATCATGATGAACATCTGGAACGGCAAGGGAGTCGACAGCTGGCTCGGAGCCTACAACGGCGCTAATCCGCTTTATGCCGAGTACGATTGGATGAAATATACGAGCAACTAAAGCTGAGTAGCGGTACAGGGATTTTTCCTGTACCGTTTTACAATTCCCATCTGGTAGAGAGCAGCCCGTTACAGTAAAATTTTAAGGATGCATATTCAATTTCCAACATCCTAAAGAAGTGCAATCGATGTTGCAATCTTAGTATAGAACGGGGTAGTCCAACTCCTTAATATAAGTCCTGTAAGCTAATACATTGCACTGGGGGAAATGCAGTTGAAGGAACAAAAGAGAAAGTTGCTGCCTACCATGGTACTAGCGGGAGTGATCTCCCTTACGGCGATTACGAGCGCATGCGGCAACAATAACAATGCACCGGACAATGCCAATGCGAGCAAAGAGCCAAGCAACACGGCTTCTGCGGAGAATGCGAATGCAGGCTCGGAAGCGAAAGACGTCAAATTCGATCCTCCGATTACGATTACGTATTTGCGCCCATGGGGTCCGGATGTCAAATTCAAATCTGGCGAGGATCAGGACAATAACGTTCACACGAAGTGGGCGCTTGATAAATTCGGCATTCAGCTCAAAAACCAATGGATTGCTCCTTCCACGAACAATGCTTTTGAAACGAAGCTTCGCTTGTCCCTGGCAACAAACGAAAAAATGCCGGATATTATTTCGTACCGCGGCGACTTTACGCTGGTAAGAGAGCTGATTGATTCCGGCCGCTTCGTTGATGCAGGCGAGCTGTTCGACAAATACGCGGGCCAGGTATGGAAGGATGCGATGAACGAGGATCCAACCGTATGGTATCCGTACATGGAAGACGGCAAGCGCATTGGCATTCCGATTCTCGATTACGCTTACAACGGCGATCCTGTTATGTGGATCCGCGAGGATTGGATGCAGAAGCTTGGACTATCGGCTCCAAAAACCTTGGACGATCTCGAAAAGGTGATGGATGCCTTCACGAACCAGGATCCCGACGGCAACGGCAAGAAGGATACTTACGGTCTTGCAATCGGATTCAAGAACTGGATTAATACATGGATGTCGGACGCGGGCTGGATCTTTGGCGCTTACGGCACAATGCCTAACCAATGGAACAAAACCGCGGACGGCAAGCTCGAATACGGCTCCGTAACCGAAGGCTCCAAGAAGGCGCTCGCCACGCTGCAAAGCTGGATGAGCAAAGGCTACCTGCCGACCGAAGCGGGCTTGTACGACGAGACCAAAGCGGCGGAAGACTTCACGGCAGGCAAAGCGGGGATCGTCGTTGGTCCTCACTGGATGCCGGCATGGCCGCTGGAAGACGTGAAGAAGAACAATAAAGACGCGCAGTACAAAGCTTATCCGCTGCCAGCGGGACCAGACGGTCAAGTGGGACGTCACGGTACATCGAACTCGAACGGCGTAGTCCTGATTAATGCCGAAATGGAGCATCCGGAAGCGTTCTTCGCTTACCAGAATTACCTGTTCGAGCAATTCGCTAACCCTCAGGTTGGCGGGGAGTTCGAGAACGGTCTTGCCGAAGGTTATGACTGGGTTATGGTAGACGGCCAGGTGAAAACCGATGCGGCAAGCACGGGCGGTTACGCACCCGAGAAATATACGCTGACGTTTGACGGCGCTCGTATTCCAAGCCTGAACATGCAAGTGCTCTCGAAGCTCGCGAACGGCGAAGAAGCGACAACGCCATTCGAGAAGAAGCTGAAGATGAGCACACCGCAGCCAATGCTGGAAGCGGCTAAAATCGTACAGGAGCAGAAAGATTCGGTTCTGCCTCAAATGTTTACGGGCGCTCCGACCAAGACGATGCAGACAAGCAACGATATTCTGGGCAAGATGGAGAAGGACACCTTCTCGCAAATCATCTACGGCAAAGCTCCGGTTGATTCCTTCGACAAGTTCGTGGAGAAGTGGAAATCCTCCGGCGGCGATAAAATCACCCAGGAAGTAAACGAGTGGTACCAATCCGTCAGCGGCGGAACAAAATAACTAAATAACTAAATAAATATAAGACCGTCTCTCATATGAAGAGGCGGTCTTTATCTTTCTGCCCCCTCTTTTAAAAAGAGCAGGATTCTTTGCGGCGTAACGCCCGTAAGGGCGCAGAAAGCTGGACGGAGCGGGGAGGCACGGAGCAAGTGAATGCTTTTGAGAAGCGGAGCATCCGCCTTTGTTTTCAAAGTTTAACCTTAAACCAAATTATAATCGGAAACTTTGAAAACAACAGCGGTCGAAAGAGCATTCACTTGCGTAGTGCCAGTCACAGCGAAGTAACCGCATCCTCCAGCGTCCAACCAGTTACCCGCAACAACCAACTCTTTTTATGTTATAGTATTGGTTATTTAAATCGACTTACGCAAAACGACGGGGGAGCTTCGCATGGTATGGAACTGGTTTATACGGAAAAGCAGCGTGCAGAATAAGTTTCTGATCGCTTCGCTGGTGCTGATTATTATACCGCTGGGACTGTTCGGGACGATCTCGCTGCAAATCTCCAAGGACTCCATCACCTCCCAGGTAAGCCAGTCGAACCTGAAGATGCTGGGGCAGATTGCGGATAAAACCGACCGGATGCTGGATGACATTATCGCGGTGTCGAACCAGTTCTTCCTCAGTACCGAAGTGAACCACGCGTTTACGCAAGCCTTTGATCCAAGCAGCTACGAATATGCGATGCAGCGGGCTTCCTTCGATCAGATGTTATCCAATTCCATTTATTCGTTTAACCGGATCAGCTTTCAAGTGCTGCTGAGAGGGCTTAACGGCTTTGAATTTCCGGGCAGCGGCATGGAGGAGACGTTGTCTCAGCCGGTCAGTTCGTATTCGGACAAGGAGTGGTACCGCGCCGCCGTCTACGGCCAAGGCCAGATTATTTGGGTAACCGAGCCGATGCCGGAGCTGACGGGAGTAGACCGGGGAGCCGCATTCTATGGCGTACGGATCAGCAAACGATTTGAGAGCGGTTCGCCTACGGGGATCGTGGCGGTCAGCGTCGACGAAAGCTCGCTTAACGACTTATACAGCAGCGCGCTCGATAAAGCGCAGGAGATCGAGATCGTGGACGCAAACGGAAGAATCATCTCCTCCGGCCATAAAGACCAGATTCGCGAGTCGCTGGCCAGCCGGCCGTATTATTATAAAATCCGGGATTACGATTCCGGTTATTTCAGGGCGGAGGAAGGCGGAAAGGAGCAGCTCATCTCGTTCCAGACGATCGGCAAGACGAATTGGAAGCTGATTTCATACACGCCTACGGCGACGGTATTGTCCAGCATCAACCAGCTCCAGACGATCGTTATTCTGGTTTTTGCGGGAGTTGTGCTGCTTGCGTACGCATCCTCTTATTTCATGGCGAGGCGCCTTGCCGTTCCGATCAAAAGATTGTATAACCATTTTGGACGGGTGGAGCTTGGCGATTTGTCGGTCCGTCTTCCCGTTAACTCGGAGGATGAAATCGGGCATTTGACGAGAAAGTTCAACCGCATGCTCGAACGGATTCAAGAGCTGCTGGAAAATATCCGGCTGGAGCAGGAGCGCAAAAGACATGCGGAGCTCCAGGCGCTGCAATCGCAGATCAACCCGCATTTCCTGTACAATACGCTGGCCTCGATCCGGTTTATGCTCGTGAAGCACAAGCCGGAGACGATTGATTCGGTTATCGTGGCGCTAGTGAAGCTGCTCAAGCAATCCATTTCGAAGCAGGACGAGCTTATCCCGATCGGGGAGGAGCTGGAGATGGTCCGGAATTATTTATACATTCAGCAAATTAGGCAAGGGGACCGGATGGAGGTCCGGTACGAGCTCGAAGAGGAGCTTTACGAATACAAGACCATCAAGCTTATTTTGCAGCCGTTGATCGAAAATGCGATATTCCATGGCCTGGAACGCAAGGGAGAAGGACAACGGCAGCTTATCGTGAGAGGGTATATGGAACGAACCGATATTTGTTTTGAGATCGAGGATAACGGGGTTGGGATGGATCTTGGGGACATGGAATCCAAGGCAGCGGGAGAGCAAGACGAAAAATTGGTTCACCGCGGAGGCTACCGGAACGTTCACGAACGGCTTCAGCTGAATTTTGGCGAGAATTACGGAATCAGCGTGCAATCGCAAGCCGGGGCGGGAACGACGGTCCTCGTCCGGATACCCGCTATACACAAATGGGAGGAGGTGCGGACAAAATGAATATTCTCATTGTGGATGATGAACCGATGATCCGGGAATGGTTCCAGATGACGGTGGAGCGGACGGGCGGCGATTACCGGATAGCGGGCGAAGCTTCGAACGGCGAGGATGCTTTAACCTTTTGCCGGACCAATCCGGTTGATCTTGTCGTTACGGATATCAAGATGCCCGGAATGAACGGGATTGACCTGATCAAAGCGCTGAAAGAAGAAATGCCGCATATTCGGTCGGTGGTCTTCAGCTCTTACAGCGAGTTTCAATTCGCGGCGGAAGCGCTGAAGTTTGGGGCAAGCGAATACATTTTGAAGGCGGAAATTACGCTGTCCGGGCTGGAACAGATTTTGCAGAAAATCAAGAAGGATATTGACTTGGATCAACGGGCGGCCAGCGAAATAAACGCTCTTAGATACAGCTTGAACGAAAGTCAGGTTACGCTTCGCAATGCCTATTTCCGCGAACTCTTGGAGGGTGGACGGGAGGCGGCGAATGGATTCGCGGAGAGAATGGAGCGTCTGCATATCGGGTTGTCCGAGAAGCATCTTGCCTTGCTTGTTGTGGGAATCGTACGGGGCTCGGAACCGCTGCGGATCCGGGAGGAAGGGCTGCTGCAAAACGCGGTCATTAACATTCTGGACGAGACGCTGCATCATGAGCTGGGAAACGGCTGCTCCTTCCTCTACAAGCCGAATCTGTATATCATGCTCTGCAATTCGGTTCATACGGGATTGAAGTCGCAGCGCGAATCGCTGCTTGTGCTGGCAAGCCGGGCAAGCGAGCATTTGCAGCGGTTTGTCGGAGCCAATGCCGTGATCGGAATCAGCCATATGTACAGCAGGCTGTCTTATTTGCCGGAGCAGCTGTCCGAAGCGCTTGCGGCTGCGGACCGCCATTTATTTTACGGCGATCCCGGCATTGCCTGGTATGAAGAAAACGGCGGTGCAGGCAGCGCGGCTTACAGCAACATCGGGTCCGGCTGGACGTCAACGCTTCAAGGCTATCTGGATAACGGACTGACGGCTAGAGCCGGCTTGTTCCTCGAGAAGATTATGGACGAGATGGAAACGGGGAGACAGCTGTCAGCCAAGCAAGCAAGGTCGCTGGTGCTGGAGTTGATTTACATTGCGGTTAACCGCGGCCGAACGGTAGGCGTTCCGACGGAGCAGCTGGAGACGCTCTATATTGACGCCCACGTGGAGGTTCAGTGGTATGCAACGTTCCGCGAATTGTCCGGCTGGGCGAGAAGCGTTTTTCATCAGATCATGGATCGGATCAGCGCGCGGCGTCCGCAATATGGCGAAGCGGTGGAACGGGCATGCGAATATATTACGCTGCATTATGCCGAAGATTTGATGCTGCAGGATATCGCGGATCATGTTCATCTTAGCCGGACGTACATCAGTGAATTGTTCAAGAAAGAAACGGGCATGAATTATAACGAGTACCTGATGCAGGTGCGAATGGAAAAAGCGAAGGAGCTTCTGAAACGGCAGACGCTGAAGGTTGCCGATGCTGCGGCGCTTGTCGGTTATTCGAATACGAGCTATTTCATCAAACTATTTAAGAGCTATACGGGCTTGTCCCCGGCCGAATATATGGAGCGGCAGCGAAGCGTCTAAATAAATACCGATCCTACAAACATCGCGATAACGCGGTGTTTTTTTGTGAAATCCGAACAGCGGAGTATGGAATCCGAATATTTTGCTAGTCCCTTAAGGCGGAGGAGCGAGGCTGCTCATTATTTCTGTACTTTTGTGCTGAAAGACCGGAATCTTGCGTCACTGGCGGGCTCCGCCATTCTTTATACTTCACAGTAGATTCAACAAAGGGAGGTCATAGGAGATATGAAAAGAAGAAAAAGCATCATGACGGCGCTTTGCGTGACGGTGCTGGCCAGCGTTGCGCTAACCGCATGCGGCAGCAACTCCACTCAGCAACTGAATCCTAAGGACAACGGTTCTTCAGGCGGCAGCAAGACGCTGACATTCTGGCGGGCAGGCACGGACGCGCCGGAGAAAGCGTATTGGACGCGCGTTATTCAGGAATTCGAAGCCAGCCATCCGGGCGTGAAGGTGAACTACAGCGAGGTTCCGTTTGGCAACGACATGGAGACAAAGCTGAATGCCGCTTATGCCAGCGGTACCGCGCCTGATGTGCTGTCTTACACACTGGCATCGGTTGCCCAGCGGGCGAATCTTGGCCAATATGAACCGCTTGATTCTTATACGGACAAGTGGGAAGGCAAAAGCGACATGATGGAAAGCGTGCTGAACACCGGCACGTATAAAGGCAAGGTTTACGGACTTGGCTTTATTCCGGACCCTCGCGTTCTGTTATGGCGCAAAGACCTGTTCGAAGCGGCGGGACTTGATCCCGAGAAGCCGCCGGCAAGCTGGGAAGAGCTTGCGAAGGATGCGGAGCTTCTGACGAAGAAAGACGGCAATACAACGGTGATGGCGGGTTTGGCCATTCCAACGGCTAACGCTTGGACCTTCTGGCAGTCGTTTGTCCTGCAGAACGGCGGCAAAATCATCGATGCGGATAAAAACGAGCCGCTCTTCGATTCTCCGGAATCGATTGAAGCGACGCAGTATATCGTAGACCTGGTGAAAAAAGGCGTAACGATCCCGAACGATTCGGCGAAATCCAACGAGAACCTGTTCCCTAACGGCAAAGCCGCAATCGCTTATGACAGCCCGGCTGCCTACGTCAACACGCAGAAGGATCATCCGGAGCTTGCCGGCAAAATTGGCGTGTCGGGTCCTATCGAGCGCAAAATAAAAGCAACCTTCGCCGGTATGCGCCTGCTCTTCATGAGCTCGCAAAGCAAGCAGAAGGATCTGGCATTTGAATTCATGCAAACGGTCATGTCCAAGGAAGAGACCTGGAACCGTTACAAGGAGCTTGGCACGCCGGTTGTCCTGAACTCGCTGAAGGATGATTACATCAAGGACAAACCGGAAATGAACCAAGCGGTATTTGACGCGGTATCCTACGGGGAAGGTGCCGCAAAGGTCACTTACTCCAGCAAAATGTACGAGATCATCAGCCAGCATCTTGAAGCAGCCTTCTACAACACGAAATCGGCGGAGCAAGCGATGAAGGATGCTGCCGCAGAGCTGAAAAAAGAGCTTCCAAACTTGATTACCAACTAACTGGCATCCATTTAGCTTGGGATAGGCGCCTGCTTCTGTAAGAAGGGCAGGCGCCTTTTTTAAAGGATTTTCTCATTGAAGGAAGAGAGGTGAGGCGTTATGAATTCCGTGAATTCGGCGGCAGCAGCAAGCAAGGTGACAACTTCGAAGAGCCGGCGGCGCGCCCCAATCGATAAGGCCGGGTATTTGTTTATTGCTCCGGGCTATCTCGTTTATTTCGCGTTTATTTTTATCCCACTGCTGGTAGGGTTGTATTACAGCTTTACGAACTACAACTTTTACTCAACGCCGGCTTTTGTTGGTTTCGACAACTATGTAAGGCTGTTCCATGACAAGCTGTTCGGCACGGCGGTGTACAACACGTTTATTTATTCCTTGTTTTCGATTTTCCCGCAGATGGCATTAGGCCTCTTGCTCGCGGTACTGCTGAACGGAAAGCTGAGAGGCCGCCTGTTCGCCCGCGTCAGCGTTTATATTCCGAACGTCACCTCCATGGTTGCGGTATCGATGATCTGGCTGTGGATTTACGATCCGTCCCTCGGGATATTGAACCGCGTGCTGAAGACGTTTGGCCTTGCCCCGGTGCAATGGCTGTACGATCCGAGCACGGCAATGGCCGCCATCATTATGATGGGAATTTGGAAATCGATCGGATACACGATGATCGTGTATTTGTCCGGTCTGCAGTCCATTCCGGCAAGCCTTTATGAAGCCGCTCATATGGATGGCGCAACAAAGGTCCGGCAGTTTTTTGCCATCACGATTCCGATGCTTAAGCCAACAACGTTCTTTATTCTGGTTATGTCCTGCATCAACTCGTTTATGGTGTTTGAGCAGGTCAACATTTTGACTAACGGCGGACCGCTGAACAAAACGACAACCATTGTGCATCAGATTTACCTGCGAGGCTTCCAGGATTTCCAGATGGGCTACGCATCGGCGATGGCGATGGTCTTGTTCGTGATTACGCTGCTTATTACTTTGCTGAATTTCCGTCTCGGAAATAAAGGGAATGACACCGATGTGGATTAGGAGGCGGAACCGTAATGACTAGAAAATGGTCTACTGTAATTTTTTCAATCGTTATGTTTATCATTGCATTGCTTATGCTGTTCCCGTTCTTGTTAATGGTCGTGACATCATTAAAGACGATGGGCGAGATCCAGTCCCCGACGTTTACGTTTATTCCGAAACATTGGCTATTCGACAATTACTCGGTCGCCATGGGACGAGGCGATTGGCTTCGATATTTCTATAACTCGTTTATCGTAACCGGCGTTACCGTTGTATTCAGCCTAGTGTTTAACTCCATGGCGGGCTTTGCTTTTGCGAGGCTTCGTTTCCCGGGCCGGGACGTGCTCTTCTTCTCCGTGCTGATCGGCATTATGGTACCGCCGCAGGCGACGATGATTCCAACCTTCCTGATGATGAAGATGTTCCCGTTCTTTGGGGGCAATGACTGGCATGGGCAAGGCGGCTTTGGCTTCATTAACAGCTATACGGGGCTGGTGCTGCCGTTTATCGCGGGCTCCTTCGGGATTTTCCTGTGCCGGCAATATTTCTTGAACTTCCCTCGGGCGCTTGACGAGGCGGCGCAGATTGACGGAGCGAATGTCTTCCGCGTATTCTTCCAGATCTATCTGCCGCTCAGCAAGCCGATTCTGGCAACGCTGGCGATCTTCAAAACAACGGCAACGTGGAACGATTACATGTGGCCGCTTATCATGACCAACACGGAGCATATGCGAACCGTGCAGCTTGGCCTTACCATTTTCCGCAGCGAGACGAACGTAGAATGGAATTTGCTCATGGCGGCAACTACCTTAGTCGTATTGCCTCTTGTATTATTATTCTTGGCAGCGCAGAAATACTTCGTGCAGGGGATTGTAACAACAGGTCTGAAATAAGGGGTGCTTTCATGCGAACGATTATGATTATGCTCGATACCTTGAACCGAAGAGCTTTATCCGCTTACGGCGGCGAGGGCGTTCGGACGCCTAATATCGACCGGCTGGCGGAGCAGTCCGTTGTCTTCGACCAGCATTGGTCCGGTTCGCTGCCTTGCATGCCGGCGCGGCGCGATATGCTGACGGGACGGGCTGCTTTTCTGGAAAAGGGCTGGGGCGGCATTGAACCGTTTGACCGTACTTTGCCCGCGTCGCTGCGGGAGTCCGGCGTGTTCAGCCATATCGTGACCGACCATTATCATTATTTTGCCACGGGCGGCGAGAACTATTGCCAGTCCTTCTCCACGTGGGATTTCCACCGGGGGCAGGAGGATGATCCTTGGGTTTCTTCTATTAAAGATTTGCCTGCGCCGGAACGCTATTATGGTCAGGTACGCGCGCAATGCGAGAAGAACCGTACGCGGTTTCTTCGCGAAGAGGATTATCCGGGGCCAAGGACTATTCAGGCGGCATGCGACTGGCTGGAGAAAAACGGACGCGAGGACCGGTATTTCCTGACCGTGGAAGCTTTTGACCCGCATGAGCCGTTTGATACGCCTGATCATTATTTACAGATGTATCAGGACAACTATGAAGGTCCGGCCTATAGCTGGCCGAAATACGGCACCGTTGACGTACCGCCGGAGGCGCTTGCCCATATTCAGAAGCGTTACGCGGCGACTCTTACGATGATTGACCATTGGCTTGGCAAGCTGCTGGATACGATGGAACGGCTGGATATTCTGGACAATACGCTTGTTATTTTTACAACCGACCACGGTTTATTGCTCGGCGAGCATGAACAGACCGGCAAAAACGTTATGTATGTATATAACGAGCTGGCCAATATCCCGCTGATGATTCGTTTGCCTGAAGGCCGGGCCGCGGGTACCCGCATCCAGGCGCTTACGCAAAATATCGATCTTATGCCTACCATCCTGGACTATATGGGTGCTTCGATTCCGGATACGGTGCAAGGCTCTTCGCTTCGCGGATTGCTCGAAGGAACGCAGGAGAAGGTGAGGGAAGCGGCTTTGTATGGCTACCACGGGATGTGTGTCAATGTCACGGATGGCCGTTATACGTATATGCGCGCACCGGTCTCGGAGGATAATTATCCTTGTTATGCGTACACGGCTATGCCAACAACCTTCCGATCCTATCTTGGACGTGTAGCGCCGGAGCGCATTGAAGCGGGCCGGTTCCTGCCTTATACGGCATATCCGGTGTTCAAAATTCCGGAGAGCACGCAAGGAGTAACGTATGCCCGGAATCAATTCGTCATGGAGACGCGGCTGTATGACCTTGCTCGGGATGAGCATCAGGAGCATCCGCTTCAGGATGAAGCGGCTGAGGCACGGATGATGGAGCTGCTTGTTGCGGGCATGAAGCAGGCGGGAGCACCGGAGGAGCAATATGTCCGGCTTGGACTAATCGAAAAAGAATAGAGCAGAGGGCAGTATAAGGCCTTCCGTTAGTTTACGTGCGGAAAGCGTTGTACTGCCTTTTCTTATTATGGTAGTGTTGAAATAAGAGATTTATAGAAAAGCTAGCTAGTTGGATCATAGACACTTCTTATACGGAGAGGAAGTTGAAGATGGCACAGGAATCGGATCTTAACACGGGAAAATCCTGCTGTTCAACCGATCGTTCATCGGTTGTTATTGCCCCAAAGAACCTGAAGCTGAAAGCAGCGGTCAAACCGGCGGACTCCAAGCCGGCTGCCGATCCGGATACGGCGGGAATGCTGTTTATTCCGGGCGGAGCCTTCCTGATGGGGACCAATGATAAGGGAGGCTTTGCGGCAGACGGGGAAGGACCGGTTCATAGCGTTACCGTAAACAGCTTTTATATGGATGAAACGGCGGTAACGAACGAGCAGTTCGGACGTTTTATTGCGGCAACGGGTTACGTCACCGAAGCTCAGAGGTTCGGCTGGTCTTATGTGTTCCATCTGTTCGTTTCGGAGGCGGAAGCGGCGAAGGTGAAGACGGTGCCGCAGACGGCCCCTTGGTGGTATCCGGTTGAGGGCGCGGACTGGAACCATCCGGAAGGACCCGATTCTCATATCGAAGGCCGCGAGGATCATCCGGTTATTCATGTCAGCTGGAACGATGCGATGGCGTATTGCGAGTGGGCAGGCAGGCGTCTGCCGACGGAAGCGGAGTGGGAATACGCGGGCCGCGGCGGACTTGTGCAGAAGCGTTACCCTTGGGGCGATGAGCTGAAGCAAGGCGGCGAGCATAACTGCAACATCTGGCAGGGTAAATTCCCAGTCAAAAATCACGCCAGCGACGGTTACCTGGGAACCGCTCCGGCCAAGAGCTTCAAGCCCAACGGCTATGGCCTCTATAATATGGCGGGCAATGTATGGGAATGGTGCTCGGATTGGTTTAGTCCGGCCTATTACCAGAGCGGCGAGAACGATAACCCGCTTGGCCCGCGTACCGGAGAAGGCCGCGTCATGCGGGGCGGCTCGTATCTCTGCCACAGCTCCTACTGCAACCGCTACCGGGTAGCGGCGCGCAGCAAGAATACGCCCGACAGCTCCACGGGCAATTGCGGCTTCCGCACGGTGCTGTCGGCACCGCAGCAGTAATGGAAAAGCCGTCTACCAAGCTAGCAATTAGCTTGGTAGACGGCTTTTTTAGTACCATCAATCGCGGTGGCACGCCGCACATTTGCAAAGCTAGGCGCGTCAAACCGTCCGCCCCCCCACTCGAAAGCGCCGTTTTCTTTAGGCTTAACGATGCCGCGCATCGTTAAGCTCCCCGAAACAGCTCGCGAGGGCTGTCTTAACGATGTCGCACATCGTTAAGACGCGCCAAATCTGCCGACCCCACCCGAAAGCGCCTTTTTTCCCGAGCTTAACGATGCCGCGCATCGTTAAGCTCCCCGAAACAGCTCGAGAGGGCTGTCCTAACGATGTCGCACATCGTTAAGGGCTGTAATTGCCGCAAGCACGGTTCCCCCTGAATTTTTCATTAAGCTGCTTCCTTCTGTCTCGTCCTACTTACAAGTCACAATCTTATCCTTTCAGGTCACCGGATTGGTAGTGAGACTCCCCCTCGAAATCCTACAATTAACTCATGAACCACGGCATACCGGGGTCAACAAACCTACAAGAGTTGATAAAGGGAAGGGAGCTCTCAACGATGTTAAAGAGCAAAAAGATGCTTATCACGCTTAGCTTGCTGGCTGTATCCATGTCGCTCGCCGCATGCGGCGGCAACAATAACGGCAACGGTACAACGACCAGCAATGCCAATGCCTCGGCCAGCGCAAATACGAACGCTAATTCGGAATCGCCAAGCGCGGACGCTGCGGCAACCGCGGCGGAAGCGAACGGGCCAACGGAAGCGAAGCCAACAGAGTTGACAATCTGGCCGGATACGGCGGAAGACAAACTCGCGGTTATCCAAGCGGCAGCAGATAAATACACTGCCGCAACAGGGATCAAGATCAACATCAAGCCGGTAGCGATGAACGATCAGCCGGATGTGCTTGCGCTCGACGGTCCCGCCGGCAAAGGGCCGGACTTGTTCTACCAGCCGGGAATCGGCAGCCTTGTCGTAAAAGGTCTCGTGCAGGAAGTTAAAGCGTCGGATGAAGTAAAAGGCACCTACACACCGGAAGCACTTGCGGCTCTTAGCCAAGACGGCGTCCTGTACGGCCTCCCGCTAGTAACGGAAACTTACGCTCTCTTCTATAATAAGAAGCTTGTCCCTAATGCGCCGGCAACGATTGCGGACCTCGAGCAAATCATGAAAGACCAGACCAACGCGAAGAAGCAGAACTACGGCTTCCTCTTTGAAGCGGCAAACTTCTACTTTGCATGGGGCTTCCTCGGCGGCGAGGGCGGTTATATTTTCAAAGACAATGCTGGCAAATACGACATCAACGATATCGGTCTGAACAAGGAAGGCACGGTAAAAGGCGCTTCCCTGATCCAAAGCTGGTTCAACAACGGTTACCTGCCTAAAGGCGTTAACGGCGACATCGTTGGCGGCCTGTTCACGCAAGGCAAAGTTGGCGCGGTTATCAACGGACCTTGGGCCATCAACGATTACAAAAAAGCACTCGGCGACGATCTTGCCGTTGCTCCAATCCCTACACTTGAAGGCGGCGCACATCCAACCTCCTTTATCGGAGTAAAAGGCTGGATGCTCTCCAAGTTCTCGAAGAGCCCGGAGTGGGCGGCAGACTTCGCAGCCTTCCTGACGAACGAAGAGAACGCGCTTGAATACTTCAAGAAAACAGGTGAAGTTCCTCCGGTTATCAATGTACTGAACAATCCGGTACTGACGGGTGATCCGCTTGTAGCCGGCTTCTCGCAGCAAATCCAATACGGCCAGCCGTTCCCTACCGTTCCCGAGCTTGACCATGTATGGGATCCAATGGCGAATGCGTTGAAATTTATTACGGAAGGCAAAGACGTGCAAGCTTCCCTGGACGATGCCGTCAAACTCATTAACGACAAGATGAAAATGGCCGGCGCGAAGTAAGGCAATCCTCGCTCGGCAAGCCATGAAACAAGGAAAGGGGCTCTTACAGCCCCTTTCTCTATTAAATCGCATTCGGAAATATGGAAGGTGAACCAAACATGAACATCAACGCCCTGGAGCCGGCGCCCCAAGCCAGGCAAAGTCATCATAATCCCGCTCTCGCGACCGTCTTGTCCATCGTGCCTGGATTAGGCCAGCTCTATAACCGCCGCTGGATTAAAGGAATTGTATTTCTTGTAATTGGCTTAAGCTTGATCATTGCGTTGTCCGTGCCTATCGCAAACAGCATCGCGGGAATGATTACGCTCGGGGACAACCCGGAGACCGACGATTCCCGTAATTTGCTGGTCCAAGGCTTGTTATCCTCTATCATTGGCGTTATCCTGCTGGGCCTGTACGTGCTGAATTTGCTGGATGCCAGGAAGGATGCGCGGAAACGCCGGGAGGGTATGCGCACGCCATCCGTCCGGCAGGCCTTCCAGGACAGCTGGGAGCATGGCTTCCCGTATTTCGTCGTCGTGCCGAACTTCATTATGATGGCGCTGATCGTTATTTTCCCGCTGCTGTTTATGATCTCTCTTGCTTTTACCAACTACAACCTGTACAATTCTCCGCCTGCCCATCTGCTGGATTGGGTTGGTTTTGCGAACTTCAAAGCCCTGTTCACGGAAGCCGTGTGGAGCAAAAGCCTGTTTACCGTTCTATCCTGGACGGTGGTATGGACGCTTGTCGCGACAACGCTGCAAATTATGCTGGCCTTTTTCCTTGCGGTTATGATCAATGACAGCCGCGTTAGGTTCAAACGCCTGATCCGTACGGTAATGATTCTCCCCTGGGCGGTTCCGTCGTTTATGACCGTGCTTGTGTTTGCGGCGATGTTTAACGATACGTTTGGCGCGATTAACCGGGATATTTTCTCCCACTTTGGCGTGTCGATTCCATGGCTGTCGGATCCGGCCTGGGCGCGCGTGGCGATTATCGGCATTCAGGTATGGCTTGGTTTCCCGTACGTATTCACGCTGATTACCGGGGTGCTGCAAGGGATCTCGAAGGACTGGTATGAAGCAGCCGATGTGGACGGAGGAAGCCGCTGGAAAAAATTCCGTTTCATCACGATGCCGCATGTGCTGTTCGCAACGGCTCCGCTGCTCATTATGCAGTATTCGTACAACTTCAATAATTTCAATATTATCTACCTGTTCAACAAGGGCGGCCCTCCGGTGCCGGGCCAGAACTCCGGCGCAACCGACATCCTGATCTCGTGGGTGTACAGCCTGACGTTTAAGGAAAACAACTACAAAATGGCTGCTGCCGTATCTATCATCATGGGGATTGTCGTAGCGGCGTTTGCTCTCTATCAATTCAGCAGAACCCGTTCCTTCAGAGAGGAGGATATGTACTAAAATGAAACGTTCGCTTAAATCCGCTCTGGAAGTGTCCGGCATTTATCTGGTTGTCCTTATCATGTTCGTCCTTATTTTGTACCCGCTGCTCTGGGCGTTCAGCATGTCCCTCAACCCGGGCACCAGCTTGTTCTCGCTCAAGATGATCCCGGACAACTGGTCGCTGGAGCATTATGAATGGCTGTTTAACAATCCGAGCAGCAACTACACCCTGTGGTACAAAAATACGCTGATCATCGCGTTTGCGAACGGTCTAGCCTCGGTCTGTATCGTATCCATCGTTGCGTACGTGTTCTCGCGATTCCGGTTTGTCGGCCGCAAGAACAGCATTTATACGTTCCTGCTGCTGCAGATGTTCCCCGTCTTGATGGGGATGGTGGCGATCTACCTGCTGCTCAATACGGTTAACCTGCTGGATACGTTTTTGGGTCTAATCCTGATCTATGTATTTGGCGGCTTGCCGATGAACCTGTTCCTTGTAAAAGGGTACCTCGATACGATTCCGCGCGACCTCGACGAATCGGCCAAAATCGACGGAGCCGGCTACCTGACGATTTTCTTCCGCATTCTGGTGCCGCTTGCCAGCCCGATTATCGCGGTTGTTGCCTTGTTTACGTTTATGGCGCCGTTTTTCGATTTCCTGACGCCGCAGATCATTATCCGCAGCCCGGAGAAGTTCACGCTGGCGCTAGGCTTGTACAACTTCATTAACGATAAGTTCGCGAACAACTTTACGATGTTTGCCGCAGGCACGATCCTGATTGCGATTCCGATCTCGATTGTCTTCCTGCTGCTGCAAAGGTTCCTTATTTCCGGTCTTGCGGATGGGGCAACCAAAGGTTAGAAGCTTGTAATTCAAGCGAATGCTTACGAGGTATGAATCATCACGATAGCCTGTAGCCAGGCTATTGTGGTGATAATTCATTTTAGGAGGAATGGGATCAATGCCATCATTATTGAAGAAGCTGATGATTGTTTGCATGGCGCTCCTTCTTGCGATCCCCCCGCTGTCCGCTAGTGCGGACGGCGTTTCCGGGGTTAATAATGAAGACGCTTACATTCGAATTCATAATCCTTGGCAAGGGTATTCGCTATATGAGGATGCCGAAGGTAAAGTGCGTTACGGTTTTCCTGCAGTAAACGATCGTTATGCGCAATGGACAATTGAGGAGAAGGATGGACATAAGCGCATCAAGAACCGCGCTACCGGCCATTACATGAACTCCGAGCAAGTGACGGATGCGAATATTACGAATGCGATTGAGAGCTCGGCTGCAAGCGAAGGCTCGCAATCCGATACCTGGGATATCGCGGAAGTAGCGAGCAAGCCTGGCGAGTTCAACATTATCAGCACCCGCAATCCGTCGTGGATTGTCAACTTCCAGATTCAAGACGGCAAGGTGCAGGCGAACAACTGGGCGCAAAAGGATTGGGGAAGCGCGACATGGACGCTTGATCCCGCCGAAGCAACCGAGCCGGTTCGTATCGTTAATCCGTGGAACGGCTCCTATTTATATGAAGAAGACGGAGAAGTGAAATACGGAGAAGTCGCTTTGAATAATACAGCTTCGCAATGGTTCGTCGAAGATAAGGATGGCTACCAACGTCTCCGTAACCGCGCGACCGGACATTATCTTCATTCGCAGGCGATTTCATCGGAGCAAATTACGAATCCGGTTGGTATTTCCGCGATTGGCGAGGGCTGGACATCCGATTTATGGTCCCTCGAAACGGCTGACGAGAATGGCGGCATAACCATCGTCAGCTCCCGCGATAACAGCTGGATCGTTAATATTCAAGGCACCGGTAATGGTCCGGACGGCATCGTCCGCGCGAACAACTGGGCGCAGAAGAGCTGGGGCAGCGCCGTCTGGAAGCTTGAGCCTGCCGCGGATTCTACCCCAAAGCGGATCAAGAACAACTGGAAGGGCACCTATTTGTACGAGGAGAACGGCCAGATCAAATACGGAGAGCCTGCCTACACCGATAAGGCCTCGCAATGGATTCTTATCGACACGGCAAATGGAACGCTGCTGCGTAATCTCGCAACCGGTCATTACGCAACAAGCGTCGATTACGTTGGAGCAACACCGCTTTCCGCGGAGGGCTCGCCAAGCGCGAATTCGGCCTGGGTTGTTGCGGCCGCCAAAAATGACAGCGGCGGTGAAGTCGAAGGCTACATCACGCTTGGAAGCGCAGCAAGCGTAAACAGCTTCATTAACGTGCAGAATCAGGACGGCTTTGCTCAGGGCAATAACTGGGCGCAGGCCACGTGGGGCAGCGCGCAATGGGCGCTGGAGGATCCTGCTCCGCCGAAAGAACCTGTTGTTCCGTATATCCGGATCAAAAACAATTGGCTGCAGCTGTATTTGTTCGAGGGTGCAAACGGCGTTGTTCAGTACGGCAATGTGCAGCTTTCGGACCGGAATGCGCAATGGCTGGTTGAGGAGCATGACGGCGTGAAACGGATCAAGAACCGCGGTACCGGTCACTACTTGAACAATGAAGGAGTAGCAGGCGACCGGGACGCACTGAAATCTACGGCGTTGGCTGATGATTCAACGGCTGGCGATTGGACGATCGAGACGTATCAAGGCTACAAGTTGATTGGCAAGCCTGGCAATGCCAGCGGCAAATACGTCAACGTCGAGAACAAGCTGAAGCATGCGCAGCTTAGCGTGGTGCCGAAGGATTGGGGCAGTCCGAAATGGGAGTTTATTACGGTAGGCGAAACAGCGCCTGCTTATGTGCGCCTTAAGAACAGCTATTTTGGCCAATATCTCTTTGAGGACGAGAATGGCAAGGTCGCTTACGGCCAGCCTGCGGCAGATGATTCGGCTTCCCAGTGGTCCCTCGAATCCGCTCCGCAAGGCGTATATATCGTGAACAAGGCGACCGGCCATATGATCTCCAACGAGAATATTAACCGTACCGACAATGAAGCGAACCCGCATCTAAAGCCTCTGGAAAGCTTGACGCTTGATCAATCATGGGGCAGCGTGCAGTGGGAGATGAAGGATGTCGAAGGTTCTGCGAATACGAAAGTATTCAGTAACGGCTGGAATGCGAACTGGAATAACGAGCCTGCCCGCATCCATATGCAGGATCAGACCGGCTATGGTCAGGCGAGCCCGATTCCTGCCGGCTGGGGCAGCGCGCAGTGGGTGTTGGAGCCTGCAACTCAAGCACCGGCCGAGCTGCCGGAAGGTTTTATCCGCATCAAGAACGAAGCTTCCGGTCAATACCTGTACGAGAATGGCAAAAACGTTGTTTTGTACGGAACGCCGGCTTCCAATAACGCGGCTTCGCATTGGAAGATTACAAGTATGGAAGGCAAGCAGCTGATCTTAAACCGGGCAACCGGCAACGCGATCTCTATTGAACATTTGCAGAGTTACCTCGAGACAACGGCTTCGCCGTCTGCAGACGACACGAAGGTGCAATGGGTGGTGGAAAACGGTCCTGCAGCCGGCCTTTATCTGCTCCGCAGCGCGGCTCAAGGTTATGAAGACAACTATATCCATACCGAAGACCTGCAGGGTTATGCGCAATATGAATTGAGATCGACTGAGAGCCGCGGCGTGCAATGGAGATTCGAGACGGCGCCTGCGGAGGCGGTAACGGTGCCGCCGGTTGACGGTCCGGCCAATGCGGTAACTCCGGTATTAAAGGAGCTTAATGCGGTCCGTATTGTGGACGCAGTCAGCGGCAAAGCATTGATTGAACGCAATGGGGTTGTTGTGGCGGATACGCCTGCTGCCGCCGACGGCAAAGCGGCCGAATGGCTGCCGCAGGATTATAACGGCCATAAGCAATACGTGAACCAGGCAACCGGCCGCAAGCTGGCCGTGAAGGCAAGCGGTCTGGCAACCGCGTTAACCGATGGGGCAAGCTTGTCCACGCAATGGGATGTCTCGTCTCACGGAGGTTATCAAGTGCTCGGCAACGCTTCTGCCATAGGGCAATATTTGACCGTTAATGCCGCTGGCGCGGTATCCGTTCAAGCCATAGAAGTATCCGATGCCGCGGCGCATTGGCAGCTGCAAGCGGTGAAGAGCGATGTCCGTTACGAAGCGGAAGATGCGTTTATGACGGGTGGCGTAAAGGCAAACGGAACTTCCGTTGCCGGCTTTACGCAAGAGGATGCAGCATTGCTTTTTGCCGTAAATGCGGACAGAGCAGCTAACTACTCCGCTAAGCTTCGTTTCCGCAATAGCGACAGCAGTACAGCAACGTTAGCCCTTTACGTCAACGGTCTGAAGCAAGCCGCTGTCGCCGAGTTCCCAAGCACGGGCAGCAGCTGGTCAGACCTTACCCTCGAGCTGCCGCTCCGTGCCGGCATGAATACCGTGTCGCTTCAATACGACAACGGCAGTACAGGCGGTATCGACTTAGATCACCTTCTCGTGCACAATGCGGTGAGCAAGGATTACCGCGGAGCGACCGTTCCGTTCACAACTTATGAGGCAGAGCAAGGAACAACAAACGGTACTCTTATTGAAGAAGACCGTACGTTTAAGACCTTCGCTTCCGAAGCCTCCGGCAGAGAGGCGGTTCGTCTGGATGCAACGGGACAATATATCGAGTTCAAGACAACCGGACAGGCGAATGCGTTGACCATGCGTTATATCATTCCTGACTCCACAGCGGGGGACGGCGAAGAGCATACGCTGACGCTTTACGTTAATGGCGAGAAACAAGGCAAGATCAACCTGTCCAGCAAGTACAGCTGGGTATACGGCAAATATCCGTGGACGAATAATCCGGCCGACGGGGATGCCCACCGCTTCTATGATGAGTCCCGTCTGCTGATTGGAGAAGTGCCGGCAGGCTCAACGATTCGCCTTGTGAAAGAAGCTGACGATAACGCCGATTATTACGTGGTGGATCTGGTTGATCTGGAGCAAGCGCCTGACGCATATTCGAAGCCGGAAGGTTATTTATCGGTGGCGGACTTTGGCGCAACGGCGGACGACAGCTCCGACGACTCGGCCGCATTCGAAGCCGCAATCGCAGCCGCTAAGGAACAAGGCACGGGCGTGTGGATTCCGGCGGGAAGCTTTAATCTTACGCAAGGACCTCTCCATATCGATAATGTAACGATCCGCGGTGCGGGAATTTGGCATACGGAGCTGCATGGCGCAGGCTTTCTGGCGGAAGGAAGCAAGGTTCGCGTCTACGATTTGTATATGGATCTTGGCGTAACCGGACGTCACGACGAGCTGCGCGAAGCGGGCTTTGACGGAACATTTGGCAAAGGCTCCATCATACAGAATGTATGGATCGAGCATGCCAAAGCGGGCATCTGGTCGATGCGCAGCGATGAGGGAGTCTTGACGGACGGCTTGTACGTTGGCGGAGTGCGTATCCGCGATACTTACGCTGACGGCATCAATTTTACAACGGGTACGCGTAATTCGATGATTGAACAGACGTTTATCCGCAACTCCGGCGATGACAGCATTGCTCTTTGGTCGCAGAAGCCGGAAGGCGTTTCCGATGATAACAGCCGGGTGAGCAATAACACCGTAAGGTTCAATACGGTACAGCTGCCATGGCTAGCCGATAACATAGCTATTTTCGGAGGTCGCGATAACAAAGTGCAGGATAATATCCTGTCGGATACAGTTGGCTTTGGCGCGGGGATCGCGGTATCGACTCGTTTTAATCCGGTTGCTTTTGACGGCACGACGCTTATCGAGCACAATACGCTGATACGTACCGGCGGCCGCGAGCCAAGCTGGGGGCAGAACTTCGGCGCAATCTGGCTGTTCACGGGCGATAAGCCGATTGATGCCGATATCAAGATTCGTAATAACACAGCGCTGGGCAGCACTTATCAAGGCTTGTACGTAAACGGTCCTAACGCCATTGCAAACGGTACCCGCAGCATAACGATCGAGAACTATGTTATTGACGGTACCGGCACATGGGGCATCCATGTCAACAATGACGTAAGTGGTTCCATTAATCTGGATAATGTCATTGTTCGCAATACGAAGATTGGTCCTGTCTTTAATGCCAATTCCACAGGCTTTGAGATGCGTACGATTACGCATGAAGACAACTCCGGCCCCGGCAATACGGGCGGGGGCGGTTCAACACCGGTTGAGTCTTCCGTTAACTATGACGCAGATCTGAAAGCCGGACTAACCGCGGGCAAAAAGGAAATCGTTATCGACCTGCCGGCCGGCGGTAACTTGAGCACTGCCGAATTCTCTGCCGCAGCATTGAAGGCCGCAGCATCCGCAACGCAAGAAACATCCATTGTTATCCGTTATGGCAGAATGACCTACACGCTTCCTTCGACGATTTGGACCATTCTGGAGGAAGCGGGTTATGCGGATGCACTGGCTGGATCGGATGCCAAACTGACGCTGACACTTTCGCCAGCCTCCGGCACGCTGGCCGACGAAATGAAGAGCAAAGCCGCTTCCGCAGGTTTTACCCTTGCCGGCAATCCGGTTTCCTTCGAGCTGACGCTGCAATCCGTCGGCAAGTCCGTAACCGTGCATCAATTCGGCAAGCAATTCGTTGCAAGAAGCTTTACGTTTAATGGTCAGTTAGATCAAGAGCACAGCTCTGTTGTTGTTTACGATCCTGCAGCCGGCCAGTTCAGAACGGTACCTGCATGGTTCGCAAGCCAAGGCGGAAATACGGTCGTAACGATACTTAGCGCAACTAACAGCTTATACGCCGTTGCGGTTACGGATGCTTCCTTCAAGGATATAGCTGCCCATTGGGCCAAAGACGATATTCTGCTGCTGGCAAACAAACGGATAGTGAACGGCGTATCAACGGATCTGTTCGCGCCTAACCGCAATATAACGAGAGCCGAGTTCTCGGCGCTTGTCGTAAAAGCGCTTGGCCTTGTATCTGGCAGTGAAACATCAACACCATCCTTCACGGATGTTACTTCATCCGCCTGGTACGCTTCTTCTGTGAAGACAGCCGTTCAATACGGCATTGTAAAAGGCATGAGCGACGGGACCTTCCATCCGAATCAGGAAATTACCCGTCAGGAAATGGCCGTTATGCTGGCACGGGCATTGGATCTGATAACGGGCAACGCCCAAGCTCAAGCACAGCAAGCTTTCTTCCCGCAAGACGGCAGCCAGATTGCCGATTGGGCGAAGTCCGCAATCAACGAGCTTGTCACCGCTGGGATCATGCAGGGCAAATCGGCCGGCAAGTTTGCGCCGCTCGACCAAGCATCGCGGGCGGAAGCAGCCGTAACGCTGAAGCGTCTGCTGCAGGCAGGCGGTCTGATGAACAAATAATAGACAGTCCAGGCAAGCCGGTCAGGGAGATTCCCGGACCGGCTGTTTGCTATGCGTTCAAGGTCACAATTTTATTATTAAAAGTTACAATTAGAGTAGTCGGAAAGAATCAGGCCGTTGTATGATGAGGTATCTAACCTTGAGCCAAGGAGACGAGTAACATGTTCAACGGAGCAAACAAGAAAGCGCTTCCAATAATATTGGGATCGCTGCTCGTCGTTGCAATTCTAATCGCATTCTCGACGATGTACGGACAAACATCCAACCCGGCCAAATTCCCGGCCGATTCAAATACAGCCCGGACCCAAGAAGAAGGGGAGGCTAGCCCAGCAGAAGGCAGCGATACCGACCGGCTGGTTATGGTTTTCCCCGCAGGCAATGTGCCGAAGGATTTGAACCTTGTTGAAGATAAAATCAATGACTACCTCATGAAGAAAATAAACGCAACCGTGGATATCCGCACGATCGACATGGGCTCCTGGTGGGATAAGACGGGGCTGATGTTCGCATCCGGCGAGCAGATGGACATTATTTTCACGGCAGGCTGGATGCGCTTTGGAGACGAGATTGCGAAGGGCCGTTATCTGCCGCTGGATGAATTGCTGGACAAATACGGAGCGGGTATCCGCAAGATTCTGGATCCTTCCATTCTGGAGGCCAGCAAAGTAAACGGCAAGCTGTACGGCATTGTGACCAACAAGGAGTTTGCCTCCAGCAAAGGACTTGTGCTCCGTCAGGATCTGGTCGACAAGTACGATATCGATCTGTCGCAGGTCAAGACATTGGCCGATTTTGGCCCGATCTTCGAGAAGATCAAGCAGGATGAGCCGAAGCTGGCTCCGCTGCAGGCAAGGGCAGACCGCAGTCCGCTTACGTTTATGATGCAATACGGCATTTTCGACATGCTGGGAGAAGGTCCGGGCGTTCTGCGCCGCGAAGGGCAGTCGACGAAGGTTCTGAGTATGGCGGAGACTCCTGAATTTATGGCGTATGCCAAGCTGCTTTACGAGTGGAACCGGAAAGGGTACCTCAATGCGGATGCCACAACGTCGAAGGATAATGAATATGACGCGGTAAAAGCCGGCAATGCCTTTGCCTATGCGGAATCGCTGAAGCCAGGCTTTGAGATCCAGGCGTCCAGGGATACCGGATATCCGATGATAAGCGTGGAACTGACCAAGCCATATACCACTACGGCGGATACAACAAGCGCGATGTTTGCGATTACCCGCAATGCGAAGCATCCGGAGAAATCGATGATGCTGCTTAATCTTTTATATACGGATCCGTATTTGCTAAACCTGTTGGATTGGGGCATTGAAGGGGTTCATTATGTCAAGAAATCCGATAACGTCATTGGATACCCGACTGGCGTGGACGCGAAAACGGTCGGCTATAATCTGAACCAGCCGTGGATGTTCGGCAATCAGCTGAATTCGTACCTGTGGGATAACGAGAATCCGGGGTTATGGGAGGAATACCGCAGCTTTAACGAGCAGGCGGATAAGTCGAAGGCGTTAGGCTTTGTTTTTAACCCGGAGCGGGTGAAGGCGGAGATTGCGGCTTCGATTCTGGTCGAGAAGGAATTTATGCCGGCCTTTAACACCGGTGCGCAGGATCCGGAGAAAATCATTCCGATGTACGTAAGCAAGCTGAAGGCGGCGGGAGCCGATAAGGTTGTCCGGGAGAAGCAGCGCCAGCTTGATCTCTGGCTTGCCAATCATTAGCCGCCGGCAATGTCCCAATGAGGAGAGGAGAGAAATCATGAGACAAGCAACGATGCGTTCCAGACTGATACTTGGCTTTGGTCTCGTTATTATCCCTCTCGTCATTTTGCTGTTGTGGAACAATCTGTACGCGACGAAGGTTGTCCATTCCCAGGTGGCGCAGTCGAACCGCAATATGCTCACCATGTACATGAACGATATGGACCAGGTTCTTGGCGAGATCGAGAACTATCTCTATAAAGCGGCCGAGCAGGATCAAAGCCTGATTTCGCTCAGCCAATACGATAAGGACAGCTGGGAGTATTATTTGTCCACAACGCAGACGGCAAACGATCTGGATTTGAACGTCAACTATTACGACGCGGCGGATGTTTTGTTCGCTTACGGCGGGAAATACAAGGAGCTTCTGGTCGCCCAGCAGCAATCCGTTACCTATGCCCGCAAGCAGGAGATCCAGTCCAAGCTGAAGGAGCTGCTTGCGGATAATGATCCAATGCTTCGAACGGGCTGGAAGGTCATCGAGCTGAAGGGGCAATATGCGCTAGTCCGCGTTGTGGATACGAATTACGACTCCTATATCGGAGCATGGATTGACCTCAACCGGCTGATGGAGCCCATTCGTCAGCTGGGTCAAGGAGGCAAGGCGGAAGCGCTTCTGGTATCGGGGGAAGGGAAGCCTCTGTCAACGGTAAGCGCATCTATTCGCCAGGAGGTTGAAGCCTTTGACCTGACGGCCTATATGGATAACGGGAATGCGGCTTACAATATCGTGAAGCTAGGCAATCCGTATTTGCTTGTAGCCAAGAGCTCCCGGATGGCGGATATGAATCTGATCTTTCTGCTGCCGGAGCGCAAGCTGCTCGAAGGCCTTCCGATTTTCCGCAAAATGACGTATCTTATTCCGATGCTGGCGGCGGTCATGCTGGGACTCTATCTTTTATTCCTGCAAAATTCAATCGTGAAGCCGATCCATCATTTCATTAAAGGGATGCGGAAAATCCGCTCAGGCGACTTAAGCGTCCGGATGGAGGATTACAAGCTTCAGGAGTTTATCACGCTCAAAGAAACGTTTAACGGCATGGCCCAGCAGATTGAGCATTTGAAGATTGATATTTACGAGGAGCAGCTGCGGACGCAGAAGGCGGAGCTGAAGCATCTGCAGGCCCAGATCCACCCCCATTTCTTCATGAACTCTCTTAATATCGTCTATCAGCTCGCCCAGATTAAAGACTTTGAAGTCATCCAGAATATGTCCCTTCATCTTGTGAGGTATTTCCGGTTTACGACCCGCACTCAGGTATCCACGGTGACCGTGAAAGAGGAAGTCGAGCATATCTTCCATTATCTATCCATTCAGAAATACCGGTTCCCGGAGACGCTTGCCTTTGATTTCGAGGTTGATCCGTCGCTCGAGAAGGTAAGCATTCCTCCGCTGACCATTCAGCCGATGGTGGAGAACGCGATGGTGCACGGCTTCTCGATCCGCACGGGCTCCCCGTTTCATATCCGGGTGAAGGTATCGGCCGAGGGTGAGGGCGAGGACGCCGAGCTGATCATTGAGGTGGAGGATAACGGAAAAGGTCTGACGGAGGAGCAAATGGAGCATTTGCGCACAAAGGTGCATTCCCTTGAGCCCGGTGACGGCAGCTTGGGGCTGTGGAACGTTGTCCGGCGATGCAGGCTCTACTATAAAGGAACGGTCAGAATGGCATTTGGCAGCGCGGATCCGCAAGGCGCGGTCGTAACGCTTCGAGTGCCGAGATACAAAACGGGCGAAAGGGGGCCGGGACAATGATACGGGTACTTATTGTGGATGACGAGATCTATGCGGTAAAAGGGCTCCGCTCCGGCGTACGCTGGGAGATGATCGGGGTAGACGAGGTCTATGAAGCGTACCACGCCCCGATGGCGCAGCAGCTGCTGCTTGAACAACCGATCGATATTGTCATTTGCGATATCGAAATGCCGGAGATCAGCGGTCTTGAGCTGATGGAATGGGTAAAAGCGCGCGGCATGCTGCCGGAGACGATCGTCTTGACCTGCCATTCCGAGTTCGAATACGCCAAGCGCGCGATTCACTTGGGCAGCTTTGAATATTTACTGAAGCCCGTTGTCTATACCGAGCTGGAGGAGACGCTGCTTACCGCTATCTCCCGGGTGAAGGAGAAGCGGAGAATCAGCGAGACCGACGATCAGTACAACAAGATCGTTGAACTGTGGAACAGCCGCAAGCCGATGCTTGTCGAGCGGTTCTGGCAGGATCTGCTCGAACGGAGAGTTTCAAGCAATCCGGAGGCTATACGTCAGTCGCTCTCCGCTTACGATATGCGGATGAGTACGGTCGAACAGTTGCGCCTCATCCTAATCAGCGTGGAGAGCTGGGAACGTCCGCTTAACGAGCGGGATGAGCTTATTATGGAATTTGCGCTGCGCAAATCGGCCGAAGAGCTGCTGCTCGAGAAGCTTCCCGGCAACGTTATCCAGGATCATCGCGGCAATATTCTTGTGGTGCTGCATCTGGGCGAGGTGGAGGCGGCAAGAGAGGAAATCGAGGTGCTGTGCCAGAATTATGTTGAAGCCTGCAGGCAGTATTTCTATTGCCGGCTCTCTTGTTATGTGGGTCAATTAACCGCCGTAACGGAAGTGCTGCAAAGCTATCTGGCGCTGCTTAACAAGGAATACCGCAATGTAAGTATGGCAGGCGGCGTAATTTGGAGCGAGGACCCGCTGGGCAACACGGTGAAACCAGCCGTCAGCTTTACGGAGTCCATGCTGGATTGGGCGGATTTGCTAGAGCAGGGGAGCACGGCAGAGCTCTCTCTCAAGCTCGGAGAGTGGACCGATTCTATTGATTCTACCAAAGCAACGGTCGAGACGTTAACCGCTTCCTACCATGCGCTCTTGCAAGTCATCTATTACGCAATGCACCGCAAGGGACTTCAAGCCCAGCAGCTTTACGAGAACCACGCCTGCTCCGGCGTGGAGACCGCAACCCGTTCCGTCGTACAGTTCAAGCTATGGGTAAGCTGTATAGCCGAAGCCGCGGGCAGTCTGTTTGCGAGAACGATGGCGGTAAGTCCAATTGTGCAAAAGGTAAAAGCGTATATCACCGAGCATCTGAACGAAGAGCTGTCCCGCGAGCAGCTGGCATCCATTGCTTTTGTTAATCCGGCCTATCTCTCCCGCTTGTTCCGGAAGGAGACCGGCATGGTGCTGACCGATTATATATTGAAGGAAAGAATGGAAAGGGCCGCGGAGCTGCTGGCTACGACGGACCGAAGCATCAGCGAAATTGCCGACGGGCTCAGTTACGGGAACTTCTCGTACTTTGCCAGATTGTTCCGCAAGGTTCACGGAGTAACGCCGCAGGAATATCGCAAGCCTTACCGCAAAGTACAATAAAATCAACGAAAATATCCCTTTTAGCCTACCACCTTTTCAGGTGGTTTTTTGTTTTTCTTTCATAAAATTTCCTTTTTCGGGCATCATGAAGTTAAACGAATTGGCGGGAGGATGTATATGGAGCATAACGGACAACCATTAGAGCAGCCATCAAAACCATTCGCATCCGTCAACGATAATTTAGTTTTTATCAAGCAGTCGCTTGGCTCACCCAACGATTTGTTGATTCGTACCTTTCGAATGGCGGAGGGTGAAAGAGCAGCGGTTGTATGTATTGAAGGCCTGGCCGACAAGCAGGTTATTCAAAATCAGGTCATCAGCCAGCTGATACAAGTCAGCGGAAGCCATTTTACCCGTACGGACCGTACCGAGAATACCGGTCAAATGGACGATGAATACGGCAGAGGGCTGGATGCGCAAACGACCGAGCAGCTGTCTCTGCAGGACATGAGACGTTCTTCGGATTGGGATGATATTATGCTCACTATCCTGTCCGGTGATGCCGCTCTTTTTGTGGAAGACATGGAAGAGACGGTTCTGATCGGAAGCAAAGGATGGAAAAGCCGGGCGATAGAAGAACCGCAGACCGAGTCGCTAATCCGCGGACCAAGGGACGGATTCACGGAAGACCTCCGTACAAATACGGCATTAATTAGAAGACGGATCCGGGATCCCCACCTGCGGTTTGACTCTTATTGCATTGGACGGAGATCAAGGAAGGATGTAACGTTAGCCTATATAGAGGGTATTGCAAACCCTATGCTCGTGAACGAAGTGAAGCGGAGAGTCGGTACGATTGATATGGATGATCCGGAAGGATCGGGTTTTATCGAACAGTGGATTCAGGATCATTACTGGTCGCCTTTCCCCCAAATTATGAATACGGAGCGTCCGGACAAGGTATCTGGTGCTTTGATGCAAGGCAAAGTAGCCGTTCTGGTGGACGGCACTCCTTTTCAATTAGTTATGCCGGTGACGATAGCCTCCTTTATTCAATCGCCGGAGGATTATTACCAGAACTGGATATTGGCAAGCGTTCTTCGGCTTCTACGCGTCTTAGCCGTCTTTATAGCGTTATTTCTGCCGGGCTTGTATATCGCACTATTGGAGTATCATCACGGGATGCTTCCGTCCAAGCTTGCTTTTTCCGTAGCAGGCACAAGAGAAGGGGTTCCCTTCCCGGCTGTGGTCGAGACCTTTCTGATGGAAGCAACCCTGGAGTTGCTGCGCGAAGCGGGGGTAAGGCTGCCGAAATCGATTGGTCAGACTATTGGTGTTGTTGGCGGTCTTGTTATTGGAGAGGCCGCGGTAACGGCAGGTATCGTAAGTCCGGTTATGGTGGTTGTGGTGGCTGTCACTGCTATTGCATCTTTTGCCATTCCTTCCTATGGGTTTGCGATTTCCGTTCGGTTAATGCGGTTTCTTATTATGATCGCGGGAAGTGTATTTGGACTGTATGGTATCGTGCTTGCGATGATTATCACCTGTATCCATCTCGTGAATTTAAGAAGCTTTGGCATTCCGTATACCGCACCGCTTGCGCCGCTTCGTTTATCGGATTGGCGGGATCTCATTTACCGGCTGCCCGTTATCCGTATGTCCCATAGACCGGAAATATTAGAAACGATGGATTCGAAGAGATTGAACAAGGAAAGCAAAAGGAAGGGGACATCATGAGAATAAACAGCTACGGCGAGAAGCCTCTGTCTACTTTGGAGATGGGCATGACAATCGTATCCATGCTGATCGGCGTAGGGATTCTGACTCTTCCCCGTTCGGTGGCGACCTACACAAGCTCGTTTGACGGCTGGATGAGTATTTTGCTCGCAGGCAGTATTGCTCTTCTTGCAGGCTGGCTTGTTTCCAAGGTGGCGGTCCGGGCGGGGAGTAAACCGTTTCTGGAATATTCGGTAACCCTGGTAGGCAGGCCGGTCACTTATATAATTGCGGCCCTCCAGTTCGGCTACTTCTTGGGCTTCTGTTCCTTCGAGACAAGGGCAATCGCCAACATCTCCAAGCAATACTTATTTGACAGAACACCGGTGGAGTATATTTCGCTGGTATTTATTCTGGTTGTTGTCTATGGAGTAGCCGGCAGCCGATCGGGGCTGCTTCGTCTGAATGTTCTGTTCCTCCCCTCGGTACTTATTATGGTTACGATTGTTGTCTCCTTCGGATACAGATGGTTTGAATTCGATAATCTGAAGCCGTTTTTTATTACGCCGCCAATCAGCATTGCCCAGGGGATGAAGGAAGTTGTCTATTCTCTGCTTGGGTTTGAGATTATTTTGTATTACATCGTGTTTATGGAGCGTCCCGAGAAAGCACCCAAAGCCGTAATGTCCGGTATTGCACTGACGGTCTTCATTTACCTGGTCCTCTATAATCTAGTTATCGGCATATTCTCCAATATTGGAGCCATGAACATCGTTTACCCAACCATCGAACTAGCAAAGGAAATCCAGTTCCCGGGCAACTTCTTCGAACGGTTTGAATCGTTATTTTTTGTCATCTGGATCATGACCATCTACAATACGGCGGCCATGGGCTTTGATTTAGCGAATGAATGCTTGTCTTTTCTGTTTAAAAAACTTACCAAACGTTACAGGCTGCTGATTATTGCTCCTATTGCTTATATAATTTGCATGACTCCCGGAGACATGGCTGAATTCACAACCCTTGGCAACATTATCAGCTATATGGCGATCACTTCCGGCATATTATTACCGATTTCCCTTCTGATGTTTGGGGGCAAGAAGAAAAAGGAGGAGAAGGCAAATGACAAGAGCGGCGCGTAGAAGAAAACGAATGCTGCCCTTGGTGTTGGCTTTTTCTGCTTTGCTGTCAGGCTGCTGGGACCGTGTTGAAATTGATCAGCGGGGTTTTGTCGTTGGAGTAGGGGTTGACGAACCGACTAAAAAAGACAAACAGGATAACAGCAATCAGAATGGCAATAATCAGGATAGCGGGAATCAATCACAGGGAAATCAGAATGGCTCAACCAAGCAGACATTTAGAGTTGTCTATCAGATTGTTATGCCGGCGGGTCTTAGCACCAATAAGTCGGGTAGCGGTCCAAGTGGCGGAAAAGCCTTTTTTAATATGGCCGTAGAGGAAAATACGATGGCCACTTCGATGGCTAAGCTCTCCCAACGTTTGAGCCGCGCTCCTTTTTTTGAACATCTAAAGGTCATTGTCATTTCAGAGAGTATTGCGCGAAAACCTAGGAAGTTCGCGGAAACCATTGACTTCTTTTTGCGAGAAAGCCAAATGAGGCGTTCGACCAGAATAATGATAACAAGGGATAAGGCGATTAATATTATGAATACGCATCCGCCTGATCAGAAGCTGCCGTCGCAGTATCTGGAAGAATTATCGGACAATACGAAGGAGAGCTCGAGGATTTTGCCCGAATCCCGCATTGGGGATGTTCATGAGTTCTTGCTCAAGCATAAAAGCTTTGCCATTCAGGCTGTTGTCAACGGAAATCCCAGTTATTCGACGGTGACTGAAGCTGCGGTGTTTAACGGAACCTCCAATCAACTTGTTGGTTTTTTAAATCCTAAAGAAACAGCCGGGCTTAACTTTTTGCAGGGAAAAGTAAAGGGCGGTCAAATTAAGTTTTCTTTTGATGACCGGCTTGGTGTATTTAGCATTGAGAAGGCGACCAAAAAACTAGAATGCGTATTTGGTCCTGATCATTTGCCATCTTTCACATTTCAAGTCGAGGTGGATGGGGCAGTAGACGAGGTTTTCCATGCACCGGATACTTTAAAAGAACCTTCCATCAAGAAAATGGAGGCAGCGGTTCAGAAAGAAGTAGTTAAGTTGATGGAGATGACCATCAATAAACTGCAGAATGAATACAACTGCGATGTCATGGGACTTCGCGAATATTTGTTCCATAATCATTACAAGTGGTTTAAGAAGCATGAAAACCAGTGGGAGGAACAAGGCACTCTCTTTGCTACCCGTCCGATACGGCTGGATGTAAAGGTACGCGTAAGAAGAAGCGGCAACATTAACTTGACGGAGGATTAGGATGGAACTGGTGAAACTTTTTATGGAACGCATGCCGTCGATTAGTGTTTTATTTAGCACCTTCTTGTGTGTCGTTATTCCGATGGTATTCTACTGGGTAACAGACCGAATGCGTAAGCATGACCCGCCCTGGAAGCAGGAGGTGCCGACGGATCAACTGCAAAAAACGATGCTGCCTGCCGGTTCTTCAAATGATCAATATGAAGAGTGAGATATTCGAAGCTAACTTTTTTTGAAAAAAAGCTTGCAATAGCATTCTGATCTATGATATATTCTATTTCCGGCCGAGAGAGACAAGCGGTTCGGACGAAAAGCTGAACGTCATTGAGAAATTCGATGAAAAATAAAGCTTGACACTGAATTCGATAACGTGATAAGATATGCAGCGTTGTTGAAAAAAATTGTTCTTTGAAAACTGAACAACGAGCGAAACTGCCCCGTTAGAAATAACGGAAAAGCGATTTTTTAAATGAATGAGCAAGTCAAACATCTGAGATTTTCCTGA
>NZ_JBBCVY010000016.1:0-114754 GCF_037146255.1 Paenibacillus sp. MMO-58
AGTCCCACGGGCAGAAACGTTCGATCCCCGGCTACCGCTATCTTACGACCCTACAAAAAAGAGGTCGACCAGAAAGATCTGGTGACCTCATAATACGAAAGGGCAGGATAGCAGAACTTTCCAGCTAGTGGAAGCGTAATAAAGAACACAGTTGAAAATTGTAAAAGTGGGTGAGGCTAATTAAGATTTTTGGTAGTATTGTCGTGTTGATCTCTTTAACTTTTCTAGTTTTTTCACCGAATATAAGCTATGCATGGTCGTGTGGTAACAGTATAGAACCGAAGGAATTGTATAAAACACATGATTCAGTTTTTATTGGTAGAGTAATGGAAACATCGTTTGAAAATGTAGGTCATTTAAACCCCAAAAGTAGGGTTACGTTTGAAGTTAAATCAACAATTAAAGGAAGTTCACACGACGTAGTCACTGTTGTTACTACTGTTGGGAGTGAGTTTCATGAAGGCAAAGAGTATCTTGTGTATGCTTACAAAACAACAAAGAAGAATTATTTATATAAGTATGAGGTAGGGGAATTAGCAACAGACACAGTTTGCGGCGGTACAAAAGAACTGTCGAATGCAAAAAATGATCTTCAACAAATAGATGAATTGAAAAAATCATATAAAATTATTAATTATTTCATTGTAGCCTTGACTTCTTTACTTGTAATTGTTTTATTTATCTTTATTTTAAAACGAAGCAGATGGAAAAAGGATTAAGCTAATGGGAGACGTTAGTTGAATTTTGATAACGAATAAATTAAACATTCACAAAAAGGGGAGGAAATAGAAATGTCCTCTTATATACCAGTTTATAATAAGTTATTCAAATGCTCTGACGTTTACTCAACAAGACCATTTAAGGCAGGAATTGAAGCTAAGGTAGGAATTGAAGCTGCTTTTGATTATTCATGTGCTTTGTTACGAGGGGATATTAAACCTTCTGAACCAATAGAGGCTAGACATTTGAGTGGGACTCATACACCCTCACTTGTCATCTATACTGGCTTTTCTTTATTGTTACATGATTCGATTATTGAAACGTTCATTCAACAACAAATAACTGGATGGGAATCTTTTTCGGTAACCCTTTATGGAAAAAAGGATGAACTTATTCCCAATTATTCTGGAATTTCCATTACAGGGAGATGCAATCCAGTAGATTATTACCGTAGCGAAATTGTTTTAAAGGAACACCTTGGAGTTATCCGATTTCACGAATGTTTTAAAGGCACATATTTTAAGGATGACGTTTGGGATGGGACGGATTTGTTCATGGATAATGCTGACAAAAGAGGATATACCTTGCATCAGTATGTTTCAGAACGAGTAAAGAACATTTTTGACAACAATAAAATTAAAAATTTGGAATTTACGAATCTGACAGAGACCGAGACTGATGTAATGCACATTCCAAAAGAAAGAAGACCAGAACACTTGAGATAATATCTATACAAGGGGCAAACTTACGCTAACGAGGAACAATAGTTCACAACACAATGGTTTAAATAGATCAGTAACTTTGTTCCAGACTACACCATCAAAGGAGAATACGATCAAAATGAGTGTTAACTCTGCAACAGACCTGAACGGGGGAGAAAAAATGAAAATTCAGAAGTTAAATGCCAATGAGGAACCGCCATTTGAATTACTATTACTAGCGGATCCATCCCGGAAACTCGTTGAAGAATATCTTCAAAGAGGACAGTGTTTTATCGGTTGTTTGAATGGTCAAATAATTGGAGTCTACGTTTTACTGCCAACAAGGCCCGATACAGTTGAATTAGTGAATGTAGCAGTCGATGAAAAACATCAAGGCAAGGGGATCGGAAAACTGCTTGTAAAGCATGCTGTACAAAATGCAACTGAATTAGGTTTTAAAACAATTGAAGTTGGTACCGGAAATTCTGGTATGGGGCAACTTGCTCTATATCAGAAATGCGGATATAGAATAATTGGGATAGACAGAGACTTTTTTGTTAGACATTACAATGAAGAAATATTTGAAAACGGCATACAAGTTATTGACATGATACGACTATCACAAGATTTATAACCAACCGGCCATTCACCTAATGTTGGACGATACCATAATTAAGCAGCACGGCCGCCGCCCCTTCACAATGTTCGGCTGCTGGTTGCTCAATTAGGAACCATAGATTAGTGAGAAATTCATTTTTACTAACGCCGATGATAGAAGATGTATTGGAGCTAATGGTACTAGCCATAAACTTTAATTGGAGGTCGTAGATGAAAAAGCGATATTGGCTGATTCTTGTTGTACCAGCGCTGCTGATTGTTCTGTACTTTGGCTTTCTAGATTCAGTTTATCCGGAACCGCCAAAACCGGCTGTGACGTACGCAGAGTTTCCTCTAAACGCCGTATATATAATGAACGGTCAGCGCCACGAAATTAAGGACACAATAATTGGCGAATACGACGGGATAGGCTGGAACGAAGGAATTGGAAAATTCCGCAAGTGGAAACTAAAGCTTAAAAGCAGCGGGGCAGATCGGTTGACCCTTGTCAAAACAAAAGAGGGAGACATGGAAATCGAGATATTTTTTAGCTTAGGCCACGCCGAATATCTTATGGGGGATCCTGAGAAGGATCGCAATTACAAACAGAATTATCCGAGCAGTCCCCTGATTTCAAAAAAAGAAGGCAACATGACTAGCACAAGTTTGTTCACATCTGGTGAACTGACAGAGAAGTATAATATACGTATCCTTGAGTGGGAGACGAGCCAACCAATTCAAAATCATTTTGAAGAAGAGAGCTGAGACTTGTATGAAAATCCACACAAACAAACCTTGTTTAAAACGGGTAATGTCAGGCCGAAAACCTGCCAGGGATGATTAGTTACGCTCCCTCGAAATGATTCAATTTCCTCACTCAGACTCATGAATTCGCAGGATTTCATCCTATAGTTAAATTGAAGAAAAGGATGAGGAAAGAGCCGGTGGCTAGGAGATGGGGGAATGGACATGAGGAAATAAAGGTAGATAGAAATTACCCATATTGTTCCATTATGCGTACGTCTCCACTTTGCCCTAGTGATTCTCGCTCCCATGTCTCAACGGGTCATAGCCCTTTTGCGTAACGTATCCCGATACTCCTTGCTTCTTGTTATCCTGCGAATGCTTGAGCCGGTGAGGTGCAACCAATCTCTTATGCTGCCTGTAGGAAAACTCTGGTTGAATCATAGGCTTCGTTGCTTTTTGCAAGACCGACAAGCATACGCGCCACTTTACCACATAATTTCATGATGGACTTCATTTTCTTAAGTTTCTTTTTCTTTACGTTGTAATGATGTAAAGCTTGAACCTCTGGATTCGTCATTACCATACACATCGTCATAAGATAGAGGAAATGCCTTAGTCGAGGACGACCGCGTTTGCTTAAGACCATCTTTCCTTTCCATTTCCCTGAGCTTGCTTCGGCTATATTTAATCCAGCATGTCGCAACAGGGCATTTCCGTGTGCATAACCACTGAGATCACCGGTTTCACCGAGAATACCAGCAAGACTTGTTGCACTGACACCTTGTATTTCAAGCAGTTTTTGCGCATACGGAGTACGACTGAGAATGAGCTATCATGTCTGCAATGACTAAAGCATCCTTACGATCGTTTTTAGACGGTGTATTATCTCGGTTTTCTTTGTTCTTCTTAACGAGATGTGGATTAACCAGAACAGCCTCAATGCCTTGATCGATAAGCCAGCGTGCTAGGCTGAACCAGTAATGGCCAGTAGGTTCCATCCCGACAATGACTTTATTAAGTTTGTAGGCTTTGAGTAGATCTTGGATCCAGCGGCCTAACTGCTTGAATCCTTCAAGATGGCTGCCAAACTCTAGTGGATGGCCTAAAGCTATTCCACGAAAGCTGACAGCGCGAGCGACATGACCTCCTGATGTGGATTTAAAGGGCTTTTGACCCGTTGCATAATCCCATCGTACCGAGGCGCTCGTTTTTGTTCAAACGCCAAATTATTCGTTTTACAGGAATTCTAACGGGGAACGTTAGTAAAATAGCTAAAATGATAAAGCAGCCGGTACTCGATTCGAAAGCTTTTGTATATATCTAGTTCTGGGTCATTAGGAGGTTAATGATGAAGAAGCTGCAGATTGACTTTAATGAACCTGATCCATTTCGGTTCAGAATTACTGAATATGAGATCCATTTTTTTAATAGCAACCTAGGTGAAGTAATTACGTTTTATACGGAGAATTTAGAAGTGAGAGCACTCGTAGAGTTAGACGCTGAAAAAAAGCAGTGGTTCGGAAAACATATTGAAGAAATCCGTGCCGTATCAACCGATATTGAAGAGGCTCGAGAAGATGGCTTTAATAATGGGCATCATTTTGGTATTTGGACAACGAAGGATAACATTGTTAGAAAGATGAATCAACTCAATCAATCGGAAGATCTAATCCATCTTGTTACTGGAGTGAGTGTAGAGAGAATTCGGTCTCTACGCTAAACGGGAAACTATAGTTCAATTACAAAAGCTGCAGCATATCGTAAGATCTACTGTAGCTTTTGTTGAAGTAAAGGGCAGGATAGTGCAACAAATTAAATGAGTGGTATCGTATTAAAACATTACCTGTTTAAATTTCCCTTTTCATCTCATATGGAAAAATATAGAATGTATGAGAACAATGATTTAAACGGCTTTCTCACTTTTATCCGATATTGCTGATTTAAAAAATTCGTTTTTTACACCACGTAATGATACTCGCACAAACACTGCTGTTAGCCTACGAGTCCACGTAATATTGAAGGAGGAGAAGAAATGGAGATTATCAATCAGCGGGAGAACACGCAAAAAGTTGTGGTGCGGAATTCCAGTCTAGCAGGAGCTGAGTTCGAAAATTGCCGTGCGGAAGAAGTATCGTTCCGAAATACTTCGCTTCCCAATTTCCGCGTCGAATGCGTAGATTTGAGTGAAGCGAAGTTTAAGGACGTCAATATGTCGAGGATGTTCATCACCGATGCCAACCTGTCGGACCTTGAAATTGATGGGGCTCAGCTGGGTGGAGCTTTTATTCACAATATTGGACTACCGACGAAAGGGCACCCGGCCTATCGGGAAGATCAAGGGCGCCAGCGCCCGCTGCGATTCGAGATGTGTGAGTTGGCGGGCAGCACGATAACCTCCTCTGATCTTAGTGGCATTCACATTGAAGGGTGTAACATCGAAGGACTTACAATTGACGGAGTCGACGTTTCAAAATTGCTCAAGCGCTACCAATCGGAGCGACAAACGGAAGGTAAGGCACTTCAGGAGGAGCCACCTCGGCTGACGCCGCTCTTGAAACGGTCGGGCGCGGTATTCATTCCGGTCCGCGATATCGAGAGGGCAAGAGATTGGTATTGCCGAATTATGGGAATATCTGCCGAGTCTGTTACTGTTATGAACGGTCATCTGTGTTCGCTTCCTGTTGAAGGTTCCGGAATCATTTTGGATACGATGCCGATGTGGGGCGGTGAAGAGCCGGGCGGTCCGCCGACATTCAAAACCCCAGCCTTTATGTTGCTGACGGACGATCTTGCCACCTCATACACATTTATGAAAGAGCAAGGCGCAGAGCTCGTCACCGCAATCGAGCAAGACCACTGGTTCGCCTTCCGCGATCCGGATGGCAACCTGCTGATGGTCTGCAGGGCTTAGCTCAGATATCAATATGAGCAGGGGACTCTCCGTTGTTCCGGGCGGGAATCCCCTACATGGTTTCTACAAGTAGGGGGCGATCAGTTTTAGCGGCGGGTTACATACCCAGGGGAACTAACGATCTGCCCCGGCTACTGAGAAATACACCACCGTACCAAAAGAGGTCAACCAGTAAAAATTGGCTGACCTCATAATACGACGGGGAACGATAGCTCAAAACAGCACGACGGCAGCTAATCGCATGATAAGCTGCTGTCTTCTCAGCTAACGGGCAGTTCAGTTGAAACTTCATTCAAAATTCAATCCTAAAATCAACAATAATTGGTATAATCAGGTGGTATTCCGAATTCAAGTAGGGGACGATGTAATGAGTATTGTAAAAGAGATTAACTGCATTTATATCCCTACAACCGATACAGAAGAATCAGCCAAATGGTACGTGAATAATTTGGGTTTGGAGTTAATCAGACCGGTTGATGAAAATCAGGCTCAACTTCGCATCCCTTCGGGTCAAGCCTTTTTTTTGATTAAGACTCCAACGAGAACGACCCTGAACTTTATACAAAACGAAGGAATAGAACAAAGTGTACTTACCTTGGAAGTCAATGATTTTCACGGACACTACAGTCGAATGAAAAACGGTGGAGTTAAAATTTCAGAGGTTTCAGAGAATGAGGGCTGTGGTCTTAATTTTAATGCCTATGACCCGGATGGTAATAAACTCGATATTTGGAGTGGTTGGCCCAAGTGATTAGTTCAATACAAAAGCAGCCGGCGTTGGCTGCTTTTGTATTGAAAGGGCAGAATACGTTAACAGAAATCTATTAATGGCAGGTAATTTATGAATTTATGTTGAATAAGGTTTACATGCTTTCTACCTTAAAGGAGTGTGTAGACTTTGGAAATGAGGAATGAAAAGGGAGAGGTATTAGCAATTTTGAATGTCGATTCACTTCAAGAGGAAAGCACTATTGATATCGTTATTCGCGAATTAATGCCTGGTATGGGTAAAGGGATATACCTTGCGGCTGATAAAAAAATCAGTCAGCAAACAAATTACGCACCAGTGAAGTGGTTGGATGGTCTCGACGTGTTAAAAGCAAAAGCGTCATCATGGGAACCCGTATTTCCTGCTAATGCAGAATTGATTGAGGTTCAGGTTTACTATGGTTTTGACAATTTGACACCGGAAGAAATCGATGAAATGGCTATTGAGAGTGCAAGCACCGGAAAAGACGTTGTGCGAGACCTTAAACCAAATAATACGTTCGTTGGAGTAAGTCTGTTATATCGTAAAGAAGAAATCACATTTCAATTCCGAATTTTTGGAACCACAAAGAGTCGAATTCATGTTCCTGATGAAGATAAACACACTATTGAGAACTTAACAATTCGCTCTAATGATGCAGTTTACGTTGGAGATAGTGAAGTACAGCAATTGATTTGGGCGGAAATGGGGCCGACTATGGGTAAGGCGTTGCAGTATGAGATATTGGCCGAGCGTAGCCACCGTGATTGGCTAATTTCTATTGCCGAGTCTTTAAGCTAACTGGGAACTATAGTTTAATTAATAAAGCTGCAGCCGGATCCAAGGATCTGCTGCAGCTTTTGTTGAAGTAAAGGGTAGAATAGTTCCAATATGTGGATATTTTTAGTGTACTCTAAAATAACACAAATGATAGGAGGCTAATAAAGTTGAGTAAATCACAAAGAATAATCTTATATAGTTTATTATCACTTGCAGCTATTTACATATTATTTTGCCCTACATTTTCTCTAGAACTAGCTGTGAGAAGGCATTTACTTTTTCTAATCCTCTTCATGTATTTTCAACTGTTCATAAGGGACCAATGTATGGTTATTATTCAGTTCCAGCAATTGAATCAAGTGGAACTGGCCCCTGATAATAAGCAATCTTTATGTATAAAACGGCTACATATTGCTAACGAGTAACTTTAGCATAATAAGACAGGGAAGAGTTGTTTACGTTAGTGATCCTTTTGTAAGGCCAGTTAACGTACCGCAAAATTGATGAATTTAGCCGTGCCCTGCTCTGGAGTCCATTCATATCCTGCAAAGAATGCCTATGGAAGACACTTACCTAAGGAGCTGGGGAATAATTGAGAATTGCTCTAATCTCGACGAATACGATTCCTGTCCCGCCTAAAGGTTACGGGGGCACGCAGCGCGAGGTTCATTATTTGACGGAAGAATTGGTCAAAAGGGGACACGAGGTGTTTCTGTTCGCCAAGAAAGGGTCGAGCTCGAACGCGACCCGAACGTTCGAATACGAATCAAACGATCCGAAAGAACAGCTCGACTTCATCATTAAAAACCTCCCGCCCGACGTAGACATCATACATGATCATTACGGCATCGTCGCCAAGGCGAATCCGCCGATTCCCACCATCGGCCAGTCGCATTCAAAAGGAATCAATAGTAGTGTTCAGATTCCGGTCTACGTCAGTAAATTCATCCTGCGCAAATACGGGAAACGAAGAGGCTACGCCGTGCACAACGGCATTCGCATGGACGATTACACGTTCAAGACCAAGAAGCAGAACTACATGCTCTTCCTGGGGAGACTGATAGAGAAAAAGGGCGTTCACCTGGCCATCAAGGTCGCCAAGAAAACGGGAAAGCGGCTCTTCATCGCAGGGACGCTGAACGACAAGAAATATTACAACTCCAAAATCAAGCCGCATCTGGGCAAAAATATCCGCTATGTCGGCATCGTCGGAGGTGACCGCAAACGCCGGTTGCTCGCAAACGCCAGCTTCGTCCTGTTTACCTCGACGTGGGATGAACCTTTCGGTCTAGTCCTCATCGAATCGATGGCGAGTGGCACGCCCGTGCTTGGCTTTCGGAAAGGCGGCGTCGCTGAGGTGCTTCGGGGCATGTCGCAGCTGCTATGTCGCACGACCTCAGACATGGCGGCAAAGGTCAATAACCGTAAGAAACTGCCCGCGGCCCGAAAACTACGGCGTTATGTTAGAGCACGCTACTCCGATATCATCTTAACGGACTCGGTTCTGAAGCTGTACCAAAAGGTTCTCGACAACAACTTGTACAAAATCAGGAGAAATACGTTGTGGAACCAGCGAAAGGCCAAGCTTCTAGGACTAAGATAGATTTCGTTGTTATTGATAACTCGGAAGGGCTAACTAAAAGGAGAACGATAATTGACCTATCTAGGAGCAGTTTGCCACAACGGCAGCTGTTCCTTTTTATTAAGTTAAAGGGCAGATTACGCTAATGGATTCCTTTTAGAATAAAAATGCTATACTTGTTGTTGCGTTGTATTTTTACTTGATTTATAAGGTGCTCCAAATTGGAAGGGCACCGCATTATTCAAAGAACCCATTGGAGGATTCATATATGACAGTAAACGGATGATTCCTTTATAAATCAAGGACTTCCTAATGCGTTAACAACTTTATACTTTGCTACATCAAAGAATAAATTAGATAAAGAAATCCAAAAAAGGTTATTACAAATGGGACATCATAGTTAATTAAAGGTCGAGCTACGGGGGACAGATATATATCTAAATGAAAAAACGCGGCATTCCGCCAGACGTTTCAAGTTTTTAAAGGTGTATAGAAGTGAATATTAAGATGTTGATAATATGCGTAAATCATTAAACTAACAGGTAACGTTCAATATAGTTGAATAAAGCAGCAGCAGTCTAGGACTTTATTTTCTCGGTCCGTGGCTGCTGCTGTTTCGTTTTTGAGGCTAGTCTAATACTTATTTTTCGGAATATGACGGTTTGTAAATCGAAAAATCACGCGCAGCTGCAATACATTCAGTCTACTTTATTTTCTGTATACAAGATGAGGATTTCTTTGAATATGAAGTTCGTTCCAAAGAAGTGGAATTGAAATATCTGCTCGATTAAATCATTCGATAGCATTTATTTTTTAGTAGACGTAACGAGAGCGGAGAAGAATACAAAAAACAATCAAAAAGGCAACTTCCTCTTTCTTCCACTACCCCGCAGAAAGGGAAATCGCCTCTTCAAGTTACGGATCTACTTATCGGTTGGAGCGTTCAGAGATTACGACCTTCAAAACCTCTCTCATTCCGCTTGGCACCCGGCCGAGCAGCTGCGCAAGCGCCTTGTCCGTGCGAGCAAACTCGCCGTTACGCATCGCTTTGAAAAGCCCCACAAACATATCTGCTCTTTCTTCCGGAAGTCCATGCGCAAGCAGCCCGGCGCGATACTCGTCATCGGTAATAACAATCCGGCGAATTAAGCGGCCTGTCAGCTCGGAAGCCATCGCTGCGATACCGGCCAAATCAACCGTCTCAGAACCGGTTAGAACCGGAGTCACGCCATGCAGTCCTCCTTCGCTGATAACAATAGCCGCTGCCTCCGCTAGATCCGAATGCGTCGTCCAGGCTACCGGCCCGTCCTCCGGCGCGGCCAGCACGCCGGATTCAAGCGCATCGCCTAGCATCATAAGTGCCGAACCTGCGTAAAAGCCGTTGCGAAGCGACGTGAACGCTGTACCGGAGGTTTGAAGCTCCGCTTCGGTAGCGGCATGGTCTACCATTGGCGGGAAATAAGATACAGGTGAAGAGCCCATTTGGCTGGTGTAGTGAATGCGCTGCGCGCCCGCTTTCTTCGCCGCCTTTATTGCCGTCCGATGATGTTCAAGCGCTGCATCCCCTAGACTAGCGGATGACACAATAAGAACCTGCGAAGCCCCTTCAAAGGCATGAATGAGACTATCCGAATCGTTATAGTCGCCGCGTCGCACCCGAACTCCCAGCTCCTCCAGATCCTTGACCTTGCTCGTATCCCTAACGCTTACCCCAAGCTGTTCCGCCGGAACACGCTCCAGCAGCTGATTAACGACAAGCCGGCCGAGCTGGCCGCTTGCTCCCGTAATAATTATCATGAAGACTCCTCCTTATTTGTTTCATGCGCCTCATTGTGTATACTACAATGGTAGTTATCATAATAGGTGGTCTAAACACCTCGAACAATCAGCAATAAAGCGGTTTGGTTGCTTACGCAACACAAGACCCTGTTTGTTGGTATTAGGTCTGATGGGGAGTTGTCATGCACGATGCCGGTAAACTTAAACGATCCGCGCGTCAAACGGACGCGTCAACTGATGATGCAGGCTTTTTTGGAAATACTCGAGGAGAGAAAAAATATCTATTCCATCTCCGTGCAAGATATTGCCGCACGGGCAACGGTTAACCGCGCAACCTTTTATGCGCATTTTGAAGACAAATACGCGTTCCTGGAAAGCTGGATGAGGGACAAATTTCAGAAAAAGCTCGAGAAAGAGCTGCCGAACGGCGCGTTATCCGATATGTTAAGCCTGAAAGCCCTTATTACTTCCGTCTTTGATTTTCTATCCCGCACCAGGCAGTATATGACCCCGGGAGACAGTCCGTTTGAGCCGTTATTCGAGGTTGCGATGCAAAAGGAGCTTTATCTTCTTCTGTACAACTGGTTGGAGAAAGAAAAAACAGCTGCTTCAACGCAAATCGTTGAAACAACTGCACTCGTTGTGAGCTGGGGGATATTCGGGTCTGCCCTGCAGTGGAGCCGCAGTCCTCAAAGACGCCTTATGGATGCCATGGTGCAGGACGTCCTTTTTGTGGCGGCAGCAAGCCTGGCTCCGGTTATCGGTTAGCTTTCGCTTGCTTGCGGCGCATCTGCTCGCGGTATTCCGTAGGCTTCGGTATCGGCAAGCAGCCGCCGGGCTTTATCACGGCGTACATCCTCGTGAATGAACCGGATCGCTTCGTTCAAATCCTGCGTGTTGCGATAGCTGTATTTATAATCATAATAAAATTGTTTTAGTCGAAGCAGTTGCTGTTGCAACACCTGAATATAGTCGAAAATGCCCGGATAAATTGAACCTTAAGCTGCTGTAATTAAAGGAGAAGGAGAGATTGAAAAAAGTATTAATAAGTATGTACTTCTTATTTTTTGTTTATGGACTACAAACTGGTCATGCTCATCCTCAAATGAAAACAGCGGAAAATTTGATACAGAAAGTTCAATTTTCCTCGTTATATATTAAAGAACTGGACTCAAATAATGGTCACGTAGGGGTACATATTGCTGAATTATTTGCTCCTGACACCAAGTTCTCCCAAAATCTTTTGTTGAAGATTGATGGTAATATTGTTTTGCAGGGGATCTATTGGAACAGCAGGATAATGGTCGGCGATGTAGATAATGATCACCTCCCTGAAGTTTTTTTATATGAATATTCAGTCGGAAGCTCTGGTGCTATGGAACTGTCAGTCTTCAGAATGAGGGAGAATCAGTGGATACGTATTTTCGGCGACGATTCAGAGAAAATCACTTCTGCTAATGAGATCCAACGGTTCTCCAGCACATTTTTAGGGAAGAACCAAATCGGATTTTTTGATGAAGTAACTCGTTTATCCGGCAAGCTAGACATGTCGGATTCGCATTTCACAACAGAACAATTAAAAAGTATGGTTTTCCAGACGGATCCTGTCTCAGAATACATTGTTCATTACGAAAACATTGGATGCCAAATTGATACTGTGCGTTGGGTCTTTGCGTTTTCGCACCCAAACGCGGTATTCACTGTACACGATTTATATAGGTTTGATTTTCAGGAGAAAGTCTTTAAGCTAAACGAAACCAAAATACAGAATAAAGATGTCACCATAGCAAAGATGAAATATGATTAAATTAGTATCCGGAATAACAAGGACCGGCAGCAGATCAGAGATCCGCTGCCGGTCCTTTGTTAAAGGGCAAATAAACACCTTGGTAAGGCTGCCGGCATATTCAGCAGCCTTACGAGTTTAAGGTGCTCATTCTTGTTTCCATAAATGGAATAAATGGTACCTCCCAAAATTACTAATTACATCTATGACAGCGTACACACTATACTTGATGATAATCGGTTTTTATAGTTAGGGGGCAGATAGATGGAGTTTTTATTTATTCGACACGGTCACGGAGAACACCTCACCGATTATCCTAATCGGTTGAATACTCTACACCCTAGTCTGACAGAATACGGCGAGTTTCAGGTGACACAACTGCGAGAAAAAATAAGAATTAATCCTGATGATTTGATGCTTGTAAGTCCAACCAAACGTACAATTGAAACAGCATCAATATTGCAAAATACTTTAGACTTCATTATTTCCCCTCTTGTTGGTCCAAGAATGTTCCCTCAAAATCCGGAGTCCCATTTACTAGCTTGTGATCAAGTCCTTTCTAAAACTGAAATTACAAACTTATATGGAGACGTAAAAATTCTTGATTTTGATCTGGACTGTTGGAAGGAAGGTATAAATAGGATCGACCAAGATGTTTTCGAGGGATATGCAAAACAATTATTAGATTGGATCCCAGAAAGTTATAAGAGAGTATTCATTATCTCGCATGATGGTACCATCACGAATTATCGGATAATGCTTGGAGAAAAAGGATTAACAAGGAATGATTTTCTCGGTGAGGCAGGAGTCTACCGGATGATAATATAGTCTCTTTGTCTTTAAGCTAACGAGAAACAATAGTTGAATTTTCCAGGGATCAGACTGCTGTCGCAGCTGCTCCCTGTTTTTATTAAGCGAAGGGCAGATTAGTTTAATAACAAGGGAAAGTGATAGGGTGTTAGAATTTTATTATATAATCTAGAAAGGGACATTCAGTTGATATAAGGAGAAAATGAATGATCGAATATCGTGGAGTTGAAATTTTTTTTGAAAATGGATACATCGGGACAAGAGGGTTATTTAAAATGATTGAAAAAGAATTCATTATATCCATTAAAAAAAGGTTACAGGATGAGTATGTAGAACTAATCAGATACTTAATTAATTATGTAATTGATTCTAAGCCATTAATTAAGCCTGACCAAACCATTGCATACCATTCTTGGCTGCTCAAATGTTGTGAAATTTCTGACCTTAACTATGAAATATGGGAGGTCAAAAGTAATGGTGAAGGTTTTGAAGAAGGTGCAGACTATGCAATAAAAGTAGTTCAAGAACAAAAACAAGAGTGTAAGAAATACGAAGCAACCCCCATATTTCCAATTTTTAATCAAATGATTGCGATTTCTAAAGGTGTGTATGAGGGACTAGCAGTAGATGCTGTGAGGTATCCATCACCAGATCATATGTCTGGATGGTGGCTTACAACTGATCTGTATGATGAAAACATAGAATCATTGATGAGTGTTCATTATTACCATGTAGCATTTATGAGACCAGAATTAATCAAATATCTTGCTTTACCATACGGTTATAGATTTTATAAAACAGATAACGAACAAGATATTTGGTTCGATAAAGATGCATTAAAATAACCTTTTCTCTGAGGGTAGATTAAGCTACGGAGAACGATAGCTCAATAAGACGCACAGCCGACAATCAATTCGGCTACTGCTATTTAATGAAAGTTGTGAATTAAGTCTGGGCTTTAGGTGCAATTGGTAAAGCAATCAAGAATTCATAATCTACTCCTTTGCTTGGAATTTAAATTCTACATCGAAAAAGCCATCCTATATTAGTTCATTATGGCCGGCCACAAAACCGACGAAACTACCGTCGTTCATCTTCAACGTCTGCTTCTGAACCGTAAACCAGGACGTATGGATTTGCTTCTTCAGTTGCTCCAACGCTTCGTCATCCGTCAATGGCTTCCCGCCGTCATCCGTCCATATCGTAACATTGAAACTAGAGTTTGGATTCGCATTTAGCGATCCACTCCAGTTCCAGGCTCCCGGATGGGCTCGAATCCAAACCAACTTGTGGCGGTCGGTTCGCTCGGGTTATAAAGCGGTGCCGCGATCGACCAGTTATCCTTACTGCTGCCTATACGATGCTTGCCGTCGATAAGAATATCAGCCGCTCTCATAATACGAATCGTCTTATTAAAAATAACTGCCACCAAACAAGCAATTCCGTTTTTCCATTGTTGCGGCATAATTTGCAGGTTCATTGTAATGTGTACCTCCTCTTTTTCACTCCCCAAAAAAACTGTAAAGTTAGTGAAATGTTATCATAAATATATTATAGTTTGGTATTAAATGTATATAGATGCTTCTTTATACATACGCGCCCATTGCTAACCGTGTTAGAGTAGTTAAAAGATTAATAGATTGATATACCTGCTAACGACATTGCTGATAGGTGACAAGAACATTGTAACATTCCCGACAAAAAGTCAGGGTGCGAGAACAGTTTATGAAAGCATCCCACTGAAAACAGATTATTGTCGCCTAATAGTGAGGTTGTTGGGATCTCAGTTGATCAGCAACCGAAGCTTTATTAAACTAAAGGGTAGGATATTTACAAAAAAAGCAAAATAAAAAGATATTACGAATAGGAATAATAATCCTTCAAAGGGAGGAACTCAAGTGAGTGCCGTTGTGAAAGATATTGTCTTGGGCATTCCGGTTACTAAATCAGGAAGTTTTGAAGAATATGAAAGAGCAATCGATTGGTATGTGAAAGTCCTAGGCTTCGAGCTCATTTGGAAGATGGGCATTGCCAGCCTTAAACTAGCAAACGGACAAGAAATCTTACTTTTCGGGGAAGAAGAGGACGAGAACAGCATATGGTACACAGGAAACGTTAAGCTGAATCCACATTATTCGATACAATTTACAACGGATAACATCGAGCAGCTGCAATCCGATTTGATTCGCAGCGGTGTAACTGTGGGAGATATTCATGACATTGGCGGTCCTGACAAAGTCATGATGTTCTATGACCCATATGGAAATCGTTTCTGGGCTTGTCAGGAGAAATAAAAATACTTTTCTACACACGAAAAAGCAGCACGCGATCCGTAGCTGCTTCTTTTTATTAAGTTATTAAGGGCAGGATAGTTTAATAGTGAGACTAGTGTTTCTCCTAATAATAGGTTATTATTGGAAAAATTATTGTGAGGAGAGATACAGATGTCGAACATACAGGCAATTGTATTAGACTTGGACGGAACATTGCTCGGCAGTGACAAATCCATATCACCTAGAAATTATCAGTCTGTTAAAAAATGCTATGATTCTGGAATTCATATAATTGTTGCTACAGCACGACCGCCTAGAGCGGCTAATCAATTTTTAAAGAATTTTCCTTTTGTAGACTACTTGGTTTATTACAATGGTGCTCTAACAATATGCAAGTCTAAGCAAACTCAGCGGCACATCAGTATCCCTATGCAGATTAGCCAACAGATCAACAATTTCATCGAGTTACATGCACCTCAATCGATAATTAATTACGAGTTCAATGACTCATGCTATACGTGTACGCCGACTCTTGACTCGCAACTTAGTCATTTCGGTATCCGTTCAAATGATCCTAAACCTCTGGTTGTGGATAGGGAGTTTATTAGTTCACTTTCCCCAACCAAGATATTGGTTCATGGTTACAGCACAAGGATGGATGTTATCGAGCAATTCGGTGATCATGTGAACGTAATCGCAACTGATGGAGGAGTGTTGGTTCAAATCATGCAACAATCAGCCTCAAAAGAAGAAGCCGTGCAATGGGTGCTTGATGATATCGGGGTGAAGTCAGAAAATGTGATGGTATTCGGGGATGACTATAACGATTTAGGACTATTCCATAAGTGCGGATTTCCGATCGCTATGGAAAACGCGATAATTGAACTGAAAGATTGTGCAGAACACATTACCGAATCAAATGATAACGATGGTGTTGCTGTTGCTCTTGAGAAGTTTGTGGTGTAACTTCAAGGAACTGCACTTAATGAAGCTCTGGGGTTGATAAAGGGAAGTCAGACGGATTGGTATCTTCACTTTTTATCGTTAGGCTATGTTAATCCTGAATGTTGGAGGTATATATTTAATGGAGGTTTCATTATGCAAAGCAGAATTAAAAGATGCAGTGACTATTCATGAAATGAAGGTCAAAGCATTTATGCCGTTGTTAGAAAAATATGAGGATTTTGAAACAAGCCCCGCCAATGAAAGTGTAGAAAGAATTATCACTCAAATCAATCAATCGTTTACAGATTATTTCATAATTCATCTTCTCGAGGTTGCTGTTGGTGGAATTAGAGTCGTGAAAAAAGATAATCAAATTTATAGTATTAGCCCAATTTTTATACTGCCAGAACATCAAGGAAAAGGAATTGCTCAAAAAGTCTTTACAATGGTTGAGCAGATATATGATGATGCAAAGTCATGGAAATTGGGCACCATCTTACAAGAGAAAGGAAACTGTTATTTGTATGAAAAGATAGGCTATAAAAAAATGGGTGCAACAAAAGTAATTAACGACAAAATGACAATGGTATTTTATGAAAAGCATTTATAGCTAACGGGAAACGATAGTTCAGAACAACCATACGATTCATTGAATCAGCTGCCGTATTTGTGGAAGTAAAGGGCAGTTTAGTTCCATTAAGTGGTATAATATGTTTAATAATGTTATCTCGTGAGGAGCGTCAGAAGTGAACGCGAGACCTGCATCTTTAAGTGATGTAGAGGAACTTTCTAGGTTAAATCAAGCGTTTAATGGAAGTGAAAAGAGACCTCCAGCGGCACAACTTTTAGAAATATGCTATCCGAAAAGATGAAAAATGGTATTTTATAAACTACATTTAACAGGAGAGTGAGAAGTTTATGAATATCTTTATCACAGGTGGGACGGGGTACATAGGAAGCAGCACGGTAAACGTAGCGCTTCGCCAAGGTCATCAAGTTACGGTCTTGACACGAAGCAAAGAAAAGGCAAAAGAGCTTGAAGATACAGGGGGGCGGGCTATTATTGGCGATCTGCTCACAGATGGCGATTGGCAAAGCGCCCTTTCGGAAGCGGACTATGTTATTCATTTGGCGGCCCCTCCAACCTGGGGTAAGAAAGTAACTTTGAAAGTCGCGAACGCCTATCAAAAAGGGCACTATCAAATGACCGTCCGTCTGCTCGACAACATCAATCCGAAGAAGCTAAAGAAGCTCGTATATGTGGCAGGCACCAGCTATTTCGGCGATAGCGGCGACAATGAGCCGGTCACGGAATCATACCGCTCGCAGCCGAAAGGATGGGGACCTTACATCGCTCCTTCCGTCGACGTGCTTTCTGGTTATGTGGATAAAGGCATGCCCGTCGTGATAACTTTCCCGGGACAAGTGTACGGCGCGAAGTCGTGGTTTCCGCAGTTGTTCCTGAAGCCACTCTCTCAAAACAAGCCGGTTACCGGCCTCAAGGGGCATAATCCAATATTTTCTCCTATTCATGTAGAAGACTGCGCCCGAGCTTTCTTGTTCTTGCTGGAGCAAGGCCAGACAGGGGAACGATATTTACTGGTCGACGATCAGCCGATCAGAAGTGCAGACATTACGACGCTTAGCGCCCAGGCGCTCCATAGACAGGATAAAAAACGTTACGTGCCAACTTGGTTATGCCGGATGCTGCTTGGTCCCGTGTTAACCGAATACGCCACGGCGCATACAAATTTCTCGAACAGCAAGCTTAAAGCGTCCGGCTTCACCTATTTGTACCCGACGATACAGTCAGGTATAGAGGATGTCGTAAAGGAATGGAAGGAACTCTCAACATCTAAGGGGCGGATCGAATAAAATATGAAATAGAGCAAGGCTGAATTATTCAGCTAACGGGAAACGATGTTGAATAATAGTAAAGCAGACCAAGACTGCAATGTGCAGTTTTGATCTGCTTTTGTTGTTGCCGCAGCAAAAATACGAAATACAAATCTATGAAGATTTCGCCTGATTGTTAGCGGCCTCGATATAAGCTTTCAAGGTCTTAATGAACATGCGCATGGCGTATCCAACATATCTGTCTCTGCGATAGATCAGACAAACATCCTGAGAAGGCGTGGGATTCCTCAGGTGCACGACCTTAATATCTGTATTGTGAAGGTTATCCAGCAGTAATCTCGGCAGAACACAAGCACCAACGCCACTCTGTACCATTTGTAGCAGGGAGGATAACGTTGTAGTCACGATATGCGGCTGTATTTTACCTCCTTTATCCATGCAAAAACGGTCGATCAGTTTACGGCATTGATGGTCTGGTGGGAACATAACCAGCTTTAATGAAAACAGCCTGTTTAAGGGGATGAAGTTCTCCGCGGCAAGGGGATCATTTTTACTTACCGCCAATGAGAACTCCTCGTGAAACAAGGGAATTGACGTGAGACGTTCGTCGATGACAGGACCAATGGTTACGCCGATATCGATGCTTCGATCCAGGACTTGTTCTGTTACTTTCATGGTTTCCAGAAGTGATAGCGAGAGGGTGGGATACGTCTGATGAAGGTTAAGCAGTAGGGCATTAAACATGAGGTCCGCGTCACCAGGCAAGACGCCTATGGATAACGATCCTCCTTGCATTTGCTTCAGGTCGTTTATTGCGTCGTTCGCTTGCTGCAGATGCCCGAGCGCGGCAGCACCATGTTCGTGAAGAATCGCTCCTGCTTCTGTGAGTACAATCGTTTTTCCTATGCGATCGAATAACAGAACCCCTAGTTCTTCCTCCAATCTTCTTATCTGCTGGCTTACATTTGGTGGGCTAACCCCCATTTTTTCGGCTGCTCTCGTAAAATGAAGCTCTTCACAAATCGCTATAAAATACTGCAACTGTCTTAACTCCATAATTCTTCACTGCCTTTCCGTTGCCTCGATAAATGCAAATTTCATTCATATTGTAAGTGTCATACCATCTTCTTTTTATGTCAATCAATTATCGTTAACTTATACTTAACGTTTCGGTAACGCCCACTGCATTGATGGACTGTTCTTGGTTGCCTACAATGAGGAGGTAATCTGGTTTGCTAATATGAACTAAAGGACAGAAACTAAATCGGGAGGCGTTAATTATGACACAATCCATTATTAATACCGCTAAAGTACTGCATCAGGTTGTAATTGGTCAGCTTCAGGCTGTTACAGAGGAGTTGTACGACAAGCAGCCTGAAGGCTTCAACAATACCATCCGTTGGAACGTTGGTCACATCATTTATTGGATGGATACGTATTCTACCTTAAGTTTCGGCTCCTTATCGGCTATACCGAACACGTATGAAAAGCTGTTCAACTCTGGAACAACACCTCTGGAATGGACGTTTGCTCCACCATCGAAGGAAGAACTAGTTGAGGAGCTAATGGATCAACTTTCCCGCCTATCTGAACTGACATCTGAAATGTTGGAAGAGGAGCTTGCAGCTCCTTATGTCTTCGGACCATTCCAATTCCACACCGCCGGCGAGTTGTTTAACTTCGCTCTGATTCACGAAGCCATTCATCTTGGAACGATATCGAGCCAGCTAAAGATCCTGTCGCGGTAGCCATATAATACACCATAATGAGGAGGATGCTGTCATGGTGAAATCCGTAGATTCAGTTCCAGTCCGAACTTACGAAGTATTTGACGCTTTTAGGCGGGCTTTCGAAACAGGGCATACAGCCGATTTTCTTAAGAAGGTTACGGAAGGTTTTCGTTTCTTCGTTCCGCTCCCGCTAGAGGGTTGGAGTCATGAGCAGCAAGGCAAGAAGCGTTTCGAGGAATTAATTCTATTTGAGCGCTCAGTATTGCAGGTACAGCTGACACCGCATATCTTGATTGAGAATGAGGACAACGGGATGGTAGTATTTCACGCGGAAGGTTCGTTGAATGGGCGACCATATCGAAATGAGCTTGCAGTTGTCTTTGAATTCGAGGGAGAGCGGATCCGCTCCTTCCGTGAATATGTAGGTTTACCATTAAAAAATTACGAAACCCCATAGTTTGACAGAATAATAAAAAGGCATATCTGCAGTAAAGATTCCAAAGGACTGTCACGAAAAAAAGGAGCAGTTAGCCTTACGGCAGCAGCTCCTTTTTCATTAAGCGAAAGGGCGTAGACAGGGTTAATAAATAAACTGGCTACTTGTAGAGGAGCATATCAGTTGCCGTAGATGTCGAAGTCCTTTGGTGTCCTTTAAATGGTCATACCACATCATCTGAATCAGTGGAATAAGCCAGTTCTTTCTGCGCTTCCAAAAAGCGCTAGTCTTTCCAATAGGGTTGCCCGGATTTGCTGATAGGCGTCAATGCCTGCCTCCGTATCCCGGTATTCGTCCATCTGCCCACCGAATACGGCGTTGTTTGTGATAAAATTTGTTCGGATTCCGCCAGGCTCCACCATAGTGGTCTTAATATTGAACGGAGCTACTTCCTTAGACAGCGCTTCAAAAGCTCCTTCGACCGCCTATTCCGTAGAACAATACAAACCCATGCCCGGAATTGAATAATGACCCGCCATACTCGAAATCTGTACAATGTGACCGCCACCCTGCTTGCGGAAAAAAGGCAGGACTGCACGCGCTGCACGTAGGGAGCCAAGCACATTGGTCATAAACTGGTGCTCAATTTGCCTATCGCTTGCTTCCTCCACTGCGCCATACAATCCGTAGGCTGCAATTATTGACAAACACATCGATCGTACCCAGTTCTGAAAATGCACGTTCCACGACTTCAGCCATTTGCTGAGGGTCTGTCAGATCTAAATTAGCCTGCCAAAGTTGGGAGCCTTAATCACTCTGGACGACGTAACACAAGCTATGCAAGACAAAGGTCTAAAGCTTCTTCAAGTACATCCAAAAGGCGGAACATCACCGTTTGAGGAGCTGAATGGAGCTGCGGCAGTGACTTATGCCATAGATGCATATAGCTTGGGCGATGTCACAGATGAAGTGGATGGAGATAAAGTCGATTTTTCGACTGCAGCAATTGTGAATGTGTACATCTACGTGTTTGACAACGAGCAAGCTCGAATTAAGAGGGAGGCAGCTAATCATATGATGAGCTGCCTTTTTCTCAACTAACCGGCAGATTAATTGCAATATGTAGTAAAATGAATTTTAGGTAGCATAACAGTTTTTGGGGGATCAGAGATGCCAGCGTATGAATTTGAGTTAAAACCAAAAGAACTACTCCGACTGTTATTCTATAAAAAGATCTGTCCTGATTGCAATAATAAATTGGTAAAAAATAACGAAAAGACCTTTCTCAAACGTAGTTGGTACAATTTCAACGGTACTCATTATTACGGAAACCAATATCGATTGATAGTGAAGGTGAAGATATTAAATTAAATTTCGGACTGCTCTTTGAGCGCCTAATTGTTTCACAAGGATCTCATTTTTGGTTTTGGAATCAAATTAACTCTACAAACTATTCAAGATAATATGAAAGAGTGGGCTATCCCACTTATCTTTCATGTCTACTGGCTCATAAGAGTTCAATTAAGGAAAACGATAGTTCCATTAATACAGCAGCAGCCGATCAAATAAAGTTGTCTGCAAAAAATTCAGATTCCCCTTGAACCTTACGTAACGTAATGATTTATAGTGAACGTAACAACAGGATAAAAAACAGGACAACGGCTAACAAATCTTAACAAGATAAATTCTAAATCGGAGGAGAAACGGACATGAGAAAACTCGTATTGTTCATGCATGTGTCGCTGGATGGGTATGCGTCAGATTCAAACGGAGGACTGGATTGGATACCGTACAACGAGGAATTAGAGAAATACGCCGAGGAGGTCGTAGCCGAAGTTGGCTCTCCCGTATACGGCCGTACGACGTATCGGATGATGGAGAGCTACTGGCCCAAGGTGCTGGATGATCCGAATGAGTCGAGGCACAGTATAGAGCATGCTAAATGGCTGCAGGATGTTAAGAAAATCGTCATTTCCGGCACGATGGACAAGGCGGAATGGAACAATACTATGCTGATCAAGGACAATATCGCAGAGGAAATAAAGGCGCTCAAGAAGCAGCCGGGCAAAAATCTCGTTATCTTCGGCAGCCCGGGGGCTGCGAAGACGCTGCTTGAGCTCGGCCTGATCGACGAATTCCTACTGACGATTTGTCCGGTCGTCCTAGGCAACGGAAAATCGGTATTCGACGGCGGCGTCGAGAAAATCAGGCTTAAGCTGCTGTCCAGCCGAACGCTCAAGTCGGGCATTATCGCGACCCGCTATGAGTTGGAGAAATAGTCGCGTATGGCAGCTGACACATGATGGTCAGCTGCCGTTTTCGTTAAAGTAACGAGCAGAATAGTTAAGAGTCGTTTAAAGATGAATACAGATTAGCTTGTCCGCTTGGTATGATTAAGCAGGCTAACCATGATCTAGGAGCAGTTTGCCGCCGTGCAAGCTGCTTTTTGTGTCATTGAGCTATTGGGCAACTTAATTATAAGTATTCTATACGCCCTAAAATCTGGAGTTTAATGGTAAACTCAAGGTATTATTTATAGCTTGGTTGAGGGAGTGATCTGCGTGGAATTACATAGCGGAGCAGAGGATGTAATAAATAATTAAATAATTATTCTACTTAGAAAGGACAACACTTTTTGATGATAATACATAGTTATGACTACAAAAACCATGACGAGTACCGAGCAAGCTTCAATCGACTTTCCAAACTAGTATTTGGGATTGACTTCGAAGCATGGTACCAAAAGGGAGCCTGGGGCGATCGCTATATTTGTCATTCAATTGTTGCAGATGACCAAATAATCGCGAATATTTCGGTAAGTAAAATGGATTTGGTTATTAATGGTGAAAGCAAAAGCGCACTACAAATTGGAACGGTAATGACTCATCCCGAGCATCGGGGTAAGGGATTGTCCGGACAACTGATGGAGTATGTATTGGATACCTACGAAGGCACATGCGATTTGCTTTTCTTATTTGCGAACAGCACCGTGCTCGAATTTTACCCTAAGTTTGGATTTACGGCCTTACCTGAACATCAATTTTATTTAAACATAGCTGTTCAGCCGGAAGGTGAACCAATATTAATGGAAAAACTAGATGTTATGAAGGAAGAGCATTGGGATTTAATTAAACAAATGCTTTATTCCCGTAGACCCATTTCAAACCATGTTGGCGTCACAAACAGCGAAAGTTTATTTCAATTTTATGCTTTGAACATCTTCCGCGAATGCCTATATTACTCGCGAACTGACGATGCCATTCTCGTTTTTGAGCATGAAGGCGATTTGCTGCATTTGTATGAGGTGATCAGCGACAAACAGGTGAACATGGAGACGTTGGTTTCGCGGATTACAACGAAACAAACAAGGAAAGTTCGGTTTCACTTCACACCCGATCAACTCCTCAACAAAGCTTATGTAGAACCCTATGGTGAGCAAGAAGATGTCTTGTTTATTAGAACGCTTTCTGATTTGGGAAAGCTGCCCGAGTTTTGTATACCTACGCTGGCTCATGCTTAGCGGCTTGGCAGACATGGGCCCGAATTTTCGAACGCCAATTCCATTCCCCATTGACAGCTCTTGAATATCTCATTAGTGGCCGCATAAATTGCGGCTTTTTTTGTGTTTACCGATGTAATGACGAATAAACGGCTCATGTAACACTTGATATGAATTAAGCAAGTAGTGCAGGCTGTAACGCAATATTTTAAATCTTGCGTTACAGCCTCTTTTTGTATCTTGTGTAACTAAACATAACATATATAAGTCTTTATATAAAAAATCACAACAAATAAGTTCACGTTTTTGTGAGATTCACAAAGAAAATCAGTATTTTGTGTGATATAATATGACACAAGGGAAAAATATACTTCGGATATGTGATTGATTGTTACTAATTCTCACAAGATGAGAGCAGAGGAAGGGGAAACATAACATGCAGGTTACAGCAAATCCCTATGCTTGGCCGTACGATGGCAGGATCGATCCTGCGAAAACAGCGCTCCTTATTATTGATATGCAAATCGATTTTTGCGGCAAAGGTGGTTATGTGGAACAGATGGGATACGATTTGTCGTTGACGGCCAAGCCTATTAAACCTATCAAAACGCTGCTGAACCGGGTTCGCCAAATTGAAGGAATGACGGTTATCCATACAAGAGAGGGCCACAAGCCCGACTTGTCCGACCTTCCTGCAAATAAACGTTGGCGAAGCAAGCAAATCGGCGCTGAAATAGGCTCACTTGGTCCTGCCGGACGCATACTGGTGCGAGGGGAGCCGGGCTGGGAAATCATTGAAGACCTTACCCCGATTGAAGGGGAGTTCATTATCGACAAGCCGGGCAAGGGAAGCTTTTATGCAACAGACTTGGATCTCGTGTTAAAGAACAGGGGCATTACTCACTTAATACTGACTGGCATAACGACTGACGTTTGCGTTCATACGACAATGCGGGAAGCAAATGATAGAGGTTACGAATGTTTAATCCTTGAGGATTGCACAGGCGCGACAGATCCAACCAATCATCAAGCGGCGCTTCATATGGTGACAATGCAAGGCGGGGTGTTCGGCAGCGTCAGCAGCTCAGCGGATGTACTGATGGCTCTGGAAAACTACTAACTTAGACTAACGCGAAACTTCTATTCAGCATCCAGCTATTGTTTATCCATAAATAGAGACATACCGGAGGGAAATATGATGTGGAATAAGAAATCATTGTTTATTGTTCTGGCGGCTCTGATGCTTGTTGTAACGGCTTGCGGTTCCAATGTAAAAACCAGCACCAACTCAAATACGGTCTCTTCTAACTCGGCAGCCGGAGAGACAAAGAAGTTGAAAAAAGTCGTGTTGAGGCTGAAATGGATTCATCAAGCGCAATTTGCTGGCTATTACGCAGCGGTTGAAAAAGGCTTCTATAAGGAAGCGGGATTGGATGTTGAAATCAGGCCGGGCGGAGCCGATTTTCCTTCCGTTCAGATGGTCGCTTCGGGAAGCGAGCAGTTTGGCGTAACGGGCGCAGATCAAATTCTGATGGCTCGGGAGAAAGGCGTGCCGGTTAAAGCAGTATCAGCGGTATACCGCAAAACGCCATTCGTATTGTTTAGCTTAAAAGATTCGGGCATTACGAAGATCGAAGATCTTGCCGGCCAGAAGGTAGGCGTGAAGCTTGGCGGCAATGAAGAGCTGACCTTCCGAGCGATGGTGAAAAGCGCGGGCATAAATGCGAAATCGATTGATGAAATGCCAGTGAAATACGACATGAGCCCGCTGCTCAGTGGTCAAGTCAAAGCATGGCCGGGTTACGTCATTAATGAGGTGCTTGCCGTTCAAGAGCAAGGGCATGAGGTGAATATTATCCAGCCTGGCGACTACGACATTAATTTTTATGCAGATACGTTATTTACGACGGAATCGTTGATCAAGAAGGATCCTGAAATGGTGAAAAGCTTCGTTGAGGCCTCGATGAAGGGGTGGGAATATGCGATCGCCAATCCGGAAGAAGCAGCTGGGTTTGGTCTGAAGTTCGGGGATAAGTTGGACCTGGGCCATGAGACAGCGATGATGAAAGCAAGCATTTCGCTGCTTGAGCCGGATAAACTGCCGCTTGGCAAGATGGATACCGAAGCCTGGGACGTTTTGCAAAAAAGCTTGATTGATTTGAAGTTTCTGAAGAAAGAACAAGAACTGGATAAAGTGTTTACGAATGACTATATCGAATAGGGAGTGATTGATGTGCAAGCGACGGTAAGTGAATTGAGGAATGGAGTGGCAAAGCAAGAACAAGCATCGGTTTCTTCGATGAACGAAATCGCGGTTACATTAAAGAATTGCTCTCTTACGTTCGGCGATGTTCCTGTACTGAACAATGTTTCCTTAGACATCTATAACAATGAATTTGTTTCTATCCTTGGCCCAAGCGGCTGCGGTAAGTCCACGCTGCTGCGCTTGATGCTGAGTCTCCTCCAGCCGAATGCTGGAGGGGAGGTTAAGCTCGCAAAGGATCTCTCGATCGGGATGGTATTTCAGAAGCCGGTTCTGATGCCTTGGCTTACGGCCATACAGAATATCGTACTGCCTCTGACGATCGGAGAGAAACGCTTCTCGAAGAGAGAAGCTCGGGACAAAGCGGAGGGGGCGCTTCGGCTGGTTGGCCTGCAGGATTTTACGAATCACTTTCCGCATCAATTGAGCGGTGGCATGCAGCAACGTATCGCTATCGCGCGAGCGCTTGCTGCTGACCCGGCTGTGCTCTTAATGGATGAGCCGTTTGGCGCGTTGGATGAATTCACGAGAGAGAAATTGAATTTCGAGCTGCTGCGGCTGTGGGAAAGTCCCGACACAAGCTTAAGCACAGTCGTTATGGTCACCCATTCGATTCAAGAATCGGTCATTATGTCGAACAGAATCGTTATGATGTCGCCAAGGCCAGCCGGTGTGGATGCCATTATTCCCGTTCCTCTTCCTGCGCACCGTAAAGTGGGCATGGAGGAGCTTCCGGAGTACCATCGTACCGTTAATGAATTAAGAAAGAGGGTCAAGCACTTATGATTAATAAATTAAAAGGCAGCATGTACCCTATCAGTTTTGCGCTTGGCTTTATTATTTTGTGGGAGCTGGCCGTCCGTTTGTTCCATGTCCCCGTGTATTTACTTCCCGCTCCTTCCGCCGTCATTGAGGTTATGGACGGATCGCTGTCGTCCCATATGCTCGTCACGCTAACGGAGGCGTTGGCAGGTTTTGTGCTCGCTAATATTTTGGGGATGATAACGGCCGTTATTTTCGTTCACTCCAAGTCCATTGAGAAGGGAGCTTTCCCGCTGGCCATTGCGCTTAAGACGACTCCGCTCGTCGCGTTGGCTCCGCTGTTGGTCGTTTGGATGGGCACCGGCTATTCCTCGAAGGTTGTCGCATCGATGCTGATTTGCTTTTTCCCGATTCTCGTCAATAGCGTCAAAGGTCTGAAAGCCATTGAACATGAGGCTTGGGAGCTGTTCTCCACCTATAAAGGAACAAAAGCGGAAATATTCTGGAAGCTGCGCCTTCCGACGAGCTTACCTTACGTATTCTCTGCTTTGAAAATATCCTCGTCGCTTGCAATCGTAGGAGCGATCGTCGGGGAATTTGTCGGAGCGAACAAAGGGCTAGGCTATGTCGTACTCGTATCCTCCTATCATATGGATACGCCGATTATGTTCTCGGCCATTATTGCATCGGCATTATGCGGACTGTTGCTTTTCTGGGGCATTAGCTGGTTGGAGAAGAAAGTTGTATTTTGGCAAAGGGCGGATGATCTATGATGAAATGTTCAGTTATTAAAGTACCGACTCGTTCACCGAATGATATGGCTGCGCTGCAGCGTTATATTGACGAGTCGCTTATTAACCCGAAGGAAGTTGTAGCCGTGCTGGGCAAAACGGAGGGGAACGGCTGTGTCAACGACTTTACCCGCGGGTTTGCGGTTCTGGCTTTGAAAAATTTGTTCGCTTCTTATAAGGAAGCTTCTGCTGAACCGGTCTCGTTCGTGATGTCCGGAGGAACGGAGGGGATATTAAGCCCTCATCTCTCGGTCATTACCCGGAGCGAATCCGATGCGATTAAAAGCAAGCGGGAGTTGTCTTCATTAGCGATTGGCGTAGCAAGAACGCCTGATTTCATGCCTGAGGAGCTTGGGCGTCTCGCCCAAGTGGACCAAGTTGCAGAGGCCGTTCTCCGGGCGATGGATGGGGCGGGCATCAACGATGCTGCCGACGTGCATTTTGTTCAAATTAAATGTCCGCTGCTGACGGCGGAGCAAGTGCAGGAAGCGATTCTGAGAGATGCCTCCACTGTAACCGAGGATACTTACAAATCTATGGGCTACTCCCGCGGGGCATCGGCGCTTGGCGCAGCCGTAGCGCTTGGAGAGATTGAACGGGAGCGACTGCAGGATACGGATATTTGCCACTCGTGGGAGCTTTTCAGCAATGTGGCATCTACGTCGGCAGGCAGCGAACTCGCCTATTGCGAGGTTATCGTATTCGGCAACTCTGCTTATGCGGAAGGGCCATATTTTATCGATCACGATGTGATGAAGGATGCGATTGACGCGGGAGCACTGAAGCGAATTCTGGAGAAATACCCGAATGCCGAGATGGTGCAGGTGCTTGCTAAGGCTGAGGCGGATCCAACCGGAAATATTAGAGGCAAGCGGCATACGATGCTCGATGACTCGGACATTAATCATACCCGTCATGCACGCGCAGTCGTCGGAGGTGTTCTCGCTTCTGTATGCGGCGATCCAATGATCTACGTATCCGGAGGTGCGGAGCATCAGGGTCCAGCGGGCGGCGGACCGGTAGCGGTTGTTTTTCGGCGTAACGAACATAAATAGAGGAAGATAGGAGACTGACTATATGACACTAGCAAATGAGACAGAGGTTATCGTTGGGGAACAAATGGAATGGGGGCTGATGCCTGACCATATTCATTTGTATCATAGAGAGATCGTATCGGCGGCTCAAGCGGATAGGCTGGGAATCCGTTCGAGCTCGATTCTTTGGGAGAAAATCGGTGTCGGTGGGCAAGTACTGCCTCACTATCACGATGTCGCCGAAATTATTTATATTTCCGTCGGAAAAGTAAAACTGCTCTGCAACGGAGAATGGAAAAGCTACAAGGCTGGCGATACGTTTCATGTGCCGGCCGGGGTTATTCATTCCGTAGCGAACGATGATGATCAGCCGTCCGAACAAATCAGTATTTTTCTCCCGGTTGAGGAGAACGTGCCTGCCAACTCGTTTTTCAATACAACTCTCGTGGAAGATGTTTATTCCATTAAGAAATAGAATAGCGGGGTAATGCCATTGGAGACTAACAATCAGGCAAGCTTCACCTGCGGAGACATATTGCTGATACCCGATTTCAAAGAAGCAGTCGTACTAGCCGGTGCCGGCGGTATGCATCGGAGCATTAACCGGGTCAATGTCATGGAAGTGCCTGATGTCATTGATTGGGTGAGGCCGGGTGAATTTCTCATTACGAGCGGTTTCCCGTTCCGGGATCAGCCGGGGGCAATAGCGGACATTATTCCGCAGTTGGTTGAAAAAGGCGTTGCCGCGCTTGGCATTAAGACGAAGCGGTTCATCGAGGAGATTCCGGAGCGGGCGCTTGAGCTGGCGGATCGACTCGCTTTTCCCGTCTTTGAACTTCCGGCTACGACCGTCTTCTCGGATGTTGTCCGCGATATTATGGAGCGAGTGCTGGTGACCGAAGTAAGGGAGCTGTCACTGCTGCAAAGCCGATTCCAGAAGTTATCCCAGCAGCTGTTATATGGAAATGGAATTGAAGAATTTTTGCAAACGCTCGATGGTATGCTGAATAATCCGATCGTGCTGCTCGATGATACCGATCAGCTGTTTCTATCCCCGCAAGCCGGGTTGTTGGAGCAAGCGGCGAATGTCGAGCTCTGGTCGCAGCTGCGGATAGAGACGAATCTTGGCGTCAGCTTCATATCGCTTGGCGACCGCCGTATTCGGGTATACGTCTCCGAGGTGAACGATAAGCAGCATGAGAAGTGTTTGCTTATTCTGCTGGAGTGGAATCAGGAGCATTCCATCGTCGATCAACTAACGATAGATCGTGTCGGCATTCTAGTGGGATTGGAAATGATCAACGCAAACGCCCGGAGAGAGGTTGAATTAAAATATATTGACCAGTTTCTTCAGGATTGGATTTCCGGGCGGATCGTGGCAATGGAGGATTTGAAGCTCAGGGCAGAAGCATCAGGCAGCCAGCTGGAGGATCAGCAGCAGCTCTGCGTAGCGCTTGTGCGCTGGTTGAATGGGAAACCGTCGGTTAAGCAACTGCAGCAAGTAGTCAGAAGGCTTCGTTCCAAGTCGCTTCGCGATGGGCTGCAGATCACGATAGCGGAAGGGGAATTGATATTTCTTATTCCGGTTTCCGCGCAGATCTCGAAACAGACGGCGCTTGACCGGGTTGCGGCAGACCTGAGATCGGTTATTGATTCGTCGAATGCTTTCTCGCTTTGTATCGGCAATGTCGCCAGCCGGCCTGACCTGGTGTGCGAAAGCTATGAAGAAGCCAAAAAAATTCATCACATCAGCACGATTTGCAATTATGAAGAGCCCTATGTGGATTTTAAACGGCTTGGAGCTTTTCAACTGTTATATCACCTGCCGCATTCAGAGGCAGTTATACAATATCGGGATCAGTATATCGTTCCGCTGCTCGAATACGACCGTAAACATCAATCTCAGCTGTATGAGACGATCCGCGTTTATTTCAAATATAACCGGAACATAAAAAAGACGTCCGCGAAGCTGATTACGCATTACAACACCGTTTCTTACCGGGTGGAACGGGTATGCGAGCTGCTTGGCATTAACGTCGATGACGGCGACGACATTTTACAGCTGTATTTGGCCGTTAAGCTAAACGAGATGAGGCCGGTAATGTTATGAGTTTAGGAGGCTGGTCATGAGCAAATCAGGTATTCCGGTCAAGCTGACCATCGAGCGGCTTCGAGAGTTGTACGTAAGCGGCACGCTTACGCCTGAGGCTGTTGTTAATGGAATTATGGAGCGCGTTCAGGCGGATGCAGGTATGAACATTTGGATTACGCCGCCAACTATGGATCATGTTCAGCCCTATTTGGATCGGTTGAAGGGGACGGACCCGGAAAGTCTTCCGTTATGGGGTATTCCGTTTGCCATTAAGGATAATATCGATGTGGCGAAGATCCCAACGACGGCAGCATGCCCTGCATTTTCCTATACACCTCAAGAGCATGCTACTGTCGTGCAGCGGATGATAGATGCAGGTGCGATTCCACTCGGCAAAACAAACCTGGACCAGTTTGCGACCGGACTAGTAGGCGTCCGCAGCCCGTATGGCGAGACGCATAATGCGCTGCGTCCCGAGTTGATTAGCGGCGGCTCAAGCTCAGGCTCGGCGGTCGCTGTAGCACGCGGCCATGCAGCTTTTGCCTTTGGTACGGATACAGCCGGTTCCGGCCGGGTTCCGGCTGCATTGAACAATCTGGTCGGCTTTAAGCCAAGCCTTGGAGCTTGGCCGACCAAAGGCGTTGTTCCGGCTTGCGCCAGCCTTGACTGCGTCAATGTATTTGCCCATTCCCTCGCGGATGCGTTAGAGGTTGATAAGCTTGCGCGTGGCATCCATGAATCCGATTCATGGTCCCGCAGCATCGAGCGTTCGGCATCGAAGCTCCCGCACAAAGTTTTATTGCCAAGCGTCAAGCCGCAGTTCTATGGACCCTATGCGGCAGAGTATGAAGAAGCTTGGGATGCAGCAGTAGAGAGGATTACTAAACTTGAAGTCGTTGTGGAATATGCCGATTACGACCTTTTCACCCGGGCGGCGGCGTTGTTATACGACGGGCCTTGGGTTGCAGAGAGGTGGGCGAGTCTGGAACCATTTGTAACAGCTAATCCGGGAGTAACGTTTGAGACGACGGAGCGAATTTTGCGGTCTGGTGCTTCTGGGAAGCACAGTGCAGCTTCCGTGTTTAAAGCTATGCACCAGTTGCAGCAGTATAAGCTAGAAACCAAGAAGCTGCTTAAGCAGTCGGTAATGGTGATGCCGACCTGCGGAGGCACATGGACACGCGAGCAGGTGAGTGCCGATCCGATAGGGGCAAACTCGGATATGGGACGCTATACCAATCATTGCAATTTGCTTGATTTATGCGCAGCTGCGATTCCTGCAGGCTTTGCCGCTGATGAGCTGCCATTTGGAATTACGCTGTTCGCGCTTGCCGAAGAGGAGGCGCTTATTACCGGCGCTGCTGAGCTTTTCCTTACGGGAGAATGCGTTGCAGCTATCCCGCCTATATCTATTTCCGTAACGGAGCAAGCAATGGTACCCGTTGCCGTGTGCGGACTTCATATGCGTGGATTTCCGCTGGAAAAGCAAATGCTGGAGCATGGTGCCCATTTTGTTCGCGAGGCGGCTACAGCCGCAAAATATCAATTGGTGAAATTGCCGACCGTTCCGGCTAAACCCGGCTTAATCAAGAAGGGTAACGGAGGGCATTCCATTCAGTTGGAAGTATGGGAAATGCCGAAGGCGGCATTTGGCGCATTCACAGCCCTTATTCCTGCACCGCTTGGAATCGGGAAGATCGAGCTTGAGGATGGCACCGAAATTTCAGGCTTCATTTGCGAAGGTTATGCGGAGCAAACAGCTGTAGATATTACCGCTTCTGGCGGTTGGCGTTATATTACCGTATAGAGCACCAGGGGATGGCAGTTGCTGAATGCGGCTAAGCCCATTGACTTCGTATGACGGATTGTTTTTCAATAAGCACATTGCAGCAGCCGGTCGATAATGACCGGCTGCTGATGTTCTCAGCTTTGGTTGTTGTAGTATTGTACTTTGGGCAAAAAACCTCTTGCAAAAACTAATGGTATTAGTTATTATAAAACTAACGATATTAGTTTATGAGCGAAGGTGGTTAATTAAAGTGAGAGTGACACGTCATGAACAGGTTTACCAACTTTCTTTTATGCCCAAAATGTTTCCGGTGAATTGTTATTTGGTGGAGGAAGAGAAGAGCTTGACGCTAATTGATGCCGCGATGCCGGGCAATGCCGAGGCTATTCTAAAAGCGGCAAAGCAGATCGGCAAACCCATTACGCGTATTGTTCTGACCCATGCTCATAGCGATCACATTGGAGCTTTGGATGCTATAAGGAAGCAGTTGACCGATGTTACGGTATATATTTCTGCCCGCGATTCCAGACTGCTTAACGGTGACCGCTCGCTTGACCCGAATGAGCCGGAAACGCCAATTCGGGGCGGCGTGCCTAAGCCGGGCAAAATCGCAACGCGCCCGGATGTGCTTCTGCGGGATGGAGACCGCGTAGGTTCCTTGCTGGCGATAATGACGCCGGGCCATACGCCGGGTTCGATGTCCTTTCTGGACTCGCGAAGCCATGCTTTGATTGCGGGAGATGCTTTTCAGGTGCGCGGTGGAATAGCGGTAAGCGGACAGGTGCGCTGGAAGTTTCCTTTTCCTGCGATGGCGACCTGGAATAAGATCGAATCGCTCCGCAGCGCGATGAAGCTGCTGAATCTGAAGCCATCCTTGCTGGCTGTCGGTCACGGGGATTTGATTGTTCAACCGGAAGCGATGATGGAGTTGGCCATTCAGAGTGCTTCACGCAAGCTTGATTCCGTAATTGTTCATTAAGAAAGGGAGAATAGACCATGTCACCAAGAATAGGATTGGATCTGCCAACCATCATACAAAAGGCTGCCGAGCTGGCGGACGAGAACGGACTGGAATCCGTTACCCTCGCCTCGTTGTCCCAGAAGCTTGGTATCCGTTCTCCTTCTTTATATAACCATGTGGACGGATTAAGCGGACTTAAGGAGAAGCTTGCCTTGTACGGACTCAAAAATCTGCATGACAGGCTGCTCCGCGCGGTTGCCGGAAGATCGGGCGATGATGCCGTCTTTGCCATCGGGCTTGCTTATATCGGATTCGCGAGAGAGCATCCGGGCCTGTACGAGGCTACGCTTCCGGCCCAGCAGACAGAGGACGCGGAGCTGATCAAAGTAAGCGAGGAATTGATTCAGCTCATTATTACGGTGATGGACTATGCTTATAAGATGAAGCAGGAGGATACGATCCATCTCGTCAGGGGCTTCCGCAGCTTTATGCATGGCTTCGCAACGCTGGAGAGAAGCGGAGGCTTCGGGCTGCCGGTAAATCTGGATGAGAGTATTCAGGTTGTGCTTAAGGTCTATTTGGCCGGCATTCGGGAGCAATTCCGTTCTTAAATCTTTATAACCGTTTACTCAAGAGGTCGGGCGATCCCCTTCCTATAGTCATCGGGGGATTGTCCGGTAAATTTTTTGAACGTTTGGCTGAAATGCGAGACGTATTTGAAGCCAATCTCAAAGGCCGTCTCCGTAATAGAACGGTCCGGGTTCATCGTAAATAGCATTTTAGCCTGATTGATTCGCCGCTGATACAGGTAATGGAACAAGGTGATGCCGGTTGTTTCCTTAAAGATCTTTACCAGGTAATGCTTATTAAGATGCATATAATCGGCGATATCGTCCAGTTCAAGATCCTCCCGGTAATGCTCCTCGATATAAGCGATCAGCTTTTGGACGTTCTGATGCTTGATACTGCCAGGCGGAGAAGCTTGTCCGTAACTAGGCATATGGGCGAATTCGTAAATAAGCAGCAGCAGCTCTTGAAAACAAAGGATTAACCGGTCATGAGACAATGGATCATCGCTTTGCCGGAGCTGGCATAACCGTTCCAGCAGCGGTTCGATCCTTGCCTGCTCCTCGGCTTTGAGGGAGATCAGGCGGTTTGTCTGTCTCTCGAAGGGAAGCAGCAGGGGAATCAGAAAAGGCGGCTGAAATAAGCCTGAAGCAAACGCCGGGTCAAAATGGACAACCGTCCGGCAATATTCGTAGCGGTTATCGATGGACGGATAATGAAGAGTCATCCCGTTCATCAGAATGAGGTTGCCCGGAGCCAGCTCATAGATGCTGTCGCCGATCAGAAGCTTACATTTGCCGCTGTGAAAATAATAAATTTCATATTCCAGATGGGAATGAAAGTCAGTCGGAATCTGGGATGTATTGTACATCGCTTCAATGGGAAGCGGGTATCGCTCTTGAACGCTCATGAAATTCCTCCACCGGATGAAATAGCTGTTGTTTTATTATACTGCTCGTCCTTCAAATACACCAACCACATATAAATGGGCCAGCGATGAACGATAACCGGATAGAAGCGGTTCGCCCCTGGCGGTGGTACGATGTGATTAGGACAAGTTGAGGAGGAAAATTCATGATGATCAAGGAACAACTGGCCATAGAATCCGTCAGTGCGATGAAAGAAACCGTTGGACGTCTTGCGATGACGATGCCGGTAACGGATATGCATACCCATTTGTTTTCCGCCGATTTCGGCAATTTGCTGCTGTGGGGAATCGATGAGCTGCTTATATATCATTATCTAATTTCCGAGTCGTTCCGCTGGGCGGATGACCAGGAGTCGTATGACGCCTTCTGGGCCATGTCGAAGCGGGAGCAGGCGGACTGGATCTGGAACAAGCTCTTTATCGAGCATTCGCCGATCAGCGAAGCTGCAAACGGCTTTATTACGATATTGCACCGTCTTGGTCTTGACGTTTCCTCGCGTAATCTGAATGATTACCGTGAGGCGCTTGCCAGCCGTACGACGGCTGAGCAGGTGGACGAGGTTCTCCGGATCTCGAACGTGAAGCATGTCCTTATGACCAATGATCCGTTTGATCCGGAAGAGCGTGAAGTATGGCTGAACCGCGGCGGCAATACGGATTCCCGGTTCTCCGCTGCCCTTCGGGTAGACACCCTGCTGAATGACTGGCCTAATGCTGTCGTACAGCTCCGTTCCCTTGGTTACGACGCTTCCGAGGAGTGGACGGAGAAGACGAAGGAAGAAGTATGCCGCTTTCTATCCGAATGGATTGTCCGCATGGACGCTTTGTATCTGGCGGTATCGATGCCGGGCGACTTCGTCTATCCGGCTGAAGACCACCGCACTCGCATGATTGACGAAGCGATGGTGCCGGTCTGCCAGAAGCATGGCATTCCGTTTGCCCTCATGATTGGCGTTCGCCGCCGCGTGAATCCGGAGCTTCGTCTTGCGGGCGACATGAGCATGGACTCGGACGTGTCCGCGGTTGAAGCTTTATGCCGCAATTATCCGAAGCAAAAATTCCTTATCACGATGTTGGCCCGCAGCAATCAGCATGAGCTGACCGTGCTTGCGCGGAAGTTCCGCAATCTGATGGTGTTTGGCTGCTGGTGGTTCCTTCACATCGAATCGATGGTCGAGGAGATGACGAAGTTCCGTCTTGAACTGCTGGGCACCTCCGTCATTCCGCAACACTCGGACTGCCGTGTATTTGAACAGCTGATTTACAAGTGGGAGCACTCGCGCCGCATTATCGGGCAAGTGCTGGCCTCGAAATACGAGCGTTTGTACAATAACGGCTGGAAGGTAACGGAGGATGAAATCAAGCGGGATCTTGACGATTTGTTCAACCGGAACTTCTGGCGATTCCTCGGCAAGAAGCAGCCGGAATAGTTAGGAGGAGAAGCGGGCGATGCCTGCTTCTTTTTTTGTGAATTCTAATGATTTCGCCTTGCCTGTACAACATCACTTTCCGTTAAAAAAAATCGAATCTATGCGGGGATGCGCCATATACTGTTGTAACGCAACAGGGATGGAGGCGACCCTACGTGACCGATAAACGTTTGCCGCGCAGCTCCCTTCTTTCAATAGGCGGCATGTTATTTCCAATCGTTGTGCATGGCATACATTTGCTTCTTCCGCTGCTCCTTACGGGCGGCATAAGCGCAATGGAATGGTCCAATATGCAGCATCATAGCGGCGGAATGAACGGCATGATGAACGATCCTTTCATGGACGGCATTATGATGGGAATTATGATTGTCTCTGTCCTGTTTACCGTCGGGTATCTTGTCCGGATTTGGCGTCTCCGTGATTGCAGCCGAGCGGCAGCCTGGTGTTATACCGGTGTTTCCGCCGCCTGCTTTGGTTTGTTATTAATACTGGCGTAACGGTTCTTTCGGTCCGGTGAGGGCCGTTTTTTTGGGAAGACAAGCTCCGGTAAAAAAGTTTATTGCGCTTTCAGGAAATCTCTGCTCTAATGGGTATGACTTGCAAAATAGAAACGGATAGCGGAGCGAAAGGATTGCAGCGGGATGGAAACAAAGGGCAGTGTCTATAGGCTCGGCATGCAGATGATGCCGCGCGTCTGGTTTAATGCGCGGATCGATTTCAGCGCGACTTTATTATTCAGTATTTTTAACGTAGTATTAAATCAATTTTTTATGCCGTTCGCGATCCGCGAAGGGGCTACCAACCTGCAGGTGGGGCTATTGTCCGCGGCGCCGGCAGTAGGTCTACTGTTCTCGCCGATATGGGCGGCATGGATTGAGAGGTCGGGCAATCCGAAACCGTTTGTTATTATTCCGAACCTCATTGGCAGACTGCTCATTATTTTTCCGGCCTTGTTTGCTTATCCATCCGTTTACGTTGCAACCGCTCTGGTCTTTCAGATCCTAATGGGGATACAGGCTCCGGCTTACGCTTCTCTAGTCGCGCGGATGTATCCAGCCGATGTGAGAGGCAGGCTGATGGGGTATGTGCGGGTGGCGAGCGGAGCGTTAATGATTCCTCTTGCGTATGTCGTTGGCTCCTGGGCTGACGCCTCGGGCCCGTCGGGCCCGCTTATTACGGCTTCCATATTCGGAGTAGCATCCATTATCTTATTTAAATCGCTTCGGCTTCCGAAGCAGGTTCTTCATGCGCCTTCCAGAGCAAGGGCCAAGTTCTCACTGCGCGATCAGTGGGCATTGGTGTCGGGTAACCGCAAGCTGGCTGTATTTCTTGCAGCGACCACCTTTTCCGGCTTCGGCAATATGCTGTCCAATCCGCTGTACCAGATCATTCAGGTGCAGGTGCTTGAGTTGAATAACGTGCAGATCGGTTTTGCCCGAATATCCTATTACGCAGGACTATTGCTTACTTACTTGATCGCCGGACGATTAATTGACCGGATAGATATTAAACATGTCCTGCTGTGCGGGATTAGCGCTTATGCAATCGTACCGATGTTATATGGAGTATGGGGAACCTATTCGGCTGTTATCGTAGGCAACGGGATTCAGGGCGTAGGAGAGGCCATTTGGGATATCGGCATCCTTGCCTTTGTTTCCAGACTTGCCCCGGGAAGGGAAGCGGCCGTGTTTGGCGTGCATCTTATGCTGTTTGGCGTTCGCGGCACATTAGGACCGCTGCTTGGAGCGGGCTTGTCGGACACCGTATCGTTAACGATGCTGCTTGTCATTGCTTCCATTTGCGGCTGGATCGGAACAGCGCTGTTCTTGCTTGGCAACCGAAAAACATTAAACGAAAGTTCGGCTTCAAGTTAATGGATATATAACAGGACCTGAATGAGGGTCCTTTTTTCTTTGCATTTGGAAATTCATTATAAAAAGACTTCCCTAAAGATTGCGAAGTTAATCAGGGCATGTTCATTTCTCGTTCATATTGGTCTGCTAAAATGCAAACAAAAGCCATAAAAGGGGAATACGAGAGATGAACAACTGGAAAATTGTACTAAGCGCTGTCGCAATCTCGGTTGCTTTGGCAGGCTGCGGCTCTAAGTCGGGTGAATCGGGCACTGCCGCGAATGGAACAACCGGACAAGCCCAGCAGCAAAACCAGGGGCAGCAAGGCGATTTTCAAGGTAGAGCCATGATGGGCACAATCGGAAAAATTAAATCGATTAATGGACAGACCATTACGATTTATAAATCTTCATTCCAAAGACCGGAAGGTGGCGGACAGTCTCCTCAGGGCGATGCGGCACAAGGAGATGCGCCAAACGGCAACCCTCCTTCAGGCAATCCTCCTCAAGGCGACGGCTCGGCGCCTCAAGCGGGCGACGGCCAGAATTCCGGCGGCGGACGCCAGCGTAATATGGAGAACATGTTCTCCGACGAGACTATGGACATTACGGTAACGGATGCAACCAAGATCGTGTCCGCATCCTTCGCCGACGGGAAAATGACGGAAACAGACAAGACGCTTGCTGATCTGAAGGCCGATGATATTATTACAGTACAATTGAAGGACGATACGCAGGAAGCAGAGTCCATTCGTCTAGGCGGTTTTGGCGGCGGTGGATTCGGCGGCCGGGGACGCGCCGGTCAATTCTCGAATGGCGGCGGAGCCCAGAACGGGCAGCAGGCTGATCAGCAGACAACGACAACGAAGTAAAAACGCAAAAAGAAGCCCGGCAGGGCTTCTTTTTGCTGCGTATGAAACAACAAAGCCAGCTGCATCGAATGATAACAGCCGGCTTTGGGATATGCTATTGTAATATTTCCTTTGTGGGTCTTTGTGGGTTTAATACAATGAGATCGTTAAAGTATCTTTTTCGTACAACGAGTGGAGCGTAGCTTCACTGCCGACGATTTCAACGCTGATTAGCGATCTAATACAGTTTTTCAAGGCATTTTTACCCGTTGTAACCTTGCGGTTCAGGACATCGGACAACTTTTCGATTGCTTTTTTATTCGTATCAGTTAAATAAACGGGAATTGTGCGGTTATTAAAGAGAATCATTGTTTTCATAGGGGAATGCCTCCATTCCATTGATAGACTTTGATATAACATATACGGATAAAACCTGCAGAAGGTTTCGCCCGATTTTCAATTAGCTTACTTTTTTACTACCTTGGCGATAAATCCGGACTATAGACGGGTCGCTTATGTTCGATCGAAGTTTACTAATGATCTTATTCTAAGCGACAAAGATTAAGATAATCTTAAAAAATGGTTATGATTTCTTTACAAATCAAGGAATCTGCGGCCGCGCGGATGCAAAAGAGGACTAGTTAAGCGGCTCAAACGGAAGAAATGGCAAAATCGCATAAAAAAATAGTAATAAGACAACTGTTTTTTTGTTTGCCGCAACCCGTATAATGAGAATCGTAAAGACTATGAAATAATAGACGGTTACAAGGAATTGAATGATAAAGGAGTGCTTGTCAGATGACACGTCCGGGTATCGGTTTACAAATGTATACGCTTCGTGAAGAAACAGCTCAAGATTTTGAAGGTACATTGCGCAAAGTTGCGGCAATGGGTTATGAAGGCGTCGAATTTGCCGGTTACGGAGATATTCCTGCCGAACAAATGAAAGCGCTGCTAGAAGAGCTTAATCTGGTTGCAATCGGCAATCACGTTCCTCTCGTGAATCTTGAAACAAAGATCGATGAGGAAATTGCTTATTTGACTACAATCGGTGCGAAATATGCGATCTGCCCATGGCTTCCTGTTGAAGTCCGCGATGCGGATGCCTGGAAGAAGCATCTTGTAAACTTCGCGGAATACGGTAAGCGATTCCAAGAAGCAGGCATTGTTTTCTGCTACCATAACCATGAATTCGAATTCGAAGTTGAGATCGATGGACAAGTCGTATTCGACAAGCTGTACGAAACAGTAGGCGCTGACCTGCTGCAAGTCGAGATGGATCTTGGCTGGGTACAATATGCAGGCCGCGATGTGCTTGAATATATCTCGAAATATGCCGGCAGACTGCCGCTAGTTCACTTGAAGGACTTCGTTAAAAATACGGAAAAAGCTGAAATCGATACGGTTGAACTTGGCCGCGGCGATCTGGATCTGCTGCCGCTTATCAAGCAATCGGAGCAAGCAGACGTAAAATGGCTGATCGTTGAGCAGGACCGCTGCGCGAATCCGCCGCTTCAATCCGTTGAAGAAAGCATCAACTGGCTGAAAACGAACTATTTGAACCAATAATATTCGACTTTTGACTATAGAAGAGGCAGGGGAAAATAATGAGCAAAGTAAGAGTAGCAGTAATCGGTTGCGGTTCCATCTCCAAACATCGTCATATTCCTGAATATGTAGGCAACGAGAATGTTGAACTGGTTGCATTCGTTGATCCGGTAATCGAGCGTGCGGAAGAGTACGCTGCGAAACATGGCGGCAAGGCATTTGCCGATTATGAGACTATGCTGGCTGAAATTAAGCCGGATGCGGTAAGCGTATGTACGCCTAACTACCTGCATGCTTCCATGTCTATTGCGGCAGCTAACGCTGGCGCGCATGTCCTCGTTGAGAAGCCAATGGCCGTGACGGACGAAGAAGCGGCTGCTATGATCGAGGCTGCTGCGAAAAACGGCGTGAAGCTGATGGTGGGACATAACCAACGTCTGATGCCTCCGCACGTAAAAGCAAAACAAATTCTTGAATCCGGCGTTCTTGGCCGCGTTCTGACTTTCCGTACATCGTTTGGCCATCCTGGTCCGGACGGCTGGAGCATCGACGGTGCGGGAAGCTGGTTCTTCCGCAAGCCTGAAGCTATCATGGGCGCAATGGGTGACCTTGGCGTGCACAAATCCGACCTGATCCGTTACCTGTTGAACGATGAAGTATCCGAAGTTGCCGCATTTATCGGTACAATCGACAAAGCAGGCGACGTAGACGACAACGCTAACGTTGTTGTACGTATGAAGAGCGGCGCAATCGGTTCCCTGGTTGCAAGCTGGACGTACTACAAAGGCGAAGACAACAGCACGGTTCTGTGGTGCGAAAAAGGCGTTATGAAGATCGGCACGCATCCTGAAGATCAAGTTATCGTTGAGCTTCGCGACGGTTCCGTTGAAAAGCATAAAGTCGGCGAAATCTCCACAAACACGAAACAGCTGTCCAGCGGCGTAGTTGATGCATTCATCGATTCGATCGTTAACGATACGGTACCGGCTATCCCGGGCGAAGAAGGCCGCAAATCGCTTCAAGTTATCCTGAGCGCATTTGAATCCCAAGCAACAGGCCAATTTATCAAAGTAAACTAATCGCTATATATTGAAGAAACTCCTTAAGAGACTGCCCGAACAGGCGGTTTCTTGGGGAGTTTTTTATTTGTTATCCGTCTTTTTTGGAACCGCTTTCTTAAAAGATTCTAATGTTTCGATCTCCTAGAGTTGAAATATTCTGACATCTATGCCGAATCGCCAACAGCCGCCTGAATTTGCGGTTTAAGCGAGAAATGAGCACATTCTCATAAAGGCGCTCAACCGCCTGTTTTTACAGTGAAAACGCGTAACTTACCAGTTTTTGTGCCATGAAACAAGTTCGAAACACATGTTACGATAAGTGGCGTCGGAGGGCAAGTGATTAACAAGTTAACAAGTTACAAGCCAACAACATTTATACCACATACAATTTTAGGAGGATGAAATCATGAAGATGCAAACATTACGAGTGGGTGTCACTAGCTTAGCAGCAGCAGCTTTGATCAGCATAGGTGTAACGACTCCAACTGCAGGTGCAGCACCAGCTGTGAAGACGTACTCCACGAATTGCAATAATGTTTCGATGGATACAATTAATCAAATCGCTCAGCAATACGGTATCGACCTTAGCAAAATCACTTTCGGTGGCATTACAATTAAATTGCCTACGGAAGTAACGCAGCCAAGCACGGGTACAGGCAACACAGGTAACACTACAAAGCCTACTACACCAACAACACCAGCTAAGCCAACAACACCAAGCACAGGTACTGGCAACACAGGCAACACTACAAAGCCTACTACACCAACAACACCAGCTAAGCCAACAACACCAAGCACAGGTACTGGCAACACTGGCAGCGGTACAGTATCGCAAAGCGAGTTCGCATCCCAAGTTGTAACGCTTGTTAACAAAGAGCGTGCTAATGCGGGTCTGAAAGCTTTGACATCTGACGCTCTTTTGACTAAAGTGGCTACGGCTAAAGCACAAGACATGTACCAAAACAACTACTTTGACCATAACTCTCCAACTTACGGCTCGCCGTTCGATATGATGAAATCGTTTGGCGTGACTTACAACTACGCTGGCGAGAACATCGCTGTGGGTCAAAAATCGCCAACTGAAGTTATGACCGCTTGGATGAACAGTGCCGGTCACCGCGCTAACATTCTGAACGCAAACTACACGAAAATCGGCGTAGCTTACGTGAATGGCGAGTGGGTACAAGAATTCACAGGCTAATCCTACAATACTGTTCATTGAATTAACTCAATCCGGAAGAACCAAGCGTCAGGCGGTTCCGCCTGACGCTTTTCTTTTCTTCACATAAGCAAGTCATCCGTACTTAAATTCGCAGAAACCAGGGGGACAACACAATGAAGAAAGCATCGATGATGACAACGGCGGTACTCGGCTTATCTCTTATTTTTGCCACAGGATCGGTTCATGCGGCCAGCAAAACACATACGGCGGTTGAGGGCGATACGTTCTGGAAGCTCTCGCAGAAATATAGCGTGTCGGTTGATAAACTTATGAAAGCGAATGCAAAGATTGATCCGCTCAATATTTACGCCGGTCTTAATATCGTGATCCCGACAACAACAACGGCTCCAACAGCAAAAACGACAACAACAGCTGCCAAGGCTGCGGCTGCAAAAGCAACTACGGTTACCGCGCAAAGCGTTACGGATCAAGCGGGTACGATCCATACGTTCAGCAAGCAGCTGTCTATTCAAGCAACGGCTTACAGCGGCGATGCTTCCGAGAATGGCGGCTGGGCGGGCCTCGACTACTTCGGCAATAAGCTGAAGGTCGGCACGGTTGCGGTTGATCCTAAAGTTATTCCGCTTGGCACAAAGCTTTACATTACGGGCTATAACTCCGATGGCCTTCCAACTGGCGGGATGGTAGCGACAGCATCCGATGTTGGCGGCGCGATTAAAGGCAATCGTATTGATATCTATTTGCCGGGCACGCCTGCAGAGGTAAGCAATTTCGGCATTCAAAACGTAAAAGTATATGTTCTGAAGTAATGAGGTAACCGGCAGCCAAGAGGCTGCCGGTTATTTTGTTTTGTCGGCGGATTTATTCAGCAGTTCAGGGAGCGTGACAAATTTGTATCCCTTTTTCCTAAGCTGTGTGATAAGAACGGGCAGAGCTTCGATTGTTCCGGACAGATCCTGTCCATATCCGCCTCCTGCATGCTGCAGGACAATGGAGCCCGGCTGAAGAGTCTTTTTAATATTATGCAAAACGATGCTGCTATTCGGATTGTTGCGCCAATCGACGGAGTCCACATCCCAATTGACGACGGTATATCCGCTTTTGCCCGACCATGCCACTTGATCCGGGCGCATCTCTCCGTAAGGAGGACGTATAAAACGGGGGTGATACCCGATAATGTTGCTTACGATCGCATCCGTCCGCCAGATTTGGGTATGGAATTCCCGGGAATTAAGCTGTGACAAGACGGCATGATTATAAGAATGATTTCCTATGACATGCCCCTCGCGATGGATACGCCGGACTAGGGCAGGGTGCTTGACCGCGCGGGACCCCACAACAAAAAAGGTCGCGCAAACATCATAGCTGGCTAGTACATCCAGAATTTGTGGCGTAAACCTTGGGTCAGGCGCGTCATCAAAAGTTAGGGCTATTCGCTTGGCGTTTCTTGGACCGCTCAGGATAAACGTATTGGGAAACTGCTTATGCATCCTTACCCAGGACGTATCCGCCGTCTTTTTCTTTTTTTGTTTTGCGGGTGCAGAGGCATAGGCTTGCTCTACGGAAGCAAACAGCAAGACGATGGTAAACGCTAAAGCAAGCCATCGTGTAAATCTGCCGGACAGAGTCGGCATTCCCTTCATTCGTTTATAGCCTCCGTTTCTTATGTAGTCGCCAAGCTATTTTTCCCCGTTGTAAGAGAGATCATGCGCATAATAAAAACAGCCGCATCCGGTAAGCCGGACGCGGCTGCTCGTCATAAGTGCCTCACTTCATCTTGAATACTTGAATCGTGCGTTGAAGCTGTGTAGCCATATTGAGCATTCTCTCTGTCTCTTCCACAACACCTTGCACGGAAGAAATCTGCTCATTCATGGACGCGGATACCTGCTGGGTGCCGGCTGCGGATTCCTCCGTAATTGCGGAAATGTTTTGGATGGCGTCGGAAATCTTGCGTGCGCTCTCCAGCATTTGATCGCTTTCGCTTGCGAATGCCGCAATCTGCTGCGTAATGAATTGAACGCTTTGAACGATCTCGGCAAATACCATCTCGGATTCGCGGATTCGTTCAGTCTGAATCTTAACGACCTCTTCATTTACTTTCATGTGATTGATCGTTTGTTTAATGCCTTGATCGATACTCTTCACAAGGCTGAATACTTCCTTCGTGGAGACCGTAGCTTCTTCGGCAAGCTTGCGCACCTCTTGTGCGACTACCGCAAAGCCTCGGCCGTGCTCCCCGGCACGGGCAGCCTCGATGGAGGCGTTAAGCGAGAGCAGGTTGGTCTGTTCGGCAATATCGGAAATTGCCGTAGTCATTGCCGTAATGCCCTGCGCCTTGCGGGCCAGATCGGTAATCGTCTCCGATACCTTCTCGGTAGCTTCCACGTTGCGGCGCATCCCTTCGGATTGCGCTTCCAGCGCTCCTCGTCCTTTGTCAACGAGACTCAAGGTGAATTCGGAGCGTTCGTTCATTTCTTTTGTCGCATGGGCATAATTCGCGACTTTCTTCTCGATCTCGGCAATGGATTCGCTCATGTCCGCAACATCCTCGGAAATTTCGTTAGCGCCCGTAGCCAGCTCGTTGGAAGAGGCGGCAACTTGCTCCATCGCGATCTGAATATGGTTGTTTTTATCAAAAATATTGCGGCTTGTTTCGGATACATGCCTTGTAATATTGGAGGTTTCGGTCAAAATATCACGCAGCTTGTCCACCATGCTGTTGAAGGCATGGCCTACTTCGCCTAGAGACGCATTTGCAGCCGTATCGATTCGTTGAGTGAAATCCCCTTTGGAGATCCGGAACGCCGCGTTTGACATCTCTTCAAAGGAGGAGTTTAAAGCCTTCTCGATAAAGCCGACAGTCGGGTAAGCGAGAATCGCCAGTACCACCGTTACGATAAGGCCGGCTAGGATGGAGCCCCCACTGAATAAAATTACCAGGTTCAGCGCGATTGCAACCAGGACCAAATTTAAATAGATGGAGGTCATCAGCTTACTTCTAACGGATAAGGAATAGTACCATTGGCTCATTATGTAAGCGCTCCTTTTTTTAGAATAACCATATTATAGCATCAGAGGTGAAATTGGTCTATAAATGTCGAATAAGATCGAGAAATAGATTGTCATGAATAGATGTAATTGCGCGATAATTGTAAAAAATTATAATTTACTATATTGTAAATTTATTGAAAAGATTCATCTGTTATGAATCAAATTATAATACAGCCAACTGGAATTATCGTTACCAGCAGCCGAAGCATCAAATGCTGCGGGAAAAGAACAGCGATCATACCGGCTTTGATTTTTAGGCTATAGCCATTATCCATTCCGAACAGCCGTGCAGGTTTCCTGCACGGCTGAATTTAATTACCCGCTATTTAACCTCATGGCTTCCGGAATGCAGATGGGGAATTCCGCGGCTGTTGACCTCATGTTCCTGTGCGGCCGCGGGGAGCAGGAAGCCAAGCAATAAAGGAAGAAGGAACAGTCCGTAGACAAGAAGGCTTTTTAGAGGAGACATGGAATGGTCATGATCATGATCGTGGCTATGGTCGTGATCATGATGGGAATGATCATGGCCGCATTCCTCGCAATCCGCATGGGGCTTACGCTGCATGGCGAGCATGGCTTGGTGGATGGCGGCGGCGTTTAGGATGATGGCCGACAGCTTGACATAAAGCTCCATCCGGGGGGCTACATACAGCGGCAGCTGACCTAACCGTTCGAGGTAAATGATGAGGAAGGCGAATCCCACGAGAAACCCTGCCCGTATCCAGTTATGATTCATCGCAGCACCTCCAGCAGCCATACGCTGGCCAGCACAAGGGCAAAGGTCAACAGCGTAATCGAAAGAACGATTCGCGCACGGAACGCGGACAGCATCATCATCGTATTTTTCAAATCAATCATCGGGCCGAACACAAGAAAGGCGAGCAGCGGACCGTGATCGAACATTCCTCCAAACGATGCGGCGATAAAAGCATCCGAGGTCGAGCAGATCGACAGCAGGAAGGCAAGGCCCATCATGAAAAAATAGGAGAGAATGGGCTGATCCGCAACGGCCTCAAATGCTTGACGGTCAATAAAGGACTGGATAACGGCCGTAAGCAGTGCGCCAAAGATCAAATATTTGCCCATGTCAAAAAACTCGTCCGAAGCATGACTTAGCGTTGCCGACAGTCGCCAGCTTTTTTTTACCGGGTTGGGAGGATGCTCATGATGCTCATGATGTTCATGATGCTCATGATGTTCATGATGTTCATGATGTTCATGATGTTCATGATGTTCATGGTGATGGTCGTGGTCATGATTATGCTCATGGCGATGCGCAGAGATGTTGCCGGATGATTCTTTCAGAGGGCTGCCTTTCATGAACCGGTGAAGAAGAAGGCCGATAATAACGGTAACGATAAAGGCGATGATAAGGCGGTCGTAGGCCATTTGCGGCTCCAAGCGGAAAGCGGCATAAGTGGAAGTGAATACAATCGGATTAATAATGGGACCGGCCAGCAAATACACGATTCCGATATAAGCGGGCATGCCTTTCCGGATTAAGCGCCGCACGACGGGAATCATCCCGCACTCGCATAACGGGAACACGAGACCAAGCAGCGCGCCAAAAAGAATACCGACCATGTGGTGCTTTGGCGTCAGCCTCCGGATCATCTCGTCGGTCACGAATACCTGGAGCAGGGCAGAGAAAATAACGCCAAGCAGGATGAATGGAAAAGCTTCTAATATAATGCTTAAAAATACAATTTTGAACTCTTGCGCGCCATCGGACTCGAGCAGAGCGAGGGACCAGGGTTGTCCTGCCAGTATCAGGCAAACCATCACAAGACATCCGATACCCAGCAGCGGGGTCCCAAATCGGAATAATATGTTCAGCATGAGCCAACCTCTCTTTGATTACCAGAAAATGTTTACGCTAGTAACCAGCTTATGCGGGGCTTGGCCGCTATAGGACAACTTTTGCAGGCCGGGCTTGACATGGCGGTAGAGACTTGCGCTATAATCAGGGTACGAAATGCGATGAAGGGAACAAGTAAGCACAGGGGTTAATGCGTAACAGAGAGCTGGCGGACGGTGCAAGCCAGTGCAAGCCTGATTGCTGAATGGATCCTGGAGCCGATGGCGGAACACAGACTGTTGAAGTGCTGTCAATGCTTATCCGGCCGTTCCCCGTTACGGAACAATGAAGGCTTGTTGTCTTTAGCCCGGCGCCGATGACTATCGGTTATCCACGGGAGGCAATGAGTAAATTAGGGTGGCACCACGGTCCCTCGTCCCTTGCGGCGGGGTTTTTTTTGCGTTCACATACGCGTTTGAAACTGATAAGAAGAAGAAAAGGGGACGAGCTTTTTATGAAAAAAGTACTTTCAGGCATTCAGCCGAGCGGACAGCTTACGCTTGGCAACTATATCGGAGCGATGCAAAACTTCGTGAAGCTGCAGGAAACGGAAGAATGCTTCTTTATGGTCGTGGATCTTCATGCGATTACCGTGCCGCAAGAGCCGGCTATGTTCCGTGAGCAGATCGAATCGGTTGCGGCACTGTTTATCGCAGCGGGCCTTGACCCGGCTAAATCAAACATTTTCGTACAATCCCATGTGCGCGCGCATGCCGAGCTGGGATGGATTATGACGACCCTTACGGGTATGGGCGAGCTCGAGCGCATGACGCAATTCAAAGACAAGTCGGCCGGCAAAGATTCGGTAGGAGCGGGATTGTTCGTTTATCCTTCGCTTATGGCCGCGGACATTCTTGTGTACAATGCGGACCTTGTACCTGTAGGCGATGATCAAAAGCAGCATCTGGAGCTTACCCGCGATCTGGCAAGCCGCTTTAATTCCAGATTCGGAGAATACTTCACGGTTCCGGAGCCTTATATCCCGAAGGTAGGCGCAAGAATCATGTCGCTTGACGATGCAAGCAAGAAGATGAGCAAGAGCAATCCGAATGCCGGCAGCTATATTGCCCTTCTTGACGAGCCAAGCGTCATCCGCAAAAAAATCAGCCGTGCCACAACGGACTCCGGCCGCGAAGTGAAATATGATCCGGCGAACAAACCGGAGATCAGCAATCTGATCAGCATCTACTCGCATTGCGCGAATATGACAATCGCCGAGATAGAAGCCCGTTATGAAGGCCAAGGCTACGGGCCGTTCAAGAAGGATCTGGCCGAGCAGGTCGTGAATGTTCTTGAGCCGCTGCAGCAGAAGTACAAAGCGATCCGCGAATCCGGCGAGATCCATGCGATCCTGAAGCAAGGCGCAGAACGCGCATCGGAGCTAGCGGACCGCACGCTTGCCGGCGTCAAAGAAAAAATGGGCTTCCTTGCCCCGCGCGGATAATAATAAAACAAAAATAAAAGGCTGGCGCTATTAAGCGTCAGCCTTTATTTTCGTTACGGCGCCGGATTCTTGCCTTTACAACAAACCCTCCGCCAATCATGCACAGAGTGAGGATAGCAAACAGTATGGCCAGCCAGGCGTTAAAAGATATCGAAATCGCAGTAGCGGACATAAGCAGAACAGAGACGATGGCGAAGAACAAAGACAGTGGTTTAGACAAGGTGTTAACTCTCCTTTACGGATGCTTAATAATATTTTTTTGAGCTTAGCATATTTTGCGACAACATGCTCATAATAAGCTTGCAAGCTTGCAAAACATCACAGCTCTTAACTGAAGGGAGATTATCAGCATGGCTAGCAACAGATCGAGCAATCAATTGGTGGTTCCACAAGCACAAGCCGCTCTTAACCAAATGAAAATGGAAGCAGCTTCGGAGCTTGGCGTACAAATTCCAGCGGGCTGAACAACAATTGTCCGGCGGCAGCTTCCGCTAATCGTTTATAAATACACAACGCTTCAGAGGAAGCCACGAAGCTCAAGGGTAAAACCTTGAGCTTTTTCCATGCGCGCCAGCCAGCATGATCACGAAAAAAAAGCCCCTTCTTATTGTGCGCCAGGGGCTTTCCTTCGTCAAGTCGAGTCGTTAATAAGAGTTCATTCGCAGCCGTTTCGTTAAGCGGTCATCGCTTAACCAACCGACATACGAGCCAACCGTTTCGTACTCCTTGTTCATAAGCAGTACGGCAACAAACGGGAATTGCTTGCGGTGCCGGTAACGGACATCCGACCAGCGGACCTCATATCCCCAGGGATGCTCCTTCACTTCGGCGCAAGCAAATTTGGTAAAATACAAAAAGCTGCGAATCGCGTTGTCGTTTCTGGATTTAGCTACGGCAGGATGATCGGAGCAGCGGACATTGTCCAGCCATCTGAGCTTATTGCCGCGAAGATCCCCGATAACAAAGCTGCCGTCGGAAGCTCGCTTTACAATATTCCAATGCGACAGAGAGATCGTTGGAATGGCTATATAGCCTTGTGTTCCGTCCGGTTCAGGGTCCAGGGAACGGAGCCTGCGAAGCGTGCTTCTGTGAGCCAGCGTCCGCCATGTATAATAGATGACGGTAAACAGGTACAAAACCGGAAAAACGGCAACGGGACTAGCGAGGCCAAACGCCCAAATCAATATCGCAATGACATGGGTAGCGAAGATAACCGGATCAAAGATATGGATGATATTCCATGAAATCCATTTCTCGGTAAATGGCCGCATGGCTTGGGTTCCGTAAGCATTAAACAAATCGGTGAATACGTGAAGGCAGACGGCTAACAGCACCCAGGAGCCGACATGCAGCCAAGGCAGGCTGCCTCGGTAAACGAGCTGAAGCAATCCCGTAATTAGGATCGTCCAGATGGCGATAGCCGGCAAGGAATGCGAGATACCTCGGTGATTCCGGATATAGCTGGCATTTCCTTTCAGCTTCAGAAAGGTGTCAAAATCCGGAGCCTGCGAGCCGATTATGGTTCCGACTAAGACAGCGGCAAAGATGGATGGATTGTTGGCGACAACGGGATCGATACAAGCCAGTCCGGCGAGTCCGATCCCCATGACAAGATGCGTTCCTGTGTCCACGGCTAGACCTCCTAAAAATGGTTGCAGGGGCTTTGATTCAATTAGCTGTAGTATCAACGGAGGAGCTTTACTTTATCAATGGTAAAAAGAAAGGGGTTAACGACAATCATGTATATTTGCTTTGCGGAATATAAAATCACGGCGGGCGAGAGGGATGTTTATTTAGCCTATGTCCATTCATTAATGAAGGAATCGGGTCAGAACGTCCAATTATATGAAGGAACGGATCAAATCAACTTGTTTGTGGAGATCTGGACGGCCGCAACCGAAGAGGAAGCCGAAGCCATAAAAAAAGAACGCTGCGATGAGCGTTCTTCTTGGTACCGGGTAGCCGAATGGATTCCCGGCGGTGCGGACAAAATGCATGTATGGACATTTAAGCCGGCGGGGGTTGGCTTAAATGCAGGGTAGTTCTTAGCCTTCGCGGGTCGACAGCGGTGTCGTATTCGTAATGGTTCCGCCTTGGAACGGATACTCATACGCGATTTCGCCCTCAAACGTTACATAATCCAAGTTCAAAGTGAGCAGCAGGTAACGCATGCCGGTGGAAGGATCGCTAATAATAATATGATCGCGGCCGGCTGCTTCGATAATGCCGCGGAATACTTTGGCATTCCATTCGCGGTTGTTCTCGTAAGTCATGTAGAAAGTAGCCATTTTGCCACGGTTAAGACGCAAGATGTTTTCTACGTAAGATTCTTCCACGGCCGGAAGGGCAACAATGTTCCCGCCAGATTGGGTAACTACAGAGCCGTTCGGCACCATCGGAAGCGATTGCGCACCGAGTGTTCCCGTTTGCGGCATAACTGGCATTGGCATAGGCATAGGCATTGCCATGTTAGGCATTGTTGCAGCAGGAGACACGGCAGTAGGGAAGCCGCCTCCGTAACCGCCACCTGCAAATGGGCTGACTCCACCGTAACCGCCTGTGCTAGCCGGACTTACTGCATTTTTGTAACCATAACCGTAAGACATGCTGTTGATCCTCGCTTTCAATCTTTGAAATTTGTTGATTGATCAGTACACTTGTGGACAATGTTCTTTTTTTCGGGTTATTCCTGTCGCGTGCGCTCTGATAAAAGAAACCTTCTTGCGTAGCCTCAAAGCCTCCGGGATTCTGGTGCTGATGACTGCCATATGTTCGGGCTCTTTACTTCCCTTCAGCCTATACAGAGCTGGGCACTTGACTACATACCTATAGTATTGAAGGGCGGTCAAAAGGGTTACACATTTATTGTCACAATTTGAATGGCGAATTGATGAACAATAGCTCCTAACGTTGTCATGGCATCTATTTTTCTGTATGATTAAGAACGATTCATCAATGAAAATGTATAGGCGCGCGTGCTTGCGTGCCTTGTTGCATAACTCGGGAGGCTCGCTTCGTGTTGAAAGATTTAATTGCATTAACCAAACCACGGCTGCTCCGGCTTAATGTATTTGCCGCTATTGGCGGTTTCTGGGTCGCTTCCAAATGGGATATTGACTGGCTGACATTGCTGTGGGTCGTCATTGGCTCAGCGGTTACGATAGGCTCGGCTTGCGTCATTAATAACTACTGGGATCGAGAGCTTGATCAGAAGATGGAGCGCACGAAAGAGCGCGCATTGCCTAAGGGCCGTCTCCAGCCTGGCTTTGTGCTAGGTTACGGCATCGTTCTTGGCATAATCGGCCTTGCGATTTTGTTTGTTCTGGTAAATCCGGTTACGGGCTGGCTTGGTTTTCTAGGCTGGTTTGTTTATATCTTCATCTATACAATCTGGTTGAAACGCACGTCCACCTGGAGCACGTCGATTGGCGGTATTTCCGGGGCAATGCCTCCGGTGCTTGGCTATTGCGCGGTAACGAATGAAGTGGATATGGGAGCATGGCTGTTGTTTGCCTTCTTGTTCCTGTGGCAGCCGGCGCATTTCTGGTCGCTTGCTATTCGCCGGGTAGAGGAATACCGTACAGCCGGTTTCCCGTTGCTTCCGGTGGTAAAAGGGATTAAACGGACGAAGCTTCAAATGATTCCTTATGTGGTCCTTCTGATTCCAACCTGTGTACTGCTATACACCTACGGATACACGGGCATTGTATTCCTGATCCTGTCTGTGATCGCCGGGGTTGTTTGGGCTGTTCACACGGTCCAAGGCATTAAAGCGGAAAATACCGAGAAATGGGCGAAGGTTAACTTCCTTATTTCCGTTAACTATTTGATGGTTGTCTTTATTGTAATGATGGCAAATACCGTGAAGTAATCTGTTAGCCAGGATGATTCCTTTTAGGGAGGACGAGAACCGAAATGGCATTTCTCAAAAAGCACAGCTTCAAATTCGCTGTACTGGCGCTTTGCTTGGCAATGGGCATTTATTTATTCATTACGAACTACTCTCAGAGCAGCGGTGGCAGTAAAATGCCCGTTCAAATGGCTGCTCCGTCATTTGCATTGAAAGATATTAACGGCAATGAGGTTTCGCTGGATTCCACAAACGGCAAAGCGAGGCTGGTCTACTTCTATTGGGCAAGCTGTCCCGATGTATGCCCTCCAACAACGTTTATGATCTCCGAGGCAGAGGACCAACTTCGTGAAGCAGGGCTTCTTGGCACGAAAGCTGAGCTGATTTCGATTACTTTCGATCCGGCTCATGATACGCCTGATGTCATTCGGGACTTCGCAACCCGCAACTTTGCGCAGCTGGATGAAGGGGGCTGGGACTTTCTGCGCGGCGATGACGAGGAAGCCGCGATCAAGCTGGCAAGAGATTTTGGCGTCAGCGTGAAGAAGGATGAGGCAACCAAGTCATTCATACATATGAATGTCATCACGCTTGTTGACAAGAAGGGCCAAATACGCAAATGGATTAACGGCAGCGACGAATCACTTACGCCCGAGAGCTTGGTGTCGGATTTGAAGCAGCTCGCGAAGGAATAAGCGATGGAAATACTTTGGCACATATTATGGAGCAATGTTTTGCCGCTCACATTGATGATAGCTGTTGGCTTCACAATGCAGCGGCTTTTTTCTTTGGATATCAAAACCTTGTCGAAGCTGAACTTTTATGTATTTTCTCCATCCGTCATTTTTAATTTGCTGTATACAACAGACATTTCAGCAGCACTGATCGGTCAGGTCTTATTGTTCGTGATTCTGTTTATGACTCTGCAGGCTTCATGCGTTGAGGCAGCCGTCCGGCTGCGCGGGCTGGAGGGGGGCATGCGCGGGGCGATGCGCAACAGCGTCCTGTTCTATAACAGCGCCAATTACGGGATTCCGCTTAATCAGCTTGCTTTCTCGGCGAACCCTTATACGCTGTCGATTCAGATTATCGTAATGGTCACGCAGTCTCTGCTTCCCAATACATTCGGCATCTACAGCGTCAACGCGCATAGGATGAGCTTCCGCTCTACGCTTCGTACCATACTGTCGCAGCCGATTATTTACGTTATTCCGATTGCCTTTCTGCTTCACGGCTTTCAGGTGCGGCTGCCGCAACCCGTCGAGACGCCTATTACGTATTTGTCGAATGCCTTTATCGGGACGGCTCTGGTTACGCTGGGCGTACAGCTTGGCAATATGAAGTGGGAGCTTAATCCCGTTCTGATCAAAAATGTTCTGCTTGCGAACGGATTGCGTCTGATAGGCGGTCCTGCCTTGGCCGCATTGGTCGTTTGGGTGCTTGGATTCTTTATGACCATCGACCATATGATGGCGGCGGCGCTTATCGTATCGTCATCTGTGCCAACCTCGCTGAGCAGCGTACTGCTTGCCGTCGAGTTCGACAACGAGCCGGAATTCGCCTCGCAGGCCGTATTTCTCTCAACCGTGATCAGCATTGTTACGGTGGCAGTCGTTATTTTCCTTCTTCATATTTAACGGGGTATTGGATGAATGGCTCCAGACCGGCCTTCTCCAATTGCTCGATCAGATAATCCTCCGGGGTATGCTCTACTCCCGGGTAGCCGCGGCGGGTGTAGATATGCTCGGCGTCAGGGAATAAGTCGCGGAGGATGCCGCGGATCCGCTTGCCCGAGGAATCATTGTCGGTGAAAATATAGACGTCCTTGTCTCCAATCTGCTTGCGCAGCTTCTCCAGCTGGACGGTACCCGGCGTACCAAAGGTGCAGAAGATGGGGACGGATTCATCAAGTACGCGGCGAAGCCGGCTTTTGTCGTTTTTGCCTTCTACGATAATGGCGATATCCATAGCAGTCACCAGCCTTTTATTCTGTAGCTTCTTACATGTAGTGTAGCGATATTCATAAGCCGCGGGCAAGAAAAAGATTCCTAATGGAAAAAGGGACGGAGCCACTAGAGCTCCGTCCCTTTTCATATTCATAAAGAGTTTCTTAGTATAATCCGCCGCCGCAAATGGTGCAGACGATGATAACGAGGAGGATAAACAATACGAGGATGGACCCCACATTGTTAAAGCCGCCACCGCGATGATCGCTTACAGGTGAAACATGAATTTCAGACATCTAAGTCACCCCTCTCTAGCAAGCTTCAACGTCATGTCGACCGGGCAATGTTCCTTCCGGAGCAATTGTCCTTCGTGGCCACCTGACATAGTGCATTATATGCCCTGGCGAGCGAATGGCCTTGTGCATTCACCTAGACTTGGGAAAAATGGGTGTGAGCGTAGTTTTTCTGCGATGAAAAGGCAAGAAGCAGACCCCAATCATTAGTCCAAGAAAGGCCAGATAGTATGGGGACAGATTGTCCCGCAGATGGCCCGCAAGCATCGGTCCAAGGAAGGCGCCAACCGAGTAGGCAATGGATAGAACCGAGAAGGTACGGCCATACTTGGCACCGCCGCTAAGCTCGATAAGCAGTGTTGATATGGCGGGAAGAACGATGCCCTTAGCCATCCCGACAAATAACAGAAGCAAAAAGAACGGCAGCGGGGTTTGGGCAGCGATCGTGAAATAAACAAGAGCAAGTCCAAGCGCCCCCCACAAGGTCCGGTAATAAGACGAAAGCTTATTTAGGAAAAGCATGCTGAGCGTAATCAAGGCGCCGATGCTGACGACGGAGAACAGAATACCGGTCTCCATCATACCCTCCGAGGATGTCGCCATCAGGGGCAGCTCAAACGACAGGATACCCTGCGCGCAGCTCATGGCAATAGGAAGCAGGAACACCAGCCAAGGGATGGGAGTTCCTTCGGCTAGGACAGGCTTCGTGCTGCTTGGTGCCGGTTCGATCTCCACGGCAGGCGCAGCCTTAATATCCCGAATGAAGAACAAGGCGCAGATTGCGGTAATAATGAGCACCCAGCCCAGTAAATAAAAAGCGGTCGTAAACCCGATCCTCGCAACCAGATACGCGCCCGCTGCCGGAGAGACAACCGTGGCCAGCGTATGCACCAGTCCGTTGCCGGCCATAAACTTGCCTTGTTTGGTCACGTCGCTCGAAATTCGGGCAAGCAGGGCAAGACAGGCAGGAGAGAGAAAGGCCAGCACGAATCCGCTGATCGAGCGGAGCACCAGCAGCTGCCACGGATCGGTTACTTTGGATTGGAACAGCAGGACAACGCCCGCGCCCATCAGGCTGAATACGATAAACAGTCTGCTTCCGAACCGGTCAACCCCGTACCCGGCCATAATATTGCCCGGCAGGTGAGTGATGGAGTACATGCCCATCATCAGCCCGATGAAGGAGGGTGCCGCGCCAAGGGAGATGGCGAAAGGCGTAAGGATCGGGTACTGCGCATGCAGATCAAAGAAAGCTACGAACAGAAATAGATAAAGCCAGATTGCGGTTTTCAACGGCTACTTCCTCCTTGCATATCCTCTTAACTTACTTGTACGTTAAAGATGGACAGGATATGTCTTCCGGCGCAGATATGCCGCCTTACGTTTACGGCATATTCTGGGTGGGTTATAATGTTTGATAATGGGACATTGCACGAGTTATAATAGGGCTAATGCTTACGAAGTAAGAATTACCACAGTAAGCAAAATCCCGCCTACTTGTTTGATCATTCTTTTTAGGGGGATTGTTTGTTGAAAAATTACTTTGATTTTTCCGGCTACGATTGGGATGCATGGAGCGCTTTTTTGCAGGATCATTGGCTGGTGCTTGTCATTGCGCTTGTTGTACTGCTCTTTATAATCAGAGTCGTTAAGACATTCGTGAAATGGGCATTGGTGCTCGTCATAGTCGCCGGCATTGTCGCTTACAGCGGTTATACGCTGGACGATGTGAAGTCCATTGGCACGCAGGCGATTGACAGCCTGAAGCAGGAAGCCGTATCGGCTATGGCAGGAGAAGTGGATAAAGCAACGTTTACCTCGAATTCCGACGGAACCTTCACGGTGAAGACCGAGAATCTGGAATTGACAGGTGTTCCCGGCTCCGGTGAAGTGAACGTAAAATTCCGCGGCAAATCGGTTGGTACGATGAAAATAGATTCAACCATTCAGGCGCTTATCGATCAAGCGAAGGCCAATGGTAAAGTATAGATAGAGAACAAGTACAACAACGTAATGCGGGTAGAGGCAAGGAGGGGTAATGATGATGGAATGGATTCGCGCAGGGACGGCCTGGGAACCGGTCTCGCTTATCGTTCTTCTCCTTCTGCTGGTTTCGCTGCTGCAAGGAATGAGAAGAGGCGCGTCGGGTTCAGCGAGGCGCCTTTTCTTTTTTGTATGGGACGGCATTCTGTTGATTGTGTGTCTTGTGCTTGCGGGGAAAATTGCGGGCAGTTTGTCCCCGCTCGCAGCGGACTGGCTGAGCGAGCATGTAAACGTGCCGCAGAAGGAAATGGGTGCAACCTCCCAGGCTTGGTATACGTTTATAACAAGCCTGCGCGATTTTGCCCTGCTCCGGTACGGCATCCTGTTTTTACTCTCTTATTTGCTGCTTCGGCTGGCAGCTTCCTTTCTTGCGCCGCTGCTGGAGACTTTGTTTGCCAGCAGACAGCAGCGCGGCAGACACGAGAGCATGGAGCGCCTTCCGGGTGGAGGAGCGGCAAGCCGCGCAGCCGGAGCTGTTTTTGGCACGGTTCACGGTGCCGGACGGGCATTTGTTTTCGTAGCCGCTTTGTTTATTTATGTCTCGCTGGCGCCTAACGGCCTCTGGTCCGGCTTGATTCAGCAATCTCCGTTATACATGAAGGCATCGGATGTTCTTGAACCGGTTGCCGGAGATATGCTGGCAGGACGCGGACCCGTACTGGCGGAAGCCGTGCAGGAAGAATTCCAGAATGTGCTGCAGCGCAAATACGAGATTATCGATTACAATATCCCGCCGGATATTGAGCAGGCAGCTTTGCAGATTACGAAGGACAAAAGTAGCGATGAAGACAAGGCAAGGGCTTTGTATGACTGGCTGGGCAGCCGGATCGCCTATGACTGGGACAAGGCTAATAATTATGTAGACAACGGGGTATGGAAGGAACAGAACCCGGAGGAGACGTTCGCTACCCGCAAAGGCGTATGTATCGACGTAGCCAGGCTGTACGCCGTAATGGCCCGCGCGTCGGGTCTGGACGTGAAGGTCGTTACCGGCACGGGGCTGGACGGTCGCGGAGGCTCCGGGCCTCATGCCTGGAATGAAGTGAAAATAGGCGGGGACGGCGGTTCTTGGATTCCGCTCGATGCCACATGGGCATCCTCCGGCGATTGGTTCAACCCGGCTGATTTCGACAAGACTCATATCCGGGCAGTATAAGTTAGATTGGACAAGAGGTGAACAGGTTGCATGATGATCCGCAGAAACGGGAAATAACGAATCGCCGTCATTTCTCGTTTCGTTTGAACTTTTTTTTCTTTATCGTATTTGGACTATTTAGCGTTCTTATTATTCAGCTTGCTATCTTGCAGTTCGTCGAAGGTCCGAAGCTGAGCGCGCAAGGCAGCCAGAAGAGCACCAGAAGCGTGAAAATCGCTCCGATTCGCGGCAATATTTACGACTCGTCAGGCAATGCGATTGCTTATTCGACATCAACGCAATCGCTCTATTTTACGATCTCGCCAGACTTCAAGGACGGGGATGCGGAAGCGATTGCCGCTAAGCTGGCTGCCGTATTTAAAGAAAAAGGCGATAAAACTCCTGAAAAACAAATGACGGTTGAGGATATTATCCGTCAGATGGACTTGGATTTCCGCCGGAACACGATTTCTACCCCGCGGCGGATAAAAACCGGCTTAACGGAGAAGGAAATTGCCTACTTTAGCGAGCACAAGTCGGAATTCAAAGGGATCGATATCGTCGAGGAAAGCGTGCGTAATTATACGAATGATACGGTAGCTGTGCAATTGGTCGGCTATTTAAAGAAATTCAAAGGTGTCCGCGAATCGCTTGATTTCTATAAGGATAAAGGGAAAGAAGACGATCCGCAGCTTCAATATCTGGATGACGAGGACGTTGGTTTTGACGGACTTGAATACATGTACCAGGATATTTTGCGCGGCAAAAACGGCCTGAAAACTTATCCGGTTAATAACGCGGAGCGGATCATAGGTCCCGTACAGATTACCAACCCGCAAAAGGGCGATGACCTGTACCTGACCATCAACCGCAACGTGCAATTAACGACGGAGCAGGCGATTGTCGACCAGATCAAAAAAATCAGCACGTCGACCAATAAGGCGGAGCGTGCCGAATACGCGAAGATCGGCTTTGCCGTCGCGATGGAAGTGAATACCGGCAAGGTTGTTGCGATGGCGAGCATGCCGGATTACGATCCGAATATATGGGCGGGCGGCAAGATCAGCAACGAAGATTACAAAAACTTCTCGTCTGTCCTAAACAACGGTACGATCAGAGAGGTATTCCCTCACTACGAGACCGACAAAGAGCGGAATCAGCATCCGTCGTCCCTGGTTCCTCCGGGCTCGACGATGAAGCCTTTATCCATTCTTATCGGCTTGAACGAAAAGCTGTTTACGACAACAAGCACGTATTTCGATAACGGCGCTTTCTTCTTTGGCGCCAAAGGCCATGAAGTACGGATCGGTAACGCCTCGAACCATGCTTACGGCTTGCTGGACCCGGCATCGGCGATTGCCCATTCCTCCAACCCGTTTATGGCGAAAATGGTAGGCAACAATCTGTATGAGAAATACGGCAAAAAAGGCGTCGATGTGTGGGATAACTACATGAAGCAATTTGGGCTTGGCGTTTTGACCGGCAGTGGTCTGAGAGGCGAATCCAAAGGCACGATCGACTACTATCACGAGCAGCAAACGGCCAGTTCCCAATCCGCATTGGTGCGGGCATCGTTCGGCCAGCAAGCGCGTTATACACCGCTGCAGCTCGTGCAATACGTATCCATGCTCGCGAATCACGGCAAACGGATGAAGCCGCAATTCGTCAATCAGATTAAAGACGCGAACGGCAATGTGGTTCAGACGTTTAAGCCGGAAGTGCTGAACACGGTTGATTTCCCCGATTCGTATTGGAAAGAAATCGAGGATGGCATGTCACGGGTTAACGTTCAAGGCTTTGATGGCGTTACGTACACGTATGAGAGAAAAACAGGTACGGCACAGTCCGACGTAGCCGGCCGCCGTGCGGATAACGCGGTATTTATCGCTTATGCGCCAAGAGAAAATCCGAAGCTGGCCGTAGCGGTTGTTATTCCGGACGGTGAGTTTGGCGGCTGGGGCGCAGCTCCAATCGCGCGGAAAATTTTCGACGCTTACGATTACGAGGTTGGCTTGAACGGTACGCCGGGCAAGCTGAAGGATCAAGCGAATAATACGGCAAACGCGGGTACTGACGGTACAGCGGGTACGACCGATACAACTCAACAATAAGAAGCGCTGTAAAGCTGTTTCCGGAGATTCGAAAAAAGAATCTTCGGGAGCAGCTTTTTTTTGAAACTTTGTATAGACAAATTTCGTAAGAAATGTTGCATCAGAGAAACAATTTTGAATAGTATAAACAAAGAGGCGTTAAGCTAACTAATGTTCGTCCAGGCAAAACAGGTGTAAAACTCAAGGATGGGGGAAAGGTTATGCGGTTTTCGAAAAAGCCAAACTCCGCGATTAAGCGGTTTATAATGACCCTGTTATTTTTGGCTGTAAGTGCTTTACTGGTGACGGCCTGCGGGACCGGGGAGAACGACGGACATGCGGGCAAAGGCAAGCTGAAGGTAACGGCTACAACCGGGATGATTGCCGACGTGGCCCAGGAAATAGGCGGAGAGGATGTCGTAGTTACCGGACTGATGGGCTCGGGCGTTGACCCGCACTTGTATAAGGCGTCCTACGGCGATGTGAAAAAGCTGGACCGGGCGGACATTATTTTTTATAACGGGCTGCATTTGGAAGGGAAAATGGCGGAGATGTTCGAGAAGCTGGAGAAGCGTAAGCCTACGGTTGCGATCTCTTCGCGTATACCGGAGTCAGACTTGCGGTCGTTCCCGGGAGGAGGGAGCCAATCGCATGACCCTCATATCTGGTTCAATGTGAAGATGTGGATATCGGCCGCGGAGGTGATCCAGGACTCCCTGATCGAGAAGGATCCGGTTCATGCGGAGGGCTATCAAGCAAGGGCTGCGGCCTATATCGGGCAGCTGGAGGAGCTGGACCGCTACGTTACCGAGCAGATTCAAGCGATACCGGAGGAGAGAAGAATACTCGTTACCGCCCATGACGCTTTCGGATATTTTGGCGACGAGTACGGACTTGAGGTAACGGGACTGCAGGGGATGAACACGATGTCGGAATACGGCTCGAAGGATGTCAGCTCCTTGCGCGATTTTTTGGTGGAAAACAAGATCAAAGCGGTCTTTATCGAATCCAGCGTGCCAAAGAAAGCGATTGAGTCGGTTATTCAAGGCGCGCGCTCGATGGGGCATGAGGTAACGATTGGCGGCGAGCTGTTCTCCGATGCGATGGGGGAAGCCGGTACCGTGGAAGGAACGTATATCGGGATGGTCAGACATAACGTGGATACCGTTGTTCAGGCATTGAGATAAACGATGGGAAAGGGAGTGTTGGTTATGTCGGAAGCAAAAGTGAAATCTGCAGTATCCGTAAGGGAGCAGGAGGGTGCTGCGCCTCCGTTAACGATTAGAGGGCTAAGCGCAGCCTACCAGAAAAAGCCGGTATTGCGCGGGGTCTCCTTCTCCGTAACGGAAGGGGAACTGATTGGGGTTATCGGCCCTAACGGCGCCGGCAAATCAACGATGATGAAGGCTGCGCTTGGCCTTATTCCCCGCCTAGGAGGAGAGGTGCTCGTATACGGCAAGCCTTATAAACAGCAGCGCAAGCTGGTAGGCTATGTGCCGCAGCGGGAATCCGTCGATTGGGATTTCCCGACGAATGCGCTGGATGTCGTGATGATGGGTCGCTACGGACATCTAGGGTTGTTCGGGCGACCGGGGGCGAAGGAGCGTGCGATTGCGTTGGAATGCCTGGCCAAGGTTGGCATGGCTGACTTCGCCTCCCGCCAGATCAGCCAGCTGTCCGGCGGACAGCAGCAGCGGGTATTTCTAGCCCGTGCGCTTGCTCAGGATGCCAGCCTGTACTTTATGGATGAACCGTTCGCCGGTGTGGATGCCGCTACGGAGAAGGCTATTATTACGCTGCTACAGGAACTGAAGCAGCAAGGGAAGACCGTTATTGTCGTCCATCATGACCTTGCCACGGTGGAAGAATATTTTGATTCCGTGCTGCTGCTAAACGTAGAGCTGGTTGCTTACGGCAAGACAAAAGAGGTATTTAATCCGCAATTGCTGCAACGCACGTATGGCGGCCGGCTGGCTTTCCTTGAGCGGAACAGCCTGACGAAGACGGATGCCTCGGAAAGGTGAGTGAACGGATATGAATACGTTGTGGACGCTTCTACGGGACCCGAACATGCAGTGGATTCTGCTTAGCTGCACGCTCCTTGGACTGAGCAGCGGCATTATCGGTTGTTTTTCCTATCTGCGGAAGCAAAGCCTCATGGGCGATACGCTCGCGCATGCCGCCTTGCCGGGTATCTGTATTGCCTTTATGCTGACCGGTACCAAGTCTATACTGTACTTCCTCATTGGAGCGGGTCTCGCCGGCGTGGCAGCAACTTTTGGGATCGGCTGGATTACGCGGCATTCACGCGTTAAGCACGATGCGGCGATGGGAATCGTATTATCCTCTTTCTTTGGCCTTGGCATTGTCTTGTTGACTCTCGTCCAGCATGGTGGCTACGGCAATCAGGCGGGGCTGGATAAGTTTTTATTCGGTCAGGCGGCCTCCATGGTGGGCTCGGATGTTCTTACGCTGTCGATTGTCAGTCTGCTGCTGGTTACGATCTGTTACTTTCTGTTCAAGCAGTTCAAGCTGGTATCCTTCGACCCTGGCTTTGCCAAAGGAATCGGTTATCCGGTTGCGCTGCTCGAACAGCTGCTCATGTTCCTTATGGTTGTGGCGGTAGTCGTAGGGATTCAGGCGGTTGGGGTTATCCTGGTTGCCTCCTTGATCATTACCCCTGCAGTATCAGCCAGGTATTGGACGGACCGGCTTGGCATCATGGTGGTCGTATCGGGCTTGTTCGGAGCGATAAGCGGGGCTTCTGGTGCGATCGTCAGCGCGACGGGAGACAGCCTGCCGACCGGTCCCCTTACGGTGCTGGCCGCTACTCTGCTGTTTGCGCTGTCGCTATTGTTCGGCCCCAAGCGGGGGATTCTTGTCCGGAGAATGGTGCAGCAAAGAATGAAGCGGTCGCTTGGGTACGGTTATGAGGAGCAGGCCGCGACAGCTTCCGTGGATGATCGTATGAATAAGGAGGCGTCGTTATGAGTGACTTCTGGATTCTGTTAACCGGGATGCTGGTGGCAAGCTGCAGCGGTATACTGGGTGCCTTCCTTGTTCTGCGCAAAATGGCCATGATCGGCGACGCCATCAGCCATTCCGTCATGCCGGGTATCGTGATTGCTTTCCTGCTCAGCGGCTCCCGGGATTCGCTTCTTATGATGGTAGCCGCTATGGCGTGCGGATTGTTCGCCGTCTTCCTCATTCAGCTCTTTCAGAACAAAGGGGTGCAGGCAGACGCCTCCATTGGGGTCGTGTTTACCGCCTTGTTTGCGATAGGCGTCCTCCTGGTCAGCCTATTCGCAAGACAGGTCCATCTGGACCAGGATGCTATTCTATACGGCGAAATCGCTTATGTGCACTGGAATACCTGGGTTGTAAACGGCGTGGATCTCGGGCCAAAAGCGGTGTGGCTGCTTGGCGTAACGCTGATCATCATAGTAACGGTAACCAGCTTGTTCTACAAGCAGTTCAAGCTTTGCTCCTTCGACCCCGCGCTGGCTGCCGCATGCGGCATTCCGGTAGCGCTCTTCCATTACCTCCTGATGGGCATGGTATCGATGGCAACCGTCAGCTCCTTTGAAAGCGTAGGCGCCATTCTCGTTGTCGGGATGCTGATCATCCCGGCCGCTACCGCCTATCTGCTGACCGACAGGCTGGGCCGGATGATAGTAATCAGCGTTGGCGCAGGCATTCTTAGCGTCTTTGGCGGTTATGCTGCCGCCGTGATGATTGATGCTTCGATTGCAGGCTGCATCGTATGCGCGGCAGCCGTGCTGTTCGCGCTGGCCTTTCTGTTCTCGCCTTCGCACGGTATCGTCCCAAAGAAGCTCCGCCTTCGCAAGCTTGCGGCTTAACCGCATTTTAAATCCCATCTCTCGTCTATGAGAGGCGGGATTTTTTTTGTTGGAGATCAATATCAGCCGCTTCGTTTGGAATCTCCTTAATCTGTGCTAAAATATTGCATAGTAGAAACAGGCAGGAGGATACCGAGCATGGGGAATTACAAATTAGTAGCACTCGACATGGATGGCACGCTGCTGAATGACCAGAGCGAGATCAGCGAGGAGAACGCGGAATGGATCCATCGGGCGCTGGATGCCGGCATTACCGTCAGCTTTTCCACGGGCCGGGGCTTCCGCGGAGCGCTTCCGTTTGCGGAGCAGCTGAAGCTGGAGACTCCGATGATTACGGCCAATGGCAGCGAGATTTGGCAAAAGCCGCATGTGCTGCATAAACGCACATTGATGAGCCCGGTCTATATCAAGCAGCTGCATGAACTGGCGCTGAGGCATGCGGGAACCTGGTTCTGGGCGTACTCGACAACGGGCATTTACAACCTTGAGAAGTGGATTGACCCGTCAACGACTTATGAAGACCATCATTGGCTGAAGTTTGGTTATTACACGGAGGATAATGTTGTCCGTAATCGCATTCTCGAGGAAATAACCGAATGGGACGCGCTTGAGATTACGAATTCCTCCACCGAGAACCTGGAGCTTAATCCGAAAGGGATTACGAAGGCCAGCGCGCTCCGCGAATTATGCGTCATGCTTGGCATCGAGATGTCGCAGGTGGTTGCGGCGGGAGACAGCTTGAATGATATTGCGGCGATCCGCGAGGCGGGACTTGGCGTAGCGATGGGCAATGCGCAGCAGGCGGTCAAAGACGCGGCTGACGTGGTGACGCTCACCAACAACGAGAACGGCGTCGCCGAGATCATCAAACAATATGTATTGAAAGGTTGATGCCTAAGTGGATATTTTAGGCTGGTCGCTGGTTGTCATTTTATTCGTGGTTGGCATGGCCGGGGCGGTCTGGCCGATTCTGCCGGGAGTTTTCGCGATATACGGCGCTTTCTTCGTATACGGCTTTTTCTTCTCGTTCAAGCCGTTTGGCTGGGTGTTCTGGACGGTGCAGACCTTGATCCTCATCGTTCTGGTCATAGCCGATCACGCGGTCAGCGCGTGGGGGGTTCACCGGTTCGGGGGTTCCAAGGCCTCTATCATCGGCAGTACGATTGGGCTTATACTAGGTCCATTCGTTATTCCTGCCTTTGGCCTTATTATTGGTCCATTTGCCGGCGCCGTTATCGGGGAACTCGCGGTGGGCTCCAATATCGAGAAATCGTTTAAGGTCGGCATCGGCTCATTGGTTGGGTTATTAACCAGTGTCGTTGTCAAAATCATTCTTCAGGCAGCAATGATCGTGTTATTTATTATTTGGTTAATGGCCAACTAAGGAGATGGAGCAAATGGTAAAAGTAACGGTATGGAACGAGTTTCTGCACGAGAAAGAGCATGAAGAGGTAAAAGCGGTGTATCCAAGCGGCATTCATAACGCGCTTGCCGAGGGGATCCGCTCGGAGGGCATCGAGGTTCAAACCGCAACTCTCGAGGAGCCGGAGCACGGCCTTACGGAAGAAAAGCTGAACAACACCGACGTTCTGATCTGGTGGGGACATATGGGTCATGACCGCGTAGACGATGCGATCGTGGAGCGGGTACATCAACGCGTAATGGACGGGATGGGACTTATCGTTCTTCACTCCGGCCATTTCTCGAAAATTTTCAAAAAGCTGATGGGGACGGGCTGCGATCTGAAATGGCGCGAGGCTAACGAAAAAGAACGGATCTGGACCGTTAATCCGGCCCATCCGATTGCCGCGGGCATTCCGGAATACGTGACAATCGACCATGAGGAAATGTACGGCGAGCATTTCGATATTCCGGCACCGGACGAACTGGTATTCGTGAGCTGGTTCGAAGGCGGAGAAGTATTCCGCAGCGGCTGCACCTTCTTCCGCGGGCAGGGCAAAATTTTCTACTTCCGTCCGGGTCATGAGACGCATCCGACTTACTATCATCCGCATGTGCTGCAAATTATCCGGAACGGCGTGAAGTGGGCGGCTCCTTCCCAGGCAGGCAAGCCGGTCCGCGGCAATCATCAGCCTCTGGAGCCAATCAAAGGCCAAGCTTAACCTGCAATCCGGCAAGTAATTAAAGAAAGAGAAGGACAACATGAAAAAAGATTCGCTTATAAAAGGTACGTTAATTCTGGCGGCCGCCGCGCTGATTGCCCGTTTTCTGGGGATATTTCAGCGGGTTCCGCTCGATCATATCCTGACCGAGAACGGCGGGCTTTATTTTGCGGTCGCGAACAACGTGTACTTGACGCTGCTTGTCGTCGCGACGGGCGGTCTTCCGAGCGCCATCAGCAAGATGGTATCGGAGCGTTACGCGCTTGGCCGCGAGCATGAAGCGAAACGGGTCTACCAGGCTGCGCTGCTCTTTGGAGTCATAACCGGCGTTATTCTGACGATTGCTCTTTACTTTGCGGCTCCGTATTATGCCGTGCATATCGCCAAAACGCCAGGTGCGGAGGTAGCGATCCGCGCGGTTGCGCCAACGCTGCTTATTTTCCCGATTATCGCGATGATGCGGGGTTACTTCCAAGGCCGCCAGTTCATGATGGCGGGGGGCATGTCGCAGATCGTGGAGCAAATCTTGCGCGTTATCGTAGGCGTCGCGCTTGCTTATTATGTCGTCTCGATTGACTGGGGCGAAAAATGGGGCGCCGCCGCCGCATCGTTCGGCAACGTGATTGGCGGCGTAGGCGCTTTGCTTGTCATGCTGTATTATGCGGCAAAGCTGCGCCGGGGCGACCTCGCAGACCGGCCGTCGGTGGATATCGAAGCGGTCAAGGCCGCTGCCAAGATTCCTTTCCGGTCCATTTACCGCGAGATTTTCACGATGTCGATTCCGATTGTCATTACGGCGATGACCGTGCAAATTATTTATACGTTCGACTCGTCCTTATTCGTTCGTCTAACCGAATCGTATTACGGCTATCATGACGCGCTGCTCGTATTGAGAGATCTCAGCTTCAAGGCGCAGACGGTTGCCGGCATTCCTCCGATTCTGGCCATTGCGCTCAGCACGTCGATTATTCCGGTAATCTCGTCGGCTTATTCCTTGCGCAATATGGCCGAGGTGGAGCGTCAGACCTCCCTCGTCATGCGAATCGTCTTGTTCACCGGCGTGCCGGCAGCCTTAACGCTTGCCGCGGCATCGTATTCGGTCACCGGACTTATTTTCACGGGGCCAAGAGGTTACGGCATCGTTGCTGCCCTGACGGCAGGCACGATTTTCCAGATTACGATGATGACAAGCAACTCGATTTTGTTCGGGCTTGGAAAAGCCCGTATCCCTATGATGAATACTTTCGTAGGAATCGGGCTGAAAATCCTGTGCAGCTACGCGCTTGCCCCGATTTACGGCGTATACGGCGTTATTGTGGCAACAAGCGTCTGCTTTGTCGTTATGACATGGATGAACATCGAGGCGATCCGCAGGGAAGTGAAGTTCACGGTGCTTGGCAGCCGTTGGCCTTCTTACTTGGTAACTATCGTAGTATCCGTTGCGGCAGGCTGGATAACCGAGGCGGGAATCCGCCATCTGCTTGGCAGCTTGCCGGACAAGCTGACGTATCTAATCTCCGCGGTCGCGGCAGGAGCTGTGATCGGAGTCCTATACCTGTTCCTGCTTGTGCTGCTTCGCGTCGTTACTATGGAGGATGCGAAGTCCTTCCCAGGACCGCTGCGTAAGCTGTTTGTCCTGCTCCTGAAGGCGCTTGGACGCACGCAGGCGCGGAAAGAACGACATTAATTCTTTAATTTCCATACATTTACAACCTCCCTGAACGTCAGGTACAATAGATAGAGTTATAGGTCTATTAATCTATCTATTACTGGCTGTGAAGGGAGATTTGTAAATTGAAAAGTCTGAAAAGATTCAAGAGGGGGATCATCCTGATTTTGGCGCTGGCGCTTGTCATCGTTGCAGGCTGTCAGGCGATTCAGGGCGTGGATTTCAACACCGTATTGAAAAACACGCTTAAAGTGACCTCCGCGGAAAGCAAACAGTCGGTAGAGCTGAAGCTTCTTATGAATGAAGAAGCGTATGAAGGAATGCCTGAAGAAGATATTGCTCTCTTGAAATTATTTTCGAACATGAAGCTTCAGTTGGATAGCGTGAAGGTTCAGGACGCAAGCCATTCGTCCTATGCAGGCAAACTGATTTTCGGCGATAACGTCAGCATTGGCTTCTCGATCAAGCAATCGGATACGACGGCGGTTATCGAGGTGGAAGGCGCGAAGCTTCCTATCGTGCTTGACGTCACGGGAGCAGGCATTGGCTCAATGCTGGGCACAGCCGAGCTAGACGAGACAGCTGCCGCGGGTTCGGATGACGAATCGGTAACGGCAATCGGCAAAGAGGTATTGGACAGCGCAACGTCCTTCTTTATCGATAATCTGCCTAATCCGGACAAAATCTCGGTTAATGCGGTTCAAGAGCCAATCAATGGCGTTAACACATCCCTGTTCCATGTGAAGGCAGAGATGAGCGGAACCGAAATCTGGGCTTGGATCAAGAAATACGTGGATGTTCTTGCAAGCGACCGCGAAGGCCTTGATACGTTCGTGAAGGAAATCGTAGCGATCATGAGCAGCCATCCTGAGTTCTGGGAAGAAATCGGCATGAATCCGTTCGAGCAAACCGGACTCGATATGCCAACGACCGATGACATGATTAAGGAAATGACGGACGAGCTGGAAGCCACCTTCGTTTCGCTTCAGGAGGAGCTGAAGGCGATGGAAGAAGAGGGCGGAGAGGATCTTAAGGCGATCTTCAACGACGATTCTTCGATTAAAGCGGAGCTTTACGTAGACAGCAAGATGGACATCCGCAAACAGGTGGTTGACGTTACGCTTAAGCCAAGCGATCAAGCCTTGTTCCCTCTTGACGGTCTTTCGCTGCGTATGGAGAGCGAGCTGTGGAACGTTAACGGCAAGGTAGAGGCTGACGCGCCGGTAATTCCTGCTAAAGCTATCCATTCCGATCAGCTCGATTCCATGCAGGGCTATCAGTTCCTTCGCATGTTCGACAAGCAATCGGCTGCCTACTCGCTGCTCGATAAACTGGGCATCGGCGAGCAGTCCGTTGAGCTGTCCGTGGATTCGCGCCTTTACCCGGCAATTGTAACCCCTAAATACGTAACGATTGTTCCGCTTCGTATTACTGCCGAACAGCTTGGCGCTTCGGTGAAATATGATAAAAAGACGAAGAATGTAACAGTCTATGACGAGGCGACCAATACGACGATCGTCCTGAAGGAAGGCTCAGATCGCGTAACGGTGAACGGCAAAGCGGCGACATGGTCGTTCGTAGCCAAAACCGTTGACGGCACCTTGTACGTAGCAGGACGCGATTTCGCAAACGCGCTTGGAGCGAAGGTTCATTGGGATGACAGCTGGGGCAGCGATACCTTTGTCATCGAGCGCGTAGTCCATTAATTTATTTCGCAAGAGCAGGGAGGATGACAACGATGAACAAACTGACAACGGACGCAGCCTTCCGTGAAGCCGTCCAAGGCGATGGGATTACGGTGGTCGTATTCAAAACGACATGGTGCGCGGACTGTCACTACATCGACCCGTTTATGCCGGACGTAGAGCAGCAATACAGCGGCAAAATCTCTTTCTACGAGATTGACCGGGATGAATTGCCCGATCTTTGCTCCGAGCTGAATATTCTTGGCATTCCGAGCTTTATTGCCTTCCGTAACGGCAAAGAGCTGATCCGGTACGTGAACAAGCTGCGCAAGACGCGGGAGGAAATCGAACAGTTTCTTGACCGCGCGGTGCAGGTGGCGGACGCTTTACCTGGAGGTTAATAAAGGCAATCGCGCGGCTTAAGGAGCTCCTCCTGAGCCGCGCTTTTTTATGTCCGCGCATCATTGCCACGGAACTGTCACACCCTAGGAAGTGTCACATTTTCAACATGGCTTTTGACCCCTATAATGGCTATAATGAGGTGACAACAAAACCCGAAATAAGGTGATTTTATTATGGTTACCGGCCGTTTTCGCGCGCTTGCTCTCGCATCGTGCATCGGAATGCTTTTTGTTCTTCTTGCCGGAGCATTAGTTACAAATACCGGATCCGGACGCGGATGCGGTGATGATTGGCCGCTTTGCAACGGTAAATTTATTCCTGCGTATACAATGGAAACCGCAATCGAATTTTCTCATCGTCTGATTACCGGATTTGAAGGTTTGCTCGTTGTGGCAGCCTTTATTGCCATATACCTGCTGTTCCGGAAAAACAATGCGGATTACAAAGAACCGCTTATTTATGCGAGCGGAGCTCTGCTCTTCACGGTTATTCAAGCGTTAATGGGCGCGGCAGCTGTCGTATGGTATCAGTCCGACGCCGTTATGGCTATTCATTTTGGTATTTCGTTAATTGCCTTTGCTTTTACCTTGCTGCTCGTTGTTTGGTCTTATCGCGCAAAGGACGGCAAGCCCGTGGAATTTACGGTGCCCCGCGCGATTTATCCCCGGATGCTGGCCGTAACGATTTTTTGTTATATCGTTGTTTATCTCGGTGCGTTTATCCGCCATACCGAGTCGGCAGGCGGCTGCCTTGGCTGGCCGTTATGCAACGGCGAGGTTGTGCCTGAGCTTCAAGGCGCGACGGCAGCTGTTTTTATCCATCGTTTAGGTGCACTTATTTTTGGTCTTGCTCTAGTTGGTTTATATATCCACGTCCGCAAAATCAGCGGAAAAGGCAAAGGTCTTACGAAATCGGCCGGCTGGGCTCTCGTTCTGGTTATCGCTCAAATCCTGAGCGGTGCGCTTCTGACGGAGACAATCGGCAACGATGATTGGTTCCTGTTTACGAACCTGCTTCATAATTTGATTATAACGGGCTTGTTTGGGATATTGTGTGATATGCTGATACGTTCCTGGCGGCTGCGGGAAGGACGGGAGAACGCTTGAGTTTTCAGAACCTGCGTGAATTTGTTGAAGTATTAAAAAAGGAGAATGATCTGCTCGTTATCGACGCGCAAGTAGATCCTTATCTGGAGCTGGCGGAAATTCATCGCCGCGTTATCGAAGAGGAAGGACCGGCACTGCTTTTCACCAACGTGAAGGGCAGTCCTTTTCCCGTTTTGACGAATATGTTCGGGACAAGCCGCCGGGTTGATCTTGCGTTTGGTACACGCCCGGAGGAAATCATGAAGCAGATCGTTGGTGCTGCAGACCGTATTATGCCTCCAACGCCAAAAGCGATATGGGGCGAGAAAAAGCTGATCTGGGACATGATGAAGGTAGGCATGAAGGATGTGCCAAGCGGCACGGCGCCTATTCTGCAAGTACTGAAGCGTCAGAATCCGCTTGCCGGTTTACCCCGCGTAACAAGCTGGCAGGAGGATGGCGGTCCGTTTATTACATTGCCTCTTGTCTATACGGAGAGCTTAAAATCCCGCAAAGCGCATAATCTAGGGATGTACCGCATGCAAATCTTTGACGATTCAACGACTGGCATGCACTGGCAAATACATAAAGGCGGCGGCTTCCATTATCATGAAGCCGAGCAGCGGAACGAAGCGCTTCCCGTATCCGTCTTTCTCGGCGGACCGCCGGCATTGATCGCTTCCGCGATTGCGCCGCTTCCGGAGCATTTGCCGGAGCTCTTAATGGCTTCGCTTATCCTAGGCGGCAAGCTGCCGGTTGTATCCGACCCGCACAGCAAGCACCGCATTCCGGCGGAAGCCGAGTTTGTCATCAGCGGACAAGTGCCGCCGCATCTCCGCCGTCCGGAAGGTCCGTTTGGCGATCATTTTGGTTATTACTCGCTTATCCATGATTTCCCGGTCTTTAACGTCAATCATGTCTGGCACCGCAAGGATGCGATCTATCCGGCGACGATTGTGGGCAAGCCCCGTCAGGAGGATTACTATCTGGGTGAATACTTGCAGCGCCTTCTGGCACCGGCCTTCCCGATGGTTATGCCGGGCGTGCATGAGCTCTGGGCATATGCGGAAGCCGGCGTACACGCGCTTGCCGCAGCCGTTGTCCGGGAATCGTATTCCCGCGAGGCGCTGTCGACAGCCTTCAGTATTTTGGGCCAAGGCCAGCTGACCTTGACCAAATTCCTGATGCTGACGGATCAGCCGATTGACCTGTCTAAGTTTGACGTATTGCTTGAGACCGTGCTTGAGCGGTTCCAGCCGCAGACGGATCTGTTTGTATTCGATGAGACCTCCCATGATACGCTGGATTATACGAGCGGTAAATTCAACCACGGCAGCAAAGCGGTTATGCTTGGCGTCGGCAAGCCGGTCAGAGAGCTGCCTTCCAGCTATGAAGAAGGCGTTATCGATGAGATTACGAACGCTCAGGTATATTGCCGCGGATGCCTCGTTGTATCCGGCGCATCCTATGAAGCAGAGCCGCAGCTTGCGGAGCGTCTCTTGACAAGGCTGTCGGAGCGCGGTACGGAATGGCCGCTTGTTATTCTTGCGGACGACGCAAACGTTGCGCATGGGCAAACGTCCTTCTTATGGACGGTGTTCACGCGGTTTAATCCGGCTGACGATATTTACGCGAATGCCGAAATTCGCCGCCATCATTTTGGCTATAAGCTGCCGATCGTTATCGATGCGAGAATGAAGCCGGGCTATCCGGCAGAACTGTTCGCGCGCGAGGATATTACCAAGCTGGTTGACAGCAGATGGAACGAGTACTTCAAATCCTAAGTTGCGAAGAGAGGCGGGGATGGCCGATGCTGCGTTTTCTATTTGATGAACCGGAGAGGGAGCCGCAAGGCCGCCTTGCGGAAACGTTACAGCTGATGAATCAGTTTGTCGCCATTTTGCATGAGAAGATCGAAGCGGGCAAGGACAATGATCATAAGCTCCGTACGTATGAAGTGTGGACGAAGGGGCTTATTGCCTCCTTGAACGAAATCGAGCAAAGCTGCTATGCGGCTAGACGGTTTAAGGAGAAGATCAAGTCGTCTTCCGTCAGCCAAATGTCGGAGGAGGAGGAGCTGAATTACCAGCGCTACGTTTATTTTGACAAAAACGCGTTTATCCGTATTTTTGCCTTGCTGGATAAGCTGAGCATTTTTCTTAATGACATCCTTGATCTCAAGACGGAGAAAATCAAGCCGCATTTCTCTTACTTCACCGTTCTTCGCAATATGCGGGACAAGAAGGCGCATCCGGATTTGACCTGGAAGCTGAACGACATCAAGGAGAGCCTGAAGGAGCCGATGGGACGGCTGCGGAAGCGCCGCAATACCGAGATTCATTACATGAATACGGAAATGCAGGATGATCTTGCGCAGGCGCATAAGATGTACGGAGAGGAAGTACAGTTAGAAAATATCGCGGCACAATCGGACGATCTCCAGCATGGACTGCAAATGGTGACAGGATCATTACGCCTAACCTTTGACTATGCTTGCAGACTAATACGAACCAGGTAGGCTTAAAATCGCGAGGAGGAATGCTCGTGGAGCTGATGGGCAGAACGGCGCTTGTAACCGGGAGCGCCAAAGGGCTTGGCAAACGGACTGCATTGCAGCTCGCAAGTCTTGGCTGCAGCATCGTGTTAAACTATCTGGAGAGCAGGCAGGAGGCGCTGGAGCTTCAGCGTGAGATTGAGCGGCTTGGCGTAAGAGCAACCGCCATACAAGGCGATATATCCGTTCCGGCAGGGGTAGCGCAGCTGGCAGCCGAAGCGGAAGCCTGGAATGGCGGCATCGATATTCTGGTGAACAACGCAGGCCCGTTTATACGCGAGCGGCGCTTGTTCGCCGATTATAATGAAGACGCTATCATTCAACTGTTAAATGGCAATTTGCTTGGCGTAATGCTGCTGGACCATAAGCTGCTTCCAGGCATGCGTAAGCGGGGCTGGGGGCGTATTATCCATCTTGGCTTCGGACACGCGGACGAAGCCAGGGCGTGGCCTCACAGGGCCGTATATGCGGCGGCGAAGACGGGTCTCGTCTCCTTCACCAAATCGCTTGCTGTCGAAGAGGCGCCCTCCGGCATTACCGTCAATATGATAGCACCCGGCGATATTAGAGGCCTGAACAAGGAGCGGACAATTGAAGAGGCGGCTTGCGAGAGGGAATTCGAGTCGCCGGTCGGCAGACCGGGAACCGGTGAAGATATCGCGAGGGTAATCGGTTTCCTTTGCCAATCGCGATCGGATTATTTAACCGGCAGCATTATTAACGTGACCGGCGGTTTCGATGCGATTCGTTCGAACATAATCGGATGATAAGGCACAAAAAAAGAGTCTTGCCTGCGTGTAGCGGGCAAGACTCTTTGCATTTTAGAATACCTGAACAACTTCCTGTACGCCTTCAACTTCTTCGAGCAGCGCGCGCTCGATGCCGGCTTTCAGTGTAATTGTCGAACTTGGGCAGCTTCCGCATGCACCCATCAGACGAAGTTTAACGATACCGTCCTCTACGTCTACCAGTTCTACGTCACCGCCGTCGCGTTGCAGGAACGGACGCAATTTATCCAGTACGTCCAATACTTCGTCGTACATTGTATCTTGTGCTTGACTCATTGCAATCATCTCCTTTCTCCCCTATTATAGTACAAAGTGCGAGGAATGAAAATGGATATCAACCGTTAAGGCCAGGTGATCATAAAATTGTCAAAACCGCTTATCGAGTTCTGCAACGGCAACATGCACCATGGTACGGAAACTCTTATGAAGCAGTATGAACAAGACGATCGGCTGAAGGTGGTCGAATACGGCTGTCTTGGCAACTGCGGAGAATGCTATTTGAAGCCATTCGCGTTAGTTGACGGCAGGATCATCGCTGCCGAATCCATAGAGGATCTGGAACACCGTATTCATGAAGCCATCAGCGCGAAGCCATAATTTAATTTCCGATTATCCCATATTTAAGACTAACCGAAGTGGCGTTTCGATTTCCAGAGAATACCGCTCTTGATCAAACGCGGAATTTTACCCATCATTGGCGTGCTGCCCATGAGGCCGAAGCCGCTTTTCTTCCCAAGGGAGCCCATAACGCCCTTCAGCTTGATTTTGCCAAGCTTAGGCGTTTTGTTGTTCCAAATGGCATGGATAGCTTCCGCGATTTGCTTGCCTTGCGCGCCGGCCGCTTGCCCGCTAGGGGAGAATGGCAGAGACGCGCAGTCGCCGCAAACAAACACATCGGTATAATCCGGCAGTTGATGGAGCTCATTAATGATAAGCCGTCCTTGTTTGTCCTTCGGCAGATTCATGCGCTGTACAATCTCAATCGGCTGAATGCCGGCTGTCCATACCGTTACGTCGGTCAGGATCGTTTGATTCGCATTCGCGTCATGCAAAGCGCCTTGCTCAAGGCGGCAGAGCGAAATATGGCTGAGCATTTCAACTTCATGCTCTCTGAACCAGGAAGATACAAACTTCTGCAGCGATCCAGGGAAGGCCGACATTACGCTTGGTCCGCGGTCAATGATGCGGATGTTCAGGTCGGAACGGGCTTCTCGCAGCTCTGCAGCCACTTCCACGCCGCTAAGGCCGCCTCCGATGATCGACACTTGGCCGTAAGGCTTCACGTCGTTTAGCATCTGGTAAGTTTTGCGTGCATTCGAAAGGGTTTGAATACTGTTAGAGAACTCTTCCGCCCCTTCTATGCCGTGGTAATTATCCGTACAGCCGAGTCCGATAACGAGCCATTCGTAATCGATTGGATCTTGGCCTTCCAGATAAACAAGCTTTTTGTCCAGATCGATATCTACAACTTCCCCGAACCGGGTTGTAAGACGCGGGTCCTGCGGGAATTTCACGCGAATATCCAAATCCGAAACCGTTCCGGCTGCAAGTGCGTAATATTCTGTTTTAAGGCCTTGATAAGGCATACGGTCTACGAGGATGACTTCAACATCGATTGGCAGCTGTTTCTCGATCACGTCTGCCGCGATAGCCTGGCCGCCGTAACCGCCGCCCAAAATAACAAATTTTCTCATATGATTCCCTACCCAACTCCATAATGATGAATGACTTGTTGTGTGCCTAATATGTGCGTCTGGCCGCGTGATTACTCATATACTTTAATTTCGTTATAGAACGTATCTCTCTCCACTGGGATACGTCCGGCTCCTTTAATGAGCCATAAGAGATCCTCACGCGTGATGCCTTCCGGCGTAAGCGCACCCGCCGCATGGCTGATTTTTTCTTTTACAATGGTGCCGTGAGCGTCAGATGCGCCCATCGTCAGAGCAACCTGAGTCAGTTGTGTACCAATGTTAATGAAGTAAGCTTTAATATGCTGAATGTTGTCCAGCATCAGGCGGCTGATCGCGATCGTCTTAAGATCCTCGAATGCCGAGTTGCGGCGGCGGATGCCGGCTTTCGGATTAATCGGCTGCATCGACAAAGGAATGAATACTTGGAATCCGTTCGTTTCGTCTTGAAGCTCGCGGATCTGCATCATGTGGCGAATACGGTCCTCATGCGATTCAATCGAGCCGTACAGCATGGTCGTATGCGTGCGCAGGCCAAGATTATGAGCGGTGCGGTGCACCTCTAAATATTGGCTGACGTCGGCTTTATCGACGCGCATTTTTTTGCGGTAATGATCGGATAATATTTCTGCGCCACCGCCGGTCAGCGATTTGAGGCCGACTTTCATAAGCTCTTCCAATACTTCCTTGTAGCTTAAACCGCTAATACGCGAGAAAAAGTCGATTTCCGCAGCTGTGTAGGCTTTAAGCGTTACTTCTGGGAAGCGCTCGTTTAATGCCTTCAGGGAATCGACGTAATATTGGAACGGAACATGTGGGTTATGACCGCCTACAATATGGAATTCTCGTACACCAGGGTGGAAATGCTGTTCAACGTACTCAATCATTTCTTGACCGGATAAGGTATAGGCGCCTGGTGCGCCTTCGTCTTTGCGGAAGTTACAGAATGCGCAATGCGCTTCACAGACGTTCGTAAAGTACAAGCTCATGTTTTCGATAAAATAAACCTTTTTACCGTTCTTGCGAAGGTTAACTTCATTAGCTAGTTGCCCAATCGTAAGCAGATCATCCGATTGATACAGGAATACACCGTCTTCAAGCGTAAGGCGTTCCCCGTTACGGACTTTGTCAATTATAGACTGCATTTGCTTATTTTCAGATGGAATGGCGATGTTCATCTTGGCAACCTCCTTTTTCTCAAAAGTTAGTTATGCGTAGTGCTGCGGCATGCTGCCATTTACCGTTCTAGGAAGAGTGGAATAAATTCAGGCTATGCCTTTGTGAAAAAAGTAACTTGCTCATCCGATTAAGAAAGCTTCCATTATTATAAACCCGTACGCAAAAGGCGGCAACACCTAAAGTCTTCAACTCGTTCCAATAGGAAGGCTCTCATCTCTTGAGGAAGCGGAAGAAGAGGAGTATACTGTAACTACAACGATACATTTATTCTTATTTATATAGAGGAGGGAAGAAGCATGATCACGATTAGTGAATCGGCATCTGAGAAAATCAAAGAAATGCTCGAGGAGGAAGGTACTCCCGGGTTGTTCCTGCGCATTGGGGTGAAGGAAGGCGGCTGCACAGGCTTCTCCTACGGCATGGGCTTCGACGATGAAGAGAACGAGAACGACAAGTCGATGGAAGTCGCGGACCTGAAAGTGGTCGTAGACGACGAAAGCTTGAAGTACTTATTCGGTCTTATCATCGATTGGAAAGAGTCGGCTATGGGCGGCGGCTTTACGATCGAAAATCCGAACGCAACCGCTACTTGCGGCTGTGGTTCCAGCTTCCGTACCGCTGCAGCAGCTGGTAAACCAGACAGCGACTGCTGATATTGGGCTGAGCACGCCTGTGCTCAGCTTTTTTATTTGGGATTCGCCAGTATGCAGGCTGCGCAAGTACCAATCGCCATTGTTCCCGGAATCTCTCAATTTATCGTACCAAGGTACGATTCCGGGAACAAAAGCGAGCACTCCGTTTCTCCAGAACATTCTTTTGCTCCGCCTCTGCGGCGAAGCCAAACAAAAGCATTGGCAAAAGGCCAGGCTCAGCCAGCCTTTTGCGACCAATTAGACAGGTTGCTAACACAACCTGTCTACACCAAAACCAAACCGGCGTCCCATTTAGTGGACGCCGGTTTTTTGTTTTAAAATGAAGTCGGCCGAGGAACGGAGGAAGTGAATACTCTTGAGCAACAGCGGTCGAAAGAGCGTTCACTTACGTAGTGACCTCCGCTTACCTCGTCATCTTACGAGAGTTCAGCCAAAGAGGAATACGGAACACCAGGTTGATGAGCAGAACGAAGAACACGAGTACCGCCGCCGACTTCTGGGCGATATCCTGGGCGTCCGGAACGATAGCCTCGGACTGAACATACCAGAGGTGAACGGCAAGCGTCTCGCCCGGTGAGAAGAGGCTGAAATCCCACATTTCGCCGGAGGTCGTAACGCCGGCCGTCAGAATGATAACGGCGCTTTCGCCAAAGGCGCGGCCCGCGACAAGACAGATCCCCGTAATAATTCCGTTCATGGCTGCAGGGATCAAGACGCGAACGATCGTCTGTAAATGTGTAGCCCCCAGCGCGAAGGAAGCATTTTTTAATTCCTTCGGCACGGCACGAATGGATTCTTCCGTTACGCGGGTCAGAACCGGCAGGTTCAAGAATGCCAAGCTGACAGCGCCGCCGAGAATCGTAAGGCCCAGCTGGAACATCTCAACGAACAGCGCGATACCAAACAAACCAAAGATGATCGAAGGTACGGAAGCGAGTCCCTCTACGCAAATCCGCACAAATGAGATCAGCTTGTTATCCGGCGCAAATTCGGCGAGATAGATACCCGCGGCCATCCCGAGCGGAATTGCAATCACAAGAGACAGGAACAGGATATAGAAGGAATTCAGCAGGGCAGGCCCGATACCGCCGCCTTCCTCAATCTCGCTCGGCAGGCCGAACAGAAAGTTCCAAGAGAGCTTCGGCAGGCCGTCCTTCAGAATAAGGAACAGGAGGCCGAGAATAAAGAGAACGATAGCAATGCCAACGGTCCAGACCAGAACCGTAAACAGACGGTTATTAAAGCTGTTGATTCCTCTTTTGCCGCGGAAAGGATTGGTTGTATTTACTGCGGTGTTTACATTGCTCATTATTGTTGTACTCCTCTCCGTTGCAGCCAGCGTACGCCTACGATCATCAGAAGCGAAATGGCAAGCAGCAGGAAGCCCATCAGGTACAGCGCATAGTTCCAGGTCGAGTCAAAAGGAACGTTAGCGATCTGCATAACGATGTTGCTCGTTAATACCGACGTAGGCTTAAGCAGGCTGTCCGCGATTTGCGGGGTATTGCCGATAACCATAACAACCGCCATCGTTTCGCCGATTGCGCGGGCCATGCCGAGAATAACGGCATACATAATACCGCTGCGGGCGGAAGGAATAAGCACCTTTACGACGGTTTGGAATCGTGTAGCGCCAAGCGCGTAAGAGGCATCGCTGAATTTCTTCGGTACGGCCGTAATGGAGTCATCGCTGATCCGGCTAATTGTCGGCAGGACCATAATGGTCAATACGAGAGATGCCGCAAGCAGGCCGTCACCCATGCCCGTGCCGGTAACGTTCCGGATCAACGGAATAAGAACCGTAAGGCCCAGGTAGCCGTAAACAACGGACGGAATGCCGACGAGCAGGTCCATGACAGGACGTAGCATATTTTTCAGCCATGCCGGAACAAAGGTCGACAGAAAGACCGCAATCAGGAGCGATAGCGGAACGGAAATAATCAACGTCAGCAAGGTAAGGGCAAACGTGCCGAAAATGAATAACAGTCCGCCGTATTGCTCGGTCTCCGGACTCCATTCCGTGGATAAGAAAAATTCGGAGAAGGACACGTCGCCAAAGGTCAACACGCCGGTGCGGAACATAAGCGCAAGGATAAGGAAAAGGATCAGACACACAAAACCGGCGCAGGCAATACAAACGTAACGGAACAGGCGGTTCATCACGAACAGGCGCTTCCTGCGGTCAAACGGCTTTCCGCTTCCCGTCAAAAGACTGCCGCCCAGATCGATCTGGCCCGCAGTGGATGAGGTATCTAACATATGGATTGATCGGCTCCTTCGGTAGCAAGCAGCCGCCTGTCGCTTCGCGAAAGACGGCCGCCGTTACCTATATTCGATTAACTTGGATTATTTCATTGCGGAAAGCGGGATGAACTTCAGCTTTTTCAGCGAACCGTTTTGGAACTTAGCGCTTTGCACGTATTTGATGAATTCTTTAACAACGCCTGTAGGTTGGCCTTTCGTCATGTAGTAGCCGTAGCCCCAAACTTTGTATTTACCGTTGATTACGTTGTCTACAGTTGGAGCAACGCCGTTGATGCTTACGCCAGTCATTTTGGTAGTGATGTAAGCGAAGTCGAGGTAACCGATAGCGCCTGGAGTCGACTCAACGGCTGTTTTCATGTCGCCGCTTGTTTTAACTTCTTTGTAGTTGGAGCCTTTTGTCATGAAGTCCGTACCGTTCAGCGCTTTTTGTTGGAAGTTAACGCGGGTACCGGAACCAAATGCACGGTTAACGACGATGATATCAGCATCTTTGCCGCCAACTTCTTTCCAGTTCGTTACTTTGCCGGAGAAAATGTCTTGCAGCTGTTTTGTAGTCAGGTTTGTTGCCGTAACGCTTTTGTTAACTACTGCAGCGAACGGAGTAACCGCTACTTTGTTAGCTACTTGGCCAGTGAAGGCTTCGAAGCCAGGAACAGCTTGCGTAGCGTCCCAGTCAACCGCACCGATATCAGCGATACCTTTGCGTACGGATTGAGGACCTGTGATGGAACCAGCAGCCGAAGCGGAGATTTTAACCTTCGGATTCAGCTTTTTGAATTCGTTAGCCGCTTGAAGAGTAAGCGGAAGAAGGGCGGACGAGCCGTTGATTACGATTTTGCCGGACAGCTTGCTTGCTGCTTCCGTCTTTGTAGGGGCTTGAACGGAGCCAAAGCCGATTGTTGCGATAAGAGCGGCTACAGTAGCCACTTTAAGCCATTTCAGTTTCATTTTTTATTTTCCTCCTAAAATAATTGTGCTTAATTGTTTATTAGCGAGTAATGGTTGTGAATTTGCCGTTAACCGGAACAGCCAGCTGGTCGTTGCTGATTGCGGCGATATCGCCTTTGCCCGATACGATCAGCTCGGATACGGCATCCGATACGCTGAACAGCTTGCTTGCCGTACCTGTTGCAGGATCGATGGCGCTGATGCTGTTTGCATCGCCTTTAGCCGTCAAGACGATCAATTTGCCGTCAGCTTGATTCATTTGGTACACGTCTTCAGCGCTGTACACGGTTGCTGCTTCAAGAGAAGCGGTGTTTACCGAAGCAACGCTGCCCGTATTGTCATCGCCGATGCTTACGTAGTAAACTTTGGAGCCGTCAACAGACAATTCCAGGAACGCTTTGTCGCTTGCATCCTTCGTCAATTGAACCGGCTTGTTGTCGCCTTTAGCCGAGTCGTAGAAGAAAGCTTGCGTTTCCGTACCTGTTGGGTCGATCGTAACATCGTCCTTGCTTACGTCCGTAGCGTCATTTTTAACAACAGGCTGTTTGATTTGGAAGTAAGCCACTTTAGTGCCGTCAGCGGATACCGTAAGGTTAGCTTTGTAGTCGACTTTGTCTTCCAGAATTTTCGTTACGCTGCCGTCAGCCAGGCTGAGCTTGCAGATAACGGAGTTTTTGTCGCCTTGGAAGAAGAAGATCGAGCTTCCGTCAGCGGAGAATACCATTTCGTTTTTAATCGAAGTATCCGTGCTTACTTTTGTCGACTGTTTCGTGCTCAGATCGATAACGTTAACCGTGCCGTCTTCTTCGGAATAAGCGGCTTTCGAACCGTCCGGAGACACGATCAGTTCGGAAGTATCGGACGAAGTAAGCAGCAGTTCATTTTTGCCAGTCGCAGCGTCAACCAGATAATCTTCGCGGCCGTTCTCGCCAGAAATCGATGCGATCAGCTTCGAAGCGTTTACCCATGTCACTTGATCGACATTCTCGAGGAATTTGACCGAAGTGATGTTGCCGTTCGAGTAGCCTACGCCCAGTTTGCCAAGGAAGCTTACCGGTTCAACGAATGCTGTACCGTTTACAGTCACGGCATTGCTCAGCTTAACGACATTGTGGTTCAATTGAACGGTAATTGTGCTGCCTGTAACGTTCAGGGAAGCTTCAAGAGCTTTCGCCAGGTCGCGAACGGAAGCGAGCGTTACGCCTTGCGCGTCAATCGTGCGGATTGCGACAGAGTTGCCGTTGATGGATACGGTAATGGTACCGACTTGAACCGCTTGTGCCGTTTGTACGGCCGATTGCGCCATTACTGGTGTAACAGCTGCTGCTCCAATTGCTGTTGCGAGCACGGAAATGACTACTGCTTTTTTCATTTGTAGTTCGTCACCTTTCTTATTTTCGAATAGTTGCTAGGTCCGACGGCACTACGCCGGTATGTATGAATGGCCTTGATTTTTCCCCCCGTCAAGCCGCGTCGGAACTATTTCGATTTCAAAGCTAGTCTAACAGCGGATTATTATCCCATTATTTAGAAATTGTAATGATTTTGTGAAGAAAGACCTAAGTTGATAGGAAATGTTGAAATTGCTATCCTAAATGACAATGAGGAGGAATGTCGAAATGTATCGGATATTCATCATCGAGGACGATGACAAAATAGGAGCTATTCTGAAATCAACCATGGAGAAATACGGGTTTGAAGCGAAGAGGGCTGCACAGTTCAAGGATTTGCTGGGGGAGTTTGCGTCCTATGATCCGCATCTTGTGCTGCTCGACATCAATCTTCCGTATTTCGACGGCTTTTATTGGTGCAGACAGATCCGGACAAGGTCTAACGTCCCGATTCTGTTTATCTCAGCCCGCGAAGGAGAGATGGATCAGGTGATGGCCATTGAAAATGGCGGGGACGACTATCTTTCGAAGCCAATCCATCTGGATCTGCTGCTCGCGAAGGTAAGAGGAGCTTTGCGCCGGGCTTACGGGGAATATGCCGCGGCTTCTGCAGCATCGGCAGCGGCATCCTCCGAGCTCGAATTGTACGGACTGCGCCTTAATCTTAGCCGCAACGAGCTGGAATGGCAGGGAGAGCGGACGGAGCTGACGAAGAACGAACGGCTGCTGGCCGAAGCTTTTATGAAGAAACCGGATGAAATTGTGGCAAGAGAGCAGCTGCTTGAGGCATTATGGGATGATGTTCAGTTCGTGGATGACAATACGCTAACCGTTAATGTGACCCGGCTGCGCAAGAAGCTCGAAGAAATCGGCATTATAAAAGCGATTGAGACGGTACGCGGACAAGGTTACCGGCTGAGCGCCGAAGCATTGCGGGAGGCAAAAGCATGATCCGTGCTTATCTATGGGACCGTAAAGTTCTGATCGCAACCTACCTGTTAGGCTCCTTAATGGCCTGTGCGATGATTTCTCTCGACAGGCTTCGTTATGAGAGAGCGGACGCGGGCCTTTTCTATTATTACGCCGAGCTTGCGGTTTTCCTGCTGATTATTGGACTGGCCGTTGACTATCTTCGTCAGCGCAGTTATTACAAGCAGCTTCAGGATGCGATTGAACACGGAACGGAGCTCAAGGCTTCGATGGTGGTTACTTCCGGCGTCACCAAAGAACAGATTGCCGTGCAAAAGCTATTGGCCGCGCAATACGGCGCATACTTGACCGAGCTTAGCCAGTACCGCCGGCAGCAGGAGCAGCATAATCATTTTGTCCTGCAATGGGTTCACCATATGAAGACGCCGGTGTCGGTTATTGATCTGCTTGTTCAGGAGGCGCTGCAGGAACAGGATGCTCCGCCTGCCCATTCGGAAAGACTGCAAAGCATCCGCGAGGAGACCGGCAGGATGACAAGAGGACTCGATATGATGCTGCATACGGCGAGGCTCGACAAGATCGAGTTTGATCTGCATCCCCGTTCGGTTCCGCTTCATGAAGCGGCCCGCAGCGTAATAAACGCGCACAAGCAGCTCTGCATCCGTCACGCTATATTCCCGAGAATTGACGGTGAGGCGGTTGTGGAGACCGACGAGAAATGGCTGACGTTTATTTTGAACCAGCTGATCGGTAATGCTATTAAATATTCAAAGCGCAAGCCGGGCTCGAAGAAGCTGATTGTCAGTATTGAGAAGGAACCGGATCTAAGCGCCGTCAGGCTGTCAGTTATAGATGAAGGAATCGGGATTGAGGCGCATGATCTGCCAAGGATTTTCGATCCTTTTTTCACCGGAGAGAATGGCCGTGCGGTCGAGGAGTCAACGGGTATGGGGCTTTACTTGGCCAAGCAGGTATGCGGCAATCTTGGTCTTGAGCTGCATGCCGAATCAGAGGTTGGTTCCGGCACGAAGGTTACGGTTGTGTTCCGCCCTGAAGGGATCCATTTGTTGCGTTAGGTATGCCAATGTGATCGAAACATGACAAAATCGTAAGGTTCAAAGCCTCCAATTGAAAGGTAAATCGATGGGTTGATCAGGGCGGATGGAGCTATACTGAGTCCATAATCAAAACAAATGAGCAAGTCTTGGGAGGCTATTGCGATGAGTGTATTGCGTACGAAAGGGATTGGAAAGATTTATCATTCGAAAGGGAATATGTCCTATCGGGCACTTGAGGATATCGATCTGAACATTGAAGCGGGAGAATTTGTTGGCGTTATGGGGCCTTCGGGCAGCGGGAAAACAACGCTTCTTAACCTGCTGGCCACGATTGACCGTCCGACATCCGGCGAGCTGGAGATTAACGGTGTACAGCCCGGCAAGCTGAGCGACAAGATGCTGGCGTTGTTCCGCCGCAGGGAGCTGGGCTTTGTGTTTCAGGACTTTAACCTGCTGGATACGATGACGATTAAGGAAAATATTATTTTGCCGCTTGTGCTGGAAGGCGTAGCACCGCGTGTCATTGAAGAAAAGCTGAAGCCGCTGGCGATTATGCTGAATATCGATCAAATTCTGGACAAACGGACCTATGAGGTGTCCGGCGGACAGAAGCAGCGTGCCGCTATTGCCCGGGCAATCATCCACCAGCCCGCGCTGGTGCTAGCCGACGAGCTCACCGGCAACCTCGATTCCAAAGCGGCGAAGGATGTCATGGACGCGCTGAAGGATATGAACGAGCGCCTTGGCGCAACGGTTCTGATGGTAACGCATGATCCGTTCTCGGCTAGCTATTGCAAACGCATCGTCTTTATTAAGGACGGCAAGCTGTTCAGCGAAATCCGGAGAGGAACGAACCGTCAGGCGTTCTTCCAGCAGATTCTGGATTCTTTGAGTGTACTGGGAGGTAATTTCGATGACGTTCCGTTCGCTCGCGCTTAGCAATATGAAAGGAAATTGGCGTTCCTACAGCGCCTTTTTCCTAAGCTGCGTATTTTCCGTGCTGATCTTCTATATGTATTCGTCGTTTATTTTTCATCCGGACGTAGTAAACGGGCATATTGAGCAGGCGGTCAAGGTAAGAAGAGGGATGTTGTTCTGCCTGTACATCATCGGTATCTTCTCATTCTTGTTTGTCCTGTACTCCAACTCGGCTTTTCTTAAAACGCGGAAGCAGGAGTTTGGTTTATTGTCCTTATTCGGGATGACCAAGGCGCAGCTGAGAAAGCTCGTTATCTATGAAAGCATTGCCTTGGCCATTTTGTCCATCGGCGTCGGGATCGGTCTTGGCATGTTGTTCAGCAAGCTGTTCTTTATGGCTTTATCGGTGTTCCTGAAAGTTACGGACCCGATCCCGTTCGCCGCCCCGCTGAAGGCGGTCGGAATGACCGGGCTTGGATTTTTTGTTCTGTTTGTCGCGATTGCGGTCCTTACCTCGCTTCGGATCGGCAAAGCCGAGCTGATAGAGCTCTTCAAGGCTGGACGCAAGCCAAAAGGAACGCTGCTGTTCTCGCCTTGGCTTGTTGCGCTGGCGCTTGTATCCCTTGGCGCTGGTTATACGATGGCGGTTATGTTAAATTCGTTTAACTTCTTGTATTTGTCGCTTCTTATCCTGATAACGGTGACGGTCGGAACCTATTTCCTGTTCACGCAGTTCAGCGTGCTGCTGATCCGTTTCCTGCAGAGGCGCCATTCGTTCTTTTATAACAGGACTAATATGGTTGTTCTGTCGCAGCTTGGCTATAAGCTGAAGGATAATGCTCGTATTCTGTTTATGGTCTCGATTATGAGCGCGGTTATTCTGACCGCATCCGGTACGTTTTATTTGATGCAGATCAGCGCCAAGCAGCAGATTCACCAGTTCTATCCGTATGCGGTTGCCGTGATGGAAAAAGGGCTTCAAAGCCATGAAGTGATTGATCCGGAAGAGCTGAAGACGCATCTTCGCGAAGCGGGCCATCCCGTTACCGATGAGAAAATTGTCGCCGGAGCCAGCGTAATCGATATTAAGCTGACGCGGAGCAACGGGAACAACATCGACTATAATCCGGATACGATGGTGATCTCGGAGTCGGATTACAATCGCTTAGCGGATGCGCAAGGGAAAAAGAAAATTCTTTTGAAGCCGGGGATGGTGGCAATGCCCGGATCCTTCAGCCCTCCCATTGAAAGGATTCAGGGGAAGGTAAAGGACGCGACGTTTGATTACCCCGTAGCGGCGGACCATTCCGAGGGCGTCATGAACCAGACCGATTTTAACTGGATGACTATTATTGTGGAGGATGGCGACTACAAGAAGCTTCTTGCCAATGTTCCGGATAGCGAGCAGCTTGTCTGGTACGGATATGAGGTGAAGGATTGGGAAAGTGCGGGTCCCGCTATCAAGAAATTGCAAGTAAAAGAGGGTCTTGAAGGGCAAATCAACCGCAATCGCGCGGACAACTTCGCCAACATGAAAGAAACCAGCTCGCTTACGCTGTTTATCGGCCTGTTTATCAGCTTGCTGTTCTTTATCGCATCGGGCAGCTTGATTTACTTCAAGATGTTTACGGAGCTGCAGGAGGATCAGGCGCAATTCAACGCTTTGAAACGAATCGGAATGACGAGCCAGGAGATTCGGAAAATAACGGTGACCCAGATCGGCATCATTTTCTATCTGCCCTGCTTGGTCGGTACCATTCATGCGCTGTTTGCGATGAAGGCACTGGACGGATTGATGGAATCCACCGTGTGGCTGTATTCGTTTGTGATTATCGGCATCTTTGTTGTCATGCAGACGATTTACTTCCTGCTCGCAAGCATGAGTTACTCCAAAGGATTGAATAGAGGAACGGCCAGCGCTTAAGGCGCCGGCCGTTTTTTTTATTCTTCAATTAGATTGCTGCCTCTCCAGCCAGGAAATCCGTTTCGTTCTTAATCCGTTGAGCGCTGCTTCCGCGGAGGTATACTCTGCCTGCAGCTTTTTTACTACCGTTCTGACTTCATGCGCGGCTTCGCAGGTGCGGTCTTGAGTCTCTTTGATCCGTTTCTGAACGATCCAGTCCGTAATCAGACCGTCAAACCAATAATCTCCGAACTTCAGCAGGCCGCTGATATCGACATGGATATCAAGGCTGCGCTGCAGATCCGCGAGCTCATCCCGGAAGCTCTTCAGCTCATGATTAGCCGCTGCAATGGAGGCCTTCGCATCATCGATATGCTCGTGTTTGATATGAGTGGAAATTAGTCCGCCGTTGCCCCACGTATCCCAATTGCCCCAGTTGATTGCTTTGTCGAGACTCTCGATAGCCGGTTCAAGCGAGGCAAGCACCCGTCTGCCTGCCGTAAAAGCTTCGTTCAGTTCTCGTACGGTAACCTGCTGAGCCGCAATCTCGGTTTCCATGGCCATCAGCTCAGCCGCTGTGCCTGGCGTGCTTCTTAGAAATTGCTCCTGTTCCTTGAGCAGCCGTTCATACTCCTGTTCAGCGCTGAGATTGGCGCTAATGACCATTCCGGCCTGCATAATCTCTTCCTTCAGCTTACTCTGTTCCTGCTTGGCTTCCGATAGCTTGAGAGCTGCGGCGACCGCCTGCTGACGCTCCATTTCCAACTGTTCGTCCTTGCTGCGCAGGAGCGTATGGAACAGATTCGTCAGGGTCATCCGCGTGAGCTTGTCGACGTCGGCCTGCTCTGATTCGAGATCAAGCTCCAGGCGGATGATCTGCCGCTCCAGCTCGTTTAATCGGGAACGGAATTGATTTTGTCTGCGAATGGCTTTTTCAAGTTCGTATTTGCGTTCCTTTGCTTCCGTCAAACGATCAAACAAAGAATTTGTCATAAGCAGGAATTCCCTCCTGGAATAGGGTGATCATTGCAACTCTATACGAGGGAGGGGATCATTAAGTTTCATTCCTTGGTGACGGATATAAGTTACGGCTGAAACGTTAGATCAATCTGAATAATCTCGGAACGGCTGCCAAGGCGGATCGGCGGTCCCCAGGAGCCAAAGCCGGAGGAAACAATGGCGTGCAGACTGCCCTTCAGCTTATAGCCCCAATCCAGCTCGAAGATGCGGCGGGTGATCAGATGGTTAGGAGCCATTTGCCCGCGATGGGTATGACCGGATAAGGAGAGGTCGATGCCGTTTACGGCCGCTTGCTCCAGATCGGAAGGCTGGTGATCCATCATAATGAGCGGGCGGGCTTTATCCAGGTCGGCAATCAGCTCGCTGATCGGAAGGCGGCCTTCCGGATCGCTATGCCGCGCCGCCAGGTCTTTGCGTCCAACGATATAGAAGCTGTCCTGAACAAGGATATTTTCATCCAGAAGCACTCGAATGCCGATCGCATTCATCTGGGCAATGTATTCCTGAATGTGACCGCCGATATATTCGTGATTGCCCAGCACGGCATAAATGCCAAGCGGTGCCTTCAGCTTTCTCATGGTAGCGGCCATATTGCGGCGAATAAACGGATCAATGCTGTCGTCAATGACGTCGCCGGGCAGAAGAATCAGATCCGGCTTCATTTCCTCCATGTGGCTGACAAGGCGGTCAAGATGCTTGTTGCCAACAACCGTGCCCAGATGGATATCGGAGGCAACCCCGATCCGGAGCTTCCGGATATCGCCGGCTTGCTTCGGAATGGTCAGGTCATAATTGCGGACAATCGGAGTCCAGGCGTTCCAAGCTCCCCGAATAAGGATCGAGGCCAAGAGAACGAAGGTAACCGTACCGACGGAAGCAACGGCTGTTTTGTAGGAAACGGAAGCAAGGGTCAACAGCCAGACGGCCAGATCCGCGAGGGGCAGAATGAGAAGGCCGTATTCCATAACGGCAAACCAGTAAGAACCGATATTTTTCAGAAAATAAGCAACTTGGCGGACCGGCGAAGCCGAATGCTGTCCAAACCGTCCGATAAGCCAGGCGAAGGAGAGGATGCCAACGATAACGCCATAAGGCCAGGCGTGCTCCAGGTTAAACAGCGTGGACAGGTATACCCACCCATTCCAGCCGATGTACCAGTTCACCAGGCCAAATACAAGGAGGAAGACGGTAATAACGGGAATAAATCTAGCTTTCACTTGGACATCACCTTACTTCCGTATATAGGGTTCGTTAAACTCGTGAACCTACTATATCACACCGGCAATTGCCGGGTAAAATAAGGCGGATGCAGCGGCTGGCATTGGTCTCGCCGCCTTTTTTCTAGTATACTTGTACAATGATTTTACGGCAGGGAGAGGGATTCGAAAATGAAATCGTTAGTGCTTGCGGAAAAGCCAAGCGTCGCAAAAGAAATTGCGCGCGTTCTCGGCTGCAGCAGCAAAAATAAAAGCTATATGGAAGGCCCTGATTACGTGGTCACATGGGCGCTTGGCCATTTGGTGACGCTTGCGGAGCCGGAGGATTATGATCCGAAATACAAGACTTGGAACCTGGAGGATCTTCCTCTGCTTCCGGGTAAAATGAACCTGAAGGTCATGCGCGAGACGTCGCATCAATACAAGGCGGTTGCGCAGCTGTGCAAACGTCCGGATATTGGCGAGCTTATTATCGCAACCGATGCCGGGCGGGAAGGCGAGCTTGTAGCCAGATGGATTATGGAGCTTGTTCATTGGCGCAAACCGTTCAAGCGGCTGTGGATTTCGTCCCAGACGGACAAAGCGATCAAGGATGGCTTCAAGGCGCTTAAGCCAGGCCAGCAATACAATAACTTGTACGCATCGGCCGTCTGCCGGGCGGAAGCGGACTGGCTGATCGGTCTTAATGTCACTCGTGCGCTTACGGTGAAATACAATGCCCAGCTTGCTGCCGGCCGCGTACAGACGCCAACGCTTGGCGCGCTGATCGACCGGGAGAAAGAAATTAACCAATTCCAGTCGCAGCCTTATTGGACGGTATCGGCGGATCTGGGCGCTTTCCAGGCGTTGTGGCGCCAGAATGACAATCATGACGGCAGAGTGTGGGACAGAAGCGAAGCTGAAGCGGTTGCCTCACGCCTGCAAGGGAAGAACGCCAAGGTTGACAAGCTTCGCACGACCCAGAAGTCCGAGACTCATCCGCAAGCTTTCGATTTGACGGAGCTGCAGCGGGAAGCGAATAAACGGCTTGGTTTTTCGGCGAAAATGACGTCCAATGTCCTGCAGAAGCTCTACGAGCAGCATAAGCTTGTAACTTACCCCCGAACGGACTCTCGTTATTTGTCGAGCGATATCGTGCCAACGCTTAAAGGACGCCTGGAGAGCGTGGCGGTAGGACCGTATGCGCCGCTTGCCCGCAAGCTGCTTCGGGGTCAGCTGACCGTCACGAAAAGGTTCGTGGACGACAGCAAGGTCAGCGATCATCACGCGATTATTCCGACCGATGAATACGTGAATTTATCGGCTCTTAGCAATGATGAACGCAAGCTGTACGATCTGATCGTGCGCCGTTTTATCGCGTTGTTTTACCCGCCGTATACGTATGACGAGACAAGCGTCGTGCTGACGGTTGGTCAAGACAAGCTGTACGCGAAAGGCAAAGTCCAGAAGGATATTGGCTGGAAAGAGCTGTACGGCGGCAGCGATGCGAGATTTGCCGCGGACGAGGACGACGAAGAGGAGAGCGGGCGCGGGGAGGACAAGAGCACGCCGGAACAGCTGCTGCCGGAGCTTGTCCAAGGACAAGCGGTCCCGGTGAAGCATAGCCGCTTGAAGGAGCTGCGCACGCTTCCTCCGGCGCGTTATACGGAGGCCTCCTTGCTCTCGAAGATGGAGAAGCATGGACTCGGCACGCCGGCAACCCGCGCGGATATTATCGAGAAGCTTCTTTCGACCGATACCATTGAGCGTACCCAGAACCGTCTGATTCCGACCAGTAAAGGCAAACAGCTGATCGAGCTGGTTGTTGACGAGCTGCGCAGCCCGGAGCTGACGGCGAAGTGGGAGCGGGAACTGGAGCTTATCGCGCACGGCCAAGGTGACGCCAAGCGGTTCATGGCGGGAATCCGGGAGCAGGCGGACAAATGGGTTACGGCGGTTAAGAACGAAACGAAGGAATACAAGCCGCATAACTTGACCCATTCGCGTTGCCCGGAATGCGGCAAGCTGCTGATGGAAGTGAAGGGCAAGCGCGGCAAGTCGCTGGTCTGCTCCGACCGGGAGTGCAGCTACCGCCGTCAGGCGGAGCCTGCGCTGTCCAATAAACGCTGCCCGCAATGCCATAAGAAGATGGAGATTCATAACGGCAAAGCAGGTAAATACGCGCAGTGCAGACTATGCAACGTTATTGAGATGCTAGGTGACAAGCAGGGCGGAAGGATCAATAAGCATCAGCAGAAGAAGATGATTGAGCAGTATAGCGATAATGTATCGTTGTCCAATAGTCTCGCCGATGCGCTGAAAGCCGCGATGAACAAACAGGATAACGAATAACCGGAAGAGGGAGTGCCGTGAAGAACGGTACTCCCTCTTTTTCGCTCGGACAATCATCCAAGAGGCAGCCGTTCCTCCTTCATATGCTATTAATAGAAAGGAGATTGATAGTATGGAAGAACAACTTGGCCGGCCAGTCCCCGATAAATGGGCTAAGCAGGCGGCTCTGCTCGCCGATCCGTTTATTGCCCCGCATATTCCGCCAACGAAGCTATACAATGCCGGCAACCTAAGAAGCATGCTCGCCAAGCATCAAATGGTTGTCATCAAGCCGGTTATCGGCACGGGAGGACACGGCGTTATTAAGGTATCGAAGACGAGCACGGGCTACAGCTTTACCTCTCATTCGACAACACATTCTTATGCCAGCTTTGAAACGCTCAAATCGGCTCTCGACAAGAAACGCAAAAATCGTCCTTATCTGATTCAGAAAGGAATCCGTCTTGCCAAGGTTGGCGCTCGTCCGATTGATTACCGGGTCAAATATGTAAAGACGGAAGCAGGCTGGGAATACCGTTCTATGGTAGGGAGAATTGCCAAGCCGGGGTTGTTTGTCACGAACCTGTGCCAAGGCGGCACGATGGTTACGGCGGCAGAGGGAATCCGTCGATCCTTATCCCCGTCTCTGGTGGGAGCGAAAAAGCAGAAAATGCGGGATCTGACCGTAGCGTCAACGCGAATTTTGGAGGAAAGGTTCCCGGGCGTGGGGCAGTTAGGGTTTGATTACGGCATTGACGTTAACGGAAAGATATGGATCTTTGAAGTGAATACAAGGCCGCAATAAGAAGGATAAGCCCATTAATAAACCCTTTCGGGTTTGTTTTTTTTCAAGGGGAAGCTACAAGCTTATGCACGTAATTTCAATATATTCCATTAATGGGGTAAGAAATTTCGATTAAAGTTTTTTATCGCGTTTTGGTAAAAAAAAGGCTGTGTATAAAAGTATCCACATCATCCACTGCGTTAAATCCTCATTTTTCGACTTGTATTCACATCTCATACACAGCCTGTCCACAAGGATATGTGTATAATGGGGGCCATTGTTGTAGGGAAAAGGGCATGTTACGATGGGAACAGCTCAGGAAACTTTAGGAAGAAAGGAAGTGTCCAGGTATGGATCTGCTGTCAGACGAGCTGCTGGAAGACACCTACCTTGCCGCTATTCAGTACAAGCTGGAAGACGACTTCATCCGAATGCTTCTGCTCGAGATGAAGCGAAGACAACTTAACAAGGCTGCCGCCTCAACAGCTATTTAAAGGTGTACTCCCTATTTCCATAACGGCAGCCTCAACCGTCCGTTCGCAGGACGAGCAGTATACAATATGCAAGCAGTTTCTATTATCGGCCGATTGATTCCATGAAGTCATTTCCGTCTCGAGTGGCACATAAGGTGCATAAGGACCAATCCAGTCTGTCATTCGGCCCCAATCTTCCATCGCTTGGCCACAATTGGAGCAAGCTGCATCCAGCGGCTGCATGCCATTGCATACAGGACAAAACATAAGGGTATCCTCCTTGGCTCGTGCAGATTGTCTGCACTTGAATGAAACGCCAACGTTAGGATACCCTTCTCATTTTCGTTTAACCACAATGGAATTCACAAGTTTTCGAGTTATTGAAAAATGGAATTCCATTTGGCGATAAAACCTAACTCATGCTACAGCTTCATGTTGCTGCTATGCCCCGGCGAGAGCTTAGCGTCCGGATCAATATAGACCTTCGCGTTATTAATGGCGGTAGGGGCTTCTCCGAAGCCAACGGCAATCAGCTTCAGCTTGCCCGGGTAGGTCGTAATGTCGCCCGCTGCAAAAATGCCGCTGACGCTGGTCTCCATTCTTGTATCCACGAGAATGGAGCCGCCTTGAATTTCAATACCCCATTCGGCAATCGGGCCGAGAGAGGAGACAAAGCCGTAATTGACGATTACCGCATCTACTTCGATCTCCGCTTGCTCCTTGGTTTTGACATCCGTCAGCGTTACGCGGCTGATCCGGCCGTCCCCATGGAGGGAGGTAACCTCTTTAGGCGTCTGGACGTTAACCTTGGAGTTCATCAGATTCTCTACGCTATGTTCATGCGCGCGGAACTTGTCGCGGCGGTGTACCAGCGTAACCGACTCCGCGATGGGCTCAAGCATCAGCGCCCAGTCAACGGCCGAATCGCCGCCGCCCGTGAGCAGTACCTTTTTCCCCTTGAACCGGTTCAGATCCCCGACAAAATAATGAAGGTTGCTCTTCTCGTATTGCACGGCTTCGGGCAGCTCCAGCTTGCGCGGCTCGAAAGCGCCAACGCCCGCCGTAATAATAACGGCTTTTGCATAATGTACGGCTTTATTGGTAATGACTTCAAATAGTCGTTCGCTCTGTTTGTTCACTTCAACGACTTTTTCTTCTAATAATACTTCCGGCTGAAAAAGACTGATTTGCTCAATTAACCGATCAACAAGCTCTTGGGCTGTAACTTTCGGGAACCCGGCCACGTCATATATGTACTTCTCCGGATAAAGGGCTGCTAGCTGACCGCCTAGTTGAGGCATACTCTCAATGATTTTGACGGATGCCTGGCGCATTCCGCCATAAAAGGCTGCAAACAGGCCGGCAGGTCCGCCGCCAATAATGATAATATCTGTAAGGTTATTTGGCTGCTCTACGGATGACATGGAAAGCACCTCCAATATATTGATGATCTGCTTCCTATTATATGCCTGCGGTTTGCAAGAAGGAAATATTAATTTGTATGCTGCTCTAAAGTTTTTCGTATATTTTGCTCTTGAAGTTTAAGTAAAAACTATGTAATATTTCTGATGTATTGTATGTATGGCGCCGAATTTGGACAGTCAACAGTAGATAAATAGGACTGAAACGCAGGTATTAAAGCGTACAATCGGAGCGATAAATCGGACCAAAAAATGACACAATTCGCTGGGGTAGAAATATAGATCCAGCACGGATTGTGTAATTTTTCACAAACAAAAAGACACATAAACAAGCTAAGGAATGGATGGGATCATACGATGAGCAACATACCCAAAATTGTCATCTTAGGAGCTGGCTACGGTGGTGTGCTTACTGCGCTGCGGTTGCAAAAGGAGCTAAATTATAACGAGGCTGACGTCACTTTAGTGAATAAGCACGACTATCATTATATTACAACGCATTTGCATATGCCTGCTGCGGGAACGGATAACCCGGAGAATGCGCGCGTCAGCATTTCCAAGCTGATTGACGAATTCAAGATCGACTTCGTGAAATCGACAGTCGTACAGATTCGCCCGCAGGACAAAAAGGTTATTCTTGAGGATGGAACTCTTTCGTATGATTATCTGGTCATCGGTCTTGGCGGCGAGCCGGAAACCTTCGGCATTCCTGGACTTGGCGAATATGCAATGAATATTAGAAGCATCAACTCTGTGCGCCTGATCCGCGAGCATATCGAATATCAATTCGCGCGCTTCAAGCGTGAACCGCATCGTACCGACTACCTGACCTTTATCGTAGGCGGAGCGGGCTTTACCGGCATCGAATTCATTGGCGAGCTGTCCGACCGTATCCCTGAGCTGTGCAAGCAGTTCGATGTCGATCCGGCACTCGTGAAAATTTATAATATTGAAGCTGCGCCAACCGCACTCCCGGGCTTCGATCCTGAGCTCGTGGAATACGCGATGGACGTATTGACGAAAAAAGGCGTAACGTTTCGCATCGGAACGGCGATCAAAGAGTGCACGCCGGACGGCGTGGTAGTTGGCGAAGGCGAAGAAATCAAATCGCAGACGGTTATTTGGACCGGCGGTATCCGCGGCAACCGTCTCATTGAGGATGCAGGCTTTGAAACGATGCGCGGACGCGTAAAAGTGGACGACAACCTGCGTGCACCAGGCCATGAGAATATTTACATCGTGGGCGACAACTCCCTGATGTTTAATCCTGAGGGCCGTCCTTACCCTCCAACCGCTCAAATCGCTATGCAGCAAGGCGTTGTATGCGCGCATAACCTGATTGCTTCGATCCGCAACCAGCCTTTGAAGGCCTTTGCCTTCAGCAACAAAGGAACGGTGGCATCGCTGGGTAAAGGCGAAGCGATTGGTATCGCGTTCGGCAAGAAGTACAAGGGCCGCACGGCTGCTTGGCTGAAAAAACTGATCGACCTTCGTTACCTGTTCATTATCGGCGGTATTCCGCTTGTGCTGCGCAAAGGGAAATTCCTGTAATGCGTCACTGCAGCGTTCAAGTCCGCGGATTATTGACCCGGGATGAGCTCGACCGCTACAATGCGTTGATGGAAGTCGGCTCGTTCCTCGAGTCCCAGCAGCGTTATGATTTGTCGTATACGGTGCAAAAAGAAGTGGATATTCTCATCCTGCCCGCCATCGAGCGGCTGAAGGAGAAAGGCCGCGAGCGCGACCGTGCGACTGAGCTCTATCTGGAACAAAAGCGCCTCGGCCTCCTGGACGAGGACGACGAAGATTAATAAATAGCTTTCGCTCCGGCTACAATGTCATTAAGTTAAGCAAACTTAATGACATTGCGCTTCGGCGAGAGCTTTTTTGTTTTGTATCGGACGGTTATCCGCTCCGCGAGTCCTCGGAACAAATAGCGTTATGTAGTTTCGTTAGCGGAAGACTTCACTACTGTCGAGGGACCGTTATTGGCGTAAACTATAAGCTTCATTAAGTCTATATATTTCAGTTATGACCAAGGTTGGTATTAAGCTGTTACCAAAGCAGGAATGTTGGGAGGCGGCTGAAGTGACATTTCCATTTTCGATTTCGGTTGGGGGAATCGTGCGCAAAGCGGATGAGGTCCTGTCTTCTAACTCAGGCTTGCTCCAATCATCTAGCCCAATAACTACAAAGACAAAATACCGGTCATACGACGTCTATCTATCTTAAAAAACAACGCCACCGGAATCACCCGGTGGCGTTATAGGTCAAAAAAGGTTAAGCGAGGGTAGAGCAGGCTGAATGATTCTGGAGAAGCGACGCGTTCGCCTTTGTTCTCAAAGTTTAACCTTAGGCTAATTAATTCAGATAACTTTGAGAACAACAGCGATCGGAAGAACATTCAAATGCGCAAGTCCCGCCGCTAACCTACAAAGCCTACAGCGAAAGCATCGCCTTAAACTTCTCATCCGTCAGCAGATTCCCGACAAAGAATTCGCCAAAGTCGCCGTAACGAGCGCTGACTTCGTCAAAGCGCATTTCGTATACAAGCTTCTTGAACTGAAGCGCTTCGTCGGCAAAGAGCGTAACGCCCCATTCCCAATCATCGAAACCAACGGAGCCGGTGATGATCTGTTTAACCTTGCCGGCATATTTGCGGCCGATCATGCCGTGGCTGCGCATCATGTTGCGGCGGTCTTCCATGCTCAGCATGTACCAGTTATCGTTGCCCGAACGGCGTTTGTTCATCGGGTAGAAGCAAATATGCCTTGCTTTTGGAAGAGATGGCTTCAGGCGTGCCACAACCTCCGGATTTTGCATCGGGTCGCTGCCCGGTGAATTCACGTAGTTGCTAAGCTCAACTACGCTCACATACGAATGAGCCGGCTGCGTGAACTCGGCGAACAGCGTTTTGTTAAACGCGGTTTCGATGTCGTTCAGCTCTTCCAGCGTTTCGCGCAGGTGCATAAACACGAAATCGGCTTTTTGGCCAACGATCGAATAAACGGCCGTGCTGCCTTGCTTGTTCTCGTCAACGCTGCTCCATTCCTTCAGGAAAGATTGAAGCTCGTCCAACGCCTGGCTCCGTTCTCTATCGCTTGCAAGCCGCCATGCCGCCCAATCCATCGAACGGAAATCATGCAGCGCGTACCAGCCCTCTAATGTAATGGCTACTTCACTCATGGGTAAATTCTCCTCTCGTCACGTTGCTTTTAACATTGTATCGTAAATAAATCAGCTAGAGCAAATGGCGGACTTGTGACAAATGGACAGCTCCGATTGACTTCCTTATTTCCATTATTTAAACTGAAAAGCGAGACTTTCCATAAGGAGAAGAGGACATGCTTCAATTATTTGTAGCCACCGTGCTGTTCCTGGTCATGATGTTCGGCATCGGCTTTATTCTTAACATGCTTCTCAAAACAACGTGGTTTCCTATTTATGTCTTTATAATCGTACTGCTGCCTATCGGCATATGGTCGACATGGGATCATTCCGTTTCGTTTGTCGACAATTTTACAGAGTTTACATATGTAGATGTTATCCCCGTTATCGGCGCCTTGGCCGGCGCTTATATCAGCGGATGGGCCATTCGCGCGCTGCGCCGCGGCGGCTATAAAATGTTCTAAAGCATTCAACGGCTTTCGTTATTCCGAAGGGAATCACGGGGCCGTTTTTCGTTTCCAAGAAATTTATTAGTTTCCTTGTATACCGCGCTCCGCTAGGGATAGTGGCGGCCGCTTGCCTTGTCACCTCATATTTCTAGTTTTGTATTCGTCCCCGGTCCTTCTTTTTATGTTAAAATAATAGAAAGTACGAATGAGATGGAGAGATGCAATTGCGCATCGGTAATCTACTGCAATATACAGAACATCACCGTTATTACATTTTTCGCGATTTTTCGCTAAGCAGCTTGGACTATAAAATGTTGTCGCTTATCTATCAACCGATGTTAGGCGCATTTGCTATTGCTTTATATCAGCAGCTGTATCATGGTATTGCCGAAGGTACGTCCGGTTATTCGGCCATTGAAACGCAACGCAAGCTGTTCCTGGGACTTGGACTGGACATGAACGAACGCGGCAGAAAATATTTGATCGATCAGGCATCGCGCCTTGAAGCGGTTGGGCTTCTGCAGACGTCGCGCGTAGGATTGCCGGATCAGGCGGATGTCCTGTACGAATATGAGCTGTCGCAGCCGCTCACGCCGGGGGAATTTTTCCGCAATCAGCATTTGACCATGCTACTTCGGGACAAGATTGGCAAATACGCGGTTATTTCGCTTCGCGAATCGTTTGGGGCGCAAGAGCCGGACGAGCTTGCGCAGAAGCAGCTGACCAAAGAAAATATTTCGGTGCCTTTCTATGAGCTCTTCCAACTGAACACGCAATCGGTTGATCAGGAGCTTGAACAAGCTTTAACGGAAGTAGCGCCAACCCGTCAGGCTGCGCCCCGGGCACAGCTTGAGACGGCAGGTATTCCTTACGGGGAGATTATTCTGCGTTTTCCGCGAAATTCTGCGAACCGGAGTTATGTAGAGCGGATGCGAGGCAATTCCGAGCAGCTCGCACAAGTCAATTATGTCGCTTACAAATACAATCTATCCGTAGCGGACATTTGCCGGTTATTGGATGAAGACGGCATTTTCGCCTCGAATGGCGATCTGATCGTAGACGAAATTCAACTGCGCGCGAATCAGCTGTACCGTCAAGATAAGAAGCGTGAAGGAGAACGGCAAAGAACGCTTGCCCGCGTGCAGGCAGCAGCCGTTCAACCAAATGAGGCAGAGGAAGAGCTTGTCGAGTTTGGCGTTCAGGAAGAGTATTACATGCTTGTGCCAAGCCAATTGGAAGGCAGATGCGACGTGCAGCAATATAATATGCTCATGCGGAACGAACCGCATACCCGTTTTTTGCAGCGGTTTTTCCCTGGAGCCGTACCGGATTGGATCGAAAGATCCTTTGAGCGGATTGATCTGAATTACAAGCTTCCCGCACCGGTGATCAACGTACTTATTCATTATGTGATAGGCATGAACGATGCGCAGCGCGTGACGAAGACATTCGTCGAGGCCGTTGTTTCCAACATGCTGGTCAAGCAGGTAGATACATTCGAGAAGGCTGTTCTTTACGTTAGAGAGCAAGCTGAGGTAGAGGCCGACAAGGAACGCCGGAATGCGAGAGCTGCAGCAGGCCTTCCGGGCACGAGAGGAACGTCGCGCAACAGCTCGCGCGGAGGGACGTCCCGCAAGCCGTCTATTCCGATTGTGCAGGATGAAGGAGCGGGAGATACGGCAATTTCGCCGGAGAAGCTGGAACAAATGCGAAGGCTTGCCAGAAAGCTGGACGGCAAAGGTTAAACCATAAAGCGGGGTGAATACGAATGGAATCGCTTGGTGAAATGTTAAAAGCATGGCCTGGCGGCAAGTCAATGAACGATCAAGCGGAACAAAAGCTTAGGGAGCTAATGGCGGACCCTCTTGTTGAGCGTCTGTTCGTCAAGCACCCTGAGCTGGATGAACGTGCGGTACGGATGAATATGAACCGGGTCTATCAATATGTGAATGAATACCGGAATTGTTCGAACTGCCCGGGATTAAACAATTGTCCAAATGATTTCGAGGGCCATTATACATTGCTTTCTTGCGAAACGGTAAATGATCAGGTTCAATTGATTGACCGGAAGGTATCCTGCAAGAAGTTCCTCGCGCGGCGCAGCGAAGAGCAGATCAAGAACCGGATTCGCAGCTTCTATGTGGACGAGACCGCGCTGAATAACGGTTATTCGGCCGATGAAATATTGTTCAACGATCCTAAGCGGACGGAGGCAGCCTATCAGATTCTGGCTTATATCGATAAGACCAAGGAAGAAGGGCTGCAAAAGGAAGGCTTGTACCTGGCCGGCAAGTTCGGCACGGGCAAAACTTTTCTTATGTGTTATCTGCTTCATGAGCTTGCGAAGGCGGGTTACTCTGGAGCTATCGTCTATATGCCGGAATTCGTGGAAGATTTGAAATCGATGATGCATGACCAGACCAAGCTTCGCGAGACGGTAGAGATGATGAAAGAAACCGATCTGCTTATCTTTGATGATATCGGGGCGGAGAACCTGAATCCGTGGGTCCGGGACCATGTCCTTGGATCGATTCTCAATTATCGGATGAACCGCAAACCTACTTTATATACTTCCAACTATGAGCTGGATGCTTTGGAGAGACACTTCAGCTTTACGAGCAAAGACGGCGATGAACAATATAAAGGAGAACGTCTGATGAACCGGATCAAGCCTTATGTTGAGGTTGTTATGGTCACGGGAGAGAATAAGCGGGGACGCAAATAAAAAAAGAGCCTGCACATTTGTTCACATGTGCAGGCTCTTTTTTTGAACATACTTTAACTATTTACCGCGTTAATAACTTATAGTATACTCTCCTCATGGGGAGGTGAGAGAATGTTACATACTTGGAAAAATAAAGTTCAAGATGTACATCTATGGAAGACGGAATCGGTGAGCAGAAGTTTAGAATGAGTTTGCTATTAATGCCTTACTAGTAAATTATGTAGGCGATGTAAACAGAATGCAATACTTATGTTCAAAATAATCAGAAAAATTAAAAGATTTGAACAAATGGAAAGGCAGCGATGTTTAAACAGAGAGCATATGGACGATATCACGTTCAATTTAAAGGAGGAGATAGGATGATTACTCGAAAGAAATCTATGAAGTTTTTGTTCCTATTAAGTATTCTGGCTATCCTAATCGCAGGCTGTTCCAATAAGAATACCAATAACAGCTCGAATTCCCCTTCGCCTTCGGCAACGACGGCCGATGAATCGGCTTCTCCTTCCGCAGAACCTTCAGAGGATCCTAATACGCCTAAAGTAGGCGGAACGTTAACGGTAAGCACATTCTCCGATATTGTTTCGGTAAATCCGATTTTTGTGAATGATACGGCTTCCGGAGATATGCAATATTTGTTATTCGCCCAATTGTACGATCTGGACCGTGACGGCAATCTTGTTGTACAACCATGGTCTCTCGCTGCTGAGCTTCCTCAAATTTCGGAGGACAGCAAAACCTATACCGTAAAAATGAAAAATACGGCCAAATGGAGTGACGGTCAGCCGATTACCGCAGATGATTTGGTCTTTACTATTAATACGATCATAAATCCAAAAGCGGGTGCGCCAGGCATCAGTACGTTTGACAAGGTTGGCAGCGTCGAGAAAGTCGATGACTACACCGTCAAAATTACGCTGAAGCAAGTATATGCGCCATTCCAATACTCCCTGATGCTTAATCCGGTGCCAAGCCATATCCTCAAGGACGTGAAACCTGAAGATTTGCAGGCGAATGCATTTGGTAAAGATCCTGCCAAGACAGTGACCAGCGGTCCTTGGAAATGGTCGGAGTGGAAAGCCGGCCAATACGTAAGCCTGGAAGCCGATCCGAATTATTGGGGTGAAGTGAAGCCTAATATTCAAAAGGTCGTTTACAAAATTTACGCCGATCAAAATACGGAAGTTCAAGCGCTGATTAAAGGCGATGTGGATACAACGCTGGCGATTCCAATCACGCAGCTTGAAGCGGTTGAGAAAAACGACAAAATCAATGTTATTAAGGGATCAACCTCGACCTACGAGTATATTAGTTTTAACTTTGACGCCAACAACTTCCCGGATAAGTTCATTCCGTTCTCTTCGCAGAAGAGCCGTCAAGCCATTGCTTACGCTCTGAACCGCCAAGGCATGGTTGATAACGTTCTGAAAGGTACAGGCGCTCTGATGAATGCACCGTTCCTTCCAGGCTCCTGGTCGGATCCAGGCGACAAAGCGGTTAATTACAATTACGATGCCGAGAAAGCAAAAGCTCTGCTTGCCGAAGACGGCTGGGTTGCCGGCAAAGACGGCATTCTCGCGAAAGACGGCCACCGCTTCTCCTTCGAGCTGCAATACAACGCCGGCAACAGCCGCCGTGAAGCGGTAGCTCAAATCATTCAGCAGAACCTGAAGGACGTAGGCATTGAAGTGAAACCAACGGCGATCGATTTCGCAACTTGGATCGATCAGAACATTACGCCTGGTAAATACCCTGCCATTCTGCTTGGCTGGTCGCTTAGCAATCCGGATCCGGACGGCGAAAGCATCTTCTCGTCGAAATACTTCCCGCCAGCAGGTCAAAACAGCGGTTGGTATAAGAACGAGAAGCTCGACAAGCTCTGGGTGGACGGATACTCCGTTGTGGATCAAGCAGCCCGTAAAGAAATTTACAACCAAATCGCAACCGAAATTTCGACGGACCTGCCTTACGTATTCCTGTATCAATACGGTAACCCTCAAGGTATCGGACCTAAAGTGAAATATGCGGAAGAGGATGCGCCTGTACCAACGCAGCAAACCGGATATTTCTACCATATGATCAAATGGTGGCTAGCCGAATAAGCGGCGTAATCAATCGTTTGCAGGAGAAGAGGGCTTGGCCCTCTTCTTCCTTGTAAACCAATCCGCGGCAATTCTTAGGTTTACGCATACGAAGTAAGAATTACCTCAAAAGGCGCGGTAATTCTTTTTAGGAGGATGGGCAAATGACCGAGTTTATTATTCGCCGAACGCTTCAGTCCGTCTTGGTGCTATTCCTGATTACGCTCGTGACATTCGGGCTTATCCATGCCGCTCCGGGAGGACCTTTTCAAATCATGCTGGCGCCGGGCTTATCGCCGGAAGCAATGCAAATACAGGCCCATAACATGGGTCTTGATAAACCTCTTCCCATGCAATATTTAAGTTGGTTAGGCAATTTGCTGCAGGGCGACTTGGGTTATACGTTCAAGAATCATGTGCCGATTGGCGAGATTATTTGGCCCACCGTTAAAAACACGTTTATTCTAATGAGTGTTGCTTGGCTGTTGACACTGATCATTGCTATTCCATGGGGGATCTACAACAGCACGAAGGAATACAGCCTCTCCGATCAAACGGCTTCCTTTATTTCGTATATTGGATTTGCGATGCCGACCTTCTGGTTCGGGATCATTCTTCAGCAGATCTTCTCGATAAAGCTGGACCTTCTGCCGCTGGCCGATATGTATTCGATGGATAAAGAAGGTCAATTTGGTGATTTGATGCTGCATCTTGTTTTGCCGGTGACTGTTCTTACTCTCGGTTTTCTGGCTGCTTACGTGAAATATTCGCGTTCCAGCATGATGGAAGTGCTTAACCAGGATTATATCCGTACGGCACGAGCAAAAGGGGTGCAGGAAGGGAAAGTCATTTACAAACATGCTCTCCGCAATGCGCTTATTCCGATTATTACTATTATTGCGCTTGACCTGCCGTTGCTCGTGGCCGGCGCAGCTATAACCGAAAGTGTCTTCAATTGGCCGGGAATGGGACGTTTATTCGTACAGATGGCGGTTGCGCGCGAGTACTCCGTTCTTATGGCTATTACTCTTTTGACGGCTGTTATTGTCATTTTCGGTAATTTGCTCGCAGACTTGTTGTATGCCATCGTTGATCCGCGGGTGCAGCTTGGCAAGAGAGGGGGAAGGTCGGCATGAGCGAAGCCAATATGCAAACCTCTGCGGTAATCCCGCCAGTTGAAGTAAAGGCGATTAAGCCGCTTAAGCGACCTCCCGGGCCTTGGCGTACGGCCTGGTCCAAATTCAGACGTAATCCTTACGCGATAACCGGTCTTGTTGTTCTTCTGATTTTTATCATCGGAGGAGGGGCGGCGCCTTGGCTTACGAAATACGATCCGGCAAAAATCGATATGATGTTTGTTAACGTAAAAGCGGGTACGGACGGACATTTGCTTGGCACTGACGAGCTGGGCCGGGATATTTTCGCGAGATTGCTCTATAGCGCTCGGATTTCTTTGACGGTGGGATTTTCGGTAGCTGCCGGATCCGTCATTATTGGGGCTATAATCGGATCCATCTCCGGTTTTTTCGGCGGATTTATCGATACCTGCTTTATGCGGCTTGTAGACGTGATGAACTCAATTCCGTTATTGTTCCTTAATATTCTGGTGCTTGCGATCTTTGGCACTGAATTCCGTTACATGATTATCGTTCTGATTCTAACCAGCTGGATGAGCGTGGCGCGTCTTGTACGAGGAATGTTCCTGCAGCTACGGGAGATGCAATATGTGGAAGCAGCAAGGGCCATCGGGGTATCGAATCTCGGCATTATTTTCAAACATTTGCTCCGCAACGCAAGCTTTCCGATTATCGTAAACGCAACTTTAATGGTGGGATCAGCGATTTTGAGCGAATCGGCATTATCCTATCTCGGCCTGGGCATTCAAGCGCCAAAAACAAGCTGGGGGCTGATGCTGAGCAACGCGCAGGAATTTATGCTTGTTGATCCGCTCCAGGCCGTCTACCCGGGCGTTTGCATTCTTCTTGTTGTGCTTGCCGTGAACTTTATAGGTGACGGCATTCAAGACTCTTTAAACCCACGGCAGAAAATGTCCGAGAGGAGGATCGACAGATGGCGGAAAAGCTTCTTGAAATCGAAAATTTAACGGCTGGATTTCTGACGGTAGGCGGTACGGTTAAAGCAACCGAGCATCTGTCGATTTCCATTGAGAAGGGGAAAACCGTATGTCTGGTTGGCGAGTCGGGCAGCGGCAAAAGCGTCACTTCATTGGCCGTCATGCGGCTGATTGATTATAACGGCGGCGCAATTCTGGAAGGCAGCATCAAATTCCAGGGCGAGGATCTGACGAAAAAGAGTCAGGATGAGATGATCCGTATCCGCGGCAACAAAATCGCGATGATTTTCCAGGATCCGATGTCTTCACTCAATCCGGTCTATACCGTAGGAGACCAGATCGCCGAGAGCATTATGCTTCACCGGAAAAAAGGGAAGAAGGAAGCCCGTAAAATGGCGGTCGACATGCTGCGATTGGTTGGCATCCCGGCTCCCGAAATCCGGGTCAAGCAATATCCGCATGAGTTGTCCGGCGGAATGTGCCAACGGGTTGTAATCGCGATCGCCTTAGCCTGCGATCCCAGCCTGCTTATTGCCGACGAACCTACTACGGCGCTTGATGTTACGGTACAGGCGCAGATTCTCGACCTGCTCCGCAGTCTCCAAAAAGAGCTTGGCATGTCCATTCTGCTTATTACGCATGACATGGGCGTTGCCGCCGAAATGGCAGACCGCATAGCGGTTATGTACGCCGGCATTATCGTGGAGGAGGGCAGCGCAAACGAAATATTCGCACGACCAAGCCATCCTTATACGGAGGGCCTTCTGAAATCCGTTCCCGGACTGGAAGGCTCACGCGGTGAAGAATTATATACGATCCGGGGCAACATCCCGGGATTAAGCCAGCTCCCCGAGGGCTGCCGCTTCCATCCCCGCTGTCCTTATGCGAAGGATATTTGCCGGGAGAAGGCGCCTCCGGCTATGGCCGTAACCGAGGATCATTACGCTTCCTGCTGGATGTACATGGAGGAAGGCGGAGCAGCTGCTTGGAAAAAAGAATCGAATCACGAGGTGAGCCGATGAACGCGGAATATGTGCTGGAGCTGCGCGGAGTGAAAAAATATTTTCCGATTCGTTCGGGTCTTCTGAACCGGGTAGTTGGACAGGTCAAAGCGGTAGACGACGTGACGTTGTCCATCCGCAAAGGAGAGACGTTTGGGCTTGTTGGCGAGTCGGGCTGCGGCAAATCAACGCTGGGCAGGGTTGTGCTCAATCTTCATAAGGCGACGGAAGGCGAGGTTAACTTCAATGGGACGGATGTCCAGAAGTTAGCCGGATCGGAGCTTCGCCGGCTGCGGAAACAGATGCAGATTATTTTCCAGGATCCGTTTGGATCGCTGAACCCGCGGTTTCTGGTAAAGGATATTATCGGAGAGCCGCTGCGGCTGCACGAGAGGATGACGGAGCGCGAGATCGACAGGCGTGTCGTCGAGCTTATGGAGCTGGTTGGCCTTGACGCTACGCGCCGCAACCGGTATCCGAACGAATTCTCCGGCGGTCAGCGGCAGCGGATCGGCATCGCTAGGGCGATCGCGTTAAATCCCGAGTTTATTGTCGCGGACGAAGCGGTGTCTGCTCTTGACGTATCCGTGCAGTCGCAGGTTATTAATCTTCTGATGAAGCTTCAGCGCGAGCTGGGATTAACCTTTCTTTTTATTGCCCACGGTCTTAACGTTGTGCGGCATATCTCCGACCGGGTAGGAGTTATGTATCTGGGGAAAATCGTTGAGATCGCGCCAACGGAAGAACTGTTCGCCAAACCGCTCCATCCTTATACGGCAGCTCTCTTATCGGCCATTCCAAGGCCGGACCCGACGCGGAAGCGGGAGAGAATCGTGCTGCAAGGCGATGTGCCGTCGCCGGCTAATCCGCCGTCGGGCTGCCGTTTCCACCCGCGCTGCCCAGCCGCGAAAGCCAAATGCAGCGTGGAAGAACCGCTGCTGAAGGAGCGGGAGGATGGAAGGCAAATCGCCTGCCATTTTCCGCTGGAAGCAGGTTCAATTCAATAACGCAACAAAAGCCGGGCTGCTGCCCGGCTTTTGTTGCGTCTATCGTTTATAAGTTTCGCTTATATAGTCAATAAATAATTTCCAATTTTCTATTGACAGATGATTGGGCGGACTGGTAATATTCATCCATAACCAACTAAACAGGTAGGAATAATATTATCTACCCGGACCACCGGATGCTAACCATTATTCGTCTGTCAATAAAAATAGGGGTGTGTTGACAATGAAGAGATTAGCTATTATCCGCTCTTTTGTACTTATTCTTACTTTTACGCTGGCCCTCGCAGCATGCGGCAATAACTCCAACTCCAATTCAAATTCCTCGAGCAGTGGAAACAAAGAAACTCCTGCAGCATCCAATGCGGGCACTGCATCGGATGCTCCAACCGAAAAACCCAAAGATGTTGAACTTCTGAACGTATCTTACGATCCAACCCGTGAGCTGTACGTTAAATATAACGAAGCATTCTCGAAATATTGGCTGGACAAAACAGGCCAAAAGGTTACCGTTAAGCAATCCCACGGCGGCTCCGGCGCTCAAGCGCGCGCAGTTATCGACGGTCTGGATGCCGATGTCGTAACGTTGGCGCTTGGTTACGATATCGATGCTCTTGTTGGGCCTGGTCTTATCAATCAAGACTGGCAAACCAAATTTGAGCATAACAGCGCGCCGTATACATCCACAATCGTCTTCCTTGTACGCAAGGGCAACCCAAAGGGCATTAACGACTGGGGCGATCTGATCAAGGATGGCGTTGAAGTTATTACTCCAAATCCGAAGACATCCGGCGGTGCACGCTGGAACTATCTCGCAGCTTGGGGTTACGCGCTCAAACAAAACAATAACGATGAAGCGAAAGCGCAAGAATTCGTACAACAATTGTATAAACATGTTCCTGTACTTGATTCCGGTGCACGCGGCGCTACTACAACATTCGTAGAAAAAGGCATCGGCGACGTATTGCTTGCTTGGGAGAATGAAGCTTACCTGTCCGTGAAAGAGCTTGGTCCGGATAAATTCGATATCGTATATCCTTCCCTCAGCATTAAAGCGGAGCCTCCCGTTGCTGTCGTTGACAAAGTGGTAGACAAACGCGGCACACGAGATGTGGCTACGGCTTACCTGCAATACCTGTACTCCGACGAAGGCCAAGAAATTGCGGCGCAAAACTACTACCGTCCAATCAACGAAACGATTGCAGCGAAATACAAAGACCAATTCAAAGATCTTGAACTGATTACCATCGATGACTTCGGCGGCTGGAAGACGGCCCAAGAGAAACACTTTAACGACGGCGGCATCTTCGACAAGATTTACACGCCAGGCTCGAAATAATGATGGTAACCACAGATGAACGGAGCTGACTTCACATGAAAGGTTCCAAAAGAAAGTCCAAAAACGTATTGCCGGGCTTTGGCTTGTCGATGGGCTTCACGATCGCTTACCTCAGCTTGATCGTTCTTATCCCTCTCGCCGGTGTGTTTGTGAAAACAACCGGCCTGAGCTGGAACGAATTCTGGGCGATTATTACGAATCCAAGGGTAATCGCTTCCTACCGAATCAGCTTTACGACATCGTTTTTCGCCGCGCTAACCAATCTTGTGTTCGGGCTGCTAGTAGCCTGGGTGCTTGTCAGATACCGCTTCCCGGGTAAAAAGATTATCGATAGCCTCGTCGATTTGCCGTTCGCTCTTCCGACGGCGGTAGCAGGAATTGCGTTGACCGCAATTTATGCCCCAAATGGCTGGGTAGGCTCGATTCTCGCGCCGCTGGGGCTAAAGGTTGCTTATACGCAGCTTGGTATTACGATTGCGCTCATTTTTATCGGGATTCCATTTGTTGTCCGCACGGTACAGCCAGTACTGCAGGACTTCGAAAAAGAAACCGAAGAAGCGGCGGTTATGCTTGGCGCATACCGGCTGCGCACGTTCTGGAAGGTTATCCTGCCGGAGCTGATGCCGGCGCTATTAACCGGGTTCGCGCTGGCCTTCGCACGGGGAATCGGGGAATATGGCTCCGTCGTGTTTATCTCGGGCAACATGCCGATGAGAACGGAAATCGCTCCTCTCCTCATTATGTCGAAGTTGGAACAATTCGATTATAAGGGCGCAACGGCGATTGCGCTGGTTATGCTTATTGTCTCCTTCCTGCTTCTGCTGCTTATCAACTTTATGCAATGGCGGATTAACCGCCGTACGATAGCGGACTAAGGGGGAGGAATTAACAATGGCTGGAGCAGTTACCGCGCATTTGTCTCAAGAAGCGTCCAAAAGACCGAAGCATATTACCGAATCGGCTGGCGTAAAATGGACTTTAATCAGTATCGCCATGTTATTTCTAGGGCTGGCCGTAGCGATGCCACTTATCTCGGTATTTATCGAAGCCTTTAAAAAGGGCTTTGATGTGTACAAAGCGGCAATCACCGACTCGGATGCTTTATCCGCATTGCGATTAACTTTATTGGTTGCTCTGATTGCCGTACCGCTAAACGCTGTGTTTGGGATAGCGGCTGCATGGGCGATCAGCAAGTTCCGCTTCAAAGGCAAGAACCTTCTTATTACGTTAATCGATCTACCGTTTGCGGTATCACCTGTCATTTCAGGAATGATTTATATTTTACTGTTTGGCGCGCAAGGCTTTCTTGGTCCTTGGCTTGACGAGCATGATATTAAGATCGTTTTTGCTCTTCCGGGCATTGTACTGGCTACCATCTTTGTTACCGTTCCGTTTGTAGCCCGCGAGCTAATTCCGCTCATGCAGGCGCAAGGCGTACAGGAAGAAGAAGCGGCTGCCAGTCTTGGGGCAAAAGGCTGGCAGATCTTCTGGCGCATTACGCTTCCGAATATCAAGTGGGGCTTGCTGTATGGCATTATTCTCTCGAATGCCCGAGCGATGGGGGAGTTTGGTGCCGTATCCGTCGTATCCGGCCATATTCGGGGGGAGACAAATACGCTGCCGCTGCATATTGAAATCCTGTATAACGAATACCAGTTCTCGGCTTCCTTTGCCGTAGCTTCCCTGCTTGTTATGCTGGCCGTTCTGACTTTGCTGGTGAAGGCTTTGTTCGAATGGAAAACGAATCAAAACGCATCACGCGAAAAAGATGAGTAATTTTTTTAAACTTAATACCGAGTAAATCGGTTGATTATGGAGGGGTTAATAATGGCAAAACCGTTGGAAGTAGATCAAGTGTGGTTGGACCGTATTCTTGAGCAAGTTAATGGGCTGCAGTATGGTTCTGTCAATATTACCGTACATGATGGACGTATTGTTCAAATCGACCGTACCGAACGTACACGTTACGATCAGCCTTCCCATAAGCAGGCACAGCCGGAGCATAAGGCAGCTAACGGCGATAACCTTCGTGCCGTTGCTCAATGATAATAAAGCGAAAAAAGCTCCGTACCGGATATCCGGTACGGAGCTTTTCTTGTTTGTGGTTACGAAATGATGAATTTAATGATGACAGCTGCAGCGAAAACAACGGTCATAAAGCCGAGCATTCCGCCAAAGCCTGTCATAACGTCCATCAAGTCGTGGCGCGGTTCTTCGTTCACATGTTCGCGCGGATCACGTACATTTTCCATTAGTGGATTACGCCTCCCTTGAAGACCATTCAAGCTTATAATAGTATACCCAACTTTACGAATAATTGTAAAGCAATTCATTGACAATTATAAAGCGAAACATGCGTTCGATATGCTAATATAAAGGAATAGATAAACAGCGCTAAGCCAATGTTTTCGAAGTAAGAATTACCACAATAGCAAGGTTCGGCCATTAGTATGGTAATTATGAGTTTACGCTTACGAAGTAAGAATTACCACAATTGCCGAGTCTCGGCCATTCGTATGGTAATTCTGAGATTACGCTTACGAAGTAAGAATTACCACAATTGCCGAGTCTCGGCCATTAGTATGGTAATTCTTTTTAGGAGGGACAAAATGGATCAGCAACAACAAAATACAGCCGCCAGCAGAGCAGAAGCCGAAGAGCTAATCCGCAACAAACTAGCGCTGCTTCCAGACCAGCCCGGCTGTTATTTAATGAAGAACGGGGAAGGCACCATAATATACGTAGGTAAGGCGAAGGTGTTGAAAAACCGCGTCCGCTCCTACTTCAACGGCAGCCACAACGGCAAAACGCAGCGGCTCGTATCCGAAATCCGCGACTTTGACTATATTATTACCTCGAGCAATATGGAAGCACTCATTCTCGAATGCAATCTGATCAAGCAATATCATCCAAGATACAACGTTCTTCTAAAGGACGACAAAACGTTTCCGTATATTAAGATTACGAACGAAAAACATCCTCGTCTTGAGGTTACCCGGCGTGTCGTCAAGGATAAAGGTAAATATTTCGGACCATATCCGAATGCATTCGCGGCTCAACAGACCAAGAAGCTGCTGGACCGGCTTTATCCGCTGCGCAAATGCGGAACGCTGCCTGATAAAGTATGCTTGTATTATCATATTGGCCAATGTATAGCCCCTTGCGAGTATGATGTGGAGCAGGGCCAATACGATGCGATGATTCAGGAAATTACCAAGTTCCTTAACGGCGGTCATGATGCCGTAAAAGCCGAAATTCAGCGTAAAATGGAGGCTGCCGCCGAAGAGCTTAATTTCGAGCGTGCCAAGGAATACCGCGATCAGATCATCAGTATTGATGCGGTTATCGAGAAGCAGAAAATTACGATGAATGATGCCCTCGACCGCGACATCTTTGGTTACGCGGTAGAGAAGGGCTGGATGTGCGTGCAGATTCTGTACATGCGCCAGGGGAAAATGATTGAACGCCGCGGCACAACATTCCCTTATTATGGGGAAGAGTACGATGACTTTATGACTTTCGTTACCCAATATTACAGCGATAATCCGGCATTGCCGAAGCAGATTTTGCTGCCGCTTCCTGCCGAAGAGGAAGAAGGGACGGCGGAATCGTCCACGGCCGCAGATGAATTTGCTACTATGCTGCATAATTGGCTGAAAGTGAAGGTGCTGATGCCGCAGCGCGGACGGAAGAGCGAAGCCGTATCCATGGCCATTGATAATGCCAAGATTGCGTTGGCCGATAAATTCCGCCTAATCGAGCGGGATGAAGAGAGAAGCGTCCGCGCTTCGGAAGGACTAGCCGAATGGCTTGGACTGCCCGATGTAAGGCGTATCGAGGCATTTGATAACTCGAATATCCAAGGTACAAACCCGGTCTCGGCGATGGTCGTCTTTACGGATGGCAAGCCGGACAGGAAGGAGTACCGCAAGTATAAGGTGAAGACCGTTGTTGGCGCGGATGATTACGAAACGATGCGCGAGGTTGTGCGGCGCCGTTACGAAAGAATGCTGAAGGAGCAGCAGACTCCTCCGGATTTAATCGTAGTCGACGGTGGCAAGGGACAAATCTCCGCAGCTCTTGATATTTTGCAAAATGAGCTGGGGCTTTATATTCCGGTATGCGGACTTGTGAAGGATGCAAAGCATAAAACGGCCCAATTGATGACCGGCGATCCGCCGGAAGTCGTGCCGCTGCCGCGCGACAGCCAGGAATTTTATCTTCTGCAGCGGATTCAGGATGAAGTCCACCGGTTTGCAATCTCTTTCCACCGCGAACAGCGCGGCAAATCCATGATCGCTTCCCAGCTGGATGCGATTCCTGGAATCGGCGAGAAGCGCCGCAAGCTGCTGCTTAAGCATTTTGGCTCGATTAAGAAAATCAGGGAAGCTTCCATCGAGGACTTCAAGCCTCTGTCTATTGGCGAGAAGCTGGCTTCGCAAATTTTAGCTGCCTTAAATGAAGAGGTAAAAGAAAAAGAAACGGAATGATATCCTCATTCCGTTTCTTTTTTATTTTATTTACCTTTACCTTTGCCTTTGCTTTTATCTTTACCCTTGCCTTCATCCTTGCCTTTTTTGCCTGATTTGTTGCCTGCTTCAGATTCGGCAGCAGCGCCAGCGCTGCGGCCTTTGCCGCCGGGACCACGTCCGCCGAGCTGGTTGCCGCCAGGAACTTGATTGCCGGCCGTACGGTTGCCGCCGCCAGGAACTTGATTGCCGGCCGTACGGTTGCCGCCGCCAGGAACTTGATTGCCGGCCGTACGGTTGCCGCCGCCAGGAACTTGATTGCCGGCCGTGCGGTTGCCGCCACCAGGAACTTGGTTGCCGGTAGAGAGGTTGCCGCCGCCAGGAACTTGGTTGCCGGCCGTGCGGTTGCCGCCGCCAGGAACTTGGTTGCCGGCCGTGCGGTTGCCGCCAGGGCCTTGGTTACCGCCTGTGCGGCCGCCAATGCTCTTGTTGGCTGCATCGGGGGTTTGTTTTTGTTGCTTGTCATTATTGTTGTTTTTGTTTTTGTTAGGCAAATCTATCACTCCTCTTAAACGTAGTACTAGATTATATGACGAATGATAGAATTGCTCTTGTACGAGAGTGGATAAAAAAGCGAAATGGTCCCTTGTCCAATTCTTACAGTGCAATGCTTGTAATTTTGTTTAGCGGTACATAGACGATGTAGGTCGTTTTGTAACTGGCAGCCGAGAATGCAGCGTTCCCGTTCTGAAAGCCTGCCCATTTCGCTCTATCCAGATCTTTGCCGTTATCCAGCGTTATGCGATGAATAACTTGTCCGAGCGACAGCTTGCTAAGGATGCCGTAAGCATATTCAGCATTGCTTTTTCCGCCGTATTTTTCTTCTTTGTGGTAAGGAATTGCTGAATTGTCGCTGTAGCCGGACGATTTGTGCTCGCTTTTGCAGCCATTTGATTTGTGCGAATAACAGTACGATTTTTTGCTGGAGGATTTGTGTTCATGGCAGTCGTTTTTCTTGCCGCCTGAATTGTTCTTTTTCCCGGACGATTTGTGATGACCGCTTGACTTTTTGCCCGACGACTGTTTCTCATAGCTTTTGTTGCATGAGCTCTGTTTGCGGTCATAGCCGCTGATTCTTGCAATCAATCCAATCACACTCCATATGTTGGTTTAATAGATTATATTAAGGGCGACAGGATTCCTCTTGGACAAAATGGCCGTTTCTATTAAATGGGCTGTTTGAGATGCCGTATAAACGAAAAAAAGGAAGGTATTCCTGCTAAACTGGACCCTACGTCAAGGACACTTTGAAAAAAAGGGTTAAGCCGCCGACAAAAGATGATTCCTGTATTGAACAGGGGTCATCTTTTTTAATCCCCATTGATATCTGT
>NZ_JBBCVY010000017.1:0-113609 GCF_037146255.1 Paenibacillus sp. MMO-58
ACCGTTTCGCGTATCCGGTATTAGCATTCGTTTCCGAATGTTATCCCAGTCTTATGGGCAGGTTACCCACGTGTTACTCACCCGTCCGCCGCTAACCTTACCCGAAGGTAAGATCCGCTCGACTTGCATGTATTAGGCACGCCGCCAGCGTTCGTCCTGAGCCAGGATCAAACTCTCCATTAAAGTGTTTGACTTGCTCATTACTTAACTAGCTATTTAAAACTTGTTTGAATCGACGTGATTCATTTGTTCAGTTTTCAAGGAACTTGTTTGTCACAATTTGTCGTGACAAGATGTTATGTTATCAGCTTCTTCATTCTTTGTCAACAGCTTGTTTCACATTTTTATTTACTTCGATGTGTTTCGCTATTGATGTCGTGTCTTCCGAAGCGACAAGAAGTAATATACCATGTCTGATTTTGAAATACAACTTGTAATAAATGACATTTACCTTTCGATTACCTTTCGCTTCATAAATTAAACGCCGCAAGCCTTTTCCCAAAGACCTGCGGCGCACTAGCATGCTATAAAAACTTAAGCTTCACCTAATAAGCGGAGCAATTCGTCTTCATCCTCTATCACGGTAATTCCAAGATCACGGGCCTTGGTCAGCTTGCTGCCTGCGCTCTCGCCCGCAATAACGAAATCCGTCTTTTTCGAGACGCTGCCGCTGATTTTGGCGCCAAAGGCTTCAAGCTTCTTGGTTGCCTCATCCCGCGACATTTTCGACAAGGTTCCCGTTAATACAACGGTCTTGCCGCTGAAGATACTGTCCTGGCGAACAACAACCGGCTGCTCGGCTTCGGCTTTTACGCCAAGCTCGCGCATACGGGCTATGCTTGCAGCGATAACCGGATCTGCAAAATAGCTCACGATACTGTCCGCTACAATGGCGCCGACATCCTGCAGTCCCACAAGCTCTTCTGCCGTTGCCGACATAACGGCATCAAGGCTTCCGTAGTGGTCGGCAAGCATTTTGGTAGTTGCTTTCCCCGTGTTCGGAATTCCCAGGGCAAAGAGGAAGGCCGCAAGATCGCGGTCTTTCGATTTTTCGATGGCATCCAGCAGCTTGCGCGCTTTTTTGTCGCCGAAACGGTCCAGCTTAATCAAATCATCATAACCAAGCGCATAAAGATCCGCCGGATCATGAACATTGCAGTCCGCATACAGCTGCTCTGCCGTCATTACGCTGAAGGCTTCAATATCCATGGCATCGCGGGAGGAGAAATGGGTGATTCGCCCGATAATTTGCGGGCGGCAGCCCAGCTTGTTATTACAGAACAGATGCGCTCCGCGCTGCTCAAGCTCCGTACCGCAGGCGGGACATACGGTTGGGAAGACAATCTCCTGTCCGGGCTCCTCGTCTATTTTGCCTAATATTTCTGGTATTACGTCGTTCGAGCGGCGGATGGATACAAGCGTGCCCAAGGCATACTTCAGGTTCTTCCGCTCAATGTCTCCGATATTGTTAAGCGTACAGTTCTGTACCGTAACTCCTGCAAGCTCAACTGCTTCAACCCTTGCTACCGGCGTGATTTTGCCCGTACGGCCAACTTCCCAGGAGACAGACTCCAGCACCGTTGCCGCTTCTTCCGCCTCAAACTTGAAGGCCACCGCCCAGCGCGGGAACTTATCCGTATAGCCAAGCGCCTCGCGCGTTCGCATATCGGTAAGTTTCACGACAGCACCATCGATCAGGAAGTCGAACTCCAGGCGCTTCTCGGCAATCCGCAGCAATTCTTCCTGCACTTCTTCAATGGAATTGAAATACAAAGCATAAGGATTCACTTTGAACAAGTTATCCTTCAAAAACTGCTGCATCTCCCGATGGTTCGAGAACGAAACTCCTTCCGCAAACCCAACATTATAAAAGAAAGCATTCAGCTTACGCTCCGCCGTTGTTTTCGGATTCAGGTTACGGAGCGCGCCAGCAGCTGCATTGCGGGCATTCTTGAGCGGTTCTGCCGCCGTCTGGTTATATCGCTCGAGAACGGAAAGGTTCATAATGCCTTCCCCTTGCACTTCGATAATTCCGTCTCTGAAAGGAATAGTCAGCGGTACGGAACGAATGGTCTTCACCTGAGCCAGAATTCCCTCGCCTACGGTTCCGTTGCCGCGGGTGGATGCCTGGATAAGCTGGCCATTCTCATAGGTCAGGTTAAGGGTTAAACCGTCGAATTTCAGCTCAATGACATAATTGGGCTGCGGAAGAGGCTCCTCTTCCGGATGCTTCGCGTTATAGTCATTAATCGCTTTAAGTACCCGCTGATTCCAAGCCAGGAGATCTTCGGTATCCTGCGCCTTGTCGAGACTCCATAAGCGGGCCCGGTGACGGTGGGGCTCAAAGCCTTTGAGCAGTTCTCCTCCAACACGCTGCGTAGGCGAATCGGGCAGTACAACGCCAGTAGCCGCTTCCAGCGCTACCAGCTCGTCGTACAGCTTGTCGTAGTCCGCGTCATTAATAGTGGGCTGGTCAAGCGTGTAATACGAATAATTATGGGCGGAAATTTGCGCCGCCAGCTCTTGCATGCGGGTCAACTGCTCAGGCGTTGCCGTCTGGTTTTCCATGGGAGGGTCCCATCCTTCCATCCATTTAGACTTTTGTTATTGGTGCAAATCCGGCCAAAAGCCGTTTGACGCCAACCGGCGCAGGGAAAGCGATTTGCAGCTCCATATCGTTGCCCGTCCCTTTGACGGAAACGATGACGCCTTCGCCCCATTTGCCGTGCGCAACCTTGTCGCCGGCAACAAAGTTCCGGTCCGCGGCATTCCCCGCGGCCGTTCCGGCGGTAGCCGCCGCTTTCGCGGCCGCGTCTAGCGGTGTGCTCACGCGCACTCCCGCCCCCGATGGTCCCGGGGTGCGGGCTCCGGCGCCGGACGCGCCGAAGGATGGCGCGCGCCCTGCGCCAAAGCTGGCGCCGCTACCGCTGCTGCTACCAAAGCTGGAGCGGCTTGCGCCGCCGGCAAAGCTGCCGGAGCGGCCAATCGTACCGCCGGGCGAAGCCAGCATCTTCACGTTGTCCGGCACTTCCTGCAGGAAACGCGAAGGCAGGTTGGCGCTAATGCGGCCGAAGAGAGTCCGGCTGCGGGCGCAGGTCAGGTAGAGCTGCTTCTCCGCTCGGGTAATCCCTACGTAAGCAAGGCGGCGTTCTTCTTCGAGCTCTTCGTTATCGTTCAACGCACGGCTGTGAGGGAAGATGCTCTCCTCCATCCCGATAATAAAGACAACCGGGAACTCCAGGCCTTTCGCGCTATGCATCGTCATGAGAACAACGGAATTGTTGTCCGCCGGTTTTCCGTCATCGTCTTTGTCCATTGAATCAATATCCGCGATCAGGGCAAGATCCGTCAGGAAAGCGACTAACGTCTTGTCTTCGTTGCGCTTCTCGAAGTCCATCGTAACGGACAGGAACTCGTCGATGTTTTCGAGGCGGGCAGTCGACTCAAGTGTCTTCTCGCGCTGCAATTCAATGCGGTATTGCGACATCTCCAAGACTTTCTCCGTCAGCTCGGTTACGGACAGATAGTCGACCATCTGCGTTAAATTATCGATCATATCCTTGAATTCGTGCAGCAGACCCTGTGCGCGGGCATTCAGATCTATCCCTTGCAGATTGCCAAGCACGTTAAAAATAGACGTTCCTTGACGAACGGCTTCCTCCGCCAGCTTCGCTACCGTCGTATCGCCGATTCCCCGCTTCGGAACGTTAATGATCCGCTGCAAGCTGATATCGTCGTCCGGATTGGAGATTAATCTGAGGTAAGCAAGCAAATCCTTGATCTCTTTGCGGTCATAGAACTTGATGCCGCCGACAATCTGATACGGAATGTCGGACTTAATCAGAATTTCCTCGATTACGCGGGACTGGGCGTTGGTGCGGTATAGAATCGCATGGTCATCGTACCTGCGGCCGTTTTTCACGTTTTTGCTGATCGTGCCGGTTACGAAATACCCTTCATCATGCTCGGAGTCGGCCTGATACAAGGTAATCATGTCGCCTTCTCCCTGGTCGGTCCACAGCTTCTTCGGCTTGCGGCCCGTGTTCAGCTTGATGACGGCATTTGCCGCTTCCAGAATGTTGGCCGTCGAACGGTAGTTCTGCTCGAGCATAATGGTACGTGCTTCCGGATAGTCATCCTCAAAGTTCAGGATGTTCGTAATGTCCGCTCCGCGCCAACGGTAGATCGACTGGTCGCTGTCGCCGACAACGCAAATATTATGATGCTTGTCAGCCAGCATGCGGCAAAGCATGTATTGCGCGCGGTTCGTATCCTGATACTCATCCACATGGATATAGCGGAATTTGTTTTGGTAGAACTCGAGCACTTCCGGCATTTCCTTGAACAGCTGAATCGTTGTCATGATCAGATCGTCAAAGTCCAGCGAGTTGTTGCTCTTCAGCCGCTTCTGGTACATCTTAAATACTTTCGCCACAATATCGGTAAAATAGTCGCCTGTCTTCTGCTCATAGCGCTCCGGCGTAATCAGCTCGTTCTTCGCGCCGCTGATTTCAGCCTGCACGGCTTTCGGCTCAAACTTTTTCACGTCGATATTAAGCTCTTTCATGCAATTGCGGATAACCGACAGCTGGTCTGCGGAATCCAGAATCGAGAAGTTGGAGGTAAAGCCGATACGGTCGATATCTCTGCGGAGAATCCGAACGCACATGGAGTGGAAGGTAGAGACCCAAATATCCTGACCGGAAGGGCCAATGAGCGCCGCTACCCTCGCTTGCATCTCCCTTGCCGCTTTATTGGTAAAGGTAATGGCCAGAATGCTCCACGGCGCAACCCGCTTCTTCTCGATTAAATAAGCAATACGGTGAGTAAGCACGCGGGTCTTGCCGGATCCCGCTCCCGCCATGATAAGCAATGGTCCATCCGTCGCTTGAACGGCATCCCTCTGAGGAGGGTTCAGCTTCTGTACGGCTTGATCAATATTTATCGGATTAAACATAAATGTACTCCTTATTTATAAGTTCTGTTCGCATTTGTTCGCGTCTTACTGATAGTGTAGACAACAGCCAGGAATGTGTCAATTTGCAAATAAAAAGCTATTCCTAAAGCTTATCATTACGCTCTCGGAATAGCTCTGCGATGCCTTGCATCTCTTGGAAAAGCTTCTGTCTTCATCTTGCTTCCGCAAGCTTTGTACATTTATCCCCGTGCTGCGGCACGGACAGCCTCAACCGTCGACAGCGCCGCTTCCAGATCTGTGTAGATGATGTTTCCAACCACAATCGTATCGGCAACGCGGGCAGCCTGCTCGGCGGTATCGGTATTATGAATGCCTCCGCCGTAAAAGAGCTGCGCCCCATGAGCCGCTTCCTTCGCTGCGCGGACCAAGGCCATATCGCCAAATCGGCCGCTATACTCGATATAAATAACCGGAAGATGCATCAGCCTCGCCCCCATGCGGACATGGGCTACCAAAGACGTCTCGTCCAGCTCTGTGTCGGCGCCTGTTACAGCAGCGGCCGTCGCTTCGCCGTTGAGGATAATATAGCCCTGCGAAGCGGTCTCTTCCCACGGTACAAAAGAACCGTATTCCTTAAGCCCTTCGATCTGCCGGCCAATAATCCATTCCGACTTGTCCGTATTGAGCACAATCGGGACAAAATAACCGTCAAAGCCGGGAACGGCCCCGTCGACGGTCGAAACCTCGAGGGCGCAATCAACCTCATAGCGGCGGATGCGCGCCATGAGGTCAACCGTATTTTCAAACGTAACGCCGCTGGAGCCGCCAACTATGATCGCATCGGTTCCGGACATACAGATGGCGTCTAAAGCCTCATCCGAAATTTCCTTCTCCGGATCTAATTTGAACACATGTCTCCAGCCGCTGTACCATGCTCCACTCATAAAGGCGGTTCTCCTTATTTCACAAGCTGCCCGCGCGTAACGCCGAGCTGATTCGTTGCTTTTAACGTTTTCCATACTTTTGTGCCGCTAATGCGGCCGTCCAGCGCGTCACGGTACAAGCCAAGCACTTCGCGTACTTTATCCGCGGTCTCTTCCAAGAACTCAACGCGGTAGGAAGGTACGCCAAGCTCCATGAAGTTGCGGATATATTCGGCGCCCGATTGCTCGATCGCGTTATATACCGTATTGCGGCAGCCCTCGTCTACGCGTACCGGATGGGACATGCCAATCCGGTCCTGCAGGGATGCGCGGTGATCCTCGCAAGGACGTCCGCAGTTCGTATAGTCGGTACCTTCGCTCATAAACGTGCAGTAGACGCAATGTTCGGTATGGAACATCGGCAGATGCTGCTGAATCACGACTTCCAGACGCGTTGTGTCGGACTGCTCTAGCATATCGACCATCTGCTGAATATTCAGGTCGTAAGATGGTGTAATCAGATCCAGACCGGCTTCCGCAAATACCTCAACGGCTTTGTGATTCGCTACGTTAAGCGAGAAATCGCCGATCAGCTTAGGAAACGGCTTGCCCGGGTTCTCCGCGCGCGCGCGCAGGTAGTAGTACAAAGCACCCGTATTGCGGATTAGCACGGCATCCGGCTGGAGCTTCAATATATTCGCATGGTAGCCGTTCTCTCCCGGCATATGAATACGCGGCGTAGCCAGCGCAATCGGCTTGCCTGCGCGTCTAGCCACTTCAATTGCCGCAGGGAACTGCTTAATAAATTCAAAGTCGGCATAAATCATCTCGACATCCATTTGGACAGCCGCTTCCACCTGCTCCAGATTGCGGCAGAGTGCCGTCAATTTCGGATCGGATACCTGCTGCTTGGATGGCTTGGCTTTTGCGACTGCGTTCGGCGCATCGTCAAGCGGATCGATCATATGCTTCACGTATACCGGCGGTTTCGGACGTTCGCCTGTCAGCTTCTCGACCGCTTCACGGCGCATCCGGTTCAGTTCGCGTACGGGTACGATAACATCGCCCTCAAGCGCAACCTCCAGTTGGTCCAACTGATAGAGCGAGCCGCCAAGGCGGCCAAGCTGGTCCTCGAGCAGCACAGCGTCCATGGGACGTTTATTCGCCTGTTCCAGCATCAGCTCGGATTCAACCTCTACGGTGATCCCCTTCTGTACATCCGTCCACCAAGTGCGAAGCGGTTCGCCAACAACACCCGATACTTTCAAATGCAGAGGGAATACGCGGTATGGCTTCTCGATCTCGAACGTTGTGCGAAGACGCTTGTCGAGGGCAGGGTCATTCGTCTTCCAGATCTTATCGCCAACATGGACTTTGCGCAGGTCTACGTCATTACGTCCGGCAACCAGTTCAAGAAGAGTTCCTTCCTGCGCTTCGCCTTCGATCTTCTGGCCATGACGGCGCAGATCGTAGACGCGTCCGCCTTCTTCCTTCTTCGTTGGATCGCCAGCGTCAAATACGATACCGTCACCGCGCTTCAGCGGAGCTTCCAGGCGGATCGTTACCGCATCGCGCAAAATCCGTTCGACGCGGCCCAGATAAACGCCGCGGCTTTTCGGGAAGGTGCCGTCTACCAGCTGCTTGTTGTTTGTCCCTTTCAGGAAGCCATGGGTGAAGCCGCGGGAGAAGCTTTGCTGCAGCTCACGGACTTCCTCTTTCGAAGGACCCGTAAGATCACCGGCAAAATAGCTGTCAATCGCACGGCGGTATTTGCTCACTACGTTAGCTACATATTCCGGGCTTTTCAGACGGCCTTCAATTTTAAAAGAAGTTACGCCGGCTTGAATCAATTCCGGAATGAGGTCGATAGCCGCCAGGTCTTTCGGAGATAATAAGTAAGCGACATCCCCCATCGGCTTATGCTCGCCGTCTACCATTAAATCGTAAGGAAGGCGGCATGCCTGCGCGCATTCGCCGCGGTTCGCGGAACGGCCTCCCCACATTTCCGATGTCAAGCATTGGCCCGAGTAGGATACGCAGAGCGCGCCATGCACGAATACTTCCATCGGAAGCTTCGCCTGCTCGCCGATCTTTTGAATTTGCTTCAGGTTATTCTCACGGCCAAGAACGACGCGTTCCATGCCAAAAGGCTTCGTGAATTCCACAGCCTCAGGCGATGTAATCGTCATTTGCGTCGAGCCGTGGATCGGGAAATCCGGAGATAGCTCGCGGATCATTTTCACAAGACCCAAGTCCTGCACGATTACCGCATCTACGCCGGCATTAATACACATTTCTATCAATTGCTTCGCATCGCGAAGCTCGTCCTCAAATACGAGAATATTAAAGGTCAGGAAACCTTTTACGCCATAGGTATGAAGAAACGCCATAATCTCCGGCAGTTCTTCGCTCCGGAAATTGTTTGCGCGTGCGCGGGCATTAAACTTCTCTACACCAAAAAAAATGGCATCCGCGCCGTTGGCCACTGCTGCGCGCATGCAATCCCAGTCGCCGGCAGGAGCCAGCAGCTCGATATCCTCTCGTTTTATATCAATTGTCATTCGACATTCATTCCTCCATTTGTAAACCTGCTACTTACTAGTTTATCAAACCGCGGCAGCAGATGCCACCACCCAATACTGGCAGGGAAGAGAAAAGAAGCCGATTCTCTTCGATGAGAACCGGCTTCTTGGTTATTGTTTAAAAAAACTTAACGGATTGCAGAACCGCATTATACTCATTTAATTGGCTAGGCGTCGCATTAGCTTCGTTAACGCCGAATTGGAAGATGATTGTATTTCCTTTATTCTCAAAGAAATACAGCTTCTCGGTTACCGGAATGCCTTGCACCAGTTCACCCTTGATTTCCAAGGTTTGAACCGTATTTCCGTTAATAAAGGTTGTCGATACTTCGGAAACATTATAACCGTCTTCTTTTAATCCTTTTTGGAACGCGACGCTGGCTGATGCCTTGTCAACGTCTTCATATACCTGAATGAACATATGACCGTAGTTATTGCTGTATCCCACATTGTCTTTGTTAAAATCGGTATCAATACCGAACCAATAAGCAGGCAAATCTACAGAGTATCCGTAAGTGCTGCTCTTTTTCGTGTTCACTTTCGTACGGTCGATGTTATCGTACTCGTCTTCGATTTGGCCATAATTCTTCTCAACGTAAGCCGTGTCAACGTCTACCGTTGCCATCGTAGACTTGAACAATGCATCGCCTTGAGCGCCAAGCTTCGAGTCATAATTAAAGTTAAGATCATAACGGTAGCTGCCTACAACCAGGAATACTTCATTAGCCGTATACCAGATTTTTTGATCATAGCTGAACTCATAAGACAGGACGAGAGCATTGCCATCCTTCATAACAATAGAAGAAGTCTTCTCGTTTTTAATATAATTCGGCAGGAAATCATCGTGAATCTGCTTTTGTACGCGGGCAAGCCATTGATCAGCCGTGTCCTGTGCCTGAAGCGAAGAGATGCTGAAAGAGAAGTATCCGTTCTCGCTTACGTACTGAGGGTTCGAGCTGTCCTTCACGCCGTACCATCCTGCCGGAAGCTTAAGCGAAAGTCCAAATTCTTTGTTATTGATGGACATAAGGCCATCTTTAACTTTGGTGATATCTTTAATCGCGTTATCCGCTTTGTTGAAGGATGGCATAAAGCTGTCCAACAACGACTGATACGGATCAAGGGCAGTCTTTTCGGTTCCAACTACGCCTACCATTACGAAATAAAGCGTTTCGCCTTTTTGCGTAGCGCGGTATTCAAACAGCATTCCTTGCTTCGATGATCTTGTTACGATTTTCTCGAAGCTTTGGCCATTCACCGTAATGCTCCGTTTGTCGACGACTACCTCATCGCTGTACATCCAGTCCACGGTAATTTTATCGCGGATTTCACTGCTGGTCAGAACATCCGACGAATGCTCCGTCGATACAATGACGCTGGATTTGCTGGTTGTGCTGCCCCATTCCGCATAGGTTCCGTCATCGCTTTGTTGAACAAGCACAAGCCCTGGCGGATAGTTCATCGTCCAGCCGTAGTAGCTGTCGCCGAATTTGGTTTTGCCATAGTCAGGGTCCAGGTTAGTCGAACCGCCGCCCGAATTACTAGTGCCGGATTGAGCAATAGTGCCGGTGATTACGATTTCATTGGTCTTCTTATCTTTGCCGATCTTCGCGCCAAAGGCTTCAACGATTACGCGTACTGGCACCATCGTTGTACCTTTGATTACAACTGGAGCAACCGCAACCGTCTGGTCCTTGCCGTTTACTTTTACGGTTTTGCTGCCAATCGTTACGACCACGGTTTTATTGTTATAAGTCAGCGTGATAATTTTGTTGTCTTGCAGCTTCAGCTTAGCGCCAAAAGCTTTCGTGATAATGCTAAGCGGCACCATGGTTGTTCCTGCTTTTTCAAAAGGGGCCTGTACAGTTGATTGTTTCCCGTTAATCGTAACGGTCGAGCTGTTTGTTTTGAGGCGGATTTCTACGTTACCGCTCGCAGAGTCTGCTGCAAAAGTCGCTGCCGGCACAATCGTTACGACCAGCAATACCGCTAACAGCATAAACATAAATCGTTTCATCTTCATTCTCTCTACTCTCCCTATTTTATAACGGAATAAAAGATTAAGCCGTTGTTAGCGTCAGTTTACGGGTAACCAAATCGCCATCCATCATCATTGTTACTTCAATCTGTTGGCCGGGTAAATACGATTTCAATAGCTCATTAACTTCTACAATAGAAGAAATCTGATGGCCTGCTACGGAATACAGCACATCCCCAACCTGAATGCCAAGCTTCTTGGCCGAATCCGATTTGACAGAAGTAACGGTTAAACCGTCATCGGTTGGCAGACCAACGATAGCCGCGTAGCTCTCTTCCAGCCCTATTCCCAGGGAGGAACGCTTCACGTAGCCGTACTTGAAGAAATGTCCCGTTACGTAGGACACGGTATCGACCGGAATCGAGAAGCCCATGTTATCGATGCCTTCATCCACGAATTTCATGGAATTGATGCCGATCACTTCGCCTTTCATATTCACAAGTGGTCCGCCGCTATTCCCCGGATTAATCGCGGCATCCGTCTGCAGCAGACGGTAGTACGAGGATACCGAGCGGTTCATGCCGCTAAGCACGCCGGTTGTTGCCGTGTTGCGAAGCGAGAAAGAGACGGGCGTGCCGATTGCAATAACCGTCTCGCCGACTTTTGCTTGCAGCGGCGATGCCGCAAACTTCGCTACCGGCAGCTTGGTCGCATTGATTTTGACAAGCGCCAGGTCGCTTACTTCGTCGACATTGCTTCTTTTCCCGCTATATTGCTTGCCGTCCGCGGTTACAACCGTAATGTTGGTCAAGTCTTTTACAACATGGGCATTGGTCAGAATCCAGCCGTCCGCTTTCATGATAACGCCTGTCCCATGTGCCAGAACATAACGCTGGTCGCCGCCGTCCGTCGGCTTGCCGATGATTCCTACAACGGAAGGAGAGACTTTGCTGACGACAGACGGTACATCTGCCGGAGGAGTATAGGTATAAGTCTTGGTTGATGCGTCGTACGTTCCCGCACCTCCCAAAGTACTCGTCAGCGACGATGCCTTGACGTATACCTCTCCGTTAATCTTGGTCGCGCTCATTTTCATTGTTCCGGGGCTTGTTGCCGTTCCCGCTGCAAACGCTGAACCGGCTACCAACAGCCCTCCCGTTAGGACGATGGCGCCTGCGCGAAGCATACTACGTTTCATTCTATCACTCTCCCAGATCCAATCAAAAACGAGAATCCATTTATAGAAACACGTTCTAAATGTATCATGCCAAAGTACTATACAACAAGAAGAATTTGTAAGATAAAAACCTTTATAATAAGTAAATAAATAGGCGAGATAAACATCTTTTTTCATAACGATTAAATATCCAAAAAAACGACAAACGGAAGTCTCATATTTCAATAAATTCGACGTGTTTTTTGAGACCTAACGCAAGCGGAATGCGTTATCTTGCCGCGCGGGGAGATTGCTTTCATTTGAATTGCCTAGTTTGTATGCGATTTTGGTTTTTCTTTCGTAAAAATGAGGTATACGCACTGCTAGAATGCTATAATAGGGACAGCCAAACCTTAGGAGGTAATAATAATGAAATTAGGCGTATTTGCCGTACTTTTCTCGCAAAAACCATTTGAAGAAGCACTCGACTATATCGCTGCCAAAGGTCTTGAAGCGGTAGAGCTTGGTACAGGCGGCTACCCTGGCAACGCGCATTGCGATCCAGATACATTGCTTGCTGACGCAGGCAAATTGAAAGCGTTTAAACAAGCGGTAGATTCGCGCGGACTGATTATCAGCGCACTGAGCTGCCATGCTAACCCGCTTCACCCGCAAAAAGCGATTTCCAGCGCAGACGACGCGATTATCCGTAAAACAATCGAGCTGGCTAACCGCCTTGAAGTACCGGTTGTAAACACCTTCTCCGGCTGCCCTGGCGACCATGAGGATGCAAAATATCCGAACTGGCCGGTTGCTCCATGGCCAAACGATTTCCAAGAAATCCTCGCTTGGCAATGGGAGAAAAAAGTTATTCCATATTGGTCTGAAATCGGCGGTATCGCTGAGCAAAACGGCGTTAAAATCGGCCTGGAGCTGCACGGCGGCTTCTCTGTTCATACCCCTGCTACTCTGCTTCGTCTTCGTGAAGCTGCAGGCAAAGCGATTGGCGCTAACCTTGACCCATCCCATATGTGGTGGCAAGGCATTGACCCTGTTGAAGCAATCAAAATCCTGGGCCGCGAAAACGCGATCCATCACTTCCATGCGAAGGATACTTCCATTGACTTCAACAACGTGAACAAACACGGCGTAACGGACATGCAGTCTTACACACTGATGCTGGACCGCGCTTGGCAGTTCCGCTCCGTTGGCTTTGGTCACGATCTGAAAACATGGGCAGACATCATCAGCACGCTGCGTCTCGTTGGCTACGACTACGTTGTCAGCATCGAGCATGAAGACGGCCTGATGTCCGTTGAAGAAGGCTTCTCGAAAGCTGTTCAAAACCTGCAGCAAGTTCTGATTAAAGAGCCTGTTGGAGATATGTGGTGGGTATAATTCGGATTGGTTAAGTGATATTCGCTGCGCGAAAGTATGTTTCTTCCGATCGCTGTTGGCCGATGATTTCTTTGAATTAACCGCTCAGCGGTTGAAATCTTCGGCCAAAGGCGAACACTCCGTTTCTCCAGAAACATACTTTCGCTCCGCTCACTCAAAAACCGCCGAATTAAAGAAATGAGCAGTAAAACAGCCTGCCTGGCTTATGCCGGGCAGGCTGTTTTTACATGCGATAAAGATACTAGGATAACGTCTCCCACTTCGCCCACATCTCCTGGGGGTTAAGCTCGTAAATTTCGTTCTCCCGGAACATGAATTGATGCATGATAAATTCACGGCGGATGGTCGCGAAATCCTGGTGGAAACCTTTGATGAATTCGTTGAGCTCCTTCTCCGTGTATTTACGCCCCTTTTCCAGCTTGGAGACCATATACTCGAGTACGATAAGCTTCTTCTTAAGCTGAGCCGGAATAGACTTCAGTTGACCCGTAGCAGCGAAGAAGTTCTTGATCACGGACTGCCTTACACGCTCAAATTCCTCGTTCATTTGTTCTTCTCCTCCTTTCTGTTGAGATGTCCGATAAATCAGATTAGCCGCAGCGTTAGAGCCGCTCTTGATAAAGTAGTCATTGAGCGAGAAGTAAATAGTGTTCTTCTCTCTCCGTTCATTAATTAAACTTGCTTCACGAAGCTTCGCCGCGTGGTGAGTAACGGTAGCCGGCGTTACGCCAAGCTTCTCCGCCAAGACCTGCCCGTTGAGTTCTCCGTCCGCCAGTAAAATCAGAAGCCGAATACGTGTCGGATCCGCTAATGCTTTATGGTAGTTCACTACCTTATCTAATTGCATGAAAATCTTCACTTCCCTTCATTCAACTAATTTAATGATTATCTAATTAGATGATTATTAAATAAGATATTAATGGATCACCTAGCAAATGTCAATTGGCAAATCAAAAAGCGCCAGCCCATTTTCCTCTCGGATCATGAGCTGGCGCTTATAAATGTATAAAGCCTGCCGGCAAACCGGCAGGCCTTGTATTTATGCCATCCAAACTTTAAAAATCATAATGTAGTCTATGTAAAGAAACAAAAGCAACGCTATCGTAGTGAATCCGATTGCAAATACATTTTTCTTAGGGCGAGCTTTTACTAAACGTACAAAGCCAATCAAGATTAAAATGGTGAACGCAAGCATGAACCAGTCAAATGTATTGATGTTGCTGGTGGATTTAGCTGCTTCCTCTGCTGCCAAAAACATCGAGTGACCCCCTTTTATTCGCACGTAGCCTATATTACTTCTATGTTATCTTCAAGTGGCAAATCATGCAAGTCCGATTCAGATTTCGTAACAAGTTTGTCACGTTTTCCCACATTTGTTCTTTAAAACGTTGTCATACCAGTATACTCTGCAAGTTAATTTGTCCAATTCTGCCTCTATTTATAACTAAACATACAAAAGAGACTCCCTTTCCATCGGATAAGAAGAGTCTCTCTCGCCTCACACTTACTCCACGGCGCCTGCCGCAACGCTTTCTTCGACAGCGCGATGCCTGTTCACCGTGCGTTCGCGGTCGCGTTCCATAATTGGCTTCAAATACTTGCCTGTATAGGAACCGGATACCTTAACAACATCCTCTGGTGCTCCCGATGCAACAATTGTACCTCCGCCATTGCCGCCTTCCGGTCCAAGATCGATCAGATAATCGGCTGTCTTGATCACATCGAGGTTATGCTCGATAACAAGGACGGATTCGCCCGAATCAACGAGGCGGTGCAAGACTGTAAGCAGACGGTCGATATCATCGACGTGAAGCCCTGTTGTTGGTTCGTCCAAAATGTACAGCGTCTTGCCGGTACTGCGACGGTACAGCTCGGAAGCCAGCTTCACGCGCTGCGCTTCGCCGCCCGACAAGGTTGTCGCCGGTTGGCCCAAGGTCATATAGCCAAGACCAACATCAAGCAGAGTCTGCAGCTTCCGGTGGATACGGGGAATGTTCTCGAAGAACTTGGTTGCGTCCTCAATCGTCATCTCCAGCACCTCGGCAATGTTTTTGCTCTTGTACTTCACTTCCAGGGTCTCACGGTTATAACGCTTGCCTTTGCAAATCTCGCAAGGGACATACACGTCCGGCAGGAAGTGCATCTCAATCTTGATAATACCGTCTCCTCTGCACGCTTCACAACGGCCGCCCTTTACGTTAAAGCTGAAACGGCCTTTCTTGTAGCCGCGAACCTTCGCTTCATTCGTTGTGGAATAGAGATCACGTACATCATCGAATACTCCCGTGTAGGTAGCCGGGTTCGAACGAGGAGTACGGCCAATTGGAGACTGGTCAATATCAATAACCTTCTCCAAATGCTCAAGACCGCGCAATTCCTTGTATTCGCCTGGACGCACTTTCGCCTTGTTCAGGTCGCGGGCCAGCGTCTTGTACAGGATCTCATTCACGAGTGTAGATTTACCCGAACCGGATACGCCGGTAACGGCCGTGAAGATGCCCAGCGGAATCTTAACATTAACGCCGCGCAGGTTATTTTCCTTGGCACCGCGGATCTCCAGCCACTTCTCGCCGGTCTTACGGCGCTCAAGCGGAACCTCGATAAACTTCTTCCCGCTCAAATATTGGCCGGTCAGCGAGTTATCGTCCTTCATAATTTCCTCGGGACTTCCCTCGGCGGTTACCATTCCCCCGTGAATACCTGCACCAGGGCCAATATCAATAATATAATCTGCGGCAAGCATCGTATCTTCATCATGCTCGACGACAATAAGCGTATTACCGAGGTTGCGCATATGTTCCAGGGTCTCGATAAGACGGTCGTTATCGCGTTGATGCAGACCAATGCTTGGCTCGTCCAATATATACAGAACGCCCATCAGACTGGAACCAATCTGCGTAGCGAGACGAATCCGCTGTGCCTCTCCGCCGGATAAGGTACCTGCGGCACGGCTCATCGACAAATATTCAAGGCCAACGTTCACAAGGAAGCCTAGACGGCTGTTGATCTCTTTCAGAATGAGTTGAGCAATCTTCAGCTCTTTTTCGTTTAAGATAAGGGAATCAAAGAAACGCTGCGCCTCGCCAATTGATAACGAAGTCACAAAGGAAATATTCTGTTCGTTAATCGTAACGGCAAGGCTTTCTTTCTTCAGACGATGGCCCTTGCAGGTCCCGCATGGCTTGGCGCTCATATAGGCTTCAATATATTCGCGGATACCTTCGGAAGCCGTCTCCCGGTAGCGGCGCTCCAGATTATGAACAATTCCCTCGAAAGGAACATAAGCTTCCTTCCGGTGGCCAAAGTCGTTCTCGTACAAAAACCGTACACGCTCTCCGCCTGTACCGAACATCAGCTTCTTCATCTGATCGGCTGTTAGATCCGATACCGGTACATCCTGCGGAATATGGTAATGCTGGCACACTGCGCTCAGGAATTGCGGGTAATAATTCGACGTGCTCCCCGCCCAAGCTTCGAACGCCCCTTCATTTATGGCTTTGCTCAGATCCGGAACAAGCAGGTCCGGGTCAACAATCATCTTCACGCCAAGACCGTCACAATCCGGGCAGGCACCATACGGACTATTGAAAGAGAACATACGAGGAGCCAGCTCTTCAATGCTAAATCCGCATACCGGACAAGCCAGGTTGGAGCTGAACAGCAGCTCCTCTTGGTCAATAATATCAACAATAACACGGCCGTCAGCCAACTTCAGCGCCGTTTCCAAGGAATCCGCCAACCGGCCTTGAATATCCGCTTTCACCACGATACGGTCGATAACCACTTCAATATTATGCTTCTTGTTCTTCTCAAGCTCGATTTTCTCGCTAAGCTCCCGAAGCTCGCCGTTTACCCGGACACGGACATAGCCTTGCTTCTGGATATCGGCAAGCAGCTTGGTATGCTCACCCTTACGGCCGGAAACAAGCGGCGCCAGAATTTGCAGCTTCGTCCTCTCCGGATATTCCATAATACGGTCAACCATCTGCTCAACGGTCTGCGAAGTAATCTCGATGCCATGATCCGGGCAATGCGGTCTTCCCACCCGGGCAAAGAGCAAACGCAAATAATCGTAAATTTCCGTTACCGTACCCACCGTCGATCGCGGGTTACGGCTTGTTGTCTTCTGGTCAATGGAGATAGCCGGAGACAAGCCGTCAATGGAATCGACATCCGGCTTCTCCATCTGCCCGAGAAACTGCCGGGCATAAGCGGACAACGACTCTACGTATCTTCGCTGGCCTTCGGCATAAATCGTATCGAAAGCAAGCGAGGATTTACCGGAGCCGCTCAGTCCCGTCAGGACGACAAATTTGTCGCGGGGTATGGTAACATCGATATTTTTCAAATTGTGGGCTCTAGCCCCTTTGATTACAATCTTGTCACTAGCCACTTCTTACGTTCCTCCCATTCCTTGTCTCTAGCTCATCTCCGCTTTCAATTCCAGCAACGCGTCACGCAGCTCTGCGGCTCTCTCGAACTGCAGATTCTTCGCCGCATCCTTCATCTCGGCTTCCAGCCTTTGCAGCAAAGCTTGGCGTTCCTTCTTCGTCATCTTCTCGGAGCCTACGCCAGTCAAATATTCCGACTTCTCCTCGGCTACTTTCGTTGCCTTTATATCATCATGCACTTTCTTGCGGATCGTCTGAGGCGTAATCCCATGCTCTTCGTTATAAGCAATTTGGATGGTCCGGCGGCGCTCCGTCTCCTTCAGCGCCTTATCCATGGAATCGGTAATCTTATCCCCGTACATGATAACCCGGCCATCGCTATTACGCGCAGCTCTGCCAATCGTCTGAATCAACGAGCGTTCGGAACGGAGGAAGCCTTCTTTGTCCGCATCCAATATCGCAACAAGGGATACTTCCGGCAAATCGAGGCCCTCCCTCAAGAGGTTAATACCCACAAGCACATGGAACGTACCGAGACGCAGGTCGCGAAGGATTGCTATCCTCTCCAGCGTCTTGATATCGGAGTGCAGATAACGCACTTTAATGCCAATCTCTTTGAAATAATCCGTTAAATCCTCGGCCATCTTCTTCGTCAGCGTGGTGACAAGGACGCGTTCATCCTTGGCTATCCGATCGCGGATCTCGACTAGCAGATCATCGATTTGTCCTTTTGTCGGACGCACCTCAATAATCGGATCCAGCAGGCCTGTCGGACGGATAATCTGCTCAACCATCGTTGGGCAATGCTCCAGCTCATAAGGTCCCGGTGTCGCCGACACGTAAATCTGCTGTTTCGCTTTTTCCTCGAATTCTTCGAAGCGCAGCGGCCTGTTATCCAGTGCGGACGGCAGACGGAAGCCGTGATTAACGAGCATTTCCTTCCGCGCGCGGTCTCCGTTGTACATAGCTCTAATCTGCGGCAGGGTAACGTGCGATTCGTCAATGACGATCAGCATATCTTCCGGAAAATAATCCATCAGCGTATACGGCGTTGCCCCGCGCTCGCGGAAGGTCAAAGGTCCGGAATAGTTCTCGATGCCGGAACAGAAGCCCATCTCCGCCATCATTTCGAGGTCATAACGGGTACGCTGCTCCAGACGCTGCGCTTCCAGCAGCTTGCCTTCTTCCCGAAGCTCCGCAAGACGTTCCTCCAGCTCACGCTCGATATTGCCAAGCGCAACCTTCATCGTTTCTTCGTGGGTAACGAAGTGAGACGCCGGGAATATAGCAACATGATCGCGTTCGCTTACGATCTCGCCGGTAAGCACGTCGATTTCCGTAATCCGTTCAATCTCATCGCCAAACAGCTCGACCCGAATCGCCCGCTCATTATTGGCAACCGGGAAAATCTCTACAATATCGCCGCGCACGCGGAACGTACCGCGGATAAAGTTAATGTCATTGCGCTGGTACTGAATATCAACAAGCTTATGAAGAATCGTATCTCTGGACTTCTCCATGCCTACCCGCAGCGACAGTACCAGACTGCCGTACTCGGAAGGCGAACCGAGACCGTAGATGCAAGATACACTCGCTACGATAATGACGTCCCTGCGCTCGAACAATGAACTGGTCGCGGAGTGGCGCAGCTTGTCGATCTCATCATTAATGCTGGAATCCTTCTCAATATAAGTGTCCGTAGACGGGATATAAGCCTCAGGCTGAAAATAATCATAATAGCTGACGAAATAACTTACTGCATTGTCCGGGAAAAACTCCTTAAACTCGCTGCACAGCTGTGCCGCGAGCGTCTTGTTATGGGCAATAACCAGCGTCGGCCGGTTAAGCTGCGCTATCGTATTGGCAATCGTATACGTCTTGCCCGTACCCGTCGCACCAAGCAAGGTTTGCTTGACTTCGCCGTTATTCACGCCTTCAACAAGTTTTCTGATGGCTCCCGGCTGATCGCCCTGCGGCGTGTAGTCCGACTTTAATTGAAATAATTGCTCTGAAATCTCATTCACTTGCGTCATCCACCCCGTTTCCCTTACTCATCAATCATTATAGTCAATATATACAAGCGTAAACGGCTTACACCTCCTTAGAACTTAGAAGGAATAGCAACCGTCTCGCGGACAAATCGATACGCACACAGCATATCCGAATGTGTGTTCCCCTCTATTATAGACGTCTATAGAGGCTGATGCAAACATAAAATCAAAGGGCTTTCCCTAAGCAGCCGCCCAGGAAAAGCCCCTTTCTATTTAAACATTCAAAGTACGCGAACGGTCTTCCTCTTTCGCGTAAACGCCGCCGCTGCGCCTTGCCGTCCTTGCGCGGCGCAAAAGGTCAATCAGCGTAGCGGGCTCTGCCGAAGCGTAATAGGTAGCCCGCTCATCAGGGGATAAAATAACCCCGAGCTGATGATGCTCCCCTTCATAACGGGCCCGCTGCACAAACTTGATCTCGCCCTCTCTGTTCAGCACCTCAAGCTTATACATCGCCGAATTGTTCTGCAGCGCCTCATGAAGATCTTCTTTCGTGAACACCCTGGTGCCGTTCACCTTCGAAATAATCTCGCCGGCCTGCAGCTTCATTGCCTCAGCAGGCGTACCCGGCACGATACCGAGAATACGCAAGCCGCGCTGATCATTCACGTACAGCGGACTTTGCGTGGATTCCACCGCTCGGCTGCGCCAGATGATGGCCTCATGCAGCAGCAGCGAACATAAAGCGGCAAGCGGCAGCAGCGCCGGCAGCCACCAGGCGAGAAGCGCCGCACCGGTCAGCAGCAGGCTGTACCACATGAGCCCTTTTGCCGCATGGCGGGCTTTGGCCTCAGGCAGCATCGTGCGCGTCATTTCGCTGAAGCCGATAATCATCGGCAAAGCGACAACTGTCCAGCCCTGCGTCCAATCGCCCCCGAATAACGGCGTCCAAGGCAGGTCAACTACCGATGTCCCTCCGGCTGCCGGCACAAGCAGCAGCAGCGGAACCGGCCAGAAGCCCTGCAGCATATAGCCGCCCACAAGCTTCCCCCGCTTCCCTTCCAGGAAGAGCGGAGTAGCCAGCTTGTTTCCTAGTCTCCGGACAAGGAAAGCTTCTACCAGATGAAGCAGCGCTACCAATACGAAAATCCCCGGCATATCAAGTCCGGCAAGCGAGTTCGCCGCGTCTCCAAGCCATCCGTCACTATTTTCGAGCGAAGTAAAACCAACGATCCATTGCAGAAGCGCTAATGCTCCCGCGCCATAGGCAAAGCACAGATAGCGAATTCGGAACAAAAGAAGCACAACCGCCGAACCCCATAGCCATAATACGGCATCGCCGGTTAGAGTTAGGCCGATAAAAGCACCTGCAACGGAAGCGAGCACCCCGGCTGCAAGCCCGGCCAGCATCGCTTTTGCCACGAGCCGCGGCCAGATGTGCAGCCTTACGGCGAACATCCGTCTTTCCAAGCTGATCTGTCTCGTATACTGAAGGATAATAAATAATACCGCAATATAATAAAAAGGCTGCACAAGCAAATGTATAAATGCCCGGCCGAACTGGTCCAGTAAAGCATTGGCTGCATCCAAACGCTACACTCCCATCTCCATCCAAAATAAAAGGCTGACTCCGCTTTAGAGCCAACCTTTTATAAATTCGCCGTCTCCTCTTTATTTCCTGCTGACCGCCTGGATTGCTTCCAGCAGCTGTTTGTCATTCTTCTGATCCTTAATCCATTTTACTACGGCCTGCTCCAAAGACGACGCCGTCTTCGTATCGATCTCGCCTGTAACCGGCAATCCGGAAGCGTTCTGGAAATCCTTAACGGCTTGCTCGGTCGAAGCGTTATAATAACCGTCTTCCCGCTGCGTCGCGTAGCCAAGGCCGGACAACATCACTTGCGCGTTCCGAATCTGCTCCCCCAGCATATCCTTGCGCAAGGTCTCCGTTAAGGTAAGCCTTGCTACCGTATACAGCTTCGGCGGCTGTACTTCCACGGTTGGCTTGATGCCCTTCTGATGAATCCAATTGCCGTCCGGCGTCAGCCATTTCGCAATCGTCATTTTCACCAAACTGCCATCCCCAAGCGTCTTGTTATAGCTTACTTGCACCGTTCCTTTGCCGTAAGAGGTTTCCCCGACAAGAGCAGCCCCTGCCCGCTCCTGCAGAGCACCGGCGAGTATCTCGGAAGCGCTTGCGCTGCCTTTGTTCATCAGCACGGCAATCGGATACGTTTTGCCTCCGCCTTGCGAGGTCGTTTTCTCGCGGTGACCATCCCGGTCTTCGACCTGTACGATTGTTTCACCCTTCGGAATGAACTGTTGAGCAATCTCTACCACAACCGGCAGGATACCGCCCGGATCGTTCCGCACGTCAATAACAAGACCTTTCATGCCTTGCTTCTCCAGCTTGGCGAGCTCTTCCTTGAAACGGTCCGCCGTGTTAAGGGAGAACTGACGGATTTCAATCACGCCTACGCCGTCGCTGCGCAGATTAGCGTACACCGTCTCCACATCAATGTCGTCGCGGACAAGGATGAGATCGATCGGCTGGGTATTGCCCACACGCTCAATCCGAAGCTTCGCTTTTGTCCCCTTAGGGCCACGGATCTTGGCGACAGCATCATTCAAGGTTAAACCGTCCAGCTTCTCGCCGTTGACCGATAAGACGACATCCTTGGCGAGCAGCCCGGCGCGTTCTGCCGGCGAGCCTTTGATAGGCGCTACAACCACGACTTTGCCTTTTTCGAGCGTAACCTCGGCGCCAATGCCGGAGAACGACCCCTCGATAGACTCGGAAAATTGCTTGGCGACATCCTTCTCCATATAGACGGAATAAGGATCGTCAAGCGATTCCATCATCCCTCTAACCGCCCCGTCAACCAGTTCGTCCCGGTCAATATCCTTAAAATATTTAGTTTCGATTAACCCCAGAACCGCATTAATCTTCGACTCTTCCTTCTTGCTGAGCCCGCCTCCATCGCTTGCCGCGGCAGCCGACACGGAAGGCTGCTTCCCGTTAGACGCCCAGAAGACCTGATCGCCTATCGTTAATGTTACGAGCACTGATGCCACCATCGTCATCAGCAGAAGGACAAATACGGTTCTTCCTTTAAAGTACACGTTCGACACCATCCTATCCTTAACGCTAACCTGTATTGAAGTGAACCTCATTAGTATATGATAAGTTGTCCGTATTTATTTACAACTCTTCCTAATGCAGGAGAAGGCATACTCGTGAATAAACGGAACAGTTCCGCATTCCCGGTATGCCTTCCAAGCAAAAGTTATTTCAAATAGCCCGCCGGATCAACGGGATCCTCGTTTTTCCGGACTTCGAAGTGAAGATGCGGTCCCGTGGAATTGCCGGTGTTTCCTGATTCCCCGATTTTTTCGCCTTTCTTCACGGTTTGGCCTTTCTCTACCATGATACCGCCATTGCGGAGATGACCATAGAGCGTCCATAGACCGTTGCCATGGTCAATAATAATCGCATTGCCGTAACCGCTCCATGTTTGGGCAACGATTACTACACCAGCTTCAGCCGCGTAAACATCGGTCCCTTGCGGCACCGCAAAGTCAATGCCGGTATGAAGCTTCTTCACATGGGTAATCGGATGAATGCGGTAACCAAAGTTCGAACTGATTCGGTAGCTGCTGCGAAGCGGCATTCCCAGCTTACCGCCGGAGTATGGCTTTTTGATCGCGTTTTTCTTCTTGTTCAGATCGGATACTTTCTTGGCAAGGGCAAGCAGCTCCTTCTCCTGCTCATCGCTGATATCCTCAAGCTCTGCGATTTCCTTGTTGTAGCTCGCGATCAGAACTTCTTTTTCTTCCTCTTTTTCATCCAGCTCCCCTTTATACTTCTGGAGCTTCGTATACATCGTCTTTACTTCTCCAAGAGCCGTCTCGACGTTAGCTTTCTTTTCCTCTACCATGGCTTGATCCTTCTTGTGCTGCTCGAGAATCGTGCGGTCCTGGCTCAGAATGGAGTGCAGCGAATCGAACCGGTCGAGAAAATCCGAGAAGCTGGTGGCGCTGAACAATACCTCAAGGTAAGAAACCGCGCCGTTCTCATACATCAGCTTCAGACGGGATTGTAGCAGCTCGTCCCGTTCTTTCACCTGTTCGATGGCTTTGTCCAGCTCTTTGCCGGCCTTCTGGAGCTCCGCTTCCTTGGTATCCACCTGGTCTTGCACATAATTAAGGTTGTCCGTAACCTGATCCAGCTGTGCGGTTAATTTGAGGATGGCCTGCTGGGCATCTTCCTTCTTCCCGGAGATATCCGCTTTCTTGGCATCGGCATTTTTGGCGATTTTCTGCGCCTCTTCAATCTGTTTCTTTGCCGCGGCAAGATCCTTGTTGATTTTATCTACGGAGGATGCGGCATTTCCGCCAACAGGCTGCAACAAAAATACAGTCAACATCGTTATGACGATAAACCCTTTTTTCACACTCACCTGCGCGGTCACCTACACTTTCAAATATTTTCGAACGGATAACGTACTTCCCCAGACGCCAATCAAGGTACCGAGGCCCATCAGCAGAACGGTGATTTTCCATCCCAATTCCTCTACCGGTATAAGCTTGATCATCAGCAGTCCCAATTCCATCTCATTCATGCTCACCAGCTTCGTGTAAGTCAGCAACACAACGATGGTTGTAATACCCGAAGCCACAAGCCCGATCAAGGCGCCCTCCACGAAGAACGGCCAGCGGATGAACGAATTCGTCGCCCCTACCAGCTTCATGATGCCAATCTCGCGCCGTCTAGCCAGAATCGTCATTTTGATCGTTGTGGAGATCAGGAACATCGCGGTAATGCCTAGACCGATAACAATGATAAGACCGATGTTACGGATCGCATTCGTAATCTTGAACAGCTTCTCGACCGTGCCTTGGCCGTATTTGACGCTTGTAATCGGCTTCGCTTCATCGCCGTTGTTCAGCGCTGAAATCTCGTTTGCCGCGACAGCTATTTTCTGAGGGTCAAACACCTCGACGGTAAAAGAATCCGGCAGCGGGTTGCTGTCTTTATCGTAACCGTCCAAAAGAGCGTCGCCGTCTTTGCCGAGATTTTTGCGGAGCAGCTCAAGTCCTTCTTCCTTGGACACGAACTCAACTTTGCTGACGTCGGAGAGCTTGCGGATTTTGTTCTCCAGCTCGTTAGCCTTCTGCTGATCGATATCGGTCTGCAGGTAGACGCGGATTTGCACCTGGCTCTCGATATTCGATGCCATGCTGTTGATGTTCAGCGCCAACAAGACGAATACGCCAAGCAGGAACAGCGAGAAAAAGATCGAGCTGATCGAAGCGAAGGACATCCACCCGTTGCGGATGATGTTCTTAAAGCCTTCGCGGAAGTGACGGAGGAGCGTGCTAATTCTCATACCCGTACTCCCCTCTTGCTTCGTCACGGGCAATGTTGCCGTTCTCGATGGCGATGACGCGTTTGCGCATCGTGTTCACGATTTCTTTGTTGTGCGTAGCCATTACGATTGTCGCTCCGCGGAAGTTGATCTCCTCGAGCAGATTCATAATGCCCCAGGAGGTCTCCGGGTCAAGGTTGCCGGTCGGCTCGTCCGCTACGATAACGGTTGGGTTGTTAACGATGGCGCGCGCGATAGCGACGCGTTGCTGCTCGCCGCCGGACAACTGGGCCGGAAGGCTGGCATGCTTATGTTTAAGTCCGACAAGGTCGAGCACTTCCATCGTCCGCTTCTTCATGAGGCGGCGAGGCGCTTCGATAACCTCCATGGCAAAGGCTACGTTTTCGTAAACCGTCAGCTTCGGAAGCAGCCGGAAATCTTGGAATATAACGCCGATATTGCGTCTAACGTACGGGATTTTACGAGGTTTAAGCTTGCCAATATTGAAACCGTTGACGGAGATTTGGCCTTTCGTTGGCACTTCCTCACGGTAGATCAACTTCATGAAGGTAGATTTGCCGGCGCCGGATGGGCCGACGAGGTAAACGAATTCATTACGATCTATGCGAACGGATACGCCGCGCAGGGCGTGAGTACCGTCGGTGTAAGTCTTCCATATGTCTTGCATCTCTATCAACATTATCACATCCTGTTTTTTATCAGTCTTACTTATTCGACAGGGATATACGAAATCCTTCACATTGGGTCTTATTTCCTCATTTTTCACAATTCTCATAAACGTTTGAATCGTTGATTTCCCTGGAAATATGCCTGTTTTTCGACAAACAGTGCTTGTCGACTATTGGCGAAATTGAACAATAACGGTTTAATGACAAGTACCTTTCAACTCCTGCATATACATGAAACATTGCCATTTTTAAACGGAAAGGGTGGTCTTATCATGTGGAAAAAGCTGCACCTGTGGGTCATTATCGTGTTTGCGCTGCTCTTGGTCGCATCCGTCGGCTACGGCGCCCTATCCTATTATTCCGGGCAGGATACCGTACCCGAGAAGGTTACGGCCGGAGGGGTAGATATCGGGGGGCTGTCCATAGACGATGCGCTGAAAAAGCTGGATCAATACGAGCAGCTGCTGGAGAGCCGTACGGTTACCGTCGAGGGAAACGCCGAAGCCAAGGCGGAAGGCAGCCAAACGTGGAAGGCGGCAGAGATCGGCTATAACGCCGAGTTCGTCGGGGTGAAGGAGGAGCTTAAAAAGCTTCGCGCCGGAAATGTATGGACCCGCTCGAAATTCCGCTATCATTTCCCTACTTCCTTTGAGCTGAAGCAAAGCTATGATCCGGCCGTCTTCGACAAGCTTGTCCGCGCGGAGTTCGACTGGATTGACTCCAATAAGCCCGTAAATGCCACGCGTAAAATAACGGACAACGACGAGGTCGTCTATACGGCCCACACTGACGCTTACCGAATCGACGTTGCTCCACTCGAGGAAAAGGTTGCTTCATGGATCACTGTACCCGACAGCCAGCTCGGCGGACAGCCGGAGCAGGTTCTGACCGTCCAGCTTGGCGTAAAGACCGTTCATCCGGAGATCACGCTTGAGAAGCTGAAGGATGAGGGAATCGACCGCAAAATCATGGAGTTCACGACCGACTTTAAGACGAGCGCCGAGGGCCGGGCCTATAACGTAACTTCCACGGCCAAAGCGTTAAACGACTGGGTGCTTAAACCCGGCGAAGTGTTCTCCTACGGAGATGTTGTAGCCAAGACCGAAAAGGAATACGGCTATAAGGAAGCGCCCGTTATCTCGAACGGCAAGCTTGTGCCGGGTATTGGGGGCGGGATCTGCCAGGTATCCAGCACGTTGTACAATGCGATTATCCGCACGGCAGGGATTGATATCGTTGAACGGCGCAACCACTCCCTTCCGGTCGCTTATTTGCCGAAAGGCCAGGATGCCACCTTCGCATCCGGCTCGATCGACTTCCGCTTCCGCAATTCGACCGGCAAGCAGCTGATCATCCGTACGGTTGTGGAGAACCGCAAGCTGACGGTGAAGCTGTTCGGCACGATGCCGGAGGATATCCGCTACGACATTGACTCGAGCATCGTCAAGACGGTGCAGCCTGCCGTACAAAAGGTAACGGACAAATCGCTTGGCGCCGGTCAAAGCGTTACCGTTCAAAAAGGCTCCATCGGCTATGTCGTGGATACGTACCGCACCATGTACAAGGACGGCAAACAGGTCTCGCGCGAAAAAATCTCGCATGACACGTACAGAGCGCAGCCAATCGTTGTTCACGTTGTGGCAGGCGCCGGCGGTTCTTCCGGTGCGCAAAGCTCGGGCGGCGTGGTTGAGGACGGAATTTGATAGTGTTACTAAGCTCGAATGCTTTATGATGCGGTGTATCATCACGTTGCACGAAATGCATTATACTTATCACCATTAGATCATACAGACATTTTATAATGCACGAAATGCAGGATATCCGCTCAATATGGAGCCCAAAAATCCTAAACTAGCCAGATATCCTGCACTTTGTGCAGGATATCTTTTGTTACTGGGCTGGAATGCTACATTATGCTGTATTGTGTGCAACGCAGGAGCGAGCATGGCGATTTTTCAAGCAACTTGAGACGCATTACCCTTAAGCTGACAAAAACAAATAAAAAAGACTGCCAGCACCGCTAATGGCGGGACTGACAGTCTTCTCACAAAAGAAATTAACGGCTCTTCTCAGCGTATTCGGTTACCCAAGCAGCGGTTTGCTCCAGCACTTGCTCGGCGCGGGCGATTGCCGCCTCTACCTGTACTTTTGCCGTGCCGCCATAGACGTTGCGGGCATTTACGACTTGCTCCGGCTGAAGCACGTTGTAGATGCGGTCGTCGAACAGCTGCGAGAACTGCTTGAACTCTTCCAGAGTCAGGTCAAGCAGGTATTTGTTCTGCTCGATGCAGTACAATACCGTCTTGCCAATAACCTCATGCGCTTGACGGAACGGCAGGCCTTTGCCAACGAGGAAGTCGGCGATGTCCGTTGCGTTCGAGAAGTCTTGGTTAACGGCTTGGCGCATCTGCTCTTTGTTCACTTTCATCGTAGAGATCATCGGAGCGAACAGCTGAAGCGCACCTTGCATCGTTTTCACCGTATCGAACATGCCTTCCTTGTCTTCCTGCATATCCTTGTTGTAAGCAAGCGGCAGAGATTTCAGTACCGTCAGGAGGCCAACAAGGTTGCCGTAGACGCGGCCCGTTTTACCGCGGACAAGCTCCGGAACGTCCGGATTCTTCTTCTGCGGCATAATGCTGCTGCCCGTGCAGAACGCGTCATCCAGCTCAACGAAGCGGAATTCCGTGCTCGACCACAGGATCAGCTCTTCGCTCAGACGCGACAGATGCATCATGATGATGGAAGCGTGGGACAGGAACTCAAGGATGAAGTCGCGGTCGCTTACCGCATCCAGGCTGTTCTCGTATACGCGGTCGAACTTCAGCTGGCTGGCTACGAAATGGCGGTCGATCGGGAACGTTGTTCCCGCCAAAGCGCCGGCGCCCAGCGGCAGCATGTTGATGCGCTTGTAGCTGTCCTGCAGACGCTCCAGGTCGCGGCCGAACATCGAAACGTACGCCATCAAATGATGAGCGAACAGAATCGGCTGCGCACGCTGCAAATGCGTGTAGCCCGGAACGATCGTGTCGATGTTTGCTTTCGCCTGCTCGATCAGCGCGGATTGCAGCTTATGAAGCATGTCCACGAACTCAACGACGCGTTTGCGCAGGTACAAGTGCATATCCGTTGCTACTTGGTCGTTACGGCTGCGGCCGGTGTGAAGCTTGCCGCCTACCGGACCAACATCGTCGATCAGCGTTTTTTCGATATTCATATGAATGTCTTCATCGGAGATGGAGAACTCGATATCATTGCGTTTGATGCGCTGCAGCACGCGGTGCAGGCCGTCCTTGATCGCCTCTACGTCGTCCGCAGGCAAAATGCCTTGCTTGCCGAGCATCGTTACATGCGCCAGGCTGCCTTGGATATCCTCTTCGGCAAGCTCTTTATCGAACATAATGGATGCCGTATATTCCTCTACCAATTGGTCGGTCTTTTTCGTAAACCGTCCGCCCCACAATTTGCTCACTTGGTACACTCCCTCCCGAAATTGCCATAAAGGCCGCTAGATGCATCGCACATAACGGCCTAGACGAATATTCGGTTATATTATTTCTTGCTTTGTTCTACGCCGGACGATACTTTCAGACGAAGAGCGTTCAGGCGGATAAAGCCTGTAGCATCGCCTTGGTCGTACGCTTGGGATGGATCAGCTTCCATTGTCGCGATATCCGGATTGTACAAGCTCACCGGGCTCTTCACGCCAGCGCCGATCACATTGCCTTTGTACAGCTTCAGGCGGACAACGCCTGTTACGTTCTTTTGCGACTCGGTTACAAGCGTTTGAAGCGCAAGACGCTCAGGCGCGAACCAGAAGCCGTTGTACACGAGCTGCGCGTATTTCGAGATCAGGGAGTCGCGAAGGTTCATAACCTCGCGGTCCATGGTCAGGGATTCCATTTTGCGGTGCGCAGTGAACAGAATTGTACCGCCTGGCGTCTCATACACGCCGCGGCTCTTCATGCCAACGAAGCGGTTCTCCACCATGTCCACGCGGCCTACGCCATGCTTGCCGCCCAGTTCGTTCAATTTATCCATCACTTGCAGCGGGCTCAGCTGTTCGCCGTTGATCGCGATACAGTTGCCTGCTTCGAAAGTAAGCTCTACGTATTCCGCTTGATCCGGAGCTCTCTCCGGGGATACGCTCAGCACGTACATTTCTTCGTTGGACTCTGCGCTTGGATCGAACCAAGGATCCTCGAGCATGCCGGACTCAAAGCTGATGTGCAGCAGGTTGCGGTCCGTCGAGTAAGGCTTGGAAGCCGATGCCGTTACAGGAATACCATGCTTCTCGGCGAAAGCGATCATTTCCGCGCGGCCAGGGAACTCTTCCCGGAAGCGCTCTTCACGCCAAGGAGCGACAACTTTGATATCCGGAGCAAGAGCGGCTACGCCAAGCTCGAAACGCACTTGGTCATTGCCTTTGCCGGTTGCGCCGTGCGCGATCATTGTAGCGCCTTCCGCGCGGGCGATCTCAACCATACGCTTCGCGATCAGAGGACGGGCAATGGATGTACCAAGCAGGTATTGGCCTTCGTACAGCGCTGCCGCTTGGAACATCGGGAAAATAAAGTCGCTTGCAAACTCAGCGCGCAGGTCGTCGATGTATACCTTCGATGCGCCGGTTGCCAGAGCTTTTGCCTCAAGGCCGTCAAGCTCTTCTTTTTGACCGATGTCAGCCGTAAAAGCAATAATCTCCGCATCGTAAGTTTCTTTCAACCATTTCAAGATGATGGACGTATCCAGACCGCCGGAATAGGCCAGTACGATTTTTTCCTTCGCCATAATTTCTCCTAGCACCCCTTTGAGTTATTAAAAAACTATTTCAATGCTACATGATTGCTGCCATAATCGCTTTTTGCGCGTGCAGACGGTTTTCCGCCTGATCGAAAATAATCGAGTTCGGTCCGTCGATAACGCCTTCGCTTACTTCCTCGCCGCGGTGTGCAGGCAGGCAGTGCATGAACAGGTAATCCTTCTTCGCGTATTTCGCCAATGCTTCGTTCACCTGGAAGTTGGCAAAAGCAAGCTCGCGCTCCTTCTGCTCCGACTCTTGACCCATGCTCGCCCAAACGTCCGAATATACCACGTCCGCATCGGCAATCGCTTCCTTCGGATCGCGGCACAGGTGAATGCGAGCGCCGGTTTCCTTCGCGTTGTCGATCGATTGCTTCAGAAGATCCGCGTCCGGCTCGTAGCCCTCCGGCGTCGCGATGGAAATATCAACGCCCAGCTTCGCGGCGCCCATCATCAAGGAGTGAACAACATTGTTGCCATCGCCGATGTAAGCCAGCTTCAGCCCTTCAAGACGTCCTTTGTGCTCGAGGATTGTCTGGTAATCCGCCAGCGCCTGGCATGGATGGGACAGATCCGTAAGACCGTTAATAACCGGGATAGTTGCTCCGCGCGCCAGCTCCACCACGTTGCGATGAGCGAAGGTACGGATCATGATGCCGTCAAGGTAACGGGACAACACTTGCGCCGTATCCAGAATCGGCTCGCCGCGGCCGATCTGCAGGTCATTACCGCTCAGGAACAGCCCTTGGCCGCCCAGCTGGTAAATGCCAACCTCGAACGATACGCGGGTACGTGTGGACGATTTTTCGAAAATCATGCCTAGAGTCTTGCCCTTCAGCGGTTGATAAACCTCGCCGGCCTTTTGCTTCTTCTTCAGATCAATCGCAAGATCGATCAGGTACCGGATCTCTTCCGGCGTGTAATCCAGAAGCATAAGAAAATCCCGGCCTTTTAGGCTTGCCGCCAAATCTTCTTTTACTGTATCTACCATTGTGTAACCCTCCTAAAACCTATATTTCAATTTCCAGCCCTTAGGCTTTAACCGCGTTAGCCAACAATTGCTTGAGTGTTGCCACAGCCTGATCGATCTCTTCCTTCGTCACCAGAAGGTTAGGCAGAAGACGCACAACGTTTGGTCCTGCGGAAATGACGAGCAAGCCTTGCTCTTGCGCCGCCGTCAAAACCGGGCCAACCGGCTCCACGCATTCGATTCCCACGATCAGACCTTGGCCGCGAACTTCCTTCACGAACGAATTGCCCGCGAGTTCCTTCTTCAGCTCATCAATCAGATAAGCGCCCATCTCAGCTGCACGCTCTGACAGCTTCTCGCCTACAATCGTCTCGACCGTTGCTTTTACCGCTGCCGTCGCGATTGGGGTGCCGCCAAAGGTAGAGCCGTGGCTGCCCGGGCCAAAAGCTTCGCGAAGCTTTTCCTTCGCAACCGCCGCGCCAACCGGGAACCCGCTTCCGAGACCTTTTGCCAGCGTAAAAATATCCGGCTCGATGCCGTAATGCTCATAAGCGAACAATTTGCCCGTACGGCCCATACCGGTCTGGATCTCGTCGATGATGACCAGAATTCCGTTCTCTTCGCACAGCTTCACCAGGTCTTCTACAAACGCCTGATCCGCCGGGAAGATACCGCCTTCCGCTTGGATCAATTCGAGCATAACTGCCGCTGTTTTATCGGAGATCGCCGCTTTTAAAGCTTCAATATCGTTATAAGGGATATATTTGAACCCTTCCGGCAAAGGCGCAAAGCCTTCCTTCACCTTCTCTTGTCCGGTTGCCGTCAGAGTTGCCAGCGTACGGCCGTGGAAGGAGGATTCAAACGTAATAATTTCGTATCGTCCGTTGTTCAGCACTTTCTGCTGGTAACGGCGAGCCAGCTTGATCGCTGCTTCATTCGCCTCCGCACCGGAGTTACAGAAGAAAACGGCATCGCCGCTGCTGTTCGAAGTAATCAGATGCGCTGCTTCCTCCTGATTCGGAATGCGGAACAGGTTGGACACATGCCATAGCTCATCCAGCTGCTTGATCAGAGCTTCTTTTACTTTTTGAGGCGCATGGCCAAGGTTGGTTACGGCAATACCGCTCATGAAATCGAGGTATTTGTTGCCTTGATCATCCCACAGCCAGCTTCCTTCGCCCTTCACAAGCGCGATTGGATATCTCGCATACGTTGGCAGCAAGGATTGCTCGGGCGCTGCCGCTACTTTCGTCTCGCTCATCGACTATAACCGCCTTTCTCTACTCCTGTACGATTCTTGTACCTACGCCGCCTTCACGCACGGCCCGGCTAAGAACACCCGGCTCTTCGCCGCTGACAATAACAACCTCGCGCACACGCCCTTGGATGCATTGCACTGCCGCGCGAACCTTCGGAATCATGCCGCCGTAAATTTCGCCGCTTGCAATCATCTCTTCGATCTCGGCGACGGTAACGGAAGGCAAAACCCGCTTATCGCCGTTTACCGTACGCATAATGCCCGGAACGTCCGTTACTACGATCATTTGCTCGACGCCAAGATGGGAAGCAACAGCCCCTGCTGCCGTATCCGCATTGATGTTGTAGCGCTGACCGCTTGCATCAATCCCAATCGGAGCGATAACCGGCATATAGCCCATAGCCATAACGCCTTCAATCACTTCCGCATTCACATCCGTTACATCCCCGACAAAACCGATTTCCGCGGTGTTCGCCACCGGCTTTGCTTGGATCAGCAAACCGTCTACACCGGAGAGACCTAGCGCTTTCGCTCCGTTTGTCTGGATTTTACGGACGATTTCTTTATTGATTCGGCCCGCAAGCACCATCTCGACCACGTCGAGCACAGCGTCATTGGTCTTGCGGAGACCGTTGACGAATTCCGTCTCAATACCAAGCTTCGTCAGCGTCTCGGAGATCGCCGGACCACCGCCATGGACGATAACCGGATGAACGCCGGACCCTTGCAGCTCGCGCAGCTCGCCGAAGAAGGAATCGGGAAGCGCAGCCAGCGTGCTGCCGCCGCATTTCATTACAAAACGTTGTGCCATAAGTTAATCCGTTCTCCTCTGCCCTAGCGTTATGTACGGTATGCCGCGTTAATGCGGACATAATCATACGTTAGGTCACAGCCCCAAGCCGTTGCCGTGCCGTTATCCATATGCAGGTCGACGCGGATAACAACCGTATCGCCCTTCAGATATTCCAGTGCCGCATCTTCGTCGAAAGCAACCGGACGGGAGCTTTCCAGCGTCACGATATCGCCGATTCGAACGTCTACCGTATCCGGGTTAACCGGCTGGCCTGCGCGGCCTACCGCCGCAATAATCCGTCCCCAGTTCGCGTCAGCGCCGAATACCGCGGACTTCACCAGGGAAGAGCCGATAACCGTCTTCGCAATCGCCGCAGCCGCTTCGTCATTGACAGCGCCGTGCACTTGCACTTCAACCAGCTTTGTCGCGCCTTCGCCGTCGCGGGCGATTGCTTTTGCCAGCACTTCGCATACATAACGGAGGCCAGCCGAGAAAGCTGCCCAGCCTTCATGCTCCGGCGTCAGCTCGCTGTTGCCGGCAAGGCCGCTTGCCATGGCCACCAGCATATCGTTGGTGCTCGTATCGCCGTCAACCGTAATCATATTAAACGTATAGTTTGTCGCTTCGCGAAGCAGCGTTTGAAGCGCTTCGCTTCCGATTGCCGCATCCGTGGTCACAAAGCCAAGCATTGTGGCCATGTTCGGATGAATCATGCCGGAGCCTTTGGCCGCACCGGCAATATGTACCGTCTGGCCGTCGATCTCAACCGAGACGCATACCATTTTTTGCACAAGGTCCGTGGTCAGGATCGCTTGACAGAAGCCGTCCGCCGCATCGCGGTCCGTCTCCAGCTTCGCCGGAAGCGCGTCGATACCCGCACGCACCTTATCCATCTTCAGGTTCTCGCCTATAACGCCCGTCGAAGCGACCGCAACCTGATCCGCGGACACGCCAATAGACTCGGCAAAACGCGAACGCATCTCGTAAGCATCGTCTTCGCCTTGCTTGCCCGTTACCGCGTTGGCATTGCCACTGTTCACGATAACGGCGCGCAGGAAGCCATCCGATTCAATGCTCTCTCGCGTTACCTTGATTGGCGCAGCCTGGAACACGTTTGTAGTGTAGACGCCAGCGGATGCCGCCGGCACTTCGCATACGATTGCGCCAAGATCATGGCGGGTTGTCTTCTTCAGGCCGCAGTGGAGACCACCGGCTTTGAATCCTTTAGGAGTCGTAATCGATCCGTCCGAGACGACCGAATACAGCGCTTTAGCTTGTTGCACCTGTCCCATTTCTCCTCGTTTCTCCTTCACCTTGTACGAATAATTGCTCAATTTAAAACTTTATAAGTATAAAGAATATTCTTAACGCCATATTTTCAAGATCACGGATATACCGGCACGAACTGCAGGCCGATGCCTTCATCCCAGCCCATCATCAGGTTGAGGTTCTGAATCGCTTGTCCCGACGCGCCCTTAACAAGGTTATCAATGACCGAAATAATCGTAATGCGGCCCGTTCTCTCATCGTAGTTAAACGCAATATCGCAGTAGTTGGAGCCCCATACTTCCTTCGTCTGCGGCAGAACGCCTTCCTTGCGGATGCGGACGAATTGGCGGCCTTCATAGAATTGCTTATAGAGTTCAATAAAATCAGCGGCGTTATGCTCGCCCTTCACCGAAGCGTACATGGTAGACAGGATTCCTCTTGTCATCGGCACCAGATGCGGCGTGAACGTGGTCACAACCTCCCGGCCCGCTGCTTCCGACAGCACCATCTCGATTTCAGGGACATGCTGATGCTGATTTACCTTGTATGCTTTGAAGTTCTCGTTCAGCTCGGAGTAATGCGTGCCAAGGCTTGCGCCGCGGCCTGCGCCGGATACGCCCGATTTCGAGTCGATAATAATCGTCGCCGGATCAATCCAGCCTGCCTTCACGGCAGGAACAAGACCAAGCAGTGCGGACGTTACGAAGCAGCCCGGGTTCGAAATAAACGAAGTACCTTGTACTTTGTCGCCGTTAATCTCAGGGAGAGCATATAGAGCTTGCTTCAGGTATTGCTCATCCGCCGGTGTTTTTTTATACCATTTCTCGTATAAAGCCGTATCCTGCAGACGGAAGTCGCCGGACAGGTCAATGACCTTCAGGCCGGCATCCAGCAGCTGCGGAGCAAGCTTAGCCGCAACTCCGGCCGGCGTTGCCGTAAAGACGACGTCAGCCTTCGCTTTGATCCCTTGCGGATCCACGTCATCAAGCAAAGCCGTCTGGATGTCCGTCAAATGAGGGAACCATTCCGCAATCGGCATTCCCGCGCTGGACGAGGAAATAACCGACGTAATCTCCACCAACGGGTGGCTAGCCAACAAACGAATAAGCTCAATACCGCCATAACCGGTAGAGCCGACGATCGCAACCTTCAATTTCTCGCTCATACACGTTCTCTCCCTTAAAAGAAGTTGAACCCGAAGCATGGATTCAACCTACCTAGATCATCTAAATCTATATTGTACATGAATCAGGTTCACATGGAAATATTACGTTGTTTCGTATTATTATACAGTCGTATTCATATTAATACAATGTTAAAAAGATGTCATTTTCCGTACAATTTATTCCGATTTGAACCCCTGTCCCACAACCTCCGCCGTGTTGCTTATAATGACGAAAGCGCCCGGATCCACCGCTCTTACCAGCTGCTTCAGCTTCGCTACTTCCATCTGCCCCACTACGACCATCAGCACCTGACGCTTCTCGTTCGTGTAGCCGCCATGCGCGTCCAGCTTCGTAACTCCACGGTCCAGGTCATGAAGGATGGTATTGACAAGCAGATCGGCATGATCGCTGATAATAAAAGCAACCTTCGACAGCGGAATGCCGCTCTGAATAATATCAATCGTCTTGCTGGTTACGAACAGTCCGATCAGGGCATACAAAGCCGCCTCCGGCGAAAGAAAAATACCCGACGCCGCGATAACGCATCCGTCAAAGCAAGCCACAGCCAGCCCAAGCGGAATGCCGGTATAACGGTGCAAAATCTGCGCGGCCAGATCAAGCCCCCCAGTTGAGGCCCGCCCGCGGAATACGATGCCAAGCCCGAGCCCTACGCCGATACCGCCATAGATAGCCGCGAGCAGCATATTGTCGGTAGGAGGCGACCAGTGTGCCGTAAGCAGGACAAATAAAGGAAGCACAATGGTGCCAAGCAAGGTTTTTAGCGCGAACCGTCTGCCGAGCAGGAACAGCCCAGCCAGGAAGAGCGGAATATTCAGCGCCCATTGGGTATAAGCCGGCGTGATGCCAAGCGTTTTATGCACAAGGATCGATATGCCCGATACGCCGCCGGAAGCGATTCCATTCGGAGCGAGAAAAAGATTAAAGCTGAGAGCTACTATAAATGAACCAATAATGACCTGCAAAAAGCTCCAGACGACATCAAGCGGCGTTGCCTTCCTGCCTGCCGGTCGCCTGTTGCGTTTTGAAATTTCTACCTCGTTATTCTTGCTGTCCATGGATCACCATGCCGCCTCTCTGTCAGTCATTCTCTGTTATGTTATTCATGCCGCGCATGACTTTCCATCGTATGTAGTTCCCATAACGCACAAAAAAGAAGAGTTCCAACCTTTATAAGTGTTGGAGCTCTTCCCCAAAGCTATGCATATAAACTTGCCGTTTCCTTAGTCGTGACGGATCTGACTGCGCAGATAGCCGTCAATAAAAGCATCTAGGTCGCCATCCATTACGGCGCCAACGTTGCCTGTCTCCACCGAAGTCCGGTGATCCTTCACCATGCTGTACGGATGGAAGACGTACGAACGAATCTGGCTGCCCCATGCGATATCCGACTGCTCGCCGCGAATTTCGGCAAGATGCTTTTGCTGCTCTTCGATCTTGCGCTCATAAAGCTTCGAACGAAGCATATTCATCGCACGCTCGCGGTTCTGAATCTGCGAACGCTCCTGCTGGCAGGCTACGACAATGCCCGTCGGAATATGCGTAATCCGGATAGCCGACTCCGTCTTATTGACGTGCTGGCCGCCGGCGCCGCTCGCGCGGTACGTATCGACCTTGAGATCCTCGGTACGAATCTCCACTTCAATATCTTCCGTAATCTCCGGTACCACGTCGCAGGATACGAAGGACGTATGTCTGCGGCCTGACGAGTCGAACGGAGAGATGCGAACCAGACGGTGAACGCCTTTCTCCGCTTTCAGATAGCCGTAGGCATTATAGCCTTTGACCGCAATCGTTACGCTCTTGATCCCTGCTTCATCGCCGTCCAGATAGTCGAGCACCTCAACTTTGAAGCCCCGCTTCTCCGCCCAGCGCGTATACATCCGGTACAGCATTTGTGCCCAGTCCTGCGATTCGGTTCCGCCCGCACCCGGATGCAGCTCGAGAATGGCATTCAGCTTATCATATGGCTGATTCAGCAGCAGCTGCAATTCAAAGCCATTAACCTTTTCGTTCAGGGAAGCTATGCCTCCAATGACTTCAGCCTCCAGCGAATCATCGCTTTCTTCGTCAGCCAGTTCAATCAATGTCTGTAGATCCTCGCAATCCGCATTCAGCCGTTCATAATGCTCAACGACCGACTTAATCGCATTCAGCTCCGAGATAATGCCCTGCGCTTTCGTATTATCGTCCCAGAAATCCGGGGCAGTCATTTTCTCTTCAAAGTTCGCGATATGCTCCAGCTTCAGATCTAAGTCAAAGAGACCCCCTGAGTTCTTGGAGCCGCTTCGCCACTTCACGCAAATCCTGTTTTACGTTTGTTTCTATCATCGCGTAGCTTCACCTCAAAATTAAGTATGCGCGGCCTGGCCACGGTAAATCCGTGCAGACCGCATAAACGCGCCGTTCGCCCGCTAAGGGCTGACCGGCGCGTTAACCGTGTATGTTACCTTATGCAAATAGCTCAGGTCAGGTGTTACTTGCCCATGCCATGGCACATTTTATATTTCTTGCCGCTGCCGCATGGGCAGAGATCGTTGCGTCCCGTGCGCTCTTCGCGCTTCGCAGGGCGTTTCTCCGCTTCCGCCGGGCTGTTGGTCGTAGTCTGGCCTTGCGCAACCTCTTGACGCTCCAGGTTACTCTCGACGCGTGCCTTCATGATGTACTTCGCGACTTCTTCCTGGATGCTGTAGATCATTTCCTTAAACATCTCGAAGCCTTCGAACTGATACTCGCGGAGCGGATCCGTACCGCCGTAAGCACGGAGGTGGATACCTTGGCGGAGCTGATCCATCGCATCGATGTGATCCATCCATTTGCTGTCTACCGCGCGCAGTACGACAACCTTCTCGAATTCACGCATCGTTTCGGCGCCAAGCTCAGCCTCGCGCTCATCGTAATAAGCAACAACCTTATCCTTGATAAGCTCGATCATATCTTCCTTCTCTTTGCCCCACAGATCGTCCTTCGAGAACGTATCTTCAGGGAGAAGGTTCGAGTTCGCGTAATCCGCAATTTCCTGCAGATCCCACTCTTCCGGAATATCGCCTTCCGTATGGGCTTCAACCACATGCTCGATAACCGGTACGATCATTTCCATAACGATCTCGCGGATGTTCTCCGAGTACAATACGTCACGGCGCTGCTTGTAAATCACTTCCCGCTGCTGGTTCATGACATCGTCATATTGCAGGACGACTTTACGGGTATCGAAGTTGCTGCCCTCTACGCGCTTCTGAGCGGACTCAACGGCACGCGTAATCAGGCGGCTCTCGATCGGCTGGTCTTCTTCCAGACCCAGACGGTCCATCATGCCCATAATGTTCTCCGCGCCAAAGCGGCGCATCAGCTCATCCTCCAGGGAGAGATAGAACTGCGAGGAGCCCGGGTCGCCTTGACGGCCGGCACGACCGCGCAGCTGGTTGTCGATACGACGGCTCTCATGGCGCTCCGTACCGATAATGTGCAGACCGCCTACTTCATGAACGCCTTCGCCGAGCAAAATGTCCGTACCGCGTCCCGCCATATTCGTTGCGATGGTAACCGCACCCGCTTGACCTGCACGGGAGATAATCTCAGCTTCCTCCGCATGGAACTTCGCGTTCAGTACTTTATGCTGTACGCCGCGCTTCTTCAGCATGTCGGACAAACGTTCCGAGTTCTCGATGGAGATTGTACCAACGAGGACCGGCTGGTTATGCTTGTGACGCTCTACGATTTCCTCAACAACGGCTTTAAACTTGCCGTTCTCGGATTTGTAGACCACGTCCTGCATGTCTTTACGGATAAGCGAACGGTTTGTAGGAATTTGAATAACCTCAAGACCGTAGATCCGTTTGAACTCTTCTTCCTCCGTCTTCGCCGTACCGGTCATGCCGGACAGCTTGCGGTACATACGGAAGTAGTTCTGGAACGTAATCGTCGCAAGCGTCATGCTCTCGTTCTGAACCTTCAGCTGCTCTTTCGCTTCAATCGCTTGATGCAGACCGTCGCTGTATCGGCGGCCAGCCATCAGACGACCCGTGAATTCGTCAACGATGACGACTTCGTCTTCGTTAACCACGTAATCCACATCGCGTTTCATGATGACATGCGCTTTAAGCGCTTGTTGAACGTGGTGGTTAAGCGTTACGTTCGCGTGATCGAATAAGTTCTCAATGCCGAATGCTTTCTCCGCCTTATCAACGCCAGCTTCCGTCAGCGTTACGTTGCGAAGCTTGATGTCGACCGTGTAGTCTTCTTCCTGCTTCAAACGGGTAACAAAACGGTCTGCGGCATAATACAGCTCCGTTGATTTTTGTGCTTGTCCGGAGATGATCAGCGGCGTACGCGCCTCATCGACCAGGATGGAGTCCACTTCGTCTATGATTGCATAATAAAGCGGGCGTTGAACCATTTGCTCTTTGTACAGCACCATGTTATCGCGCAAATAGTCAAAGCCGAACTCATTATTGGTTCCGTAAGTAATATCGCAGGCATAAGCCTCTTGCTTCTCTTCATGCGTCAAGCCGTGCAAGTTACAGCCGACAGTCAGTCCAAGGAAATTATAAAGTTCAGCCATGATCTGGCTGTCGCGTGATGCAAGGTAATCGTTGACCGTAATTACGTGTACGCCTTTGCCTTGCAGTGCATTCAGATAAGTAGGAAGCGTCGCAACGAGCGTTTTACCTTCACCGGTTCTCATCTCTGCGATCTTGCCTTCGTGCAGCACCATACCACCCATCAGCTGTACGTCAAAATGGCGCATGCCAAGCGTACGCTTCGACGCTTCGCGCACAACCGCGAAAGCTTCCGGCAGAATCGAGTCAATATCCTCGCCTTTCTCAAGACGCGCCTTGAACTCTTCCGTTTTATTACGCAGCTCATCGTCTGACAGCGGCGATATCTTGGACTCAAGTCCGTTAATTTCTTCTACCGTACGCGTGAGACGCTTGACCTCGCGCTCGTTCGCATCACCGAATATTTTTTTCACTAGTCCGAGCATGGTCTTCCCCTTTCATAAATACGCCTGTTTGCCTTAAATTGTAACAGTTTGTCGTGACGCCCGCAACGCATCGCGTTCATTTCCAGCAATAAGCAGGTATACATTCATATAAAAGGCCTCTTCCCCGTCGGAGAAAAGGCCGTGATTGGCAATTTAATAAGTAAGAATGCGGAAATAATTGCTGGGGTTCAGATTTTATTCTTGCTCGATCAGGCCGTATTTCCCGTCGCTTCTTTTATAAACAACGTTCACTTCCTTATTATCGATATTGGAGAATACAAAGAAGTTATGTCCAACCATGTTCATTTGCAAAATGGCTTCTTCAACGTCCATCGGCTTCAGCATGAAGCGCTTCGTCCGGACGAGCTCAAGTTCGTCTTCCTCATCCATAACGGATACGGCGGTCTGGCCGATGCCTTCCTTGAACAGAGCCTTGACGCCACTTTCATGTCTGAACTTACGGTTCATCTTAGTCTTATGTTTGCGGATTTGACGTTCCAGTTTGTCCACCACAACGTCAATGGAGGAGTACATATCCTCACTCTTGTCTTCCGCCCTCAGCATGACGCCGACCAGCGGGATGGTTACTTCCACCGCATGTTTGCCTTTGGTAACAGACAACGTGACGGTTGTTTCGGAGGCAGGAGCTTCAAAATACTTTTCCAATCGACTGATCTTCTTCACAGCATACTCTCGTAAAGCTTCTGTCACTTGAATACGATGACCTCGAATGATGTATTTCATGGTACATTCCTCCTTTACGTGTTCTTATTATAACATATGCCAGAGCCTATTTCAAAATAGTTTTTTATTTATTATGAATTTTCAGATAATATTTTCGGAGGATCAGTTTGAATCTGTTTCTTCATTAATATGTGGATAAGCTATGGATCATGACAGTTGAAAAAGGGGCTATAAAAAAATGAAAAGCCCCGGTTTCCCGGAGCTTAGAATAGGCACTTGTCAATCGAACCATATAATGTGGCTGAATGAGTCAGCCTAGATGATTACAGTTTGACTACGTTTGCAGCTTGTGGACCGCGAGCGCCTTCTACGATGTCGAATTCAACCGCTTGGCCTTCTTCGAGCGTTTTGAAGCCCTCGGCTTGGATTGCGGAGAAATGAACGAATACGTCGCCGCCTTGTTCAGTCTCGATAAATCCATAACCTTTCTCTGCGTTAAACCATTTAACTTTACCTTGCATACATAAACAGTCCCTTCATCTTCAAATACTGTGAGGCGTCTAAGTTATGTTATGGCCCACAAGTCGAATATACCACCATTGACACACTATTGTCAATATTTCCTTGTAAGCGAATACATTTTTTTTAGACAGCCCCGCAGACTACCTTTTTGTATCAAAAAAGAGACTGTCTCCGCCGCCATATGCAGAGTCATATCTAGCCTGGGAACGGCGTCCCTGCTGGATTTTATCCCATTGCTGCCTTGCTTCGTCGCGAATGGTAACCATCCTCGCAACGATGACGGACTCGATGGAAATTAACCGGTCGGCTTCCAGCCGGAGCATGGCCATTTGCTCCGCCGGGACAACCAGCTGCTCCAGCTCCAGGAACAGTTCTTCTCGCTGCTGCATATATTCGTCGAACTGTTCCAGATCGGCGCTGTCCAACCGCTCAACCAAATTAGACGACAGTAGAATGAGTCGCTGTAAAAGAGCTTCCATTAGCTTGTCCCGCCATTTGATTGACTTGCTTGGCCGCTTCCACCCACGTTGCCTTCAGATCGATCAGGTGTCCAAGCACCTCTTCGGCCGGTGCGGCATCCTTCCGGGTATTGGCTTCGATTAACCGGTGGTTGAAATAATCGTAAAGCAGCAGCAAGCTTTCCGATACCGGATTCGAGCGATCCAGCGTAATGATGAACTCGCTAATAATATCCTGTGTCTTCACGAGACTTGTATGGGCATCCGCATTCCGCTGCTCCTTGATAGCCTCAATGCCCTGACGGCAGAAACGAATTGCCCCGTCATAAAGCATGATAAGCAAAGCAGCCGGATTAGCCGTCTGTACCGAAGTCTGCATGTATGGATTTCGCGGTTGGTATTGCATGGGTTATTAGCCTCCTAACAATGATGCTAAGCTACTACTGCGAGCGTTCATCTGACTGATGTATTTCTCCATTGCGGTAAACTGATTGTAGTACCTGTCTTCCATATCAGCCAACTTGGTTGATAGAGCGGATATCTGCTTATCCAGATCAAGTGATTCTTTACCAAGGATAAATGTATTTTTAACGGAAGTGCTTGTCCCGGCTTTATCAACAATCTGACTAAATATGGCACTTGTCTGATTGTATAGCCTTGTTGCGACACCGTCTCCGGCAGTAGATTTACTATCCTTATCGTCTGCGTTAAACAATGCCATAACTTCATCCGGCTTCTCAGCAATCATTTGCTTTAGCTTCGTTTCGTCAATATACAGCTTACCTTTATCTAAATAACTACCGCTAACAGCAGTTCCGCTAATTAACGAGCTCGAAATCCCAATATCGGATAAGCTCTTTAATTGCCCAGACGCCATGCCGCTAATAGAGGAAGAAAAAGCTTGTCTCATGGAGTACAGACTGCTTGTAAGAACGGAATCATTAGCCAGCATACCACTTTTTGCTTTGTCTTCCCATTGTTTAATCTGATCATCGGTCATTTCTTTCTTCTGTGCGTCAGTCAGCGGAGCATAATCGCGATACTTCTCTTCCGACAATTCCGAGTTGATGGAACCGATCAGATCATTGTACTTATCTACGAAGGTTTTGATCTTGTTAAATACGGAATCAACATCCTGCGTAACGCCAATGTTCGTTGCATCGGATCCTTCCGATTTTGCCGTGATGCTAAGGCCGGCGATTGTGAAAGTGTTTGAGTCATATTCACCTTCTACGCCGTTAAACTTTACTTTGGCGTTTTGGCCTTGCGTATAAATAGAAGGTGCTGTATCGGTAGGCGTAGCGCCTGTCAAACCAAGAGCACCAACCACACCTACATCGGAACCCGAAGTGAAATCAATCGTTTTACTTTTATCAGGATTATCAATAACCAAGTTGCCAGCGGAATTCAAAGATAAAGAAACGCCCGTATTCTTAAGCGAATCATTCATCTTCGAAACCAGATCGCCAACTGTCGATTTATCGGTAAGATCAACCTTATACTCTTTCCCACCGATTTTCAGGGAGAATGCTTTGCCAGCAAAAGAATCCAAGGAGGTACCCGATGCCAGCTTCTCCGTTCCTGTTGTAGTTGCAGCCGTTGTGCTTGTAGTCAGGCCTAGAATGCTTCCTACATCCGTACCTCTCAAATCAATATCCGCAGCCGCGCCTGTTTTGGAAGAAGAGAAGAACATTGTCTTCAAAGTAGAGTCATAGGCTACCTTTACCCCTGTTTTTACGGACTGCGCGTTAATCTTATTGGCAAGATCCTGGTAAGTATCCGCGCTCTTAACCTCAACGTCAACGCCATTGACGGTAATCGTTGTATCCTTGCCAACGGTTGTGCCCGTTAAAGTTCCACTCTTTAGAGTTGCTGCTTTGGCCAGCTGTTCCACTTGCAGGGTGTACGAACCTTCAATTGCCGTTGCTGTTCCCGTTACCGTAGCCACATTTGTATTCGAGGAAGAAGCAGTTTTCGTCAAATAACCGGATTGCAGCTTCATATCGAATGAAGCATTTTTAAAATCCAAAATCTTGTTGTTGATCGCCCGATAATCGTCCTGTTTCCACTGGTTAATCTGCTTTTTCTGGTTGAGCTTGTCTAGTGGTACGCGCTGGGCATCCATGATTTGTTTAATCATGCTCTCATAATCCATACCCGATGCTAACCCGGTTACACGTAAAGTACTCACTCTTATCCCTCCTGATCTTTACCGTTTCTCGTCAACAATTAAGCCTGCCATTTCCCATAGTTTTGCGATAAAGTCCAGCGATTTCTCCGGCGGTATTTCTCTTAACACTTCGCCCGTTTCTTTATCCTTCACTTTTACTGCGACAAGATGGGTTTGTTTGTGCACGTCGAATTGCAGTTCCGTTGGCCTTCCGCGCATAGCCTTAACAGCATGCTCAATATTTTTGAATAACTGCTGCTCACCGATGCTTATCTTTTCACCGCGCAGCTCCGCCATCTTAACATCTTCAAAGCTGTTATAGGTGCGCGCTCCTTGAGCAGCTGCTTCCATCTGTACCGAAGTTTCTGCATAATCTTCTTTGCTTGGAATACTCTTTGGTGCTTCAGATGCTGAAATTCGTTCCGATGGAAAATTCGATCCTGAGATAGAGAAATTTGAACTCATCCGAATTTTCCTCCTGCCAGATTGATGTTACCTATTATATCGGCATATGAAAAAGCGATTATTATAGGTACCTTGCAAGTAAATCCTATAAAAAAGAGACCTTAGTCGCCTAAGGTCTCTTTTTAGTCCGTTATGGTTAAAGATTAACGGAGAAGTTGAAGTACGCCTTGCGGCTGTTGGTTCGCTTGAGCAAGCATAGCTTGAGCAGCTTGTGCAAGGATCGAGTTCTTCGTTTGCTCCATCATTTCTTTCGCCATATCAACGTCACGGATACGGGATTCAGCAGCAGTCAGGTTCTCGGAAGCTGTACCCAGGTTGTTGATAGTGTGCTCCAGACGGTTTTGAACAGCACCCAGTTTCGAACGAGCGCTGGATACGGATTGGGTAGCTTTGTCCAAAATCGCGATAGCGCTGGAAGCATCTTCTTTAGTGGAGATGTTCAGAGCAGCTTCGTTTTTCAGATCGTTAGTGCCGTCAGTTACCGAGTTATCAGTAGTGAAGCCTTTATCGCCTGCTTTACCAGTGATACCCAGAGCATGGGAACGCATATCAGCGATTTCCAGGCTCATGGATTGACCTGTGTTTGCACCGATTTGGAACGAGGTTTTGAAGTCTTTTTGAACGCCGCCGTCAGCAACTTCTACTTTGCTGGATACGCCAGTTGCATTAGTAGTAACAACGAGATTGTTTGTTACAGCTTCTTTGGAGAGCGTTACACCATCGATTTTAGCCTGTTTAACAACAGCATCAACAAAAGTGGATTCATTTGTAACATCACTAATATCTACGCCAATTGCGTTGCCTTTGTAAGCACCGTTGTCAGCATTGTAGAGTTCGATTTGTTTTCCACCGATTGTAAGGCCTTTGCCTGTCAGCTTCGAAAGATCTGTAAAGTCCAAACCAGACAGGTCAATCGATTTACTTGCAGAAGTTGCATTTGTGTTAGTGCCAAGCACCATAGTTCCGCTAGTTAAAGCAGCCATTGCACCACTAGCGCCTGTATTAGCCTTCAATGTAACAGTACCAGTGGCTACATTTGTTGTATCAATGGTGATATTACCTTTAGAACCAGCCATAGCACCTTCTTTAACAGCTTCAATGCTAATAACTCCAGCTGAATCCTGAGATACTTTATAGTTACCTTTTAAAGTATCATCATTATCAATTATTTTTTGTAACGCATCTGCAGCCGATTTGGCAACAGCAGTTGGGTCGCCAGTATTGTCAGTGCCACCTAAATCAATAGTTGCAGTATTTCCAGCGATCGTCGTATCGCCAGCTACAGCCGTGCCACCTGCATTAGCAAATTTAATAGTTAAATCTTGACCATTAATGGTAACTTTAAAGTTATCTGTAGGTACGATGTCTGTTCCCAGGTCTACGCTAACTTTAACCTCCTGAGAAACAGCATCTTTACCAGCTGTATCAGTCGAAACAGCACTGATATCTACACCCAGTTTAGCCAGGTTTTGCGAACCGTCACCTTTCAGCAATTTTTGAGTGTTGAACTCAGTTGTATTGCCGATACGGTTGATTTCGGAAGTCAATTGGTTCATTTCATCTTGCAAAGCACCACGGTCTGTATCTGTGTTAGTGCCGTTTGCGGATTGGTTAGCCAGTTCGCGCATACGTTGCAGGATGCTATGAGTTTCGTTCAAAGCGCCCTCTGCTGTTTGGATCAAAGAGATGCCGTCTTGAGCGTTTTTGGAAGCCATGTCCAGACCACGGATTTGGCCACGCATTTTTTCGGAAATTGCCAGACCAGCAGCATCGTCACCTGCACGGTTGATACGAAGACCGGAAGACAGTTTTTCCATCGATTTGCTTTGAGCGCTGGAAGCATTGTTCAGCTGGCTCAGAGTGTTAAGAGCTGCAATATTGTGATTAATACGCATTGTTATTTCCTCCCTGAATGTCTGTTAGTTCCGCATCCTTGCGGAAGCTTACGGTGAAAGGGTCGGCCGCCCCTCCCCCGCGCTTATTATTTATATCGACAGCATTCGGGATTTTTTATAGAGGAAAAACAAAATTTTCTATTTTAATTTGTTCTTTTTTATTTGTCTGAGCGATTTTGTTTGAGCAGTTGAACCACATCGTTAATAGCAAGCAGACTGCTCGCTGCTTCCCGGTTAGAAGCTTGAATGTTCATATACAGTTCTTTGCGGAATATTTCAATTTCCTTAGGGGCGCGAATACCCAGCTTTACCGTCTCGCCCTCGACACCAAGCACGACAATCTCAATATTGCCGCCAATCATAATCGACTCATCCGTCTTACGAGATAATACGAGCATAACACTCCTCCTTAGGCTTGATATAAAGGCGCTCTTGAGCTATAAGCATGATCGTGGATGATATGCTGTTTGCCGCGTTTCGTCGTCTTGTTTAATACTATTGGCGCGAGCAAATTTATCGTGGATTTATTCGGATCTTTATTGAGAGTAACAACGGACCAGACCTCAACATCCTTCTGGTCATCCAGCTTCAGCTCTTGTACGACCGTTTCCGGCAAATCCCATTCGTAATCGTTATAAAAATAAAAGGGGCTGGCAATAAGAAACGCGATATTCTCATCCTCCACGGATTGCATCACCCTCACCGGCATTTCCCCTTCAACCTCGGACAACACAAATTGCTGCAGATGTTCAAAGCCCGGTATTCCGTTATCGAACTGGTATGTAGTCAATCGAATCCCCTCTTCGTCTTCAGTATATAAAAAGAAAACTACAGGCCCCGTATAAAGATACGCATGTGGCCTATAGTTATTAAACCTAATTCTATGAATAATGTAAAATCCTATAAAACCGTGTCGATGCTTGGCGGAGTTATCTGCACGGAAGCGTACTGCCTCATGTAAATTTCCGCTTTCCCCGGCGTATATTCATGAATGGGACGGTTAGGCGTGACGTTTAGCTCGACACCGCCCTGTTCAACGGATATCTGCACTTTGCCAGGCGTAAAAGATAGATCCACGTTATCAATAGAAGCTGGTCCTGTAACGGGCATCGGCGGTCCTTCGATCCGCCAGTCTTTTGACAAGCTGGCTACAGGATTACTCTTCACATGCGCGAGATCGGCCAGCTGCCTTCCTTCTTCCATCCTGCGGGCAACGCCTTGCAGCGCGATCTCTTTGGCTTGCGAATAAATTCTGCTTGTTACTTCCAGGTTGTTCGCCAGCCCAAGCGCATCCCATGCCCGTTCCTGATTAACCTCTAGAACCCCCATAGACTGCTCGATCGACAGTTGTGCCGGGATTTGACGCATATCGATCGTAGCCTGCGGCTGCTCGATATGCTGCTCCGCCGGCCTTACCTGAATGCCGATAAGGGCAGGCTGCTGGTGAATTTGAATTTGTCCAATCGCCATTTATTAACCATCCTATCTCAGGAAGTCAACAAGACTTGGCTGAATGATCTTTGCCCCTGCCGATAGGGAAGCTTGGTATACGTTCTCTAAAGTCGTGATGTTCGTAATCGCCTGAGCCATATCGACGTCTTCTACTTTTTGCTGCATCTGCTGTAGGTTAATATCCACATCGGAAAGTCTACCCTGCACGATTTCCACACGATTAACCCGCGCTCCGATCTGAGCTCTTGCGGTCAGCATCGTGCTCATTCGTGTATCAATCTGACCAAGCAGACCCTTCAGACCTTCCTGGTCACCAGAACCCAGCATATCATAGGCACGGTGCATAAGCTGGAACAAGTTATCGCTAGTCGTATCGGACTCATCCGTAACCGGAGCGCCAAAAACATCATTGCCAGTCATGTTTATGTCCATCGTCATTCCCGGAGACAGCTCATATTGGATACTTCCGGTGTCGGTTTTATTACTGAAGGCTTTCAGTACCGGAGGATCTGCTGAAGGGTCAGACTGCTGATCCAGTCCAAGGGTGGAGTACGGCTTAGCACCGGTCTGCTCACCGTTAAACATTTGTTTCCCGTTAAACTGGCTATTGCCGATCTCCACCATTTGGTTGTACAGCTGGGAAACTTCCGTTTGAATAGCGGTCATGCTGGTTTGTTCCAACGTGCCGTTTGCGCCCTTAACGATGAGCTCGCGGAACCGTTGCACGATGTCCGTAGCCTGTCCAATCGTCGTATCCATATATTCCAGGGAAGACATGGCTGCATCTGCATTGTCGGTATATTGATCATTTGATGCAATCTCGCCGCGATAGCGCAAAGCGAACGTAATCCCGATCGGATCATCGGATGGCTTATTAATCGCTTTACCTGTGGATAGTTGGTTTTGCAGCTTATTCATACTGTTAAGATTGTTCGTTATGTTGCCAAGCATTTGGGAAGACATCATTCTTTGCGTTACGCGTAATGCCATGTGGCTGCACCTCCGGCTTTATCTAGTAGATTACAGGCCGACGCGGCCCATGCTGTTAATAATACGGTCCAGCGTCTCGTCGATAACGGTCATCACGCGTGCGGATGCGTTATAGGCATGCTGGAACTTCACGAGATCGGACATTTCTTCGTCAAGGGAAACGCCGCTTACCGACATACGGCGGGAATCCACCTGATCTACGATCGTTTTCTGATTCGACTGCAGCCGCTGCATTTCCTTGGACTGCACGCCCAATTGGCCAACAACGGCACGGAAAAATCCGTTGATCGTATTTTTGTCCGTCGCATCAAAAGCAAACTTGGTGTCCCGGGCCTGCGACATCAGAACGGCCATCGAGTTGTTACCCGCTACAACACTCTCTGTGCCATCGGCATTAAAGGTCACTTTCATGGAGGTTGCAAGCAGTGTAGGGTCTGCCGCAATCTTCGGATTAAGCTGAATATTCGCTGCGGTCAAATTATCCGTATTGCCATCCGCATCGGTGAACAGCGGTTCGCCTTGCTCCCCGTTCATCGTATAGCCGAGCTGATGCAAGCCGTTTAGACCTTGAACCGTTACGGTCAAATCTTCCGCAAGCGTACGGTTTGCTCCTGCATACGTAACTCCGTTAAGTACTGTACCTTCCGGAAGGACCGAGCCTTTAGGAATCGTAACTTGAATATCCCCATTAGCAATGGTATTGGCCATTTGGTTTAGCTGGTCTACATAGCCTTGAACATATTTATCGCGCGACTGCATCGTGCCGTAAATAGCCCCGTTATTCAGATCCCCATTCTCGATTGCAGCCGTCATATCATCGAGCGTTAATCCTTGCGACCCTTCGGCGGATTTACCCGCAACCAGAGATACGTTGCCCATTGTAATCGTATAACCGTCAGATAAATCAGACACCTTGATATTTGCCAGACCGGACAGTTCGTCGACCAGAGCATCGCGTTGGTCCCGCAGGTCATTCGCGTCATCGCCAATGCCTTCAATGCGCTGAATTTGTCCGTTCAGGTTGGCAATGGTGCTGGAGATCGATTTGAGGTTGTCGAGATTAATTTGGGCATTTTCCGTCAAATCGGACTTCAAATCGGTAAGCTGTTTGCTTGTATAATTAAAAGCGTCCATCATCGCTTTCGTCTGTTCAACCAGTACGGCACGGCCATCCGCGCTCTCAGGCGTCTTGCTGAGGTCCGACCAGCTGTTCCAGAAGTTCGAGATCACGGTCTGCAGGCCGGTATCGCTTGGCTCATTAACAATAGTCTCCAGCTTCTCGAGCGTATCCGACTGAACCGTATAATTCCCAAGCCATTTATACTCGCTGTAAAACTGGCTGTCGAGGAACTTGTCTCTTACCCGCGTGATCGAGCTTGCTTCAACACCCGTACCCAGCTGCCCGGCAGCCGTGGAGTGGGAATAGCCATAAGCCTCGATGGGACGGGCTGCCGTAAAGTTAACACGCTGGCGGGAATAACCGGACGTATTAGCATTGGAAATATTATGACCGGTCGTGTTCAGCGCCGTTTGCGTCGTGAAGATACTCCGCTTCGCGGTCTCCAGACCATGAAATGTTGATGTCATCGTATCTGTCCTCTCTCTTAAGTCTTGAGATTATAGCGACTAGCACGCTGCACATTCATTCCTTGTACGGCGCGGTGATAGGTAACCTCGTCCTCCGGGGCACCAAGCAGCAGGTCCTGCGTAAATTGCAGATAGTCCAGATTCATCCGGATCAGCTGCTGATTAAACGTATTGACGTCCTGAAGCTCCTTGATCGCGGCGGACAGCTCCCGCCACATCTGCTGAAGCTCCAGCTTCTGCTCCGCATGGTAAACCATCTGTATCAGCTTCTCCATCTTCAGGGAGCGCATATTGCGAAGGCCTTGTTCAACCGTATACCGCCCAACCTGAAGCAGACGGGTCTGTTCCAGATCAACGATACGCTGCACGCTTTTTTTCTCGCGGCTCGTAATAAGCGATACCGCTTCCACGTTCTCCGAACGGATGGCTTCCGTCTTCTCGTTGGCATGCCGGATAAGCTCACGGTGCGCATCGAGAAGCTCCTGCAGGGTCATTAAAATCTGCCTGATATGTTCGTTCATTTAAGGATCATCCCTTCAGGTATGGAAGCAGCTTGTCTGCGATTTTGCCGGCATCCACCTTGTAGGTTCCCGCCGAAATGGATTGCTTCAATTCCTCGAGACGTTTCTGCCGTTCAGGACTGTTCGTTTGACTGGTAGAGAGCATTTCCTTTGCCTCCGCGGAGATCTCTACGATATCCTTCTGTTTCTTCTTGTTTGCACCATCTATGCGTTGCTCCATTTGCTTCTGGTAGGGGTTGTATGCGCCGATCCGATTCGTTTCATTTATCTTCATGAATAATCACCTCTTTGGTTCCACAATAGAAAAAACCGATAACCTTTAAAAGTATTATCGGTTCAGCTAGTAGGAAAATGAATAGGCCAAGTTATGGGACTAAATATTAATTTTGCCTCTTATTATATTTATCGATACCTTTGTACGACACTCTCTCTTCCGCCCGAAGCGCCGCATTTCTTGCCTCATCCTCGTGCATGTGCTGAGTGTCCTTGAGCAGACGCGCGCGGCAGTTGCTGCAAATGTTATTCTCGCGGATCAGCGTACCACATACTTCGCAAGGGTACATAAGATTAGGGGCGTTCAGAAGCGATATACGGCCTTCTTTAATAAACTTCGTAATTTGTTTAATCGAAACGCCCGTTGCATCGTGTAGTTCCGTTATGACCGCGCCTTTTTGCTCGCGCAAGTAAGTGGAGCATAATTCGTATTCTTTATCAATTTCCCGTATACATGCAGGACAGACATCGCGAAAGTTTTTCGCAAAAATCTTACCGCACCGAGGACAATTATCTACATTCATCATCGATTCCCCATTCCAGCAATCAAAAGGTTGTTACGGTTATTTTAACGGATATTGGGAGTTTTTTCACTAGTAATCTTGCAAAGATCTTTCCGATGCTAGGATCTGGCCCATGTGAGGGCATAAATGTCGAGAGGAACCTCCGATTGCTGGTGCAGCGCTGCAGCGCAAGCCCCAATCGTACTGCCGGTTGTGTAGATGTCGTCGACGAGTAGAATTCGGATAGATTGGGCGTTCATAGGGGACTTCTGAACATTGCTCTGTAAAAGTGCCATCGTATCCTGTTTAGCATGAAACAACCGCTGCGTATCCTTCATTCGCTCCAAACGGGACTTAAAGCTTTGCTTTTCGGTATGCCGTTCCCGGACAAGCAGATCGTACAAAGGAAGCTGATGATGCTTGGCCAAAACAGAGGCAAACCGCTCGGCTTGGTTAAAGCCCCGCTCCTCTGCCCGCTCCATGCTGACCGGCACGAAGGTAACCGCATCCCAAAATGGGAGTAATGAGGGCTGAGTAGAGAAGCTTTGTTTTTCCGCTTCTTTCGTGATGGCTTTAAATGCCGGGAACATCATTTGGGCGAGCAACGGCTCCAGCTTCTCATTGCCGCGGTACTTATATTGAGCCAGCCACTCTCTCATCTCGCTGCTGTACTGGACGGCGCTTCGGTTCGCGATAAACATGGCATCCGTGCGGCGGATGCAGTCTGGACAAGATATACCCCTGCCGCAAATGCGGCATTTAATGGGGGAAAGCCATGGGATAGCAGCAAGGCAAGAGGAGCAGACTGAACCGGTAAAATTGGTCGGGAGATAAGATAGATACGTTCTCCTGCTATCGGATTGAGGTGATGATGAGTCCGGTGAAGCCCGCTTTAATCCTTTTCCGCAAAAGGGGCATTCTCCCGAGTTGGGATTCAAAAAATGTAAAGCATGACGCAGCTCGGAGGTGGAGCGTTGGAATAGATGTTTAAGGAATTGCCGCATGGCTATGAGTGGCCTCCTTTGCCGGTATTGTTCTCGAAATTTGATGAAAGAGCAGCTAGTGGACAGGTGTATAGCAACGAGCAATAAGAAAAAGCGAATACAGACTACTGCTTGACGCTGGATTCGTACGAAGATGGCCGGTCAAAAGAAGTTTAGTTGGAACGCTTGAAGAGTCTGCTCCACCACCATGAGCTAACCTGCTCTTCCGGAAGCAGGTATCCCCGTTTGCGGGCAATCCGGTTCATTCCGCGGATCTGGCTGACGGCTGCAGCTTGAGCGCCGGTACGCTCCCTGCCGCAAAAATAAACAAAGCCATTCGGATCATCTCCCGAGCGTCCGGCCCTTCCCGCCATCTGAACCAGCGAAGCCTCGTCAAACAACCGCCCGTCTGCGTCCAGAATATATACATCGCTGCGCGGAATCGTTACTCCCCGCTCCAGGATAGTCGTGGTGACTAATACGCGAATTTCGCTTTTGCGGAATCGACTTACCTTGTTGGCCCGGTCCGGATCCTGAGACGAGGTCCCCTCGACGGCAGACAACTTAAGCAGCGCGCTCAGCAGCTTGGCCATCGGCTCAACATGCGAGATCCGCTGGACGAATATGAAGAGCTGAGCGCCACGGTTCAGGGAATGATTAAGGGCTGCGAGCAGTGCTCTCGGTATTTTTCTCGTCTGAAGGAGCTTTGCGACAGACGGCGTGCGAAGCAGGACCGGAACGGGCAGCGGATGGCGATGATAGCGGACGGGTACCCTCGCATGGGGCAGCTGGCCGGATTTAACCCGCCGCTGAAGCTCGGTGGGGGGCGTGGCCGAAAGCAGCAGCTTGGGAGCATGAGGCGCACGGCTTTTGTCCGCTGCGTAATGCAAAATCGGATCGCCGTGGTAGGGAAACGCATCAAGCTCGTCGATAATGACAAGATCAAAAGCTTGATGGAACCGCATCAGCTGATGCGTAGTGGCCAGCGTAATGTCCCCCGCTTCCCAGCGCTGCTCGCTGCCGCCGTATAAAGTAACGACCCGTGCCTGCGGGAACGCCCTGCGAATGCGAGGATCCAGCTCGATAACAACATCGCGGCGCGGAGTGGCGATCAGCGCCCGCCCGCCGCGAGAGATGACCGACTCGACTAGAGGGAATATCATCTCCGTCTTGCCGGCTCCGGTGACGGCCCAGAGGAGAAACTCCTTGTTTTGATGTGACTGGTATGGCTTGTTGGGCGCTTCGATGAACTGAAGCGCCGATTCCGTGGCGGCAGCTTGCGCGGGGCTTAGCTGCCACTTGTACAGGTCGGCCGGGATGGAGCTGGCCTCTAAAGGAGATGCCGGCATGCCAAGCACCAGCAGCTCGCATTCGCGGCTGCGCCCCATGGTGAGACATGCCGAGCAATAGGCGCACATGCGCCCGCACGCTGCGCAAGGCGTGCGGTGCATGTGCGCTTCGCCGCTGCCGCATCGCCTGCAGCGGCACTCGCGCCGCCGGCCGTGCTCGGCGGCGACAGCGCCCGTGAGGCGCAGCCAGCCTAGCAGCTGCGCCAACTGCAGTGCGCCGCCCATATCGGCGGCGGCGCCCTCGAGCAGGGCGTGCGCTTCGCTGCGAAGCAGCGCACGGCCCTGCATGGCCGCGGCGGCCTGCTGCGCAGCGGCCGCCAGGGCCTCCCGCGCGCGAGCAGCAGCGCGCGCGGTGCCGGGGCTTGCGCCGCCCGCGTCAGCGGCGGCTCGCGCCCACCGCCGGGCCCGCAGGCTGGCATCGCCAGCAGCCTGCGGGCCCGGCCCGTTCATTGGCGCACCGGCTTCGCGGCGCGCCTGCTCCACGCAGGCCGCAAGTGAAGCCAGCGGCCCGCCGCCTACGCTGCCCGGCTCACTCCGGGCAGCTCCAGCATCCCAAAGCTCCACGCATCGAATGGCATCCCCTAAAGGCAATGCTTCCTCCCACAACCAGCCTTCTTCCGCTTTCTCCCCTTTTAATCTTGTTTCGACCTCATCATTCCGTCCTTTATCCTTATTTCTCATCCCCCCATAACGACCATCTACTAATCTAGCAACAACTTCCGCAATCCCCTCCTCCATCCAGAACAACTGGTCCACTTCTGGCGCGATCGTCATCTGGGCAGACCATGCACCGCCAACACGAACGACATACACAAAGGCTTTCAACCGTTCCCCTCCCCGCGCACGCAAAAAAGCACACCTCAATGATGCCATTGCATCATCGGGGTGTGCTTCACTCCGCGCTTCCAATTAACTTCCATTATAGCTCAAAACGGCATTTTCGACAAATCCGATGGATTCTGCAAATCAACAAGGATGGCCTGGTCCGGCTTACTTACAATCCCTTCGTTCCTAAGCATCCATATAAGACCTGCTGAATCTTCATCCGATTGTGAGCGCTTTCGATCCTTCAAACCTTCATCCGCAAAAACCGTAATATTCCCGTTCTCCCGCCGGAGACGGTCTACAATCTGAGCGGTCTGGTCGGCCGAATCATTATCCACTACCGTAAGCTGAACATCCGTCCCCATTCTGCGCGAATAGGAAGAAAACTGGCGTAAAAGCATTTCCATCTTCATATGCTGATCATGAGCAACAAGAACATAATGCTTGCTTTCGGGGGCTTTGCCCCGCCTTAGCCTATAAGCCACATGCACCGATGCGGCGGCCAAAGCATAACAGCCTATCACAAGAAGAAAAAACGCAATCAGGTCGGCCACCTCCTCTTTGTGACAATATATGCCGTTATGAGCCCAGTGGTTACGGACACAAGGACAAGGGGGACAAAATGTGTGATCGACATGCCAATGCGTCTAATGTAAAATAAATACAACAATAATTACGCGTGTGAAGCACACCGCTCTTATCTCGTTTCCAACGGGAGAGCCGTGTGCTTTTTTATTTTTCAAAGGAGTGATTATTCTGGTTAAGGTACTTGAAGCCCCATATGAACAATGGTTACAAGCTCAGCTTCAATCCGGTGGCAGCGTACGTAAACGCAGATTATCCGAAGAGCGTCATGCGGAGGAATTATTTCTTAGGCAGGTTTGGTGGCCGGCTATTGGCCAGCTTGATCATTTGCACGCGGAATACGAGGTGGATGACTACAAGGATGGCCAGCGCTTTCTCGATTATGCCTATCTACGCGAGCCTTACAAAATTTGCATCGAAATCGACGGCTACGGTCCACACTTCCGAGATGCTGACCGAAGACAATTCGCCGACAACCTCATGCGCCAGAACCATCTCATTCTGGACGGTTGGTTAGTGATTCGCTTCTCCTATGACGACGTCAAGAGCAGGCCTCGCCAATGCCAGCAATTCCTTCAGCAGCTGTTCGGCAAGCTATTCAGTCTGACCCCGGATACAAATCTATCCCTGCAGCAAAAAGAGATCCTGCGCTACATGTCCATCACGCAAAAGCCTATCTCTCCAAAAGAGGTCAAGGAACTCCTTCAAGTTGGGAATAAAGCTGCTCGCCTGCGTTTGCGTGAATTAGTAGAAAAGAAGTTACTTGTTTCTGCCTCCACGGGCAGCTCCAGAGTTCGTTTCTATGCTCTAACCTCTCCACTTCGGCACATGTAGCGGTCACCTCGCTAACCTTAAGGTCCCTCAGGGACCTTAACCACCTAACTAGCTACTCTTTTTTTGCCCTTAAGGTCCCCTAGGGACCTTAACTCCCACACCGCCCAATTCAGTGCCTCATCCTGCCACCTCGCCAACCTTAAGGTCCCTCAGGGACCTTAACCACCTGACTAGCTACTCTTTTTCGCCTTTAAGGTCCCCTAGGGGTCTTAACTTCCACGCCAGCACCCAATTCAACGCCTCATACTGCCACTTTGCCAACCTTAAGGTCCCTCAGGGACCTTAACCACTTAACTAGCTACTCTTTTTTTTCCCTTAAGGTCCCTTAGGGACCTTAACTCCCACGCCACCACCAAATTTAGTACCTCATACTGCCATTTCGCCATTCTTAAGGTCCCTCAGGGACCTTAAGCACCCAACTAGCTACTCTTTTTTCGCCCTTAAGGTCCCCTAGGGACCTTACCCCTCGGCCACTGCCCACTTCCGAGGCTCTTACAGCGACTTGGCCAGCCTTAAGGTCCCCTGGGGACCTTAAGGCTTCCCTCCTACCCAAAAAAAACACAAAAAATCCCGCGTCTACGACACGGGACTCTATTATGCTTCTGTACCAGACCTGATCTGACTTCGGCAGCCTGATGGCGAGCCGCTTTTCACCGGGTTCCTGCCTCTCGCATGCAGCTTTGGTCTGCCTTCGATCGAGCCCCTCGCCTTCTGCGCGCCGGTTAGGCCGGGCGCACTTTGCGTGTGAATAAAGCTAGCCCGGCTACAGCGTTACCCAGCCATATTTGATGGATTGAATAACCGCTTGCGTGCGGTCGTCAACCTCCATCTTCTGCAAGATGCTGCTTACATGGTTTTTAACGGTTTTCTCGCTAATAAACAAATACTCGCCAATCATCTTATTGCTCTTGCCTTCCGCCATAAGACGCAGCACTTCCGCCTCTCGGCGGGTCAGAGGATTGTCTTCGCCCGCTACGAACTTCACGCCTGGCTCCATGCCAGCCGCAGCGCCCGAAATCACGCCCATCTCATCAAGGTAAGTCATGCGGCGCAGCTGATTGATCAGCTTGCCAGTCACCTTCGGATGGATATAAGCATGACCGTTCACGACGGAACGGATCGCGTTAATAAGCGACTCCGCCTCCATGTCCTTCAGCAAATAACCGGTAGCTCCTTTGCGGAGCGTCTCGAATACATAGCTTTCGTCATCATGGATAGACAGAATAATGACTTTTACATCAGGGAAAATCGTCTTCAGCCTCTCGGTCGTTACAACGCCGTTCTCGATTGGCATGTTAATATCCATTAACACGATTTCCGGAATCGTGTGGTTGCAAAACTCGAGCACTTGTATGCCGTCTCCGCATTCCCCAATGACCTCGAGATCGTCTTCCATATTCAAAATCCGTTTAAGTCCTTCGCGGAAAAGTTGGTGAACATCCGCAAGCAATACTTTTATCTTGCGCTTACTTCCCGGCGCAGCCTGGTTCATCGTCATCTTACTCCTTTCTACTCTCTACGGTAATTGGGATGTTGATTATAATCTTCGTCCCTTGTCCTAATTTTGAGTCGATTTCCATCCTCCCTTCAAGAAGATCTACACGCTCGCGCATGCCAATCAAGCCGAAAGAAGAGTTGTTCTGCGCATGGGCTTCCGCCTGCTCGCTATGGAATCCAATACCGTTATCCACGATCGTAATCGTGACCGTCTCTGTCGTAAAAGCAACCTCCAGCGTAACAAAGGATGCTCTTGCATGCTTCTGAGCATTGGTGAACGCTTCCTGAACGAGACGGAAAACACCAGCCTCCATGGCTGACGGCATCCTGACTTCTTTACCGCTAAGCTCAAAGATTGTCCGGATCTTTGTCTTATCTTCAAAGTCGTGAGCGAACTTGCGAAGTGCAGGTACAAGACCCAAATCATCCAAGGCCATCGGACGCAGGTTGAAAATAATTTTTCTTATTTCCTCCAGTCCGGAACGAACCTGACCTTTCAAATCTAATAATTCGTCCTGCACCATTTGAAATTCCTTCTTTAGTAGCATTCTTTCCACAATTTCTGTACGAAGCACGATATTAGCAAGCGATTGAGCCGGTCCGTCATGAATTTCGCGCGAAATTCGCTTCCGTTCCTCCTCTTGCGCCACGATGATTTTAAGACCTATCATCTGTCTCGTCTTCGCCGACTCCAATATGCGTGATACCTGGTTAAGGTCACCGGACAAATACTGGAGCACCACATTGATTTGCGAGGCAATCGTCTCCGCCCGCTCAATCGACTTCTCGACATTGCGGACCCGCTTCTGCAGATCGTCCCGGCGAGTTTTCAGATACGCTTCTTTCTCCCGGTAGACCATCAGATCGAGCTGAATTTGAGTCGCCTTCTCGTAGGCGGTTTTGATGTCCTCTTCTTTATATCGAACAAAATCTTTGCTAACTTCAGTCAGTCGAATGCGAGCGCGCCGGTAGTCCTGCTCCAGTTGGTCTACTCTTTCGATTGTCGTTAACGTTTCCGCAAGTACAATCTCGAGCTCTTGACCAAGGGATTCGAGCTCCTGGCGCGCCGATTCGCATATTTCGTAAATTTGTAGTTTGCTGTCCTCCATAACGGAGATCGCATTCGTAATCACTCTATTAATATCGACTATGTGCTGGTCCAAAACAATCGGCAACCTTTCTTAAATTCTAAGAATATATAAGTTTCACCTTATAAATAGCGCTTAGAATTCTCGGAATGAAACACCACCAGCTCCCAAAGGACAGCGAGGCCGTTTCACCTTGTTATAGGCTATTCCCCTTTATCATAACACAGGTTGGTTGCCGCTCGTCCACCATTAATCGATGGCAATCTTTTTCGTTTTATTATCGTAGGTGACCTTTAGACCCAATTTTTCGGAAACGAGACGAATCGGAATTAACGTTCTTCCGTTCTTGATCATTGGAGCAACTTCCGTCTGGGAAAGCGCGCCGTTGATATTAATTTCCTTTTTGCCGATAACCATTTCAAGCATTTTCGAACCGTTCAGAACGGTCACGCGATTGAGCTTATTGTCCCATTTCAGGGTAACGCCCATCGCATCGGTAACAAACCGAATCGGTACATAAGTCGTACCGCCGGTCTCGAACGGTGCTACCTCCATTGCAATCGTCTTACCATTGGAAACAGCCGACTTTTTGCCGATCGTCATTTCGATATGACCCTTGGTTGGTGTTGTCGTTGACGTCGCATACTGCAGCTTAATGTTATCAATGCCTACCGCGCCTGTTGCAGCACGCTCATCCTGGCCGTCCGGCGTTGTAACCACGTAAACGCGCTTCAGCTTAACCGGATAAGCCATTCCTTTGGCAGACAAATCGGCCTTAACCGATTTCCAGCCTGTCCAGTCTAGCTGCTTCGCCAGGTCCACGAGGTGGACCGTACCATTGGCATCCACGAATTCAGCACGCAGCCAGTTAAGGCTCTTATCGCCGTATACGTCCATTGTCATCGATACCGGCGAGCCGTCAATCGATTTTCCGGAGGGGCCGTTAAACTGCGCGTATACCGCTTTTGTACCGGTTCCGGCACTAAAGTCATAGGAAATTTGCAGCGCTTTGCCAGACGTTTGGCCCGGTAGATCCGTCACCAGCTTCACGCTGCCCGTTGTTGTCGCAGCCGGCGTAACTTGCGGATTAATCCCGTAGGTAACATTTTCGAACGTCTCCAGCGTTTTCTCGGAACCGCCCTGCGTGAAAGGAAGCATGGTCCCATATCCGTCGTAGCGGCCAATCGCGTAGCCCGTTGTCGTGCCCGAATTGACGGAGTTAACCGTAAGCGTGTCTCCGCTTGTGGTTGCGGTAAAACCAGTGAATTCCCATTGCAGCGAGTCGCCGGTCAGCTTATAGGTTTTGCCGTTTTTCAAGGTAACTTTAACCGGAATGGACACCGTTGCGCCTTTTGACAGGACGCCTGCCGCCGTGTCGAGCTTCAGCTCCGCAATCTGGTCTTTGCCGATAACCTCAACCGGATAAGTTGCCGTTACGGAGCCGGATTTTACCGTAATGTTGCTTGAACCCGGTTTGGAAGCCGTAAACGTATTGCCGCTGAACGAGCCAACCCCCGTAGTGCTGCTCCAGCTTGCATTCGTTCCGTCTACCGTATAGGGATTGTAATAAGTATCATAGCCTTTTACCGAAAAGGTTGTCTTTTGCCCCACAAAAAGAACGTTCGAACCGCTAATCGTAATCCCTTTCAGATTGCCTTGCGGTGCCGTTGTGAATACGCCAATCGAATTGGAGATGCTGCGCTGCGTTGTATCGTATTGCGTGGAATGAGCCAGACGAAGCGAAGTCTCGCCAAGCGGACGCTCAATCATTGTTGTTGAACCGCCGCCGTCGAGGTTGATCCCTTTGTACACGCCAAGCTTCACCATAACCTGCTGCAATTCTTTCAAATTAAGGCCCGTGCTGTCACCGTAGTCCTCGCTTGTAATCAGATAGACCTTTGTACCGTCTTTGGAATAGCCCACCGCCGTACGAGATACGTAAGAGGATCCGCTTACGCCTGTAATATCGCGGGAGAAAGTAGCAGCCGCGCCGTTATTTACGAGAATCGTATGTCCGCCTACCAGCATTTCAAAGGACGTAGGATCTACCTTTTGCCCGGATGTTGCGGATACAAGCGAGTAATCGGATGTTACCGACTGGCCAACCTGCAGATGCTCGAGAATAAATTGTGCCGCTGTCCCATGGCCGCGCAGAATATAACCGTCTGCCGGGATCGCCCCGGTTAACGGCTTGCCGTCCGAGATTTGCTGAACAACTCCGTTTACGACAAGTGCTTCCGTCGGAGTTGTAGACGAGTTCTTAGGACGTTCCGCGCCGCCCCAAGCGCTGTTGTAAATATAGAGAGCGTTAAGATGGCTGTAGTTCGAGGAACCGCCCTCCGGAATATAAGCAGACTGATTCAGCCCTGCGAGAGTAAAGCTGGAGCCGTCCGCGGACGTAACTTTACCGTCGAAGGTATAGCTGTCGATGACCGGCTTGCGGTCTTTGGTCACGGCAAAAGCGTACATGCCCTTAATTTGCATCGGGCTAGTCATAAGCGTTCCGCTTGTTACCTGCGCGCCCATTGGCGAGCCTTCCGTTGTCGTGATAAACACGTCGGCGTTGATGCCTGCAACCGCGCCGTTCTCTTTCGTCATATTCATAACCGTATTCAGCTTGCCTACGGTATCGTTCTTGCCGCTCATCGTGTTCAAGTTAACATAAGGATTGGTAAGATCGACTTGAATAACATGGATATTAGCTTGAGCAGCTTTGCCGCTTCGTGTAGTCGTCCAGAGATAGTCCATTCGTTGCGCACCAGCCGTAATATACGACTGCTGGAGAAGCTTGAGGGATGGCTCTGCCGTAGCAGCAGCCGCTGTGCCTACTTGGAACGGGTTCCAGTCCAAAGAAATAGCTGACGAGACTGGCTGAGCCAGCAATGTGCCACCGATTACGACAACCGCAATCTTTTTGCCTAGACTTCCCGTCTGCCGGACTTTGCTGTTATGTACCTTACTCATCGTTATAGCAACTCTCCTAATCTATTAATCTATCTATTATAGACTATTAGAAGGGGAGAAAAGTTCCGAGTATAAAAATTTCTTAATAAAAATGGGAGGGAAGTGCTGGGTGATAGTAGGGCGAAAGTCGAGGGCAAGGCTGCGAGAAAAGGTCATTCTTCCGATCGCTGTTGCAGACGAATTCTTTGAATTTAACGATGCTATCGTTAGAATTCGTCTGCAAAGGCGAACATTTCATTTCTCCAGAATGACCTTTCCTCTCCGCCCCTCTACCCGCCCCATCCCCCAGCACTTGGGAGGGCGGACCGAAAGAAGTAGGTCATCGCGTGGGCTAAACTACCGCCCACTGATGACCCGCAGGTTCTATCTCTTAAGGTCCCTTAGGGACCTTAACCTACTTTCTAGCTACTCTTTTTCCACCCTTAAGGTCCCTAAGGGACCTTAACTTCTACACCAACGCCCATTTCGAACGTCCACACTGCCACTTCTGCACACAAAAAGCCCCGTCGAAGCGACGGGGCTTTTAAATAGATTTAATTAGTCTAACAGATCTACATAGTCGAGCAAGCGTTTGATCATAACGATAGCTTCGGCGCGAGTAGCGTTTTTGGTTGGGCCAAAGATAGTTTCAGTTTGGCCGGTGATAACGCCCATATATACGGCTTTGGCCAAGTCGCTCTTCGCCCAGGACGCTACTTTCGTCCGGTCGCTGAATTTGGACAGGTACGTCGTTTCCGACTGTGGAAGCGAGATCGTCACCGCAGCAGCCTTTGCCGCGCGGGACATCATTACCGCCATCTCCTGGCGGGTAATCGGGCTGTTTGGCTTAAACGTACCGTCTGTATTGCCCATTACGATGCCAGCTTTGGAAGCGGCGCCGATATAAGCAGCTGTAGCGGTTCCCCCTGTTACATCCTTATACTTCGAAGCATCACTCTTGCTTCCGGACAACCCGAGACCGCGAACAATATAAGCTGCGAATTCCGCACGGGTGATGGAGCTTTGCGGATCAAACTTCGTTGTGGAGCCCGAACGGCCTTCGATAATGAATTTGTTCGACATCATCTTGATCGTTGAACCCGCCCAATGCGAGCCGATATCAGTAAACTTCGATGAACCGCTGACCAAAGCGTATGAGCTGTTGCCCTTCCGCTTGAATGACACCATATTCGTACCGTTTTCCGTCGAGAATGTCGTTGGAACGTACGACAGCTTGCCGGTCTGCGGGTCCAGCCACACAACCGCACTGTTACTCGAATTTGCAGCTACTATCGATTCAAAGCTCCGTTTAACATAGCCGCCAAATTCCGAAAGATTCTTTTCGGTCGTTCCGTTCACAACCGAGGTCTCAAACGTGATCGGCGTCGACAAGAGGGATGCCCCTGCTTTGCTGATAGCCGAAGTCAGCCCGCTGGTGTTGGAGTTAGGACCTTTTTCAATCTTAATCAAGAGGTTGCCTGTTGTTGAGCTCGATCCCATAAGAGAAGCCATGCTCTTGAAGGCTAGTGCGCTAAGCGGAATCTCATAAGAGCTTGTGCCGTACTGGACGACAAAAGACGATCCATTGCTCGAACGGTAAGCCGTCTCCAATACGGTTAACGGAACGGATACAACTGCTGCTCTTTCGGAGCTAGGCACTTCAAAAACAACGCGCGCATTGCTGATTCCCGCGCTTTTTGCTGCGGTATAAGCGGTAGACAGCTTATCTGCTTGGATGGTATAACGGGTAGTCGTGTAGCCAGCAGGCGAAACATCCGATGTCTGCGTTGCCATCGATGTCGTTAATCCAATACCTCCACCGCTTGCTTCTTCATAGCCTCCAGGCAGCGAATCAATAAGCGTCGTCTGATTGGCTACCGTCACATTGGTAAAGCTGTTGATAACCGTGCCGTCAGATGTACGCAGGCTGTTAGTAGAAGTCGCGTAATAAGTAACGGTAACCGCATCGCCGACGCCCGGTGCTTTGGCAAGGGTCAGTACGGCGGTATTGCCGCTGACGGTTATATTAGTAGCCGGGTCCGCCGAATTATTAACCTTTACCGAGAAGTAGGCGGAAGAAGGGACATAGGAAGAATTGAGCGTTTTCCAGAAGGACAAGGTCAATTTGGTTCCTTTGACAACCGCCCCGTATAACCCGGTATCCGATGACGAACCGTTTCCTACCGAAGCAGTCGCATTCGTAAAGGCTGCCGCTTCATTGCCGGACAAATCAGCCACAGCTGTGTATAACTTGGAATAAGACACTTTCACGGATGAACCGGACGGAATATCCGGACTTACCGTAAGGAGAACCTGAGAACCTGAGACGGATACTTGCGTTACGCTGCGCAGCGAGTTGTTAACAAGTATGCTGTACTGACTGGTTGACGGCCTTCTGGCCGAATCCAGCGTTTTATTATAAGTAATGATGATAGAAGATCCGTAAGCGTCAATGGTTTGCACCGTCGGCAGCGATGTATCTACCGTGCTTGATAATGAATAATTGCTGAAATTGCTTACCTTGTTGCCTGCGGCATCCTGCAGCGGGTAAGATCCGGCGCTGTAGGATACTCTAACGCTCGAGCTTGAATCGATTGAAGTATTCACAGCTAGGATAACTTTATTTGCCGTGCTATACACAGATGTTGGTGTGTAATAGTTACCCCCAACATAGACGCTGAATTGTGAATAAGCATAGCTGCTGACCGAAGCCAGATTTTTCGAGAAAATCAGAGTTACGATCCCGCCTGCAGCGGTCCCTCCCGTCAGTTGAGGCAGAGTTGTGTCCACAGCGGTAGTTACCGTCTGGGAAGCCAGGCTAAGCGCCTGGTTGCCCGAAAGATCCCGAATGCCAAGCGTTGCAACCGAAGGCTTGGAATACGACAGCTTCACTTGCTGCCCGTCTACGATGTTGCTGGACAACGTTAACGTAACCTTTGGTCCGGATACCGAAACACCGATAACGGAGCGGTATGCGCCGTCAACCGTGATATAGAAGCTTCCTGCCGTAGGAATCGAATTCTCCATCAGATCTTCGTTATAAGTCATCACAATCGTTGATCCGTTGGCTTCCAGCTTCGAAATCGCCGGAGGCGTTGTATCCCCGCCAAGCGTCTTGAATGCCCATTGATATTCATTCTGAATGCCATTAAACGTATTTCCCGCAAGATCGGTTACCGCATCGGGGTCAATAACGACATAATAAGCCGTTCCTGCCTGCAGAGCCTGGTTTGGCGTAATAATGAGCTTCTTGTTGTTCAGCGGATCTACGGAAACCGAAGTTCCTACCGAAGGTGCCGCGCATTGACTGCTGGTGCTGCTCACGCACTGAATCCAGATCTGTCCGCCGCCCGCCTGTACGGCTTCGCTAAACGTTGCGGACAAAGTCCCCTTGGGATCAGCCGAGGTTGAACTATTAGCCGGTGAAGTAGCGACCAGAGTCGGCTTCACATTATCTTGCGTAACTGTAAATCTCCAGCTGGATGAACTCGTTAACCCGTCATAATACAATCCTACACCGTCTTTAAAAGCACGGCTTCCGACAGTGACGTAGTATGCCGTATTATTCACAAAAGCTTTTCCGGCCTCGCCGCCGTAAGCGCTTGTTGCATCAATGGTAATCGTGTCTGTACCGCCGCCGGATACCCGGCCCGAAGTAACCGGAATGGAACGGAACAAGCTGCCGCTTGTGACCGTACGGATCTCAATCGTACCGCTGTCCTGGAAGACAGGCTCTGTAAACGTCAATACAAGCTTGCCGGTAGTAGCGGTTAGAATACCGCCTGCCGTTGGCTGAAGGCTCTTGAGAGCCGGCTTGGTTGTATCATTGCCATACCCGGTTGTAAAATTCCAAGCGGCAGCATTAGCAATTCCCGGGAATGGATAATTCAAGCCCGAGTCCGTCTCGATGAACGCTCCTGCATCCACTAGCACATAATAAGAGGTGTTTGCGTTAAACCTAGGACTTGCCGGCAATGTAACAGTTGCTGTCGCTCCCGTAATCGCCACTTGCGATGAGCTTGTTTTGATTCTGGCAAAAGTCGTGTTGTTCTTCACGTCTCTGATTTCAATATACTTTTCGGTTCCGGCCGCAATGTTGTGGTCGAATGTCATGGTCAGCTTATCCGTTAAGACGGATACAGAGGTCGCATAATTTGCAGGCGTAACCGTGACGATATTAAGAGGCGCAAGATCCGTACGGAAGCTCCAGCTTACATACGAAGCTCCTCCCGTCTCCATCACATTACCTGCAGCATCCTGAAAAGCCGTCCTCGGGATCGTAACCGAATAGTCGGTATTGGAATCCAACGGAGTATTTGGCGTAATCGTGATGGTGCTTGTTCCGCTGCCTTGCACCATGCTTGAGGTAACGGGAATATTTTTCGTATCCGTTACGCTGCTTAGCGTCACGCTGCCGCTTGCCGCATAGACAGGTTCACTAAACTGAAGGATCACTTTACTGTCCACAGCCACTTTCGTTGCGCCAGAATCCGGCGACTTCGTAATGATCGAAGGTCCCGTTGTATCAACAACTGCTGCCGTTCTGAAGTTCCATGTTGTCGCACTGGAAATGCCGGCATAATAAGCACCGTTAGATACGTTGGCAAAGGCGCCGTAATCAATCAACACGTAATAATCCGTATTTACATTTAAGATGGCATCCGGATTAATGGTTGCTGTTCGGCCTGTCGCATCGAGTCTGATTTTGTAGGAAGACATCGGAATGCTCTCGACAATATCGCTTGTATTGTAGTTGTAAATGGTAATAACGGCTGAATCGGCGCCTTTTGTTACGGCTTCATCAAACGTCAGCGTCAAATCGCTTGTAGGCGTAACCCCAATTGCATTATCCGCTGGACTCATGCCTACAATGATAGGTCCGCTTGATGCAGCTTGCGCCACGTGAGTGTCCCCCGACCAACCCGAAAGAACGAGTTGGAGTACTAATAAGACAGCTATCATGAAACTTAATCGGCTTCGTACTAACATTTCCCGCAATCACTCCCCAGCTAAATACACTTGTACCCTATTTGTCGGCAAATCAACTTGAAAAATTTAGGCTAACTAGGTATTAGTCGATAACCGGGACGAAAAGGTTGCACTTTCCAGGAAAAGAACAACAAAAAAAGCCCTGAATCCGAAGATTCAAGGCTTTGTATGAAAGCAATTATTTCGCAGCAAGTGCGTCTGCTTTAAGGTTCTCTGCTTTGTCCACGCGCTCCCAAGGGAGATCCACATCCGTACGGCCGAAGTGACCGTAAGCAGCTGTTTGAGCGTAGATTGGACGGCGAAGGTCAAGCATTTTGATGATGCCTGCTGGGCGAAGATCAAAGTTCTTTTTGATCACGTCAACCAGAAGCTCTTCGGATACTTTGCCAGTGCCGTAAGTGTCAACGTTGATCGATACTGGTTGTGCAACGCCAATGGCATAAGCCAATTGGATTTCGCATTTGTCAGCCAGACCTGCGGCAACGATGTTCTTAGCTACATAGCGAGCTGCATAAGCTGCGGAACGGTCAACCTTCGTTGGATCCTTACCGGAGAATGCGCCGCCGCCATGACGTGCATAACCGCCGTAAGTATCAACGATGATTTTCCGGCCAGTCAGACCAGCATCGCCTTGAGGACCGCCGATTACGAAACGGCCTGTAGGGTTAATGAAGTATTTCGTTTGCTCATCCAGCCATTCAACAGGAACAACCGGCTTAATAACATGCTCAAGGATATCCTTTTGGATTTGCTCCAGCGAGATCTCTTCAGCATGTTGAGTCGATACGACAATTGTGTCTACGCGAACCGGTTTACCGTCCACGTACTCGATTGTAACTTGCGTTTTGCCGTCCGGACGCAGGTAGCCCAGCGTATCGTTCTTACGAACTTCAGACAGGCGGCGAGCGATGCGATGCGACAATGCGATTGGCAAAGGCATCAGTTCAGGAGTTTCGTTCGTAGCAAAACCAAACATCAGGCCTTGGTCACCGGCACCGATATCTTCGTTTTCCTTTTGAACGTCTTTCCCATCGCGGCTCTCAAGCGCAGCATTAACGCCTTGCGCGATATCCGCGGATTGTTCATTAAGCGATGTCAACACCGCACAAGTGCTGGAGTCAAAACCGTATTTTGCACGCGTATAACCAATTTCTTTAATGGTACGGCGAGCAATAGCGGAAATATCGACATAATCAGCACGGGAGCTGATTTCTCCAATAACAAGTACAAGACCAGTTGCAACCGAAACTTCGCAAGCTACGCGAGCGTAAGGGTCCGCTTCCAGAAACGCGTCCAGAACAGCATCCGAGATTTGGTCACAAATCTTATCCGGGTGGCCTTCTGTAACCGATTCCGATGTAAACAAGTGACGACCTTTTACAGACATCCGTATCAACCTCCTACAGCTAGTATGAAATAAGTGCAGACATCCTACACAAAAAATGAACCTTTTCCCGTAGGAAAAGGTTGTTAGACAACTCTCTAAAACAGTATAATACCGAAAATGTCGCTTGGTGTCAACGGATACCAATTTTTGATACAATATAAGTTTCCGGGTTAAAGTGAAAACGGCTCCGCCGTCCATAGGCGGCAGAACACGTTTCAACCCGGATAATTCTAAGCCATATATATAAGAAGAAATTTATAAACGCTTAGAATTTAAACGTAGCCGTTTAACACTTTTTCGGCTTGGGCAACAAGACGCTGCGTGATGCTGCCACCGATCGAACCAACATCGCGGCTTGTCACTTCCCGCCATTGGATCCGAGTACCTCCGCTTACTCCGCCAAGCTCGTCCGCAAACTCTGTGTCAGCACCAACGCTCACACCATGAGAAGCAAATAAGCCAAGCTCCGCTGCAAGTTCATACTTCATTTGGTTTAACGCTTCCTTACACTCCGGTACAACCACTCTATTGGAAGAACGACGACCCATAATAAGAACACCTCCATTTAAATTAGGAACGTGGCTTTATTATGTGTGCTTCCGGGCGGCTTGAAGCGTATAACTTATTTACTGTGCGGGTAAAATGTTCTATAACATCCAAGCTTATTGAATAACGTAGCTGCCACGCACTAATACAGTCAACGAACCTTTATAAGACGGATCAGTAGTAATACCACGTCCTGCACGCGGGAACAAAATGTGATGGTTAGCCGTGATGGATTTGCCGTTCGTTAAATCTTTACCATCCGTCAAATCCGCAATACCATTAGCGTCCGTACTATATACAACGGCTTTACCTGAACGCACGACTACCTCGGTACCTTCGTTTGCAATGAGGATTTTGCCGTTAGGAACAGATACAACTTCAAGCTTTGCGCTTGCACCGCCTGTTTCCGGCTGCGTCGTTCCGCCACCGTTAGAACCGGAACCAGCTTTGGCAATCTGTTCATCCACATAGCTCTTGGTTACAACCGGATCATCGGCAGAACCTGGCACAGCTGCATTTGATTCCGCCTCAAGGGTTGTCGGCCAGTTCACCCCAGCAATAATGCCTGCTCCTACAAGAACAACAGCGAGTACAATCCGTAGTGCATACTTCTTCAATTTCGACAAGCTCCTTTCTTAACGCAATTACGCAAAATTACGCAAACAAATCTAGTATCTTCTACTAAGATACTAGATTTGAATGGGATTAACCAGTTATTTCTTACTTTAAAATTTCCTCATAAACTAGATTAGTTGTTCGTTTCATCTAACCAGTTATAAGAAGGAGCAAATTTCATGTCTTTGGAGAACAGCTTCTTCTTGTTGCCGTTTAGTACTTCATACACATTTAAAGTATAGGTGCTCCAGTATTTATTTTCTTTTTGCGTTTGAGTAATCTCATTCATGTTATTGCCGACTTTCCATTGCAGGCTGTTATCTGCTTTGCCTTCCAGGCTAACATTTTGCGTCCACAATACATCGCCAGTTGGCTCATAAACCAGTTCATATTGCAGCTTGGATTGCGTGAATCCATCGTAGTTGTAATCACGGTTAACTGTGCTAGCCAGATTGATAACAACATTGAGTTCATTTTGAACAAAGATACTGAATTGAGTAAGATCTACTGTGTATGGACCAATCTTGATTCCTTTGTTGCTATTGGTAGCCGTTTCAGCCGGTAGACCAAACAATACGCCGCGGATATAACCGGTAGGATTTCCTGTTGCACCTTTCAGTAATCCGTTTGTGTCGATAGATTCACCGATTAACAGTTGCAGACCTTCGCGACTTACATTCGAAGGAAGCTGCGTATAAGCAATAACCTGCTCTTTATAGCCTGGTGAGATTGTCGTAGCTGTTTTTACAAAAGTAACGTCGTAATAATTACCGTTCACCGATTTGAAATATCCTGTCCATTGCGGCATCGTTTTGCTTCTAGACTGGTTGTTCGTAACATCAAGATATACCGCATAGAGATCATTTGTATCTCCACTGTACGTACGAACATCCGTTACTTTGACGCTCATTTCGGACCCAATTGATTTTTGAGTATAAACGCTGCCGGACGATACCGAGTAGATCGGTGTAACGTCAGATTTGGTTACCTCTGCTACTTCAACCGTATCATTACCCGATTTTTCGTTTAATTGAAGCTCGAATTTCTTCCAGTTATAGCTGGTTTGCAGTTTACCGATGAATGTAATCGTTGTGGTAGCCCCTGGAGCGATGCTAATATCTCCGGCATTTTTGACCGTTTGACTCGTCAGTTTAATAGATTCATCAAGCAGCATTGTACCTGTGAGTTCCGGTAATGGAAGATATGTTGTACCCGTATTCTTTACAGCAAGTTTAGCAACTACGTTATCTTCGTTATTCCAAGGCATACGTTGAACGGATTGAAGCTCTACATTATAAGTACCATTATCATCCGTAAAGGTTTGTTTTGCTGTACCAGTGCTTGTATTCCCAACGGATACTGGTGTTACAAAAGAAACGACAGGCAGCTCAACTTGCGTATTATCAGCAGCCGTTACCTTTTGGGTAACAATGAATTTCCATCCGGAAGTCGAAACAGTGTTCGGAATCGTGCCTGTTAATTCAATTGTATTTAGTACCGATGGCGCGAGCAGCAGATTTTGATCTGCCGTATCTTTCAATGTCAGTTTATAAAGGCCTACCGAAGTTTTGATATAGTAGTTATACTCCGGGAGATTAACTCCAAATTGGCTTGTATTGCGTGCTACATAAGTAAGATTGACCGAGTAATTATCCACAGTCTTGCCTACCGTTGTTTTATTAACACGCATGTTCACGCTGGAGCCGCCAACTTTAACTGCTCGATAACCGCCGGCCTTTACGTCATTTGTGTAGCCAGCAGGGAATGTAAATTGGCCAATCGTTTTCTCATAGCCCGAAACGGAGAAATCGAATTTCACAAAGTTAAGAATGAGCTGATCCATTGTCACTTTTGAGCCTACGGCACTGTAGAAAGTAAGAGTTGTACTAGACTTTGGACTAACTGTTTTTTTGGTTGCTTTGTCTAGCAGCGTAAGAGTATATTTTGTGCCGCTTTTTGTTTTCAAACGTGCCCAATAATCAACAAGATTAATAGGACTGCTGCTTCCATTATAAAATTCAAATGTGAAGCTAGCCGTAGCGCCGTTAACACTTGGGATCAAGCTGGCATCCGTAAGCTGCACATAGGAATTACCTGATATGTACACCTTCTTATTAACCGATGATGCCGTTGTCGCAGCCGCGAAAGATACCGGAATGGCACTTAGAAGCATCACAAAAGCGACGAAGAGAGATACGAGCATTGTCGATCGTTTAAAGCTTTTCCGCATTGTCACATTCACTCCGTATAATTAGATTTACTTAAATAGACGAGAATGGAATCCTATAAGTTTCGGCACTTTCAAAAATGTTTCGCCCTCTTCACTCTGAATCCGCCTATACCAGTAACTATAACGTGTTTATATGAACTATGTATGAACGATTCTTAGAAAATAAAAAGAAAGCTGAGAGCAAGCTCTCAGCTTTCTAGATGGTTCCGAAGAAGCAATTAGTGAGCAGTGATCAGGATCACGCCAGCTTCGTCGTTGCCGTTGTAAGAAGTGCCAGTACCAGTTACTGTAACTTCATATTTACCAGGAGCAGTGCCATAGTTGTCAGCTGCAACCAGTACGTCAGTGAAGTTCGAAACTTCGATAGTACCGTCAGTTTTCTTAATGTAGATTTGAGTAGCAGCAGTAGCTACAAACGGATTAGCAGCGCCAGCTACAGTGAATTTCTTGCCGCTGATGTCAGTGATAGTTACGCCAGTAGCTGGAGTATTTACGATAGCCTTACCATCGTATTTACCGTCGCCTGCGCCTGCACCTGTAGCAGCGTCAGTCAATGTTACCAGATCGTTAGCAGCGTAAGTTGCATTGTAAGTAGTAGCATCTACTTTGAACGATTTAGTTTCACCGTTAACTTTCAGGTTAATAGTGTAAACATTGTCTGCAGCGTTAGTAGTTGTTGCAGTGTACGATTTGCTGATGAACAGACCTTGAGCTTGAGCCAATTGGTCTACAGAGCCGCTGCCCAGAACGATTACGTATTGAGCTACGCCAGTGTCGCTAGAACGAACAGCAATCGATGCACCTTTAGTTACGTCAGCCGCTGTACCAGCAGCTACTGTCGAATCCGAAGGAGTAGTTGTGTTTACGCCGAATTTCAGGTAAACTGTGCTGCTGTCCAGACGGTAAGTTGTACCAGCAGTTACTTTGGACGAATCAACTGCAGTTACAGCAGCGCCAGTCAGAGCAGTAACAGTGTCAACAGTCAGAGTGTTGTCAGCCGCTTTGTCAGCTGCGCTTACAAGAGTCAGACGGCCGTCGCTGTCAGTTTTCAGTGGTACCAAAGTATTTTTAGCATAGTCACCGTCTTTAGTGAATGCAGTTACTTTAGTGTTGTCTTTCAACGAGTAGTAAACTACTTTGTTGTAGACTTTATCGGAAACCATACCGTTATCGATGATGGAGTATTTAGTAGTGTTATCTACATCAAGGATTACAGCATAGTTAGAAGCTGCAACAGCTGCAGTAGAAGAATAGAATACTACTTTGCCGTCTTTGTTCAGGTTGAACGCATATTCAGTACCGATGTTCGATGCTGTCAGCGCGCTGATTTGAGCGCCTACTTGCGAGTAAGTAGTGCCGTTTACTGTGTAAGTTGGGTTGTTGTCGTTATCACGGCCAACAGCTTGAAGCTTACCAGTTACAACGTTGCGAGTAGCAACTACTTGCAGTGCAAGGCCGTCGCCGTTAACAACGAAGTTAAGAACGTCGTTTTCTTTCAGATCAGCCAGTGTAGCCGCTTTGCCGTCCAGAGTGATTGCTGTGTTAGCATCCACTTTAACGGAGTAGCCGTCTTTACCGATGATTCTGCTGTATGTGGAGTAAGATACAACTTCTTTGAATACATTGTTCGATTTCCAGTTGCTCACGAGAATCGCTTGAACGTTGCCTTTGCTGTTCAAGAGCAATTGAACATCTTGATCATTAGTAAATGTATAAGGCAAAGCTTGCTCAACAGAGTTCACATAAATTTTCACATCAGCAGTAGCTGTGTAAGTAGCGGCTCCGTTGTTCACTTTAAATGTAAGATTAGCAGGAACTGCAGGAGTTGTGCTGCCAAGCGTAATTGTGGATACATCTGTAGAAGCGTTAACGATTTTACCAGCTACTTGAGCATCAGTTACTGCAATAACTTCGCCGTTTTTGTTTTTCAGGACGCTAACTGTATGACCCAACAGTTCAGACAGTTTTTTGCCGCCAGTAACGAAGAATTCTTTTGCAGTTGCAACGCTTTTACCGCCAAGGCTGATTTGGCCGCTGGAGTTCAGTGCGCCAGCTGTCAATACGTTAGCTGGTTCAAAAGCGCCGAGTTTGCTGATGAACAGTTTAGCAGCGTCGCCTTTGCCGTCGCCGTCAGTATCTACCAACAGGTAGCCCAGGTTGCCGTCTGCATCGTAAGCTACCAGTTGTTTATCCAAAGTGTTGGATGTCAGTTCAGCAACTACGCCACGAGTAGCGTTTGTACCGTTTGCTGCATCAACGCCTTCGAACAGACCAACTTCGTCAGCTTGAAGCAATACGTTGTACGGCCACGAACCGGACAGGTGTTTGTCTTGGTAACCAAGAGCACGAACCAGGATCGCTACAACTTCTTCAAACTTGATAGTGTCGTTAGGACGGAAGTTACCGTTGTAACCTTGAATGAAGCCTTTAGCTGCAGCAGCATTGATGTAACCTGTGTACCAAGCGCCTTTTTTAACGTCTTTGAACGCAGGAGCTGTGTTAGCCATCAGGTTTGCGGAGCTTTCGTTGCCAGTTGCAACGATAACGATTTTAGCCAGCTCAGCACGAGTGATCGTGTTGTCCGGTTTGAAAGTACCGTCAGCATAACCTTGAACGATACCCAGTGCAGTCAGTTGCTCAACTGCGGATTGTACTGGTTTGCCAACTACGTCAGATGGAGTAGCTGCAAATGCAGGAACTGCCAAAGCGGAAAGCATGGAGCCAGCGAGTGCCAGCGAAAGTAAACTTTTTTTCATAACCTTTTTTTCTCCTCCTCTAAATACCTTCGGTTGTTGAGAGTTTTGTTTAGAAAATGAATTGCTCGTTTTTCTCATAGCCGATTCACCCCCTTCCCCGAGTTAAGAGCATAAATAATTAATATAAATGATGTCTGCTTCCATGCTTCAACCCTATGTAAGAACATGTCGCAGAAACTCGTAAACCTACGAAAAAACCATATAAATATATTACTAGAGAAGACCTACCACTTAACATTATACAATGGGCTACTCACAGCGTAAAGAGGAAGTTGAGAAATCATTCCACTTACAGGAATAATAGTAGTCCCAAGGTACTACATGCCTCGTTTTTGCAATGTCATGTAATTAAACGCACAGTAGCTCAAAAAGTTGCGCTCCGTTCAAAAAAACTTCTGAGATTTTTTTCGATTCGGTTGTTTATGTATTGCTACCCTTCTCTAAGTATGTGTTTAGTATAGCTTGGCCTATCAATCTCGTCATTGCAAAACATTTTCCATGGATAAACTTACTTTAGAAAATATTGCATTGGAAATTAGCAGTAATTAATAAAAATTAATAATAGAGCAGATCGGCCAAGAGCCGAACTGCTCTACCTCATTAATTCGCGTAAATTGCTGGCAATGTTTTGTTGCTTGCCATAACTTTGGCGATCAGGATTGATGCGTCGCTGCGCAGCAGTCTGGATCTAGGCTCAAACACATAGCCAGCTTTCTTATCTTTAGGATCAATCATAGAGCCTTGAATAAAGCCTTTCTTCTGAATAGCAAGAATCGATGGTACCGCGTAATAGTCGGCGTTCGCGGAATCCTTAAACGCTTTATCCAGTGCAGCTTTTGCTTTAGCAGCGTTTGTCTCCAGCTTCAGATTAAGCGCTTTTGCTAGAATAACCGATGCGTCTTGGCGCGTCAACTTCGTATCCGGCTCAAACGTAACCGGCTGGGTGCCTCGTACGATACCCGCTCTAGCGGCTGTCTCAATATAACGGTAATCATAGAGAGCGTCTATATTCAGAATCGGGTCTATCGGTACATCGATAAAATGCTTTGGTCCTTCATAATTCAAAGGAATGCTCAGCGCTTTAACGATCATACGCGCGAATTCGCCTCGGGATACGTATTGGTCTGCACCAAAGATACCCGTAGGATCTTCTGCGTTCATAACGCCTTTAGCGAAAATAGCCTCCATTGCATTACGTGCATATGAATGGTCGTTGATATCATTAAAGCCATACGTCAGTTTGCCTACTACATAGTAGCCAAACTTCTGGAACGGTACCTTAATGGTGTGTTTCTTCTCGTCTACTGTACCACCCATGTTCTCCCACACATTCTCGTATGGATCATAACGGAATACCGTTACAACGGTTCCGGCGCCTTGCGAGATATTAGGATCATAGGACAACGTCAGTGTACCCGATAGGGATGGAACAACTTCCCTACCACTGCTGAAACGCTTGAAGAATTGTTGGGTTGGGTCCCCCTGAACCATTGCGTATGGATAAGGGTCCTGACCGCTTGTTACCGGATCATAGGCTTTGGTAGCATCGTCATCCGCCAGGCCTCCGTCGATCCAGAAGAGCGAGCTTACTTTAATGAAACGATCCGAGAAAAATTCGCTCAAGTAATACGAACCAACTGCATTTTCCGACCAATAGTCTGCAGGCTGGCTTCTGAATTCATAACGGTTGATTACGCCATCCGTAGGATTGGCAATACCGAACAGAAGCTGGTTGCCGCTATAGATCTGGCTTGAATTGTTGCTTGTCGAGTTGTAAGAAGGACGAACAAGCTTGGTGTTTTTCGGGAAAGTCAATGCCAAGCTGCCATCGAACACTTTATGAGAGTTTGCCATTGTTTCCGTATATTGCGCACCGGGAATGTTCGCCGGTTCATAATTAACGGTTAAGGAATCCGTGATTTTATCCTTGCCGCGTGTAATGACAATCGGAATAGCTGTTTCTTTATTAGCCTTCAAGCCTGTTACGCGTACTTTGTATGCCGCAATCGGTACCGGAGTGACCGGGTCTTGGCTGTAATCAAGATAAGTAACTTTCTTTGCAGCAAGCTTGTTAATCGTCATGGAATCCGCGCCTGGCGAAGCAATAATGACGTCAACAAAGTTAGAATTCAGATTACGCTCTTCCGTTACTGGCGCAAGCACGGTATACGGAATAGCCACAGGGTCAACCTCGAGACGGTAAGTCGCGCGTGGACCTGCTTCACCGCTGTTAAATACGGTGAACGTAAAGACCTGTGCACTTCCGTCTTCAGGAATTTCTTGATCTTCCATGATGAAATAGAAGTACTGTTTATCAATATCGTAGTAAACTTTGATGCCTGCTACAGGGCCTGCTCCATTTTTAGCTGCAGAATTAATAGCCTCTCCAGCCACTTTACCATTGGAAGTTGGGGTGAACTCTCTAGTTAAGTCCCATGTAATATCTTTTGTGAAATTTGGAGAACTCACCTTTAAAATATAGTTCTTCAAAAGACTGTCATCCGTATTAGGATTTCCGTCTGGATTCTGAAGTTCTGCCATTTTGTTTGCAATCTCTATCGGATCGTCACCCAGGTCTACAAAATCGAATGTACCGTATACATTCATTCGAGCTTCTTTTGTCGAGTAAATATTCGATACATTTGTGAAGTTAGGGTCGTTTGCCAGCGGTTCTTGCAGGTTCACACTGTACGGATATACACCGTCCGTATTTGCTGCCGGAATGGAAGGCAGATTAGTTGGAACGATATTAATTTTGACTGTGTTTTCATAATTGTTCTTGGATGTCTTATAAACGATTTTGAAGGTGTTTTCGCCTGTTTTGTTCAGAACGCCGAAAGCTGTTGCTTTTATCGTATCTACGCCGTTTGAGTCCTTTTTCACAGCAAGTTTAAATTTGGTCTTAGTAGTAGAACCATTCTGCTCAAGCGGAACCTCTACGTTGTTAATATAGAAGAAAACGGTTTGAGGTTTAGAATCGCCTGCATAAACGATCTCGTCTTCGTTAGCGATGTTCATAAATTGACCAGCGAAACTGCCAAGCTGATCAAAAATGTACTGAATGCCATCGCTAACTTTCATTGTCGTGTCGTAATTAATCTGCATTCCATTGTACAAGCTGTCGTATTTCACGAAAGGACCGTACAAAAGCTTAATAGAAGCGCCTTTAAGGGAATTATTGTTCTTTACTTTAAAGTAAAGTTGTTGGGTACCGGCCGTAGGCAGTTTTGAAATTTCCATAAATACGCGAAGGAATGGAACAGATACGCCGTTGACATTCTTATACACAACTTGATTCACCGTATCTTGACTAAACGTGATGCCTGCTGCAGGAAGCAAGTCCTTCCCAGCACTATCTACTAGTGAAACGATATTGTCTAAATTTGTTCCCAAGGAGTTGTAGTTCCCAATCAGTACCTCAACACCCATCGGAAGCGAGTAAATATTCGCGTTCTCAATGTCAGTGCCTTCGAGTACTTGCAGCTTGGTAAGATCGCCTTTCATTCCTGCCGTATAGCCAGTCAGGTAGTTGACGTCATAGATATATGGCAATGTGCTGTTGTGGAGCGTTAATGTATAAGTTCCTGATTGCTGGGATTGAGCATCAACAACGTTATACCCTTGCATTTTGAACCGATATGGCGTCTCATACGAAAAACCGGTAGAGGATGTGTCGCCAATAGCAAAGCTGAATGAAACTGTAATGTATTTTGTAGACGGTGTTATGGAATCCTTGTCTGGGCTGACACCTATAATATCTGTCGCTGTAAGTTGATAGTTTTGTCCACCGACCCATTGCGGCAAATATTGAAATTGGCTAGCCAGATTGGCAAAGTCCGCTACATTCGGCGTATAGGCGTTATTCGCGTACTTAACCGGAATAATCGCTTTACCCGAAAGAGTAAGGTTCTTATTGGCACCTACGGACAGATCCGATGTTTTATCTAGATCAATAGATGTTGTGCCATCCGTTACCGACATATCATAGAAGGTCGAAGAACCGTTGTAGAACGCAATCTCCCTTGTTGTCTCTACAACCTGGCTGTTATTGTACACGCGGATCGTGACAATGTTTTTGCCTGCTTTGATATTTAACGGAGAGGCAACGAACTTGTAATCGCCCGCATCGGACACATTATATTCGTAGCTCTTACCGTTTACGGAAACCGAAACTTTAGTCGCATTTGGCGCTTTACCGCTGATGGAGATATCCTCGCTTGTTTTGCCGTCAGACAAAGCCGACTGCAGAACCGTTGTTTGATCCTCCAATATCGGGTAGCTTGTACCGCGAATAGTCGCCGTCAAATCATAAAGCATCGGACTGTTGCGGTATTCGATATAAATCGACTCGCTGACGGTAGAAGTACCGTAGATCCCTTTAAACGTCAGCTTATTAAGACCCGGATACAATTCCACGTTATTAACCGAGATATTGTTTCCGCTTAAAGAGATATTGGCCGTCTGATTCTCGATCGAATTTACGACGGTCTCTTTGCCACCGCTAACCGAAACGTTGTAGACGCTGTAGCTGATCGAGTTACCTACTACATTGTTGATTGTACCTTTCAGGGTTACGCGTTGGTCGGTCGTAATCCTTGCGCTTCCTGAAGTATACTGCTCATTCGGAAATAGGAAATACGTCCCCGCGGCGGATGCTTTGTGCGGTGTACTAAACGGCGGCAGCAGCGTAATTAGAAGCGCCAGTGACAGCACAAGGGATAATAGCTTTTTCAAAACGATGTTCCTCCTTTATGTAATGGCTGTTAGCGTAATAAATAAATGAACGATCGACGGTTCCAACTGGTTGACATTGCAATTAGAGGTCGATTGTAAATACAACTGTATGTCCCGATTTACTTCCTCCCTCGTTAGCTTCGGCTGAAGAATAGTTCTGTACTGTTGTTATCGGTCCGCTAGCCCTAAAATGTTAGTTCATTTGGCAGATTGGAATGATAAAGAAATTTTTAATGAAGCCTGTTCTCCTACAAAAAGAGGGTTAAGGTCTTTGAGGGAGCTTAACCTCTAATTTGCTGCTTATATTTCCGCTCTTAAGAGCCCTTATGGATCTTAATTTACTCCAAATCGCTTAATTCAGTGAAGAACACTGCCACTTCGGCTGCATTAAGGTCCCTGAGGGACTTTAATCTCCAATCTAGCTACTCTTTAATCGCCCTTAAGGTCCCTCTGGGACTCTAACGCAAGAGCAACGCAACTTCTATTCCGGCACAGAACTTGTAGGGCAAAGATGGACAGGAATGCAAAAAAGGTTGTTCCTTACGTAGCCCAGAGGACTGCCTAAAGGAACAACCTTATGTTATAAAGATATCAAATTATTTCGAGCTTCTAGCATCGACCTTCGAACGAAGCATGCGGTTCAAGAAGTTAATAAGCGGACGACGCGACTTGTCTACGATACCGATGAGCTCCGCGCCAATCTGAAGGCTGAAGATCACCAGACAGATCACGATAAACGTAATCCAGTTCGCGGAGGACGATTGCACTACGGTTGATTGCAGAACCGCAAATCCGCCGAACACCGCAGCCACGCTCCAGATAATAAGAACGGTCTTGCGATGGCTGAAGCCAAGTTCTTGCAGACAATGATGCAGATGTCCTTTGTCCGGGGCGAAGATCGGGCGCTTGTTCACAAGACGACGGATAATCGCGAAGAACGTATCAGACAACGGTACACCGATGATAAGCAGCGGAGTTACGAACGATACGATCGTAATCTGCTTGAAACTCGTCATCGACAGCATCGCCAGGCAGAAGCCTAAGAACAATGAGCCGGAGTCACCCATAAAGATTTTGGCCGGATGGAAGTTGAAGTACAGGAATCCAACGATACCACCCAAGAGCAGAACGCTGAGCAAGATAATCGGCACATTGCCCATAATGATCGCCATCACGAGGATGGTACCGATCGCAATGGCGGATACGCCGCCTGCCAGCCCGTCCAGACCATCGATCAGATTGATCGCGTTCGTCACGCCCACGATCCAGAAAATCGTGATCGGAATGGAGATCCAGGCTTCAATCGGCTGCATCGTTGCGCCGAACGGTACGTTCAGCAGGTCGATCTTCACTCCGAAGCCGAATACCACTACGCAAGCCGCTGCGATTTGCGCAACCAGCTTTACCTTGGCCGACAGCTCGAAGCGGTCGTCAAACGCGCCAATAAGGATAATCATCGTACCGCCAACCAGAACGGCGCGGATCAGATTCTCTCCCTCGTGGTTCAGCAATCCGTCCGGAATGAACGGCATCAGAATAAGAAATCCGACTGCAAAAGCAAGATAGATCCCGAGACCACCCATACGAGGCATAATCCGCGTATGTACTTTGCGGTGATTCGGTTTATCTATCGCTCCAACCTTGAAAGCGAATTTTTTAACTAGCGGTGTCATAACTAGAGCTATTATTAGAGATATGATAAATCCTAGTGTGTACAGTAAGCCTGCTGGCATATTGTGCAGCTCCCCTTTTTCTTTCTACCGAAGTGAATTATACTCCGACAGAAGAAGAAACTCCAAATCCCGTTTTCACGTGTTTTCAACGGTTTTGGGAGGTTATTACGTAGTAGGGCGTGGTTTCTTGACGTTTTCTTTATCGCGAACCACTTTCACGACGAATTTCGGCAATACCATCATTCTTGGCAGCCTTTTCGGCTCCTGTAATAACCGGTAAAACCACTCCAAACGCAGCTTCTGGAATAGCAATGGCGCTCTTTTCAACTTGCCTGCAATAATATCGAAGCTTCCTCCAACTCCCATAATAAGCGGGACTCCAAGCTGCTTCTTATATTTGGCAATCCAAGGCTCCTGCGTTTCCGCGCCCCGTGCCACAAACAATAAATCCGGTGCTGCCTGCCGAACCGCTTCGATTACTTCCGCGTCCTGTTCAGGACCAAAGTAGCCGTTGCGGCAGCCTACGATGCGAACCTGCGGATATTGCAGTTGCAGCTTCTCGGCCGCCGCTTCAATAATTTCCGTCGATGTGCCAAGCAAATAAGCTGTCCATTTCCGTTTTTCGCCCTCTTGCATAAGACGATGCAACAGGTCAAAGCCCGTTACGCGTTCTGTCACCGGGGTTCCCACATAATTGGCCGCCCATACGACTCCCGCACCGTCCGGTACGATAAGCTCGGCTTTTCTCATCATCTTGTAGTAATCCTGGCTTTCCACAGCCGACATTACCATAATCGGATTAGCCGTAATGACATGCGTCTGGCGCTTGTGTTCAATTGCTTCTGTAAGATAATTGACCGTCTCGTCCATGCTCATCTTGGAGAATGGAATTCCGTAAATCGGCACCGTTGGGACTTGTTTCGACAAGTGAAAATCACCTCGATATGGTATGACGCAATAACTGCGCAATTTGTTGCGCTGGCTGCTGCGATTGTTGTCTTAATCGTTCGATCGCTTCGCGATGCTTCTCTTTCCAGCCGGTTGCGTCGTCCAGCAGCCGCTGGGCGCTGTCCGCGAAAGCGATTGGATCAAGCTGTTCGGTCGTGCCGACCGGCGTTAGACCGAGACGGTGAAGGAACTGATCGATCTTCGGATCGTACGATAAGCCAAGCATCGGAACCATCTGGTTCGCCGCGTAGATAAGCGCGTGAAGGCGCATGCCGAACAGCGCATCGCAGCGGCTTACCTCCAGCAGCATTTGCTGGGGATCGTCGCCTGGGGCGGCCAGCTCAGCCGAGCTTCCGCCGGCCAGCCTGCCGCTGAGCCTTTCCATGACCACCTTCGACGCTTCCGCATCGTCGGGGGTATGGAACGGTAAGAACCTCAGCCGCACCGGGCGGCGGCTGGCCAGCTCGGCCAGCGCGTCCGCCGCGCGGCCAAGATCGGCGCCGTCCTTGCGCCAATGCCGCAAGGATACGCCTAGCACGGGCACAGCCGCTGCATCATCGGCGGCTGCAGCCCGCCCCGCAGCCGCGCCAGCCGGCAGCGGCAGCCCCATTACCGGATCGGGTACAACCTCGATCCGGCCGGCCGCAACGCCAATCCGCTTCAATAACTCAGCGGATTCGGCGTCCCGCACCGACACATACGCGCTCTTCCGCATGCTTGAGCGGATGAGCGGATCCATCCAGCGTCGGTTCACCGGCCCGATCCCTTGCGAATAAATAAACGTCGGCTTGCCAAGCCATTGGGCAAGCTTGATGATTCCGGTGTAATACGGAATCGTCTTTGCGCTTGTGGCGTCCTGCAGCAGGCTTCCCCCGCCGCTGATCAGCCCGTCGCTTGCACGGAGCGCGTTCAGCACATCCTTCGGATGCATCCTCCGGACGGCTTCCACGCCGTACATGCGGCTTGTCCAAGCCGGGTCGGCCGATAGAACGACCGGCTGAATTTGAACACCGTTAGCTTCGCCCTGCTCGGCTAACGCAAGCAGGATCGAGCGGAGTACCGCTTCATCGCCGCTGTTGCGGAAACCGTAGTAGCCGGAAATCACTATTCGGTAATTTTTTTTATCAGTCCCGGTGACCATTTACGCCATACCCCTTCCACCACTTGCCACACGCCGATCAAGATCAGGCCGATAATCGCGCCAAGGCCAAGACCGAGGAATACGCGGATAATCGAAATGTACAGCGGCGTATGAATGTGAGCGAACGTATCGACCATCGACAGCTGTCCGATCGAGCCAACAATAATGAACACCCACGCTGCGCGGTAGCGTAGCGCAAGGAACAGACCCGCCAAGAGCAGCGGATGCGCCAACAGGAATTCCTTGCTTCGCGGACGAACGCCAAACGTCTGCTCCAGCCAGTTGCGGAACGTCAGCTCCAGCGAGGAAGCCGAACCTTCGTTGCCTGTCCGAGACAGGTAGTACATACCTACTACGGCAATTACCACAAAGGCCACAACCATAAACACCGTAATCGGCATATTGGCGAATTTGCGGATACGTCGTACCGGAGAATTGCCGGTATAGAGCAGCACGTAAATCGCCGTTAAGCCGATAGGCGCCAAATGAAGCAGGCTGACGCCGCGGAACTGCTGCAGCACCATGCTGTACGTAATATTGTTCAGAAGACCAAAGACAAAAGGCACCGCCATCAGCGAGATCAGTGCGGTTACGATAAACCAGATCACCGCAAGGCCAAGGCGACGACCTACCGTCAAGCCTTCGAATATCCATTTGCCTTCGCCAGGAGCGCCGGCTCGTCCATTCCAGGCGGCCCCGCCCACCGTGCGGAGGCTGCCCTCGGTACGGGAATAGACGCGATTCATGACCCAGACAAGCGCAAGGGTAGGAGCACTGATGCCGGCTCCAAGAGCCAGCGCCTGCTCGGCAAGCGGACTGTTAATCTGGAACAGGCCAGCAGCCCCAACGAGACCGATCAAATAAACCGGAATCAGCGTACCTGAGATAAATACGTTAATGAGCAGGGCGATCAGAGCAACGGCACCTGCAGCTACAACCATCTTAAGCGGCTTGATATAAGACGGATGCTTCACGTCAAACGGCTGTGCCAGATTCGGAGAGAAGCCTTCGTCGGTCATTCGCTGAACCAGACCGTCTTTGCCCTTCATCGTGATATAAAGATTATCCAGACCGCTTACGACAGCCGACTTCTCCAGGCTTGTCTGCACGCCGGCATTCAGGAAGAACATTCGAATGTTGCGGTCCTTCGCAGCAAGCAGGAAGCGGTCGGTTAGCACCTCCGGCGATTTGCCGATAGCATCTTCAGCCGACAAGGAATACAGGCGTACGATATTATAATTTGTAATATATGCTAATTTATTTATGCCGGCTTGAGGTTTTTTCAAATTCTCGATCGTTGCGATACCCATACCGTATTTGTTCAGCAAATCAGCGAACGAATTCAGGCTGTGAAGCTCGACCTGATCCTTATAGCCTTTCACCGTAGCACCGTCAAACAATACGCGAGTTACGCCAACTTCCTTCAGACGGGCCAGCTGCGCATCCGTTGCGGCCTCATCGTAAGGCAGCACGCGGTCCGAGAACCGGGCCAGGATGTGAAAGCCTTTGTCGTGCAGAGTCTGAAGCGTAATCGGGTCAAAATCCATCGGCTGCAGCAGCACGGACTGCAGCGGCAATTCAACGACAAGGCCATTGCGGCCGTCAAAGGACCACGGACGGTACGTTGCACCGGCGTGATCCATTGCCTGACGGACGATTGGTCCGATCTTCTCTTCCTCTTCCGGGCCGCTGAACAGAATGTAAGTATAGTTCTGTCCTACCGGCTCCAGCTTGCTTTGAAGCAGAGCGATATCCTTCGAGCTGTAATATTTCAAGCGTCCGGCTTGGGAAAGCTCCTTAAGGGAGCTTTCGTACAGGGACATCGTCGTAATGCCGGCGCCTTTCATTTTCTCCAGCTGCTCATCGATAAACTGCTGCGGCCGCGTCTGGTATTCCGAGATTTCAACCAGATCGCGATAATCGAATACGTATTCCACGGATTTCGAGGATGCTTCCATATTCATTCGATTCATACCGATCGGCATTGCGGCGATTACGCCAATAATTGCAATAACCCACAGCCAGAGTATCGCTTTGCGGTTCCATTGCTGCCAACGTTGAAGCACAATAATCCTCCGTTCAATCTCTTGCGAATGTAATCCCTATTTGACAATAACCCGCCTCGGCGGATTAAGCTTTGCTGTCTACGCGTTCCATCACGGCGCCGCGGAGCTTTCCAAGCAGCTCGGCTGCATGCTCCGTGGACTCCCCGCGAACGGCGAAATACACTTTAATCTTAGGCTCCGTACCGGATGGACGCAGGCAGAACCACGATCCGTCGGCAAGCATGTATTTCAGTACGTTCTCCGGACGAAGTCCGTCAAGTCGGCCAAGATAATCAAGCACTTTTTCCACCTTCACGCCGTTGATCTCGGCAGGTGGATTGTTGCGCCAGTCATTCATAATGCCGGCAATCTGCTGCACGCCGTCAAGACCCTTCAGCGTACGCGACTCAAGACCTTCGAGATAGAAGCCATGCTTCGCATACAGCTCAAGAAGAACGTCGTACAACGTTTTTCCTTGACTGCTATAGTATGCCGCCGCTTCGCAAATCAATAACGAAGCCACAACCGCATCTTTGTCGCGGGCATAATCGCCAGTCAAATAACCGTAGCTTTCTTCATAGCCGAACAGGAAAGTATGCTCGCCTGTTTGCTCGTAAGCCGTCATTTTCTCACCAATATATTTGAAGCCAGTCAATGTATTCTCTACGGCTGCGCCATAGGAACGAGCGATATCGGCCCCCATCTCGCTGGTAACGATCGTTTTGATCACGACGCCGTTAGCCGGCAGCTGGCCGCGCTCCTTCAATTGACTGAGCACATATTCGATCATCAGGGCGCCCGACTGATTGCCTGTCAGGACGACATATTCACCATTATTGTTTTTTACAACCGCACCCATGCGGTCGGCATCAGGGTCCGTACCCATAATAATGTCGGCATTAATCTCTTGAGCAAGCTTCATCGCAAGCGTAAAAGCTTCGCGCTCTTCCGGATTCGGAGATTTGACCGTGCTGAAGTAACCGTCAGGCGCCTCCTGCTCGGCTACGATATGAACATTGCTGAAGCCCGCTTTGCGCAGTACTTCGCGTACAGGCAGGTTACCCGAACCGTGAAGCGGCGTAAAGACCACTTTGAATTTCTCTCCAAGGCCGCTTTGCAGCAGCTCTTTGTTCAAGCTTTGCGCAACAACGGTATCCGTGTATTGCTCGTCTGCTTCCGCATCAAGCCATACAAGAAGACCTTGCGCTTCCGCGTCCTCGCGGCTCATTCTTTTCACTTGATCAAAACCAGTCACCTGGCCGATCGATGCAATAACTTGCTCTGCGTCTTCAGGGATCAGCTGGCAGCCGTCCGCGCCGTAGGCTTTATAGCCGTTATATTCCGGCGGGTTGTGGCTCGCCGTAATAACGATACCCGTCGAGCAGCCAAGCGCGCGTACCGCATAAGAAAGCTGAGGCGTCGGGCGCAGCGATGGGAACAGATAGGTTTTCACGCCGTTTGCCGCAAGCACTAGCGCGGAGTCAAGCGCAAACTCGGGCGAGTTGTTACGCGAATCGTGAGCGATTACCGCGGATGGCTGCCCCTCTACTCGGGAGAGAATCCAGTTCGCAAGACCTTGCGTAGCTTTGCCTACGGTATATGCATTCAGACGGTTTGTGCCTGCGCCCATAACGCCGCGAAGACCGCCTGTCCCAAACTCAAGGTCGCGGTAGAAACGGTCCGTAATTTCCTTCTCTTGTCCATCAATGCCGCGAAGCTCTTCCTTTGTAGCCTCATCGATAAGCGCATCATTCAACCAAGCTTGGTAACGTTCAATTGCCTTTTCATTTTGATTCATTAAACAGCTTCACTCCTTTTTTATAAAAAGATGATTATGAGAAAACCTCTATCGAAGCCATTCGAAGATGAGCGACCGCGTTTAGAGGTAAGTTTTATCGCCAAATAAAAATTTCAAACTTCCATTATTCTGGAACTCATGAAATTTTATTGTGGTGGGAAAACCTCTATCGAAGCCATTCGAAGATGAGCGACCGCGTTTAGAGGTAAGTTTTATCGCCAAATAGAATTTATGTTTCCACTATCTCGGAACTTATAAAATTCTATTGTGGTACTTAGCGTTCCGACAAGGCAAACATAAGCTCGCCTTCCGCAACCACTTGGCCGTCAACTTTTGCTGTCGCTTTTCCTTTGCCGATTGGCCCTTTAAGACGGGTAATTTCCACTTCCAGCTCAAGCGTGTCGCCCGGTTTTACCTGACCGCGGAAACGGAAGCCGTCGATGCCGGCGAAGAAGCCCAGCTTGCCGCGGTTCGCTTCAACCATCAGCATGGCAACGGAACCGACCTGCGCGAGCGCCTCAACGATCAGTACACCCGGCATAACCGGATATCCGGGGAAGTGCCCTACAAAGTGAGGTTCGTTCATCGTTACGTTTTTGATGCCTACGGCACGGACGCCCGGCTCTACCTCTGTAATGCGGTCAACGAGCAGAAATGGCGGGCGATGCGGTATGATTTCTTGGATTTGATTAATATCGAGCATGAATATTATTCGCTCCTTTCACGGGTTAACAGGTATAAAATACGTTTACAATACGAAAACTGATAGTATCCTTCATCAAACTGCAGGTTGTGAAGGTTGAGATAAGGGGGCTTGGCTGGCGGATATCGATAATCCACGGGCCAAGCCTCTTTGTGCGCCTACTGCCTATTGCCCCGGCCCAATGGTTTTGTTCTGTCCGGAGCCCGGCTTGTTCAGCGCCTGGAACAAAATAATGTACACAATCGCCGTCAGGAACGAGAAGGCAATAGCTGCCCACAAGTACGTTGCTGCAAACGGTGCTTCCAGAAATACAAACATGATGCCGATATAAAACAGCACCGTTGTCAGTTTGCCCATCCAATTCGCCGGCACGGTCTTTTTACCTTTAAAGTGAAACACCATGCCTCCGGCTATCATTCCCAAATCGCGCAAAAAGATCGCTGCAGCCGCTGCCCACGAAATGTGGCCGGCAAGAAGTAGCGATAAAATGACGGAAATGAACATCAGCTTGTCTGCGAGCGGATCGAGCATTTGGCCGACTGTCGTTACCTGCCCCGTGCGCCGGGCAATATATCCGTCGAGTATATCCGTGAGGCCTGCTGCCACGACAACCAGAAAGGCGTAAATCATGTGTCCCTGCGCGAATATCGCGACATAGACGGGGATCATTGCAAAACGCAGCGACGTTAAAAAATTCGGCAGATTCAAACGCGCACGCCCCTCTACCTTTATCCGTTTCTTCCATACAAGGTTCCCAATCATTATACAACTACCATATGAAAATGAAAACAGCACTGGCTGTCCGCGGAAACCAAAAAAAGCTGCTCCCCAGTCACCATAACATAATGACTTCCGGAAACAGCCCTTCATTAATAAATATTCATGTTCTACGTATCGGAGAAGACCAAATCATACATATGCTGCCAGGTCTCCCAATGGAATACATCGCTGCCAGGCTGCTTGCCTACAACCGCATATCCGACATACAAACCGGTGATGAGCATAATAACCATGATGACCGGCACAATACTTTTGCGCAAAATCCAAAATGTGATTCGCGCACCAGTGGAACGCTGCTTTTTCTCGGAATGGTCGCCGTCCACCGCTTTGCTTCTTTCCTCGACTGGCGGCTTCTCCTGATTTTTCGGCGCGCTCCGCGTCAGAACCGCCCGTTCATCCGTCATACTCTCACCCTATCTATTTGCGCAGGCTGTTGGCTAACCCCATCATGGTGTCGCTGGACGTTAAAGCTCTTGCGGCCATCTGGTAAGCACGCTGCACATTAATAAGCTCCGTCATCTCGTCACCCAGATTAACATTCGATTGCTCTAGGGCGCCCTGACGAAGCGCTATGCCATTCTCGCCGCTTGGCGTTACGTTCTGCAGCACGTCTGCCACGTTAATGCCGTCGGCTATTTCATACAAATTATCCGCTACCAGCGTTAAGGCTGCGGGACGGGTTGCTTGAACAAGCTTGATGGAGCCAAGCTCAATCGTGCTTCCGTCAGTAGCCACGCCTTCCGCCGTACCGTCCGGATTAACCCGAAGCTGATAGCCGCTTGGCACGACAAGAGGTCCCTCGCCTGCCGGCGTATTCGCAACAACCGGATATCCTTCCGGCGTTGCCAAAATCGTATCACCGTTTGCCGCAACCGTCAACTGCAGTGCGCCATTGCGGGTATAAGCGCGGTCTCCGTTTGCGTTAACGGCAACCTCGAACAAAGCGTCGCCTTCAATCGCAAGATCGGTATCCTTTTCCGTCGTTTTGATCGTCCCCTGCTGCAAATTCGGCTGAATCATCGCAAGCCTCGAGCCCCAGCCTTGATTGAAGTTCAGGGAAGTCAGTCTTCCGGGCTGATTAAAGGCATCCGGCTGCTTCCTTGTATTATTCAGCAAATCCTCGAAGGTAGCTTCCTTACGTTTATAGCCTACCGTATTCACATTCGCAATATTATCCGCCAGCATGTCCAATTTCTGCTGCAGGGCATTCATCGATACGCTGGCATTAATCATCGAGCTGTTCATTTATGCTTATGCCTCCTATACCCGGCCTACTTGATTAACCGCTTTATCCAAGCTTTCATCGTAGAATTGGATAACCTTCTGGTTCGCTTCATAAGCGCGCAGCGCGGCCATCAAATCTACCGAGGATTGCGCGGCATCAACGTTGGAGCGCTCTACGTAGCCCTGCCGCACTTCAACGCGCTCACCCGCGGCAACGGGACGGACATCCTGAGCATCGCCGGCCAGACGGAATTTACCGTCCCCTTCGCGGGCCAGCTCATTGGGATTATCAATCCGGGTCAGCAATAGCTGTTTTCCCGAATCCGCTCCCGTCTTTGCGTCAACGAAACGCTGGTCCGCCGTCAAGGTCAGGCCGTCAAGGCTGACGCCGGAAGGGAATTGAATCGGGTTGCCGTCCGTCCCGAGCACATTCGATCCGTCACCGGCTACCAGGAAGCCGTCCGATGTCAAGGTAAAGGAGCCTCCGCGCGTATAGCGGATCTCGCCGTTCTTGTCCTGCAGCGTAAAAAAGGCTTGAGGCTGGAACGTCACTTGGCCGTCCGGCGATACGTATTTGCCCGAGGCATCAAAAGCCATTCCCGGCACATCGATATTGGACACAAGGGCAAAGTCCGACGACTTGCCCGTCTGCATCAGGTCGCCCTGCAGATGAATCGCAAGGCTTTCTTCGGCAAACACGCCGGTGCTGACCTTGCCGATCTGCTTCTCATCCTTCGCGTCTACTCCCGTCAGCGACAGCAGCATCTCCGGAAAAGATCGGGTTACCGCATAGGTTTGCTTATAACCTGGCGTATTAATATTGGTAATATTATTCGTTATCGTATCGTGTCTGCGCTGCTGCGCGGTCATACCCGCCGCAGCCGTATAAAGACCTCTTAACATGTGCGCCTCCCCGGCCGGTCCGCTTACGAAGCCGTGCTCTTAAAAAATCGTATCTCTTCTTATATAATATCGGCTTCGCGCAGAGCCGCCGTTATAGATCCTCCCTGCGACCTTCGACTCATTTATGCCTTGGCACGCCCCCCACAGCGCCCTACCCGCACAAATTTAGGCCCGGCTTTTTTTGCCGAGCTTGTCCAAGTTATCCAGAAGAATGCCCGTCCCCTTCACGACGCAATGCATCGGGTCCTCCGCAATAAGAACGGGAACCTTAAGCTCGTCCGCAAGCAGAGCATCCAGCCCGTCCAGCAGCGCGCCGCCGCCGGTCAGAATGACACCACGGTCGATAATATCGGCGGACAATTCGGGTGGCGTGCGCTCCAGCACCATTTTAGCCGAAGCCACAATCGACATCACCGGATCCCACAGGGCTTCGCGCACTTCCGCGGAACGAATTGTAATCGTCAGAGGCAGACCGGATACCATATCGCGTCCGCGAATGTCGATCTCGTCATGCCGTCCATCCTCGTACACCGTACCGATCTTGATCTTGATATCCTCGCTTGTCCGCTCACCGATCAGAAGACGGTACTTGTCCTTGATGTACTTCATAATCGCCGCATCGAACTTGTCCCCCGCGACTTTGATCGAGGATGAGGTCACAACGTCGCCCATCGACAGAACCGCCACGTCGGTCGTTCCCCCGCCGATATCCACGACCATGTTGCCGCTAGGCTGGAATATGTCCATCCCAGCCCCGATAGCGGCAGCCTTTGGCTCTTCCTCCAGAAACACTTCCTTGGCGCCGCTCCGTTCAGCCGCTTCGCGAATCGCTTTCTGCTCTACCGACGTAATATTGGTAGGAGCGCAGATCAGAATGCGCGGACGGCTGAACCATTTGCGGCCTTCAACACGGTCAATAAAAGCCTTAAGCATAATTTCCGTAATTTCGAAATCGGCAATAACCCCGTCGCGAAGCGGACGGATGGCAACGATGTTGCCTGGCGTACGCCCAACCATGCGGTGTGCTTCTTCGCCAACGGCGAGCACCCGTTTCGAATCGCTTTCAATCGCGACTACCGAAGGTTCGTCGAGAACAACGCCCTTCCCTTTCACGTGAATGGATACATTTGCTGTACCCAAATCAATACCGATATCCTTGCTAAGCATAAGGCTATAGTCCTCCAACCAATAATGTAATCATCCCGTCCATAAATAGTTCCCACGACATAGGACATACTGATGTACATTATTCGCCAAAAACCACAAAATTCCTCTTATCTATGCGCACAAAAACTCGAAAAATGTTTAGCTTTTGCCAGCTGCGATAACTTCCCGTTTCTTCGTGCTGGTCTTCTTGTATTTGATCTTTGTAGCTTCGCCTCCCCTCAGATGCCGGATCGACTTGTGATACTCGAGAATGTGCTTCACCTGGTCCGCCAGATCGGGGTTGATTTCCGGCAAACGCTCGGTCAAATCCTTATGAACCGTACTTTTGGAAACGCCGAACTCTTTAGCGATCGTACGTACCGTATGTTTGGTTTCAACGATGCAGCGACCTATTTTAATGGTTCGTTCTTTGATGTAATCATGCACGTTCCCGCCTCCCTACTCGAGATAGTTTGGTACAGTATATGAGGGGTACGGGTATATATTCTTTATGGTCAAGCCTTAGTGGCGTGTTTGGCCTAAAATTTTCATAAAAAAACGAAACAGGCAGGGGTTTCCACCCCTGCCTGTGAGACTTTCGTCCTATTTTTTCTCTTGAGCGAGCGATTGGCCAACAAGGGAAGCCGGGTTAACCGACTTGCCGTTCTCCTGCACGCTGAAGTGAAGGTGAACGCCGAGATCCTTTTCGAGATCGTTGCGGCCCGCTACTGCGATTTTCGTTCCTTGCTTCACATCGTCGCCTACGGCTACTTGGATGTCGCTAAGGCTTTGGTATACCGTTACGAGACCGTCGCCGTGGCTGATCTCTACAACGTTACCGTTTGTAGGATGCTTCTCAACGCGGGTTACTTTACCGGAGAGAGCAGCGAGTACGTCAAACGGTTGATCGCTTGGATCCGCAAAGTCTACGCCGGTGTGAGGAGCAAGCGTGTTATCGCCGATTTGGATAACGGCTTTCGCTTTCTCGTCGCTCGTTGCGTTTACATCATAGTAAGGGAGCACTTCATCCAGGTTGTCTTTGTTTACTACCGGCCATTCCAATTTCTCGCCTTTTCTTTCCGCTTGGAGCGCTTGGTCATCCGGCTTCGCAGCATCGCTGCCTGCAACGGTCTCCGTGTTTTCGGAAGTCGTAGCTGAAGTTTCTTTGGTGGTGTCCGAACCCTGGTAGATCCACATTAAGGCTACGATGATTGCCGCGGCTGCCATAAATGCTGCCGGGGTTACCCATTTCTTCGACAGCAGTTTTTTAAAGCCATTGCTAGACTTAGCGGCAGATACTTCTCCTATTACGTTTTTAGGAGATTCTTGCTTTGTTTTGTTTTGATTTTCATTCATTTGATATCACCTCACTAGCCATTGTTGCCAGAACAACTAGCTTTATACGTGAGGGATTACTATTTTTTGAGAAAAGAAACTTTTAATGAAATTTCGCTGCAAGCTTCGAAGCTTGTTCGACTTTTGTGCCCGTATAATAGTAGGTTACGATTTGCTCGGCGCTTTTCCCTTCTTCCGCCATGCCGTTAGCGCCCCACTGGCTCATGCCTACGCCATGACCGTAGCCGAAGGTGGTTATCTCAATCTCGTCCCCATCCAGCTTCCACGAGAACTCTGAGGAAGCCAGTCCAAGCTTCTCCCGTATTTCCCGCCCGGTATACGTCTTGCCGTCTATCCGAATATCGGCGATCCGGTTGCCCGCTGTTTTGTCCAGCACCCGAATATCCGGTTTTCTCTTGCTGGCTAGCCCTAGTCTTGCGTAAAAATCAGAGAGTTGCAGCTTCACCGTCTCCTTATAGCGGGGCGAAAGCCGCTTGTCCCAAGGACTCGCTACGCTTCGAAGGTAGGGAAGCTCCTCCTGAAAATATTGCTCCGAGTTTTCCGTATACCCATTGCTCGTGGAGAAAAATACCGCCTGAATCGGCTCGCCTTCATAGGTAATTACTTCCCCGCGAGTCTCGCTTACCGCTTTGTTCAACTTCGCCATCCTGGACTCCTGTTCATTCTGTGGCCAAAGCTCCTTTAGCTTATCTAGCGAAATATAGATTTGATGGTCAATCGTATCGGTGACATCCGCACGGGAAGCCGCGCCCGTTGCCGGCATGCCGCTGTGATCATCCAGCTCAAGCCTTCTCACTATATAAGTACGTGCGGCGATGGCCTGGGCCTTTAACGCCTCAAGGCCAAAATCGGCGGGCATTTCCCCCGCAACCACGCCTCTGACATAAGTCTCCAGCGTAACCCGCTCCGTACGTTGTTCCTTAGTCAAATAGACCGTAATATACGTATCCTTGCCGCCTGCTGCCGTTGCCGGCTTTTCGGATGGAGACGGCAAAGGCGCCTGCCCGAACCCGTCGGCAGACGCCTTATTGCTAGACGTTACGCCGCTCTTCTCCCCCTGGAACCGATCAAGTCCGGTACTGCTTGATTCCGCGTTCCGGTATGCGGAAGTCGCAAGCAGCACAGACATACTCATCGCAATTCCAATTCCGAAGGCCGTCCAGCATACAACGGCCAGCCATCTGCTGCCGGGACGCCTGATCGCCCGTTTCGTTCTGCCTATTACGTATCTCATAGATCTCCTCTCCGCCTATAAGCCGCTTTAAGAGAGTGGACTCTCTTAAAGCCGGCCTTGATGGATTTATTCTATGAGCCTGATTAATAGGATAGAACCCGCGGTTCTCGTTCAAGCACGACGTATATTCTATTGTTTTTAGTCATGGCGCAGCGCATCTACAGGACGTAGACTTGCTGCCTTGTTGGCTGGCAAATATCCAAATACGACACCTACGAAGGCCGAGAAGCCAAACGACAGAAGCATCGTATTCATCGGCACTTCGGTTGGCGTTTTCATAACCTGGCCAATGATATAAGAGGCTATATTGCCGATAAGGATACCTAGTAGTCCTCCAAGACCGCTTATCACGACGGCTTCTACGAGAAACTGGAATAAGATGTCCCTCTTCTTCGCCCCTAGCGATTTCCGTATACCAATCTCTCGGGTACGCTCCGTTACGGAGACAAGCATAATATTCATTATCCCGATTCCGCCAACAACAAGGGAGATGGCCGCCACGTAGATCAGCTGCCGGTTCATCGTTTCGTTAACGGAATTGAGCGTCTTCATCGCTTCTTCCTGATTAAGAACCCGGTAAGCATTCTCGTTGCCTCGAAACTTCTCGTACAAGTTAGCTTCTACCTCGCTCACAACCGAAGACATCTGCTTGGTGTCCGTCACCTTCATATTAATCGTGGTTACGCCATTAACCTGAAAGATCTTCTGGGCCGTCGAAATCGGAATGAGAATCTTCTCGTCATTGGAGCCCGTCAACGAGTCGCCCTTGGATTCGAGCAAGCCTACGATTGTGAAGATATAACCGTTTATCGTAATCTTGCGTCCGACCGCGTCCTCCGGATCCACTCTTTCATCCTCGAACAAGTCTTGAGCGGTCTGCGTACCGATAAGCGCTACCTTTGTCTTGTTATTGATATCGGGAGCAGCAATATACCTGCCGTCCTGCACGCTGAAGTCTTTGACTTCCTCATATTCCGGCGTAATGCCCTCTACGCTTACGGACACTTGAGTCCGGCCGTATTTGGCATAACCGGTTGTGCTTGTAATGGGAGCAACCCCGCTAACGTTATTCAAATCGCCTAGCTTCAGTGCCTCATCGACAGATAAAGAGGTTACCGTACCGCGTCCCGTGATCGTAACGGACAGCGAATCCGGACTGCCAAGCGTCGAGACCTGGCTTGCCACTTCATTGGATGATGCCTTGCCCATTGCCACAAGCGCAATAACGGTCGCAACCCCAATCAGAATGCCGAGCATCGAAAGGATGGTTCTAAGCTTGTTCGATAAGACGCTTTTGACCGCCATTATGAGGCCCTGCGAAATCTTCATGGCTGTCCCTCCTTTTCTGCTCCGTCAGCACCCCATCCCGGATGATTACCGTACGGCTCGCACGCTGAGCGACCTCCATGTCATGCGTAATCAATACAATGGTCTGCCCGGCACGATTAAGCTCCTCCATCATGCCGAGCACTTCCATGCCTGTCTTGGAATCAAGCGCGCCTGTCGGCTCATCCGCCAGCAGGAGCGGCGGATTGGTTGCTAGTGCCCGGGCAATCGCTACGCGCTGCTGCTGACCGCCGGACAGCTCATTCTGGCGATGACCCATTCTCTCGCCAAGCCCAACGCGCTCCAGCGCTTCCATCGCCCGGCTGCGTCTTTCCTTCGCAGACAGTCCCCGGTAGATTAGCGGAAGCTCGCAATTCTCAAGCGCCGTCAGCCTGGGCAGTAAATGATACCCTTGAAAAATAAACCCGATCTTCTTATTGCGCATCACCGTCAGCCTGTTGTCGCTTTGCCCGCGCACCTCCATGCCGTCAAGCTTGTAGCTGCCTTCATTCGGTACGTCCAGACAGCCGATGATATTCATCAGCGTGGACTTGCCCGAGCCGGACGGGCCAACGATAGCCAAAAAATCGCCATGGTTGACCGTCAGCGATACATTGTGCAGGACCGTCATTTTCTCTCCGGCCATCTTGTAATACTTGACGATATCATTCATTTCAATCAGTGCGGATTGCCCGGTCATCGTGCACCACCGCCGCCAGTTGCTGCCCGTGTCGAGGTTCGTACATTTCCGCCTCCGCCGCTGAAGCTGACTCCGCCGCCAAAGCCGCCAGATGGGAAGTTACCGCCGAAGCCGCCTCCACCGAAGCCGCCGAACTGCTTTTGTTGCTGCTGCGTGGAGGAAGAGCCCATGCCTTGCGCACCTGTTGCTACCGGAATCAGAACGGTATCGCCTTCCGCTAGACCGGATTTGATCTCCACGTAAGTTTCGTTGCTGATCCCTACCGTCACTTCCTTCAGCTGACCGCCAAGCGTAATGCTCTCTCTCATCTGGTTGGCCATGCCATTTCTTCCGCCTTGGCCTCCCGCCGCACCGTTGCCTCCAGGGAAATTACCGCCTGATGCATTGCCTTGGCCAGTTCCACCACGGTTCGTACCGCTGCCGCTTGGCGCGGTTCCTTGCGCTGCTCCCCCAGGAGCAGCGCCTCCGCCTGGAGCCGTTCCTCCCGGAGTTGTTCCCGTTCCGCTCTGATTGCCGCCGTCCGCAGCCGCTATATTGCGGCCTGTGCTTTGGCCGCCTTCCGCAGTCGTTGTTCCCCTGCCGGCGCCTTGGAATCGGCCGCTGCCTCCGCCAGTTCCGCCTCTGCCCTGCCAGCCGCCGGCTGCAGCCGCTTCATTGCCGGTTGCGCCCTGCGTACCCTGGTTGCGTTGACCTTGTTGTTGGCCGCCTTGGCTGCCCGTTGCCGCGCCCGAACCCGCTGCGCCTGTTCCCGTACCTGTTCCGCTTCCGGTACCAGGCACGCGGACATAGGATTTTCCGCCGAATTCAACAACCGCATTTACCGGCACAAGCACGGCATCCGTGCTTTGCTCCGTTACGATATCCGCCTGGCCGGACATGCCCACCATAACGCCGTCAATATCATTGAGCAGCAAGCTGACGCTGTAGGATGCGGAACCGTTGGAAGATGTACCTTCCTTCGCAATTTCGGATACCGTTGCTTCAATGGTATGGTCCGTAATTGCGCTAAGCGTAATTTGAGCCGTTTGCTTCAGCTTAACGTTTGGAATATCGAGCTCATCAATGCCCGTGACAAACTCAAGATGCGTATAATCAACAATCTCGGCAATGGTTGTATTGGCCTGAACCTCATCGCCAACGCTTATATCGCTTGTAGTGACCTCGCCGTCAATCGGGGCGATAACCTGCTTTACTTCTTTCGCTTGATCCTCGTAGATTTTTTGAAGCTGATCGTTATAATCATCTATGGTTGATTGCAGATCATCAATCTCATCCTTGATTGACTTCGTCGTTTGCTCTTCATTCTCCGTACCGATCGCCTGTTTATACTCCTCTTGCTTATCGGCGATTTGACTTTTTGTTTTGGTGATATTTTTGTTAATCGTCTCGATCTGATCATCGTAATTACTGTTATCCTCGAAAGTGGCTAACACCTGCCCTTTCTTCACCTTGTCCCCTTCCTTGAAGGAGAGCGTCGCTATCGTGCCGCTTTTGCCTGCGGTTACCGTCTCTCTCGAGTTGGCCTCTACCGAGCCCGTACCGCTTATCGAGGTCTTAATATCGCCTTTGATCGCTCTAGCCTGTACGGCAAGAGGCGTCTTAGTTGTTGCCTTATCGTCGCGCATGTAATAGTAGTAATACGCGCCCCCGCCGGCGGCAGCAAGAATAATGATTATACCAAGCCATAATGTCCACTTCTTCATTGACTGTACTCCACCCTCCATCGGTCATATCTACCGACGAATATATCACGGGAAAATGAACAGAGCATGAACAAGCCTATGCGAATAGGACTATGGGCTTCAAATGCACGTCAACGCGAACAGACATAACTCATAGAATTGCACGCAAAAAAAAGCTGGTTCCTTTGTCAGGAACCAGCTTTTTTTCTATTATATCCGTTATGCCCAAGTAGGCTGTACTTTCAAGACTGCAGCTTCGCGCTTGTAGGTGCTCACCGGCTCAAGTTCGACAGCTGGCGCTGCCGCTACCGCGGCAACCGGAGCTTCCGGCTCAACCCGTCTGATATCCGCACCTAGTGCGGCAAGCTTGCCTGTAATATCGACATAACCGCGGTCGACGTGGTAAATGCCGGATACTTCCGTCTCCCCGTCTGCGCGGAGAGCCGCACAGATCAGAGCGGCGCCTGCGCGAAGATCGGTTGCGCACACTTTGGCGCCAACGAGCGGTACATTGCCGGTTACGAACGCCGAACGGCCTTCGACCTTAATCTGCGCGCTCATCTTCTTGAACTCTTCCACATGCATGAAACGGTTCTCGAATACCGTCTCCGTTACGACAGAGGTCCCTTCCGATACAAGCAGCAGCGCCATCATCTGGGACTGCATGTCAGTTGGGAAGCCCGGATGCGGCAATGTTTTCACATCCACCGATTTAAGCGATTTAGGAGCACGAACACGAATGCCGTTATCCGATTCCGTGACTTCCACGCCCATCTCCTGGAGCTTCGAGATGACCGGCGTCAAATGGTCGCCAATCGCATTTTCCACAAATACGTCCCCGCCCGTGATTGCTGCAGCAATCATAAACGTGCCTGCTTCCACACGGTCGGGAATCACGTTATGCGTTACGCCATGCATACAGTCAACGCCTTCGATCCGGATCTCGCCCGTACCGGCACCGCGAACCTTAGCACCCATGGCGTTTAAGTAGTTAGCAAGGTCAACGATCTCCGGCTCTTTCGCCGCGTTCTCGATCGTTGTTGTGCCTTCCGCCAAAGCGGCGGCCATCATAATATTTTCCGTTGCCCCGACGCTGGCTACATCCAGATAGATCTTCGCACCTTTAAGTCGCGTCTTCGTACTTGCTTCAATGAAGCCGTGTCCAAGCGTGATCTCCGCTCCCATTGCCTCGAAGCCCTTCAGGTGCTGGTCAATTGGTCTTGTACCAATCGCGCAGCCGCCCGGAAGCGAAATACGGACCTTGCCGATTCTGGCGAGCAACGGACCCATAACGAGAAAGGAAGCACGCATCTTGCGTACAAACTCGTATGGAGCCTCAAAGGTGGAAATCTTCCCCGCAGAAATCTGCATCGTCTCATTGTTGTAAGTAATTTTTGCGCCTAACGAAGCTAATACTTTCTGAATGGTCATTACATCGTCGAGGAGGGGAACGTCACAGATGACGCTGTCTCCTTCCGCCGCTAATAACGAGGCCGCCAAAATGGGAAGTACTGCATTTTTTGCACCGCTGACACGGACCGTTCCCGATAGACGCTGGCCTCCGCGGACGATAATTTTGGTCATCTTATAGTTCCCTCCGCGAACTGAATTTCTCCAAACATTAGTTCCATTTTTAGTATAAGAAAATGACAAATTCATGCTTTATCCAACCTTCATCTTATCATTCATTTACACAAATCGACAAGCGGTAAATTATTACCAGAAAGATCGTCAAAAAGCACTAAAAAAACCGCTAATGCCGAGTCGAAAGCACTGCCCTCTGTTGCCGTTCGGGCAGCATTTTCAATTCGAATCCGGGGCTTTATATATAGTTGTTCGTAGTCTCGTGTCATTTTCATACCGTCCTGTAGTATCCATTGTTGGCTTTTTTGTACGTTGTTATTCGACAAAATACCGCAGGAGCTTCGTCCAGTTCCAATAATCGAGTATAAAACCGGCGAAGCCGTGACCGATAACAACAGCCATGACAACCTGAAACATCCTTGCCTTGGGACTGCGCGGGAATTTAAAAAATACATCCAGCTTGATCTCCTGCAGGATATACCAGACGAAAACAATACTGAATAAATTAACGACGATTGAAAATAACGCGATGGTCCCGGTTGCATTTTGCGCATCGTTCACCATTTGATCGATACCCATCTGGTTTAAATTTCCCTTCTACATCAATATGTCTGATTCATGGTTATTGTCTATATACCCGGTATAAAATCGTTGTAAACTCCGCCCGGCTCGCTTTTTTGCCCGGCTCGTATACATTGTCCTCCGTACCGCTGATAACCCCCTTCAGCTTCAGTGCGTTCAGCATCGGAGCGGCCCAATGATTGCGCCCTACATCCTTGAACGGATTGCCCAGCGGCGCTACGGGCCTCACCTGATCCGCATAACCGATAATCATCGCCATCTCGGCTCTTGTTACCGGCAGGTCCGGACGGAAAGTCCCGTCCGGGAATCCTTTGATCCATCCCTTCTGAACCGCTTTGGCAATCGCCCCGTAAGCCCAATGATCGAAATCCAGATCCTTGAACCGGACATCGGAAGGCATGCCGTATACAACCGGCTTATACGCTTTGATCGCCATTGCTACCGCTTCCGCACGGGTAATCGGACGGTTCGGCTCAAAGGTATAAGGACCGGTGCCGCTCACGATGCCAAGCTGGCTCATCTCCACGACGGCGTCCCTCGACCAATGGCTGCCGATATCGCGGAAGCCTGCCACGAGCGGATCGAACTTCACTTTAAACCGATAATACTGCTTGTCAAAAGCGCCGTTAGCCGTAAGTTTTATGTAGTACACGCCAGGCTGCAGAACCTTATTTGCGGCTTGAAGCGATCCGCTTCGTCCGGTCAGCTGAGTGAAGACCAGCTTCTGCTTCTTATCGTATGCTTCCAGCTTCATCATTTTGCCTGCCGGAACGTTAAACAAATTCAGGTCTACGACGCTTGTTGAAGCAAGTCGGATCTGGAACCAGTCAACATCGCTTGCGCTGCCTATGACCCCGACATATTCCGTGCCGGAGGTTGTCATGAGCGCTTCGTAATATTTGTCGTTAGGTTCATTGGGATCCACGTATTTCGGAACGTAGTCCATCTTCAGCGTGTAGGTTCCGACGGTGGGACTTGCTTCGGAAGATATCGCATTGTGCACCCGGATATAGTACTTGCCCGGCGAAACGGTCAGGACGGGAGACTGCTCGGCTTCGCCCTCCCGCTCCTCATCGTAAGACATAAGCGCCTGGCCAGCCTGCTGAACCGCAAGCTCGGGATCCATTCGCACCGTATTGGTGGTTACCCGGAGACTTAACGTACCGCCCTGCGTAAAAGTCACCGCATACCAGTCCCTGTCGGCTAGCTGATGGAAGGAACCGGTGATGCTCTGACTGCGCGGCTGAAGCGTAAACGCCTCATACGGTTTGTCATTAGGCTCGTAACTGTCCGGAGCCATGCTGAAGGTTGCCGTCAACAGGTAAGGCAGCTTCAGATCCAAGTCCTTGTTCATATATTGAATCAAAAAAGCTTGCTTGCCTTTTTTCACCGCAAAATCAACTACGCGGCTCCCCAGCCTGGTCTCCGCCGAAGCCTTCAGCGTATCGCCGGCATAATGCGATAAACGGACAGCCGGCGTTGCGCTGCCCTCTGGGGTCAGCTCCTCAAAATTCAGCGTGATGATGCCATCATAAGGAGCATCTAACGTATACCAGTCGAGATCGCTGCCGCCGGAGAGCAGCGCCGTAACCTGTTTGCCTGCCGGCAGCGGCTTGGCGCTCGCACGAGTGCCGTTCGGTTCAAAGCGGTCGGACTTCGCCGTCATCGTAACGGCTTTATCCACCTGCAGCAGACCGTATCCGGATTTGTCATCCAGGCCGGGGGCACCGATATCCTTGGCGGACTGGCGGAGAAGTTCCCTCACCTGGTAAGGCTCAAGCGAAGGATAACGGGCCCATACCAGCGCTGCCGCAGCCGCAACCTGCGGGGCAGCCATGGACGTCCCTTCTTCTTTCTTATAGCGTCCTCCTATTGCGGTTGTATATACATTCCAGGACGCCGCAAGATCGATTTCCGGTCCGGGGTTCGAACGGGGATCCGGCGTATTGTCCGGCTTCACTCCGCTGACGCCAAGCACGGTCGGATAAGCAGCGGGGTATTTGACCTCCGCTTTATCCCCGTGGGTCAGCCCATCGTTGCCCGCGGCGGCAACAAGGACCACGCCTTTGCTTTCGGCGTAATTGACGATGTCCAGCATATAAGGCGAGTAACGGTTAAGACCTACGGACATGACAACAATCCGGGCACCGTTACGGACCGCGTACAGGATGGCCTCCCCTAAATCGCGTTCCGTTCCGTCCCCTTGCGAGTCAAGCGCTTTAATTGGCATCAGCTTGGCTTCCCAGAGGATGCCGCTTACCCCTACGCCGTTATTGCCTTCAGCCGCAATAACGCCGGCCACCGCGGTTCCGTGGCCATTATCGTCATCCGGCGGTTTGTTCGGCTGCACAAAGTTGGTGCCGGGAACCAGATTCCGCTTCAAATCCGGGTGATCCAGATCAATCCCGGTATCCACGATCGCAATGGTCAGATCGGTTTGCGTCCGCTCGGTCTTCCAGGCTTCCAGCGCGCCGATCTGCTTCAGATAGGTCTGCTTGCCGATTTCAGGATCATCCGCCGCGGTTTGCTCCGCGGCGAGGATATGCACCCGCTCATTCGGGTGCACGTATTCGACGCCCGGCTCGCGTTGCAGCCGGGCGGCCCAGGCGCTGGTGTCCGCCCCGCTGTCCGCGGGCTGGACGAGCCAGACCTCCGCCGCCTCGCTGCTCTGGCGGCGGAGCACACGCGTCCCGCGCAGCTCATGCGCCTGCGCGGGTTCGCGCCATTTGAGGAGCCAGCCTTGCGGCTCCTCTTTTGCCCCGGCGGGGGCGCCTGCGACGGCTTTGCTTGCCGCAGCGGCCTCAGCCGGGGCTAAGCCTGCAGGTGCGGCGGGCATAGCCGCCCCGCAGGCGAGAATCCCCGCGAGGAGAAGCGCGGGGAGGGATCTTTTCAATACGCTGCCGAGAGCATCTCTTCTCATCAGTTTCTGCCTTTATCGGTATATTTGTCTCCGTCTCAAATTATACGTATGCTCTTGCCACACGTTTCTTTATTGACCGTTTAATAGTCTCTATTTATCTCCTATTACCATTCGATTTCCGGGCCCCGATCTCCTGTCTCTAGCAAAAGATAATTACCTGTAAAGAGGATGATAAAGCCATGATATAGCTAACGAAGTTCGCATATCCCTACTCTTCCGTCACTCCTAATTACTTGGGGACTCTAATCTCCGTCTTCCCCATATTCCGCCGCATTCCCACCACGCCGGCCCCTTTGGGACCTTAACCTAGCCTCACCGGCATTTCCGCAGCATTCCCATCTCAACCACCCTACCTAAGATCCCTCAGGCACCTTAATCACATACAAACTAGCTGCTTCTTATCTATTAAGCTCCCTTAGGGATTTTAACCTCCGCCTTCACCCGTATTTCAGCCGCATCCCCACCTCAACCACTTTACTTAAGGACCCTCAGGGACCTTAAATACTCACAAACTAGGTACTTTTTGTTTATTAAGGCCCCTTAGGGACCTTAACCTCCACCTACAACCGCATTTCCCCCGCTTTCCCACCTCAACCACTCTACTTAAGGTCCTTCAGGGACCTTAAACACTCACAAACTAGCTGCTTCTTGTCTATTAAGGCCCCTCAAGGACCTTAACCTCCGCCTACACCGAATTTCCGCCGCATCCCGCATCCCCACCTTATTAACTTCTACTTAGGCTCCGCTTACTCCCCATTTTATATAAGACCCTGTCAGGATCTTATTCAATCCAACTCGGCAGCCAGCTAACTTGATAAAGGAACCGCAGGGTCTTTATCCTTCCTATTCCAGCCCCCAACCAGCTTGATAAGACCCTGCCAGGGTCTTATCCTTTCATTCCCTCCCCTTTCCCATGTCCCGCAAAAGGATCGTTAACCGCCATACGCTTTTTCATCTCCCAATTCTAACTCAACTCCCCCCTTCCCAACACAAAAAAGCCCAGCGGCAATCCAGCCGCTGAGCCCAACCCAACCAATCTATTTCACGAACAAATCCGCCTGAATCGTAAACACCGCGTCGATCCATTTCATAAGCGGACCCGGCAATACGCCAAGAGCAACCGTTGCGGCCGCGCAGATCCAGATGACGATTCCCGTTACAGCCGGCACATGAATGTGATCCTCTTCCTCGCCGTTTGACCGCATAAACATCTGCCGGATAATGCCGAAGTAGAAGTAGTAGGAAATAACGGTGCTAACCACCATAATGGCAACCAGCCAGTAAGCTTTTACGCTGGCCGCTCCGAGAAGGATAAACAGCTTGCCGAAAAATCCGGCCGTAACCGGCAATCCCGAGAGCGACAATATAAAGATCAGCATAGCCGCCGCTGTCCACGGGGCCCGGTAATAGAGACCGGAGAAGCCTTTCAGCTCTTCATGCCCCGCTGCCCTCGCGATTACCGTTACAACGGCAAATGCGCCTACGTTCATGAGCAGGTACGCAACCAGGTAAAACACAAACTCGGCGAAATTATTGCTATGGATGATCGTCACCGAGATCGCAATCGGTACGAGCAAATACCCGGCATTCGCTACGCCCGATAAGGCGAGCAGCCGTTTCGCCTGCTTTTGCCGCAGAGCCGATACCGTACCGGCTATCATCGCCGCAGCGGCAATGACCAGCAGAGCGAAGAAGACATCATCGCCCGCTTGCTTTTCCGGACCGCCGGTGAGGAAAAACGCGCTGCTGTACAGGAAACGGAATACCGCTGCCAGAGCAGCTCCCTTCGCAATTACCGCCAGGAAAGCGGAAACCGGCGTTGGCGCTCCTTGATACACATCCGCTGCCCATACGTGGAACGGAGCGGCCGCGATTTTGATTCCGAAGCCCGCGATCAGGAAGAAGAATCCTACATAAACCAAAGCCTTATAATCCGCAAACGCCTGCGGCAGCGCCGTCGGGAAATCGGCAAGACTTACCGACCCGGTCACGCCGTACAGATAAGACATTCCGAACAAGACAAAGGCTGACGCGATGCCTCCTGTAACCACATACTTGAAAGCCGCCTCGGCCGATAGCGTAGAGCGTTTTCGCAAGCCAACCAGTACATAGGTCGTGATGCTAAGCAGCTCAAGCCCGATATACAAGGTGACGAGATTGCCGGAGGAGGCCATAATCATAGCTCCGGCCGCTGCCGGAAGCAGCAAGTAATAGAATTCGGCTTTGTCCGTTACCGCGTCATCCTTTTGCGTGGAGCCAAGCCCCAGCAATACGACCAGTGACGTACCGATCAGGAAGATTATTTTCAACAGATTGCCGTAATCATCCACCCGATAGCTGGCGCCAAGGAGCGAGATGGCTTTACCGGCTTCAGCCGCCTCCGCCGCCGAAACGCCGGAAGGATTCATATCCATCATCCGCCAGATGACGGCTGCAAGCGACAGCAGCAAGCCCGCTAAAGACAACCAGCCGATAACCGCGCGGTTCGTCCGCCCCGGAAGAATCAAGTCCGTTACGATAAGGATTAGGAACATGGCGGCAAGGATAAGCTCCGGAGCGAGATACAACGTATCATGCCATGTCAACGGTACAAATTCGGCCATCGCTTACCCCCCCATCCTTAACGAAAATAACGGCTTGAACAGGCTGTCAACGCTGTATTGGAACGTATCCGTCAGCACGGACGGGTAACAGCCCAGCAGCAGGATAAACGCCAGCAGCACGATCATCGGCAGAGCTTCAACCAGCCTGGCGTCCTTGACCGCGAGATACCGTTCTTCAATAGGGCCAAAGGTTGTTTTCAGCACTGCCCTTAGGACGTATACGGCGGTCAGAATGACGCCGATGACCGAGAAGCCGGCAATCCAAGGCTGGCTGTCGAACAAGCCAAGCAGCGACAGGAATTCGCCCACAAAGCCCGATAGACCCGGCAGACCCAAGGATGCAAGACCTCCGGCAAGCAGAATGCCCGAGATAAACGGCATCGATCGCGCCAGCCCGCCAAGCTCGGATAAGTTTGTCGTCTTCGTTCTCTCGTATAGGCTTCCGACAATCAGGAACAGGAGCGCCGAGATCAGGCCATGCGAGACAAGCTGGAACACGGCCCCCTGCAAGCCTATCTGGTTAAAGGCCGCAAGCCCCAGCAGAACGATCCCCATATGGCTGATCGAGGAGTACGCGAGAACCAGCTTGAGATCTGTCTGCCGAAAAGCAACAAGAGCCCCGTACAGCAGATTGGCCAGGCCAAGAGAGGCCAGTACAATCGCCCAGTCCTTCGCCTGCTCGGGGAACAGCACAATGCCGAACCGGATCAGACCGTATGCCCCCATCTTGAGCAGCACGCCGGAGTGAATCATAACGATCGCCGGATGCGCCTCATTGTGAACCTTCAGCATCCAGGTGTGGAACGGCAGAATCGGGAGCTTGATCCCAAACGCCACTACCAGCAGGAGGAAAATAACCGTATGCATAGCAGCCGACATATGGAACGGGTTCAATCCGCCCGTCTGATCCGGAGCAAGGTTCACCCACGCAGAAGGATCGGACAAATTGCGAAGAATATCCGCATAGCTGCCGCTGTAAATAAAGGATGAGGTATCCTGATCGATATGGAAGCCGGCCGTATTCACAAGAAGAATAAAGGCAATAAGCATGATAGCCGATCCAAGCCCGTTGTAGATAACGAACTGATTAGCGGCCCGCTCCCGGTTGAAGTAACCCCAGATCCCGATCAGGAAGTACATCGCGATAAGCGTAATTTCGAAGAAAATAAAGAACAGGAATAAATCCCGCGCCATAAATACGCCAAGCACGCCCGTCTCCAGGAGCAGGAACCAGGCGTAGAACGCCTTCCATCGCTTTTTCACGTGAACGGAAGCAAATGCCGCCATCGCCGTAATCAGCGTCGTCAGAATGACAAGCGGCAAGGACAAACCGTCGATGCCCACATCATACTGGAACGACAGCGTGTAGCTCGTTACCCCATTCGAGGCTTGCGTCTCTTTGTTTAACGGAACTTCTACCCAGGTAGCCGTCTCCTCAAAGGAGTTGCCGCCCTGATGCTTGTCGTAATCGGCATACAGCCATAGGGACAAGAGAAGCGGAATCAGCGTGGCAACGATAGCTGCAGTCTGCAGCCATCGGTTACGGTGCTTCGGCAGAAAAAGAACAACCAGCAGCCCGATAAGCGGGGTTACGAGAATAATCGATAGAATCGGAAGATCGGTCAGGTCCGTCATTTACCAAAACCTCCTTCCAACGATTGCCGCGATTATAACGATAAGACCAATAACCGCGGTCAAGCCGTACGCTTGCGTCTGACCGTTGTTCAGCCTGGTCAGCACCCGGCCGCCCGCTCCAGCGGTATAACCAACTAGCCGGACTGCGCCGCCAATCACATATTCGTCAAAAGCGTTCAGGCCCTTGCCCACGGCGCGTACCGATTTGACAATTACGGCGTCATAAAATTCGTTTACGTAATATTGCCGCTCCAGCAGATTAACAAGCCACGGTATCTTGTCTCCTGCAGCGCCTCGCTCGATGCTGCCTTTGCCGTACATAAGCCAACCTACATAGATGCCAAGCACGCCGACGGCTATGGAAGCCACAATCGCAGCGCCGCTTGCATGAACGTCCTCCGCGCCGTCCGTCAGCCAGCTGCCCAGCCAACCGTTCCAAGGCGTTTCGATAAAACCCGCTCCAACCGATATAACGGCAAGCACGAGCAGCGGAATGGTCATCACCTTCGAGGATTCTTTCACCTCGGCCGGCTGCTGAAGACGGGATTTGCCCATAAAGACGATAAAGAATAATCGGGACATATACAACGCTGTACAGAAGGCCGCCGCCAGTCCAACGGCAAACAGGAACGGATTCTCGTCAAGCGCGGAAGCCAGAATCGCATCCTTGGACCAGAAGCCCGAGAACGGCGGAATACCGGATAGGGATAACGCTCCGATTGCAAAAGTCCATGCCGTGATTCGCATTTTGGAGCCAAGACCGCCCATTTCGTGAATGTTCTGGGTATGTACCGCATGAATCACGCTGCCGGCCGCCAGGAACAATAGCGCCTTGAAGAAAGCATGCGTGAACAGATGGAAAATACCGCCCGTCATCGAGCCAAGCCCCATCGCCATAACCATGTAACCAAGCTGGCTGATGGTTGAGTAGGCAAGAATCCGTTTAATATCGTTTTGCGCGAGCGCTACGGTTGCGGCGAATATTGCCGTAAACCCGCCGAAGTAAGCGACCGTATGCATCGCGGCCGCGGAAGCCTCGAAGATATCAAACGTTCTCGCAAGGAGAAATACGCCGGCAGCTACCATCGTCGCCGCATGGATCAAGGCACTGATCGGCGTTGGCCCCTCCATCGCATCCGGAAGCCACACATGCAAGGGGAATTGACCGGACTTGCCGATGACCCCCATGAACAGAAGCAGGGCAATCGAGGTTGTAATGGCCATCGTAATCGTACCGGACTGCCCTTCGGTAAACACATTATGTATGCTGCTGAAATCAAGCGCATGGCCGGGCATATACCAGAACAGCACGATAATGCCAAGCAGCAGCCCCGCGTCGCCGATTCTAGTCACGATAAACGCCTTTTTCGCCGCAGCGCGGGCCGCCGGTTTTGCATACCAGAAGCCAACAAGCAAGAAGGAGCAGACGCCAACAAGCTCCCAGAACATATAGAAGACCAGCATATTGTCGGACAGCACCAGCCCTAGCATCGCAAAGGTAAAGAGCGCGACATAGCCGTAAAAGACCGTGATGCGTTCATCCTTTTTCATGTAGCCGGCCGAATACACGTTTACGAGAAAGCTGACCACCGTCACGATAACAAGCATAAGGGCATTCAGATTCGTAATTTCAAAACCGATTTTAAGCGTATATTCGCCAAGACCAATCCATTTGTAGCTGTCGCCGCTGTAATCTACTGCATTCGGACCCAATCTCTCGATAAAAACAAGCAGGGACATGACCAGCGACGCAAGCGAGCCAATCGTACCGATCAGCACGCCCGCCAGCCGGTAGCTCCTGCCGAGGGCCGTGAGCAGAAGGAAGGCAGCAAACGGGAAGAGCGGAATGAGCCACGCTGCTTTCGTTAATTGATCCACGGGTCACATCACCTCTTCATTTCGTCGAATTCATCTACATTAACGGTACCTCGCGCGCGGAACAAGGCGATTAGCACCGCTACCCCAACAGCAGCCTCCGCCGCCGCCACCGTAATGGCGAACAAAGCGAATACCTGGCCGGTCAGAGACGGAACAACCCCGTATTTGGAGAACGCGACCAAATTCAGATTTACCGCGTTCAGCATAAGCTCAATCGATAACAGGACGATCACGGCATTCCGTTTCACCAAGGCTCCATACAGCCCGATGCAAAACAGGATCGCCGCCATCGTCAGATAGGATGGAAGCATGTTAATCCGCCCCCTTTTTCGCAATAGCAATCGCGCCAATAAAAGCAACCGTCAGCAGCACCGACAACAGCTCGAACGGCACGACGTATCCCGTATACAGCAGCTGGCCAATGCTCGACGTATTATCCTCTACCGCTTGCAGCGGCTGGGCATCGGGAAAATCCGTCGTTCGGATGGCATAAAACAGAATCCCGAACAGGCATAACGCTCCTACAGCGGCCAGCGTCTCGTGGAGAGGCTTAACCGGATCGGCCTGTTTATTCTGATGATTGGTCATCATAATGCCGAATATCATCAGAATGGACACAGCCCCCGCATAGATCAGCACCTGGACAAAAGCCACAAATTCCGCGTCCAGCAGCACAAACATCCCGGCTAGGCCCAGGAACACCGCAGCCATGGAGATGACCATATGCACGACCTTCTGAAGACTAACCATAAGGACAGCTCCGATGATCATAATCGCCGAGAAGATAAAAAAGGTGGCGAACTCGCCATTAAAATCAATATTGAACAACTTATTTGGCGCCTCCTTTCGCAGGAGCCCCGATGTTATTGTTATCTTGACGGACTAGCGTGTTATTGTCGGTCAGCCACTCGACATCCTTGAACAGATCATCGCGGCTGTACGCGGACAGCTCGAAATGATTGGTCATCACAATCGCTTCCGTCGGACAAACCTCGGTGCATAAGTCGCATAGGATGCAAATTTCGAAATTGATATCAAACGTGTCGATGACTTTGCCTTTTTTGGCCGGGTCGGGGTTTGGCTTGCCGGTCAGCGTAATGCAGTCGGTCGGACAGATTCTTGCGCACTGGTTGCAGACGATGCAGAGGTCCGGAATAAAATGCTGAATGCCGCGGAACCGGTCCGGCATAACAATCGGCTCGTCGGGATAAGATGTCGTCACTTTTTTCGATACCATTGATTTGAGCGTCACGCCAAGCCCTTGCACAAGTCCATTCATGGCTAGATCCTCCTAAAAAGAATTGCTTCGTAAGCATAAGCTTAAAGAATTGCGAAGCAGCCTTTATTTTACGAACAGCTCCAGATAACCCGCCGTCAGAAATACGTTTAGCAGCGATACCGGCAGCAGCACCTTCCAGCCCAGCCCCATCAGCTGATCAACCCGGATACGCGGGAAGCTCGCCCGGATCCAGAATAAGAAAAACACGATAAACGCGAATTTGAGCAGGAACCAGATAATTCCCGGCACAAAATCAAGAAACGGCGCCGGCGCGTGCCATCCGCCGAGGAACAGCACGGTCGTCAAAGCCGCAATCGCATAGACGTAGACATACTCCGACAGCATAAAGAACGCAAAACGGAAGCCGCTGTATTCCACATGATAACCGGCAACCAGCTCCGACTCGGCCTCGGGCAGGTCAAACGGCGTACGGTTCAGCTCGGATACCGCCGCAATCATGAACACTACAAAGCCGATAATTTGCGGAATAAAGTTCCAATCCCAGAACCATCCGCCGGACTGCGCCGCCACGATATCCCTCAGATTAAGGCTGCCGCTGAGCAGGATTACGCCAACGACGGAGATAACGAGCGGAACCTCGTAGCTGATCATTTGCGCTGCCGAGCGCATGCCGCCAAGAAGAGCGTATTTATTGTTCGAAGCCCAGCCCCCAAGCACAATGGCCAAGGTTGAGATGCCCGATAAGGCGGCGTAATAGAGCAAACCGACGTTCAGATCGGCAAAATAAAGCTTCTCCGTATAAGGAATAACCGCGAGTACCGTAAAAGCGGGCACGTAGCAGAGTATAGGGGCCAGAATGAACAGAAGGCGGTCGGCTTTGCGCGGAATCGTGTCTTCCTTAATAAGAAGCTTGAATATGTCGGCCACCGTCTGAAGAAGGCCAAGAGGACCAACCCGGTTTGGACCGATCCGAAGCTGCATCCAGCCGATAACCTTCCGTTCAAAATAAATAGCGTAGGTCACAAAGCCAAGCACAACGAACAGGAACACCGCGCTCCATAGAAAAATAATAACCGCATTGCCCCAAGTCATCGAGTCATGCAGCCATGCACCCATCAGCAATCAACCTCCCCGACTACAATGTCGACGCCGCCGAGGATCGTAATCAGGTTGGTCATCGTCTCTCCCACCAGCAGCTTGGGCAAAATCTGCAGATTCACAAAGGACGGCCGCCGGAACTTCAGGCGGTAAGGCTCTGCTTTTCCTTTCGAGACGATATGACAGCCGATCTCCCCGCGGGGTGATTCAATACGTACATACACTTCTCCTGCCGGAGGACGGATAACGCGGGGCACCTTGCCCATCGTCTCTCCGCCTGACGGCATCTGCTCAAGCGCCTGCTCGAGAATGCGGAGGCTCTGCTTAATCTCCTCCAGCCGAATGACATAACGGTCGTAACAGTCTCCGTTTTTGCCCAGCGGTACATCAAATTCGAAGCGGCTATACAAACTGTACGGCTCCGCCTTGCGCAAATCCCAGTCTACGCCGGTACAGCGCAGGTTGGCGCCGGACAGACCATAATCGATCGCCGTTGCCGCATCGTATCGGCCAATGCCTTTAATTCGGGCGAGGAAAATCTCGTTGCCGCTCACCAGCTTGTCGTATTCCTGCAGCTTGCCGTACATGTACGGAATGAAACCCCGCACTTTATCCAGCCAGCCCGGCGGCGCATCCCATTTCACTCCGCCAACCCTCATATAATTGTAAGTCAAACGAGCCCCGCACAGTTCATTAAATAAATTAATAATAATCTCCCGATCGCGGAAGGCATAGAGGAACGGACTCATCGCCCCGATATCCAGCAGGTAAGTACCCCACCATACGAGGTGACTGGCAACCCGCTGCAGTTCCATTACGATAAGGCGCATAAACTCCGCCCGTTCGGGGATTTCAAGCCCCATCATTGTCTCGACGGCATGAACCAACACGTAGTTATTGGTCATGGCCGCCACGTAATCCATCCGGTCGGTATAAGGGATAATCTGCGTATAATTCAATTGCTCGGCAAGCTTCTCGGTACCGCGGTGCAAATACCCCATAACCGGGGTTGCTTCCGTGATGACTTCACCATCGAGTTTGACAACGATACGGAAAACGCCATGCGTGCTGGGATGCTGGGGACCGACATTCAATAGAAGTTCTTCGGTACGAATCACGCTGCAGCTACACCTCCGAATCGAGCGGCTCATAATCTTTGCGCAGCGGGTGGCCGACCCAGTCGTCGGACATCATAATGCGGCGCAGATCGGGATGGCCCGGGAATGTTACTCCTAACAGATCATAGATTTCACGTTCGTTCCAATTCGCGGTTGCCCAGACGGGCGTCGCCGAAGCGATAACGGGGTCGCTGCGGTCTGCCTTCACCTTCACCGCCAGCTCTCGCCGGCTTTCGAGGTGGACCAGGTGATAGACAACCTCCAGATGCGTCTCGTAATCAACGCCGGAGACATTCCGCAAATAAGTAAAATGGAGCTCTTCATGCCGCTTCAGCAGTTCGGCCGTCGCGGCCCAATGCTCGTTCTTTACGATAATCGTCGGCATATGCCGGCTCATCTCGTTAATATATGCATCCTCCAGCGCCTCTTCATGAACGAGGCTGCGAATCAGCTTCGCTGCCGCATCAAGCTCCGGCTGCCTGGGCGACGGCTCCGGCGGTGGCGGCGGCTCTGCCGCCTCCGGCGCTGCTCCACCCGCGTTTGCGGCTTCCTTCGCCGCCGCTCTCGCCGCGCGGGCTTCCGCCGCCGCCTTCAGCTTCGCTTCCCGCTCCGCATCCACCGCGCCCTCCGGCGCTGTTCCGCCCGCGTTCGCGGCTTCCTTCGCCGCCGCTCTCGCCGCGCGGGCTTCCGCCGCCGCCTTCAGCTTCGCTTCCCGCTCCGCATCCACCGCGCCCTCCGGCGCTGTTCCGCCCGCGTTCGCG
>NZ_JBBCVY010000018.1:0-76770 GCF_037146255.1 Paenibacillus sp. MMO-58
TTACTCACCCGTCCGCCGCTAACTTTACCCGAAGGCAAAGTCCGCTCGACTTGCATGTATTAGGCACGCCGCCAGCGTTCGTCCTGAGCCAGGATCAAACTCTCCATTAAAAGTGTTTGACTTGCTCAAACTTTGTTTTATCGCTTTTCCGTTATTTCTAACGGGGCAGTTTCGCTCGTTGTTCAGTTTTCAAAGAACAATTTGTTTTTCGTGTCGTTCACGTGTTTCTCAGCGGCGACAAGAGATAATATATCATGAACGCCTAGTTGAATGCAAGCACTTTTTAAAAGTTTTTTTGATACATGTTGATCTCCTATTTATGACTGCTTGAATACCCACCACTTGCTGCCCGCGAAGTTAAGCACAACGGTTACCCCCGTTGCCAGCAGCTTAGCCGTGAACGGACCTAATCCCGCTGCCTTCGTCAGCTCATATAGAAGCAACATAGACACTCCCAGTACCGCCGCATTCAGCAAAATGAAGCGTATTGCCCTTCCGCGATCTGCTTTGTACTCGCTATCCCTTTTTGAAGCCCCTTTAAAGGTAATAAGAGAATTGAGCACATAGCTGTTCACCATGCCGGCACTATAAGAGATAACCTGCGCGGGGAGGACATACAGTCCCGCCCACACTAGCATGCTGTAGACAACAAAGTCCACGAGGGTATTGAGCAGTCCGATCATATTAAATAAGACGAATTGCTTTAATGCGCCAAGCTTTTGTTTTCTAGGGCTAACCTGCTGCTGCGGCTGCTCAATGGACATAATCGCGTTCCTTCTCCTGTTTCTCCGCTTGTTCCTTCTCTTCGCTAAACCCTCTGGCTTCTCTTACGATATATAGAGGACGGTTCTTGGATTCATCATAGATCCGGCCAATATATTCGCCAATAAGCCCAAGCAGCATCAAAATAATCCCGTTAAACAAGAGATTAATGGCGACAATGGTTGTCCATCCCGCTACCGTGCTTGTAGTAAAGAGGCGCTGGCACAGCACGACCAATAAATAAACGAAGCTTGTGGCCGACAGGGTAAAGCCGATATAGCTTGCGATTTTGAGCGGCTTATAAGAGAAGGAGGTGATGCCGTCCACCGCAAAATTAATCATTTTTTTCAGCGGATACTTAGTTTCGCCCGCAAAACGCTCCTCGCGGACATACTCCACCATCGTCTGGCGGAAGCCTACCCAGCTGACAAGACCGCGCACGAAGCGATTCTTCTCTTTCAATCCGCGCAGCACATCGCAGACCTTGCGGTCGATCAGACGGAAATCGCCGGTGTCCATCGGAATATCGAAATTCGTCAGGCTCCGCATTGTGCGGTAGAACATCATAGCGGTTAGTTTCTTGAAGATCGTTTCGCCTTTGCGCTTCAGCCGTTTCCCGTAGACAACCTCGTAGCCTTCCTTCCACTTCGCGATCATCTCGAGCATTACTTCCGGCGGATCCTGAAGATCCGCATCTATTATAATGATGGCATCGCCCTGCGCGTAATCCATACCGGCCGTAATGGCGATCTGATGGCCAAAATTGCGCGAAAAGTTGATCAGACGGACATTGCCGTCCTGCTGACATATGGCTTCCACGATTTCGACCGTCCGGTCTTTGCTGCCGTCGTTAACGAATACAAGCTCATAAAGCTCGCCGTAACCGTCCATAACTTCTTTCAGTTTGACATACGTATGGCGAATCACTTCTTCTTCGTTATACATCGGCACTATAATGCTGTATCTCGCCTTCATGCCCGTCTACCCCTTCCGTTCATCAGCTGTAAAAGACCCAAGAGTCAAAATGTCTTAGAGCAATCATCACATAGTCCTTGCTTACTTCCATACCGGAAATAACTGGATAATACATTATAAACAGAACGACCGCTATGCCGGCATATACCCAGCGGATCCATTTTTTATTCTCGCGTCCTTCTTCAATACGGGTGAATATATAAACGATAGCCAGAATCATGAATGGCACCATGGCAAAATAATGATATAAGAACGTCAGCCGCGGAACGAGCATCCATGGCAGGTATTGCGATAGATAAGCGAGCCAGAGCACGTATATCCTCTTATCCTTGCGTTTGACGCTTATATACAGCGCTGCTATGACCGCAAAAATCCCCGTCCACCATATAAGCGGATTGCCGAATGCCGAAATGGACGAGACCATTCCAGGTTCGAGATTTTTGCCGTTATAATACCAGACAGGACGTTTCATAAACGGCCACTCCCACCATTGGGACGAATACGGATGCGTCGCGACAAGCTTGCTGTGATAGTCATACATATGTTTCTGGTACTCGACAAGCCGTTCCGCCGTATACGTATCTCCCTTGACGTGGAGAACCGGAATATAGGACAAGCAATAGATAACTAACGGGATCGCGACGAAGAAAACAAGACAACTTGCCAGAGTCAGCAGCGTATTGCGCATAAACCCCCGGGAAGCCTTTTGGTAAGCCCCGTCATCCGGATGGTGATAGCCTTCTTCCCTGCTCGCCAGAGCACGCTTAGCCGCAGCGTGCTCGCGGTAACGTTCAATCAGGACAAGCGCCAGCATAACCGCCAGTCCGGCCCCGCCGTAAATGACAATCCATTTGGAAGCGACCCCGATCCCGAACAGCAGCCCTGCCCAAAATAATGGCACTAACGTTTTTCGAAGCGGAGAGCGGTAAAAGCTCATTTCCCTGTATTTATTCATGAAGTAGAACATCAGCATGATGAAAAAGACGCCATACACGTCAATTGTCGCAATCCTTGTCTGCGTGAAATGCATGAAGTCTGCCGCGAATAGGATCGTTGCCGTCGCCGCATAGCCCGTCTTGCGGAACAGCTGCAAGGCAAACAAGTAAATGATCGGCAGCATCCCGATACCAAACAGCGTGCCTACAATTCGCCAGCCAAACGGACTAAGCCCAAACAGCTTGATCCCTACCGCGATTAGCAGCTTGCCGAGCGGCGGATGCGTATTCTCGTAAGCCTTCATGCCATGAAGATTCTCGTAAGCGGTACGGGCATGATAAATCTCGTCAAAATATGAGCTGTTCAGGTAGTTCGGCTTATATACGGCATCCTGCTGTTCATCAAACAACCGGCTGCCTGCAAGAGCCGCATCCTGCTGCACGTCGCTTCCATCGCCAAGATCAACAACTTGCTCAACCGGAATCGGCTTGTCGCTTCCTTCCGGGTAGAAGACAACCTCCTGCATGGAGAAGCCCCACTGGGTTACCGTCAGCTTCGCATAACGGACCGTCTGATTGACCGGATTAACCGTCCACTTCAGGTCATCGCCAACCTTTTGCTCAATCTCGATCGAATTGCTCCATTGATCCGGCGCGCTGCTGCTGAATTCCCACTTGTACTTACCAACGCCAACTCCATTAAAGCTGTTGATCTGGCCGATTTGTACCGGCTTGCCAAAATCAACATAGAAGCTTTGGCCGTCCCGGTCCGCCTTCCAACCGCTGTCGAAGCTAACCGTAGACCCCAGATTCACAAGCGCGATAACGGCATAAATCCCCGTAATGACGGACATCCATAGCCAGTCCTTACGGTGCAGTCTGCTTGCAGGCTGCTCCTGTGCCCTTACGCTTTGCAGCAGCCGCTCTTCGGACATGGCAAGCTCGTCTTTCGTCACCGCTGGAACCGGCTGCTGGCGGCCCTTGATATATCTATCATAACCGATATAGATCATATACAAATACAAACCGATGTTAACAAGCGAAGTTACGATCATAATGCCGTTCGAAGAAGGCAGGAACGTATTCTCCTGGCTGAAGGCCAGGACATAGCCGACATTAATATAATGCGTAATGCTAAAGCCAAGCAGCAGATGCAGAATCCGGCGATCCTTCGCTTCCACATAAGCGAAGATCATCAGCAGGAGTGCCGGGAACATGTAGCGCTCGTGCATTTTGGCAGCAAACATAAAGACGGTAACGATTAAAATCATAGCCATGTAGAAGGAGCCGGTCAGGTCCTTCTGCTGCTTCCGGAAGGCAAAGAAGAGGACGGAGACCACTGTCGCGAAAACGATCCCGATATTCCCCCAAACGGAGTATTCCAGTCCTAGCCAATGCGCGTCCAGCTTCGCCCAGTTGCCGCCGGTTAAAGCATAGAGATTAAATGCGTTCAGCGTCGCGTACGGGTAAGAAGACAAGGTTGATTTATAAAGGTGATAGAGCGCGGATAATCCCCCGTTCTTCCAAATAAACGGTGCGGCGAGCAACAGGAACGCAACAGCGCCGTAACCAATCCCCGCGGCAACACGCTTCCAATGCCTGAGGTTGTAACCGTAAGCGAGAAGCATAACCGGCGTAAAAATCAGCGCCTGCGGCTTCACAAGCACGGCCAGCGCAAACCAGATCGAACCGCGCTCCAGCTTGCCGTCCGTGATAGCGCGAATGGCCAATACAAGAATCAGCGCAAAAAAGGAATCAACCTGTCCCCATCCGGCCGAGTTGATCCAAACGGCAGGGTTCCAGACGAAAATCATCGCCAGGCCGAAGGCAGCGCGGTGATCGAGTTTTTTTGCCGCTGTACGATAAATGAGATAACCGGTAATAAGATCGGTGATAATAGCCGGAAGCTTGTAAAATACGATTGCCGCATCGCTGGCTGACCCAATCCCGATCCATGATTGCAGTGCCCCCATGACATAGAGCACATATATATAGCCGGGCGGATAATCGGCAAACAGGCCTTCCTGATAGAAGTTGCCGAGTCCGTCCTTGAAGGCATGATTCGCCCAATAAATAAACGTATTGATATCATTCGTATAGCCTGGATTCGTGGCCGCTATGTAGAACCTGAAAGCGAATGCCGCTAGAAGCGCGATCCATAGTCCGTTCAGGGACGGCTTGCCGCCAGCCGCAAGAGGTTTACCGCTCACCGTAAATTCCCGGGCACGCAGCCATCTGCTATACAGGTAAGCGAATAAGGCGCCAAACAAAGCCGATATCGATAGTACCGGAAAAGCCGATATTTTCTTCGGGTCTATTTTCTCCTGATTTTGAGGTGTAGCCGAAGCGGTCTGTTCCGACTGCAGAGTAATGACAGGCGAGAAAGCTTCTGTCGCAATATTGCCTAAAGCATTGGTTTCTGCGCTGGCACTCCCCTCAGCGGATACATAACCGTTCATGGCAGGCAAAAGGCCAACAACGAGAACAAATAATAAACAAATGATTGCACGCAAGCCACTCTTCCACATTTTCCGCGGTTCACCTCAAACGTTAAGTTTTCGAGCTTGTTTTTCCTGTAAAATACATTCTCACTTTCCCTATCAAATGTCAATGTGTGCTCCTATCCAAGTGAAAACGGCTATGCCGTCCATAGGAAGGGCAGCATACGTTGCGCGAATGAAATATAAGCAAAGTATAGTAAAAACGTATACTGTCTTATATTCGCAAAAAAAACACCGCCCGGACCTGTAAGTCCAAGCGGTGCTGTCGTTAACTTCTTATTCGCCTGCACGCTCGCGCATATGCGGGAACAACAGAACGTCGCGGATGGAAGGCGCATCGGTAAGCAGCATAACAAGGCGGTCAACGCCAATGCCAAGTCCGCCTGTAGGCGGCATGCCGTACTCGAGGGCGCGGATGAAGTCGTCATCCATCTCATGCGCTTCGTCATTGCCTTGTTCTTTCTCGACAAGCTGAGCTTCAAAACGCTGACGCTGGTCGATCGGATCGTTCAGCTCGGTGAACGCGTTCGCATGCTCGCGCGCTACGATAAACAGCTCGAAGCGGTCCGTAAAGCGCGGATCTACCGGATTCTTTTTCGCCAGCGGCGAGATCGCAACCGGATGTCCCGTAACGAATGTCGGCTGAATCAAGGTATGCTCGCAATGCGTTTCGAAGAACGCATTCAGAATATGGCCAAATGTCATATGCGGCTCAACCGGTACTTTATGCTCCTTCGCAAGGGCATGAGCTTCTTCGTCGCTCATCTCTACGCTGAAGTCTACGCCGGTAACCTCTTTAACCAGGTCCACCATCGAAACACGGCGCCACTGCGGCGTCAGATCGATCTCTTGACCTTGGTAAGAAATTTTCATCGTGCCGAGAACCTCTTGCGCGATATGGGCGATCAGGTTCTCCGTCAATGCCATGATATCCTTGTAGTCGGCATAAGCCTCGTACAGCTCAATCATCGTAAACTCCGGATTATGGCGCGTCGAGATACCTTCGTTCCGGTAAACGCGGCCGATCTCGTATACTTTCTCCAGACCGCCTACGATAAGGCGTTTCAGGTGAAGCTCAATCGCGATACGCATGTACAGCTGCATATCAAGCGCATTGTGGTGGGTAATGAACGGACGAGCCGCAGCACCGCCGGCAATGGAATGCAGCGTTGGCGTTTCCACTTCGAGGTAGCCCTTCGAATCGAGGTAACGGCGCATCGATTGAATAATGCGGGAACGCGTAATGAACGTTTGTTGTACGTCCGGGTTCACGATCAGATCGACGTAACGCTGGCGGTAGCGCAGTTCTACGTCTTTCAAGCCGTGATATTTATCAGGCAGCGGGAGCAGAGATTTCGTCAGCACTTCCACTTCATAAGCTTTTACCGATACTTCGCCGGTATTCGTCTTGAAAACGACGCCCGTGATGCCTACAATATCGCCGATATCGAGCATTTCAAACGCCGCGTATTTGTTCGCTTCAACCGTATCTTTACGAACGTAAATCTGGATTTTGCCGGAGAGATCCTGGATATGCGCAAAAGAAGCTTTGCCCATGCCGCGCTTTTGCATAATACGGCCCGCAACGCTTACCTTGATTGCTTTCTCTTCCAGCTCTTCCTTGCTGAGCTCCTCATAAGCGGACACAATGTCTTTCGCATTGTGCGTACGCTCGAATTTGACGCCAAACGGGTCAACGCCAAGAGCTCTCAGCTCGTCCAATTTATCTCTGCGGATTTGCAGAAGTTCGCTTAGTTCTTGTTCTTGTTCCACTCCCGTGTTTTGCTGATCCACTTCATTCATCTCCTAAATTAAAGGCACTGCTGAACGTTCAAAAAGCTTCCGCTAAGGAAGCTTTCGAAAAATATGCGCAAATGGCAATGCAGACCTTATTTTTTAATATCGACGATTTTATATTGAATGATGCCGGCAGGCACGCTAACGTCCACTACTGTACCCTTCTTCTTACCCAATATCGCCTTGCCTACAGGGCTCTCGTTCGAGATTTTGTTGCGAAGAGGGTCGGATTCCGCTGATCCTACGATTGCATATTCCATTGTATCACCGAATTCCAAATCTTCCACCGTTACAACCGATCCAATACTTACCGTATCGGTGTCGATCTCATCATTATTGATAATCCGCGCGTTGCGGAGCATTTTCTCAAGCGTAATGATACGGCCTTCGATGAAAGCCTGTTCATTTTTGGCATCCTCATATTCCGAGTTCTCGCTGATGTCGCCGTAGCCAATGGCCACCTTAATACGTTCCGCTACTTCACGACGCTTGACCGACTTGAGGTTTTCCAGTTCCTCTTCAAGTTTCTTTAACCCGTCCTGAGTCAGAATGATTTCCTTATCGCTCATCTTCCGATTCTCCTGTCGTGTGACATATTATTCATACGGCGTATGAATTCACTGTTATTTAAATATATTGCATTCCCCGTTCCTCATGCCAAGTTGCGGGGCAGCTAGCGCGGAAACGACGATGTCGTTGATGTATATTGCAAGATTATATTTCAAAGACACCCCGAATGTCAATCAAAGCCAAATTTGTGTTGTAACCGCTTTATCAGAAATAGACTTAAGAGGATTATCGATTTGCAGACCGATAATCCTCTTCGCTCTCTTAATGTGCTTTGTTAGTGCTTCCTACCATACCGGCAAGCGCTTCTTCATCCAAAGAAGCAATGTACTGCTCCATAATTTCGACAAGCCTGTCGCGTCCTGTCTCTTCCATAATGACATCTTTCACGCGTGCCGCGCCCGGAAGTCCTTTGAGGTACCAGGCCATATGCTTGCGCATTTCGCGTACGGCAGTCGCTTCGCCTCTCAAGGCTACGAGACGGTCCATATGCAAAATCGCAACTTCCAGCTTCTCGCGCGGAAGCGGATCCGGCAGCAGCTGGCCCGATTCCAAGTATTGAATCGTACGGTACAGCATCCAAGGATTGCCGAGCGCTCCGCGTCCGATCATAACGCCGTCGCAGCCGGTATGGTCCAGCAGACGGCGGGCATCCTCCGGCGAGAAGACGTCGCCGTTGCCGATAACCGGAATGGAAACCGCCTGTTTCACGTCGCGGATAATGTCCCAATTCGCTTTGCCGGTGTATTGCTGCTCGCGGGTACGTCCATGAACGCTGACCGCTTTGCCGCCCGCGCTTTCGACAGCCTTCGCATTGTCTACCGCGTAAATATGCTCGTCGTCCCAGCCGATCCGCATCTTCACGGTAACCGGCTTGCTGACAGCGGCGGTTACCGCCGACACCATCTCGTAAATTTTGTTAGGGTCAAGCAGCCAGCGCGCACCAGCGTCGCAATTCGTAACCTTTGGCACCGGGCATCCCATATTGATATCAATAATATCGGCATTGGTCTGTTGGTCCACGACCTTGGCCGCTTCAACGAGCGACTCACGGTCGCCGCCGAAAATTTGCAGGCTAAGCGGCTTTTCGCGCTCGTCTACAAACAACATTTCCATCGTACGCTTGTTGCCGTGCAGGATCGCTTTGTCGCTGACCATCTCCGCGCATACAAGGCCTGTTCCGAATTCTTTGGCAATCAATCGGAAAGCCGGGTTGCAGACGCCAGCCATCGGCGCAAGCACGACTTTATTTTTCATCTCGATGTCTCCGATTTTCAACATGCTGCTTCTGTCCCTCCTTCTTAAATTGAATTGCCGCCTTAATGACGGAAGTAATGAAGTTCTAGCGCGTCATATGAAAGGTACGTTATGATTCCGTATCCATTAATTCTTCATAGCTGATGCCAAGCGTATTCGCTATATTCATCATAAGCCGGGCATCGGGCTTGCGGGTTCCCCGCTCCAGCGATCCAAGGACCGCAACCGATACGCCTAATACCTTTGCCAGCTCCTGCTGGGTGTAGCCCTTCAGCTTCCGGAATGCCCGTACTCGCTGAGCCAATTGGTGATTTTCCATAACGTGATGCCTTCCTTTCCATCCTGAAGCGCCGCTGCTGCAGTAGTCGAAACACGTTCCTGCAGAGGATGCGACGAATCGATGACATCCGCAAGCGGAACAAGCACAAATGCCCGCTCCAGCATACGGGGGTGAGGAAGCGTCAGCTCCTCGTCATCCATCGTAACATCTCCATATAACAGCAGATCTAGATCTATGGTGCGCGGTCCCCAGCGTATATCTCTTACGCGTCCAAGAAGCTGTTCCACTGTAAATAACACGTGAAGAAGCTCTAGAGGCGGAAGAGTGGTCTTAACGGCCATCGCCATATTCAGAAAAGCCGGCTGATCCGTATACCCGACAGGGTCAGTCTCGTAAATACCGGATATCCTTAACACTTGAACGCCGGGCTGCTGCCGGAGGTATTCAACCGCCTGCTGAAGCAGTCCCTCACGATCGTTAAGGTTGGAGCCTAGAGCAATGTACGCTTCCGCCAAGGTGTTAGGCACGGACAACACGTCCATTCCCGTCCCGCTTGCGGCGAAGCTCAATCGTAACCCCGTCAAAATGGATCTCGAACGGCGGATTTGGCTTCGTTACGCGAACCGTCACTTCATTTATCATAGTATAAGCTTCCAAAACCCGCGTTGCAATGCCGCCGGCCAATGCTTCGATTAATTTATATGGCTCTCCCTGCACGACGGATTTAATCTGCTCGTACAGCTCGGCATAGTTGATCGTTGCGTCCAAATCATCGGTTGCCGCCGCTTTCTCGAGGTCCAGCTTCAGTTCAAGGTCAACGATAAACTTCTGTCCCAGCCGGTTCTCCTCCGGAAAAACACCGTGATAACCATAAAATTGCATGCCCTTCATGATCATGCTGTCCATGTTTTTCGCTTCCTCGCTTTCTATTTAGAACGGCGGTACATGATCGCGTCGGTCATCATCGCTGTCCGCTTATTCGCGCGCACATCATGCACGCGTACGATTTGGCAGCCTTGGGCAATGCCAAGCGCCGTAGTTGCTGCCGTGCCTTCCGCAAGATCGTCAACCGGCAGGCCAAGCGTCTGCCGGATAAACCGTTTGCGCGAGGTGCCAAGCAGCACCGGGTAGCCAAGCGCGTTCAGTTCCGACAACCGGCCCATAAATTCGAGGTTGTCGTCATGGTCCTTCGCGAAACCAAGACCCGGGTCGAGCCAGATCCGGCTTGCTTCAACGCCAGCCTGAAGCGCAATGGCCACGCTCGCCTGCAGGTCGGCGAGCACATCCGGGACAAGGTCGCCGTAGTCCCGGGCAGGGCGGTTATGGCTGATAATAACCGGACAGCCATACTCGGCCGCCACGGCCGCCATAAAGGGGTCATGCTTCAGACCCCAAATGTCGTTGATAATATGCGCGCCCGCTTCAAGCGCCTGGCGCGCCGTCTCGGCTTTGTACGTGTCGATGGAGATCGGAACGCGAGGAGCCGCTTCGCGTACGGCTCGGATAACGGGCAGCAGGCGGCGTAGCTCCTCTTCCACGCTGACCGGCTCAAAGCCGGGACGCGTCGATTCCGCGCCGATATCGATAATATCGACGCCTTCCTCAACCATAGCCGCCGCACGAGCAGCGGCAGCCTCCGCATGGTTATACCGTCCGCCATCCGAGAAAGAATCCGGCGTAGCGTTCAGAATGCCCATAATCAACGTTCGCTTCCCAAGCTCCAGCTTTAATCCGCCGTCAAGCTCATAGCTTCTATTCCAAAAGGTCGGCTTATAGCCTGTATGTTCCTGTCCTTGTTCTTGTTCGCTCATTGTTGTTGTTCCTCCGTATCTTGGCGGTAGGCGAGCAGCAGCTCCCGCAGCACGGGTCCTGCGGATCCGGTACCAACCACCGTTCTGCCGCCATGATGATCGGTTACGCGCGTTACCGGTACAAGCTCCTGTATAGAAGTCGTCAGCCATACTTCATTCGCGGCAAGAAGCTCCTCAAACAAATAATGCCCTTCCCTCACGGTATAGCCATGCCCGCGAGCCAGCTCGATAACCCGCTGCCTTGTTATTCCCGGCAAAATGCCGATATCGGTCGAAGGAGTATAAATCGTGTCCTCCTGCACAAAAAACAAATTGCTGACGATGCCTTCCGCAAGAAGTCCCTCTTGGCTCAGCATAAGCCCTTCCGACGACGACGATGCATCGCTTGCCAGCAATTCCCGCTTAGCAATTATATTGTTCATATAATGGAGCGATTTTAATCGAATGGTCCCTTCCGGGGTATTTCTTGCGGTCTTAAGCAGCCGTAACTCTTTACCTTGGCTGTACAGGCTCTCGTTATGGGGCGGAAGCGCCTTAACGAGCATGAACTCCGTTGGCTGCTCGTAATCCCCCGACGGAAGTCCCAGTTCCCCGGTTCCCGCCGTAACGGTGAGACGAATATAACCTTCTGTAAGCCCGTTCTCTCTCAGCAGGATGGCTATCATCTTCCGCAGCGCATCCATATCCGGCTTGTAACGGATACCGATTGCTTCGCAGCCCTCCACCAGGCGCTTCATATGCCGGTCCAGCAAATACGGCTGGCCGCCGTACGTGCGGAACGTCTCAAATAACCCCATACCGTACAAAAAGCCGTGATCGTATACCGAGATCACAGCTTCGCCAGATTCCATTACCGTACCATTCAGCCCGATCTTCATCGAGCCGCGCCTGTCCGGATTTTCAAGAAATTGCGCAGCATGTCATGACCGTGCTGCGTGATGATCGATTCGGGGTGGAACTGTACGCCTTCAATCGGATATTCTTTATGGCGCAGTCCCATAATTTCGCCTTCCGCCGTTTCCGCGCTAATCTCCAGACAATCCGGAAGCGTCTCGCGCTTCACGATGAGAGAGTGGTAACGGGTAGCCGTATACGGAGAAGGGATTCCTTCAAAGATCGTTTTGCCATCGTGCAGGATTTCAGACGTCTTGCCGTGCATCAGCTTCTCCGCGCGCACAACGTCGCCGCCAAACGCTTGTCCGATCGACTGATGGCCAAGACATACGCCAAAGATCGGAATAATGCCTTTGAAATGCTCAATGACCGACAGGCTGATCCCTGCTTCGTTCGGAGAGCAAGGTCCCGGCGAGATCAGAATATGGTCAGGCTTCAACGCCTCAATGCCCGCAAGATCAGTCTCGTCATTCCGTTTCACGACAACCTCTTCGCCCAGTTCACCCAAATACTGCACCAAGTTGTACGTAAACGAATCATAATTATCAATTACTAGAATCATCGCTCCTGCTCCCCCTTTGTATATCGCTCCGCGCTATATCCGGCTCGTCCGCTCCGCAAACCGTTCGCTATACTGTATCGCCTTCCATAGCGCTTTTGCTTTATTCAACGATTCGTAATATTCCCGCTCCGGATCGGAATCAATAACGATACCCGCTCCCGCTTGAATATTAACGATACCGTTCTTCACCGCCATCGTTCTTATTATTATATTAAATTCCATATCGCCATTATAGTCAATCCATCCGAGCGATCCCGTATAGGCCCCGCGCCGCACGGGCTCAAGCTCCTCGATGATTTCCATGGTCCGGATCTTAGGCGCGCCGGTAATCGTTCCGCCCGGGAATGTCGCGGCGATGACGTCAAAGGCATCCTTTCCTTCCGCGAGGCGTCCTTCCACCTGGGAGACCAGATGCATCACATGGGAATAATATTCGATGACCATAAGCTCTTCCACTTTAACCGTTCCAAATTCCGATATCCGTCCAAGATCGTTCCGCTCCAGGTCAACCAGCATAATATGCTCGGCCCGCTCCTTCTCGCTTGTACGAAGCTCCTCCGCCATCATGCGGTCTTCTTCCTCCGAGCGGCCCCGGCGGCGCGTGCCCGCTATCGGGCGAGTTGCAAGCTTGTCGCCGTTCTGCTCGACGAGAAGCTCCGGGGAGGCGGAGACCAGCTGGAAGTCCGGACAGCGTAGAAAGCCCATATAAGGGGACGGATTAAAAATACGCAGCCATTCGTACAGCTCTTCCGGCGAAGAGCTGACCTTCCGGCTCTGCCGCTGCGACAGGTTCACTTGAAATACGTCCCCCTGGCCGATATAGTGCTGAATCTTGCGGACTGCCTCCATAAATGCTTCCTTCCGGAAAGGAGAGGTGATGCCTTCCACCGACTCTACGTCAATGTGAAGACTATCGCTTGCGGTGAATTGACTGCGTTCCTCGCGCATGGCTGACGCCTCGCCGCCTTGAGGCTGAACATGCTGCTGCCAAAATACGGCCATCTCCTCAGCTAACGCAACCGCCTCGTCATACTTAGCTTGCAGCTCGGCTTCGCTCTCTCCCCCGGTAACCGCCGTATGGACCGCACAGTAGAGCATCCTCTCTTGCTGGTCCACAATCCAGATCCGGTTCATCCGCATGAACAGATAATCCGGAAGTCCCGTATCATCCGCCGCAAGCTCAGGCAGCCGCTCAATTGAGCGGATCACATCATAGCTCCAGAAGCCTACGCAGCCTCCCGTCCACTTAGGACCTTCCGCAAGTTTAGGGGAACGGTGCGGCTCCATCCAGCGCCGAACAACCTCAAGCGGCTTGCCTTCCCAGAGCTGTTCCGACAGGACATGCCCCTGCCGGTCCCATTCCGATGACTGGGCACTGTATCCTTTACCGCGGATAACCCCATCCGGATGCAGCCCCAAATAGGTATAACGTCCATCCTTGCCGCTCTCCAATACGAAAGCATGTGGTGAAGCCGCGCGCCATGCCGACTCCCATGAATCAACCGTGATGGCATGAAGCGGAATGCGCTTCAGCAGCGGCAAGGTTGTGTATTTGCGCTCTGCCTGCCATAAAGCCCACTGCCCTAGTGCGGTGAACATGTCGATTTCCTCCGATCAGGTATGATTTGCTAAGTATACAAAAAGCCTCTGCAAACGTCAAAAAGCCCCCGTTCCTAAGAACAGGGGACTTATAGGAGACAATATTAGTTCTCGAAGTTGAACAGAGGTGTCGACAGGTAACGCTCGCCGTTCGATGGAATAATCGCAATAACGCGTTTTCCTTTGCCGAGTTCCTTCGCTACTTTCAGAGCAGCATAGATAGCAGCACCGGAAGAAATACCGACCAGAAGCCCTTCTTCTTTCGCAGCACGGCGTGCGTATTCGAATGCTTCTTCGTTCTCAACGGTAATCACGCCGTCGTAGATCTCACGGTTCAGGATATCCGGCACGAAGTTAGCGCCGATACCTTGGATTTTGTGAGGACCTGGGTTGCCGCCCGACAGGATCGGGGATGCAGCAGGCTCAACCGCGTAAATCTTGATACCTTCGAAGTTCTTCTTCAGCACTTCGCCTGTACCCGAGATTGTACCGCCAGTACCGATACCGGCAACAAAAGCATCCAGCTTGCCGTCAAGCGAGTTAATCGCTTCTACGATTTCCGGACCCGTTGTTTCGCGGTGTACTTTTACGTTAGCTTGGTTCTTGAACTGTTGCGGGATGAAGTAAGACGGGTTCTCTTTCGCCAGCTCTTCCGCTTTGCGAACAGCACCGTTCATGCCTTCGGATCCTGGAGTCAGAACAAGCTCAGCACCGTAAGCACGAAGCAGGTTGCGGCGCTCGATACTCATTGTTTCAGGCATAACGAGGATCGCTTTGTAGCCTTTTGCCGCAGCTACCATAGCAAGACCGATACCTGTGTTGCCGCTTGTAGGCTCGACAATTGTATCGCCAGGCTTCAGAACGCCTTGTTGCTCCGCTACTTCGACCATGCTGATCGCGATACGGTCTTTAACGCTTGCGCCCGGGTTCTGGTACTCAAGCTTCACATAGATTTCCGCGCTGTCCTCCGGTACAAGACGGTTCAAACGGACAAGCGGTGTATCACCAATAAGTTCAGTTACGCTGTTAACGATTCTAGCCATGAGAATAATTGCCTCCCTTATTCCGACTAATTTAGTTGGTTTTTTCACTACTAACATCTTATCAATCTCTCGTAGCCGTTGTCAATAGTTTCTTTCTTGAATTGACAGGATAAGGGAGAAGCCGCCCTGTCGGGCGGCTTCCAGATAATAGATAAGTGCTCTTATGGGGTAATCTCCGCGTTGTATTTCTCGAGCAAATCATCCTCGATCTCATTAAGCGGCTTAGCTTTGGACAGCGCCAGCTCCTTGCGGGCGGTATCGTACAGGACATGGCCGGTCAGGCCGTCCGTCTTTTGCCGCTCCAGCACGCGAATAACCGCATAGCCTTCCGGAACCTTAATGGGTCCGGTTGATTCCCCGGTCTGCAGCCTGCTGGCTTCCTCCAGCATATCGGCATCATAGAACGGGTCATCCGAATCGATAAGACCAAGGTCGCCGCCCGTATCTGATGTATTCGTATCCTTCGAATACTCCAGCGCAAGCTGTTCGAACGTATCTCCGGCCGTAAGCTTATCAAGCACATCGTCCGCTTCTTTTTTCGTATCCGTGACAATCCACTGCACATGAAGCCTTAGCCGGTCCGCGAATTGCTCCGGATGAGTTGCTATGTAATTCTCGATCTCCACTTCGGATAGATTAACGGTTAGAATAGCAATCTTCTCGAGCAGCAGACGGTACCTTACATCTTCCTCTACATCACTCTTCGTCATGCCAAGCTGTTCTTTCATCACTTCATAAAAAACTTGCTCGCTATCATAGCCGTCCATCATAGCGGTAAGCTCCCTCTCCTCTTCCTCGGAGGACAGACTTAACTGCTGAGCCCCTGCTTCCAGGTCAATCGCCTTGTGAACCATCATTGTCCGCAGCACATTATCGCCATACTGCCGCTTGAGCTGATCGACCAGATCCGCGGCCGTAATCGGTAACCCGCCTACCGTTGCAACTATTCCATCGCTGTATACATGATCGGAATCGCTTGGCGTATCTCCGGCTTGCGCTTTTGTCTCCGAATCGGGATCATGCTTGTCGGGATCGTCCGAGAACGGAGACAACTTCACAATAACGGCCACGCTTAATACGATCATACAGATCGCTTGAAGAACAACAACTGCTTTTAATACCCCGTATTTCTTCATTTCCCCGATGTCCCCGGCATTATTGCACCAGATTTGGCTTCGCCTGGTCTATCAGCTCTTGCAGCTGTTCCCCGTCAAACGTATAAGCCTCATTGCAATAATGGCAGACCACCTCTGCCTTGCCGTCTTCCTGAATAATCTGCTCCAGCTCCGATACCCCTAGACTGATGAGCGTCTGCTCTACACGATCACGCGAGCATTTACACTGGAACTTCAGCCCGAGCGAGTCATGAATGTGCAGATCATCGCCTACCAGGCGCCGCAGGATACCTTCCGGAGTTTCTCCTTGCTCCATCAGCTTCGTCACATGCGGAATGGAACCGATAGCCTGCTCAAGACGGGTAATCTCTTCGTCGGTAAGACCCGGCAGAAGCTGCAAAATAAAGCCGCCTGCATGAGTGACTCTTCCATCCGGCTCAACAAGTACGCCAAGTCCAACTGCGGAAGGCGTCTGTTCGGATACGGCAAAATAATAAGTGAAATCCTCGCCCAGCTCGCCCGATATAATCGGTACGCTGCCTAGATAAGGGTCCTTGAGGCCCAGATCCTTGATAATGTGGAGATAACCGTTCCGGCCAACCCCGCCGGCAACGTCAATCTTCCCGTGCTCATTGTTTGGCAGCAGGACATCCGGGTTATCGACATACCCGCGCACCTCGCCATGCGCATTCGCGTCAACCACGATTTGGCCGATTGGACCGTCGCCTTTTACTTTTACCGTCAGCTGCTCCTCGCCTTTCAGCATGGCTCCCATAATTGCGGCCGCCGTCGCCGTGCGCCCGAAGGCGGCTGTTGCCGTCGGCAATGTCTGATGACGCCGCTGCAACTCGTTTACAAGCTGCGTTGTGCAGGCTGCAAAAACGCGAATTTTACCTCCCCACGCCGTACCCCGGACGAGTACGTCTGGTAACTGCTCCATGGTTATCCCTCCTGATTCCGTTCGTAAATAATGCGCAATCCTTCCAACGTCAGAAGTGGATCGACTTCTTCTATCGTTTCCGATTCCGTGCTAATTAACTCCGCTAGCCCGCCCGTTGCTACAACGCGGGGGCTCACTTGAAACTCTTTTTTGATCCGGTTCACGATACCGTCAACTTGTCCGGCGTAACCGTAGATGATACCGGCTTGCATGGACGTAACGGGATTGCGGCCGATGACACTCTTCGGCTTGACTAGTTCAATACGCGGCAGCTTTGCCGCACGCTGGTACAAGGCTTCCGTGGAAATGCCGATGCCGGGCACAATCGCTCCGCCCAGGTAGCTTCCCGAAGCATCGATATAATCAAACGTTGTGGCCGTGCCGAAATCGACAACGATAAGCGGCGAGCCGTATTTCACGATACCCGCAACGGAGTTCACGATCCGGTCGGCTCCAACCTCGCGCGGATTCTCATAGCGGATGTTAAGCCCTGTTTTAATGCCGGGACCAACGACAAGCGGCGTCTTGCGCAAATATTTCATGCACAGCTGCTCGAGGGCACGCATGAGCGGCGGAACAACCGAGGAGATAATAACGCCTTCGATCTGCTCCATCCGAATTCCCGCGTAGTGGAACAGATTATGAATGTTCATGCCGTACTCGTCCACGGTCGCCGAGCGATTCGTGCTGAGCCGCCAATGGTGCAGCAGTTCCTTGCCTTTATAGACGCCCAGAACGATGTTTGTATTGCCCACATCGATTACTAAAATCACGTCCGCGCGCCTCCTTTTTTCTCATTCAAATCCAGACTGATATCAAGGGCATTAAACGAATAGGTCAAGCCGCCGACGGAAATGACGTCTACGCCGCAGGCTGCAATGGCGCGAACCGTATCCAAACGCACGTTGCCCGATGCTTCTACTATAACATGAGGCGAGCGCGACTTAATGAGGCTTACCGCTTCCGTCATCAGCGCCGGTACCATATTGTCGAGCATTATAATATCCGCACCGCTAGCCAGAGCCTCTTCCACCTGCTCAAGAGACTCCGCCTCTACCTCGATCTTCATTGTATGTGGAATCGCCGCGCGGGATGCTTCAACAGCCTGGCGGATTCCGCCTGCACCCTTGATATGATTATCTTTGATCATTACGGCGTCATATAAACCAAAACGGTGATTTGCCCCTCCGCCAACTCGGACCGCATACTTCTCCAGCATCCGGTGGCCAGGCGTTGTTTTGCGCGTATCCACCAGACGGACTGGTAAGCCCTCCAGAGTCGTTACGAAAGCATTCGTCTTTGTTGCGATGCCGGACAGACGCTGCATCAGGTTAAGCGCCAGACGTTCGCCGGTAAGCAGACTATGGGTACTGCCTTCTACGGTTGCGATGACCGTACCCTTTTCTACGTACTCGCCGTCTTTTACTTTTGCCTCGAACTGAAGCGCCGGATCCACGATTTCGAAAACGATCTGCGCAACCGGTAGACCGGCAATAATCCCGCTCTCCTTCACATGAATCACCGCAGTCGACTGCGAGCCCATCGGGATGGTTGTTGCCGTCGTGATATCGCCGCTTCCGATATCTTCGGCCAGCCAGCTGCGGATTTGCTCGCGCAGGGCATGGTTATAGGTGCCAAATGTTGTATCAAACATGAATAATTCGCTCCTCTGTCGTTCCTTGCAGCCGGTGCATGACGGTATGCTTGCGCCATACCTCGTCATTCTTCTCCGGGAAGTCCTCCCGATAATGACCGCCTCGGCTTTCTTCCCTCTGAAGCGCGGATTCCGTAGTCAGAACCGCGCAGGTCAGCAGGTTGGCGAACTCGTATTCCTCGCGTTTGGTAAGAACCGATTGGAAAAACGGCAGCTGCCGCTTCAGTTCCTCGAGCCCTCTCTCAAGACCATGCGCGTCACGGCGAAGCCCGGCATACCGTACCATCACCTTCTGCAGCTTCAGTCTTTTCTCGACTACCGCCTGCATAGGCGCGCCGCTGCGCGGCTGATCCTTTTCTATGACAGGCTTCGTCAACAGCTGCGGCAGCTTCATAATGCTGTCTACAATCCGTTTGCCGAAAACAATCGCTTCCGACAACGAATTGCTTGCCAGGCGGTTCGCGCCGTGAACGCCGGTAGACGATACTTCTCCGCATGCAAACAGTCTTCTTATATTGGTTTCCCCGAACAGGTCGGTTTTGACTCCGCCCATCATATAATGGGCTGCCGGCGCAACCGGGATCCAGTCGGTTGTCAGATCCAGTCCGTACTGCAGACAGAATTCGTAAATCGTAGGGAAACGATGCTTCACCATTTCCGGCGACTCATGCGTGATATCCAGATAGACGAAAGTCGATTTCGTCTCTTCCATCTCGTTTACTATCGCGCGTGCCACGACATCGCGCGGCGCAAGCTCCAGCTGATGATGATAACGATCCATAAACCGCTCGCCCCGGATATTACGCAGATAAGCGCCTTCTCCGCGTACGGCCTCCGAAATCAAGAAACGCGGAGCGCCGGGATAACACAGCGAAGTCGGATGGAATTGCACAAACTCCATATCCTGAATAAGCGCGCCGGCCCGGTAAGCCATTGCAATACCGTCTCCGGTTGCAACATCCGGATTCGTTGTATAACGATATAATTGTCCAGTCCCGCCGGAGCAGAGAATCGTCGCTTTGCCTCGTACGTACAAGCGGTGACCGTCCGGCTTCTGCACGATCGCTCCGCAGCATTCGCCGTCCTGCGTAACAAGATCGATCACGAAATGATCGTCCCACACGTCAATGCCCGGGTCGGCTGTCGCCTTCTCCGAGAGAGCACGCACAATCTCGTAGCCCGTCGCATCGCCATTGGCATGAAGGATACGGCGCTGGCTATGCGCGCCCTCCTTGGTCAGCGCAAATTCACCGTTCTCCAGGTCGAACTGCGTGCCCATTCTAATCAGATTGTTAACCCCTTCCGGCCCTTCGTGAACCAGAACGTTAACGGCATCCTCGGAGCAAAGTCCAGCTCCCGCAATTAGCGTATCCTCTCGGTGGTAAGCCGGGGAATCGTCATCCGAGATGACGGCCGCAATACCGCCCTGCGCGTAACGCGTATTGCTGTCCAGCAGTGATTTTTTCGTAATCATTAAGACAGACTGGTTATTCTCGCTTGCCCGAAGTGCGGTAAAAAGACCGGCGATGCCGGCCCCGATCACAATAACGTCCTTCTCTATTACCGGCAAGTCCTCGAGTGACAGATCAACAAGGTATCTTGGTATCATCATCTTCGTAATGCGCCTCCAAGCATAGGAGTAGCGCATGCTCCTCCTATTTAACGAGTAACATGCGCTCCAGGGACTTACGGGCCTCATCCGCAACATGATCAGGAACGTAAATTTGAGGCTGCATGGTTTCCAGGCATTTCACCAGCTTCTTCAAGTTGTTCACTTTCATGTTCGGGCAAACCAAATATTTGGATGCAAAATGGAATGTCTTGTTCGGGCTGTCCAGACGCAGCTGGTAGCCGGTACCGTCTTCCGTGCCAACGATAAACTCCTGACAATCCGACTCTTTGCAATATTTAATAATAGCTGTTGTACTGCCGACGAAATCGCCAAGTTCTACAACCTCAGGACGGCATTCCGGATGCACGACGAATTGAGCGTTCGGATATTTCGCTTTCATCTCTTCAACGTCTTTCACGGTCAGCATGTCATGGGTGTTGCAATAACCTTCCCAGATAATCATTTTTTTGTCGGTGTTCTGCTGCACGTAATGGCCAAGGTTTTTGTCCGGTACCCAGATGACTTCATCGCCTTCAACCGAGTTCACCACTTTAACGGCGTTGGCCGAGGTACAGCAAATATCCGTCTCTGCCTTGATCTCTGCAGAAGAGTTAATATACGTAACGACAGTCGCGTTCGGATGCTGCGCCTTCAGCTTGCGCAAACCATCCACGTTAACCATATCGGCCATTGGGCAGCCGGCGCGTTCGTCGGGGATAATGACGGTTTTGTTAGGAGCTAGAATTTTCGCGCTCTCTCCCATAAAATGAACGCCGCAAAAAACGATAACGTCCGCGTCGGTTTGTGCAGCCTTTTGCGCAAGCAGGAACGAATCCCCGCGGAAATCGGCCACCTCTTGAATTTCGTCTCGTTGATAATAATGGGCAAGAATGATGGCATTGCGTTCCTTCTTCAATTGCATGAGCCTTTCACGCAGTTCACGATTCTGTTCCGCCTTGCGTTCCAGCGCCAGTGCTTCCACAGTTGATCCTCTCCTCTTATGAGGGATGGGCGATGAGTCCCATTCCGATTATGGCTATCCAGACTTTGTGAATTGATGCACAAACTATTTCAAAGTCAATGGCCTATTTATGATTCTTTTGTTAAGGTTTAATTTACTCCAGGTGCAGGATGCTGTCAATGTATTTAGACAATAAAAAAACCTCTTCTCCACAGCAAATTTTGCATGAAGTGGAGAAGAGGGCATAAACAACTGCTGTAAAGGGATTCCGGCTACCTTTTTGCCGGATCATACGGCTCGCCAAGCGCGCCTGGCGCCGCCGAGCGTCCCACTGCGCCTGCAAGCACAATAAGCGTCAGCAGGTACGGCAGCATATAGAAAAATTCGTTCGGAATATGATGCGACCATTCGAACAGCTGGGCCCAGTTCCGAAGCGCTTGCGCCATCCCGAAGAAGATCGCCGCGCCGGCCACGCCAAGCGGATTCCATTTGCCGAAAATAACGGCAGCAATCGCGATAAAGCCTTGCCCGGAGATCGTATTATGGGCAAAGTTGCTTGTTGTTGTCAGAGCAATCGTTGCACCGCCAAGTCCGGCCAATGCACCGCTCAGCATGACGCCGATATAACGGTACTTCGTTACGCTGATGCCAACCGTATCAGCCGAGCTTGGATGTTCGCCCACCGCACGGAGGCGGAGGCCAAAGGTTGTACGGTAGAGAACGATATAACTGAGAATGACAACCCCGATCACAATATACGTGGTTGGGTAAGCCGTGAAAATACCTTTGCCGAGCAAAGGTATATCCGATAATCCCGGAATAGCGACCGGATTAAACACGTATTCCAGCGTTGGTGTTTGACCGGAGCCTTCATAAAGGCTTTTCGTCAGGTAGATGGCAAGGCCCGCCGCCAAAATATTAATAACGACGCCTACAATGGTCTGGTCGGCTTTAAAGGTGATCGTGGCAACCGCATGAAGCAGAGACACCACAAGTCCCAGAACCAGACCGGCAAGAAGCCCGATCCATGGAGCGCCATGCTTCATTCCGCCCTGAATGGCTTGATCGGCGAATACGGCAGCCCCAAAAGCGCCTGCAATCATAAGTCCCTCAAGACCGATGTTCACGACGCCGGATCGCTCCGAGAACACGCCGCCAAGACCGGTAAAGATCAAAGCGGTTGAGAAGACAAGCGTAATGCTAATTAATTGTCCGATAGTATCTAGTGCGTTCACAGGGCACTGCCTCCTTCCGACTTGCCTTTATTCGAGCGGCGAGCCATAAACGGCTTCAGGAAGAACTTCACGAGTCCATGTGAAGCGACAAAGAAGATAATGGATCCGATAACGATCCGTACAATCTCCGGCGGCACATTCGCTCCGAAGCTCATGCCGGCCGAGCCGTAGCTCAATCCGCCGAACAGCACAGCGCCAAGGAATACGCCGATTGGCGTATTGCCGCCAAGAAGGGCAACCGCGATGCCGTCAAAGCCATAACCCCATGATGCGGCCATAACCGTCTGGTAACCAAAGACGCCAAGAATCTCGAATACGCCGCCAAGCCCGGCGAACACGCCACTGATAAACATCGAAGTAATAATCGTGCGGTTAACGTTCATCCCCGCATACAGGGCAGCATTCGGATTGAGGCCAACCGCGCGGAGCTCGTAGCCTTTCTTCGTGCGCCACAAGATAACGTAAAACACAATCACGCCGATGATCGCAAACAGCGTTCCCCAGTGCATACGGGCATTGCCCATGCTTTCGGACAGCCACTTAATCGATACAAGCGCCGATTCGTGAACCGGCTTTGATTTCTGCTGCCCTTCCATGACGAGATACGTGCCTACGATATAGTTGGACAGGAAGAGGGCAATCCAGTTCAGCATAATGGAGGAGATAACCTCATTAACGCCCCTCGCTGCCTTCAGGTAACCGGCGAGCGCCGCCCACAATCCGCCAAACAATCCGCCAACGATAATCGCAAGCGGCGCATGAATATACCATGGCAGATCAAGCGTTACCCCAATAATCGTTGCGCCCGTCATCCCCATCAGAAATTGACCGTCAGCGCCAATGTTAAAGAGGCCCGTACGGAAAGCAAAAGCTACCGAAATACCGGTAAAGATAAGCGGCGTAATCGCCCGGATCGCTTCACCGATATCGTAAGGACTGCCGAACAGCTTCTTCACCAAAGCGGTATAAGCCATCCAAGGATCATATCCGCCCGCAAGCATCGCAAGCGCGCCGCAGATGAGACCAAGGATGATCGCCACCAGCGGCACAAGGAAGGAAGACTTGTCGAATATTTTTCTCATCGTGTTCATTCGTTCTACTTCCTCCCTTCTGCTGTGGCGGCAGCGGATGCATCGCCCGCCATCATCAGGCCAAGCTGCTGATCATCGCGATGATCGGCATCCACTTCACCCATCAAACGTCCTTCGTACATAACCGTGATTCGGTCGGACAAGGAATACAGCTCATCCAGCTCAAAGGAAACGAGCAGAATCGCTTTGCCTTCATTCCGCGCTTCGACAAGCCGCTTATGTACGTATTCAATCGCGCCGATATCGAGACCACGCGTTGGCTGAACCGCAATAAGCAGGTCCGGGTTTTTCCAGAGCTCACGGGCGATAATCGCCTTCTGCTGGTTACCGCCGGAGAGCGAGCGTGCTTTCGCATGAATACCGGAGCCGCGGACATCAAACTCGTTGACCAGCTTATCGGCCAGCGTGTCCATTGCCTTAAAGTCGATAAAGCCGTTCTTGCCGAACTGCGGGTCGAAATAACTGCCGAGAATCATATTCTCGCTTAGCGTAAAATCAAGGACGAGACCATGCTTATGCCGGTCCTCCGGAATATGGCTCACGCCGGCCAGCGACACTTCGCGAGGCGTTCGGTTCGTAATATCCTTGCCGTTCAGTTTTACGCTTCCGCCGTTAACCCCTCGCATCCCCGTAATGGCGTAAATAAGCTCGCTTTGGCCATTGCCGTCAACCCCTGCGATACCAAGAATCTCGCCGGCGCGTACATCAAGGCTGATGCCATCGAGAACCTGCTTGCCTTGATCGCCCTTCATGCGCAGCGAATCAACGGACAGCACAACATCGCCAGGCTCCTTTTTCGATTTCTCGACTTCGAAGGTGACGTCTCTGCCGACCATCAGCTCGGCCAAATGCCGTTCGTTTGTTTCCGACGTTGGAAGGGTTCGAATAACCTTGCCTCTGCGGATAACGGTTACCGAATCTGCCAGCGCCATAACTTCCTTCAGCTTATGGGTAATCAGAATAATCGACTTGCCCTCAGCCGACAGATTGCGCAAAATTTCAATCAGCTCTTCGATTTCCTGGACGGTCAGTACAGCCGTAGGCTCATCGAAGATGAGAATGTCGGCCCCGCGGTACAGGGTTTTCAGAATTTCTACCCGCTGCTGCATGCCGACTGTAATATCTTGAATCCGCATCTGCGGATCTACTTTCAATCCGTAACGTTCGGAGAGATCCCGAACTCTCTGATTTGCTTGTCTATATTTCAGAAAACCAAATTTCGATGGCTCGTTGCCGAGCACGATATTCTCTGCAACCGTAAACGGCTGCACAAGCTTGAAATGCTGATGGACCATGCCGATCCCAAGTTCGATTGCTTTACCTGCACCGTCAATGACGGTTTTCTTGCCGTTAACCCAAATCTCGCCTTCTTCAGGCTGATACAAGCCGAACAAAATGTTCATTAGCGTCGATTTGCCCGCCCCGTTCTCTCCGAGCAGTGCATGAATCTCGCCTTTTTTCAGTTCAAAATTAATGTTGTCATTGGCCACTAACCCTGGAAAACGTTTCGTTATCCCTTTTAGTTCAACAGCCGTTGTGCTCCGGTCCATTCTTTCATCATCCCCCCGGGGTTTCTACCTGTATGGCAAAAAAGGACAAGACCGGCTTACTGCCGGCCTTGCCTTGACACAGCGACATTAAATGATTTTCTCAAAGAAAATTATTTAACTGGCACCGTAATCTCGCCGCTGATGATTTTTTGTTTGTACTCTTCAACTTTCGCAAGAACATCAGCCGGAACGTTTTTCGTAGAAGTCTCTGGCAAACCTACGCCATTGTCTTTCAGACCAAGCGTTACGACTTGGCCACCTTGCCATGTACCGTTGATCAGGTCTGTCGAAACTTTATAAACAGCCGCTTCTACACCCTTCATCATGGAAGTCAGTGTGATTTCGTCGCCGAATTCAAGCGATTGGTCTTTGTCTACGCCGATTACCCATACATCTTTGCCAGCGTCTTTACGGGATTTAGCTTCGTTGAATACACCGTTACCGGATGCACCCGAAGCGTGGAAGATGATGTCGACGCCAGCGTCATACATCGTTGCAGCCGCTTGCTTCCCAAGGTCAGGCTTGGAGAAGTCGCCTACATAGTTAATTTTCATGCTTTTTGCAGCTTCAGGGTTAACCGCTTCTACACCAGCTTTAAAGCCGGCTTCGAACTTTTTGATAACCGGAATTTCCATGCCGCCAACGAAACCGATTTTGTTTGTTTTCGTCATCAGACCGGCAACAACGCCAACGAGGAAGGAGCCTTCATTTTCCGCGAAAGATACGGATTCAACGTTAGGCAGATCTACTTCAGCATCGATAAGAGCGAATTTGGAGTTTGGATTCTCAGTTGCGACTTTCGTCATCGCGTCCGTAAACAGGAAGCCGATGCCCCAAGTCAGATCATATTTCTCCGATACGAAAGCCTTCAGGTTCGGCTCCATGTCGGCATCGCCTTTAGATTCAAGATATTTCGTTTCAGCACCGGTATCAGCCGTTACTTTCTTTAGAGCTTCCCAAGCGCTTTGGTTAAAGGATTTGTCATTAACGCCGCCAACGTCTGTAGCCATGCCAATTTTAAGTTTGGAGGCCGCTCCAGAAGTACCCGGGGATGCAGCACCCTCGTTGCTGCCTTTGTTAGAGTTATTGGAGTTGTCATGGCTCTTGCTGCCGCATGCGGACAAGACAAATGTCAACGCCAGGATGATCATAAGCATTAAACCAACTTGTTTCTTCATACCTGTTCTCTCCCCTGCTTTATATTTGTGTTTAGGGCAATTGCACTATCTTTATTATTCTTGATGTCCAGCGCCACTATTCTCCTTAATTATAATTACAATCTAACAGCCGTCAATCACATTATGTCAACTAATTTGACACAGAAATTTTGTTCACTAAACATCATGTCGATTATGTAACATTTGTGCGATAAACATTCGGAATTTTCGGATAAATAGCTAACATAATCCTGATTCGTCTTCTGATTAATACCCTCAAAACCCGAACGGCAAACAAAAAACAGCCGTCCTTCGTTTGCTATCAAGCAAACATCGGACGGCTGTTTTCTAATTATGATCCTTTGTTCGGATCTTCGTCGTCTGGTTTTTGTTCATCCAGCTCAGGAGGCGTAATCTCGCCTGCATCGCGGGTTTGAATACGGACCTTCACGCCGCCGATCGTATCTACGATTGGCTCGGAAGAGGATTCCGCCGCACCGCTTCCTTCTCCTGAAGGCGCATCTCCGCCTTCAAGACCGCCGGATTCGATCAAATTCTTGATTTGCTCAAGCTCGAGCGTTTCTTCTTTAAGCAGCGTTTGAGCGATCAAATGTACTTCTCTGCTCTTCTCTGTAAGCAACTGCTTCGCACGAGTGTAGCAATCATTGATAAAGTTTTGCATCTCTTGGTCAATCTCATAAGCAATCTTATCCGAGTAGTTCTGCTCGTGACCAAGATCTCTGCCGAGAAATACTTGGCCTTGCGATTGGCCGAACTGCATCGGACCAAGCTTATCGCTCATACCGTATTCCATGATCATGCTGCGGACGATACCGGTCGCTTGCTTGAAGTCGCTGTATGCGCCAGTACCAATCTCGCCGATAAACAATTCTTCTGCAACGCGTCCGCCAAGCAGACCCGTTACTTTATCAAGCAGCTCTTGCTTCGTTACGAGCATACGGTCTTCCTTCGGAAGCATAATGACGTAACCGCCGGCACGGCCGCGTGGAATAATCGTTACCTTGTGTACCATGTCCGCATGCTCCAGGAAGTAGCCGACAATGGTATGGCCAGCTTCGTGGTAAGCGACAATACGTTTCTCGCGGTCGCTGATGACACGGCTCTTCTTCTCCGTACCAACGATTACGCGGTCAATCGCCTCGTCAACCTCTTGCATGGCAATGTCTTTCTTGTTACGGCGGGCTGCTAGGAGCGCTGCTTCGTTCAGCAGGTTCTCAAGATCCGCGCCTGTAAAGCCTGTCGTACGTTTTGCAATCACATCAAGCTTCACATCTTTGTTAAGCGGCTTGTTGCGCGCATGGACTTTCAGTACCGCTTCGCGGCCTTTTACGTCTGGACGGTCAACCGTGATTTGACGGTCGAAGCGCCCCGGACGAAGAAGCGCCGGGTCCAGAATATCCGGACGGTTCGTCGCAGCGACGATAATAATGCCTTCGTTAGCACCAAAGCCGTCCATCTCAACGAGCAATTGGTTGAGCGTTTGCTCGCGTTCGTCATGTCCGCCGCCAAGTCCGGCGCCGCGCTGACGACCAACCGCATCGATCTCGTCGATAAAGATGATACATGGGGCGTTTTTCTTCGCATTCTCGAACAGGTCACGGACACGGGATGCGCCGACACCGACGAACATTTCCACGAAGTCCGAACCGGAGATGCTGAAGAATGGTACGCCTGCCTCGCCGGCTACCGCACGGGCAAGGAGCGTTTTACCGGTACCCGGAGGACCCACAAGCAATACGCCCTTCGGAATACGTGCACCCACGACGTTGAATTTGCGAGGGTCTTTCAGGAAGTCAACGACCTCGACAAGCTCTTGCTTCTCTTCGTCGGCACCTGCCACATCCTCAAAGGTGATGCGCTTCTTCTCTTCGTTGTACAGCCTTGCGCGGCTCTTGCCAAAGTTCATCACTTTGCCGCCGCCGCCCTGAGCTTGATTCATCAGGAAGAAGAACAAAATAAATATGATCACAAACGGAATTATGGAAGTAAGGAACGTAAGCCAGATGCTGGGTGTATCCATTGGCTTGTAGTTCAGCTTAAATCCGTATTGCTTCTCTGCATCAAGAATGTCTTGCCCCGCTTCCAAACCAATTCGCGAAGAGAAATTCTTCTCTCCGTTTTTGGAGTCCGCAGGCGGTTCTTTATATTTACCTGAAACCAAATAAGTATAGCCATCGTACTTCACGGTCAGTTCTTCTACGTTGTTGGAACTGATTGCTTGGCGAAGCTGATCGTAACGTATTCCGACGGTAGTATTATTTTGGCTGCTGATAAACTGAATAATCCCAACCGTTACTAAAAAGATGATCAAATAAAATCCAGTATTACGGATGATCCGATTCATCCCCTACCTCCTCTCAAGACGCTTTTAATATTTTAACATAGCATGACTTTCCATCTCAATAGAACTAAGGTGAGGGGAGACATGCCGGTTTAACCGCAAATTCTATTTCTCGTAAACTTCCGGCTTCAGAATTCCGATGAACGGAAGGTTGCGGTATTTCTCTGCGTAATCGAGGCCATAGCCGACAACAAACTCATCCGGCAGCGAGAACCCGGTGTAGTCTGCTTCAAGATCAACCGAACGGCGTGCAGGCTTGTCGAACAGCGTGGCAACCGTTACCGACTTGGCATTACGGCGCTCCAGTACATCGATCAAGTAGCTCAGCGTCAGACCGCTGTCAATAATATCTTCGACGATCAGAACGTCACGCCCTTCTACGGAAGCATCAAGATCTTTAATAATCTTCACGACTCCCGACGATTTGGTCGAAGCCCCGTAGCTCGATACCGCCATAAAATCGATCTCAAGTTTAATCGGCATCTCTTTGACCAGGTCGGACATGAAAATAAACGCACCTTTGAGGACGCAAATAACGAGCGGATTACGCCCGTCGAAGTCGCGGCTTAACGTTTCCCCAAGCTCCTTCACCTTCGCCTTGATTTGCCCTTCGTCGTAGAGTACCTCTTTAATATCGTTCAACAAAATGTAAATCCTCCTATATCTTTCACTTTATAATTATGAATACAGCAGTGCTTCTTATTCGTTCTCCATTCGAATGAACAGGAAGTCCGTTGTCTCATGACCGGTTTGCGCATGGCTCGAACGTCGTATCCCCGGAATCCAGAGCAGGCGGTTATTCGCATCAACCAGCAGCGGATATCGCTCACGCTCGGATGGCGCGATCTTTTCGTCAACGAACATATCTTGCACTTTTTTAGACCCATTTAATCCTAAAACCTGAATTCGGTCGCCAGGCTGCCGATTTCGTACCGTAAGCGGAAAATCAAGCTGGTCCGCATCAAAGCAAACCTCGCTCCGTCCCGCTGGTCTTACCGCTTCACCCCGCTTCAGCCGCTCGATATGCAGCGTTCTTCCGCCGGCTGTGATAAACGCCGACCTCGAATCCCCGGAAATGGAAAAGGCATAGCTATCTTCGGAGGTTTCCGATGCGTTCAGCACTCGCACCCATCGGATGCTGCTATACTCGCGGATGCACCGAACACCCGAGCCTGCATCGTATCGCCAGGTACTCGGGGCTGCAGGGGCTGCCGCAAGCCGCATCGTCTCAATCGCGTCAAAGGAGGCAATTTCTGCATCCTTCGAAAGATAATTTAATATTAGTTTAATCAATCTTCTTTGTAAAGCGACATGAAGACCGATCAGTTCACCGGCATTAAGCTTGCATTCATCCGGCGATGACGTTACAAGCGATGCAAAGAGCCGCTGTCCTTCAAGCTCCATCCAATCATCCTCCGCCCCCGCCACATCGGCGATCCGCCTTAGCGAGTGGGTAAGCTGAGGATTAAATTGCGAAAGATAAGGGATAACATCCAGCCGAACGACATTCCGAAAGTAATATCGCTCATTGTTACTGCCGTCCAAGCAATAAGGAACATCCTGCCCGGAGCAGTAGCGCACAATGTCTGACTTGTTCATACGAAGTAATGGTCGAATAAGTTCCACGTTTTTTTCTTTCCTTTTTGGAGCCATTCCTGCAAGGCCGGCTAGGCCCGCTCCGCGGATGACCCGCATCATAACCGTCTCCGCCTGATCATCGGCATGATGGGCAAGCGCGATGGCAGACGCATCGTATTTTGCCGCAATTTCGTGTAGAAAAGCATAACGCTTTTCCCGCGCCGCGGATTGCGCGTTTTTTCCCGTTTCTTCTATGTATGCGGGCATATCGAGCTCAATCATCTCGAAGGGTACGCCCAGCTTCTCCGCATATTGGCGGACAACCTCCGCCTCCTGCCGGGATGCCTCCTTGCGAAAGCCATGATTAACATGGGCCGCAATAACTGTAAGCTGTTCCTGCCGGGCTGCCAGCCAGAGCAGATGCAGCAGAGCCATTGAATCGGGACCGCCGGATACAGCGGCCACGATCCGGTCGCCCTTTGACCATAGCTGTTCGGTTGTTCTATATTTCATCATGTCGGTCAGCAGCTTATGGTCTCCCGTTTCCATATGCGTATGTATCTCCCCATTCCCCTTTTAGTATATGTTTCTTCTATATATCAGCTATATACCACTACGGAGCAGCCAGTAAACCGAAACACCAAGCACAACGGCCGAAACGGCGGCAAGCCCTTTCAGCCATCCGGGCGTCTTCGCGCTTTTTACCCGCGTATCCCTGCGGTGCAGCAGCCTCCGCCAGGCCTCCGCTCCTTCCGAAGCGTCAAAGAATTGCCCGCCGAGCGCTTGCTTGAGCCATCCCGCTACAGGAGCCAGCCCCTTACACTCGCTAATTAAACGTTCCAGCTCTTCAGTTGAGCGGATTTGCGGCAACCCTCCCGTCAGCGCGTGAAGCTTCTTCGGCTCATGGAGCATGATGCAAAGCACGGCGAAGGAGAACAGATCGTATCTGGCATCCGCCGAACGCGATCCCGCATTCCAAAAGCCGCGGTCATAAATTTCGGTGAACTGGCGGATCCCTTTGCCCATCGCCGTAACGCCGCCGTAATCGACTAGCTCCACATACCCGTAGTCGGCGACCAGCACGTTATCGATCTTCAGATCGCCAAATACCCAGCCCCTACGGTGAAGCTCGGCCAGCTTGCCAAGCAGGTTAAGACCAATGAGCGGGAACCACTCAGGCCCGTTTTTCTCCAGGAAGTCGGAAATCGTTACGCCGCGCACGTATCTCATAATATAGAAAGGATACTCTTTGCCGCCCTCTCCAAGCAGGTCATCCACTTCATAAAGGTAGGTCTGCTTCCGGTCCTGCTTCTCGAGAGCCTGCAGAACATTGATCTCCGACTGCAGATCAATGGCGTCCATCCCAACTTTTAATGCGCACCAGCCGCGGTCAGCATGAACGAGATAAACCTTGCCGTTCGCTCCCTCTCCAAGCAACCGCTCGACTCGATAACGGGAATGCTTCCATTTCCCCGTAACAACGGCACCGCGGCGGAGATTCAACTTAAACGACGTAGTCACTCATCATCCCATCCGTTTCATCGTTTCTGCTCTTCTTACCATAATCCCCCTGCCGGTAAAAATCAATGACTTGCATCATCGCCGGACCCGTTGGCGTCGTCCCGCTCATAGGGAATTTCGTAAATATAGAAGAAATCCCTTTCAGATTATCGGTCCAATCCAGATCCAGCTTGCAGTCCTCGCCATGCTTGCTGCTTGGAAAATGGAATACGGCAATCTCGCTCTGCCCCTGACGCGCCTGCAGGCTTAGCATAAGATCATGAATTGCTTCCTCCACCGCGCGAAGCTTTGGCTTCATGCTGGCGCTTGCGTCTATCAGCAGGGCAACCTGCAGCTTGGATGTCTCGCCAAGCTCGTCGATTACACGGACGACCTCGCTCCGCTTCTCGGGTGGGAGCGCTTCGATCGAGCCGTTGCCAAGCACCTGCTTCAGTTCCTTTTGGACCGCCAGCTGAATCGTTTGAACCGCCGTTTTTCTCGTCATCATTTGAACCGTCTGCGACAGCTGCCGCATATTTACAAGCCTGCTAAGCCCCCCTCCTGCGCGAGCAATCTCTTCTATTTCGGATGCACCGAGTTCCCCTACATCGCCATAATCAAGAATACCTACTACATTGACCGCAATACCTTCCGACTTCGCATGCGCCGCCGCTACAACCGGACTCATTCCGACGTTGGAGCAGCCGTCCGTCACCAGCAATATTTGTTTCATTATTCCTTGCCTCCTCTTCAAAACAAGCATAACCTCTCTATTAGTTTTGCCGTTTGAAGCGAGGGATAAACCGCTAGATTGCCCTATTTCCCGAGAAATTATGCAGCCGTTGCAAAGAATAATTTATAATCAAGCCTATGCCAAGCAAAAAGGCTCTCGGAGCCAAAGCGCAAATTGCCGCGCTTTAGTCTAAGAGCCTGCATCCACCCATTTGTCATCTGCCTCCTTCAGCTTACCGTCCGCGGCCGCTCCAACCGGTTAATTCCCGGCCATCGGAACGACGCCCATTCCGGCAAATGCTTATCGATCTTTGCGACAAGCACCGTCATATCATCTTTAATATCGCCCTCATGATACCTCACCACGGTCTCCAGCAAGGCATCGGCCATTTCCTGCGGTTCTTCGGTCTTCAGCTCCTGAATAATTCTCTTCATCCACATCTCCTTATTGACCGCATGTCCCGGCGCGTCATAAATTCCGTCGCTCATCATGACGATCGTATCGCCCGGCTCCAGCGGCATGGAGATCAGGTCGAATTCGATATCCTGCAAAATACCAACCGGCAAATTATTTGCCGTTACCGGAATCACCTCGTTTCCTCGTTTAATAAAGCTTGGCGTCGAGCCGATCTTCATGAAGGTTGTCCTCGCCGTATATAAATCGATCATCGCCAGATCGATTGTCGCGAACACCTCATCCGGCGATCGCAAGAGAAGAATCGAATTGACCGATTTGATGGCAAGCTTCTCATCCATCCCGGACTTCAAAAGCTGCTGCAAAATCGACAGGGCTGCGCTGCTCTCCTGGCGCGCGCGTTCTCCATTGCCCATGCCGTCACTAATGGCTACGGCGAATTTGCCATTGCCAAGCTCCAGCATACTGAAGCTGTCTCCCGACAGCAGGTCGCCTCCTTTGGCGGCACCGGCAATGCCTGTCTCCACCTCGAATTCCTTAGCCGAACCAAACACGACAAGGGTTGGCTCGCCATTCTTCTCTGCCGGTCTCTCCGATTTGACGGCCACATGCTCGCCCAGTATATCCGATAAGAGCGGAGCGATAATTTTACGGCATTCATCGTAACCCCTGGCAAAATGGTGATACAGTTCGATTTCCACATTCCCCTCTTCCAGATTAATGACCTCAATTTCCTGTATGGATAATCCTAGTCCCTCCAATGCTTCACGGATCTGTTCCTCCTGCAGATGCAGGGTCTGCCCCTCCCTTTTAATTTCATGCGCCAGGTCCTCCATCACCTGCGATACGCCCGATAATTGATCCGCCACAAGCTGCCTTGAATCGAATATTTGCTTTTTCCAATGCATATCATTCTTATAAAGCTCGTACTCCTGCTCGATAATGCCAAGCACCTGAGCAGGCTTCGCGCAATGGGACGCCCATGTGCGCGGCATATTGTGCGTTGGAATGCGATCCTCGTCCACAGCCGAGATCATGTCCTTCATCATTTGATAGGTTTGAAAATACTTGCCCTCCCAGCAAGCCTTATTCCGGTGGCAGTCTGCGCAGCTTCGCGCCGACACCGCCTGCATGAAATGATTAAGCTCCTCCTCCTGCTTCACGGCCCCTGCCGTGTTATTGAGCTGGCCAAAGCTCTTCGAGAGCTGGCGGAACACCTCCGAATATTGGGATACCCGCTCCGCCGTTACATCGCGTACACGCTTGGCATACTCATGCTGCGACTTGGCATGCTCGTTTGTACCCGGAACATAGCGGGCGATGGTTCGAATCATAATTTTGGGGGTAAGCATAAGCAGGACAGCTGCGGTGACCGACTCCCATGTCGAGGTCATCACATCCGATCCGCTTCCCACATAGATAGCGAGGATAGAGGTGCCGAGCAGCATGCCGAAAGCAACCGCGGCTTTACCGCCTTCGCGCAGAAGGCCGGCCAATAACCCCGCGAAAGCAAGCAAGCTCATTTGCACAACCGCGTTAAAGTCGGCGAGACTAAGAATAAGTCCGGCAACTACGCCGACACAGGCTCCAAGCGGAGCCCCTCCTGCAAGAGCAAACAACAGCAGCAGGAAGCGCGACATAATATGTTCAACGGACAGACCGTAAATTTGCCAGCCTACCGCTCCGGTCATGACGGAGGCAAGCAGAATCATCAGGCAGATAATCTCTTCATTCTTGAGAGAGGCGGTTTTTTTCGCCATGGTCAGAACCGGTATGGCCTGAATAAAGACAAGCGTAAGCACAAAGCTGAGCGCTGCCTCCACCACCACCATCATGAACCCATACCAGCTCATCGTATCTCCTATGAAGAGTCCAAATAGCTGCACAAGTAAGGTGGAGATAAAGACGAGTAAGGGAGCAGTCCCGAGCTCCGCCTTCTCGTAAGCCTCCAGGCCTTTAAATAATAAGAATAGAACGGCGAGCTCCATCCCGATCCATAAGGGTGCGGGCGTAACCGCGAACCAGCTCCCGGCCACGAGCGATACGGCTGTCCAGGCGAACGCGTCTTTTCGAAGAAAGTAGACGACCGCAAAGTAAGCCGCAGCGAAGGGCATCAGGGATTCCAGGATCACCGCCCTTCCGAGCAGGAAGCCAAGCCCCACAAGCATGATTGTCCATTTCTTCGCTAGCACCAGCTGGACCAGCCTTCTCGAAGATAACCATCCACGGCCCTTCTCCATAATGGAACGTCCCCATCCCATTTGTTGCTCGCCTGCAGGAAACATAATCACGTTTTCTTTTTTCATATCGAACACCACCCATTTCGTTTTGTTGTGGTTCTCATTATAGGAGCATGTCCGTATGAAGTTTGTCAGTTTACCGTGGGCGTGCCAAAGTTTTTTCCGACAAAAGAGAAATCCTTCACCCACAAATTGTCAACGCTTTCAAATCCGCGCCGTTACTGGATTTAAACCTGACACGTGACTATTGGCACTACTGCCGCTTCAACAAAAACCGTCGCTTCGCGCCTCGTTCTGTCCGCGAAATCTTTGTTTTCTGCTGTCGGGATTGCAGGGAGTATCGGGGAAACAAGCTAAAACTTTTTTTGAAATGAGGTATATTTTTTGAAAAAAGCGCATAGCGGGGGCTGAAAAACGTGAATTGAGCGTTTTTTTCTGGCGTTTGGGGCCAGCAAGGGCTTAGCGGAACTCCGTTAACAGCATCACGGAGACTGCTGGAGTCTGCTTTTATGAGGAAGTTTGTCGCTCTATACGGGATGATCTTTATTACCCCGCTTAAGTCGCTTATAAACTTAGAGTTTGGGGAGTGGCGAGAAGGCGTGCTGCCGTGAGAAAACCCTTATCCATGCAATTCGAAGATGGGCGACCGCGTTTAGCGGTAGGTTTTATCGCCAAAAAGACCTTATAAGTTCCGACTCTCGGAATTTATAAGGTCTTTTGTGGTAAAAAAGGCAGAACCGTTTAGGTTCTGCCCTCATATGATTGTATAAAATCCAGCTTAGACCCGTTTAGCACCGCGGCCGCCGCGTTTGCCTTCGGTATTTTTCTTCAGGGAGGAGATACGTTCTTCGCTATCTTTCAGGAAGCGAGACATTTTATCCTCGAATGACGGTTTGTTGTAAGACGGTCTGCCAGCCGACTGCTTGTTGAAAGGACGTCCACCGCGATCTTGACCGCCGCCGCCTCCACGATTAAAACCGCCGCCACCGCCTGCACGTGGTTCACGTTGTGGTGCTGCCTGGCCCTCAGGCCGGTCAACTGCCTGTTTGATGGAAAGTCCGATCTTACCGTCTTTATCAACGTTGATCACTTTGACTTTAACAACATCGTCAATTTTCAGGTGATCCTTCACGTCTTTGACGTAGTTATCGGCAATTTCCGAGATGTGAACGAGCCCTGTGACACCCCCGGACAAATCAACGAATGCTCCGAAATGCGTTATGCCTGTCACTTTGCCTTCTAACTTGGCTCCTACTTCAATTGCCATAAAATAAAATGTTCCTCCCTAAGCTAAATAGCGTTACTATCGTGATTATAACCGAATCGTCAAAGTAAGGTCAACAGACGTTCACCCGTTGTTGCGTCTATTTAATGACCTGAATCTGCTGTTCTCCAGGTGTTACCATTCCTTGTTCCTTCGTTGCAAGTTGTCTGATATATTCCGGATCGTTAAGCCGATCTATCTGTTGTTGAAGCTGCTTGGACTGAAGAGTGGAATCATCTACCTGCTTCTTGATCTCCGTCAATTGCGCCTGTGTGGCACGCGCATCCTTGATTTGACCAATAAAGGTATACGCCGCCCAGCACAAAAATAGAGTGATGCACATGGCCCATATACGCAGACGGCGTTTGGATCCTGCGTTCCCTGTCGATGGATTGGCTGTGGCAGTCGTCATAACGGTAAACCTCCTAAAATGAATAACACGTTAAAACAGGCGTTTCCATAATTTTATAACACCCGATAGGATCTTGTCCCATCTTTCTTTGAGCTGCAGTCTGGAAATCATTGGACCAAGCCATCGCCATAGCGGGCGCGTAAGCGGACCAAGCAGAAAACGCAGCAAAAACCAGAACGGACGAACCAATTGTAGCACAATTTTTAACAGGAAAATAGTGAGCGCGGTCCCAAATCCGATTAAGACGCGGATAAACCGGTATAACAGGACGACCGGCTTCACAATTAGAAGGTCAAATGTCCGCAGCGTGAACCGGATGAGGGCTCGTACCGCATCAATCAGCCATTTTACCGTACGAATGACCGGTTTGCTCAGCAGCCAGTAATAACATAACACGCCAATAAGCAAGCCGAGGAAAACATACGCCCGCACCTCGCCATAGTTGCTGGCGTACAGCACACGAAATACAAGGAGCGATGCGGCTAGCCAGTACACCATATCGAGTACCGGCAGCGTCCACCGCGGGAAGCGTAATTCATTCGACACAACCCGGTAGCCGTCGAAGACCACGCCCATCCCGATGCCTGATAGCAGCATCATCCCCATTGTGAGAAACTGTAGGCTTAAGGAGGTCACTTAAACAGCTTACCGAATAAGCCTTTAGTTTTGGTAGAGGTATTGGCGTCCAAATAGGCGAGTGAATGGACATACCCCTCGATGGCGACAAGGTTTTGTTCCAGATTGAGATGCTTGATATGCAGGTTTTGCCCTTTTATCATCAAGAAGCCAAGATCGGTATCGAGCAGAAACTCTTCGCTGTCGAAACTTTCCACATTTAGCACGCCGGTAATTTCGAGCAGCTTGCGGTTCAGCATTTTGACTTCCTGCCGCTTCTGCCCTTTGCTTTGTTCAACCATTGACCCGTCCCTCCACTTCGAAAGCATAGCTTGAGACTAGCTTATGGGGGTTGGACGAACTTTAGAACATCCGCGCGAGGGCAAATCTACTCTTTCATATCGGTTTCGCTAGAGCGAAGGATTGCCTCCGTCCCTTGCGCTTTTTACGCGCTTCAGCTGCGCCACGATAATGACGCTGATGACAACAAGCAAGTACCAGGAACTGATTTTTCCCAAATGGACGATATGCCAGGTATGCTCCTGATCCGGATAGGCCCATGCCCCCATAAACGTCGAAATATTTTCCGCAAGCCAGATGAAGAAGCCGATAAGCAGAAAGGACAACACAACATGCATGCGGTACTCCCTCCCCCCCACCTTATAGGCAAAAGAAGTCCGGTAAAAGACAATAACCAGAAGCAGCGTCAGCACCCACCGCATATCCCACAAATAGTGGTGAGTAAAAAAGTTCAAATAAATAGCGATGCAGACTATTACGGCATAACGCTGCCGCGGCCACCCGTATACGGAAATCGACAGCCTCCTCCATGCCTGACAGATGTAGCTGGCGACGCTGGCATACATAAATCCGCTGTAAAGCGGCACCCCAAACAGCTTCGACCAGCCTTCGCCCGGATAAGACCAGGAGCCCATATGCACTTTGTACAGCTCAAGCATCAATCCAATAATATGGAACATGCAAATTACTTTAAGCTCGTCAATGGTCTCCAGCTTAAATACCACCATGCCAACCTGGGTAAACAGGCAGATCAGCAGCAGCAGATCGTAACGATGAACGTAAGGTATAGATATAACCTTGGTTAAAGCCAGAGACGCGAAAATAATAACCGGAAAAATACAGGACATGGCCTGCTGATAACCAAAAATAAAAAGCTGCCAAATACGACGGATCCAGACCGCATTCAATAAGGGCTGCAATTCCATAAGTATGCCCCCTCCTCTGCATAATGGAAAACCACCATTAAAGTACCATAAATATTTATCGTTTTACAATAAATATTTAATGATATCATTGATATTTTTGTTTTAGAGAAACAAAAAGAGCACTTCTCTCTTTGAGAGAAATGCTCTTTCCCTTAACCGGTTATGCCGTTACGGCAGCTTCTTCAGCTGCTTGGGCTGCAGCCGCATATTGCTCCGTTCTGATCTTGAGATAAAGCACGAGAGATAGAATAACTCCAATCAGCGATACCCAGTCTATGAACAGATAATAAAGCGTAACCGTAATCCCGTTGATATTCCCCGATTCTAGCAGCAATTTGCTTGCACCCAAGCCTAGGAGAAAGCTAAATAGATTGATGACGACGCCAAGTCCGAGAAAACGCCAGAATTGTCCTACGGCCATATTGCGGCTGCTCTCGAGCGGATTCGTCACGGAAGTATTCTCGATAGAGACGACAGCGGGGAGCAGCAGAAGCCTTACATACATGAACAAACCCGGAACGATGAAAAACAGGAGCCCCGCCGAAAGAATGACGCCCTGGAGAAAATTATACATGATCATCCTCAGCCACTTGCGGAGCCCCCATCGGTAAGCATCGGCAACGCTGCCCTTGCCGCCCCGAAGTCTCTCAATCAAGTAGTAAACGACAACGGGGGTCAGCAGGGTTAAGAATAGCTGAGAGATCATGATGTCTTTGACAATATTATCGATAGACAGGTTAGAAAAACCGTAACAAATTATGAGTTCAACCGGCACGATCGTAATTGCCGTTATGAGCAGCAGCACTGCGGCATTTTTTATAAAGAGAGAAAAGGTCAGTCCCAATACGCCTCCGCCCTTTGAAGGACGGACTTCGGGCAAATTCGTCATGGCTGGAATCAAGGCTTGTCTACCTCCTGAGCATCAAGGTGAAACGGCTTCGCCGTCCTTAGACGGAGGGCGCGTTTCAATCCGGTCAATTATAAGCCCTGTCTACATGAAACAAATAAACTCTTAGAATTGAAAAAAGAGCTGCCACTAAAGGTGACAGCTCTTTATTGTTTACCAGCCGAGGTTATCCTCGCGCGGGCGTTGTTCTTCCTTGATCAAAGTGTAAAGCTCACCGGCTTCATCCTTACGGGTCGTTTCGGCAATTCGTTCGACACGAACGGTTACCGTCTTCTGTCCGTATTGGATCGTAAGCTCATCCCCTGCTTTAACCGTGCTGCTAGCTTTCGCTTCACGGCCGTTGATCCAGACGCGCCCTTGCTCGGACACGTCCTTTGCTACCGTACGGCGCTTGATCAACCGGGATACTTTGAGGAATTTATCGAGACGCATGTATTACTTGATAGCGTCTTTCAGTTTGTTGCCTGCTTTGAATGCAGGAACTTTGGATTCTGGGATGGAGATTTCTTTACCCGTTTGCGGGTTGCGGCCAACGCGGCCGGAACGTTTACGAGTTTCGAAAGTACCGAAGCCGATCAGTTGTACTTTGTCTCCGCCTGCAAGCGCGTCAGTAACTTCGCCGAGGAAGCCGTTCAATACTGCTTCTACGTCACGTTTAGTCAAACCGCTTTTTGTTGCAATGTTGTTGATCAGATCTGTTTTGTTCATTATTAATATCCTCCTAAATTCAATTCGCCTGTTTTGTTCGGTCAGCGCTGCTAATGGGCGCTGCCGTTTGTTTGGTAATTTTAAGCATAAACACAAACACGTTGATACTTATTCTGCTTGTCAGTAAAAAAATCCTGCTGCACGAGTAAAAAAATTTACCGAAAGATGCAGAAATGTTGCGATTCGTGGCGAATCCGAGGCTCTATTGTCGCTTCGCTTCTTCCCACCAACGATCCATTTCTGTTAAATCAGTCTGGTCAAAAGTTTTGCCGTTTATACGAAGCTGCTCCTCAATATAAGAGAATCGGCTCTTAAATTTTGCATTGGTGCGAGAGAGTGCCTCCTCAGGATCAGCGTGGATAAAGCGAGAAGCGTTCACAACCGCAAACAGCAAATCTCCCAGCTCTCCTGCCTGCTCTTCCGAATCCTTCGAATCTATCGCCTCGCGCAGCTCGCGAAGCTCCTCTTCTATTTTGGTCAGAACCGGTTCCAGCTCCTCCCAATCAAAGCCAACCTTCGCCGCCTTCTTCTGAAGCTGGTAGGCCTTCATAAGCGCCGGCAGATCCTTCGGAATGCCGTCCAGCTGCGATTTGCGGGCATCGGCTTCGCCCTTAAGCTTCTTCTCCTCGGCCTTCATCTGCTCCCAGTTGACAAGCGCTTCGCCGGCATCCCCGGCGCTGCGGTCGCCAAACACATGCGGATGGCGGAAAATCAGCTTCTCGTTCAGGCTTTCGATAACGTCATAGACAGAGAACGCTCCCGTCTCCTCTTCCATCTGGCTGTGCAGCATCACCTGCAGGATCACGTCGCCAAACTCCTCCCGCATATTGTCGGGATCATCGTTATCGATGGCTTCAAGCGCTTCATACAGCTCTTCAATGAAATTCTTGCGGATGGACTGATGCGTCTGCTCGCGGTCCCACGGACAGCCTCCGGGGCTGCGCAGAATAGCAACGATCTCATGCAGACGGTCGAACGTGCGGTTAAGAACGGCATCCTCTTCCGTACGCGGCACCCAGATCAGCGACAGATTGCCGAAGCCCGGCGTCCGGTCGAGCTCGTACAGCGGAACCTTAAGGATCTGTTCCTCGCCCGTTACGCCAAGCGCATGACCAACGACAACCTCGTAGTCATCCGGGTAGCGCTCCATAAGCGCGAGCTTTACATCCGATGCCGTATAAGCATCATAGACCTGCCCAATAATCGTATGTACGCGCGGCTGCACGTGAGCCGCCTTCAGCTCGGCTGCATCAAGCAGCGCGAACCCTTCGATCGGATCAATGCCAAGACGGATAAAAGTCTGGTCAAGGAAACTTTCCCCGCCAATAATTTCGAGCGTTATACCAGCCAGCGAGCAGCGCTCGCGCAGCAGCTGTACCGTGCGCTCCGCTACCATCGGATGCCCCGGCACGGCATACAGGATTGGCGCGGATGCCTCCAGCGCCTTGCGGACAAGCGTATCCGCTATTGTATCATAAACCTCCGGAAAGGTGTCATGCTGTTCATAAACGCTGTCAAAGGACGTGTAAGCCAGCTGATGCTCCCGCAGCAGCGACATCACCGGATGCTGCTCCGAGCGGACATAAATCGTCTCCGCCTCCTGCAGCCTCCGCCACACGCCAAGCGTTAATTGATCGGGATCGCCCGATCCCAGGCCAACTACCGTTATCGTTTGTGCCATTTTCGCAATGCTCCTCCCTGCCACATGCAGATTCTACAGGTAGTATACCATTTCTTGCGTGGGGATTAATAATGCCCGGATGCTGGAGAGGGCAATTGGCAGGCTTTTTATCTGCTACGCCGAGGTGCGGCGCAGAGACCCGGGAATCAGGTATACTAAAAGCAATAAGAAACGTAAAAGGAGATGGCTGCTCGTGAAAATCGTTATAGCACCGGATTCTTTCAAAGGCAGCTTGTCCGCCGCTTCGGCGGCGGAAGCTATTGCTCAAGGCATCAGGCGTTGCGCGCCGGATGCCGACATCGTCAAGCTTCCGATCGCTGACGGCGGTGAGGGAACGCTCGACAGCCTGCTCGCGGCTACGAGCGGTGAGCGCATAACCGTTAACGCAACCGGCCCGCTTGGGGCAAGCGTTAGCGCTTCTTACGGAATAATCGGACAGACTGCCGTTGTTGAGATGGCGGAAGCTTCCGGCCTTTGCTTGCTGACGGAGGAGCAGCGTGATCCCTCCCTGACGACAACCTACGGGACAGGCGAGCTTATTCGCCATGCGCTAGACCTTGGATGCCGGCGGTTTCTGCTCACCGTAGGCGGCAGTGCCACCAATGACGGAGGTACCGGCATGCTGCAGGCGCTAGGAATGCGACTGCTGGATCGGCAGGGCAAGCCCGTACCGCCCGGCGGAGGGGCTCTAGCGGATATTGCGGCGATTGACGACAGTCTATGGGATCCGCGCATTGCGGAATCTTCCTTTGTTATCGCCACTGACGTGCAAAACCCGCTTATAGGGGAGCAAGGGGCTGCTCGCGTCTTTGGTCCGCAGAAAGGCGCGTCTCCCGAGAAGGTAGACCAGCTTGAGCAAGGGATGACGGTGTGGGCGAATTTAATCGAAGCAAAGACGGGAATCCGACTCCACGATCGCCCTGGCGCAGGTGCAGCCGGCGGCTTGTGCGGCGCCTATCTGGCCTTCTTCCCCGCTTCCGTTCGCCGCGGCATTGATGTCGTTCTGGAGCATGTGCATCTGGAGGAGCATTTAAACGGAGCGGATCTGGTCATAACCGGGGAAGGCCGTATCGATCACCAGACGGCCTCCGGCAAAGCGCCGATGGGCGTCGCTCAACTGGCCAAGAAAAATGGAGTACCTGCGATTGCGTTGGCCGGATTCGTCGGCCCCGGCATGGATGTTCTGCATGCGGAGGGCATTAGCAGCGTGCATAGCATCATGAATACGCCGATGACCTTGCGGGAAGCGATGGAGCGTGCCCCCATCCTGCTTGAACAGGCGGCCGAGCAAGTTATCCGTACTTTCCTGGCGGGGCGCAATTGATTTTCCGTACGGAGATGAGCTGAACATTTTGACGCATATGCGATCTCAGTCCAGGATCGTATCTCTTTCGGTTGCTGTTGCCGTCTAAAAGCTTGAATAAGCTCGTAAACGAGGCTTTTAGACGGCAAAGGCAAACGCTCCGCTCCTTAAAGGGATACAATTCCTCCCCTCCATCAATTGCTTTATAAACTGCAATAGGCTGCCTACTGACCCGGGCAGCCGAGCTATTTTAGAGACGGCCTGAGCCCATCCAGGCCGCCAAGAAAAAAATAAGGCAGCCCAATAGGAGTGGGCGGCCTTATTTGCCTATAAAAACCGCGCTTTGTGCGGTTTTTGATCGCGCTGCGATCGATAGATAGGGTAAAGGAAATATACTTACTGGAGGAGCGTAGCGCTTGCCTTTGTACCCATGAAATCTCGCCTGAGCGAGTTAATTCAAAATTTCATGGGTACAACAGCAACTGGAAGGAAGTATATTTTCTGCCCCCGCCCACCATCGATCATCTCGCATCACTTATACGCAGGAAGCCAATCCCCATGAGCCTCGATCAAATCGTCGCACAAAGCCACAATATCATCCATCGATAGCTCCGCCGAAGTATGAGGATCCAGCATAGCCGCATGGTAAATATGCTCTTTCTTCTGCGTCAGCGCCGCTTCAATCGTCAGCAGCTGCGTATTGATGTTCGTGCGGTTGAGCGCGGCCAGCTGCGGCGGCAGATCGCCGACATACGTCGGATTGATGCCCGAGCGGTCAACAAGGCACGGAACCTCGACGCAGGCTTCCTTCGGCAGGTTGGTAATCAGACCGGTGTTCATGACGTTGCCGCCGATTTTGAACGGTTTGCCCGTTTCAATGGCCTCCATAATATGGGAAGCGTATTCATGACTGCGTTTATGCTCGATATTACTGTTGGCAAGCAGCGATTCACGCATATTATTCCAGCCTTTGATCTGCTCGACGCAACGGCGCGGATACTCATCCAGCGGAATATTGAAGCGCTCGATCAGCTCCGGATAATTGCGCTTGATGAAGTACGGATGATACTCCGCATTATGCTCGGACGACTCCGTGATGTAATAGCCGAACTTCAGCATCATTTCGAACCGGACCATGTCATGATGCTTCTCCTTCTGCTTCTCCGCCGCACGGCGCTTGATCTCCGGATACAGATCCACGCCATCCTTCTTCACTTCAAGCAGCCAGGCCATATGGTTGATGCCCGCAATCTTGGATTCCACTCCCGTAGCGTCCATCCCCAAGGTTTTAAACAGATCGGACACGCAAGCCTGTACGCTGTGGCACAAGCCCACCGTTCTAACGCCGCCCGCCGTCGACAGCACGTTCGTCAGAACCGCCATTGGATTGGTATAATTCATGAACAGAGCGTCCGGGCATACCTCACGCATATCCTTTGCGAAATCAAGCACGACCGGAATCGTGCGCAGGTTGCGGAAAATGCCGCCGATACCAACCGTGTCGGCAATGGTCTGGCGAAGCCCGTATTTTTTCGGAATCTCAAAGTCCGTAATCGTACATGGATCATATCCGCCGACTTGAATGGCGTTGACCACATATTTAGCTCCGCGGAGCGCTTCTTTCCGATCGGAATAGGCTTTAACGACACAGCTGCTTCCGAGGGATGCTTTCATATTCAACAGCAGCTGCTCGGAATCGCGCAGCCGCCCCGCATCAATATCGAATAAGGCAAGCTCGAAGCCTTGCAGGGCCTCCGTTGACATTACGTCACCAAGAACATTTTTCGCGAATACCGTGCTTCCCGCACCTAGAAAAGTAATTTTAGACATCTTTGCTTCCGCCTCCGTTTTCGTAAAAGGAATTGACTCCTCCACTATATATCCGAAGCAGGCAAGCGAACATGGCAAAGCCTCTTATTTATTTGTCATAATCCCATTTCCTTATGACGAGCCGCGCCGCCTTGTTTATAATAAAGAAATAAGCTGTGTACCATCCACACTGGAGGGAACCGCCCTATGCCGTTAACCGAAATTTATTTGCCCAGTCCGGCAACAGAGCGTTATATGGACTTAAGCCTGCTCTTTTGGGGCAAGCAGGATTGCGATCCCGGGCACTATTGGGGCCCCGGACTGCGCGATATGTATATTATCCATTACATCCACAGCGGCACCGGTCAATTCCGGTTAGGCGAGCTGAGCTATGAGCTGCATGCCGGCCAAGGCTTTCTTATCATTCCGGGTTCGCTTGTGCATTACAAAGCTGACGAGGAGAACCCTTGGACTTATTCCTGGGTAGGATTAAAAGGACTTCATGCGAAATCGCTTCTGCAGCGGGCCGGCCTTAGCCCTGCAAATCCGATATTTGACGCGACGGAGCAGAAGGACTTTTTCGAATCCGTCTATGAGCAATTCCATCAAGCCCTAGAGGATCATCCCGGCAGCGGGGATCTATTCAGTCAAAGTCTCCTGTACCAGTACATGGCCCGGCTGGTCGCCTGCAATAAACAGCCCTCTGCTCCGGCGCATGCCGTTAATACGAAAGAAGCCTACATCAACAAAGCGGTTGCCTTTATCGAGAACAGCTACAGCCTTCCGATCTCCGTTCAGGACATCGCGAATTTCGTGGGGCTCGACCGCACTTACCTGTCCGGATTATTCAAAACGCAGCTAGGCGTCTCCTTGCAGGCCTTCCTGCTCCGTTTCCGGATGAACCGGGCTGTTGAGCTTCTGCATCATCAAGAGCTCACCATTGGCGACATCGCCCGCTCCGTCGGTTATACCGACCCGTTCCTGTTCTCGAAAATGTTCAAGAGAGTGATCGGCAGCTCTCCCCGGGCATCCCGCGATCATATCAACCGCACCGCCACATGAAAAGGCTTGGTTTCCGTTACGATGCAATCTGCAGTCGGTTAACGGGAACCAAGCCTTAATTTTCGTTTGATTATTGTTCCATTTGTTTCGCCAGGAAGCCTGCCGCCGTCTCCACCATTTTGGTTTCCATCTGTGACATTTTAACCGTATCGTCTTTGCTGAGCAGGACAACGGTGCCGATTGGATCCCCTCCTGCAACGATTGGTGCTGCTACATAAGCGGAGTATGTGTCGTGCATATCCTTAACGATCTCGTATGTGCCGGAAGCGCCTTCAGTCGTTTTGCGGTTATCCATACATCCTTCCAAAATCGAGCCGATCTGCTTCTCCAGCAGTTCTTTTTTCGAAGCGCCGGCTACGGCAATAACCGTATCGCGGTCGGTAATGAGGGTAACATGGTTGGTGCTCTCGAATAAGGATTCGGCATACTCTTTGGCGAAGTCACCAAGCTCACCGATTGGAGAGTATTTCTTCAGGATTACTTCACCATCGCGGTCAACAAATATTTCGAGCGGATCTCCTTCGCGGATACGTAAAGTACGGCGGATCTCCTTCGGAATCACCACACGCCCGAGATCATCGATGCGACGTACAATTCCAGTTGCTTTCATTTCTTGTTGCCCCACTTTCCTAGAGGATTTTAAGTCACTGGATACGATTAGCCTTCATAACAAGCGATTGCCGCCCTCCTCGTTCATAATCCAAGGGTTAAAGCGTTCTCGCGGAAAAAGAATGATTCAGCTAGCGGAGCGCCTATTCTAAAGCTGCCGTTATGCTGGTTGTGATTCGGCGGCTCTTCTGTCTAGCGCGTTCGATAACGAATTCTTTTGTGAATCTGACCATAGTATTCATCGGCTCCCAATTTCTTATGCACGGCTATCCGCCGCTTCCTGCGGGTTTCCTGCTGAAGCCAGGGGATCTCGGACAGATGTGGTAAGACAATCCGTAAAGCACCATTTAAAGCATTCCCTTCTATGGCAAAAACCTTGCTTCATTTCCTTCTTTTTAATAATTAACCCCGCTAATTGTTCCACGTGAAAAAATCCATTCAAAAAAAACCGCCGTTTCACCCTTTAAAGGATAGAACGGCGGCTGCCAAACATCACTCATTATTAGCCGGATTCTTGGGCGCTGGCTTGGGAAGCCTTCCGGCTTTGCCAAGCGCCTCCCGGAGCAAAAACTCGATATGCCCGTTCACGCTGCGGAATTCATCATTCGCCCATTGCTCGATGGCACGGTGTAAATCTGGATCGAGCCGGAGCGCAAAAGCTTTCTTATCTTTCCCCATTGGACTGTCCTCTTAGGAGTACAGCGTGCCCGTATTAATAACCGGCGTTGCTCCCCGGTCCGATACAATGGCAACCATCAGATTGTTGACCATTGCCGCGCGACGCTCCTCATCCAGCTCGATTCCGTTCTCCGCCAGCTGCTTCAAAGCGGAATCCACCATGCCAACCGCGCCTTCTACAATTTTTTGACGAGCCGATACGATTGCAATCGCCTGCTGACGCTGCAGCATGGCATTTGCGATCTCCGGCGCGTAAGCCAGATGCGTCAGGCGGGTCTCCAGTACTTCTACGCCGGCTACGGCCAGGCGATTCTGCAGCTCATTCATCATCTCCGCCGCTACTTCATCCGCATTGCCTCGCAGCGACTGCTGTGCGGTGTCGGAGAAGGTATCGTAAGGATACTGGGCAGCGATATGACGGACAGCCGTCTCGCTCTGAATTTCCACGAAGCGCTCGTAATTGTCCACGTCAAAAGACGCTTTTGCCGTCTCCGTCACTTTAAACACAACAACGGCGCCAATCTCAACCGGATTTCCTTCCGCATCATTCACCTTCAGGGTCTGGCTGTTGAAGTTGCGGACCTTCATCGATACCTTCCTCTTGTTCGTGAACGGCACAACAATCCATAAACCGCTCTCGCGGACCGTACCAACATACGTACCGAAGAAGGTAATAACCTTCGCTTCATTTGGCTGAACGATTGTAAGCGAGGATACCGCTACGATAAAGACCACCTCAAGCAATATCCCAAGAACAATCAGAAAAACATTCGGGTCCAGCTGATCGGCGCCAAATATAATAAATGCGATACCTCCGGCAAAAGAAATAATCGCGGCGAGCAATGCGAGGAATCCGTTTACGTGCCAAGCCTTATATTCCTTCATAAGAACACCCCTTATATTATTTTGATATAATTATGATATCACTTTTTACAAAAACAAGAAAGAATTTCATAAAAAAAAGCTGATCCGTCATTTGCATGATGAGATCAGCTTTCTTTAAAGGCCTTTATTTAGCTGCCGGAGACTCCGACGCTGCCGGGGATTCGGAAGCCGCTGGCGACTCCGAAGCACCTGGCGATGCGGAAGCATTTGGTGAAGCGGATGCTTCAGGCAGCGTAATTTTCACGTCCTGCTTCGGCATTTCATCCGTCATGAACGTATTCATGTGGTTGTAAGCAACAGCGCTTTGAACTTCTTTCTTTTGATCTTCCGTAATTTTGTCATAGGCTGCTTGGTCGCGTTTCTCAACCAAAATGACATGGTAGCCGTATTCCGTCTCAACCGGATCGCCGATTTTGCCGACAGGCTGCGTCAGAGCCGCATTTTTGAAGCCCTCTACCCAATCCGAGGCTTTTGCGTCTTTGTATTCGCCGCCGTTATCTTTCGAGCCTGTATCGTCGGAATACTGTTTAGCAAGGGCTGTCCAGTCTCCGCCTGCATCAAGCTTCGCTTTCACTTCTTTTGCACGGGCAAGAGCTTCCTCTTTCGTGCGAAGCGTCTTCGTGGAATCCGAAGGATCCGTTGTTGCTACGAGAATATGACGAACGGTTACCGGATTATAGTTGCCGATGTTTTTCTCGTACTCGGCTTTCATCTCGTCGTCCGTTACTTTCGAATTCATATGCTCAACCACAACCAGCATCAGGTTGAGGTAGGTTCTTACGTCAGCTGTAGATACTTTTTTGTCGTCCAGCGTCTTTTTAACGTCGGCATTTGTTTTGAGCGTATCTTCAAAGCTCTTCATCTGGTCGTTCGTTTCATCGCCTGCTTTTTTGAGCGTTGCTTCAGTAGCTTGCTTGGCAAGGATCTTGTACGAAACGAATTGCTGGAGCAATTGCTCCTTGAACTGCGGGATTGCAATCACTTGCTCATAGCCCGGCTGCATGATGTTGAAGATATCCAGGTACTTGTTGAACTCCGCTTCTGTGACGGTGCCGTCTTTGTAAGTTGCAACGACAGTGCCTTTGCCCGCCCCTGCGAAAGTGAGGCCATTGGAGCCGCCCTCGCTTTCTTTCTTGCCACCGCAAGCCGCCATGATCGTCATGACCAGCACTGCCGCGATTACGAGCAGTGCGCTTCTGCGCCATGTCGATTTGCGTTTTGTGTGCAACATGTTGAATCCCCTTTCAATTTGAGAAGTTTATTGTATTGTAACAGAAAACGACAAGGCTTGACCACAAGCTTGTAACAGGCAGCTCTTCGCAAGGAGGAGCTGCCTGTTACTTTTAGACGTGATGCAAGCTTAGTATATGGAAAATATACGTTTATCTATCATTAGCCTTTTGCGTCCTGCAGTGCTTCTTCGCCTTTTCTTGCATCCTTGAATTTCTTCAGGAAACCTTCCAGAAGCTGGACCCTTTGATCCATCTCAAGCCCTTTGCCACGCAGCAGAAGCGTTGGATACTCATCCTGAATCGCGCCTTGGCGGAACCGGTTCTCGTACTGCACGCACAGCTGATCCACCAGCTTGCGGTCAATCCGTTTCTTCTCGCGTTCGCCGAAGCGGACGATAAGGTCGTCGCCCTTCTGGCTGATCTGTTCAATGCCGTATTGCGTGCCGTATACCTTAAGCCGCGCAACCGAGAGCAGATTGTCCACGGCCTGAGGCAGGTTGCCGAAACGGTCGATCAGCTCCTCTGCCAGATCCTCCGCTTCGTCAATAGACGTAACGGTAGCCACTTTCTTGTAGATCTCGATCTTCTGGATGCTGTCGTAAATATAATCGGAAGGCAAGTAAGCATCGATGCTGACGTCGATCAGCGTGCTGACGCGGCGCTCTTCCTTCACTTCCACGCCTTCCATCTCCGCCTTGCGCTTCGCAATCTCGTCAGCCAGCATCTGCGAATACAGATCAAAACCGACGGAAGCAATAAAGCCATGCTGCTCCGCCCCAAGCAAATTACCCGCTCCGCGGATGGAAAGGTCGCGCATTGCAATCTTGAAGCCTGAGCCAAGCTCCGTAAATTCCTTGATCGACTGCAGGCGCTTCTCCGCCACCTCGGTGAGCACCTTGTCCCGTTGATAGGTGAAGTAGGCGTAAGCAATCCGGTTTGAACGGCCAACCCTGCCACGCAGCTGGTACAGCTGGGAGAGACCCATTTTGTCCGCATCGTGCACGATCAGCGTATTTACGTTCGGGATATCGACGCCGGTCTCGATAATGCTCGTGCTGACAAGCACGTCGGACTCGCCGTCCAGGAAGTCCAGAATCGTCTTCTCCAGCTCCTGCTCCGACATTTGGCCATGACCGACCGCAACCTTGGCATCCGGCACAAGCGCATTGATCTGCTCGGCCATTTGATAAATCCCTTGCACGCGGTTATACAGGTAATATACCTGCCCGCCGCGCGCCAACTCCCGCTCAATCGCTTCACGCACGAGCGAGGTGCTGTATTCGACGACATAAGTCTGCACCGGGAAACGGTTCTCCGGCGGCGTCTCGATGACCGACAAATCGCGAACGCCCAACATAGACATATGCAAGGTCCGCGGAATAGGCGTAGCGGTCAGCGTCAGCACGTCGACATTGGTCTTCAGCTTCTTGAGCTTCTCCTTATGCGACACGCCAAACCGCTGCTCTTCGTCGACGATAAGCAGACCCAAGTCTTTAAAGATAACATCCTGCGACAGTAAGCGGTGCGTGCCGATCACTACATCGACCGTACCCGCCTTCAGGCCTTTCATCGTATCGTTCTGCTCCTTGCGGGAACGGAACCGGCTTAATACCTGAATGTTGAACGGATATCCTGAGAATCGTTCCCGGAAAGTTTCGTAATGCTGCTGGGCAAGAATGGTCGTTGGGACTAGAATAGCTACCTGCTTTCCTTCGATTGCGGCCTTGAAAGCGGCGCGAACCGCCACTTCGGTCTTGCCGTAGCCTACATCGCCGCACAGAAGACGATCCATCGGCTGCGGCTTCTGCATATCCTTCTTGATCTCTTCGATCGCCCGCAGCTGATCGCGCGTCTCATCATACGGGAACATCGCTTCGAACTCGTTCTGATAGGCCGTATCCTGGCCGAAAGCAAATCCGGGCGCCGACTGACGCTCCGCATACAGCTTGATCAAGTCATCGGCAATATCCTGAACGGAGGCTCGGACTTTATTTTTTGCCCGTACCCATTCGCTGCCGCCCAGCTTATTGATCTTCGGCTCCTTCTCTTCGGAACCGACGTATTTCTGAATCATGTCGACCTGTTCGACCGGCACGGACAGCTTATCTCCGCCAGCATACAAGATATGCAGGTAGTCCTTATGAATGCCACCGATCTCCAGCGTGCCGATACCGACGTATTTGCCGATACCGTGATTCTGATGAACGACATAATCGCCGACCTTCAGCTCGGTATAGCTCTTGATCCGCTCGGCGTTGTCGATCTTCTTGTCCATCCGGCGCGCCTTGCGCTGCTTCTGCGAGAACATCTCGCCTTCCGTAATAATGACAAGATGGGAGGATGGCAGCTCAAAGCCGGATTGAAGATTACCTTCAATCAGGATCGGAGGCTCGATATGGTAATCCTGCAGCACGCGGCGGATCCGGTCGAGCCGCTCGGCGTTGCCGCCTAGCATCATCACCTTCGCGCCGGTCTTTTTCCACCGCTCCATCTCCGCCTTAAGCACATTCATCTGCCCATGGAAATTCTGCATCGCGCGGCTCGTCATATTCAGGATATTTTGAGGCTGCGAATGCGGGATTTGACGCAGGAAGAGCGACATAAACAGCGTTTGGAACTTCCGGTGATGCAAAATCTCATCCGATTCCCGGGCGAGCGTAAAGCTTGGCAGCGATTTGCCGTTGGAGAGCAGATGGGTCGACCATTCCGCCTCATCCCGCTCCAGCTGGCGGCCCGTCTCGATCAGCCTTGTCGGCTCATCCAGGATAAGAACCGTATCCTCCGGCATATAGTCCAGAATGGTCTGTCTTTCCGGGTACAGCATGGATATATATTTATAGATTTCAGGAAAATAGACTTGCTCCCGCAGCTTCTCAATCTCGCCGCCGATTTCCTGACGGAGGCGATCCTTCGCCATTCGATCCGTCATTTTGTCGAGCTGCTGGGCAAGGAGAGTTGCTGCATGCTCCGCTGCAGCGCTAAAGCGCCGCTTGTCGGCAACGATCTCCTGACAAGGCGTTACGGTAAACGTCTGCAGGTTATCAAGCGAACGTTGGTCGGAAGGGTCGAAGGTACGGATGGAATCTATCTCGTCTCCAAACCATTCGATCCGGTACGCGAGCTCCGCGGTAAGCGGATAAAAGTCTACGATACCGCCCCGTACGCTCATCTCGCCTTTGGACTCCACGCGGTCCGCGCGGACGTAGCCAAGACCGGTCATTTGGCGCAGGAAATCATCCAGTTCAATCGTGTCGCCAACCTTTACCGTAATCTTAGCATCCGACATAACCCCTTTAATCGGCTGATAGCGCCGAATGCCGGAGAACGGAACGACAATAATCCCGCGGAAGCCTTCGGACAGCTTGATCAGCACATCCATGCGCTGCGCCAGCGTCTCAGGACTTGAGATCGCCGCTTCGGCAGCTACCAGCTCGTTCGCGGGATATAACAATACATCATCGGCAGAGATGCATTCCTGCAAATCCTCTGCAATTTTCTGTGCGGCATACATATTATGCGTGACAACAAGCAGCGGACGGTCTAAATCATCCTTCACCGCCGCAACGAGTACTTGCCTGGAAGAGCCGGCAAGTCCCGATATCATCTGTTCGCGCATTCCTTTGCGGACGCCGGCTATAATCGATTGTACATCCGGATCCGCGGCAAAAGCCTGTACTAACGCTTTCAATCGTGAAGGCACCCCGTTTCTATACACAAGACAAAAGGCAAAGAAATAGAAGCTTTATTTTACAATAGGAATCATCGAAAAGAAGCCTCAGCCGAATGCCAAGGCTACGAACGCTATTGCGTTACACTACTGCAGCGGATTTACGACGAGCAAAAGCTCCGGGTTTGCTTCCAGCGCCTCGCGGCAGTAATCGCAAACAACCTTAACCGTAATATCGCCGTTCGAGTTATACGCTATTATATCGCTGCGCTCTTCGGGGGTCAAGAAATGGAAACCGAGCCGCGACTCGGAAATTTCCTTCTCCTCTATCGTCCCCATCGGCGTCCGGCAGTGCCGGCAAATATAGTTCACAGCCATATGTATGCCTCCTGAAGAATAGTTATACCCTTCAGTATGCCCGTTTTGTCCGAGCTTAGGCGGTTACTTGTTAAACTTGGCCATCGTATTGTCGAAGCTCGCCTTCAGACTATACTCCACCGCGTCGCAGGCCTGCTCGATCATGCTCTTCAGTGCTTCCTGCTCGCTCTTCGGGAAATTATCCAGCACGTAATCGGCAATGTTGCGGCCCGGCTGCGGACGCGAGACGCCCATTCGGATCCGGTTGAACTGCTGCGTGCCCAAATGCTGAATAAGCGACTTGATGCCGTTATGGCCTCCCGCACTGCCCTGATAACGAAGCCGTACTTTACCGACCTCCGTATCCATATCGTCGTAAACAATAAGTCCGTCTTCCAGATTAGCCTTGAAGTAATCCATGAACCCCCGCACCGATTCCCCGGACAGATTCATATAAGTCATCGGCTTGATAAGGACAACCTTCGTGCCATGTACATTTCCTTCGCCAATCAAAGCCTTGCACTTGCTCTGCGTCACTTGAATGTTCCAGCGCCGAGCCAGCTCGTCTATGACCATAAAGCCTACATTATGCCGCGTGCTTTGATAGGTTGTGCCGGGATTCCCCAGCCCTACAATCCACTTCATGCTATCCTGCTCTCCAATCTCATTTTGCGTATGTCTATATTCATTCTACACGATGGGCAATATTCCCTGCACGAAAGGAAGAAACGGTATCTTCCCGCAAAGGGCAGATACCGTTTATCCGTTGCTTTATTTTGCAAAATCGACCTCGTGCATTTGCGCCTCCGTGGAACGCGATACCGCTTCCTTCGCTTCTACTTCCTGCGCCTCCGCTTCCTCCGCCGTCAGATCCTTCTGAGGTACCAGGACCGTGACAAGCACAGCCGACGGATCGGTTACGATCGTTACGCCAGCCGGTACCTGAACATCGCCAACCAGATAGCTGCTGCCCATCAGAAGCCCCGTTACATCGACCGGAATCGAATCCGGAATGCTGCCCGGCAGACAACGCACCTCCAGCTCATGCAGCAAAGCCTGGACGATACCGCCTTCGCGCTCGCCCTGCGAATCGCCAACCAGGTCGATACGGACATGCGTCGTTACTTCCTCATTCATATTAATTTGTTGAAAATCAACATGAAGCAGCTTATGCGACAGCTTCTCGCGCTGTACCTCCGCAATCATGACCGACTGCTTGCCGGCTCCAGGAATATCAAGATCGATAACCGCATTCGGGTGGCTGCGCAGTAACGCGAGCAGCTCCTTCTCCTGAATGGCAACGGAAGCCGGGGAAGCAAGCTGTTTGCCGTATACTACGCCAGGCACTCTGCCGCTTGCCCGTAAGCTGCGGAGCTCGCTTTTCATGGTTGTTGTTCTTTGTTCTGCCATCATCGGTATGGACATCGGGATAGGAACCTCCTAAAAGTCAATTTCCATATCACTTTGCCCAACCATTGGAAAACCTATTCTTTCTTGCTTCTTTCTTTCTTCGCTTTCGCGCGGGCACGGATCTTATCCGCATAACCCGCTTTGTTCTCTTGACGCTGACGCGCAATCGCCAGATCACCGGACGGAACGTCATGAGTAATGGTCGATCCGGCTACGACGTAAGCTCCCTCGCCAAGCTTCACCGGCGCGATCAGATTGACGTTGCTGCCTACAAAAGCGTTGTCGCCGATCTCCGTAATCGCTTTGTTGAAGCCGTCGTAATTGACCGTAATCGCTCCGCAGCCGATATTAACGTCTTTGCCGACTACGGCATCGCCCACATAGCTCAAATGGGACACTTTGCTGCCATCGCCAAGCGTAGCGTTTTTGAGCTCGACGAAATCGCCGACCTTGCAGCCTTCACCAAGCTTCGAGCCGGGACGCAGGTTCGCGTATGGACCAACCGTGCTGTCCTTGCCCACAACCGAATCGGCAACCGTCGAATATTTTACGGCAGCGCCGCTTAGAATCTCGGAATCGGTAATATCGGCCTGAGGCCCGATTACGCAGTCCTCGCCGATAACCGTTTTGCCGCGCAGAACGGTACCCGGATATATAATCGTATCTGCTCCAATGCGCACATCGGCTTCAATGTACGTATTGGCAGGATCAATAATCGTTACTCCTTCAATTAGATGCTTGCGGTTAATGCGCTCACGCATGAATCGTTCGGCATCTGCCAGCGCTACGCGGTCATTTACCCCAATCGCTTCCGCCAGGTCCGGCGTGCAGTAGGCTTGAACGGTGTCGCCCGCATCACGGAAAATACCGATAACATCGGTCAAATAGTATTCGCCTTGCGCGTTCTCGTTCTTCACTTCTGCGAGAGCCGCAAACAGCTTTTTGTTGTCGAAGCAATACGTCCCCGTGTTGATTTCCTTCACGGCCGCTTCCTCGGCAGAGCAGTCCTTCTGCTCGACAATGCGCTGTACGGCGCCATCCGCGCCGCGAATAACGCGTCCATAACCGGTAGGATTATCGAAGGACGCCGTCAGAACCGTTGCTGCCGCGCCGCTGGATGTATGCAAAGCCAGCATCGATTGAATGGTTTCCGCCCGCACAAGAGGAGTATCGCCGCAAATGACGATCGTTGTTCCTTCCTCCGAACCGAGAAGCGCTTCTGCTTGACGTACGGCATGGCCGGTGCCAAGCTGCTGCTCCTGCAGCACGTATTCCGCGCGATCGCCGAGATAGCCTTTTACCATCTCCGCCCCGTGACCAACGATAACTACCGTCCGCTCGCTCTTTGCTTCATTAACCGTATCGAGCACATGGCCAACCATCGGTTTGCCGCTCACTTGATGAAGAACCTTATATAGTTTCGATTTCATCCGCTTGCCTTGACCGGCAGCCAATACAATCGTCATTACCTTCAATTGAAATTCCTCCTACACTACCTATTTTGAATGTTGATATTTATAAGTTTTGAAATCCTATGAAAAAGATACGCAAAAATACGCGTTCCGCCACCTTGTAAAAGACTATATCCCATTATACAAAAAAAGAAAAGAGAGCCTCGCGGCCCTCTTTTCTATTATCCCTTTGTTAAAACGGCGTATGCCGTCCTGACAAAGGGACGCAATTCCGTTACTTAAAGGATAGGCTTAAGCTCCTTCTTCAATTGCCACTTCTTCCACTGCCGCACGCTCGTATTCGGCGAGTACAGCAGCTTGGATTTTCTCCCGGGTCGTCGAAGAAATTGGGTGAGCGATATCCCGGAATTCTCCATCTGGCGTACGTTTGCTAGGCATAGCCACAAACATGCCATTGTTACCATCGATGACGCGAATATCGTGAACAACGAATTCATTGTCAATGGTGATAGAAGCAATAGCTTTCATACGCCCTTCCGAATTTACACGGCGGAGTCTGACATCAGTAATTTGCACTTGTGTTCACCACCTTTGCCTATCTGAGACTTGGTGTATACTTCCACATTTTTGTGCTAATTCCTTCTGCTTTTTTGGAAAAATATGCGATATTTAAAATATTTTTTTACAGATAATTTTTTTTCGTTTCTATTCGACAACAGTCGATGCAATGAGCTCGATTTCGACAAGCACATCCTTCGGAAGCCGCGCCACTTCAACGGCGGAGCGTGCTGGCTTATGGTCGCCGAAGTAGGAAGAATAGATGCCATTAACAATTGCAAATTGATTCATGTCTTTCATAAATACTGTTGCTTTTACAACATTATTTAATGTTACTCCTGCTTCTTCTAATACTGCCTGTAAATTACGAAAAACTTGGTGAGTCTGCTCCTCGATTCCGCCCTCTACCAGTTGGCCCGATGCGTCCAGCGGAATTTGACCGGAGGTGAATAGCAGATCCCCTACCTTAATAGCCTGCGAATACGGCCCGATTGCAGCCGGCGCTTTATCTGTAGCAATTACTTGCAGCTTTTTGTCTGTCATTGCGAATTCCCAACCTTCCTATTCATGTAATTCAAGCATAAACGGTTGCGCCGCTATGCTTATTTATTTGAAATAGTTGCCCGGAATAACTTTTGTCTGCTTCGTCTTCAGATCAACGGCCGTCAATGTCGCAAGCGATACGTAATCCTCGAGCAGACGCTCTTCATGCTCCACTTCGCCCGATTCTACAAATACGCCCACGCCCGCTACGGTCGCCTTGAATTCGTAAAGCAAATCCATCATCCCTTGAATCGTACCGCCGGCTTTCATGAAATCATCAATAATAAGGACGCGGGACTGCTCCTTGAGGGCACGTCTGGCAAGGGACATCGTCTGGATCCGCTTGTTGGAGCCGGAAACATAGTTGATGCTTACCGCTGAACCTTCCGTCACTTTATTATCTCGTCTTACAATCACAACCGGCAGATTGAGGCAGGCCGCCGTTGCGTAAGCAAGCGGAATTCCTTTGGTCTCAACCGTCATAATCACGTCAATATTTCGGTCAGCAAAAGCTGTCGCAAACATTCGTCCAACATCGGCCAGCAGCTCCGGTTGTCCCAGCATATCGGTCATATACAAATAACCGCCCGGAAGTACCCTCTCAGGCTGTTCCAGTTGGCGGCAAATGTTGTCCATAATCGATAAAGCCGTGGAAGTATGCATCTTAGGCGTGTATTTCACGCCCCCTGCAGCACCGGCTAGCGTATTTAATTCACCGAAGCCTTCTTCTTCGAAGACCTCTTTTATAATGGCCAAATCTTCGCTAATGGAAGATTTTGCAGACTGATAGCGATCAGCAAATGCTGTGAGCGAAATTAACGTGTGGGGACGACTCAGCAAATATTGCGTCATCTCTACCAGTCTTGCGCTTCGCTTCAATTTTTTCAAAGCCATTCCCCCCACTAAATCCGAATAATATAAAGTCAATATAACATTTTTATACGGATTTAATCAAGAAAAACGTCAGCATTATGTCAGCATTCTTACCACGTAGACTTCCTTGCAGAATCCGCGAAGTCCATTATAGATACGTGGAAGCTTGGCTTCCTTCGAGACTAGACCAAATACCGTTGGTCCGCTGCCCGACATGAGGACGCCATCAGCACCTAGCTTTTGCATGCTTTCTTTCAGCTGCAGCACTTCCGGATATAAATCCAAGGTCACATTCTCGAGCACATTGCCAAGTCCGGCGCAGATATCCGAGAAGGATCCGCGTTCAATGGCCGATACCATCTCCTTCGTTAAAGGATGGTTCTTCAGTTCATTGGCACGCAGTTTGCCGTATACATCGGCCGTTGATACGTTAATAGGAGGCTTGGCTAATACGACCCAGCACTGCGGAGGATTGCTGATCCGCTCCAGCTTCTCCCCGCGTCCGCGCGCTATCGCGGTACCTCCCGTCACGCAGAACGGTACGTCGGAGCCAAGCTCCGCACCAAGGCGGCAAAGCTCGTCCTCCGATATATTAAGCTGCCACAGGCGGTTCAGCCCGCGCAGCGCAGCGGCAGCGTCGCTGCTGCCCCCGGCGAGCCCCGCGGCTACCGGTATCTTTTTATCCAGATGTATATATACGCCCTTACGGACGTCGTAACGCTCTTTGATCAGACGCGCAGCCTGGAAGGCCAGGTTCTTCTCGTCAAGCGGTATGTATCCAGCCTGGCTCGATATAATAATCGTATCCCTCGGCAGCTCCTCCAGCTCCAGACGGTCAGCCAGATCGACCATCGTCATGATCATCTCGACTTCATGGAATCCATCCTCCCGCTTCCGCAGGACATCGAGCAGCAGGTTTATTTTCGCCGGAGCCTTTTCGTAAATTTTCATGGCAAGCTCTCCCGTTCGTTGTTAGCTAAGCAACATTATAACAAACGGGCACAAGAAAAGCTAAGAGGTCAACGCTGGCCTTAAACGCCCCGCTCTCTTAGCTTTTCTAACGGCTTTATTTCCTGTCTATTGCTGTCCGTGATTTCTGGCTGCGGCCTGCTCGGCAAGCTGAATTGCCCGCTTCACCATGTTGCCGGCATCCTTTGTGCTAATACCGCCCCAGCCTTCTTGTTCCACCTTGTTGATGAAACCCAGATCCTTCGCCAGCTCGTATTTCAGTTGCTCGGACATGACACTTCTTCTGCGGCCCATGTTCCGTGCACCTCCTGTCCTTAGAAAGGTATGTGATTGCGGTATAGTATGTGCCAAGCAGATAGTCGCTTATGCAGCAGACTGAATTCAAATAACATTCGATATGAAAAAAAACGCGAATCCATTTGATCCGCGTTTAAGCATGCTGCATGCATCTATTGTTGAATATGGGTGATTCGGACTTGACCTTCATCATTGCACACGGTCACTTCAACCGACTCTGTCAGTATATCCGCATAACTGTAGGAAACGCGCTTAAACGCGTGAGACTCCTGATCCAGTTTGACAATGAAAACAGAAGGGTAGATTTCTTCTAACGTGCCGGTGCGTTCGATGGTCTTTCGCCGGCCACCGTTAGCTCGAAGACGGATTTTGGAGCCTACGTGGGCTTCCAAATTGCGTTTAATTTCCAATAGCGCGTTTTTTGCCATTGTCCACTACCACCTCTTTCCTTGTCCATTATAACCAGAAAGAGGAGGTTTGTCAAATGAAGCAAAATATTATATCAGCGTTTTTATTTTCTTGTCAACGGTTTTTTCGCCCATTTTTTCGAATTTGATGCATATTCACTTAAAAAATGTACATATTAAGACGTTATCTTCATACTTGCCGTGGAATGAGTCACTTTTTTCGGCTTCGGCAGCCCCATCCGGTGTCTACCCATCGTCTCAATTCCGCCTACCCCGTCAATCCCGCTGATGGTCCCATGAATCACATCCGAGAGGTTGATTGACTCCCTGACAGAGGTATAACTTGCTTTAATTGCAATATATACAGGATCCAATGCATGGATCAATATTCTTCCAGGGGAACTCGCGAAGTTGGAGCCCGATTGCAGCAGCGCTTCAAAATGCGATTGGCATGCGCCGGCCACCACAACAAGCCCATCCATGTTCTTTTCGTATTGGCGGGCAACGCGTACGGCATTCACGAAATGCTGCGAATTTTTGTAGCTGCTCAGGCTATACAGATCTTCGCCCTCGCGGTTCTTTAGGACTCCGTCATGACCGGTGATCACAACGATATCCGGCTTTACCTGCGGCAGCAAACGATACAGCAGCTGCGCCATTTGCGATTCATGAGCATGCACGCCATGTGCGGGTACCTTCATTGTTTGGTACAACTGCATGCTTTTCCGTAAGTAGTTGCCGTCTCCGTCCAAATGAAGCACCTTGCCCGGCAATTCAAAATAAGACTGGCTTTGCTGTTGCAAAGCAGCTCGGTCAGGGCTTGATAACACCGTAAGATGCGCCTTTTCCTGCCGCATCCGTCTAAGAGAGTCGTTTACTTTAATCTTCACTTGCTGCCGCGCGCTTGTCGATTCCGGATCACGAACAACCGACAAGTCGGGAATTGGCGCATCCGCAAGCAATCGGTAATCCGTGCCTTTCAATAAGGCTTGATCGGATCGCATCTCTTCAACTCGGAACAGCACGTCACCGCCATAGGAATTGCGGACGACCAGGTCCCCTTGCTTCATGGGTAAATCACCTCTTCGTTTATCGTATGGGTGGAGAGGGCGGAATGTGCGGAGAAAATTGTGCGATTGCTTAGTGTGGCGTGCTCCGTTTGCCGCACTGAGGGACGGGGTAACTCCCAACGGCCGCTGTTGCCTGTACATTGCATGAACTTATGCCACATGGGTGGCAATGTACAGGCAAAGGCGGACGCTCCGCTCCTTATGGGAGTTACCCCTTACCCTCTTGCGGATAGCCTCCGCTTCCCAATTGCCTCCCACATTTCTTGTGGGAGGCGGAGTCCCGCCGCGCTGCTGCGCCTGGCGCGGCGTTATGGCGGGCGGGCAGCGGCGTTGCCTGCCCGCGGGCCACGAGTGCATTACAAGCGTGACCCACCGCTGCTCCACGCAGCGTTGTGGCGTAGCTACGCCTGCCTGCGACAGAGCAGCAGGGGAGAATGACCACCGACGGCAGCAGCGCTGCATCTGGGGGGCCGGTAGCAAATCACGCACATAAGGATGATTATATTGCTCTGAAGCACTCTTTGCCGCCTTTGCGGCTCACTTGGTGTACATCGCCGCCGCCGAATTAACCGGTCAGTAGGTTGGGAATCACAAGCTCTCCCCGAAGAGCAGTAACTTTTCCCCTGAAGCTACGATTTAAGTTATTCCTTAATTAAACTATGTTCCCCCTTCCCGCACTTGCGTATTGCCCGGGTAATGGTGAAGCGAGAGGCGAGCCATGTAAGTCAATTTTTTCATGTTACAGGTGGCGTTCGGTGGTGTGCCTTGTGTTCTTGGTGGGATGTAAGAGGAATTTTTCGTGCTGCTGAGGCAATGGTGGGCGGATGAAGCGAAGACAGAGCCGTGTAAGTCGGTTTTTTCGTGTTACAGGTGTATTTGTTGGTGCTTAACGCTCTTGGTGGGCTGTAAGAGGAAATTTCCGTGTTACTGGGGTTCTTGAGGGGTGAATAGAGCAAGGTAAGGCCATGTAAGTCGGATTTTCCATGTCATAGGGCATCTGCAATCACAGGAGTGCATTGGAATGGTCTGAGCCAATTGGAGGGTTGATTGGCCCTGTGGGGCTGCTGTACGCGCCGAGGATCCGCATGGCGCTTCGCAGCCGTGTCAGGGCCCTCTCCGCCCGCCACTCTGGCGGCGGGCGCGCCCACAACAAAGCCGGCGGCGCTAACCGCTCGCCGCCGGCTCAAACAAGGCTCGGCCACTAACAGCAGGCCGAGCTAACCCCGCCAGCCCGCCGCCAGGAAGGCGCGGCTGATGCGGGCGAACTCGTCGAGGGACAAGGTCTCTCCTCGACGGCCAGGATCAATCTCGCAGCCGATAAGCAGCTGCGTCATTTCCTCGCGGCGTTCCTTGCCCACGAACGTCGTCAGGTTGTTCGCCAGCGTTTTGCGGCGCTGGGCGAAGCTCGCCTGGACGATGCGGAAGAAATGCGCCTCGTCCTCCACATCCACCGGCGGCTTCTCGCGCACCGCCAGCTTGATGACAGCCGAGTCTACATTCGGCTGCGGAATGAACACCGTATGCGGCACGATGCAGACAAGCTGCGGCTCGCAGTAATACTGCACGGCTACGCTCAAGCTGCCGTATTCCTTGCCGCCCGGCTTCGCCGCCATGCGCTCCGCGACTTCCTTCTGAATCATAACGACGATGTTCTCGAGCGGCAGACGCTCTTCGAGCAGCTTCATCAGAATCGGGGTGGTCACGTAGTACGGCAGGTTCGCCACAACGCTTACGCCGCTTACGTCCGCGAAACGTTCTTCGAACAGCTTTTTCAGATCCAGCTTAAGCACGTCGCCGTGCACGACCTTCACATGCTCCTCGCCCGCCAGAATGTCGCCTAGAATCGGAATAAGCCGGTTGTCGATCTCAATAGCCGTTACCGTGCCCGCCGCGGCAGCCAGATGCTGCGTGAGTGCGCCGATGCCCGGTCCGATCTCAAGAGCGCCCTTCGTCTTGTCGAGTCCGGCCGCGTTTACGATCTTGTGTAAAATATTTTGATCAATCAGGAAGTTCTGGCCCAAGCTCTTCTTAAACGAGAAGCCATACTTCGCGATAATTTCCTTCGTGCGTTTCGGCGTTGCTACCTCAATCGCCTTTATATCGTTTCCGCTCATACCGTTCACTCCTGTCCCTGTTCCATCGTACGCAGAGCCTCCGCGAACTCTTCGCGGGAGATCCGGAAGCTTGTACACCGTTTGAAGAACTGCTTGCCGTTCGCATACCCGATCCCAAGCAGCTTGCCCATCTGAAGACGTCGGTTTGCCGCATCCGGATGGACGATAAGACCCGCTTCCATCAGATCCTCCCAAGTAATGTCCCCTTCTCCCGCCGCCATCTCCGTCCGCAGCTCGGAGAGCGCCTGACGAATCGCTTCGGGGCTCGCGTTCTCGATTCCGATATCGCCTTTGTACATTGCCTTCTCCTGCGGCAGAAAAGCATGCTTGCAGCCCGGCACGCGCCGCGCGACAATTTTGCGGATTCTCTCGCCCGCATGATCGGGGTCCGTAAATATAATAACGCCTCTGCGTTCCATCGCCAGCTCGATCCGGCGCAGCACTTCCTCGCCAACCGCAGAACCGTTTGTTTCAATCGTATCCGCTTCAACGGCCCGCTTCACGGCAACCGTATCGTCTTTGCCTTCCACCACAATAATTTCCTTAATCACAAGCGAACATTCCTTTCCAAAGCAGCAACTTTCGCTCTTCTTTCACCGTCAATGATCATGCAGCCTGCTTAGCATCTCCATACACACAAAAAGAAGAGGCAGCTGCCTCTTCTTATAATGGCATATTTAACAATGAAATACGATAGCGGAAAGCCATTAGCTTGCTGTTGGCTTGTTTGGTCCAAGCACGTATACGGTATACCCTTTTTTACGGCCGAACTTATTGGCATAGCTTGTGCTGTCAAAGTAAACGTCGATCTTGTTGCCATTGATGGCACTGCCTGTATCCTCCGCCCTGCGGAAGCCAATGCCTTCGATGTACACCCACCAGCCGATTGGAATAACATCCGGATCCACCGCGATGGTACGGCCTTCCTTCACCTTCGCGCCGGAAGCCGTAATGCCGTATCCCGGATGACTCTCATCCTTGCCGGTAGAAGCTACGCCTGCCGAATAGGCGGTTAAAGTAACATTCTTGAGAACCTTCTTTGGCCTAAACGTTACGCCACTCTTTGTATACGAGCCCGTGCTCGTACTGGATAGCGTATGTACGTCCTTCTTTGAACCCACCGCTACGACCTGACTGACAGTATGCTTCTGAACGACTTTGTCGACCAGCTTGGAGGAGACAAGAACACCATTCTCGTACTTTTTCTCCACGCGCTCGATAACGACGCCAGTCTTGCCGGATTGCACCAGCTTCTCCTTCCCTTTCTCGAGGGTAGGATCTTGTTTCTTTACGATCGAGAACGGCAAAGTCCGTTCGTTCTCTGCTACCTTGGTATCGATGCGTGTAACGGTAACCGTCATTGCCTTCGAAATCTGAGTATCGAGAGACGGGTTAACTCTATCTTGATCGCGAACCGGAATATTTAATTTCCCGATCGCCGCCTGTACTGTTTTCTCTGTCGTGTACACCGTCGATGTTTTGCCATCTGCTTTTACGGTAACCGGAACCGCGTATTTAATCTCGATGCGGTCTCCGTCTTTGATGGACGCATTCAGAGGATGGGATACCTCGTCATAGGGTCCAACCGTTATAGCTTGTTCATCCAGTAGGCGTTGCAGGACCCATTGTTTTGTCTTAACAACAGTTTCTTGTCCGTTCACTACTACGGATACGCTCTTATCAGCCGATCCGTACAACAACACCAAAAACATGAAAGTCATAGCGATTGAGATAATTGCACTCAGAACAATCAAACGCAAATTTTCATGCTTCCATCGCATTGCGAAAGTCATGCTGGATGATCGCTTCCCATGGGTCTCCTTAGCTTGGATCATGCCCATTTCTATCGGTCCTCCTTCATAGCCCCGCCGCCAAACTGTTACGCATGATACTATTGACGCGACTATTAAGTATATTGGCGTGACGAGCACGCTCCAGTGTTACGGCCTCCCACCTTCAAGATTTACCCTGTAAAGACTATTTCCGAAGTAGCAAAATCGAAAATAAAAAGAAGCCTTCGACAGAGGATCTGATCGTGGCTTCCTGGGTAATCAAACATTCAGGAAAAGGTGAATACACGAGGTTGATCGCTCTCTATATTCGCTTACGAGGTTAGCTGACGGGTTCGGGCGAGAGAGCTGCCCTATCCACGGAACGAATGCTCATGGCAATCGCCGCAAAATTCACCCCTGAAGAATTCATACGCAGCACGATGCTTCAAGACGTCCTAACTATGCATCCGCTGTCGTTGGTTCCCCCGCTCTCCGGCTTTCGGAGATTAAGCGCAAACTGGAAATCCAATACAAAAGTTAAAGCTCTGAGAAAAATCATACATTCCTGACCACAGAATTGTAAAGATGCGTTAAAAGACGATTTTAACGAAATTTTAGGATTCTAAAGGCAAATAAGGGCGATTCCAACAAGTAAAAAGACTTTTATCGCCGCTATAGTCCTTATTTCAGCGGTTTTACACCGTTTTTAAACAATACCAAAACATTTTTTACCGTTTGCGCTTGTAATAACTGCGATTTCCTCCTTGGATTTTCCTGTTATTTCCGCTGCTGCCTCTGAGACCAAAGACACATACGAGCTCTCATTCCTCTTCCCTCTAAATGGATGGGGAGACAGATAAGGGGAATCCGTTTCGATGAGAAGACGGTCAAGCGGAACGTTCGCAAGCACCTCTTTAGGCACCCTTGCATTTTTGAAAGTGACCGGTCCGCCGAACGAAATATAGAAGTTCATATCGAGGCACATTTTTGCGGTTTCCCAGCTGCCGGAGTAGCAGTGCATAACCCCTCCGACTTCAGACGCTTTCTCCTCCCTCAAAATACGGACAATGTCCTCATGCGCATCCCGGTTATGAATGACAATCGGCTTACCCACCTTCCGGGCAAGGCGGATTTGCTCCCGGAATACCCGGTGCTGCACATCCTTCGGAGAGGTATCCCAGTGGTAATCAAGACCGATTTCCCCTATGGCTACAACCTTCGGATGGGAGCAAAGCTGCTCGATCCATTCCAGATCCCCCGGCTCCATGAAAACGCTGTCCACCGGATGCCAGCCAACCGCTGCGTAAATAAAATCGTATTTTTCCGCAAGCTCCATCGTCGTTGGAATTGTCTCCCGGTTGAAGCCGACATTGATCATTAAATCAACACCGGCAGCACGCGCCCTTTCGATAACTTCGGCACGGTCGTTGTCGAATTGCGGAGAGTCCAGGTGGGTATGTGTGTCGAATAAAGATATCATCTTAGCTGCAAGCTCCTTCTATATAAAGAGTTAAATTTTAAACAATCGCCGGACAGCCGGACTTAACCGATCAGTTGCGTCAAGGAGCGGCTCAATCGGGTAATAGATATGATACTGGCCTTGGTGCAGACCGCTGATGGAACGGACAATGTCGGATTTCACCGATATTTCGCTTAAGCTGTTATCATCGCTTAGCAGCAGAATCGGCGCTTTTTCCTCTTTCCCGCCTTTTTTCGCATCCGGGCGATAAATGTCGTAAGGCTGATCAAACGGGAAATCGATTTCCATATGGTAATCCGGATTAAGACCGATAGCGATAAACTCCCGGGCTGCTTCCTCCAATAAAGAGTCCCCCGGATCATCAAGCGTGATGTATTTGTATAGCTGGCGATTGAGGAACCTGTCGCACAATTCGGCGAGCAATGAATCCTTCTCCTCGGTCCATAACGAGAAGATCGTCTGCATGTAGGCCTCGTCCAGCTTCAAATAATCCGGCACTGTAATGCTGCCGTCAAGCAGCTTGTTAATGGGCCCCGGCATCCATGAAAAGGTATAACCGCTGTCGTACAGCTCCTTGGCCCGCCGGGTAATCTGCCTTAAAATAATCTCCGAGCTCCGGGTAACCGGGTGGAAATAAATTTGCCAATACATCTGGTAACGGGACATCAAATAATGCTCAATGGCATGCATTCCGCTTTCTTTTACGACAATCTTGCCCTGAACGGGACGCAGGACGCGCAATATCCGCTCCAGGTCGAAATTGCCGTAGTTGACTCCCGTAAAATAAGCATCGCGCAGCAGATAGTCCATTCGGTCCGCATCCATCTGGCTGGAGATCAGGCTTACAACGATCGGATTCGGGTACGTCTTGCTGATTACCGAGGCTACCTTCTCCGGGAAACCCTCCGATACGCGGCGCAGCACGCGGTTAACCTCCGTATCCTCCAGCAAAATCGCGCAGGTCCACTGCTCATGATGAGTGTCGAAAACCTGCTCCAGCGAATGAGAAAAAGGCCCATGGCCAACGTCGTGCAAAAGCGCGGCGCAGAGAGCCAGCAGTCTTTCCTCCGCCGGCCAGCCCGGATACTCGTTACGCTCGAATTGAGAGATGATCTTCCTCGTTATTTCATAAACCCCAAGGGAGTGAGAGAAACGGCTGTGTTCTGCGCCATGAAACGTCAAATAAGAGGTTCCGAGCTGGCGAATTCGTCTAAGCCTCTGAAACTCCTTCGTGTTGATCAAATCCCACACCGTCTGATCCTGCACGTAAATGTATTTGTGCACCGGATCCTTAAAAACCTTCTCTTCAGTCAGCTGCTGATTCATTCGCCCTTTCAACTCCTTTGTTCATGGTTTCGACACAAAACTCTGGTATAATGTCGAATACTGTCGTAATATAGTTTCCAAATTGTCGAAGCTGTTGTATTCTATAGTAAGATTAATATGACCTTGCTATAGAGTCAAATTCCCGTAAATATAGGTCTAGTAAGCTCTATTAAAGACTTTCTCGGTTGACTATTATGGGAATCGTTGGTATTATAGTAGCCATAAAAAGAAAAACTATGTCGAATAGTGACGAAATGTAATTTCCTGAGAGGAGAAACAAAATCATGATGAAATCTACTGGTATTGTACGTAAAGTCGACGAATTGGGTCGTGTTGTTATTCCAATCGAATTGCGCCGTACCCTTGGTATTGGCGAGAAAGATGCTCTGGAGATCTATGTAGACGGCGAGCGTATTATGCTTAAGAAATACGAGCCTGCATGTATCTTCTGCGGCAATGCAGAGAACGTATCCTACTTCAAAGGCAAAATTGTTTGCCATATTTGTTTATCTGAAATGCCTTCTCCTGTGACAAAATAAGAAATATAGGTTATAATAGAAATACACCAACTTGTTAATTCTAACCTTTTTATACTCCTTGATGCCTTCCTGTGCTAGAACCCGGCCAGGAAGGTCTTTTTTTTGCCCAAATAACGCAGTAATCTATCGATTAACTGCGTTATAGACTTCCCTCTTCGGCAGGCCCCGGTCTTGAGCCGCTTTTTTAATGGCTTCTTTTCGGTCGATGCCTTCATTCTCGTAATGGGCGACATGCTCTTCTAGCTCAAGCGTTGTCCACCAACTCTCTCCGTTATCTCCTGCGTCACCAGCTCCTGAAGTTGCCCCTTCAATAATGAGGCAGTACTCTCCTAGGGGAGGATTATCCTCAAGAAAAGCAACACATTCGGATATGCTTCCGCGCGCGGCCTCTTCATGTCGCTTAGTAAGCTCTCTAACCATCGCAATCCGCCTGTCGCCCCAGTGCTCCAGCATAGCGTCCAGCGTCTTTTTCAGGCGATGGGGAGATTCGTACATCATAAGCGTCCCTTCTTGACGGGAAAGACGGGTCAGCCATTCGGCAAGCGGCTTTTTATCCCTCGGTGGAAAACCCGTGAACATGAACCGGTCGGTCGGAAGTCCCGATATGATCAACGCCGATAAGGCGGCATTCGCTCCTGGTATAGGTACTACCTTTATACCCGCTTCTACGGCATCCTTAACAAGGTCAGCCCCCGGATCACTGACGGCAGGCAAGCCTGCATCGCTGACAAGCGCAATAGACTGTCCTTCTATTAATAGACGGATAAGCTCGCTTCCGCTAGCCTGCTTATTATGCTCATGATAGCTGACTAATCTGGTGGCTATTTCGAAATGCGTCAGCAGCTTGCGTGTCTGCCTTGTATCCTCAGCCGCAATAAGCTGCACTTCTTTTAAAGTCCGGATTGCCCGGTAGGTCATATCCTCCAGATTGCCAATAGGAGTGCCTACCAAATATAGGATACCATAATCGCTATTCGCTTGATCCTTAAAGCTTTTTTGAATTTGTATCATTGCCTTGCTCCCTCCCATCCGTAAAATTGTCGTATACAAAGACCGGCGGCAGCAACCTAAGCTCCGGCTTGCCGTCGCGTATCGCTTCTATCAATACCATATTGGCCTCCCCTTGCGCGTTGGGATGGATGAATTGCACGCGCTTTGGCTCAAGCCGGTATTTTCGCATCGTCTCCATAATATCGATAAACCGCGAAGGACGGTGAACCATTGCCACCTTTCCTCCCGAACGGACAAGCCGTGCACAGGCATGAACGACATCATCCAACGTGCAATGTATTTCATGGCGGGCGATTGCGTAATGATCATTCTCGTTGGAGTCGCCTGCTTTTACCGCCATGTAAGGAGGATTGACCGTTACGGCGTCATAAATACCATTGCCCGCTTCTTTCATGAATATTTTCAGATCTGCCTCTATAATAGAAACCTGCTCCGACAAGTTATTCATCGCTACGCTGCGTCTTGCCATATCTACCAGTCTCGGTTGGATCTCAACCGCATCGATCCGCGCATCCGTCCTGGTCGTGAGCAGCATCGGGATTACCCCGTTTCCCGTACAAAGATCAAGAATTCGTCCGCGCTTCGGAATGGTGGCGAACTTAGACAACAGCACTGCATCCAAGGAAAAGCTGAATACTTCCCGGCTTTGGATGATATGGAGACCCGTCTCCGTCATCAAATCATCAATTCGTTCATTTGGTTCCAGCCTTACTTCCCGCACCTTTGACCTAACTCCCCTGACATAAAGATACCGTCCTTCATAGACAAGGACGGTATACATGCAATGTTCTATTATTTATTAAGGAAGGATAAGCAGAACAAGCAATCTCCTTCTGTCCTCAAATGCCCGTAATATACGTTGCAGATGTGGAATCCTTCGTGATACAGCCTAGCCAAATTATCATGCGCCTCACCGACGAGACCGGCTTGCTGCGATGTATCGTGAACCGTATCTTCCTCCGCATGTACTGCAACCTCCCGGCGGGCAGGCTGGGCAGCTTGCCCCCCTTGGCGGCTTGCAGCTGTTTTTGGCTTCGGCGACGTCTCGCGTTTCAATATTTTGCGCAGCTGTTCATTTTCCATGCTTAGCTGCTGATTTTCCTCCAGCAGTTCTTTCACCCGCTGCTTCAGAACGCCCAGATGAACGTGAAAATCACCCATCCGGCTTTCTAATTCATCCATTTGATTAAAGATTTCTTTGTTCTCCAAGCTTTCACCCCAGAGCTTTCAAACGTAGTCGTTCAATTTTCCTTCACAACCACATCGTCGAGCGGCAGCTCCTTCGGTTTACCCGACACATCGAACAACTGCACGTACACAGACTTCGTGGAAGCGTTGATGCCCGTTACTTTGCCTTCGCCATAAGACGTGACGACGATTTTGCCAACGGAAGGAAGCTCCTCCCGCACGCTTTCGTAATTGTCATGCTCATATTTCAAGCAGCACATAAGACGGCCGCATAACCCCGAAATCTTCGTAGGATTGAGCGATAAGTTCTGATCCTTGGCCATCTTGATCGATACCGGTTCGAAATCCCCGAGCCAAGAGGAGCAGCATAATACACGCCCGCATGGCCCGATGCCGCCAAGCATCTTCGCTTCGTCGCGTACGCCGATTTGCCTAAGCTCAATACGCGTACGGAACACACTGGCCAAGTCTTTTACTAACTCACGGAAGTCGACCCTTCCTTCAGCCGTAAAGTAGAAAATGATTTTGTTCCGGTCGAACGTGAATTCCACATCAACCAGCTTCATCTTGAGCTGATGATCTCTTATCTTGTCCAAGCAGGTGGCAAAAGCGTTCTTCGCGGCGGCACGGTTCTCCTCCACGACCTTCGCATCTACCTCGCTGGCAATCCGGATCACTTTCTTCAGCGGAAGGACAACGTCTTCTTCACCGACTTCTTTCTGTCCGACCACGACTTTACCATATTCGATCCCCCTGGCCGTTTCGACAATAACATGCTGGTCCTTGTCCACGGGGTGCAGGGCTGGATCAAAGTAATAAATCTTGCCCGCTTTCTTAAAGCGGACACCGACAACGTTATACAAGGATTTAGCCCTCCTGTAGGTTTACCAATAGTTGCTCGACAGCAAGCTGCGGAGATACGTTGGAACGTATTTTTTTACCCGCTTCAAGAGTGTGCTCGATACAAGCAATCCAGCTCTCGGTCGGGCGGTTAAACGCATGCTTGCTAATCCAGTCCAACTGATCTATATAAACAATACTTTCCTGCCTTCCGGCCTGAAATTGAATCAAGTCTTTGAACCATAATACAAGTAACGACAGCATGAGCTGCGCTTCACCCGCAAGGTCCGTTTTGAAAAATTGCTGCTGGGCGGTGAGCATTCCCGCGGTGAATCGGGTTAGACTCTCCTTCCCTAATTGTATCACTACGTTTCTGATTTCTGCAAACTGATTCTGTTGGATAATCTCTCTAGCGCCATCCAGTCCGGAGCTCAATTGAACGGCTGCGCGGGCCAGAGTGGGCGGTGCTCCCTCGTTAACAAGAGACTGCAGCATTTCGCTTGACGAGAACGGCAGGAACGGCACCCACTGCGCCCTCGAACGAATGGTTGGAAGCACGGCTTGTCCATTATCCGTGATCAGTATGGCAACAATAGGAGAAAGCGGCTCCTCCAAAAATTTAAGCAGACTGTTAGCTGCCTGAAGGGTCATTGTCTCCGCACGTTCGACAATATATACCTTCCGTGAAGTACCGCTTCCCCGGTAAGCAAGCTCGCGCTGGAGCTCGCGTATTTGATCAATCTTGATGGATTGCCCATCCGGCGTAATGGTCAGCAGATCCGGCTGATTCCCATTCTCGAATTTACGGCATTCCAAGCAATGATCACAGGCATCATCCCCGCCAGACGTGCAAAAGAGTGCCTTGGCGAAGGCTCTGGCCATAGCCTTTCTTCCTGTACCGGAAGGACCGTAGAACAAATAAGCATGCGAAACCTTGTCGCTCTGCAGCGCATGCTTTAATATTCTTTTTGCTTTCCATTGGCCGGCTACTTGTTCCATGCTCATTGCTGCTTACCCTTTCTAAAACAATAAATTAATGAGAAGTCCGCGAATTTCTCCGATCCGGCCAAGCAGCTCGAGCCTGCCTTGTTCCGTCTCCAGCAGTTCCTCTGCCATGGATACCAGCGCCGAATCAATCTCATCGAGCAGCTTGTATCGCTTGGTTCGGCCTCTTCGATCAAAACCGCGCAGCTCCTTCAGCCCGATCCCGCGTTTGACGGTATCCTCCAGGAACCGCTTCACCATCTGCCGGTACATCTTCAACTCACGGACCGTCATCGTTCTGGCCAGACGCTCGCCTTGATTATGAATTTCCGTAAGCTTCTGCTGCAGCTGCTCCTGCGTCCGCATAGCATCCTGCTGTACCAGGGCGTCAGAGAAGCTTCTGGCAGGAGCCGGCTTCGTCGCCGTATCTCCGCCTGTGCGGTTCTGACCAAGCGGACGCCAGCTTTGATCGATTTTCATTGCTATTCACGTCCAATCAGAAATGTTCGAAACGCTCAACAGGTACGACAAATACCGCCGCTCCTCCTACTTGCACCTCTACAGGGAAAGGAATATACGAATCGGTCGAACCGCCAATTGGAGAAACTGGCGTAACCAATTGGTCTCTCACCTTGCAGTTCGAACTGATGACTTGCAGTACCTCATGAACACGCTCATCTTCTATACCAATCATAAACGTTGTATTGCCTGCGCGAAGGAATCCCCCTGTACTTGCAAGCTTGGTAGCGCGGAAGCCATCCTTCACAAGAGCATTCGACAAACGGTTGCTGTCCTTATCTTGTACAATCGCAATGACTAATTTCATCCTCATTCCTCCCAATTGGTTAGGTTAATAGAACAGGCACGAAGTCATTCCTACGTTGTTTATTGCACATCGGCTGCGAAAAATCCTTTAAATCTGCGGTCAATCGTCAAAATAATTTCTTCCAAAACAGCATTTGCCGCCTTTCCCGCATCAACCTGCACAATTCGCTCCGGAAACTGCTTCAGCAGCTTCTGGTAGCCTTCCCGCACAAGCCGGTGAAAAGCAAGCGACTCCAGGTCGAGGCGGTTGACTTCGCGTTCGCCTGCGGATCTGATCCGGGCTAATCCAACCTCCGGATCTATATCCATGTAAATCGTAAGCTGAGGCATTGCTCCATCCACCGCAAAGCGGTTGATCGACCATACCTCCTCCATGCCAAGTCCTCTGGCATGGCCCTGATAAGCGAGGCTGCTGTCCACGAAACGGTCGCAGATGACAATCTGACCGCCCGCCAGCGCCGGCATAACCTTCTCGACCAAATGCTGGCGTCTTGACGCTGCATACAGCAAGGCTTCCGTACGTGCATCCATTTCCGTATGGTTACGGTCCAGGATGACGGAGCGGATCTGCTCCGCAATCGGGATGCCGCCTGGCTCGCGGGTCGTAATTACGTTTTTGCCCCGCTGCTGCATCGTATGCGCGAGCTGCTCAATCAGTGTTGTTTTGCCGGCACCTTCGCCGCCTTCTATGGTAATAAAGATTCCCTTATTCAACCTCGTATGGCTCCTAACCTAAGCTAGTAGTAAGTAGATCTGTGTATTATTTCTATTCTAACAAAGCGATTACCCTTGTACAATTAATTTTAGCTAATTAGCGGGGATATACGGCAATTGTCTGCATCATGCTGTCGACCGCTCCCTGAAACTTGGCTCCATTCTCGGCTAATGTCGAAATATACCCGATCATCTCTTTGGTCAGCACTTCTCCCGGGTATAGAATCGGTATCCCCGGAGGATATGGTATAATCATTTCCGCGACCTCATAGCCCTCTGACTCTACCAACGGCAGTCTTTGCTGCTCCCTCTTTTTCCGGCTCCATTCTACCGGCTTTAGCGGATTTGGTGAACCATTACCCGGATAGGAACTTGTTGAAACTCTTACACTTTTGAGAGGATTGTCTCTGATGATGCGTTCAATCTGTTTGCAGGCAGCCTGGAGCCTTAACCTCGCAGCCTCTCCCGTTCGGCTTCCCCATACCAGCACAACATTCTTTATATCCGCCATCTCCGCCCAGCAGCCCTGCTCCTCCAACAGCTTCTGCAGCTCAAAGCCCGTAAACGTCCCTGTGCGATCCCATAAAACAACTCTTAGCGGATCTAAGCTGTCGTAAGCTGCTGAGCTCTGATCGTCCGGGAGTACCTTCAAAGCTCCGTCCTCCTGCTCTATCCAAGCCCGGAATGCCTGTACGGAAGCAACCCCCGGTTCAAACCATGCAGCCCCATACCGGTCTACCATAACGCGCGCAACATCAATCGATGCCATTATCGGAAAAGAAGGACTTGAGCTTTGAATCGCGGCTAGTACTTCTTTTAACGAGGCTCTTGGAATCCGTTCTCCTTTCAAATGTAGCATAGCCCCCATCGTTAGGGCGGATAGCGTCTTATGGGTAGACTGCACAACGGCATCGGCACCAGACTTAATAGCCGACTCGGGGAATGAAGGATGCAGTCCGTAATGCGCGCCATGCGCCTCGTCTATAAGCAGCAGACTATTATAGCGGTGTACGAGCTCCGCATAGCTTGTCAGATTCGTAGTCATGCCATAATAATTCGGATTCGTCAGCATCACGGCTTTAGCTTCAGGATACAGCTCAAGCGCTTGTTCTACGTTTTCTAATGATGGGGTTGTTGGCAATCCCGTTTCCTCATCTATCCTTGGGGTAACAAATACCGCTCTCGCCCCTGCCAGCTTTAATCCGTTAAGGACTGACTTATGGACATTCCGCTGAACGATCATGAGATCACCGGGCTCACATACGCCAAGGATCATCGCCAGATTTCCGGATGTACTTCCCCCTACAAGTAAAAAGGTCTCGTCCGCTCCGAAGCATTGCGCTGCAAGCTTCTGCGCTGCCGCTATGGATGCCTCCGGATGATGCAGATCATCGGTAGAGGACAGCTCCGTCACATCCAGCCTCATCATGCCGGACAACCAATTCATTGCCTTGTTTTGTTCCTGCTCGTATATATGTCCATATCCGTGCCCAGGTACATGAAACCCAACTGGCTCCGTCTCATAATGTCGTACCAGCGCTTCGAACAAAGGGGCTTGCAATCGATTCATGGTCCATAAGCTTCCCTTCTATCTATTATTCGTCTATTGTAACGGATTTAGGCACAAAAAAAGAGCGGCATCCTATTAGAAGGACTCCGCTCAGGCGTTTTTCTCAATAAAAATCTGTTTCATTTGATGAATAAAGAAAGGGTATTTGGCATCCTTAACGTCTGTCCGAACCATTTCGGATTCGCATGACTCGCAAATAAACTCAGACACGATGCGGATTCCTTCACCCTCTGCTTTATGCTCCCCGCAAATAATGCAATGAAGCGCGTGCTCTTCCGACATACCCATCCCGCCTTTCTGTCATCCTATATAGCTATTATTATGGCATATATTCTAGCGGTTTATACTTGTTTCATAGCCCATTTCAAATATTTCTATATCGTATGCAGCATCCGCCTAATTGGTGAATCCAGAATTGCCGATATACTACCTGAGTAATGAAGAAGGGAAGAACAATATGCGTCAATCCTTATTGGAACAGCAAGCAGCCACGATCTATCAATATAAGCTAATCCGCAGGAAGGTCATCCGCCCTGAGCTAGTCCAAAGCCATATCCTCATTGCAGTCATCCTGCTGGCCTTTCAGTTGCTAATGTACCGCATGGACGGCCTGTTTAGTTGGCTCCTTGGTTTTGCTATCGTGCAGGTCATTCATCTTGTTATTCTACTGCTTGCCTTTATACGCGTAGACGATGCCGTAGACCGGCGATGGGTTTGGGGAATTACACCGCCATGGTTCGGCTTTAAGCCTGCCAACGATATCCGTCTTGCCCTATACCGCCGCGTACACCGCCATCTCTTCTGGATAGGCCTCTGCGCTGTTGCGGTTATGTATCCATGGATCCAGCCATCCCTCTTTATCAGCATCTTTTGCTGGCATTTATGGCTTATCGTCCCTCGCATGCTCTTGTCCCTTGCCTTCCGCAAGCAGCGTAAAGATGGCATTCTCCGCCTCCAAAAAAACGAAGCCTCCTATTATCATCAGTAAATACCGTAACAAAACAAAGAACCTGCCGCGAAATGCGGCAGGTTCTTCATTGCTTGGCGACGTCCTACTCTCCCAGGACCCTGCGGTCCAAGTACCATCGGCGCTGGAGGGCTTAACGGTCGTGTTCGGTATGGGAACGCGTGGTTCCCCTCCGCCATCGCCACCAAACGTAAGCTCTTGGCTTATTCAAAGCTTGCGCCTTGAAAACTGGATGCGAAAGTGTAACTCTTTAAGACTTTAGGATAAGCCCTCGACCGATTAGTATTCGTCAGCTCCACACATTGCTGTGCTTCCACCCCGAACCTATCAACCTCGTCGTCTTCAAGGGGTCTTACTAATT
>NZ_JBBCVY010000019.1:0-64889 GCF_037146255.1 Paenibacillus sp. MMO-58
CGCTTTTCCGTTATTTCTAACGGGGCAGTTTCGCTCGTTGTTCAGTTTTCAAAGAACAATTTGTTTTTCGTGTCGTTCGCGTGTTTCTCAGCGGCGACAAGAGATAATATATCATGGACGTCTATAGGATTGCAACCCTTTTTTTAAACTTTTTTTACTGGATTTTTCTACCGGTAATTTCGCACGTTTAATGCGTAACGGGATAGCTCTTTCGGAGATGCGATACGGGCATACATACGGAAGATAATCTTATACCGTCTTGTAATAGCTTGCTTAATATCTCCGTCTAAACGATTGTCATTCAGATCAAGCAGCATCTCATCTAATTCTTTGCGCAGGACGTAATCGAGTTCTTTGCATTCTTTGTCGTTGAATAGAATTCCTAGCATAACTAATGTGCGCCCTCCTAAGCTGTATTGGCCCTGCAGCTAAGTTTTGCTGCGGCAATCGAAAATAAAAGCGGCGTCTTGCGATTACGCATCACGACGCCGCCTTACTGTTATGCTCAATTAATCGGAAAAATATTACAACGAACTTACCCAAACGCTAACTGTACTTTCAATTACCGCCGCAATAAGCAATGCCACCGTTAGCATAACGACTACCGGGACGGACCTAATCATGAAATATTCGATCTCCCGGCCGGATTTGCCCGCTTCCTTCCCCGGAATAACGATCCTTCCTATTGCCTTAAGCAAAAGAACGCCAAATTTCATCCCATAGGCGCATGCCACTACGATCGCGGGGATCTCGATTATTCCGTGAGGCAGCAGCCCCAATACAACCGTTAGCATATCCCCAGTCCCCTGCGTCTCTGCCACATGCTGCAGCAAGAAGCCTACAACCATGCCGTTAAGAACCAGGAAGAAAATCGGGATGATCCCGAAGATCGCACCTATATAGATGATAAAGATGGACTTGATCGCATTGTTTAAAAAGATAAAGACCATAAAGGCAAGCGTCGGGTTCTCCGTCTGCTCCAAAGATTCAGCCACGCTGCCGAGTGCTTTTAGCTGCTGCTCGAGATAATCGCTAAATGCGCTGTTGGTTCCTCCGACGACAAGTCCGGCAAAAAACAAAATGAATCCAAACGCGATGTAGGGATTCATGATTTTGAAATGGGCTTTTATTTCAGACCAGCGAAACATGCCTCTTCTCTCCTTTGTAACTTCTTTATGAATTGGTTTGAACAAGCATGAATATCTTGGATGTGTACGAGCATAGGATTGTACTAGAACAAGCTTCCAATAGAAAGGAGAGCCTTATCAGATGAACTTTTTCTATGTACTGAACGGACGAAAATTAAAACGCAATTTCCTTCTTGTTCTCGCACTCGTATTCTCTGTAGGGGTTATTTACGCAGAAAGAGACAACATCACGGTGTTCTCACCACAGCAGCCGGCCGCAATATACAGTGTCCCTACGGATAAGAAGGTCGTAGCCCTGACATTCGACATTAGCTGGGGGGACAAGCGTACGGAACCGATTCTGAAGGTATTGAAAGACAAAGGGGTTACCCAGGCAACCTTCTTCCTGTCTTCGCCTTGGAGCCAGTCTCATCCCGACATTGTCAAAGATATCGTGAATGACGGCTTTGAGATCGGCAGCCACGGCCACAAGCATGATAACTACAGCAAGCTTAGCGATGAAGAGATCCGTACGCAAATTACAACCGCGCATACGATCCTCACCGACCTGACCGGCAAGCAGCCGAACCTGATTCGCCTCCCTAACGGAGATTTCGACAAACGCGTTCTTCGTATAGCGGAAGAGCTTAACTACAAAGTAATCCAATGGGATACCGATTCTATGGACTGGCTGAACATTGGAACGGACAAGATTATCAACCGTGTCGTAAGCCGTGCCCATAATGGAGACATTATTCTTATGCACGCCAGCGATTCGGTGAAACAAACGCATGAAGCGCTACCTGTAATCATCGATGAGCTTCGTGCGAAAGGCTATGAATTCGTAACCGTATCGGAGCTGATTAATCAAACCGAGTCGGAAGGCCGCGCTGTTCAGGACAAAACGACCTCTCTTACGATGCTTGGACTCGAAGATGCAATGGCAGCAGCGGATACTGGCTATTGATTATTACGCGACCGGCTTTGCAGATGTTGCAGAGTCGGTTGTTGTATTTTTTTGAAGCAATCGGTGCAGCATGAGGATTTGGTAAGCATTGCAGACAAATAAAGGGATAATCATAAAGACGATAGCCGAAATGTTGGTCTCCCCTTGAAGAGCCGGCCAAGCTTCCACGAAGGTAACAAAAAACATCAAAAACGCGGTTGGCACAAATGCGCTTGGTTTGGTCTGCTTGGCTTTGACGTAGGCCACGGCCAAGGAGCAGATCAAAAGAACAAGCGGCAGCACCCAGAAGAACCAGTTGTTGGTCCGCTGCTCATAAAGCATATAACCGAGGCCAAATACGGCAAACACCGTCGTATAGCCCTGGAGAGCGTTCCAGAGATAGCTTTTGCGGAAAATGCTTAATGCAATGTAATTCAGGGTCAGGTATGCAAAAAAACCCATTTGGCTGAATGCCCCTATCAATAAGCCGACCATCGCCATCATGAAGGCGTTGAATCCGGCAGCCTCTAGCCCCATAAATCCGAAGGACGGGTCCGTCCATTGCATGATCAATCCGCTGATGACTGAAACGACAGCCCCGACGGCCATGCAGGTCCAAAAAAGAAAAAACCATCTTTTCAAATTCATAATTCCGTTATCCTCCTTCATGTGTGGCGAGGACCGTGCCATTGTAAGCACTTTCCTGTGCCAACCATTATTTTACCACGTTCGTCATAAAAAGCTAACTACAAAGCCATGATAATCCCGTGAACTTTAACGCATACTACGTTTAAATACAGCAGTGGTAATCATAGAAGGGAGATCGTGGGAGCATGCGCATGCGATTGGCTTTATTAACGGCGCTTTCCGCCCTAACATTTGTCTTAACAAGCTGCGGTGCGGAATCTTCAGGAGGCAACAACCAACAGATCAGCTATAAGGATATGAAGTCGATGGTTATTGACATACTGAAAACCGAAGATGCTCAAAAAGCTCTGCAGGAATCTGCCCAGCAAATGTCCGGCTATAACGGCAGCGGAACCAAGCTGTTGTCTGTACAGGATCAGGAGCAGGTGCGCCTTGCCGTAAAAGACGTAATGGTTTCTCCGGAATACGACAAGGTCATCCGGACTTTAATGACGGATACCCGTTTTGCCGGTGAATTCGCCAAGGCCGTAAACAAGCAGAACAAGGACATTCACAAGGAACTGATGAAGGACCCGACGTACCAAGAGCAAATGATCAAAGCGTTCAAAACGCCTGAAATGGACAAAATGATTCTTGAAGTGCTGCAAAGCACGCAATATAAGAAGCAGGTTATGTCTCTGATGCAAGAATCGATGCAAAACCCTCTCTTCCGTCTGGAAGTTCTGGATCTGATGAAAAAAGCAGTACAGGAAGAGCTTAAACCAAAGCCGGATGAAAAGGTTGACAAGAAATCGCAAGAAAGCGGCGGCGGTGGCGACGACAGTTCCTCCGGGGATCAAAAACAAAGCGATGATGGCGGCAGCGGTGAAGGAGACGGCTCTGATTCTTCGACTTAACCGTGACATAGATGAAATGAAAGTTATACATGCATAAAAAAGCCCGGACCGGGTCGAGAGCCTAAGCTCTCTTCCCTATCCGGGCTTTTATTTTTGAAATTAACGGCCGCATTTTCGAATAACTTGTTCGGCAATATCCAAATAGAGCGCGCCTGTCTCGCTCTCGGCTTTATATACCGAAGGCGAGAAATCCGGCTCGGAAATATGATTATCCGGCTGTCCCAGCGGAATTTGGGCGAGCAGCTCCGCATGCAGGGATTCCGCAAGATGGGCGCCGCCGCCGCGTCCGAAAATATACTCCGGTTCGCCGCATTTGCTGCATTTGTAATAGGACATGTTCTCCACCACGCCAATAATCTCATGCTCTGTTTTGATGGCCATCGCGCCTGCACGGGCCGCTACAAATGCCGCTGTCGCATGAGGTGTGGTTACGATAATTTCTTTGCTCTGCGGGATAATCTGATGGACGTCGAGCGCCACATCGCCCGTGCCCGGAGGCAGGTCAAGGAGAAGATAATCCAATTCGCCCCATTCGATCTCGGCAAAGAAGTTGCGAAGCATCTTGCCCAGCATCGGCCCGCGCCATACGATCGGGCTGTTGTCTTCCACGAAGAAGCCCATCGACATGACTTTGACGCCATAGCGTTCGATTGGGATAACGCGCTCGTTCACGATTTCGGGGCGCGTCTCGATGCCCATCATATCGGGCACGCTGAAGCCGTAAATATCCGCGTCGATGATGCCGACGCGTTTGCCTTTGCGGGCTAAGGCGACCGCGAGATTGACGGTCACCGTCGATTTGCCGACGCCGCCTTTGCCGCTGGCGACGGCGATGAATTGAGTGCCGCTGCCGGCGGCAAGCAGCGGGCTTTCGATTCCGGCCCCGTGCCCTTGTACGGGGCCCTTTGCCGCGGCCGGCTGGGCTTTGCCGCCGGCGGCTTGTCCTTGCGGCGCGGCAGCTGCGCCTGCGCCGCCCTCCAGCGCGCGAAACCGGCAATGCACGGTTTCGGCGCCAGCCCGCGCGAGCGCAGCGCGCAGCGCGGTTTCCAGCGAGGGACGAATGTCCTCGCTGGCTGTCAGGACCGTCATCGATACTTGACGGTCCTTCACAACAACATCGCGGACGGTAACGGAATCCGCGTTATATTGGGCCGTCACAGAACCGACGGCCTCCAGAGCTTGTTCACGTGTCAACATGAATGAGTCCCACCTTTATGTAAGAGAGTAGTTGTAGGTGTAAGCGTAATAGTAGCTGCTTATTTAAAATGATTATAACATATTAAGCGGGACAAGGTTAATTTGCCGGTTCAGCCTCCAAGTCCGAGGCAGCATCCGTCGCTGTACCCGTACTCAGCTTTTCCCCCGAGGAATAACGGAGAATGCCCTGATAGATTGAAGCGGCCACCTGGCGCTGGTAATTGGAATCGGCCAGACGCGCGGCTTCACCCGGGTTGGACAGGAATCCGACTTCAACAAGTGCCGTCGGAATGTCATCCAGCGCTTTAAGAAGGTACACGTTATTTTTATCCTTTATGGCTACCCGGCTCGTGTTTTCCAGATTGCGTCGGATCTCGTTTTGTATAAACGTGGCAAGCACCTGGTTGTCCGGATGATTAGCCGGGTTAAAAAACGTTTGAGCTCCCGACCATTTAGCGGAAGGAATACTGTTCATATGAATGCTGACGACAAGGCTTGGCTTACTCTCCTTGATGTTGGCCACACGCTTCAGCAAATCCTCCGTCTTGCGCTTGGCATACCCCTTCGTATCCTGCCCTGCCAGATCGTAATCCCCTGCCCTGGTAAGCAGCACAATAGCCCCTGCCTGCTGCAGGTAATCTCTGAGGTACAGCGCAATCGCGAGGTTTAAGTCTTTTTCCACTACCCCCTCCTTGCTTACCGCACCACCGTCAACGCCTCCATGACCCGCATCAATCGCAATTGTTTTCCCCGATAAAGGCAGCGTCCAATAACCCCAGGTTCGGGATACCGGTTCGCCTCCTTGAGTAAGCAATACCCAGGTCAACACAAGCGCTGCCATGCCACCCGCAATGCGGAGCGCTCCTTTATAGGTCATCCATACGACCACACGTTTTCGGCGCATAAATAAAACCACCTCGTTCCCATACAAATGATCTCCTTATCATTTATATGGGACGAGGTGGTTGTTTATGATGGCCAAGCTGCAGTTAGACTTTGCTTAGCCGCATTAATTTAATTAGACCGGTTTCGGTGCCATGCCTTCAATCAGAATCTTTGCCACTTCCGGACGGGAGAATTCCGGCGGAGGGGAAACGCCGTCGCGCAGCAGTGCGCGAACTTTTGTCCCCGACAGCGTCAGGTGATCTTCTTTGCCATGCGGGCAAGTTTTCGTAGTAGCCATGTTACCGCATTTCGTGCAGAAAAAGCTGTGCTCGAAGAACAGCGGCGTAATGCCAAGGTCATCGGCTGGGATTGTTTTTAGCAGCTCCTGCGCCTCGTAAGTTCCGTAGTAGTCGCCTACGCCGGCGTGGTCGCGGCCTACGATGAAGTGGCTGCAGCCATAGTTCTTGCGAACAAGCGCATGGAAGATCGCTTCGCGCGGGCCTGCGTAACGCATAGCCGCCGGGAACACGCCCAAAAATACACGGTCTTGCGGGTAGTAGTTCTCGAGCAGAGCTAGATAGCTCTTCATCCGTACGTTTGCGGGAACGTCATCGGATTTAGTCTCACCCACAAGCGGGTTCAGGAAAAGAGCATCAACAATTTCCATCGCTGTTTTCTGAATGTATTCATGCGCACGGTGAACCGGGTTGCGCGTTTGGAAGCCAACAACGGTTTTCCAGCCTTTTTCAGCAAAAATAAGGCGAGTTTCCGATGGATCGAAGTAGAACTCGCCGAATTTGTCAGGCTGCGGACGGTTCAGAACCGTAATGGCGCCGCCAACATAAGTAGATGGACGGGAAAGCAGCTTTTGAACGCCTGGATGCTCCGGATCGTCGGTTTTGAATACGTTAACCGCTTCTACCTTCCGATCAACCGCGTAGATGCTCTCTACATCGATAATCGCGTAAGTAACACCGTCTTCCCCTACAAGGGCAGCACGCGTACCTGCTTGCAGCTCCGCAGCCTTTGCTTCTTCTACGGCGAGTGTAATCGGAATACTCCATACCGTACCGTCAGCAAGACGCATTAGCTCTACAACCGAGCGATAGTCTGCCTCGTTCATGAAGCCGGTAAGTGGCGAGAATGCCCCAACAGCAATCAGATCAAGATCAGATACCGTCCATTTATTAATTACGATTGTATTCAAAACCTTCGCTTCATCCAAAAGCGCCTCGCGCTGCTCGCCACTAGCGAGACGATTAACGAGCTCGCCGCCATGCGGTAAAATCTGACTCATTGCTGTTAGCCTCCTTGGGTTCGTGGCCCCCAATTGCCGGCTGTTTCAAGTGCTTTAACGATCTTATTTATGCAGACCGCATTCGGTTTTCTCTTGACCGGACCAACGTCCCGCGCGAGGGTCTTCGCCAGGCATAACCTGTCGCGTGCAATACTCGCAGCCAATGCTTGGATAGTTGTTGTCATGCAGTGGATTGTAGATTACATCGTTCTCACGGATATAATTCCATACGTCTTCCGAAGTCCAACCGGCAATTGGATTGAATTTAATCAGACCGAATTTAGTATCATATTCAACCTTCTTCGCATTGGCGCGTGTTGGAGCTTGGTCACGACGGATCCCCGTAATCCATGCTTCGTATTTAGACAAAATTCTTGTCAGCGGCTCAACCTTACGGATGTTGCAGCAAGCGTTAGCGTCGGATTTCCACAGCTCGGCGCCATGCCGCTCTGCTTGCTCTTCGGGCGTGATCAGCGGTTTAACTTCAACAAATGGAATACCTGGGTAACGCTCTACCATGCGGTCACGCGTCTCATACGTTTCTTTAAAGTGAAAGTCTGTATCCAGGTAGAAAATATCTGTTTTCGGGCTGATTTTTTGCAGCATATCGACCAGTACAACATCTTCCGCACCAAAGCTGCAAGCAAACGTAATATTAGGGAATGCTTCGACTGCATAGGCCAAAATCTCTTGTGGCGTCGCATTTTCAAGCTCTTCCGCTTTTTGCTTAACCAATGCTTCTTTTTCAAACAGGTTCATGGTTTTGCCCTCCATTTGTAATTCCAAGTAAGTTCATATGCTATTAATTAAAGTATACGTTCTAATACGCAAATGATCAATAATAGTTTTAACCAAAATGAAATAAAGTTTTGTCTGCGGATCCAAATGAACATGCACTCTTTGGGGAAACAAAAAACACCCTCTCCGCAAGCAGAGAAGGTGTTTGGTTTCGATATTAACGTTTCGAGAACTGTGGCGCGCGACGTGCCGCTTTAAGACCATATTTTTTACGTTCTTTCATGCGTGGGTCACGAGTCAGGAAGCCAGCACGTTTCAGAGCTGGACGGAACTCAGGGTCTGCTTTAAGCAGAGCACGGGAGATACCGTGGCGGATAGCGCCAGCTTGACCAGCCATACCGCCGCCGTTAGCGATAACGATAACGTCGTAGTTATTCAAAGTTTCAGTCAGAACCAATGGCTGCTTAACGATCAGCTTCAATGTTTCCAGACCAAAGTATTCATTCAGGTCGCGTTTATTAACAATGATTCGTCCTTCACCCGGCACCAAACGTACACGTGCAACAGAGTGTTTACGACGACCGGTTCCATAGTATTGTACTTGTGCCATGAAACTGTCCTCCCCTTATTAGCCGCGAAGTTCGTAAACTTCTGGATTTTGTGCTTGATGCGGATGCTCCGAACCAGCGTATGCTTTAAGTCTAAGCTTCATTGCGTTACCTTGGCGAGTTTTTGGCAACATGCCGTGAACAGCCAATTCGATAGCGCGATCAGCTTTTTTAGCGATCATTTCGTGAGCTGGCGTTACTTTCAAACCGCCAGAGTAGCCCGAGTGACGATAGTACATTTTGTTTTGCATTTTCTTGCCAGTCAGAACAATTTTCTCTGCGTTGATTACGATAACGAAGTCACCAGTATCAACGTGAGGAGTAAATTGCGGTTTGTGCTTGCCGCGGATCAGGCTAGCAGCTTCAGTAGCCAGACGGCCAAGCGTTTTGCCAGCAGCATCGATGATGTGCCATTTACGCTCAACTTCATTAGGCTTAGCCATATACGTAGTACGCATGGATGATCCTCCTTAGTTCCATTACAGTTAAAGTTTTATTAAACAACGTTTCACGTTTTTACAGTTAGTTGAATCGGGTGTTGCATGCCAAGTTTGTGTCAGTCTTAGTCGGGGCTGTGGGATAGCCACTAAGAAAGCACAAGTTATATTCTACTATAGATAATGGCCTAAATCAAGAAGTTATTAATTGTTAATTCGCTTTTATTCCGGGTATTCAACCTTCATCAGCATTAGACCGTGAGGCATCGCCGTTGGGCCGGCAAGAGAACGCTTGCGGCCTTCCAATATGCGCGCCATATCTTCCGGCTTCAGCTTGCCGTGGCCGACATGAAGCAGCGTGCCCATCACGATTCTGATCATGTTATAGAGAAATCCGTTACCTGTCATATACATATGGAGCATTTGCCCTTCACGCTCGAGATAAGCCTCGTAGATAGTCCGAACATGATGCGGCTTAGTCGAGTGTATGGACGTAAATGAAGTGAAGTCATGTTCCCCCACAAGGAAGCTAAGTCCCTTCTGCATGGCTTCAACATTAAGCGGTGTAGGATGATGGAACGCATAACGGCGATAGAACACATCCGGAAACTTCCCCATGTCAATCGTATAGCGATACGTCTTCCGCTTCGCTGAACGCCGGGAGTGAAAAGCTTCCGGTACTTCATGCGCTTCGAGAATAACGATATCCTTCGGTAGGCGCGTATTCAGGGCAATGGCCCAACGCTCGGCCGGAATCGTAGATTCCGTCAGAAAGTTGAATACTTGTCCCATGGCATGCACGCCGGCGTCCGTTCTGCCCGATCCGAGAATAATAATATTCTCGCCGGTCAGCTTCTTGATTGCCAGTTCGATTTCTTGCTGGATGGTCCGTCCGTACGGCTGAGACTGAAACCCGTTAAAGTCCGTCCCGTCGTAGCTTATCGTCGCTGCTATATTCCTCATCCTTCATCACTTCCCCATCTGTTAACAACTCACGTAATTAACATTCAATCCCCTTAATTCAAAAGGGTGGACCCTTTTCGGCCGCACTTTTTTCTTGCCTGTTTGAAAAGGTTTGCTATCGGGGTAGTCGTGTGCGGAATGAAAGGTTTTGTCCGGAGAAGCGTAGCGTTCGCCTTTGTTCACAGATTTCAACCGCTTAAGCGTGTTGTAATGAAGAAATCTGTGAACAACAGCGATCGGAGGACAAACCTTTCATGCAGCACACTCGACACCCCCATAGCCCTTTTCACTACAGGCAATAAAAAAAGGTGGCCTCAAGGGTCCACCCTTTCTCACCGCGAAACGTAGCTCAACCGCTTAGAGCGGCGAGCTGATTACGCTTGTGTTACGCACGGTCAACCAGTTCCAGGTACACCATAGGCGCAGCGTCGCCACGGCGAGGTCCCAGTTTCAAAATCCGTGTGTATCCGCCCGCACGTTCCGAGTAACGGGTGGCCAGCTCGGAGAACAGCTTTTGGATTGCATCTTGCTCTCCATCAACAGTTTCACGACGAACGTATGCAGCTACTTGACGACGAGCGTGCAAGTCACCTTTTTTCGCTTTCGTGATCAGCTTTTCAGCGATAGAACGAACCTCTTTCGCTTTAGCTTCTGTTGTTTGAATGCGCTCATACAGGAACAGGTCAGTAACGAGGTCACGGAACAATGCTTTCCGCGCGCTAGCGTCACGGCCCAATTTTTGATATGCCATTTTGTTTTCCCCTCCCTTGCCTATAGTCTGTTCTAGATGTTCAAGCTTCTACTCTTCCATGCGCAGGCCAAGACCCAGCTCTTCCAGCTTCTCTTGAACTTCCTCGAGGGATTTACGGCCCAGGTTACGAACCTTCATCATGTCCTCTTCGGATTTCGTGATCAGCTCTTGAACAGTGTTAATGCCTGCACGTTTCAAGCAGTTGTAGGAACGAACAGACAGATCCAGTTCTTCGATTGTCATCTCCAGAACTTTCTCTTTCTTGTCCTCTTCCTTCTCGACCATGATTTCCGCGTCTTTGGCTTCATCGGTCAATCCGACGAACAGGTCCAAATGCTCTGTCAAAATTTTAGCGCCAAGGCTTACAGCCTCTTCCGGTCTAATACTGCCGTCAGTCCATACTTCAAGCGTAAGCTTGTCGTAGTTGGTTACTTGACCAACGCGGGTATTTTCAACGCTGTAATTGACACGGGTAATTGGCGTGTAAATCGAATCAACGGGAATAACCCCAATCGGTTGATCGTCCCGTTTGTTACGGTCCGCCTGGACGTAACCACGTCCGCGATTGGCAAAAATTCGCAAATGGAGCCGCGCGCCGGAGGCCAAGGTTGCGATGTGAAGATCAGGGTTCAAAATCTCGACATCGCTGTCAGCTCGAATATCCCCTGCCGTAACGATTCCTTCGCCTTCAGCGTCGATTTCCAACACCTTTTCTTCATCGGAGTGGATTTTCAACGAGAGGCCTTTCAAGTTCAGAATGATCTCAGTTACGTCCTCGATCACTCCAGGAACCGTAGAGAACTCGTGAAGCACTCCGTCGATCTGAACAGATGTTACTGCCGCACCTGGCAGCGATGACAACAAAATTCGGCGAAGCGAATTTCCAAGCGTCGTGCCATATCCACGCTCGAGCGGTTCTACTACGAAACGCCCGTATGTTCCATCCTCATTCAAATCTACGGTCTCGATTTTCGGCTTTTCGATCTCAATCACTAATAGTACCCTCCTTCAAACGTCGCTCCGTTACCATTCGTATTGTTTAGTCAAATCTCGTAGTATGCCAAACCTTCACAACCATTATTCACAAGTTGTTGTTATTTGATACCACAGCGGATCCAACTATACGCGACGACGTTTCGGCGGACGGCATCCGTTGTGAGGAACTGGCGTTACGTCTTTAATCAGGTTAACTTCCAGACCTGCTGCTTGAAGCGAACGAATCGCTGCTTCGCGGCCTGCGCCAGGACCTTTAACCATAACCTCAACTGCTTTCATGCCATGCTCCATCGCTGCTTTAGCTGCTGCTTCAGCTGCCATTTGCGCTGCGAAAGGCGTGGATTTACGCGAACCCTTGAAGCCCAGGTTACCGGAGCTTGCCCAAGAGATTGCGTTGCCATGAGGGTCAGTGATCGTTACGATCGTGTTATTGAATGTCGAACGGATGTGTGCTACGCCCGACTCAATATTTTTCCGGTCACGACGTTTTGTACGAACGACTTTTTTAGGTTTTGCCATTGCCCTATTTCACCCCTTTATTATTTCTTCTTGTTAGCTACAGTCCGACGAGGACCTTTACGCGTACGCGCATTTGTTTTCGTACGTTGACCGCGAACAGGCAAGCCACGACGATGACGAACGCCACGGTAGCAGCCGATCTCAATCAGACGTTTAATGTTAAGCGAAATCTCACGACGAAGGTCGCCTTCCACTTTAACGGATTTGTCAATTGCTTCGCGCAATTTAGCAAGTTCGTCTTCTGTCAGATCGCGAACGCGAGTATCAGGGTTCACGCCAGTAGAAGCCAGAATCTTTTGCGAAGTTGTTTTGCCAATACCGAAAATGTACGTCAGGGCGATTTCAACGCGTTTATCACGCGGAATATCTACACCAGCAATACGTGCCATAAGCCATTGTCCCTCCTTTTATCCTTGTTTTTGTTTGTGTTTCGGATTTTCACAAATTACCATAACGTTGCCTTTGCGACGAATGACTTTGCATTTTTCGCAAATCGGCTTTACCGAAGGTCTAACCTTCATTGTGAATTACCTCCCGAATCCTTCGAGAGCAAACCGCGAGGCGGCCTACTTCCGATAGGTGATGCGCCCTCTTGATAAATCATAAGGCGATAACTGTATAACCACTTTGTCCCCAGTCAGAATACGGATGAAGTGCATTCTGAGCTTACCGGAAACATGTGCGAGAATTTGATGACCGTTCTCCAGCTCCACCTTGAACATGGCATTCGGCAGCGGTTCGATTACCGTACCTTCGACCTCAATGACGTCTTCCTTAGCCACCGTCATTCTCCTTTCGCATGTGCGTACTTCTGAATCACATAACGTAACTTGGCATTGGTCACCCTGCCCGTTTCAAGCAAGCTGCTTGTAACTTCGCTGCTTATAGCGGGTTGTAACTCGAGATGCAGAACGTTCTTTTTCTTCGGTTGATCAAACCTGCGCTTATCGCCATCGACGATCAGTACGAAGCGTTCGTCAACAATTTCAATAATAACAGCGTAGCTGTTCTCATCTTTGCCCCGAAGCACCTTAACGATTTGACCGATTTGCGGTTGCTTATCCATAACAGATTACACCGACTTCGGTAGTTTCGTCAAAATTTCGAATCCGTCCTCCGTTACGGCAACCGTGTGCTCGAAGTGAGCGCACCAAGAGCCGTCTTCCGTTACGACCGTCCAATTGTCTTCAAGCGTGCGAACGTAACGTTCGCCGATGTTGACCATAGGTTCGATGCAAAGCACCATTCCTGGCTTAAGACGCGGCCCGCGATCCGGAATGCCGTAATTCGGAATTTGCGGTTCCTCATGGAGGTCCTTGCCAATACCGTGTCCGACAAATTCCCGTACAATCGAAAAGCCCGCCGCTTCGGCAACCTGTTGAACCGCATGCGATATTGTAAATAAACGAACATCTGGGCGGATCAGATTAAGCCCTGCGTACAGAGATTCTTCTGTCACCTCAAGCAACCGCTTGACTTCATCCGATACGTTGCCGACCGGATAGGTCCAGGCCGAGTCGCCATGATAGCCTTTGTATTGCGCTCCAATGTCGATGCTTATAATATCGCCTTCGTTCAACTTACGAGGTCCGGGAAAACCGTGTACCAGCTCGTCATTTACAGAAGCGCAAATGCTGGCAGGAAAACCATTGTAACCTTTGAAGGATGGCTCAGCGCCTTGGCTGCGGATGTACGCCTCGGCCAGCTGATCGAGCTCCTGGGTCGTAACCCCGGGCTTTACCGCTTCAGCCATAATCCGATGTGTCTCCGCTACAATGCGACCGGCTTCCCTCATATATCGCAGCTCCGAATCGGATTTGCAAATGATCATTACAATGAACCTCGCAAGCAGGAAACAATCTCGGCCGTAACCGTATCGATTTCCTTCTCGCCGTCGACTTCGCGAAGTAGACCTTTACCGTTGTAGTAGTCAAGAAGCGGCGCGGTTTTCGAGATATACTCGTCAAGACGCGTTCCGACTTTCTCTTCCGTGTCATCCGACCGTTGGTACAATTCGCCGCCGCATTTGTCGCAGACGCCTTCTTGTTTCGGTGGGTTGAACATTACATGGTATGTCGAGCCGCAAGCTTTACAAATGCGTCTGCCAGTCAGACGGGCAAGCAGCAAGCCGCGGTCAACTTTCAAATTAACAACATGGTCAATGCTGAGGCTCAGTTCAGTAAGCATAACATCAAGCGCTTCGGCTTGCTGCAGCGTACGTGGAAAACCGTCAAGCAAGAAACCTTTATTGCAATCGTCTTGAGCAAGACGTTCTTTGACAATACCGTTCGTGATCTCGTCGGGAACGAGTTTGCCTTGATCGACATACTCTTTCGCTTTAAGACCGAGCGGAGTCCCCTGTTTCATCGCAAGACGGAATGCATCGCCTGTCGAGATGTGCGGAATACCGAACTCGACAACGATACGTTCTGCCTGCGTACCTTTACCGGCCCCCGGAGGACCCATGAATAAAATGTTCATTCCGTCTTCCTCGCTTTAAGCACAATAGGCTCGTGCGGGTTCCGTTCATCGCGTTTGCGACGTTACGGAATCCCGGTCGGAACCTATTGTTATTTATTGATAAACCCTTTGTAATGGCGTTTTATCAACTGGCTCTCGATTTGCTTCATCGTATCAAGTGCAACACCGATAACGATAAGAAGCGAGGTACCGCCAAGTCTTACCGAAGCAGGCAATCCGGCGATTTCGCCGAATACCACTGGCAACAAGGAGATAACGGCCAGGAAAATCGCACCCGTCAGCGTAATCCGCGACAATACGCGAGTCAAATAAGAGGATGTTGGTTTACCAGGACGAATGCCTGGAATGTAACCGCCATTCTTCTTCATCTGATCCGCCATTTGAACCGGATTGATCTGTACGAATGTATAGAAGAACGTGAACCCGATAATCAGCAGAACATACAGTACCATGCCAAGCGGCTGTGTGTACGTCAGGTTATGCATGATCCAATCTGCCCAAGTGGCACCAGACCAGAACTGAGCGATTGTTGCCGGGAACATCAATAACGAAATTGCGAAAATGACCGGAATAACACCTGCACCGTTCACTTTCATTGGTATGTGAGTCGATTGACCGCCATACATCTTCCGACCAACTACGCGTTTAGCGTATTGAACCGGAATCTTACGGATACCTTGTTGTACGAAGATTACCCCTACAATAATCAGTACAATCGCCACTGCGATCAGTACAACTTTGCCAATGCCCCAGAACAGGTTGCCATCTTGCGCTGCGAATTCTGTCGAGTAGATCGTACGAATATGTTGCGGAATGCTTGCTGCAATAGCGGCAAAGATCAGAATCGAGATACCGTTACCGATACCGCGTTCTGTAATTTGTTCGCCAAGCCACATCAGGAATGATACGCCCGCTGTCAGAACGAGAGCGATGAGCAAGTAATCTACAAATGTCGCATTTGGAACCATCTTATAGCTGTATTGACGATTGAAGCCGATTGCTGTTGCAAAACCTTGCAATAAACCAAGGATTACCGTGCCGTAACGTGTAATCTGCGCGAGCTTTTTCTTCCCGTTCTCGCCTTCCTTCGCCCATTCCGCGAATTTAGGGATAACGTCCATCGATAACAGCTGTACGATGATCGAAGCCGTAATGTATGGCGCGATACCAATCGCGAAAATGGAGAAGTGGTACAACGCACCGCCGGAGAACGTGTTAAGCAAACCGAACAGATTTACACCGGATTGGTCAACCTGTTTGAATACATCTTTGTCAACGCCTGGCGCCGGAATAAAAGCTCCGATGCGATAAACAAGCAGTATGAAAAGGGTGAAAAGGATCCGCTTGCGCAAATCCGCCACTTTCCAAATGTTGGACACGGTGTTAAACAATTAGATCACCTCGGTTTTACCGCCGGCAGCCTGGATTTTCTCTACCGCAGATTGAGAGAACTTGTTTGCTTTTACAGTCAATTGAACCTTAACTTCGCCATTACCCAAGATCTTAATGCCCGCCAAAGGATTTTTGATGATCCCTTGCTCAAGAAGAACTTCTGGAGTAACTTCGGAACCTGCTGCAAATTTGTTCAGCTCTTCAATGTTAACGATAGCGTACTCAGTGCGGAAACGGTTATTGAAACCGCGTTTCGGCAAACGACGGTACAATGGGTTTTGGCCACCCTCGAAACCAGGGCGTACACCGCCGCCGGAACGAGCGTTTTGACCTTTATGACCCTTACCAGATGTTTTACCGTTACCGGAGCCAATACCGCGACCTTTGCGCTTTGCCACTTGCGTGGAGCCTGGTGCTGGTGCGAGTTCATGCAATTTCATCGTTCTTGCACCTCCTTATTTATTTCTTATAGCAAGCAAGTTGCTTACACTTCTTCTACTTTGATCAAGTGGCTTACAGCGTTAATCATGCCGCGAACAGCCGGGCTGTCGTTCAAAACAACGGATTGGTGAATTTTCTTCAGACCGAAGGATTCAACAGTCGCGCGTTGTTTTTCGTTACGGCCGATCACACTGCGAACGAGGGTGATTTGCAATTTTGCCATCCTATTCCCCTCCTTAACCTAACAGCTCTTCGACAGTTTTTCCACGAAGCTTCGCAACATCTTCCGCGCGCTTCAGGCGGGAAAGACCTTCAAGCGTTGCGTTAACCATGTTCATGGAGTTCGAAGAACCAAGCGATTTCGTCAGGATATCGCCTACACCAGCCAGTTCGAGTACTGCACGAACAGGACCGCCGGCGATAACACCTGTACCTTTGGATGCCGGTTTCAGAAGAACTTCACCTGCACCGAAATGTCCAACTACAAGATGGGGAATTGTTGTTCCTACGAGTGGAACGTGGATCAGGTTTTTCTTAGCGTCTTCAATACCTTTGCGAATCGCATCAGGTACTTCGCCCGCTTTACCGATCCCTGCGCCTACGTAGCCTTTGCCGTCGCCGACAACTACGAGCGCACTAAAGCTGAAACGACGTCCGCCTTTAACAACTTTAGCAACGCGGTTGATGTGGACAACTTTTTCAGTTAGTTCTAACGTATTTGGATCTACACGCAAGTCGATTAACCTCCTTATAAGTAAATTCGACTAGAATTCCAGACCAGCTTCGCGTGCTGCTTCAGCAAGCGCCTGAATTCTGCCATGATACAAGTAACCACCACGGTCAAATACGATTTGGGATACCCCTTTCGCTTGAGCGCGTTTAGCGATCAATTCGCCAACTTTGCGAGCTGCTTCAACGCTGCCGCCGTTGCCGATTGCTTCTGCCAGTTCTTTATCCACTGTGGATGCGGATGCAAGCGTTACGCCTTGTACGTCATCGATCAGTTGAGCATAGATATGCTTCGCCGAACGGAATACCGAGAGACGTGGACGAGCTACCGTTCCGTTGATTTTTTTACGAACACGCAAGTGTCTTTTCAGACGAGCCTTGTTTTTATCGCCTTTCGTAATCATTCAAGGTTCACTCCTTTCCTTCTGCCTTATACCGCTATTTTAAGCAGCCCAATCAGACTGCTTATTTCTTCTTACCAGCTTTACCTTCTTTGCGGATGATGCGTTCGCCTTCATACTTGATACCTTTGCCTTTGTAAGGCTCTGGTTCACGTACGGAACGGATTTGAGCAGCAACAGCGCCTACGCGCTCTTTGTCGATACCGCGAACAGTGATTTTCGTGTTCGCAGGAACTTCGAACTCAATACCGGATTCAGGTGCAATCTCCACTGGGTGGGAATAACCAACGTTAAGAACGATCTTATCGCCAGTTTTGTTCGCACGGTAACCTACGCCTACCAGCTCCAAGTTTTTCGAGAAGCCTTCGGTAACGCCGCTCACCATGTTAGCGATGACGCTGCGAGTTGTTCCGTGCAAGGAACGATGCAATTTATTATCGGAAGGACGTTCGACTACGATCTCGTTCTCCGCAACGTTCACTTTCATATCCTTGTGAATTTCACGGGAAAGGGATCCTTTCGGTCCTTTTACAGTAATAACCGAGTTGTCCAGGCTGATGCTTACGCCAGCTGGTACTGTGATCGGTTTGCGACCAATACGGGACATTGTTACACCTCCAATCTTGTGACTAGTTAATTACCAAACGTAGCAAACGACTTCGCCGCCTGCTTTGCCTTGGCGTGCTTCTTTATCGGTCATAACCCCTTTGGATGTGGAAATGATAGCAATTCCCAGACCACCCAAAACGCGTGGGATTTCAGTCGATTTTGTGTATACGCGCAGACCTGGTTTAGAAATACGTTTCAGACCAGTGATAACGCGCTCTTGGTTAGGGCCGTATTTCAAGAAAATACGGATAATCCCTTGTTTGTTGTCTTCGATATATTCAGCATCGCGGATGAAGCCCTCGCGTTTCAGAATTTCTGCGATTTGCTTCTTAACTTTCGAAGCGGGCAATTCCACGGTTTCGTGACGAACAACATTCGCATTACGAATGCGTGTCAGCATATCTGCAATCGGATCAGACATAACCATTTGTGTTAACCTCCTTCCCGAACTAGGCTGATTACCAGCTTGCTTTTTTAACGCCAGGAATCTGGCCTTTGTATGCTAATTCGCGGAAACAAATCCGGCAAATTTTAAACTTTTGCAAAACAGAGTGCGGACGGCCGCAACGTTCACAGCGCGTATAGGCACGCACTTGGAATTTCGGTGTACGTTGTTGCTTCACTTTCATCGAAGTTTTTGCCACTTGGTATTACACCTCCTAGAAGTGGATTACTTCGCGAACGGCATGCCCATTTGGGTAAGCAGTTCACGAGATTCTTCGTCCGTTTTAGCCGTCGTGACGATGACGATGTCCATACCACGAACTTTATCAACTTTATCATACTCGATCTCTGGGAAGATGAGTTGCTCTTTCAGGCCAAGCGTATAGTTGCCGCGACCGTCGAATGCTTTCGTCGATACACCGCGGAAGTCACGTACGCGTGGAAGCGAGATGTTGAACAGCTTGTCAAGGAAGTAGTACATGCGCTCGCCGCGCAGTGTTACTTTAACCCCGATTGGCATGTTCTCGCGAAGTTTAAAGCCCGCGATGGACTTCTTCGCACGAGTTACAACCGGCTTTTGACCGGAGATTTGACGAAGCTCGTCGACAGCGACATCAAGCACTTTAGAGTTAGCAACCGCTTCGCCAACACCCATGTTGATGACAACCTTCTCGATCTTCGGCACTTGCATTACAGTCGTATAGTTAAACTTCTGCATCAATGCAGGCGTAATTTCGTTAAGAAATTTATCTTTCAATCTTGCTGCCATTATTTATGGACCTCCTTTCCTACAGTAACGATTAGTCGATCACTTCGCCGGAACGTTTTGCGAACCGGACTTTTTTGCCGTTGTCCAGCACTTTGTATCCGATACGAGTAACTTTACCGCTCTTCGGATCAATGTGCATCACGTTGGAAACGTGAATTGGAGCTTCTTGCTCGATAATTCCGCCTTGTGGGTTCACTTGGGACGGACGAGTGTGCTTCTTAACAAAGTTCACGCCTTCTACGAGTACGCGGTTTTCACGCGGATACGCAGCGATTACACGGCCTTTTTTGCCTTTATCCTTACCGGAAATGACGATAACCGTGTCGTCTTTTTTAACGTGAAGCTTGTTGTTGTGCGATTCAAGAATCTTTTTCAGTCTTGGCATTGATTACACCTCCTGCTCACTAAGCTTTCAGGCTATATCGCGATCCCTGTTAAGCACAGGGCATTTGTCTTAGATAACCTCTGGTGCAAGCGATACGATTTTCATGAAATCTTTATCGCGAAGCTCACGGGCAACAGGTCCAAAAATACGAGTACCGCGCGGGCTCTTATCTTCTTTAACGATTACAGCTGCGTTCTCATCGAATGCGATGTAAGAACCGTCTTTACGACGAACTGCACGCTTCGTACGAACGATAACAGCTTTAACAACGTCACCTTTTTTGACAACGCCGCCTGGTGTTGCTTGTTTTACAGAGCACACGATCAGGTCACCGATAGCGCCTACGCGACGGCCAGTACCGCCAAGAACACGAATACACATCAGTTCTTTAGCTCCGGAGTTGTCAGCAACACGCAAACGAGTAAATGGTTGAATCATCTCAACGTCCTCCTTCCGGGAAAATGCTCATTCACTGATTATAACATCTTAAAGGACAACTGCCACTTCAACAACTTCTACCAATCTGAAGCGTTTGTCTTTCGAAAGTGGACGAGTCTCCATGATTTTCACGACATCGCCAATTTTCGCTTGATTGTTCTCATCATGCGCTTTGAACTTTTTCGTGTATTTGATGCGTTTATGGTACAAATCGTGTTTTTTGTATGTTTCAACAGCAACAACGATTGTTTTGTCCATTTTATCGCTAACGACTTTACCGATTTGAACTTTGCGGGCATTACGTTCGCTCATGTTCTTCCTCCTTCCTTAAACCGTGGTAACCCTAAGTCAAGGACAGCTATATTAGCTGCTGATACCGAGTTGTCTTTCATGCAAAATGGTTTTAGCGCGAGCGATATTCTTACGCACGTCACGAATACGTGTCGGGCTTTCCAGTTGGCCAGTAGCCAGTTGGAAACGAAGGTTGAAAAGCTCTTCTTTAAAACCAGCGATTTTTTGTTCAATCTCAGCAGAGGTTAGGTTGCGAAATTCACTAGCTTTCATTTGCTTCACCACCTACTTCTTCGCGTTTCACGAACTTCGTTTTGATCGGCAGTTTGTGGGACGCGAGGCGCATCGCTTCACGAGCGACTTCTTCGGAAACACCAGCGAGTTCGAACATGATCTTGCCTGGTTTCACGACTGCAACCCATTTTTCAACGTTACCTTTACCGCTACCCATCCGAACTTCGAGAGGCTTTTGAGTGATCGGTTTATGTGGGAAGATTTTAATCCACACTTTACCGCCACGCTTGATATAACGAGTCATTGCGATACGAGCCGCTTCAATTTGACGGTTCGTAATCCAAGTTGGTTCAAGAGCTTGCAAGCCGTATTCGCCGAAAGCTACTTCAGTGCCGCCTTTAGCGCGACCTCTCATATTTCCGCGTTGTTGCTTACGGTGTTTGACACGTTTAGGTACCAACATGATTAGTTGCCTCCTTCCTGGGGAGCTTTCTTCTTAGCTGGAAGGACTTCGCCGCGATAGATCCATACTTTTACGCCGATACGGCCGTAAGTTGTATGTGCTTCAGCTGTGCCGTAGTCGATGTCTGCGCGCAGTGTATGAAGCGGTACTGTACCTTCGCTGTAGCCTTCCGAACGAGCAATTTCAGCACCGCCGAGACGACCGCTGACAGCAGTCTTAATCCCTTTAGCGCCTGCACGCATCGAACGTTGGATCGCTTGTTTCAAAGCACGACGGAAAGAAACACGACGCTCCAGTTGTTGCGCGATGCTTTCAGCTACAAGAATAGCGTCCAGATCTGCTTGTTTGATTTCGGAAATATTAATGTGAACTTTTTTGCCTTTAGTGATTTTGCCAAGCTCCGTGCGAAGGCTTTCTACTTCAGAACCGCCTTTGCCGATAACCATGCCTGGCTTAGCAGTGTTAATCGTTACGTTAACGCGGTTAGCCGCGCGCTCGATCTCGATGTGGGATACTGCTGCATCCTTCAGTTTGTTCTTCAGGTATTCACGAATTTTCACGTCTTCTAACAGAAGATCGCCGAAGTCTTTGCCAGCGTACCATTTGGATTCCCAATCACGGATAATCCCGATACGAAGACCGACCGGATTTACCTTTTGACCCACACGTTATCCCTCCTTATTTTTCAGATACAACCAATGTGATGTGGCTGGTTCTTTTATTGATCCGGCTTGCGCGTCCCATTGCACGAGGGCGGAAACGTTTCATTGTCGGACCTTGGTTCACGAATGCTTGCGTGATAACCAGTTTGTTCACGTCCAATTGGTAGTTATGCTCAGCGTTAGCAATAGCAGAGTTCAGCAACTTCTCCAGGATTGGGGAAGCAGATTTCGGTGTATGACGCAAAATTGCGATCGCTTCACCTACTTGCTTGCCACGGATCAAGTCCGCAACCAGCTGTGCTTTACGAGGAGCAATGCGTACGAAATTAGCGTGCGCTTTAGCTTCTGGCATGGATGAACCTCCTCTCATACATTAAAAAATAATTCAGGCAGATTATCTCTTACCTGTTTTCTTGTCATCGTCATGGCCTTTGTAGGTACGAGTCGGTGCAAACTCACCGAACTTGTGTCCAACCATATCTTCCGTTACATAAACCGGTACATGCTTGCGGCCGTCATAGACTGCAATGGTGTGACCGATGAACTGTGGGAAAATTGTCGAGCGACGGGACCAAGTCTTGATAACGACTTTCTTGTTCGTTTCGTTCAATTCCTCGACCTTTTTGAGCAGGTGGCCGTCAATAAACGGACCTTTTTTCAAACTGCGACCCATTTGGAGTCCTCCCTTCGCGGAAACGTAGCGCGACCATCGGTCACGCTGCTTGCAAACAAGCGATTATTACTTCGTACGACGACGAATAATATATTGGCTCGATGCTTTTTTCTTCTTGCGTGTTTTGTAACCAAGAGTCGGTTTGCCCCAAGGAGACATAGGGGATTTACGACCGATTGGAGCACGGCCTTCACCACCACCGTGTGGGTGATCGTTCGGGTTCATTACTACGCCGCGAACTTCAGGACGTTTGCCCATCCAACGGGAACGGCCGGCTTTACCGATTTTCACGAGTTCGTGATCTTCGTTGCCAACGGAACCGATTGTTGCACGGCAAGTGCTCAGGATACGACGAACTTCGCCGGAGGACAGACGGATGGATACATAGTCGCCTTCTTTACCAAGAAGTTGAGCTTCTGTACCAGCCGCGCGAACCAATTGTCCGCCTTTGCCTGGTTTCAGTTCGATGTTGTGGATAACTGTACCCACTGGAATGTTGATAAGTGGCAAAGCGTTACCGATTTTGATGTCAGCATCAGGACCGGAAACAACTTGATCGCCGACTTTCAGACCTTTAGGTGCGATGATGTAAGCTTTCTCACCATCAACGTAGTTGATCAGAGCGATGTTGGAAGTACGGTTCGGATCGTATTCGATCGAAGCAACTTTACCTACAACACCATCTTTTGTACGTTTGAAGTCGATGATACGGTATTTACGTTTATGTCCGCCGCCATGGTGACGAACTGTAATTTTACCTTGGTTATTACGACCAGCTTTTTTGAAAAGCGGAGCAAGCAAGGATTTCTCCGGAGTGCTTGTTGTGATCTCTTCAAAAGTCGAAACGGACATGTTACGACGAGCCGGGGACGTCGGTTTATACTTTTTGATTGGCACTGTGTTTCCCTCCTTTTCTATACAGACGTTTCAAAGAACTCAAGCTCTTTGCTGTCAGCGCTCAGCTGAACGATTGCTTTTTTCCAATCAGGACGGTAGCCGTTGTACTTACCGTAACGCTTCGGCTTACCTGCAACACGCATTGTATTAACGCTCGTTACTTTTACTTTAAAGATCTGCTCGATAGCATCTTTAATTTCGGTTTTGTTCGCACGAAGGTCAACTTCGAATACGTAGCGTTTAACCGCCATGAAGTCGCTAGTGCGCTCCGTAATAACAGGGCGTTTGATAATATCGCGAGGATTTTTCATTATGCAAACACCTCCTGTACTTTCTCTACCGCTTCTTTCGTGATGATGAGCTTGTCATGCACCAATACGTCCAGAACATTAATGCCGTCAGCAGCGACGAATTTCACGCCTGGGATATTGCGAGCAGACAATGCTACATTGTCATCATAAGCCGGCAAAACAACAAGTGCTTTGCGATCAGCTTTCAGGTTGTTCAAGATTGCTGCGAATTCCTTCGTTTTAGGAGCCGCGAATGTCAATTGATCAAGAACGACGATCTCGTTAGCGATCACTTTGGAAGACAATGCGGATTTAATCGCCAGACGGCGAACCTTCTTAGGAAGTTTAAAGCCATAAGAGCGCGGAGTCGGTCCAAATACTGTACCGCCGCCAACCCATTGTGGCGAACGAATGCTACCTTGACGAGCACGGCCAGTACCTTTTTGTTTCCAAGGCTTACGACCGCCGCCGCGTACTTCGGAGCGTCCTTTTGTTTTGTGCGTACCTGCACGCTCAGCAGCTTGCTGAAGCAATACAGCGCTATGCAGTACATGAGAGTTAGGCTCGATACCGAATACGCTGTCCGCCAATTCGATTTCACCAACTTCAGAGCCACTCACGTTAAATACTGTAACTTTAGGCATTTCTTGTTCCTCCTTTCTTGTAAGCAATTAGTTCTTAACTGTTTGTTTCACTTTAACGAAACCGTTTTTAGGACCTGGAATGGAGCCTTTAACAAGGATCACATTGCGTTCAGCGTCTACACGGATAATTTCGAGTTTTTGGATCGTAACTGTCTCATGACCCATGTGACCAGGAAGGTGTTTGCCTTTTGGTACGCGGTTCGCTTGAATCGAACCCATGGAACCAGGACCACGATGGTAACGGGAACCGTGAGCCATTGGGCCCGTGCTTTGTCCCCAACGTTTGATAACGCCGGCAAAGCCTTTACCTTTCGAAATACCTGTTACGTCAACAAACTCGCCTTCTGCGAACAAATCAGCCTTAACTTCTTGGCCAACTTCATATTCGCCCAAGTTGATACCGCGAATTTCACGAACGTAGCGCTTAGGAGCTGTGTTAGCTTTCTTTGCGTGGCCGATTTCCGGCTTGATCGCTCTAGCTTCTTTCTTATCGGAGAAACCGAATTGTACGGCTTCATAACCATCGTTCTCTTGATCTTTCTTCTGGAGAACTACACAAGGACCAGCTTCGATAACCGTTACAGGAACGACATTACCTTCAGCGGTAAACACTTGCGTCATACCAAGTTTTTTCCCTAAGATACCTTTCATGTTGACACCTCTTTTCCTTTCAATGATCAGCTATGCTTATTACAGTTTGATTTCGATATCTACACCGGATGGTAAATCCAGGCGCATCAACGCATCAACCGTTTGCGGCGTTGGGTTAACAATATCGATCAAGCGTTTATGTGTACGCATTTCGAATTGCTCCCGGGAATCCTTGTACTTGTGCACCGCACGGAGAATAGTGATGATTTGCTTTTCCGTAGGAAGCGGAATCGGCCCGGATACGCCTGCACCGGAACGTTTTGCTGTTTCCACGATTTTCTCAGCGGATTGATCAAGAATTCTGTGATCGTATGCTTTCAAGCGAATACGAATCTTTTGCTTTGCCATATAAGTCCCTCCTTCTATCGCCCAATTTCTTATCGGACATACTCCGTGAGAAAACCCGGCACATGCCCCATGGCAAAGGGGCCGGGTGTGTCGGCAACCTCTCACATCATCGCAACGTCACAGACCAACAGTCAATATTATACCGAAACAGCTGGGCAAATGCAAGGGAAAAGTTATGTCTTTTCCTATCTTTACTCAGCTTGGTGCAACAACGATTTATGTTCGACTTTCCCGCGTCCGCCGCCTGGACGAACCGTGTTTTCCACTTCGCCTATAATACACGATTATGTACAAACTCTCAAATCCATTTTTGACCTGAAAATAGCTTCTATATAATAGAAGAAACGCAACAGCGAATTTCGCTATTGCGTTTCTTCTATTAGTGCGATTAGCCAAGAACGACACGGTCGTCGGCCATCTTTTTGCCGCTGATCTGTTCGAATTCGCCTAGCAAGCGTTCTACGGTCAGATCTTTCTTCCGGTCTTCATTGACTTCGAGTATGATTCTGCCTTTATCCATCATGATTAACCGGTTGCCGAGACGAATCGCCTGTTCCATGTTGTGAGTAACCATCAAGGTAGTCAGATTCATTTCGCGCACAAGCGTCTCGGTCAGCGTTGTGATGAGCTCCGCACGAGCCGGGTCAAGGGCTGCCGTATGTTCATCAAGCAGAAGAATCTGAGGTTTCGTAAAAGTAGCCATCAGAAGGCTAAGCGCTTGACGCTCGCCGCCGGACAGAAGGCCTACCTTAGCGCTCAAGCGATTCTCGAGTCCAATGCCCAGACGGGAAAGCTGCTCCCGGAAAATCGCGCGGCGTCCACGGTTGATGCTAAGCGAGAAACCACGCTGCTTCCCGCGTGTATAGGCCATCGCCAGATTCTCTTCAATAGACATTCGCGGGGCAGTACCGGCCATCGGATCCTGAAATACGCGGCCAATCCACTTGCTTCTGCGGAACTCAGGCAGATTGCTAATATTTTTGCCCTCGATCCGGACCTCGCCGGTATCCGGCTTCATTACGCCGGAGATGATATTCATCAGCGTCGACTTGCCGGCGCCGTTACTGCCGATAACCGTAATAAAGTCTCCGGGCTTCATCGCCAGGTTCGTATTCACAAGGGCCGTCTTTTCATCTAATGTCCCCGGGTTAAAAAGCTTTGATACTTTGGATATTTCCAGCATCAGCGTCCGCCCCCTTTTTGTTCAACGCTATTCAAAAGAGCCGCCGTGCGTTTTTGGGCCATTCTCTTTTGTTTCCACGATTTCTGCAAAGACGGGAAGACAAGCGCGATAATAACGATAACCGCCGTAATCAATTTAAGATCGGATGCCTCGAAGAAATCGCTTTGATAAGCAAGACCGATAATAATGCGATAGACGATTGAGCCCAGTACAACGGCCAGTGTCGCACGAAATACAGTTTTCGCGCCAAACAGCGCCTCACCGATAATGACCGAGGCGAGACCAATAACGATCATCCCCACACCCATCGTAATATCGGCAAATCCGCTTTGTTGAGCAACAAAGGAACCCGACAAAGCAACCAGGCCGTTCGATAACGCAATACCCATAATCTTAGTTGTATCGGTATTCGTGCCAAAGCTACGGATCATGCGCTCGTTGTCACCCGTTGCCCGAAGACTCAAACCAAGATCCGTCTTGAAGAACAGATCAAGCAGAAGTTTAATAATAACAACGACAATCGGCATGAGCACAAGAACCTTAACTCCCGAAAACACAGTCGAGATGTCCGATCCCATAAGTCCGATGTTCGGCTTGCCCATAATCCGCATATTAACGGAATAGAGCGCGATCATCATCAAAATACCGGATAATAATCCGTTGATTTTTCCTTTCGTGTGCAGCAAGCCCGTAATTGCACCTGCGGCAGCTCCGGCGCCAAATGCCGCAAGGCATGCGAGCCATGGCGAAGTGCCGTTCGTAATCAGAACTGCTGCTACCCCTGCTCCGGTTGTGAAGCTTGCATCAACCGTGAGATCGGGAAAATCAAGGATGCGAAATGTAATATAAACGCCTAGAGCCATTAAGGAATAAAGCAAACCTAGCTCAAAAGCACCATTTAACCATACTGGCACCGGGGCACCTCCTCCACATAATAAGAGAACGGGATGAACGCAAGGGAGCGTTTACCCCGTTCTCAACATGTTATTGAATGATATTGTTGTCCGGATCTTTAACTCCGGATTTCATAGCATCGGTAACTGTAATACCTTCATCGGCAGCTGCCTTGAGGTTAAGAATCAGGTCGAGCTTGTCCGGTTTCGTTACTTTCATCTCGCCCGGATTTTTACCCTTCAGTATTTCAGCGGCCATTTGGCCTACTTGGTAGCCATGATCGTAATATTTAAAGCCTACAGTAGCAAAAGCGCCTTTCTCAACCGTATCGCGGTCACTAGAGAAGAACGGAATATGGTTTTGCTTCGCCAATTGCAGAAGTGCGTCTACACCGGATACAACAACGTTATCAAGCGTGATGTACATAGCATCTACTTTACCGATAAGCGATTCACCGGCTTGTTTTACTTCGGAAGTGTTTGTAACCGGTGCTTCAATCAGCTCGATGTTGTGCTTAGCAAGTGCTTCTTTAGCAGTAGCAGCCATAACAACCGCATTGCTTTCGCCTTTGTTAATGACCAAACCAACCTTCTTCACGTTAGGGAAGTTAGCTGCGATAAAATCCATCAGTTGAACAGCTGCATCAGGATTCGTATCGGAAGCACCCGTTACGTTGCCGCCTGGAGCATCGAGGTCAGAAACCAGATCAGCGGAAAGCGGATCCGTTACGGCAGCGAACAATACTGGACCTTTATTGCCGGCATTCGTATAAGCTTGTACAAGTGCTTGTGCGGATGGTGTTGCGATACCAAGTGCCAGATCGGCTTTTGCACCTGCGATTTTTTGTGCGATCGACAAGTTATTCGTTTGATCGCCTTGTGCTGTATTGAAATCTACGCTCAAGTTTTGCCCTTCAACAAAACCGGCATCCTTCAATGCTGCAAGAAAACCTTCTTTTGTTGCGTCAAGCGAAGGATGCTCAACGATCTGAGAAATCGAGATCTTGTACGATTTCTTCGCGTCCGAATTACCTGCGTCTGCAGTATTGCCGGAGCCAGTGTTCTCGTTGCTTTTACCACTGTTCCCACATGCTGCTGTAACGAGCAAAAGTACTAAAGCAAGCGGTACCAACCATTTCTTTTTCATTTCTAGATTGCCCCTCCCGAATATTTGTCTGAATTCTTCGAATAACGTCGATAGACGCTTATCCATTAATTCTAATGGCATGTAAAGATATACGTCAATGGTGGGTTTTATCTGGAAATTAAAAAACCCTCTGCCAGAGGCAGAGGGTTTCATAAAGCGCGGCTAAAGCCGCACCTTATTATTTTTGGATAGTTGCAACAGCGCCAGCGCCTACAGTACGGCCGCCTTCACGGATGGAGAAACGAGTTCCTTCTTCAACCGCGATTGGAGCGATCAGTTCTACAGTAACTGTGATGTTGTCGCCAGGCATTACCATTTCAGTACCTTCAGGCAGGTTGATGATACCTGTTACGTCAGTTGTACGGAAATAGAATTGTGGACGGTAACCAGTGAAGAAAGGCTTATGACGGCCACCCTCTTCTTTAGTCAGAACGTAGATTTGAGCAGTGAAGTTAGTGTGTGGTTTAACCGAAGCCGGTTTAGCCAGTACTTGACCACGCTCGATATCTTTACGGTCTACACCACGAAGCAGTGCGCCGATGTTGTCGCCCGCTTGAGCGGAATCCATCAGTTTACGGAACATTTCTACGCCCGTAACAACGGATTTGCGAGTTTCTTCAGCCAGACCAACGATTTCGATCTCGTCGCCAACTTTAACCACACCACGGTCGATACGGCCAGTAGCAACTGTACCGCGGCCAGTGATTGTGAATACGTCCTCGACAGGCATCAGGAAAGGCTTAGCTGTGTCGCGCTCAGGAGTTGGGATGTAAGTGTCAACTTGTTCGAACAGTTCAACGATTTTGTCAGCCCAAGGACCATCTGGGTTTTGCAGAGCTTCACGAGCTGCACCACGGATGATTGGAGTGTCGTCGCCTGGGAACTCATACTCGTTAAGAAGGTCGCGAACTTCCATCTCAACCAGTTCAAGAAGCTCTTCGTCTTCAACCATGTCGCATTTGTTCAGGAATACAACGATGTAAGGTACGCCTACTTGACGGGACAGAAGGATGTGCTCGCGAGTTTGCGGCATAGGGCCGTCAGCTGCGGATACAACCAGGATAGCGCCGTCCATTTGAGCAGCACCAGTGATCATGTTTTTAACGTAGTCGGCGTGACCTGGGCAGTCAACGTGAGCATAGTGACGGTTAGGAGTCTCATACTCAACGTGAGCTGTCGAGATCGTGATACCGCGCTCGCGCTCTTCAGGAGCTTTGTCGATTTGGTCGAAAGCGATTGCCGCGCCACCGTATTTTTTGGAAAGTACAGTAGTGATAGCAGCTGTCAAAGTAGTTTTACCATGGTCGACGTGACCGATAGTACCGATATTTACGTGCGGTTTATTACGTTCAAATTTAGCCTTTGCCATTGAACTTAATCCTCCTTAATATAACTGAAGTTTTATGTGTGGGCCAAACACAAATGCCTTAAGGTATTTGTGCCCGGCCTTGCATACCAAAGGTATGAATTTAAGGGCTTAATAATTAAGCGCCTTTGTTTTTAGCGATGATCTCTTCGGAGATCGAACGTGGTACTTCTTCATAGTGCGAGAGCTCCATGGAGAATACGCCACGGCCTTGCGTACCGGAACGAAGAGTTGTGGAGTATCCGAACATCTCTGCAAGAGGTACCTTAGCACGGATGATTTGTGCGCCTGCACGAGTATCCATACCTTCGATACGACCGCGACGGGAGTTCAGCATGCCCATAACGTCGCCCATGTACTCTTCTGGTACTGTAACTTCAACCTTCATGATTGGCTCAAGAAGAACTGGGTTACATTTTTCCTTAGCAGCTTTAAGCGCCATGGAACCAGCGATTTTGAACGCCATCTCCGAGGAGTCAACGTCATGGTACGATCCGTCGAATACAGTTGCTTTAACATCAACGAGCGGGAAGCCAGCGAGTACGCCGTTCTTCATCGACTCTTCGATACCTGCTTGGATAGGAGCGATAAATTCACGAGGAATCGATCCACCAACAACTTTATTCTCGAATACGAAGCCTTGACCTGGCTCTTGCGGAGTGAATTCAACCCAACAATGGCCATATTGACCTTTACCGCCGGACTGACGAACGAATTTACCTTCAACCTTAGCCGCAGAACGGAATGTTTCGCGGTAAGCTACTTGAGGTTTACCAACGTTAGTCTCAACTTTGAATTCGCGAAGCATACGGTCAACCAGGATTTCAAGGTGAAGCTCACCCATACCCGAAATGATCGTTTGGTTCGTTTCTTCGTCTGTGTGAGCACGGAACGTTGGATCTTCTTCAGCCAGTTTGGAGATTGCGATACCAAGCTTGTCTTGGTCAGCTTTCGTTTTTGGTTCGATAGCTACCGAGATAACTGGCTCAGGGAAGTTCATCGATTCAAGAATGATCGGGTTCTTCTCGTCGCACAGTGTGTCGCCTGTGATGGTATCTTTCAGACCTACTGCAGCAGCGATGTCGCCGGAGTAAACTTCCGAAATCTCTTGACGGCTGTTCGCATGCATCTGCAGGATACGACCGATCCGCTCACGTTTGTTCTTAGTTGCGTTAAGAACGTACGAACCGGATTTCAGGATACCCGAGTATACACGGAAGAACGTCAATTTACCAACGTAAGGGTCAGTCATGATTTTGAACGCGAGTGCCGCGAACGGCTCTTCGTCAGAAGAATGACGTACCGACTCTTCGCCGTCTTCGAGTGTACCTTTGATAGCTGGTACGTCGAGTGGGGATGGGAGGTAGTCTACTACTGCGTCCAACATCATTTGAACACCTTTGTTGCGGTACGAAGAACCTGCTACAACCGGGAAGATCTTAACTTCACAAACGCCCTTACGGAGCGCTGCTTTAATTTCTGGAATCGTAATTTCTTCGCCTTCCAGATATTTCATAGTCAATTCTTCGTCCAGTTCAGCTACGCGTTCGATCAGATCGGTGCGAAGCTCTTCGACTTTTTCTGCATATTCTGCAGGAATTTCGATAACTTCAGGATCTCTTCCGAGGTCATCTTTGTACTTGTATGCTTTACGTTCAACGATGTCGATAACGCCTACGAAATCACTTTCAGCGCCCATCGGCAATTGAATCGCAACAGCATTAGCTTGCAGACGATCACGCATGTCTTTAATAACATTCAGATAGTCTGCACCGATGATGTCCATCTTGTTGATGTAGGCGATCCGTGGAACGCCATAACGGTCAGCTTGGCGCCATACCGTTTCAGACTGTGGCTCAACGCCTTCTTTGGCACTGAATACGCCAACGGCCCCATCCAATACGCGCAGGGAACGTTCAACTTCTACTGTGAAGTCAACGTGCCCCGGGGTGTCGATAATATTAATGCGGTTGCCTTTCCATTGAGCAGTAGTCGCGGCAGACGTAATTGTAATACCGCGCTCTTGCTCTTGCTCCATCCAGTCCATCGTTGCAGCACCTTCGTGCACTTCACCGATTTTATGAGTACGGCCTGTATAGAACAAGATACGCTCAGTGGTAGTTGTTTTACCAGCATCGATATGCGCCATGATCCCGATGTTACGCGTATTATTCAAGGAGAACTCTCTAGACATGAATTTGTCTCCTCTCGTGTTTTGAGTTAAACTCAAACATTTTGGTTAAAATCCTACCAACGGTAGTGAGCAAACGCTTTGTTCGCTTCTGCCATTTTGTGTGTATCTTCGCGCTTCTTCACAGATGCACCAGTGTTGTTCGATGCGTCCATGATTTCAGCTGCCAGACGTTCTTCCATCGTTTTTTCACCGCGGTTACGCGAATAGTTCACGAGCCAACGGAGACCAAGCGATGTACGACGTTCAGGTTTTACCTCAATCGGCACTTGGTAGTTAGAACCGCCGACACGGCGAGCTTTAACCTCGAGTACAGGCATGATGTTTTTCAACGCTTCTTCGAACACTTCCATTGGATCTTTACCCGTGCGTTCTTGGATCAGCGTGAAAGCATCATACAACAGCGTTTGAGCAACGCCGCGTTTACCGTCGATCATGATGCGGTTGATAAGGCGGGTTACCAGTTTGCTATTGTAAACCGGATCCGGCAATACGTCGCGTTTTGTAACAGGACCTTTGCGTGGCATGAGAAAGTCCCCCTTTCTTAGTTAGTCGCAATATCCGAATATTTATCCGAACAGATTGCTATTATTATTTTTTAACTTTAGGACGTTTAGTACCGTATTTCGAACGGGATTGGTTACGGTTGTTTACACCCGCAGTATCCAATGCGCCGCGAACGATATGGTAACGTACACCCGGAAGGTCTTTTACCCGACCACCACGGATCAATACAACGCTGTGCTCTTGCAGGTTATGACCGATACCAGGAATGTACGCTGTTACTTCTACGCGGTTAGTCAAACGTACACGCGCGTATTTACGAAGTGCGGAGTTTGGTTTTTTCGGAGTCATAGTACCTACACGAGTGCACACACCGCGTTTTTGCGGAGCGCTGATGTTCGTTGCTTCACGTTTCAAGGCGTTGAAACCTCTTTGCAAAGCAGGCGATTTCGATTTTACGACTTTAGCTTGGCGGCCTTTGCGGACCAGCTGGTTAATTGTTGGCATGTTGCCACCCCCTTCCCATGATTATGTCTTATTAATGGCAAGACATTTTACCCAATTAATTAAGCCCACAGATCCAGGCGGTTCATAAAAGAACAAATAAAAATTTCTGTCAGTCCATCATCTTTCAATTCTGCACTAACAAAAATGGAGTCTACTTTATTCTTCATCAAGTATGAGCGCTGCCATAGCGGCTCCGACATCAATCCCGCAGGTTTCCCCGAGTTCTTGCATCGTATCTATCCACTTGACCGGAACACTCAACCGCTCGCACAGATGAACGACCTTCTCTCTCATCCGCGGATCTGCATCACGAGCCACATAGACTTCGATAGCTTTACTCTGTTCAAGCATCTTAGTCGTCTGTTTCGCGCCAACCTTAAACTGCATGATATCACCTTTCCTTTTGCGGTAGAGCGATCACACAATTAGGCACACTTCGATATATTAACACCTACATCTAGAAGTGTCAAGCTGTATTACACCCTGTCCAATTGCAAAGTTTTGGTTATCTCATTTACACGGTTAAAGGTAAGGCCCCTCAACTATTATACATGTAAAAGAGCGGGCATCAACAGGGAAGACCAACCATCCCTGCCGAATGCCGCGCTCTCCTCATCTATTACAACAATATGCGATTCCTATTCGATCGTTACGGCTTCGGATTCCAATTCGCCCTCTGCAGTTGCTTCCGGCTCATCTTCTAGGCCTACCAGCTTGATGCTGCGGTAACGGTTCATACCTGTACCAGCCGGGATCAGCTTACCGATAATAACGTTCTCTTTCAGACCAAGCAATTGGTCGACTTTACCTTTGATAGCAGCATCGGTCAGGACGCGGGTCGTTTCTTGGAACGATGCCGCGGACAAGAACGAATCTGTCTCAAGGGACGCCTTCGTAATACCAAGCAATACCGGCTTCGCAACGGCAGGCTCAAGACCTGCAAAGATTGCTTCGCGGTTAGCTGCTTCGTATTCGTGGATGTCAACAAACGCGCCTGGAAGAAGCGTAGTGTCGCCAGCGTCAACGATACGGATTTTGCGAAGCATTTGCTTAACCATAACCTCAACGTGCTTGTCGTTGATTTCTACACCTTGGTTACGGTATACGCGCTGTACTTCTTGCAAAATGTAGTTTTGAACGCCACGGATACCTTTGATACGCAGCATATCTTTAGGGTCGATCGAACCGTCTGTGAGCTCGTCGCCTGCTTCGATTTGCTGGCCTTCGGTTACGCGGATACGCGAGCCATACGTAATTGCATAGACTTTCGTTTCTGCTTCGCCTTGGACTTCGATTTCGCGGCGGTCTTTCGCCTCGCGAATTTCTTTAACAACACCGTCGAGCTCCGTAATGATCGCTTGACCTTTCGGATTACGCGCCTCGAAGAGCTCTTGGATACGCGGCAAACCTTGCGTAATATCGTCGCCGGCAACGCCGCCGGTATGGAATGTACGCATCGTCAGCTGTGTTCCCGGTTCACCGATGGATTGCGCGGCGATAATGCCTACCGCTTCGCCAATCTCAACGTGCTTGCCGGTCGCCAAGTTACGGCCATAGCATACTTTACATACGCCATGACGTGCACGACAGCTAAGAACAGAACGGATTTGAAGTTTCTCGATACCTGCGTCGATAATCGCATCGGCTTTGCCGGAGTCGATCAGCTCGCTCTTCTTAACAATAACCTCACCCGTTTTCGGATGACGGATTGTTTCGAACGAGTAACGGCCTTCGATACGGTCGTACAGATCCTCGATAACCTCTTTGCCGTCTTGGATCTTGCTAACGGTAAAGCCTTTATCCGTACCGCAATCGTCTTCGCGGACGATAACGTCCTGCGCAACGTCTACGAGACGGCGGGTCAAGTAACCCGAGTCCGCTGTACGAAGCGCCGTATCGGCCAGACCTTTACGGGCACCGTGCGTCGAGATGAAGTACTCGAGGACGGTAAGGCCTTCACGGAAGTTCGATTTGATTGGCAACTCGATGATACGACCGGATGGGTTGGCCATCAGACCACGCATACCGCCGAGCTGTGCGATCTGCGATTTGTTACCCCGTGCTTTGGAGTCCACCATGAGCATGATGGAATTGTAACGGTCCATCGATTTCATGAGGATATCGGTAATTTGGTCTTTCGATTTGCTCCAAATTTCGATAACACGGTCATAACGTTCTTCGTTCGTTATCAGACCGCGACGGTACTGATTCATAACGACTGCTACTTTAGCATCCGATTCTTTCAGAATCTCGACTTTCTCCTCCGGAACGACAACGTCCGCTACCGCAACAGTAATACCTGCGCGCGTGGAGTACGTAAAGCCAAGCTGCTTGATCCGGTCAAGAATAATAGATGTCAAAGTTGTATGGTAGATACGGAAGCACTCGCCGATGATGTTGCCGAGATACTCTTTGCCGACACCGCCGGCAATTGGCAACTCATTCATGATTTTGTTCAAGTCGCTGCCTTTTTCATAGACGAAATACTTATCCGGTGTACCTTGCAGCAAGTTCGCTTTGGTAGCCTCGTTGATGTAAGGAAAATCTTCCGGGAAGATTTCGTTGAAAATAACTTTACCGACAGTTGTACTAATCAGCGAGTTCTGTTGCTGCTCCGTAAAGATCGTTTTCTTCAACACTCTCGCAGGCACAAATACACGCGCATGAAGCGATACAATACCGCGTTGGTACGCGGAGATTGCTTCATTCACGGTAGCGAACACCGATCCGGAGCCTTTTGCTTCTTTGTTATCCATCGTCAAGTAGTACGATCCGAGAACCATATCCTGCGATGGCGTAACAACAGGCTTGCCGTCTTTCGGGTTCAAAATGTTGCCCGATGCGAGCATCAGGAGTCGTGCTTCAGCTTGCGCTTCTGCCGACAGCGGTACGTGAACGGCCATTTGGTCACCGTCGAAGTCCGCGTTATAAGCGGTACATACGAGCGGATGAAGCTTGATGGCGCGGCCTTCAACCAGAATTGGTTCGAACGCCTGGATACCGAGACGGTGAAGCGTAGGGGCACGGTTAAGAAGAACCGGATGCTCCTTGATTACTTCTTCAAGAACGTCCCAAACTTCCGGGCTGACGCGTTCAACTTTGCGTTTTGCGCTCTTGATATTATGAGCCAGACCTTTGTTCACGAGCTCTTTCATTACGAAAGGCTTGAACAGCTCCAGTGCCATCTCTTTTGGAAGACCGCATTGGAACATTTTCAGGTTTGGACCTACGACGATAACGGAACGACCAGAGTAGTCAACCCGTTTACCGAGCAAGTTCTGACGGAAACGACCTTGTTTACCTTTCAGCATATGGCTGAGCGATTTCAAAGGACGGTTACCTGGGCCTGTTACTGGGCGACCACGACGACCGTTATCGATGAGGGCATCAACTGCTTCTTGCAGCATACGCTTCTCATTCTGAACGATAATGTCTGGTGCACCAAGGTCAAGCAGACGTTTCAAACGGTTGTTACGGTTAATCACACGGCGGTACAGGTCGTTAAGGTCAGACGTTGCAAAACGTCCGCCGTCCAGCTGTACCATCGGACGAAGCTCTGGCGGAATAACCGGAAGCACATCGAGAATCATCCATTCCGGCTGATTGCCGGAGTTACGGAATGCTTCGATAACTTCTAGACGCTTAATCGCACGATTACGACGTTGCCCTTGAGCAGTGCGTAATTCTTCTTTCAGCTGTTCCAGTTCTTTCTCTACGTCGATGTCTTGAAGCAATTTCTTAACTGCTTCTGCACCCATGCTCGCTTGGAAGCCATAACCATATTTTTCACGGTAGCTGCGGTATTCTTTCTCCGACAGCAGTTGTTTTTTCTCAAGCGGCGTATCACCAGGATCGGTTGTAACATAGGATGCAAAATAGATAATCTCCTCAAGCGAACGAGGCGACATGTCAAGCGCAAGGCCCATACGGCTTGGAATACCTTTAAAGTACCAGATATGCGATACAGGAGCAGCAAGCTCGATATGGCCCATACGCTCGCGGCGTACTTTAGCGCGAGTTACTTCAACGCCACAGCGGTCACAGACAACGCCTTTATAACGAACGCGTTTGTATTTGCCGCAATGACATTCCCAGTCTTTTGTAGGCCCGAAGATCTTCTCACAGAAAAGACCTTCTTTCTCCGGTTTTAACGTCCTATAGTTGATCGTCTCCGGTTTTTTGACTTCTCCGCGGGACCAAGAACGAATTTTATCCGGCGAGGCAAGCCCGATTTTCATATACTCGAAGTTGTTCACGTCCAACAAGGAGCAACCCTCCTTCGTCATGTATGGCTATGTCGTACAAATTGGCGGCTGCACGCCCTCCGGTTAAGAAGGACGAGCAGCCTTTTATTCAAAGCTTATTCAGCGCCGGCTTCGGCACCTTCTAAGTTGAGGTTAAGCTTATCGCTTGTTCCGTCATCTTCGTCATCGATTTCTTTCATTTCGATCTCTTCTTCATTCTCGGTGAGGATCTTAACGTCCATACCAAGGGACTGAAGCTCTTTGATCAATACCTTGAACGATTCTGGAACGCCTGGCTCCGGAACGTTCTCGCCTTTCACGATCGATTCGTACGTCTTCACACGGCCGACCACGTCGTCGGATTTGACCGTAAGAATCTCTTGAAGCGTGTAGGCTGCGCCATAGGCCTCGAGTGCCCAAACCTCCATCTCACCGAAGCGCTGGCCGCCGAATTGAGCTTTACCGCCCAATGGCTGCTGCGTAACGAGAGAGTAAGGACCCGTCGAGCGGGCATGGATTTTATCGTCGACCATGTGCGCCAGTTTGATCATGTACATGACGCCAACCGTAACTTCGCGTTCAAACGATTCGCCTGTACGTCCATCGTACAGAATCGTTTTACCGTTACGCTGCATGCCGGCCTCTTCCATCGTATCGAATACGTCATACTCGCGTGCGCCGTCGAATACCGGCGTTGCGGCATGAAGACCAAGACGCTTACAAGCCATACCCAGATGGACTTCGAGTACCTGACCGATATTCATCCGCGATGGTACGCCCAGTGGGTTCAACACGACTTCAACTGGCGTGCCGTCTGGCAAGAACGGCATATCTTCCTCCGGCATAATGCGGGCGATAACCCCTTTATTACCGTGGCGTCCTGCCATTTTGTCGCCTTCGGAAATTTTACGTTTTTGAGCAATATATACACGAACCAGCTGATTCACGCCTGGTGGCAGCTCATCGCCGTTCTCGCGGGTAAATACTTTAACGTCTACGACGATACCGTCGGTACCATGCGGTACGCGAAGCGATGTATCGCGCACTTCACGAGCTTTCTCACCAAAGATCGCGTGAAGAAGGCGCTCTTCCGCCGTCAGCTCCGTAACGCCTTTAGGAGTTACTTTACCAACGAGGATATCGCCGGCGCCGATCTCGGCACCAACGCGGATAATGCCGCGTTCGTCGAGGTTTTTCAGCGCTTCTTCGCCGACATTCGGAATGTCGCGCGTAATTTCTTCCGGTCCAAGCTTCGTATCGCGTGCCTCGGATTCGTATTCTTCAATGTGAATGGAAGTGTACACATCCTCTTTCACAAGCTTCTCGCTAAGAAGAATCGCATCCTCGTAGTTGTAACCTTCCCAAGTCATGAACGCAACGACAACGTTGCGGCCCAGCGCCAATTCGCCTTGCTCCGTGGAAGGACCGTCGGCGAGAATATCGCCTTTCTTGATCACTTCACCTTTGCGCACAAGCGGACGTTGGTTAATACATGTTCCTTGGTTGGAACGCATAAACTTATGCAGTTTATGTTTCACGAGATCGCCAACAACTTGCTTGCCATCCAGCATCTCTGTACGGCGCAGCCAAATTTCATTTGCCGAAACTCGTTCAATAACACCGTCATACTTGGATACAATACATACACCGGAGTCTTTAGCCGATTTGTGCTCCATACCAGTACCAACAAGAGGTGCTTTAGGAATAAGGAGTGGAACGGCCTGCCGCTGCATGTTGGATCCCATGAGCGCACGGTTGGAGTCGTCATTTTCCAGGAACGGAATGAGCGCTGTCGCAACCGACACGACCTGCTTAGGCGATACGTCCATGTAGTCAACGCGTTCGCTTGGCATGGTCAAGATGTTATCTGCTTGCTTATTGTAACGTACGATGACACTGTCATCGACAAATTTGCCTTCTTCGGTCAACTTCGCGTTCGCTTGCGCGACAACGTAGTTATCTTCTTCGTCAGCCGTCAAATACGAGATTTGCTCGGTAACGATGCCTGTCTTCGGATCTACCCAACGGTAAGGGGCTTCGATGAAGCCATACTCGTTAATGCGGGCAAACGTCGACAAAGAGTTGATCAGACCGATGTTCGGACCCTCTGGCGTTTCGATTGGACACATACGCCCGTAGTGGGAGTGATGGACGTCCCGTACTTCGAAGCCTGCGCGCTCACGCGTCAAACCACCTGGACCGAGAGCAGACAAACGACGTTTGTGCGTCAATTCTGCCAGCGGGTTCGTTTGGTCCATAAACTGTGACAGCTGCGAGGAACCGAAGAACTCTTTAATCGATGCGATTACAGGGCGAATGTTAATCAAGGCTTGCGGCGTAATTGCGTTAGCATCTTGAATCGACATTCTTTCGCGAACAACGCGTTCCATACGGGATAGACCGATACGGAATTGGTTCTGAAGCAATTCGCCTACAGAACGCAGACGACGGTTACCGAGATGGTCGATATCGTCCGTATTGCCTACTCCGTGAAGGAGGTTAATGAAATAGTTGATGGACGAAATGATGTCCGCCGGCGTAATATGCTTAACGGATTTATCAATGACGCCATTAGAGATGACTTTGATAACCTTCGCGTCATCAAGCGGCGAATACACGCTGATCGCTTGAAGCGGAATGCTATCCGCATCCAGCACACCATTAGCAACATGGTACGTTTTGAAACCGACGTTTTTCTCCAGCTTGTCGAGAATCTCATCCAGCAGACGGCGGTCAATCATTTGACCTGCTTCCGCGATGATCTCGCCCGTACCTGGATCGACCAGCGTCTCAGCGAGACGTTGATTAAACAGACGGTTCTTAATGTGAAGCTTTTTGTTTATTTTGTAACGGCCGACGTTAGCCAGGTCGTAACGTTTTGGATCAAAGAAACGAGCAACAAGCAAGCTCTTCGCATTGTCCAAAGTAGGCGGTTCGCCTGGACGAAGGCGCTCATAGATTTCAATTAACGCTTTCTCCGTCGAATCTGTGTTGTCTTTATCCAGCGTGTTGCGAATATACTCGTCATGGCCGAGCAATTCTAAGATCTCAGCGTCGGTTCCGAAGCCAAGAGCGCGCAAAAGCACCGTCACCGGTATTTTCCGGGTCCGGTCAATACGAACGTAAATGATGTCCTTAGCATCCGTCTCAAGCTCGAGCCAAGCTCCGCGATTCGGAATTACCGTTGCCGTGTATGTTTTCTTCCCGTTCTTATCAACCTTCGTGCTGAAGTACACACTTGGGGATCGAACCAACTGGCTGACAATAACACGTTCCGCCCCGTTAATAATGAACGTACCGGTCTCTGTCATCAGCGGGAAGTCGCCCATGAACACTTCTTGTTCTTTCACTTCGCCGGTTTCTTTGTTGAAGAGCCGTACCTTAACGCGCAGTGGAGCAGCGTACGTCACATCGCGTTCCTTTGATTCATCGACCGAATATTTCGGTTCGCCCAAGCTATAGTCGATAAACTCAAGCGATAGATTGCCCGTAAAGTCCTGAATCGGCGAAATATCCTGGAACAACTCAAGCAAGTCGTTATCCAAGAATTTTTCGTACGATTTTTGTTGGATTTCAATCAGGTTCGGGACTTCCAGCACCTCGTTGATCCGGGCGTAACTTCTCCGCGTGCGCCGACCATACTGAACAAGTTGTCCTGCCAACTTAACCTCACCCCTCATGTCTGTCTCACAGCATCGATATCTACTGCGTCACTACTTTAAATAAAGAAAAGCCCTTATCGAATAGTTCGAAAAAAGAGCGTGTTCCGGCAGCCAACCAAACGCAGCGCGGCGCGATGGTTCCATATCAAGTAATTTTGCCCAAAATGTAAACATTATACGTCAAATGTGCAAGAAATATGCATTCCGCGCCAAAATTCGCACTTGACATTTTAGTTAGCTAAAGAGATTGAGCCCAATTTAATGCTGACATTTTATAATACTACCATATCTGAAAAGTCAAGTCAAGAAAATCAAGTCATAGATTTTGTTGCTAAAAATATCCGGTAGCCTTTATCCTTCGTTACCTCTTCCACATCGCCAAAAAGCGCTTCTAGCTTGGCCTCTGCAGATGGCGCGCCTTGCTTCTTCTGAATGACAACCCACATCTTGCCGCCGGGATTTAATAGATTGTACCCTTCTTCAAAAATACGATGGACCACCTGTTTGCCCGCCCTGATCGGAGGGTTAGTCAAGATCACGTCATAACGGTTATCCTTCACCGATTCATAGATATCGCTTTGGACAACCGTAACATTAGAAATGCTATTAAGCTTTGCGTTCTCCTTAGACAGCTCAACCGCACGTTCATTTATGTCGATCATGGTTACATGCCCCTCCGGCGCCAGCTTCGCCGCAGTTAATCCGATGGGCCCGTAACCGCACCCGACATCAAGCACTCTAGCAGATGGCGCAAGAACGAGCGCATCCAGCAGCACACGGCTGCCATAATCGACGCCAGATTTCGAGAATACGCCAGCATCCGTCACAAACCGCAGAGCGAATCCCCGAAGCTTTGCTTCATGCACTTGTCTATCATGCTTCACTCCCGGCGTTTGGGAGTAATAGTGGTCCGACATTCTTTTTGGCCTCCTGCCTCTTGAGCTACAAGTCTTGAACATGCAACGAACCCCTTGAAACGTGACGTTTCAAGGGGCCCGTTATTATAGCTTGAAGCGAAATTACTTCACTTCTACAGCAGCGCCAGCTTCTTCAAGCTTAGCTTTAACCGCTTCTGCTTCTTCTTTGCCAACTTTTTCTTTGATTGGTTTAGGAGCGCCGTCAACCAGGTCTTTAGCTTCTTTCAGGCCCAGACCAGTGATTTCGCGAACCACTTTGATTACGTTGATTTTGGAAGCGCCAGCGTTGTTAAGGATAACGTCGAATTCAGTTTGCTCAGCAACTTCTGCTGCGCCGCCTGCTACTACTGCTACTGGTGCAGCAGCTGTAACGCCGAATTCTTCTTCGATTGCTTTAACAAGATCGTTCAGTTCAAGAACAGTCATAACTTTGATTGCTTCCAAGATTTGCTCTTTAGACATGGTTATACCTCCGAAAGTGGTTGATTTTTTTTGGTTTTATGCCGCCTTCCGGGGAAGGTCGGCGGTTCGTTCGTACAAATGACGGTTTAACTTAAGCTTGTGCTTCTTTTTGCTCGCCGACTGCTTTAACCGCAAGCGCGAAGTTGCGCATTGGAGCTTGCAGGACGCTGAGGAGCATGGAGAGCAAGCCTTCGCGGGACGGAAGTTCCGCCAGTGCTTTAATCTCTTGCGCACCTACTACTTTACCTTCAACAACGCCGCCTTTAAGTTTCAGAGCGTCGTTCTTTTTAGCGAAATCGTTCAAGATTTTCGCTGGTGCTACAGCATCGTTCACGCTGAAAGCAATGGCTGTAGGACCAACCAGAATGCTGTTCAGATCGGACAATTCCGCAGCTTCAGTCGCACGGCGAACGAGCGAGTTTTTCAGAACTTGGAATTCAACACCTGCTTCGCGCAGCTGTTTACGAAGTTCAGTTACTTGCGCAACGTTCAATCCGCGGTAGTCAGCAACAACAGTGCTGGAGCTCTCACGAAGCTTCGCTGTGATTTCTTCAACCGCTTGTTGTTTCTCTTGGATGATTTTAACGTTAGCCAAACTGTACACCTCCTGTAATAGTTGTACATCCCGTTTATAAGACGAGCTTCCTCTGCCTAGGGTGCATGAGAAAGGCCTCCACAGCGACTGCGAAGGCCATGATATATCGCTGCCGTGAAGTTAATCACGCGCAAGCTGTATTTATCATAACACCTCGGTAGGAAATTAAGCCTTGCGGCACCTACTGTCTACGGTATGCGTATTCGAATTTTAATTCCGTTCTCGTTAAACTTAGCGGTAAACCGCTACGTTGACGCGAGCGCCAGGGCCCATTGTCGAAGAAACGGAAATGTTTTTCAGGTAAACCCCTTTAGCTGCTGCCGGTTTAGCACGGTTCAGAGCGTCGATCAGAGACTTAAGGTTTTCGTTAAGTTTCTCTGCGTCGAAGGAAACCTTGCCGATTGGAGCATGGATTTGACCTGCTTTATCAAGACGGTATTCGATTTTACCAGCTTTGATTTCTTGAACAGCTTTAGTAACGTCGAATGTTACCGTACCCGCTTTAGGGTTAGGCATAAGGCCTTTACCGCCGAGGATACGACCCAGTTTACCAACTTCAGCCATCATATCCGGCGTTGCTACGCAGACATCGAATTCGAACCAGCCTTGTTGGATTTTGTTGATCATGTCGGAATCGCCAACGAAATCAGCGCCAGCAGCTTCTGCTTCTTTTGCTTTATCGCCTTTCGCGAATACCAGAACACGTTTTGTTTTACCAGTACCATGCGGAAGTACAACAACGCCACGAACCGCTTGGTCTTGTTTACGAGGGTCAACGCCCAGACGCACAGCTACTTCAACGGACTCGTCGAATTTTGCTGTAGCGGCTTTCTTCACAAGCTCGATTGCTTCCAAAGACTCGTAAGTAGCTTCGCTGTTAATCAGCTTAGCAGCTTCTGCATACTTTTTGCCGTGTTTAGCCATTTGAGTTTTCCTCCTTTGTGGTTGTAGCGGAAAATTCCCCTTATGGGACTCCTCCCACTTAAACGAAGCAGTACACTTCGCCGGGCTGCGCCTATTCGGCTGCCCATGTGTTAACCGACCGCAAGCGGCCAGTTACACAATTAGTCAACGATAGTAACACCCATGCTGCGTGCAGTACCTTCAATCATAAGCATCGCTGCCTCAACGGAAGCTGCATTCAGGTCAGGCATTTTTTGCTCAGCGATTTCACGAACTTTCGAACGTTTAACTGTAGCAACTTTCTTTTTGTTTGGTTCACCGGAACCCTTTTCGATACCTGCTGCAACGCGGAGCAATACTGCTGCCGGTGGAGTTTTAGTTTCGAAAGTGAAGGAACGGTCTTCAAACACTGTGATAACAACCGGGATAATCAATCCCGCTTGGTCTGCAGTACGAGCATTGAATTCTTTACAGAACGCCATAATGTTAACGCCTGCTTGACCAAGTGCCGGACCAATCGGCGGAGCCGGATTAGCTTTACCTGCAGGAACTTGCAGTTTGACCATTTTGATAACCTTTTTTGCCATGACTTACACCTCCTTACACAAGTAATCCCAAACTACGGAAACCGGATATTATATCTTCTCCACTTGAGTATAGTCCAGCTCAAGCGGGGTCTCCCTGCCAAACATGTTGACATGTACCTTAAGCTTGGATTTGTCGAGCAGAATTTCTTCCACTGTACCAACGAAATCCGCAAAAGGACCTACTTTGACGCGCACGGTTTCCTTCAGGTCGAATTCAATCTTCGGCTTAGGCTCTTCCATGCCCATGTGCTTCAGAATTTGTTCTACTTCGTCTGGCATAAGCGCAATTGGCTTGGAACCAGAACCGGTTGACCCTACAAATCCTGTGACGCCCGGCGTATTGCGAACAACATACCATGAATCGTCAGTTTGAACCATCTCCACGAGGACGTAGCCGGGGTAAACTTTACGTTGAACAGTCTTTTTCTTACCGTCCTTCTCTACCACTTCTTCTTCCATCGGAACCAGAACGCGAAAGATTTTGTCTTCCATGCCCATCGATTCGAGGCGACGCTCCAAATTGGCTTTCACTTTGTTCTCATAACCGGCGTAAGTGTGTACGACATACCATCTTTTTTCCATTCCAATCCACCTTTGGACCCTTCTTAAACAATCAGATTAACTAGAGACGAGATCCCGATGTCAAGAAGCCAAAAGTAAATCGTCACAAACGCGATCGTTAGAAGTACGACGATCGAATAGCTTGTCAACTCTTTACGGTTTGGCCAGCGAACCTTTTTAAGTTCTGCCCAGCTGTCGGCAAAGAAACTAAACGTTGTTCCGAAGCTTTGCTTCAGTTTAGCCAAAAATGCCACGTCAACACCTCCAATGACTATCTCGTCTCGCGATGAGGAGTCTGCTCGTTACAGAACTTGCAAAACTTCTTCAACTCGATGCGGTCGGGGTGATTGCGTTTGTTCTTGCTGCTCGCATAGTTTCTCTGTTTGCAGTTTGTGCATGCCAACGTGATTATTACCCGCATTGAATTACACCTCCCGAACTGCTAAATAACGGATCACAACGCCATATGTATATGACATTGCTACTTCGGCCCCAATACAAAACAAAGCCTCACATCAAGGCCTACCTAAAACAATTTATCACACGGCCTATTCCAATGTCAATGAAAACATAGGCTGGGCCATAGCGAATATTATGGAAATATGGCGACACCAGGAATCTCGTCTCTACTATTATCGTCACAATTCATGCTTTTAAAACTTAAAATGAGCTGCCCTCCGCCTCCGGCCTGATGCCGGACGGGAGAACAGCTCATATCAACTCTATACCGCGTATAAAGATTAATAGCTTATCCACTAAGATCCCGAACTTCCAAGTAACGCTCAAGTTTGCGCTTTACACGCTGCAGGGCATTGTCAATCGATTTGACATGTCTGTCGAGGTCAACAGCAATTTCCTGATACGATCTACCGTCCAGATAGAGCATAAGCACCTTCCGCTCCAGATCGCTTAGAATCTCTGACATCTTGTCCTCAAGACCAACAAATTCCTCCTGGTTAATGATAAGCTCCTCCGGATCGGATACCCGGGTGCCGCAAATCACGTCAAGAAGAGTACGGTCAGAATCTTCGTCATAAATAGGCTTATCCAAAGAAACATAAGAATTAAGCGGAATATGCTTCTGCCTGGTAGCCGTCTTTATGGCCGTAATAATCTGCCTCGTAATACATAACTCCGCAAAAGCTTTAAAGCTAGCAAGCTTGTCCCCTTTAAAGTCGCGGATAGATTTATAGAGTCCGATCATGCCTTCCTGCACGATATCTTCCCGGTCAGCCCCGATCAGGAAGTAAGAACGGGCCTTGGCACGGACAAAGTTCTTATATTTGTTGATCAAATATTCAAGAGCCAGACTGTCGCCGTTACGAACCGCTTCTACGATATCCTCGTCAGAACTGCAGTCATACTCAAGCGTACTCCATTTTTTGAGGTCGATGCTCACGAACTATCCCTCCGGCCTGCAAGGCGTACGCCGCTAGATTCATATGCAACCTATATCCATGGCTTCCTGCCACAACGATTTAAAACAAGACAAAATAGCGATAAAACTGCCGTTCTCATCACTAAATATAGAGCCAGTATACATTATGTAATCTTACACCGTCAACCGATTTGCCGTATTGGGAGAGTCGTTTTAATAGAAATTCTGTAATTTTATGGATGAAAAAGAGGACTATTTGCCGCCGCGCCGAAGGCGCTCCAGCTTTGTGCGCACCTCAAGGCTGAGATTCCCGTCGAGCGTGTTGCGCTTGACCGGTATGTCCTCCCGCAAAGTGAGCTCGATTTGCTTGCGATTCTGCTGAATATTGATAAGCAGCTCGCGAGCCGACAGCCGGAGAGCCCCTTTGCCAAAAGCGACATGCTGTTCGACAAGATCGGAGGTGGCTACGAATACGTTTCGTCGTCTGGCCGTCAGTTCCGTGACCAGCCGTTCAATGCATTCATCCGCCGTTTCTTTCTCTTTCGTATAGACAATCGTAAGCTTATGATGCCGGTAAGTCGCGCCAAGTCCGGGCACTTGATGGGCATCAAAAACAACATACACCGTCATGCCCGAGAAGCCTTGGTAATCGGCCAGCATATCGAGCAGCTTGTCCCGCGCTTCCTCCAGATCGATCTCCTTCAGCTTCTCAAGCATTGGCCAGGCGCCGATCATATTATAGCCGTCCACCAGCAAAATATCATTGCGCCGGTTCATCGGCTATACACTCCGGCGCTGCCTGACCACTTCGTACATCAAAACGCCCGCCGCCACGGATGCGTTCAGGGAGTTAAGACGGCCGTGCATCGGCAGCTTGACCAGAAAATCGCATTTTTCCTTGATCAAACGGCCCATACCTTTGCCTTCATTTCCGATAACAATCGCAAGCGGCAGATCAAATTTTGTCTTATATACATCCTGCGGAGCACTTACGTCCGTACCCGCTACCCATACGCCCTCTTCCTTCAAACGGTCGATCGTCTGGGCAAGGTTCGTCACCCGCGCTACAGGCACATGCTCAGCCGCGCCAGCGGATGTCTTGAGCACCGTTGCCGTCAGGCCAACCGAACGTCGCTTCGGAATTATAACGCCATGTACCCCGGTACATTCCGCCGTACGCAAAATGGAGCCCAGATTATGCGGATCCTCGATCTCGTCGAGAATAAGCAGAAACGGCGTTTCGTTCACCTCGCGGGCTCTCGCCAGCAGATCCTCAATCTCCGCATAAGCAAAAGCCGCCGCCTGCGCAACAACGCCTTGATGCTGAACGCCCTCCACCATGGTATCCAGCTTGCGCTTGTCCACAAACTGCACGATGACGCCATGCTGCTTGGCTTCCGCCACAATCGGCTGTGTCAGGCTCTTCTGCGCGCCCTCGGCGATCCAAATCTTGTTGATATCACGACCGGAACGAAGCGCCTCCATAACAGGATGCTTGCCGGCAATCATTTCTTCTTGGTTGTAACGTTCACTCACGCTTGTCCCTCCTTCTCTTCCTGATGGTCTTCCGACTGCGGAGCAACTGCTGCCGCAAACAATTCATTCAGACGTTCAATTCGTCCTTCATAGTACAAATAGCCGACCAGGCACTCAAGCGCGGTAGCCTGCCGGTAATCGGCGGGGTCCGCATTCTTAGGCGGCGCTCCGGATTTCGTATTGCGGCCGCGCCTTACGATATCCGCTTCCTCTTCCGTCAGCATCGGCTTCCATTTCTCCAGGAGCTTGCGCTGTGCCTTCGCCGATACGATCTTGGTCGCTTCCTTGTGAAGATGATGCGATTTATGATTAGGCAGCGACACCAGGTACTGCCGGACCAACAGCTCGAATACGCTGTCTCCTACATAAGCGAGCACAACCGGATTAATGAGCTGCGTCTTCTTGGCCGGACGGTGGAACAAAAGCCCCGCCCCTGCTCCACTCCCTTGTCCCGCTTCCTCTAAGCTTGCATGTTCACGTTCATTGCTGTTCAATATGACACTTCCTCCAATCGATTTGCGGCAGAGTTCTACAGGCGCCGCCAACGAATCCCTTGCGGAGTGTCCTCTAACGCAATGCCTTTTTCGGTGAGCAGGTTACGGATTTCATCCGCTCTTGCCCAATTCTTCGCCGCACGCGCTTCCGTCCGCTCAACGATAAGCGCATCGATCTCGTCATCCAGGAGTTCGGCATCAGCACCCGCTTCCGGCAGCAGACCCAGCACCGTGTTCATTCCTTCAAGAGCTGCCAGCAGTGCGGCAATCCCCTCCGGCGAAGCGTCCGAGCGGTTCATGTACTGGTTCGCTTCCGTAACCAGCTCAAATACGGCGGTAATCGCATCCGGAGTATTGAAGTCGTCGCCCATCTTCGCTTCGAATTGCGCTTTAAGCTGCGCGATTCTGTCGCCAAGCTCACCGAGAGCCGTACCATCTGCCTGACCGTCAAACGTCGAAAGCCGATGCTTCAGGTTAGCCGCGCAATTCGCGATCCGCTCCACGCTGTTCTCGGCCTGAGCGATTGTCTCGTCCGTGAAGTTAAGCGGGCTGCGGTAATGGGTCGACAAAATAAAGTAACGGATAGCTGCCGGCTTCACACGCTTCACCAGCTCGTTAACCGTAATCCCGTTGCCAAGCGATTTGGACATCTTCTCGTTGTTGATATGAATGTAGCCGTTGTGCATCCAGTAGTTCGCAAGCTGCTTGCCTGTCAATGCCTCGGATTGGGCAACCTCGCACTCGTGATGCGGGAACTGCAGGTCATGGCCGCCGCCATGAATATCAAGCGTATCGCCCAAATATTCGCGCGCCATCGCCGAGCATTCGATATGCCAGCCCGGACGTCCCGGTCCCCACGGGCTCTCCCAGTTGATCTCGCCAGGCTTTGCGCCTTTCCACAGCACGAAGTCCTGCGGATTTTCCTTGCGCTCGCCAACCTCGATCCGGATGCCGAACTGCAACTCCTCCAAATTCTGATGCGACAGCTTGCCGTATTCCTCGAATTTCGAGGTACGGTAATACACGTCGCCTTCGCTTGCATAAGCATAGCCTGTGTCGACAAGGCCTTGAATAAACGCAATGATCGATGGGATATGCTCGGTAACGCGCGGGTTCAACGTTGCCTTATGCACGCCTAACGAAGCAATATCCTCGTTAAACGCGTTAATGAACTTGTCGGCAACCTCCGGAACCGTAAGCCCGAGTTGCTCCGCCTTCTTGATCAGCTTGTCGTCTACGTCCGTGAAGTTCACGATGTAGTTGACGTCATAACCTGCATGCTCCAGGTAACGGCGTACGACATCGAAGAAAATAACCGGGCGCGCGTTGCCGATATGAATATAGTCATAGACCGTTGGTCCGCAGACGTACATTTTTACTTTTCCCGGTTCCTGCGGGACGAATGCTTCCTTTGCTCGGGTCAGCGTATTATAAATTTGAACATTCATGATCTCGTTTCTCCTCCAGCTACTGGCTCGCGAAGCCTCTCGACCTCGGCCTTTAAACTATCTATTTCCTTTTGCATTTCGCGGAACATCTCAATGACGGGGTCCGGCAGCTGCTTATGGTCAAGCCGGTCTCCGACCCGCTCGCCGTTTCGTCTTACGACACGCCCAGGATTACCTACGACGGTACAGTTATCGGGCACCTCGCGCAGGACAACGGCATTCGATCCGATATTCGAATTATCGCCAACACTGAACGAGCCTAATACTTTCGCGCCGGATCCGATAACGACATTGTTGCCGATGGTAGGATGGCGTTTGCCTTTTTCCTTGCCTGTTCCTCCAAGCGTTACGCCTTGATAAATAACGACATCATCGCCGATCTCGCATGTTTCTCCAATCACTATACCCATTCCGTGGTCGATGAACAACCGCTCTCCGATCGTTGCTCCCGGATGAATCTCGATCCCCGTCATAAAACGGCTGAACTGCGAGATGATCCGCGCAACCGTAAACCATCCTCTGCGGAAAAATTTATTCGCAATCCGGTGAGCCCATATCGCGTGCAGACCCGAATACGTAAAGACAACTTCAAACCGGCTTCGAGCTGCCGGGTCGTTCTCAAATACTGCCTTAATGTCTGATCTAATATGGCGAAACATGCGTGTTCTCCTCTCCCCTGTGCCACGGCCCCCGCAACAAAAACAAAGCTAACAAGGTGAAGCTAATCAATGCCTGAAAACAAAAAAGCCTCTGCAGCATTTGAAATGCTGCAGAGGCGGGCGTGTAACGTCGCGGTTCCACTCTGCTTGAACGACCAGATTACGAACCATAGCACAATAACGAGCTTTGGCTCAGCCTAATCCGGCTGTCCGTCTTAAAGCCTGTAACGTTGGCTGATACGTTGCTGCCTACCCCGCTCCGCCGGCTCCGGTATACGAAGCGGTAGGATTACGGATCGGAACAAAGCTCCCAGGTGCAATTTTCCGCCCCCCGAACTAGACAACTTGCAGCCCGCATCCCTACCTGCCAATCCTTAGCTTGGCTAATAGGCAAATGCTGATTGTCCTCTCTGTAAATCCGGCAAAACGTACTTTTCCTGTTCATGGCTTTTTAAGTCATCGAATTGTAATTAGTAACAGTATAGCGAATCCCCGTAAGGGTGACAAGGAATTTATAACACCGCTTGTCAACCTTGTCCGCCCCGGGTAATGCTTAACCCAGACGGTTCTTGAGGCGGTTAATCACTTTATCGCGGCCAAGCAAGGCAATAGACTGGTTCAGGTCGGAGCCATGCGTCTGACCCGTAAGCGCAGCGCGGATCGGCATAAACAGCTGCTTGCCTTTGAAGCCCGTTTCCTTCTGAACCGCTTTGATCCAGTCTTTAATGCCGTCAACGGTAAAGGCCGAAGCTTCGCTATCTTCAATCTTGGCAAGGAACGCCGTCAGGACAGCCGGTACCTGCTCTTCGGCAAGCACAATCTTAGCTTCCTCTTCATCCTCAAACGTATCGTGGAAGAACAGCTCCGTAAGCTCTACGATGTCCGATGCTGCGCGAAGCTTCTCTTGGTAGAGGGCGGCAAGTGCCGTCACCCATTCGCGGTCGGCGGCATCCAGCTGTTCGCCCACTCGGCCAGCCTTTTGCAGATGCGGCAAGCAAAGGTCGACAAGACGCTCGAGATCGATCTTTTTCATGTATTCGCCGTTCATCCAGCTTAGCTTCTGCGTGTCGAATACGGCAGGGCTTTTGCTCAGACGTTCGGCCGTAAATACGTTAACCAGCTCGTCATGCGTGAAAATTTCCTGCTCGCCTTCAGGCGACCAGCCGAGCAAAGCAATAAAGTTGAACAACGCTTCCGGCAGATAGCCAAGATCGTCGTATTGCTCGATGAACTGAATGATCGACTCGTCGCGTTTGCTAAGCTTCTTGCGGCTCTCGTTTACGATCAGCGTCATATGAGCGAATTTCGGAGCTTCCCAGCCCAGCGCTTCGTAAATCATCAGCTGTCGCGGAGTATTCGAGATATGATCCTCGCCGCGCAGAACGTGGCTGATCTTCATCAGGTAATCATCGATTACCACGGCAAAGTTGTAAGTCGGAATGCCGTCCTTTTTCACGATAACGAAATCGCCCATCTCAGCCGTATCGAAACTGATGGAGCCCTTAACCATATCGTCCCATGCGAAGGTTTTCCCCTCCGGTACGCGGAAACGAACGCTGGCTACGCGGCCTTCCGCTTCAAACGCCTGGCGCTGTTCCTCCGTCAGATCACGGTGGCGTCCGGAATAACGAGGTGTCTCGCCGCGGCTCATCTGCTCTTCCCGCTCCTGCTCAAGCTCTTCTTCCGTGCAATAGCAGCGGTAAGCAAGGCCGCGGTCAATCAGGTCCTGCCAATATTCCTTATAAATATCAAGGCGCTCGGTCTGACGGTATGGGCCGTATCCGCCTCCGATATCAATGCTCTCATCCCAGTCGATGCCAAGCCATTTCAAGTATTTCAGCTGGCTTTCTTCCCCGCCCGCCACGTTGCGTTTCACGTCGGTATCTTCAATGCGGATAATAAATTTGCCGCCTTGGCTGCGCGCATACAAATAATTAAATAAGGCCGTTCTGGCATTACCGATATGTAAATGACCCGTCGGGGACGGTGCATAACGGACTCTTACTTCTTGTGTCATCGCTAATAACCCCTCTCGTATAACTAAACCATTACTTGATTATAACATCCTGGATCAAGCAGACAACCGATTGGGAGGCAATTCCTTCGCCTCTGCCGGTAAAACCAAGCTGTTCGGTTGTCGTCGCCTTCACGTTCACCTGCTCGATGTCCGCTTCCAGCGCGCGAGCGATAATCTCCGCCATTTGCGGGATGTAAGGTGCCATCTTCGGGCGTTGGGCAATAATCGTCGAATCGCAATTGCCAAGCTTGTAGCCCCGCTCCTTCGCCAGCGCCCACACATGCTCAAGCAGCTTCAGACTGTCGGCATCTTTAAATTCCTCGGAGGTGTCCGGGAAGTGCTTGCCGATATCGCCAAGCCCAAGCGCCCCCAGAATCGCGTCCGTAATCGCATGCAGCAGCACATCCGCGTCGGAATGACCAAGCAACCCCTTCTCGTATGGAATCGTTACGCCCCCGATAATGCAGGGACGGCCCTCCACCAGCTGATGTACGTCAAAGCCTTGTCCTACTCGAATCATTGTTTGTTCTCCTCTCTCCTATGCTTCTCTAACAAAAATTCTGCCCAGGGCAGATCATCAGGCGTCGTAATCTTGATATTCGTGTAATCGCCTTCCGCAATAACGACAGGCGCGCCTGTTCGCTCCACCACCATGGCATCATCCGTACCGAGAAAATGCTCCTCCGCCGCACGCTCATGCGCTGCGGTCAGCAAATCACGACGAAAAGCTTGCGGCGTTTGTATCGCCCACAAGCTTCGGCGGTCCGGCGTTGAAACGATCAGACCTGTGTCGTCTACCTGTTTGATTGTGTCCTTGACCGGTACGGCCAAGACGGCAGCGCCGCTCTGCTCGGCTTTCTCGCAGCAGGCGCGCACCGCATTCCGCGTTACGAGCGGCCGCACGCCGTCGTGCACCATCACCCATTCGGCAGCCGGCGACAACGCCTTGATCCCCGCGAAGACCGAATGCTGGCGCTCGCTTCCCCCGGCTACCACTGCCGTCACCTTGCCAAGCTTGTATTCTTCTACAAGCCCGGCACAGCGTTCCACGTCATCCGGACCAACAACAAGCGCTATATCTGCAATCTCGTCCATCGCCTGGAACAATTCCAGCGTATGCACGAGAATCGGCTTTCCGTGCAGCGGCAAATACTGCTTGCTTTCTTTGGTTCCCATCCGCGAGCCGCGTCCGGCCGCAACGACAACCGCTCCCCAATGTGCATTCATCGCCTGATCTCCCTCGTACGTATAAACAACTACTCCCTACTATACAAGGTTACAGAGCTTTTTCCAACAGCTTCGGCTTCGCAAATATCATTCGGCCTGCCGATGTCTGCAGAACGCTCGTTACGAGAACTTCCATCGTGGTGCCGATATAATCGCGTCCGCCCTCGACAACAATCATCGTGCCGTCATCCAGATAGGCGACGCCTTGTCCATGCTCTTTGCCGTCCTTGATAACTTGTACGATAATTTCTTCACCGGGCAGGACGACGGGCTTCACTGCATTAGCCAAGTCATTAATGTTCAGTACCGATACGCCTTGCAGCTCGCATACCTTGTTCAAGTTGAAGTCATTGGTAACAACCTTGCCTTTAAGAGCTTTCGCCAGCTTGACCAATTTACTGTCCACCTCGCTTATTTCTTCAAAGTCTCCTTCGTAAATAAGCACCCGAACATCTAATTCCTTTTGGATTTTGTTCAAAATATCAAGCCCGCGGCGTCCCCGGTTACGCTTCAGCAAGTCCGAAGAGTCTGCGATATGCTGCAGCTCCTCCAGCACGAATTCCGGGATCACCAGGGTTCCTTCGATAAATCCTGTCTTGCAGATATCCGCAATCCGGCCGTCGATAATGACGCTGGTGTCCAAAATTTTATGCTCTTCAAAGCCCCCAACTTCATCTGCTACCGGTACTGCCTTGCGCTGCTCCAGCATCGCCGATGCCGCAGCCGCCAGCTCGTCCTTCTTGCTCAGGCCGATTCGAAGACCCAAGTAACCGAAGAAAAGAGACATCACGGCCGGAATCAGCAGCCCCGGGCCGCCAAGCTTAGCTACCGCGGGGTACAAAAGCGCGGACAAGAACAATCCGGCAATAAGCCCGCCGCCACCGGCCAGCAAATCCTTCATCGGCATTTCGGCCGTTTGATCAATACCGCGCTGCATAAACTTAATGATTCGCCCCGCAGCCATGCTCGCAACAAGAAGTCCAAAAAGTGCCCCAATCGCGAAATAATACATGCTAGTTCCTTGCCAAATACCAAGCGACGATTGCGTCCAGCCTTCTATGCTATTCGTTCTGCCTTCAACTTCGAGCCCAGCCAATCCGCCAAATAATAGACCGGCCATTTGAATAATTCGTTTCATCATAAATACCACCTCCATTACAATTATGTTCCAATAATGGGCGGGCTAAACGGCGGTTCGTGAATGATTTTTCATTTTGAAATGATGGCAAGGTATGCTTATAATGGAATTAGCAGCTATAGCAGATGAAGCTGATGAAAGAGGTGGAATCGATGAGTGCTCCTACACTGGAACAATTCCAGCAGCAAGTATCAGAACTATTGCTTAGACATCGAAGCCTGCTGGACGTCATGTCCAAGTTTGGACAGTCCGGCGCATCCGTTAACCGCGCGGTGACGAAGGCCGTAACGGACTGTGGTTGTATTGAACTCAATGCCCGCAAGCAAGAGTATGCAGATGAACCGAATCTCGAGAGTGCCAAATCTACGCTTCAAAGCCATATCTCAGGCCATGTATGCGAATCCTGCCGGGACGTGCTCAAATCCGAGCTCGGACGGAATCTGTTCTACATGACCGCCATGTGCAATCTGCTTGATATTCAATTAGACGAGGTTGTCGCCAAGGAATACGATAAATGTTCTACTCTCGGATTGTTTAATTTAACGTAAGGAATACGAAAAAAGGAGCTGCTCCCTGCCTCGTGTATAACGAGTGCAAGGAACAGCTCCTTCTTTTTATTCTCTAGGTTTTTCCGGTTTTCACACCGGGGCCCCCGCAAAGTACTCGGAGTACGCTCCAAAGCATTTGCTTCACTTTGTGGGGTATTGTTTTTAGGCCGTCGTCTCGGACTTTACGTTCTCATCCTGTGCATCTTTGCCTCGGCGTTTGCGGACGCGTTTTTTCATGCGGCCGTCAACGTTTTTTTTTAGACCGTAAAGCGCATATAACAGCATCGGTACAAAGATTATTTTAGATAACTGGTCAGGGAATTGGATTCCAAGAAAAACAGCCAACGCCACCACAAAAGGAATGGCCCAGATGGCTTTCTTTGAAATGCCTATTTTCTTGAAGTTCGGATATTTAATTGTACTAACCATAAGCAAGGACAGCACCAATGTGCTCGCTAGCAGAACCGAGACTGCAATATCATCCTGAAACAGCGCAAGCGTGCACAACACGCCTCCTGCGGCGGGAATAGGAAGGCCGATAAAGTAACCCGGTTTCCCGGCTACTACGTTAAATCGCGCCAGCCTCAAAGCTCCGCAAATCGGGAACAGCGCGGTAATAATCCAGGCAATGGTCGGGTTAAGCTCTTGAAAGGCAACGACATACATAATAAAAGCCGGCGCCACCCCGAACGAGATCACATCGGATAACGAATCGAGCTCTTTGCCGAACTCGCTTTGCGCGTTCAGCGCACGTGCTACACGGCCGTCCACGCCATCAAGCAGCATCGCAATAATAACCATCATCGCGGCTGTCTCCGGCTTTTCATTAAACACGAGAATAATGGCGGCTATTCCTAGGAATAAGTTTCCGACCGTGAGAAGGCTCGGTATCGACTTAGTGATCATCTATTCCACCTCTTCTCTACTATGCCCTAAAACCGTTTACTAATGTATGTTTGGAATACGGTACACATTCCATCCATTGTATGAGATTTAAATTTGTCTGTCAATGAACATCTGCTCCTGAATCCGCTTCAAACCGTCCTTGATGGCACGCGCGCGAACCTCTCCAATACCGTCCACTTCGTCAAGCTCATCAATGGTAGCCATCAGAATATGAGGCAGTCTACCGAAGCGCTCAATCAGATTATTCATAATAATTAATGGAAGGCGAGGGATTTTATTGAGCAGCCTGAAGCCTCGCGGCGACACCGCTTCCTCCACCATGGCGGCGGTATGCGTGTAGCCGAGGAGACGGATAATCGGAGGCGCATCCAGCAGGTCTTCCGCGCTGAGCTTTTTGAGCGCTGCACGGATTTCGCGGATTTTGTCGTCGGTATTATCCTTGGCATAATCCTTGAGCAGATACCAGGCGTCTTCGTCAACGCCGTTAACAAGCTCCTCCATCTGCATGGCGATAAGGCGCCCTTCGGTGCCAAGCTCGGTAACATAACGTTTGATTTCCATTTTGACGCGCAGAACCATCTCAACGCGCTGAACGACATGCGCTACTTCCTGCAGCGTCACCAGTTCCTCGAATTCAAGAGCGGACAGGTTGGTGAGCGACTGGCTAAGTACGACCTTATATTTCTCAAGCGTTTGAATCGCCTGATTGGCCTTCGTTAATATAACGCCCATTTCCTTGAGCGAATAACGCAAATTGCCTTGGTACAGCGTAATGATATTCCGGCGCTGCGAGATCGATACGACAAGCTTGCCGGTCTGCTTCGCTACCCGCTCCGCCGTACGATGACGGATACCGGTCTCAATCGAAGAAATCGAGTTGTTCGGGATAAGCTGCGTATTCGCATACAGGATCCTTTTCATATCCTCGCTCAGGATAATGGCTCCATCCATCTTGGCGAGCTCATACAGATAGTTAGGCGAGAAATCGCAATTGATGGAAAAGCCTCCATCCACGACCTCCATTACTTCGGGACTGTACCCGACTACAAGCAGCGCACCCGTTTTGGCCCGAAGCACATTATCAAGCCCATCACGGAACGGGGTGCCTGGTGCGACTAATTGCAAAAGCTGGTTCATTATTTCTAGCTGACTTTGTTCCTTCATCATTTGCCCCCTATCCAAGTGCCGCGGACAGCGCTTCTGCTACCGTACTCACGCCGATAATCTCGATGCCTTCCGGCGGCTTCCAGCCCTTTAAGCTTTTCTCCGGCATAATGACCCGCTTGAAGCCAAGTTTCTCCGCTTCCTTCACCCGCTGCTCGGCACGGGATACGGCACGAACTTCGCCCGTCAGGCCTACTTCGCCAAAGATAACGTCATAGGGGCGCGTAGGCGCATCGCGAAAGCTTGATGCAAGCGAGACTGCAGCAGCAAGGTCAACTGCCGGCTCATCCAGCTTCACGCCGCCCGCTACATTTAAATAGGCATCCTGCGTCTGCAAAAACATGCCGATCCGCTTCTCTAATACCGCAATAATTAATGCCATCCGGTGATGGTCGATCCCTGTGGACATCCGTCGCGGCGAAGGAAAATTCGTTGCTGCGACAAGCGCCTGGAGCTCAACCAGCACGGGGCGGGTTCCCTCCATACTGGCTACAACCGTAGAGCCGGATACGCCAAGAGGGCGCTCCGACAGGAACAGCTCTGACGGATTGGCCACTTCGCGGAGGCCCTCTTCGCCCATTTCGAATATGCCGATCTCATTGGTAGAACCAAAACGGTTCTTAACGGCCCGGAGGAGCCGATAAGTATGGTGCCGCTCTCCTTCGAAGTACAGCACGCAGTCAACCATATGCTCCAGCAGACGAGGACCGGCAATCGCGCCTTCCTTCGTCACATGCCCGACTAGCACGGTAGCGATTCCTTTGATCTTTGCTACCCGCATGAAGTGAGCGGTACATTCCCTTACCTGGGCTACGCTGCCCGGAGCAGACTGAACGTTTGGATCATACACCGTCTGAATGGAGTCGATAACGAGAAAGTCCGGCTGGACCGACTCAATCGCATCGTTTATTTGCTCCATGTTTGTCTCGCAAAGGACAAAAAGGGATTCCGTCAGAGCCCCAAGCCGATCAGCGCGAAGACGCGTCTGCCGGACGGATTCCTCTCCGGAAATATACAGCACCTTCAGCCCCTTTGAGGCCAATGCATGCGAGGTTTGCAGCAGCAGCGTGGATTTTCCGATTCCGGGATCTCCGCCAACCAGAATAAGCGAGCCTGGCACTACGCCTCCGCCCAGCACCCGGTTAAGCTCCTGCAACCGTGTTTCAATACGCGGTTCCTGCCCACTTTCTATATGTATGATGGATTGCGGCTTTTCTTTCGTCTGAGCCATGCGAAGACCGACACCTTGTGTTTTGATAACGGTCTCTTTTTCCTCCACCATCGTATTCCAAGACTGGCAGCCCGGACATTTTCCCAGCCATTTCGGCGACTCCGTCCCGCACTCAGTACATACAAACTTTAGCTTTATCTTTGCCATACAAGGCTCCTTTTAACAAGCGTTACCATTTAAAAGTTTACCATTTTATCCGTAGGGTATAAACCCCCTCTTACGAACTAATGTACGGACCAGCAAATTCCGTTTGCGAAAAAAGCTTCCCCTATTCCAACATCGGAATAAAGAAAGCTTTTGTTAAATGATGCAAAAGTATAAGCTGCAAAAATTATGAGATTGCCGCAGCATCCCTGGATACGAGAATCCGGTGCGTCGTAAGCTGTGAGCCAAGCATAATACGCTCGCCTTCGCCTTCCTTTCCTTTGCCGCCATCCGCTTGCTTATTTCCCTTGTGGGCATGCGCCTGACGGAAGGAATCGCTGTTCATCCAGCCTTCAAAGGAAGCTTTGGTCTCCCAGGTTGTGCTAACCTTCAGCTCATCGTAGTCAGCCAGTCCTTCGGTTAGCATAACCTCCATGCGAACAAAGCCGGCCGACTGCTCAATGCCTTTTGTCTTCTCGAACCGCTCCGCTACCTCTTCCCCGTGGCCTTTTTTCACTTTTATTGTGTTCATCACAACAATCATCGTAAGTTCCTCCCTCTTCCAAGCTTCTATGTTTAAACCCTTCATCGCAAAAATATCATTACCTCAAGCAAATACGATAATGATTCTCATTGTCAAATAGTTCGAATAACAAAAGCTGCCCGGCGAGGGAATCCTCGCTTAGGCAGCCTGGTTGTTCCTTGCTTATTTTGCAGCCGGCTCTTCCGAGACAGCTTCGGATTTGTTAACGGTCAGCTCGCCGTCCTTCTCGTCGATCGTGAAGGAATCGCCTTTGCGGATCTTGCCAAGCAAGAGTTCCTCAGAGATCCGGTCTTCGATATGCTTCTGAATCGCACGGCGCAGCGGACGCGCACCGTATTGAGGATCAAAGCCCTCCTTCGCAAGGAATGCCTTTGCGGAATCGGTGAGAATAAAGTCCACCTCTTGCTCACGCAGCCGTTTGCGAAGCTCTTCGGACATCAGCGTAACGATCTGAGCGATATGCTCTTGCTCCAGCGAGTGGAACACGATTGTTTCGTCGATCCGGTTCAGGAACTCCGGACGGAAGCTTTTCTTCAGCTCAGCCAACACTTTATCCTTCATTTGGTTGAACTCGCGGCCCGAATCCTGCACGGCTGTAAAGCCAAGCGAAGAATTGCGTTTGATTTGATCCGCGCCAACGTTCGAAGTCATGATGATCAGCGTGTTGCGGAAGTCAACCACTCTACCTTTGGAATCGGTCAAACGGCCGTCTTCCAGCACTTGCAGCAGGATGTTGAATACTTCCGGATGCGCCTTCTCGATTTCGTCAAGGAGGACAACGGAATATGGCTTGCGGCGTACTTTCTCGGTCAGCTGACCGCCTTCTTCGTAGCCGACATATCCCGGAGGCGCTCCGACGAGACGGGACGTGGAGTGTTTCTCCATGTACTCCGACATATCGATGCGGATAACCGCGTTCTCGTCGCCGAACATCGCTTCAGCGAGTGCGCGGGCCAGCTCGGTTTTACCTACCCCGGTAGGACCAAGGAAGATGAACGAGCCGATTGGACGTTTCGGATCCTTGAGGCCTGCGCGCGCTCTGCGGATGGCTCTCGATACCGCTTTAACCGCATCTTCTTGGCCGATTACGCGGTCATGCAGAATGTCTTCCATCTTGAGCAGACGCTCGGTTTCTTCTTCCGCAAGCTTGCTGACCGGAATACCCGTCCAGCTTGCCACAACCTGCGCGATATCTTCAGGCGTTACCTCGGAATCGGTGCGGCCTTGTTTTTCTTTCCATTGATTCTTCGTTACGTCGAGCTCTTCGCGAATTTTCTGTTCCGTGTCGCGAAGGGCTGCCGCTTTCTCGAATTCCTGACTTTGAACCGCCGCGTCTTTCTCCTTGCGGATATCCTCCAGACGGTTCTCCAGTTGTTTGAGATTAGGCGGTACCGTATACGAGTTAAGTCTCACTTTCGAGCTCGCTTCGTCGATCAGGTCGATCGCTTTGTCCGGCAGGAACCGGTCCGTAATATAACGATCGGACAGCTTCACGGCTTGCACGATTGCATCATCCGTAATTTTCACGCGGTGGTGAGCCTCATAACGGTCACGCAGGCCGTGAAGAATTTGGATGGCTTCTTCCGGCGACGGCTGGTCGACCGTAATCGGTTGGAAACGGCGCTCCAGCGCGGCATCCTTCTCAATGTATTTGCGGTACTCATCCAGCGTTGTTGCGCCGATGCACTGCAGCTCGCCGCGGGCAAGCGCAGGCTTCAGAATATTGGAGGCATCAATCGCGCCTTCAGCGCCGCCTGCACCGATCAGCGTATGAAGCTCATCGATGAACAGGATGATGTTGCCGGCTTGGCGGATCTCATCCATGATTTTTTTCAAACGGTCCTCGAATTCGCCGCGGTATTTCGTACCGGCTACAACGGAACCCATATCCAGCGTCATTACGCGTTTGTCGCGCAGTGTCTCAGGAATCTCGTTGGCGATGATCTTTTGGGCGAGACCTTCGGCAATCGCGGTTTTACCTACGCCCGGCTCACCGATCAGAACAGGATTGTTTTTCGTACGGCGGCTGAGCACTTGGATTACGCGTTCGATTTCCTTACTGCGGCCGATAACCGGATCCAGGTTACCCTCGCGGGCATAAGCGGTCAGGTCACGGGCTAAGCCGTCCAGCGTTGGCGTGCTCACATTGGATGGAGAGCCATGGTTGCTGGATACTGCTTCACTGCTGCCCAGAAGCTGCAGGACTTGCTGGCGCGCTTTGTTCAGGCTGATGCCAAGGTTATTCAGAACCCGGGCTGCTACGCCTTCTCCCTCGCGAATCAGACCAAGCAGGATATGTTCTGTGCCTACGTACGTATGGCCAAGCTTTCTTGCTTCGTCCATCGACAGCTCGATAACTTTTTTCGCGCGTGGCGTATAAGCAATGTTAGTAGGCTGCTCTTGACCGCGGCCGATCAAAGCCTCCACTTCGTCCTGAATTTTCTCAAGTCCAAGACCAAGCCCGATTAATGCCTTCGCTGCAATGCCTTCCCCTTCGCGAATCAAGCCGAGCAAAATATGCTCCGTACCAATATTATTGTGACCAAGACGAACCGCTTCCTCCTGCGCCAAGGCAAGAACCTTTTGCGCTCGCTCCGTAAATCGTCCAAACATCATGTTTCATGCACCCCCATGCTCGGTTTGACCCCGCAATTGATTGCGGATTAATTCGGCCCTGCGGTAATCCCGCTGATCAGCGCTCATCTTCTCGTTGAACGTCTGCTGCAGGAACCCGGGCTGCGTCATGACAATTAACTCATTTAAAGATTGGCTCGTGACGTGATCCAGAAGCCCCAGATCAACGCCTAACCTTACATCGGACAGCCGCTGCGCGGATTCCTTGGAATCCATCACCGCCGCATAAGACAATATCCCGTAAGAGCGTCTTACCCGGTCCTCAATACGAAGCCGAGACTCGGACATCAGCCTTTGGCGGGCTGCTCTCTCATGCTCGATAATCTGCTTGGCTACGCCGTGCAAATTATCGATGATTTCGCCTTCAGTCTGTCCCAGCGTAATCTGATTCGATATCTGGAACAGATTCCCCAGCGCTTCGCTGCCTTCGCCATACATTCCCCGGACAGCAAGGCCGACCTGCGTGACAGCCGATAAAATTCGGTTAATCTGCTGCGTAAGCACAAGCGCCGGCAAATGCATCATAACCGATGCGCGTATTCCCGTTCCCACATTCGTCGGACAGGTGGTTAAATAACCTCTCTTCTCGTCGAATGCGTAATTGGTTTCTTCCTCGAAAATATCATCGATCTGATTCGCCAGCGTCCAAGCCTCCTTGACTTGAAAGCCCGGATACAGGCACTGAATACGAAGATGATCCTCTTCGTTAATCATGATGCTGACCGATTCATTCTCGCTTAGAATGATCGCCCCTCCGCGTGACTCGTTAGCCAGGTTAGGGCTAATCAAATGCTTCTCCACCAATACCCGTCTTTCCAGCTCGCTTAGCTCCGATAAAATAATCGTTTCGAAATGTCCTACCGGATTCAGCTTGCCGGATTGCCCTATTGCAGTGAGTTGATTCATGACCTCAAGCGACTGCTGATTGGTTGCAAGCATCGGGAATGGAAACTGCCGCAAGTTTCGCGCAATGCGTACTCGGCTGCTAATGACGATATCCGAGTCAGGTCCAACTCCCTTCATCCAATCGCTTAACGCTTGCTCAGAGAAACGATGACTCGCCAAGAGTAAACCTCCTTCATGCGCCTTACAGTTCTACTATTTTACGCTCCAGCTCACGGATTCGATCACGAATCTGAGCCGCGCTTTCAAATTCTTCTCGTTCGATACGGCTTTGCAAATCCCGCCGCAATTGCTCAATCTCTCGCTTGTACTGAATTTGGCCGCCGGAACGCTTCGGTATTTTACCGACATGGACCGTATTGCCATGTACACGTTTCAGCAGAGGATCTAACTTCTCGGTAAATTGACGGTAGCAGTTGCTGCAGCCGAACCTGCCGATCTTGCTGAATTGCGTATACGTTAACCCGCAGTTGTCGCAGCGGATCATCTGCTGTTGCTTGGCGCTGTTTACGCCGTTAGTGCTGCTCGGATCAAAATCGAGAAGGCCCGACAGCAGACTGTGAATAGAGAACCCGTTTGGAGCGCCGGGGATGCCTTCTCCCCGTTCCCTCGCACAGGATTCACAGATGTGAAATTCGGTTTTTTCACCGTTCACGATTTTCGTAAAATGAAGCGTTGCCGGCTTCTTGCCGCATTCTTGGCAAATCAAGCCGAATCCCCTCCTTTCGGTGTAACCTTCTCAGGCGCTTATTTGGCTAATAAAGATATCAGCATGGAGCGTAGTAATCTGGCTCTGATCTCATCGCGAAGCGGCAGCTTGACGGCAATGGTCTCGCGGTCAACCGCGGCCCGTAGCAGGTTCGCTTCCCGTTTCGTAATTAGTCTTGCCTCTTCCAGCTGATAAATCAGCCCCTCCGCCACGCTTTGCTCAACGCAATCGCCAATCGTTTGATGGATGTGGAATTGAATCGTCTTAAGCGCCGGCAAATCTACCCGCTGAATGCGGATATAACCGCCGCCGCCGCGCTTGCTTTCAACCATGTAACCCTTCTCCAAAGTGAACCGGGTACTAATTACATAATTGATCTGCGACGGAACGCAGGAAAACTTGTCTGCCAGTTCATTGCGTTGAATTTCAACGGCGCCTTCCGGGCTTTCCTGCAACATCTGCTTCAAGTACTGCTCGATGAGATCGGAAATGTTACGCAAATTTACCAACCTCCTGGCGACATGAGCTGTGGATGCATTTGTGGAAATGCTGCCCCAACTGACTTTGACTTTCTTTGACTTTAACTTTATTATACGCAAAAATCAGGAAAGGTCAATACATGGAATTTCAATTTTCAGATAATTTAACAAACATACTATCGCCATTATCTAGCATGGTGCGGATGGATGCGATTTATACACAGTCCTTCACATTAACGCAGCTGCAGCTGTCTTCAAGCCGTTCATCCACGGACTACTCACATTTGTGCATAAACGGCGCGCAAAATGCTCGAGCAAGCTAAAGGCTCTATATTGTTATTAAACCATTATAGGGAGTTTATAAACAGGATAAGGAGGGAAAGGGGAAATTCTCGGGTAAGCGGCCTTGTCTATCCACGGGGATATCCAGTTATCCAGACCGCAAACGTGCACAAAATAAGGTGGTTTGACGATTTATACACAACTTCATCTACAAAATACAGATAAGTTGTAATTGAGTGACTATTCACATGTGGATATCAAAACAAAAAAGCAGCTTAATCCCAATGTGGATCAGCTGTTCAGGTTGTGGATGAACCGTTGATAACTATGCGGAAACAAAAAGCCTGTCGCGTAATGCGACAGGCTCTTCATTGCTTGGCGACGTCCTACTCTCCCAGGACCCTGCGGTCCAAGTACCATCGGCGCTGGAGGGCTTAACGGTCGTGTTCGGTATGGGAACGCGTGGTTCCCCTCCG
>NZ_JBBCVY010000020.1:0-61099 GCF_037146255.1 Paenibacillus sp. MMO-58
ACCGAACACGACCGTTAAGCCCTCCAGCGCCGATGGTACTTGGACCGCAGGGTCCTGGGAGAGTAGGACGTCGCCAAGCAATGAAGAACCTGCCGCATTTCGCGGCAGGTTTTTTTGTGTTTATTGCTTTCTAACATTGCCCTGTCTCCTCTCGCTATGCCATAATGTGAATGTTTACAGGCCAATTTGAGAGGAGTCTGGTTATGGTTATGACCAAGGAAACAAGATTGCTTACGATGGATCAATTCGACGATATGATTGAGTTAAGTCAGTTCGCATTTCAATATGAAATTCCAGCTGTTAAGCTGGCAGAATCACGGGAACGCTTTGAACGGGAGGAAACGGATCGCTGGGGAATCTACATAGATGGCAAGCTTGCAGCTCAACTGGCCATCCTTGACTTATATACCTATATTGGAGATAAGCGATTTGCCATGGGCGGCATTGCTGGGGTATCTACTTGGCCTGAGTTCAGACGCCAGGGGTTAGTTGCCGAGCTGCTGCATCACTCACTTGAGAAGATGAAAGAGAAGGGGCAAACTTTATCTTTTCTACATCCGTTCTCGATTGGCTTTTACCGCAAGTTTGGCTGGGAGGTATATACGGATCTTAAAACCTATCGGATCGATGTAAGCCAGCTGCCCGCTAGAGCGCCATACAACGGAACGATCAAACGAGTGGAGCAGAGCTATGAGCTGTTGAATCCGATCTATAACGCCTATGCCAAGCAAGTGAATGGAGCATTGGACCGATCGGTAGCATGGTGGAACTACAGAATTTCGTCGCGCAAGAAGGGACAGACCTGCGTCTTTTTTGACAGCGCCGGGGAAGCGCAAGGTTATGTCATCTACGAGGTGAAGAACAGAGAGCTTTTCGTTCATGAGTTGATTGACCTGACGGAAGAGGCCCGCCGTGCTCTATGGTCGTTCCTCGGCCAACATGACTCTATGATTGACCGGCTGGAAATAAAAGTAGCGACAGACGACGTTCTTGCTTATCTGCTTAATAATCCTCGGATCAAGCAGGAGATTGAGCCGTATTTTATGGCTAGGATTGTAGATGCGGAAGCATTCCTTAAAGAATATCCATTTGAGGCTGGCAATGAAGAAACCATTCTGCTCGATATTGAGGATGAGCATGCGGCTTGGAACAATGGGCGGTATGAGGTTCGTATTGTCGCCGATGGTACTGCGAATGTACAGCGTATATCGGGAGAAACTAACAAGGAGTCCATTCGGACAGGAATCGGATCGTTGGCAGCGGTACTGACCGGCTATAAACGTCCGACTGAGCTGCTTCGTTACGGTCTTATTCAAGGAGACAGCCGGCAGGTGGAGCAGCTGGAGAGAAGAATTCCGGTACGCACAACGTTCCTGCCCGACTTTTTCTAAAGCGCTAACAACGAGATTGCCTATAACTGGGTGTAAAAAGGCTTACTTTCCTGCATAAGGGAACCGTTCCACTCATAAACCTAACATCCTTGACAGCCCCTGACCCCTCTGATAATATTGCAATAATATGCGTGAGAGGTATCAAAATTAAGGGAGGAACTTACTCGTGTGGGAAACGAAATTCGCCAAAGAAGGCCTGACATTCGATGATGTACTGCTCGTACCGCGGAAATCTGTTGTGTTGCCTCGTGAATCGGACGTATCTACAAAACTTAGCGAAGGCATCAAGCTGAACATTCCGTTGATCAGCGCAGGGATGGACACTGTTACGGAGTCGGCTTTGGCGATTGCTATAGCTCGTGAGGGTGGAGTCGGCATCATTCATAAAAATATGTCGGTTGCTCAGCAGGCAGAAGAAGTTGATCGCGTTAAACGTTCGGAGAGCGGCGTTATTACAAATCCATTCTCGTTGACACCCGATCATCATGTTTACGACGCTGAAGAACTGATGGGCAAATACCGTATTTCCGGTGTGCCGATCGTAGACAACGAACAGAAGCTGGTTGGTATTTTGACAAACCGCGACTTGCGTTTCGTTCATGATTATTCGATTAAAATCAACGAAGTGATGACTCGTACGGATCTTGTAACGGCACCTGTCGGAACGACTTTGCAAGAGGCGGAAGGTCTTCTTCAAAAGCATAAGATCGAGAAGCTTCCTCTCGTGGATGAGAACAATATCCTTAAAGGGCTCATTACCATTAAAGATATTGAAAAAGCGATTCAATTCCCTAATGCGGCGAAAGACAAGCATGGTCGTCTGCTTTGCGGCGCTGCAGTTGGTATCGGTAAAGACACGGCGGACCGCGCGGATGCACTGGTACAAGCAGGTATCGACGTACTGGTCGTTGACTCGGCGCATGGTCATCATATTAATATTATTGAAGCGGTTCGCAAGCTGCGTGCTAAGTATCCGGATCTTACGATCATCGCGGGTAACGTAGCAACGGGTGATGCCACTCGTGATCTGATTGAAGCAGGCGCATCGGTCGTTAAGGTCGGTATCGGTCCTGGTTCGATCTGTACAACGCGCGTTATCGCGGGTATCGGCGTACCTCAAATTACCGCTATCTACGATTGCGCAACCGTAGCTCGCGAATACAATGTGCCAGTCATTGCAGACGGCGGCATCAAGTACTCCGGCGACATTACAAAAGCAATCGCTGCAGGCGCAAGCGCGATTATGATCGGCAGCTTGTTCGCAGGTACAGCCGAAAGCCCTGGCGAAACGGAAATTTTCCAAGGCCGCAGCTTTAAAGTATACCGCGGCATGGGCTCGCTTGGCGCTATGAAAGAAGGCAGTAAAGACCGTTACTTCCAAGAGAACGAGAGCAAACTTGTTCCGGAAGGTATTGAAGGACGCGTTCCATTCAAAGGTCCTCTTGCCGATACCGTTCATCAGCTGCTTGGCGGACTTCGTTCCGGTATGGGCTATTGCGGTACTAAAAACCTTGATGAACTGCGTAACGATACGCAATTCATCCGGATTACAGGCTCCGGTCTTCGCGAGAGCCATCCGCATGACGTTCAAATTACAAAAGAAGCTCCAAACTACTCGCTGTAATAACCCGACCACGGGAAAAAGCAGACAAGGACTTAGCGACTATACGTCTAGGTCTCTTGTCTGCTTTTTTGATATGGCGGCTTACGCTTAATAGATAAGATTTTTTTAATCTGCCTCCTGAAATATACATAACTGCCATCCGGAAATACGGTTCAACCGCTAGCAGACTGAGAAAACGACTCTATTAATGCCAGAAAGTAGAATCACCCCACATCGGTTTAACTCTACCTATCCCATGTGTTACAATGAAATTCAAACGACTTAGGGATGAAAAGGGGAGAAAACGTTGAAAGTATTGCCGGTAAGATTACGGTCACTAGTAGTAGCATTCGTTGCAGGTATAGTAGCATTATCATTAGGAACGTCCTCGGTGAGTGCAGCAGGTACGAAGGGCGGCGAATGGGTGGAAAACTCCCTTGGCCTTGAGTTAAGTTCAGCCATCTTGATCGACGCCGACACGGGCCAGGTTGTATATGAAGTAAATGCGGACGAGCCTCGTCCTCCTGCAAGTATGACTAAGATGATGACCGAATACATCGTTCTTGAGCAAATCAAGAGCAAAGCGCTTAATTGGGATGAAATGATTACGGTTAGCGAAGAAGCAGCAAATACGCCAAAAGACGGCTCACAGGTTTATTTGGCTCAAGGCGAGCAATATAAAGTGAAGGATCTTTATATGGCTATGGCCGTAGGCTCGGCGAATGATGCGACGATCGCTTTGGCTTCCGCTATCGGCGGCAGCGAGCAAGGTTTTGTGGAAAAAATGAATGAAACGGCTCAAAAACTCGGACTTACTTCCGCTCATTATACAAGCGCAACCGGTTTGGCTGATACAACAGTGATTTCGGCAAGAGACCAGGCAAAGCTGGCTCAAGTCATTATTAAGAATGATCCGGAGTTTCTGGAGTATGCTTCGACGACGGAATACAAGTTCCGGCCTCGCGATGACAAACCAATCGTAAATATTAACTGGATGCTTGCATCCAATAAGAGCAACACTTATCTGAAGGCTTTTGCTTATGACGGTGTTGACGGTATGAAAACAGGCTATATTTCCGCTGCAGGTTATACGTTTACGGGTACAGTAAAACGCGGCGACCAGCGTTATATCAGCGTTGTTATGAACACGAAGTCGAAGGAAGCTCGTTTTAACGAAACAGCGAAGCTGTACAACTACGCTTTTAACTCCCTCGAGAAGAAAACGGTTATTCCGGCAAAATCCGTGGTAGAAAAAGCAGAATCGGTTAAAATTAAAAAAGGTGTGAAAAAATCGGTTCCGATCATTACAGAATCCGATATTTCGCTTATTGTGAAAAAAGGTACGGAGCCGAAGGTCGAGCTTACCGGCTATGAGCTTAAGAAACCGGAGGAGCTTGTTGCTCCGATTAAAGCCGGTCAAGTCGTAGGTACGGCAACGTACAAATATACCGATGAGCAAGGCAAAGCACTTGAGAAAACGGTCAACTTAATTGCCAGCAAAGACGTGAAGAAGGCAAGCTGGTTCGCCTTGATGTTCCGCGGAATCGGAGGCTTCTTCTCCGGTCTGTTCAACGGTATCGTCGATTTGTTCTAAGCTAGCGCCGAATATGCTCTAAAGCGTGGCAGGTAAGGCAAATCAAGGGTTGTCGATTAATGGCCCTTCCTGTAAAATAAATGGTTAGAGTAAGCGGCGAGCTTCAACCTAAATAAGCGATTAAGCGCTTAGCCCCCTTAGCGGGGGCTGCGCTCCATTTTAAGGAGGATTTCTAAGCATGGAAACAGGTACTTCGCGCGTAAAACGCGGTATGGCAGAAATGCAAAAAGGCGGCGTCATCATGGACGTTATGAACGCCGAGCAAGCGAAAATTGCGGAAGCAGCAGGTGCAACTGCCGTTATGGCACTGGAACGCGTACCTTCTGATATTCGTGCAGCAGGCGGCGTAGCCCGTATGGCTGACCCAACAATCGTAGAAGAAGTTATGAAAGTGGTATCCATTCCGGTTATGGCGAAAGCCCGTATCGGTCATATCGTAGAAGCACGCGTTCTCGAATCGATGGGCGTTGACTACATCGACGAATCCGAAGTACTGACTCCTGCGGACGAAGTATTCCATATCAGCAAGAACGAATTCACTGTACCTTTCGTATGCGGCGCGAAAGATCTGGGTGAGGCTCTTCGCCGTATCCAAGAAGGCGCAGCTATGCTTCGTACAAAAGGCGAGCCGGGAACAGGCAACATCGTTGAGGCTGTTCGTCACCTTCGCTTGATCAACGGTCAGATCCGCAAAGTACAAAACCTGTCCAAGGACGAGCTGTACAACGAAGCAAAAGTTCTGGGCGTTCCTTACGATCTGCTTCTGCAAGTTCATGAGAGCGGCAAACTGCCGGTCGTTAACTTTGCGGCAGGCGGCGTTGCAACTCCATCCGACGCAGCACTCATGATGGAACTGGGCGCTGACGGCGTATTCGTAGGCTCCGGTATCTTCAAATCGGACAGCCCTGAGAAATTTGCGCGCGCAATCGTTGAGGCTACAACGCATTACAAAGACTACAAATTGATCGCGGAAGTATCCAAAAACTTGGGTACTCCAATGAAAGGCATTGAAATTTCGAAGCTGCAAGCAGCTGAGCGTATGCAAGACCGCGGTCTGTAAGAAGCGGTATCTATAGAAAGGCGTGTAGGCTTATGAAAATTGGTGTACTGGCGCTTCAAGGCGCAGTAGCAGAGCATATACGCAGTTTGGAGGCGGCGGGCGCGGAAGCGGTCGCCGTTAAACGAATTGAAGAGCTTGCTGAGCTCGACGGTATCGTCATTCCAGGCGGCGAAAGCACAACAATCGGCAAGCTGATCCGCAAGTACGACTTCCTCGAGGCTCTTAAGGAGTTCTCGAAGCAAGGCAAGCCGTTATTCGGAACCTGTGCCGGTCTTATTATTTTGGCAAGCGAAATCGAAGGTCAAGAGGATGCTCATCTGCAGCTGATGGATATGGTTGTAGCGCGTAACGCCTTTGGCCGCCAGCGTGAAAGCTTCGAGACGGATCTTCCGATCCAAGGAATCGATGAACCGATCCGTGCGGTGTTCATCCGTGCTCCTCTCATTAAAGAAGTTGGCAGCAACGTTGAAGTATTGTCCGTATACAACGATGAGATTGTAGCCGCAAGACAAGGGCATCTGCTCGCTTGCTCCTTCCATCCGGAGCTCACGGACGATTACCGTCTGCATGCTTATTTTGTCGACATGGTGAAAGAAGCGGCTAAAACAACGACGAAGTAAAATACTTCGTATAGCATTAGGGAGGGGTCAACTGTCGTGTTGGACGTGAAATGGCTACGTAACGAATATGAGCAGGTGGAGAAGGCGCTGAAAAATCGTAGTGCTTCGCTCGACCTTATTTCCGGTTTTCCGGAGCTGGACGTTAAGCGCCGCGCTCTGCTCGTTGAAACAGATAATTTGAAAACTCGCCGCAATACAGTATCGCAGGAAGTGGCGAAGCTGAAGAAATCCGGTGGCGACGCTGAAGCGCTGATTATCGAAATGCGCGAAGTGGGTGACCGGATTAAAGAACTGGACGAGGAGATTCGCACGGTTGAGGCCCAAGTGGAAGAGCTGATGCTGGCTATCCCGAACCTGCCTCATGAGAGCGTACCCGTTGGCTCTTCCGAAGAAGATAATGTCGAGATTCGTCGTATCGGCGAGCAAACGACGTTTGACTTCGAGCCGAAGGCTCACTGGGACCTTGCGCAGGATCTGGGTATCCTCGACTTCGAGCGCGCAGGCAAAGTAACAGGCTCGCGCTTTACCTTCTACCGCGGCCATGGTGCTCGTCTGGAGCGTGCACTGATCAGCTTCATGATGGACCTGCACAGCGATCAGCATGGCTACGAAGAAGTATTGCCACCTTACCTTGTTAATCGCGACAGCTTGATCGGTACAGGCCAGCTGCCGAAGTTCGAAGAAGATTTGTTCAAGATCAGCGATTCGGATTACTTCCTTATTCCAACGGCTGAAGTTCCTGTGACGAACCTTCACCGGGAAGAAATTCTGTCGATCGAAGAGCTGCCGAAGCATTTTGTTGCTTACAGCTCGTGTTTCCGTTCGGAGGCAGGTGCGGCTGGCCGCGATACGCGTGGTCTGATCCGCCAGCATCAGTTCAACAAAGTCGAGCTGATCAAGCTGGCGAAGCCGGAAGAATCTTATGATGAGCTAGAGAAAATGACGGCTGATGCAGAGAAAGTTCTGCAGCTGCTTGGTCTGCCATACCGTGTTCTGGCGCTCTGCACAGGCGATATGGGCTTTACGGCAGCGAAGACTTACGATCTTGAAGTATGGCTGCCTAGTGCAGGCACCTACCGTGAGATTTCGTCGTGCTCCAATGTAGAGGACTTCCAAGCACGCCGCGCAGGCATTCGCTTCCGCCGCGATGCGAAGAGCAAGCCGGAGTTCGTGCATACGCTGAACGGCTCGGGTCTGGCTGTAGGCCGTACGTTTGCCGCTATTCTGGAGAACTACCAGCAAGCAGACGGAACGATTGTAGTACCGGAAGTACTGCGCCCGTATATGGGTGGTCTGGAAAAAATCAGCCCGCGTGCTTAAATATTTTGCCATGGGCCAAAAATGCAGTTGATTCTGGTTTTTGGCCTGTGGTACAATAACTTTTGTCAGTTCTTTATATGGAGAGGTACCGAAGCGGTCATAACGGGGCGGTCTTGAAAACCGTTAGGGTGCAAGCCCACGTGGGTTCGAGTCCCACCCTCTCCGCCAGTTTTTATCAACCGTATACATAAAGCACGTCCGAGACGATTGTCTTGGGCGTTTTTTGTTTTTTTTGATTAAGCGAATTGGGGATAACATGTTGTGCTCCAATTGTATGCCTGTGAATAAACCCTTGCTGGACCTTATACACAGCGTTGTGAATATAGGGGAGAATATGTGGATAAGTCTGTGGATAAGGTGTATAGCCGCTGCCGAATAATTCGAATCGCATTGCCGCATCTTATAGGTTGTGGAGGTGCTTTTACAAATGGCTAATGATAAGCTTCAAATTGATCAGAATCAGCTTGTAGCCGCATGGCAGCGTACCTTGCCGGAATGGATCAAGGATGCGGACAATTGCGAGGTTTTCGCCGATGAGTCGGATCCTAACGCACTCCGTGTCACCATTAGCACGGCAGGACACCAAGCGTACTCCTTTGACTTCAAGGTATGTTATGTGGATAGCCGCGAAGTGAAGGTCGAAGTGATTGATGTGGATAAAAATAAAGTCTCCATTGATGAACGTACCGATCCGATGCAGCAATTAATTCAGGACTACACCCGTCACCTGCATGAATGCGCGCAAGCCCTTCATCAGCTGACACACGCGTAGGAGGGACCGTCCATGACAAAGGCAAAAGGCTCGCTCGACAAAAACCTGTCGAACGTAATTGACGATCTGGCTCAAACGCCGGTGAACAGCCATCAGGCTCAGCAGCTCAATCAGGATGTGAATGACCGGCGCCATCAAGACGCGCTTAATCATGATCAGCCGACAGATTTGCATCATCAGCGCAGTTAACCTTCTATAGGAGGCGTTAAACCATGAGCAAACCCGATTCTTATCCCGTCCCCGAAGCACAAGAAAACGGCGGCAGACAGCGTCAAAGCCAAAGCCGTCAGCAGGAGCCTCTGTCCGGCTCCAAAAAAGTAAAGCAAAAAAACCATGTTCGGCATAATAACCCCGAGGGTTCATGAACTTTATAAATCCGATTAGACAAAATCCCGTTCCAGTCAGCTGGAACGGGATTTTGCTGCATTTATCTTCTAAATGGCCCGGTGTTGTTATAGAATGAAGGTATTGTTTAAAAAGGGGGACGAACGGATTTGAAAACGGTACAGCGGTTGGCTTATGTTGCACTTATTGCTGTTCTATTCGTAATTGCAGGCTGCAGCTCCGGCGATGCACCGCCAAAGCAGGCTCTCCAGGATGCCATGAAAAATATGGAAAAACTCGACGGTTACTCCGCTAAAATGTCTCTTGGTATAGATAATATCGAATTACCCGCTAGCGAGGCACAAAACGGAATCGATATGACTACGGTTATTACCGGTATGATGAAGGGCGCTAAGCTGGATATTAAGATGGTCTATGCGAAGGAACCGAAGCGTACGGATATGGAGCTTAATCTTCTGTTATCGGGAACAACGATTACCATCCCGATGATTATGACGGATGACAAGCTGTATATGAAGCTGCCGGCTTTGCCGATGCTTCAGCTTCCGGAATCGGCAGCGGGTAAATTCGTTGAGCTGGATTTGAAGGCGCTGGCGGAGCAGCAAGGTGCAGCGGCAACAACGTTGGATGCCGCAGCCCAGCAGCAATTGGTGCAAGAGCTTGGCGCGGTTGTACTTAAGCATTTTGACGAGAAAACCTACTTCAAAAGCGTGAAGGCCAAGGATGCCGGCATACCGGACGAGGTAAAGGCCGATCAAGTGATCCAGTTCAAGATGGATGAGAGCAATTACAAGCAATCTGTTGAGGCCATTGTTAATGAGATGGTTCCGGAACTGCTGACGGTCATCGCTTCGAACGACTCTTATTTGCAGGCGATCCAGAAGTCCAAGGGCGATGTAGAGAAAATGAAAACGGACTGGGAGACAGACAAAGCGGCCAAGATCGATTATCTGAACCAGAATGTAAAGGTCAATGAGCTGTCTGTTACTGGAGCCATCAATAAGGATAAGATGCTGGCGTATCAGGCCGGGAAGGTTAACGTTGAACTGACGGATAAGGATACCGGCGGCACAACCAAAGTAAATGTTCATTATGACATGACATACGGCGACTTGAACGGCAATCCGAAGTTCCTTTACGAGGTGCCGACAGACGCCGTGAAATTCGAGGATTTGATGAAGCAAATGCAGCTCCCGCTGGGACTGTAATTAAACAAAGGAAGGTGTTCGTTATGAAAATAGAAGTATGGTCCGATTTTGCTTGCCCGTTTTGTTATATCGGCAAACGCCGCTTGGAGCAGGCTCTTGGCGAATTCGAGCATGGTGATCAAGTTGAGGTGGAGTTCAGAAGCTTTGAGCTTGATCCAAACGCACCTATCGAGATCGGTCATGATGTATACGATTATTTGTCGAACAAATACGGCATGTCCCGCCAGCAGGCGATTTCCAATAACGTTCAATTGACGCAGCAGGCAAAAGCGCTTGGCCTGGATTATCGTTTCGATACGATGATTCTGACCAATACGTTTGACGCGCATCAGCTGACTCATTTTGCAGCCAAATACGGCAAGCGTGAAGAGATGGCTGAGCGTCTGTTCAAAGCTTATTTCACCGATTCCAAGCATCTTGGACGCAAAGAAATATTGGCTGATCTAGCTGCGGAAATCGGGCTTGACCGTGAGGAAGCGCTAAAGGCTCTGGAGGAGGGAACTTACAAGCAGGAGGTTCGCGCGAACGAGCAGGAGGCGGGACAGCTTGGCGTACGCGGTGTACCGTTCTTCGTCATTGACCGCAAATACGCGGTTTCCGGCGCTCAGCCGAGCGAGGTATTCCTGCAGGCGGTATCGAAGGCCTGGGAGGAAAACAAGCCACTTACCGTTATTGGCGGAGACAGTGGAGCAAACGGAGCAGATGACGCCTGCGTTGACGGGGTTTGCGCACCTAAATCCGATAAGTAACGGAATCAGACTTGTCTAATTGCAGCAGGAGGTCACTTCGCTTTGAAGAAACTACTCGCCATTTTATTCGTGGCTATTATGATCTATATCGTACCTCATCTAGACGATTGGCAGGGGCAGCCAGGAGCGGAGCCTGCTTCATCAAGCAACTATACCTTGGAGTTCCCGGCCGACCGATATCCGGAGACGGCAAAGCATATCCGCGAAGCGATGGCTTCAGGAGAGTCCAAGATCTGTACGATTGACCGGGAGAATGCCGAGGAGAACCGCAAGGAATCGCTGAAGGATATCCCGACGAAAAAGGGCTATGACCGCGATGAATGGCCGATGGCCATGTGCAAGGAAGGCGGAGACGGAGCCGATATCGCGTATATCGCTCCATCCGACAATCGCGGAGCGGGTGCCTGGGTAAGCAACCAGCTCGATACGTTTCCGGACGGAACCCGGGTGGAATTTATAGTGAAGTAAAGAATAGGCCTTTGCAAGCGCGTCTGACCGCGTCTGCAAAGGCCTATTTTATCTGAATGATAATCAGGCTGTTGTCCGACGATAATGGGATGGGTACGCATATAATAACGGTATCGGCGCAATACCGCGATCCTATTTCACTTCATATTGAAAAGCTGTTAGAGATGGCGACGACATGAGTCCGAATGTCATGTCATGACCATTTTCACAACATTATATAGGAGGTTGCGAAAGCAATGAGCGCTGCAGACGCAAGAGGCGTCACGATCATTACATCTACCATGCGCCCCCAGCTTATCAATCAATTATTCCAGAACTATGCCCGGCAGGATTGGGCGAACAAAGAGCTTATCATTATTGTGAATAAAGATAGGGCTGGGCTTCAGCAATATCAGAATAAGGCTAAATCTTTCCCGAATGTGCGGGTCTACCGGATGCCGGAGAGTTCAAATCTTGGTGCGTGTCTCAATTACGCGGCTTCGCTGGCTAAGTACGACTATATCGCCAAATTCGACGACGATGATTATTATGGGACCAATTATATCTCTGAGGCCATGTCGATGTTCCAGACCAGTAAAGCGGATATTGTCGGGAAGCTGGAAATCTATTATTTTTTCCCGCATCGTTCAACCTTAATGCTGCGAAGAAGGAGGACATCCTGGTACTCACCGGTGAGCAAGGTTGCCGGGGCGACCATTATGTTCCATAAGCGGGTGCTTGAGAAGGTGTCCTTTAACACCAAGGTCCGCCAAGGCTCGGACGTGCGGTTTATTAAGGGAGCGTTGAACAATAAGTTCCGCGTTTACACGACATCGCCTTATAACTTTGCGGCCATGCGAAGAGCGGACCGCAGCTCTCATACGTGGAAAATTATGGATAAAAATCTGCTTGGCTCTAAGGGAGCGGTCATAATCAGAACCGATAGCTACCGAAAGCGCGTAAACCGCAGCCTGCAGCAGCTGCATGGAATGGGGCTCCGCCGGCCGAATTCCAACGCTTAATAAGGGCGATAGACAGCTAAGCTTCTCGGGTGAGAGGCTTAGCTTGCCCTTGTCTATGGATGTTTGCTACCATAAGGGCAAGTTCACGAGATAAGTAGGAGAAACGATGATCACGTTTAGAGAAGTCAGCAAACGATATAAAACCGGCAGGCAGTGGGTGGAAGCGGTCAAGCCTACCTCTCTGCATATAGAGAAAGGGCAGATTCAAGGGATAATCGGGTTCAGCGGAGCGGGCAAATCGACCTTGCTTCGTATGGCCAATCTGCTCGAGACGCCAACTACCGGAGAGGTTTATATAGATGGACAAGAGCTTACGGGGCTGAGCGCAGGAGAATTGCGGGAAGCGAGACGATCGATCGGAATGATTTTTCAGCATTATAACTTGCTGAGCAACGAGACATGCGCGGCCAATGTGGAATTTGTACTGAAAGCGGCAAAGCTGCCTTCCAGAGAGCGGAAGAGAAGAGTGGAAGAGTGCCTTGAAATCGTTGGGCTAGCGGATAAAGCGAAGCAGTATCCGGCTCAGCTGAGCGGCGGACAGAAGCAACGGGTGGCAATCGCCAGGGCTCTTGCGAACGATCCAAAGGTTCTGCTGTGCGATGAGCCGACTTCGGCGCTTGATCCGGTTACGACCTTGTCGATTCTGGAATTTCTGGAGAAGATCAACCGTGAATTCCAGGTAACGATCATGCTGGTGACTCATGAGATTCAGGTGGCTAAGCGGTTATGCAACAAGATCGCGGTCATGGAGAACGGGCAGATCACCGAGCAGCTGGATAGGAATCTTCCCGGTGTTAAGCCGGTAACGCCGCTAGGGCAGTTTTTGTTCGATACCACCGATGGTTCTTCCTCTTCTTCCGTGTGGCACAGAGGGGAGGGTTAACGTGGATAGCGTTCAGGCATTAAAATCAGAGATAATAAGAGCGATCGAGCAGACCCTTACGATGGTCTCCATCTCGGTCTCCGCAGCGGTCATTATCGGCTTGCCGATCGGCATACTTCTGTTCCTCACGGCACCTGGCCATCTACGGGCTAACCGCCCGTTATATGGCATCGTTAGTTACGCGGTGAATCTGGTCCGTTCTTTTCCGTTCCTTATTCTGCTCGTAGCCTTAATTCCATTCTCCCGGATGATTGTAGGAACCGCGATTGGCCCCCTTGCAGCTTCCGTATCGTTGTCAGTGGCGGCTATTCCGTTCTATGCGCGGCTGGTGGAGCAAAGCCTGCGGGAAGTGCCCAATGGGGTTATTGAGGCTGCTGTGGCCTCGGGAGCGCCGATGAAGCATATCATATGGGGGGTTCTGTTGTCCGAAGCCCGCCCGGGACTGGTATCCGGCCTTACGGTAACGATCATTAGCTTTATCTCGTATTCCGCAGCGGCAGGTACCGTCGGGGGCGGAGGTATCGGCGATTTAGCCATCCGTTACGGCTACCAGCGGTTTGATACCGAAGTGATGGCGGCGTGTATCGTTATTCTGGTTGTTCTCGTTCAGCTTGTCCAATGGACAGGCAGCTTCGCTGCCTCCCGGCTGGATAAACGCAAATAATTTAATTGTCCAAATAGCGCTCCTGAACGATCGACAGATGATTCCGTTCATGGCCATACAGAATATAAGCTATTGCGCGTGCGGTTAATGGCGATTGATTTGCGAAGCCGGAGCGGGTAAAGGCTTCCGCCGAAAGCTGTTTAAGCAGAACAATCGTCGCTTGGCGCACGGCATTATAATTCTCGAGAAGCTCTGCAACGGTGAGCCCGCTGAAGGGGTTGCCTTCCATGTAAGCGTCCTGGTCAAAGCCCGGAAGCGGGGTTTGATCGCCTCTTGCAATGCGAAGCAGACGATAGCTCATAATACGCTCCGTGTCCGTCACATGACCCAGTACTTCTTTTAGTGACCATTTGCCTTCGCCATAGCGGTAATCCGCTTGTTCTGCGGATAAGGCGGAGTAGATGCGGTTTGTTTCCGCTTGCTGTTCTTCTAATAAAGCAATTAGATTTCCTTCAGGTACAAGGCCGATGTAACGAGTAAAAAACTCGTTGTATTCACTTGCTTGCGGACGTTCGAGCATGAATGGCACCTCCTTAGAATTAATTGGAGTATACAGCCTGCGCTGGCTGTTTTCAATAGAAAAGAGGAGCCCTTTTACAGGCCCCTCTTCCGACGGTGTGTTGTTTGAATGAGACTTTACATATCACACTTCACGTATTGATCACTCGGGCACGGCTTACTCACGAACCGTTAGGGCGGAACGTGTTAAGCACGCGGTTGGATGTACTCTGCGGCACAACCCCTCGCTTCCATCGTTATAAGTGGCTAGTTAAGATCCCTCAGCAGTTCTTGCACTATAAAGTCCAATGGAACCACACCTCACTTACACCGTCACAAGTATTATGGACCGGCTTCGCCTTTGTTATGCACGCCTGGTAAAGAAATTGTAAATCCGCTAATCCGAATCCCTTAATGCCAATCCGCAAATGGCGCATACCGTATCTGATTTATGAACGAGGTGTCCGCAGCCCGGGCAGTTCTCATGGTCCTCATCGCCTGCCACCTGCGGCTGTTCGACAGTTTTACCGACTAGATGATCCCGGATTTCCTGAATATTCTTTGCCATTGCCGAATTGTCGATGGCGCTTTGGATAACTTCATGCAGAATCCAGTAGGCGATAAGTCCGGCTAGAAATATACCGAGAATGACGATTACAATCATGTTGAACCTCCATGACAGAATAAATTTGGATGAAATTTACAATGAGTATACCATGGAGAAGATGAAGAGGTTAATCCGGAACTTCGATATAATCCGATACCATGCTTTTCAGCAGCTCAATAAGCTCCTCGTCCATAAAGCCGTATTCATCGGGAATGCCAAGACAAATAACCTGCTTGCCAATTAATTCGGAGGAGAATCTGGCCTGCAGTCTTCTCAGATGCTTTTTCTCCATCACAAAAATAAGATCAGCCCAGCCGACATGCCCTGCGGTGACTTTAATCCGAGCGTTCTCTTCCGTGCCAGCGGATCTTACTTCGTACATGCTGTACGATTCAAATACTTTCTCGGCCGTAAGGCTTCGCCATTTATTCCTGCTGCAGACAAACAACAGCTTGATAAAATCACTTCCTTTTATACATATTTTACTGCGAAATCCAGCTTTGACAACGGAGAATACGGACGATTTGACGAGCGGCTATGGACAGATCTATACTCTACTCGTATGTTACAGGTTCATTTGAAACGGAGGCAGCGCTATGCGGATTGCAGATGGTATTGAGATGTTGGAGCTTGATTTGGGGCCGATGACAGTCTGTCCGACGATTTTGTTCGACAAGGATGAATGGGTGCTGGTCGACACGGGCATGCCGGGTTCGGCCCCAACAATTATAGAGCTTGCCAAGCAGGCTGGCATTGGAGAACAGAAATTAAACAACATCCTTCTGACTCATCAGGATATCGACCATATTGGAGGGCTTCCGGGCTTCAAAGCGGACAATCCTGAGCTTGTCGTCTACGCGCATGAGGACGACCGGGCGGTTATCGATGGCAAGAAGCCGATGCTCAAGGCATCGCCGGAAAGGCTGGCTGCTTTGCTTGGAGCGCTGCCTGTGGTTGCCCGCAGTCAGTTCGAAGCGACTTTCATTTATCCTACGGGCGCAAACGTAGATCGGACCATGGCAGATGGAGAGAACCTGCCGTTTGGCGGCGGAATTACGGTTATTCATACGCCAGGCCATACGCCGGGTCATGTGAGCCTCTATCATCAGCCAAGCAAGACACTGATTGCGGGCGACGCGATGGTTGTGGCGAACGGGGAATTGAATGGCCCAAGAGAAGCGGTAACGCCTGATATGGCATCAGCGCTGCAGTCGTTGAAGAAGCTTAAGGACTTCGATATTGAAACCGTAATCTGCTATCATGGCGGGGTGTTTAAAGGCGATGTACAGGGCCGTATTGCCGCGTTGACGGCAGGCATTTAACAAAGGTAGTTCTATATCAGCGCGCAAATGCCTCAGGGCAATTTGCGCGCTGTTTTATTGTGAGATTAATATAATGCAATAGCCCCTTGTACCCGCCCACTCCCGTACTTAGGCATTTGAATATGATGGGTTCGAACCTATAATTTAAGGAGTGAACAATTTGTACCAACCAAATTATATGCAACCAGGCAAGGTCAGCCCAGCGCAAATAAATCCTAGTCAAATACAAATGGTATCTTCCGTTGATCCTTACGTAGTGGAAGCGCTCAGCCGATTAATCGGCCGCTGCGTATTATTTGAGACAACGCGAGGCGCGCTTGAAGGAACCATCATTGACGTAAAACCTGATCATGTACTCTTGCAATTGCACACTCGGCAAGCATGTGTGCGAATCGCTGAGATTGTATGGACGATGCCGTTATAAATATTAGAGGGGACTGCTGCAAGCAGTCCCCTCTTTAACGCAATAACCTTATTCCTCATCAACAGGATTATGAACCCGGTCTTCATAGGAATCGAAGTATAAATGTCCGTTCGAGCTTTTTACGGCATAATTGACCGATTGAAGTGACAATCCTTTTGTTTTCGCCTGCGATACAAGCCATTCTTTTGTAATACCGTTCTGCCGCAAGTTGTTGTCGATAATCTTACCGTCCATGATAAGCTCGATCGGGAACGACGGTTTCGGGCCGGCCGGCACGTTCATGTCCTTGCGCGTCACAGGCAGATACTCGGGTTTTCGCAGCACAGAAACTTTCCCGTTCAGTTCGAGTACCGCATAGTGGACTTCTTCGATATTAAATATATTTTTTTCCCTTAGTTCCTGATTTAAAGTATCTAAAGTAATTTTCAATTTCCGCATATTGTTTTCCAATATTTTACCGTCTTGGATCAGAATCGTCGGCTGGCCGGAAATCCATTTGCGAAGCGGTCGGCTTCGCAGGGCAATAACCATAAGCAAATAAGCGATTCCGCCAAATGTAACAAGCGCAGTAAGCATTTCCCAAAAGTTTACTTTCATATTAAAAGCGAGATTTGCCGTAAAAGCACCCAGTGTAATCGCTGCTACAAAATCATGATAGGTCATTTGGGAGATTGTTGATTTTCCGAGTATGCGGGCAATAAGCATCATGATGAAAAAAGCCAAGACTGTTCTTAAAACGGCATAAAAAATATGATCCATATCATGGATTTCTCCTCTTCAATGCGGTCATTTGCTGCTTGTTATGCCAACTCTAATGAGTATTGACAAATTTTACCGCGTATAATCGGGAATGATACGGTTTTATATATTCCGCCCGGAATGAAAGGCTGCATCCTTTAAAAAAAAGAACCGCACAAAAGTACGGTTCTTCAATCTTTTAAATATGGCGCGCCACGGCGGGATTCGAACCCGCGACGCACAGTTTAGGAAACTGTCGCTCTATCCTGCTGAGCTACGGGCGCGCAGTATGGTTTATTTTAGCACGGGTGGCTTGGAACTTGCAACGCCCCTGTTTTATCTCTAATATGTAAGTTTTCTTATCAACAAATATATGAACGAGTATGAAACATCTAGACGACTCCCACAAAAGATGGTAATTTAGTACTGTTGGTTCAATTCGTGTCGAATCGTGCCTGAAAATTGTGTTTTCTTGTCGACAGGTTTTTACAAACAGTAAAAAGAAGAAAGCGTATAATAATTTTATACCTACATCAATGAATATAAGGAGCGTGCCCCAAAGCGATTATGGACAAAACAGATCTGCTTATACAATTGCAATCGCTGCGGCTGAAGCTTCATGAAGTAGCGGAGGCACGCGGTAGCCTTACCGACCCCGATGTCCTTGCGATCAGCGAAGAAGCTGATCAATTGATTGTTGCCCTGCAATATATCCAGCGTAACGAAGTTGCTTGTTCTTCCGCGCGCAGAAGCGAGTAGTTACTTCCGCTTGTTTCTCAGGTTTCTGAAGAAATTCGTCAACAGCTCGGCGCATTCCGGCTGAAGAATGCCGCTTGTTAATTCTGTTTCATGATTGAAACGGGGTTCCTGGAGCAAGTTCATTAACGTGCCCGCACAGCCTGCTTTAGGATCACCCGTTCCGTATACAACCCGTTTCACCCTGGACTGGACTATGGCGCCTGCGCACATCGGACAAGGCTCAAGTGTGACGTACAGCGTACAGTCCAAGAGCCGCCAAGCACCAAGCCGCTCACAAGCTTCTCGAATAGCGACCATTTCGGCATGCGCAGTCGGATCATGGTTAGTCTCCCGCAAGTTATAACCCCTTCCGACAACTTCCCCATTTTTCACAAGGATGGCACCGATCGGTACTTCGCCTATTTGTTCGGCTTTTTTGGCTTCCTCTATGGCGAGCTGCATCCAGGCCTGATCTTCTTGTTCTCGAATCATATTACCCTCCAACTTACGATAAAATCGAACAAATTCGCATTTATTCATCGAACAGATATTCTGTTGTTAACATGTAGTGGATAAAATTGTGGATAACTATCTTAATGTCCACAAAACTACACACAAACTATTCTATGGGCATGTGGATTAGTTGTTGATAATGTCAATAACTTGTGGATAACTAATGCCCAATTTAAAGGATGTGCATAGCCAGTGTCTTTTAAAGCCAAGTTCTCCATCTACATATTTATGATTGTTCTGGCGATGTTTATCCTTATCGTTATTTTGGACCAATATGCCGCGCTTCGCAATATGAATCAGGATATGGAGGAAGTGATGGAGCAGGCTTCGGCCAAGCTTTCGGAGTCATTCGACCAGCATCCGGGCTGGGCCTCTGACGTAGCCGCTTTAAGAGATGACCCGGAGTTTGAACCCAATGAAATGCAGGCCTTATTAAAAAAGCTTTACCCCGATCTGGAGGAAGTAACCGTGTTCCGTCCGGATTCTACCGGAATTATGTCTGAGGATAAGGTATTGTTAGGCACTTATACCTTCAGGGACGGGGCCAAAGATATGGTTTACGCCGCACAGGCTGCCGAGAAGGGCTTCCAGGTCCGCGAGGTGAATTGGAACGGCAAGGAGTATATCAAGAGTTATTACAGCGACGCCAGCCTTGCGCCTTACGTGATTGGCATGGTGTACGACTGCGAGGAATATAACCAGATTATGAGCATGAAGCGGATGGATGCGATTACCTATGCCGGCATTATCCTGCTGTTCGTGCTTATTAGCAGTTATTTGCTTGCCGGATTTATGCTGAGGCCGCTTAACGCGATTTTGTGGAAGGTAAACGAGGTATCGCTTGGGCGCTTCCAGACGGCTATTAAAGTCAGAGGCAAGGATGAGTTCGGCCTGCTTGCGCTGAAAATTAACGCGATGTCCCAGAACCTTAGCATTTATATGGAGAAGCTCCGCCAGGCGTTTGAGGATAACCGGCAGATGAAGGAATATTTGCAGTCCTTTATCGATCATACAAGCGATGCGATCCATGTCGTGGATTTACAGGGGAAATTCATTCAAGTGAACACAGCCTTCGAGCAGTTGTTTGGCTATACCTCGGAAGAAGTGTTTGGCGCGGAGATTGAGTTGGTACCGGACACGCATAGGGGAGAAATGCGCCTGATTATCAATTCTCTGCAAGAGGGCAAGGTGCTGCCCGCTCAAGAGACGATTCGGATGACCAAAAGCGGCGAGATCATTCCCGTCAGCGTCACTATATCGCCTATAAGGGACACGGAGGGCGTTATTCAGGCTTTCGCAAGCATTACCCGCGATATGAGAAGCCGTAACCGAATGGAAGAGCTGCTGCGCCGATCTGAGAAGCTTACGACGGTTGGACAGCTGGCAGCCGGAGTGGCGCATGAGATCCGCAATCCGTTAACTACCCTGCGCGGCTTCCTGCAGCTTCAGCAGCATACGGGCAAGATGAACCTGGAGCATACCGGACTAATGCTGTCGGAGCTTGACCGGATCAACTTAATTGTCGGAGAATTTCTGATTCTGGCCAAGCCGCAGGCAACCAGATTCGCGACAAGAGACGTCAGGGACGTCTTCCGCAGCGTTTTGTCGCTGATCGACAGCGAAGGGCATTTGCATAACGTGACCTTTACGACTTCTTTTACCGAAGCGCCATGCCTTGTATCCTGTGAAGAGAATCAGCTGAAGCAGGTTTTCATTAATCTGCTGAAGAACGGTATCGAGGCCATGCCGTCCGGAGGAAGAATACATACCCATATCGCTTCAAAAAACGACCAGATTACGATTTCCATTACGGATGAAGGAATCGGAATACCGGATGATATGATCCCGAAGATCGGCAACCCGTTCTTCACCGGCAAGGAAAGCGGCACGGGGCTTGGCATGATGATCAGCCAGCGGATTATCCACAGTCATCAGGGGCTGATGGAGATCAAGAGCCAGGTGAACGTCGGTACAACGATTATCATTACGCTCCCTGTTTTGAAAGAAGGGAACGCGAACGGTATACTAGGTGAAGGATTGGATAAACAAAGCGCAAATGTCGGCTGAGGAGGAGTAATCCGTCAATGGACAACATTGCAGGTATCAGTACTTACAGCTGCTTGATTGCGGGAGCTACGGGACTTGTCGGATCGGCGCTGCTGGAGCAGCTTCTGAACGATCCGGCCTGTCATTCCATTACGGTATTAGCCAGGCGGCCGATCGGCCGAATGGAGATGGAGCAGGAAGCGAGGTCCAAGCTGCACGTCATTATCGCGGATTTCGACCGGATGTGGGAAGCGCTGGATGATGTGGCGGTTGATCTCGTGTACTGTACGCTGGGGACTACGATAAAGACGGCGGGATCCCAGGAAGAGTTCCGCAAGGTGGATTATGACTATCCGCTTGCCTTGGCAGAGTGGGGACAGCATACGGGAGCGCGTCATTTTCTGGTCATAACGGCAATGGGAGCGTCGTCTTCCTCTGCTTTTTTCTATAATCGGGTAAAAGGCGAGCTTGAGGAGCAACTGGCCTTGATTCCGTTGGAATCGGTCCGGATCTTCAGGCCGTCACTGCTGCTTGGCTCGCGACAGTCGTTCCGTCTTGGAGAAACGATTGGCGCGGCCGTGTCGAAGGCAGTACAATGGGGTATGGTAGGCTCGCTTCGGCCATACCGTCCGATCGCGGGCGAAGCTGTCGCCAAAGCGATGAGGATAGCAGCGAAGCAAGCCATGACGGAGCAAGCATTGGATAAGCAGGCGGTAGGACAGCCATCTATTCATACGTATTCCTCCGATCGCATAGCGGAAATGGCAGCACAGACTACGGGGTGAACTTTTGTGCGGATTAATAAGTTTATAAGCGAGACAGGATATTGTTCGAGGCGTGAGGCGGATAAGCTGGTCGATAGCGGACGCGTCACGATTAACGGAGCGAAGGCTGAACTCGGCAGCCAAGCGGAGCTTGGCGATGATGTACGAATAGACGGAAAACGGATTGGCGAGCAGAAGCATCATGTGTATATTGCTTTGAACAAGCCTGTCGGCATTACGAGCACAACCGAGCTGCATATCCGCGGCAATATTGTCGATTTTGTCGGCCATAAAGAGCGGATTTTTCCAATCGGCCGGTTGGACAAGGATTCCGAAGGGCTGATTCTGCTCACAAATGACGGTGATGTGGTTAATCCGATCCTCCGCTCGGAAGGCAAGCACGAGAAGGAGTATATCGTGACGGTTGATCGTCCGGTTACGGCGGAGTTCGTCAAAGGAATGTCGAGCGGGGTTCGTATCCTGGGCAGCATGACGCTGCCATGCCAGGTGACCAGAGTAGGGGATCGTGTCTTCCGGATTGTTCTGACCGAAGGGAAGAACCGGCAGATTCGTCGGATGTGCGAGGCATTTGGTTATCATGTGCGGAAGCTGCAGCGCATCCGCATAATGAATATTCATCTCGGACAATTGCCAACGGGCAAATGGCGGGACTTGACGGAAGCGGAGAAAGCGGAGCTGTTTGATTCCTTGAATTACAGCCCGTCGTAAGGCAGGCCAAAACAGAAACTCCCCTGATTCTAGGAATCAGGGGAGTTTTCTATAAAGAAGTTGTTCACTGCTTAGGCGTTGCAGGAATTTGCTGCACCTTGCTCGAATCGACATATTTACGAATGATCGATACTTCAACCCGGCGGTTCTTCGCCCGACCGGCTGTTGTATCATTGGAAGCTACCGGACGGTACTCACCGTAACCGATGGCGCTGAACCGTTCCGGTTTGAGCTTGTTATTCTGCAAAAGCACGTCCATAAACCGGATCGCCCTTGAGGAGCTTAGATCCCAGTTGGATTTGAAGTTCTGCGTCCGGATCGGCTGATCGTCGGTATGGCCGGATACGACAATCTCATAGCCGGTATAAGGCTCCAGCATCTTGGAGATATTGGCTGCCAGCTCCTTCGATTCGGTCTTGAGAGCATCGCTGCCGGAAGCAAATAACGCATTGTCGCTGATCGTAATCATCAGCTGGGACTGATTAAGCTTCGTTTCCAGCTCGGAGGACAGACCGTTCTTCTTAATATATTGGTCAAGTTGCTTCTTCAGCTTCTCCAAGTCTTCCTGTTCTTTTTTGATCAGCTCTTGAAGATTGGACTCCGTATCCTCATGCTGGTCCTTGCTGGTCTTCTTCCCGTCATCGATTTGCTGCTGGGGCTGCTCGCCTGACTTGATAACCGACGGATTGTCCATGATACCGGCCCCGGAATTGAATGCGGCGCTGAACGCCTCGCTCATCCGTTCGAACTTTCTGGCATCCGTGGAGCTTGCCGCATACAATACGATAAAGAGCGCGAGAAGCAGCGTTAGCAGATCGGCATAAGGGATAAGCCATGATTCGTCGATATGTTCATCGTGATCGTCGTGCTTACGCTTTTTCACCGGCGCTAGCCTCCTTCTCCCTCATAGCCGCCCGTTCCGTTGGGGTGAGGAATACAGACAGCTTCTGGTTAATCGCGATCGTGGATACGCCGGATTGAATCGATAGCAGGCCTTCTACCATCATCAGGCGAAGCTGTACTTCTTTCTTGGACAAACGCTTCAATTTATTCGCGAGCGGATGCCACAGCACGTAACCGGTAAAGATACCGAGCAGCGTTGCGATAAAGGCGCCGGCAATGGAGTGGGCAAGGGTCTCCATATCGTCCATGTGGCCAAGCGCGCCGATCAGACCAACTACGGCACCAAGTACACCAAGCGTTGGAGCATAGGTACCGGCTTGCGTGAAGATCAAGGCGCCAGCTTTATGGCGGTCTTCCGTTGCGGAAATATCCTCGAGCAGGACGTCACGGACGAAATCCTGGTCATTCCCGTCAATAATCATGCGCATGCCGTTGCGGAGGAAAGTATCTTCAATATCCTCGACCTTGGCTTCCAGGGCAAGAAGACCTTCGCGGCGGGTAATCGAAGCCCATTCCATAAAGCTCTCGATCAGCTGCTCGCGGGGCATCAGAGGTTGTTCCTTGAAGGCGATCTTGAACAGCTTGCCGACCTTGGAAAGCTCCGACATCGGGAAGGCGATCATAACCGAAGCGATGGTCCCGAGGACGATAATCATATAAGCGGCGGGATTTAACAGATTGCTAAGAGCGGCACCCTTCAGCGTCATACCGACCAGTACCGCTACGAGTCCTAATATAATACCGATAATTGTAGAATTTTTCATCATGCACCCCGTCCAGTACGTTTTCGACAAATCTCTAGTACTTATATCGACAAGTTATCGTACGGAAATTAGACTTTCAGAAATGATTTAAGAGAGAGAGCGTTAATTTTCGTAAAAATGCGGTAAAATGAGTATAGAAGATAATTATGGTAAAGGTGGTTGACCTATAGTGGGAGTCAGACATGCAAGAGAGTATGCAGATATATTGAAAGAACTGACGGAAGCGGTAAGCGAGGTAGAAGGCAGCTACACGTTTTTCGAGATGGAAGAGGAAGAGTGGGCCGCGCTTGGGGCGGACGACCGGCATGAAGTCATGGAGGCGCTTGCCGACGATGTGTTCTTCGGACTTGGCGAGCAGCCGTTTATCGAGGTTGGCAAAGGTGCGATTACGTATCATCCGAAGCATCATGTCATTGAAGTGTCGCATGGAGATAACGTGACCCGTATGATTCGGTTGACATAAGGCAACAAAGGGAGAGCGTGAGCGTGACGAACGATTGCTTATCAAATACGACGTTACCGCAGACGCTGCAGCTGGATGGCGAGCAGCTGTCTGCTTTCTATCAGCCGATCATTGCGCTTGATACGAGAAAAGTGGTTGGCTATGAGGTGCTGGGGAGAGCCTGCAAGGACGATGCCGTCCGCAGTCTGGGGCCGTTTTTCTGCGACGCCGCCGTACCGGTCGAGGATCATATCGCGGTTGACCGGATTTTGCGTGAACAGGCTTTTCGGAAAATAAGCGAAACCCCGCAGCCTCCGATGCTGTTTATTAATTTGAAGCCGAACTGGATGCACCGGGGCGTGCAGTCTGGGGAGATGTATACCTTATCTCTGCTGGATAAATATCGGATTGATCCCCGCAGAGTCGTGATAGAGATTACGGAAGAAAGCTTTAACGGCGAGATTGAGGAGCTGCGCGAAATCATCGATTTGTACCGCTCCAAGGGCTGTCTGATTGCGATTGACGATGTTGGCAGCGGCTTTAGCGGCATGGACCGGATTGCTTTGATTCAGCCGAACATTCTGAAAATCGACATTCATTTGCTGAAACGGAGCGCGAGTCATGACGGCTATCTGGGTACGCTCCGTTCCCTCTCCGCGCTGGCTGACCAACTTGGGGCTTCGCTGCTTGCCGAAGGGGTGGAGACCAAGCAGGATTTGGCGAGAGCGATCCAGGCGGGAGTTCGGTACGTACAGGGCTTTCTGTTTGCGAAGGCCGAGCCGGAGTTCGACGAGCCGTCCCGTTTCTCTGTCCTATTGGAAGAGGAACTGGAAGCGCACCGGCAGCTGCAGCTCTATTCGGAAAACTACTGGAGCTATTTGTCGGACAGGCTGTCCGGCAAGATCGACCGGATTGGTCATCTGGAGGAGCTGGAGGACGAGGATAATGAATGGATCGTCCGGCTGCTGCAGGAATTGGAGAACAACAGCATTCGCGTCTACCTTTGCAGTGAAGACGGCATTCAGATCTCCTCCAATTATTCGAGAAGAGAAGACGGAAGCTGGCGGCGGGAGGATGAATACTGCGGGGCCAACTGGAGCTGGCGGCCGTATTTTGTTCCGAATGTCGTTCAATTAAATGAGAACCGCCGCTCCATGGTATCCCGCGCCTATACCGACCTGGATTCCAGGGCTTGGATCCGGACGGTATCGGTACTGGTGAAGCCCGGCATTATTTTGTTCGTTGATATGAAGGATCCCGAGCCTGATTATTACCGGTTATAGGGATATTAAAGAGTAGACTGGTACACCATACAATGGAACTCGGCGGGCCCTTGCGGCGTTGGCCTTACATACGTATCCTCAATGGCAAAGCCGGCCCGTTCGTAAGCGCGAATGGCCCGCGTGTTCCAGGTCAGCACCTCCAGATCGATGCTGTTCCGAGGGGCCCGGCGCAGAGCTTCATGGACCAGCAGCCGCAGAAAACCGGGGCCGATGCCTCTGCCGCATAATGCGGGATGAAGGCCGAGACCGAGGCGGGTAACGCCAACAATGGGGAAGAATTGGGCAAAACCGATCAGTTCCTTGTTGCGATTCACGACAGCCGCATATTGCATGCGTCGCAGGACGGGGTCGCCGAATTCGATCTCGTCCTTTTGCATCGTATCCCAAGCCGGCCAATGATAAAGATCGTAGGGCGGTTCGTATTGCCACCCGCAGATTTGCCGGGCATGATCGATTTCCAGCGGCTGGATAGTCATATCCTCCAGAGATGGTTTATAATGTACCTCATCAGTAAAATTAGTCATGGATCTTCCCTCATTAATAAGAATCTATATAAGTTTCTTTCCATTATAACATTTCGGTAATCGACTTCATGAGGATTTGGCGAAGGACAACGAAGGAGAACTTTTACGATGCGGAAATTAATAGCGCTTGGCTGTTTGTCTTATCTCGTAATTGGATTAGCTCATGTTGTGGGCGGGTCGGTAATGGAGCAGATGCTCGATAAATACGGTTTGTCTTATGACGACGGCGGGCAATGGATGATGAATCAGTTCTTTGGTTTTTTGGTGGGCGTATTGCTGTCCCCGTTTATTACGTCCAAGCTGGGCAAAAGAGGGGGAGTGCTTCTCTCGCTTGGTCTCCTGACGCTTGGCGAAGCGGCTTACAGCCTTACTCCCGACTCCTGGGGGCTGATGCTGTTTATCGCCTTGTTTGCCGGGTTTGGATTTGGTATGACGGAATCCGTCATTGGAGCCATGGTCATTGATCTGGCGGAAGAGAACGGCAAGGCTAATGCGATGACCAAGCTGGAGACGTTCTTTGGAATCGGGGCCTTCCTGATGCCAACGATGGCCAGCATATTGATCCGATACGATGTATGGCAATTATCATTCCCGATCCTATCGGCACTTGCTGGCATTACCTTTATCTTATGGATGACGATATCGTTTGGGCCAATCGATGACAAGATCGGTTTTCATGCCAGAGGGAAGAAGGCTGCGGCGGAGCGGGAAGCTGGCGAACCGCGTCCAAAAGGATGGTTCGGGTATAAGAGAGCCTCGATTCCGTTCCTGCTGCTGTCGGCGTTATTTTTCGTCATTTATGTTGGCGTGGAAATGAGCTTCTCCAATTATCTGCCTTCCATTATGATCGAACGCTCCGGCATGTCCGAAGCGAATGCCCCTTCCTCGCTTAGTCTGTTCTGGGGCACGATGATCCTTGGGCGTCTGTTCGCCGGACGGCTGGCGGATCGTGTCGGATACATCCGCTATCTGTTTGTTGCGATTGCCGGGGCCTGCGTCGTTATTCTTGCGATGGGAGCCGTTGGGCAGTTAAGCGGCATGATGGTTCTTGTCGGACTAAGCGGATTGTTCTTCTCCGGCGTGTTCGGGATTGCTCTCGTATTCGCGAACGGACTAATTCCGGGGATGACGGAGCGGACAACCAGTCTGCTTGTCGCTTGCGGAGGCGTAGGCGGGGCGATCTTCCCGAAATTAACGGGATGGATGATGGACAACTATGGTGCGGACCGTACAGTCTGGATTCTAGGAGCTTTTCTTATTGCGATGTTTGTCGTATTGCTTGCGATGCTGGCGCTCGGCCGGAAGCAGCAGACGGCAGTTGCCTAAACAGAATAGCGGGAAACAATAAAGCCGCATGCGGTTTGTCCGGTGGGACAAGCTGCATGCGGCTTTATTGCAGGAATCCTGCCAATCCGTCCCGATGGAAACGGCTGCTGGATTCTATTGTTCGTCGGCATATTTATCAAAAGTGCTAGGGTCCATGACACGTCGAGCAGTCACATACCGGTTGACATAATAAGAGTCACTAAGGCTGCTAATCGTAACGCCCTTGCTGGACGATGCATGAGCAAACTTGCCATCCCCTACATAAATGCCGACATGAGATACACCACGACCGTTCGTGTTGAAGAACACGAGATCTCCGGCCACTAGATCGCTTTTTGCGATCTTCTTACCTGTTTCAGATTGCGAAGTGGAAGTACGAGGAAGATCGATGCCCATTTTGTCGAAAACATAAGAAGTAAATCCGGAGCAGTCGAATCCTTTCGTGGATGTTCCACCTGCAACGTACGGCGTGCCAATCAAGTTGCTGACAATGCCGTCCATTTTGGAGTCTGCGAAAACGCTTCCAGCCTGAAAAGCTAGCATTAGCGCAAGTCCAAGGAGTAGTGCTGTAACCTTTTTCAAAGCGGTAAAGCTCCTTCCAATGCCGACGAGGTTAGCTGTGGGGTTCGGTTGAAGGATCCCTATGACTTCTCGGGCGCCGATAGAATCATTCGGACGTCGAAGTCAATTCACCCAGGGGTGGTTCCCCCGTTTCCAGTACAAGGAATTAGGCAGTTTGTTTTATGTACTTGGTAACTATTCGGTAATTTTCGTTTATCTCCTCCTCTATGCGGCAATTTCTAATAATTCTCATGCAACCTTTTGACTAATGAAAGCGGAAAAGCTTGTATCCTGCGGTTAGTAGTCTTCATGTAGGGCGCGCAGACTAGCAGAGAAGCACTATAAAGATTTACTAACTCTTTACTATGTGGTTTTGCTAGCCGATATGTTGGTTTATTTGGAGAATGGCGGACGAGCGATCCCGAAAAAACGCGAAAAACCCGCGCTGTGACTAGGTCGCAGGGCGGGCTGCTTCTATAATTATGAGAAAATTTTAAACTTCCTTTGATCTTAAAATGTCGTATTGGGAGGCTAGAGTCCATACTTTCATTAGGGTACGGACAAGATGATAGCCTTGGTGGACAAGAAGGGCGATAAAGCCGGCCCATACGAGGGAGAAGCCGCTGACAAACAATCCGATTCCCGAGCCGATCGCCCACATGAGAAGCGATAATCCGGCAAAAGGCAGAAGATGCTTAACGGCTGTGCCAAGGGATTGGAAAATACCGCCGGTTTTGCCGCTTGTCGCCCCAAGCTGCATGGCTAGGAACAGTAGATGGAGCAGGATGCCCCATAACAGCCAGCCTCCAGCAGCGGGAAGAGTCTGCTGCAGCAAGGCTCCAATCGAGCGGCTGTGAAGGAGGGCTTCAAGTCCCTTGGGCAGCAGCCACCATGCAGGAGCGAGAGCAAGAATCGTTTCGATCCAGTAGAGCAGGGTAACCGGCTTCCATGCCCGGCGGATACCTTGCAGGAACTGCGTTCCTCCTGCATCGGTCGCATGCTGCAGGGAGTAGAGCAGTCCCGCGTTAAATAACGGAGAGAGCAGCATTCTTGCGGCGAATAAGCCGCCAAGCAGCCACAGGTATGGAGTGAGCAAATCCGTCTTCATAATCTGGAACTGCGCTTCGCTCAAAAATAGCTGGACGGCTGCTTTGGACGGGGAATGATCCGGGAACCGGCGCAGCAGAGGAGCTACGACTGAATCGATAAACCGGTAAAGGAAGAACCCCCATAGCAGCTGGTACAGGAATAGCAGGATAACGATATAAAAGTGCTTGATCGTGAGCCCCCAGCCTTGCCTCATATGATTTTTCATGGCTTATCCTCCTAAAATTGCGAAGCAATTCTTAGCTACCACATAAGAATTTATAAGTTTCGAGCAAGCCGGAATAACAAATTCTTATTGGCGATAAAACCTACCTCTAGACGCGGACGCTCTTCTTCGAAATTCTTCGATAGAGGTTTTCTCACCAGCCCAATAATCCGAGCAGACCTTGAATGACGTTAGAAGTACCAAGACTCCAACGGGTACGTGTGACCTCAGATAAGTCGGCCTTCATATAGTCGTTGATATGCTTATTGTCGAGTACGTTTGTATGCTGCGGATCGACAGCAACCCATTCGAGCGGAGAGCTATGGACAACTTTGTACTGAACTTGAGCCTCTGTCGGATCCCAGGACTTCGGAACAATGGTGCCGTCCTTGAACTTCAGGACAACCGGAACCGGACCGTAATAACCGCCGTTGCGCTGAAGAGAGACAACCGATTCATACATCCGCGTTCCATCTTGCTCTACCGGATGGACATTAATGGACTCTACGGATACGTCCGCCATCTGATTGCCGTAGACATATTGGTCGAAGTAATTGTTCCACTTCTGCTTGGTCACCTGCTCTACAACGCGCTGGAAGTCGGTGGTGGTTGGATGCTTGAACTTATATTTCTGGAAGTAGGTTCGCATAATCTTCTGCATCATTTTCTCGCCGACTTGCTTCTCGATGCCAATCAGTACGAGCTTTGCCCGCATGTACACATTCTCGGCATAGACGTTATTGCTCGGATAAGCCCAGGATGGCTGCTTCAGCGGAGCGGGATCCGTCATATAGCTCGCTTCCAGCGGCAGGTTGGCTTCGATGCCGTATTCGCTGGCCATAACCTTGTCTTCCGCATAGGAGGTAAAACCTTCGTCGAGCCAGGCTTCTTCGAATTCATTCGAGGCTACCATGCCGTACCAGTATTGATGCCCGACCTCATGCACGACGGTCCTCTCTAGACTGTAGCCCGGATTGTCCGTCTCGGCGGCGAAAGCCGTGACGAGTGTCGGATATTCCATTCCTCCGGAGCCGTTAGCTCCCTTAGGAGGGACTACAACCGATAAGGTCGAGTACGGGTACTCGCCATACCATTGCCCGTATTTGGAGAGCGCAGATTTGGCGGCATGCATATACCTGTCCTTCAAATCCTTATGCGCAGGATCCAGATAAAGCTTGATACGTACACCCGGAATGCCCGGGCCGGATAAGGTGTCTTCATAATAGATAAAGTCCGGGGAGGCGGCCCAGGCGAAGTCATGCACGTCATCGGCGTAGAACTGATAGAACGCCCGGTTGTCCTTTTTCTCTACAGCCTTCGTCTGAAATCCCGTTGCTGCAACGGTATAGGATTCTGGCACCTGGATGCGGACGGAATATATGCCGAAGTCGCTGTAAAACTCGGAGTTGCCGTGGTACTGATGCGTGTTCCAGCCCTCTGTGGTGCGGCCTCTTGTCCCCGCTGTCTCGTACACGGCCAGCTTAGGGAACCATTGGCCCGCCATCACGTAATTGCCGGAGTAGCCCATGCGAGCGAATACTTCGGGCAGCTTCACCTCAAAGCCCATCTCTAGGGTAACCGACTTGCCGGGGGCAACCGGTTCGGGCAGCTTAAGCTTGGCCAGCGTAAAGTCATTCGGATTGTTGTCATCGGGCTGAACATAATGCAGCCGCGGAAGCAGGCTTTCCCCTTCCGTCGTCTCCAGCGTAAGCAGCTTCATGTAGCCCTGGCTTGCTTCGGTTGCTTTATCCGAGCGCAGCTTTCCGCCGGATTCCTTCATAAACGTAGTTTTGTCCGACATGAAGGCGTTCGGATAGAGGTGGAAATACAGCTCGGACACCGTCTTTTTGCCCGGGTTCGTCCAGGTGACGGTCTGCTGGCCGTCGAGATACCGGATATCGTCGCGAAGCGATACGTTGATATGGTACTCGGTGATCCGCTTGCTAAGCGCCTGCGGTTTCGGAGCCACGTTGTCGGGTTGGGACGAGGCTGGCGGCTTGGCCGATTTTGGCGCAGAATCGGTCGCTGCATTGGCGGCAGGGGCGAGTGCATAAGTATATTGGGATTGCCAAGCGCGGCCGAAGCCCTGCTGGATGGAGAGGCCGAGCAGGACGGCGGTAAGCGTAAACAGCAACAATCGTTTGACGTAGCGTGGAGACATGATACAATTCCCTCCCGTGACAAGCATCTATAGCATGTATATGTTTGCTTTTCGCGGATTATTAGCTAAAATGGAATTATTGTACGGGGAAGGTGGAAGAGCTATGACGGAACAGCAAGGACAGCCGGCAGAGCCGGAAAAAAAAGAGAAGAAGTCCCTCTCTCTTAACGTAGTGAGCAACAAACAACATAAAGGCTTTGGAGCCGGAACGATAGATTTAAGCGCAGTATCCTGCGTCATTATTGATAATGGCGTGGCCTATATCGATGACGGGGCGATGCATGCGAAGAGCAAGGTGGAGCGGGGCATCAAGTTCAGTCCGAATAAAGAAGACTGCCCGAACGGCCGCAAATGCTGGATCGTATGGACTGCCGTTGAACGAGGCGAGACAGGTTCGTATTATGCGGGGGCTACGGCCTGCGAGATGTGGATCGATACCGAAGCGCGCCGCGGCTGGAAAATTCTTGCTGATCACGTGAACAAGCTGGATGCCGCGATTAAACGCAAGTACAAGCTTGAAGAGCTGGATGCGGAAGAGAAGGCGGCTTACCGCAAGCTTCTGGCCGAACATAATGAAGAATGGTGGAATAATTCGCCTGAAGAGCTTAAGGAAGCTTTGGCGTAAGCAGTGAATTCAATAACCGGGGATCGTAAGGCGGATGGCCGCGCGATCCCCGGTTTTTTTCTTGAAAACTTTTTTTTGAAGATGCGCAGGGGTTGAGAGCGAAGCTGTCGTCTATTGTAGCGGGAAGGGAGGAGAGCGAGATACAAGACGAACAATGGATCACGGCCATCAAGAACGGCGGTCCTGCGGCGTTTCAGACTTTTGTAGACGAATATGGGCCCTATCTCTATCGAACCGTGTTTGCTGTCATCCGTTCGCCGCATGATGCGGAGGACGTGACGCAGGAAGCGCTGCTGCAAATCTATCGCTCCCTCCCGGAGTTCCGAATGGACGGCTTCAAGACGTGGATTACCCGCATAGCCGTCAATAAGGCGATTGATTGGAAGAGAAGCCGGATGCGCAAGCCCGAGGAGCTGGTGGACAGCTTGACGGGGCTTGAGGCGGAAGGGATGATGGCAGACCGCGGGCTGGCCGTGGAGACAGCGGTTATAGACCGCGAAGAGCAGCGGCAGGTGCGCGAGCAGGTGGAACAGCTGCCGGACAATTATCGGGAAGTCGTGACCGCTTATTATATGGAGAACAAATCGTACGAGGAGATCGCGGTTCAGACCGGACTTGAGAAAAAAAGCGTAGAGTCGAGGCTCTACCGGGCACGTAACTGGATCAAGCGGCATTGGCGGAAGGAGGACTTCGAATGAATGAGCAGGAGTGGAAGGAACATGTAACGGCAGCAGATCTGACCGCTTATATCCATGATGAACAGGCTGAACATAAACGGGTGAAGATCGAGCTGCATATCGCGGCATGCGAGCCGTGTATGGTGCTTTTTATGAATGCGATAGAGGCATCGGAGGCTGGGGAATCGAATCCGGCATCCGATGGACCGGCAGAGGCAAGGGCTGTCATTCCGGATATGAAAAAGCTGGGGAAGCGGGTTATCGATATTTTGCTCGCCGAGTCGGCAAGAAAGAACCCGATTATGCGGGCGGAGCCTGCCCGCCGCCAGTCTTTCCTGCAGCGTCCCATAGTTCACTTTACTGCCGCGGCGGCCATTACGCTGCTGCTGCTCGGCACGGGAACCTTTAGCGGACTGTCCGCCAAGCTGGGGGAGATGGATTCCCATTCCGCCACTACGGAGCAAACGATCGAGAAGGACGCGAAGCAGCCTCAAGGGCCAACATGGTCCGACCGGATGGTCACGCGTACTTCTTCCTGGTTCGATAAGCTGGAGAAAGACCGTTTCAAATAAGTAAGAATGATTGATGGAGGAGAGGAAAGACGAAATGTCAAAAAATCCGGTAGTCGCTTTATTGCTGTCCTTTATTCCGGGCGTCGGGCATGCCTACTTGGGGCGTCCGTTTCGCTGCCTGCTGTATGGAGGAGGGTTCTTTGGCTCCTTATTGCTTTTGTTTATCGCTATACAATCCGGGGACGGAGGGGATATCGGCCTCTTCTTCCTCTTCACGGCCGCTCTCAGCTGGCTAATTAATATGATCGATATGGTCGTGACGCTGCTGTCTCCAAAGCCGCCTGTGGCGCCTTACAGCGAGCGGGGAGATATCCCGTTTGATCCGGGCTACATGGCGTACGAGCAGCAAAGGGAGAAGACAAGCACCGTGATGCTGTCCCTTATTCCGGGTCTCGGTCATATGTCGCTTGGTCTTATGCAGCGCGGCATCACGTTCCTGGTTGCTTTCCTTGGACTGTTCGCGGTTGTGGTTTTTATCGGAGTCGTGACGAATACTGCCGCTTTTTTGGTATTTCTGCTAGGGCTTCCGGTGATCTGGATCTACAGCATTTTTGATGCGATTCAGCAGCTTCACAAGAAGCAGCGCGGAGAAGAGCTTAGCGACCGTCCGCTGTTCGAGGAGATTGAGAACCATATGGGAACCGGCCGAAAAAATAAAGTGCTGGCCGCGATCCTGTCGCTCTTCCCGGGAGCGGGACATCTGTATCTGGGCCTGCAGAAGCGGGGCCTCCAGCTGATGGGCGGGTTCCTTATCGCCATCTATTTGATGGATTCGCTGCGGCTGTCGATCTTCTTGTTCCTCATGCCGCTGCTCTGGTTCTATGCCTTCTTCGATTCCATGCAGCAGATGTCGCGTTATGAACGCGGCGAGCTCCACGACGAAGCGGTAGTCGCTCAGCTTGCCCCATATCAGAAGTGGATCGGAATTGGCCTTTTGCTGCTAGGCATTTATTATTTGGGTGACCGGGTAATGGGCGGTTATATCTCGCAGACATGGCCAGGAATCTATGCCGAGTATGTAAAACTGAAATATAATCTGCCAACAGCCATCGTCGCTTTCCTGATGATTGCACTCGGCTTCCGGCTAGTGTTTGGCAGCGGCAGCAGAAAATCTTATTCGGCGCCAGCTCCTCTTCCGCCTCATCCCGCGGAGATGATGAGAGAAGAGGAGGGAGACCGATGAGAGAATGGCGGGTAGGCTCGCTGTCTATGGGCATTACGCTGCTCCTGATCGGCGTTTCCATTGCCATATCGATTTGGAGCGGTACAGATGCGCTGAATACGCTGCTGTGGGTAGCGCCCGTCGTTTTTATCCTGCTTGGAGCGGAGCTTCTTATTCATCTCAAGCTGTCGGGGAAAGAACGGCCGGTTATGCGTTACGACTGGATGAGTATGTTCTATGTGGCGGTTATCGGGGCAGGCAGCCTGCTTATGGCCTCTTTTACTTCGACGGGACTGCTTGGGGAAGTGCGTGACCAGCTGCAAATGACGGAACGTACGGCTATCGTGCAATCGGATCCGGTAAAGGTACCGGACGGTATCAAGAAGATCGTCGTACAGTCGCTTCGTCCGATTCAGCTCGACCAAGGAGAGGTTCGCGCCGTACAGCTTCTCGGGCAAGTGCAGTACTGGGCGCCCAAGCCGCTTAAGCAGCCGGAAAAGATGGTAGCAACAAGCACGGTAGGCAGCACCATGTACGTTCTTATTAATAGCTTCGAGCATAAGGATGGCTCCATTGGTTCGGAGAACATCAATCAGGAGCTGACGCTTGTTCTGCCGCAAGAGATAGAGGTAGAAAAGCGAGGCTTTTAATCCCATTGAAAAAGGGAGTTCCTCACATGTTGCGAGGAATTCCCTTTTCTCATTTATTTACCTTTTCAGGCTCGGCAAAAGTCATGCCTTTTGTATCGACCGTCGCCTTTTTAATCGCCATCGGTTTAACCGGACGGGAGCCTTCACCCGTCTTCTCGGTTTCCTGATTGACAATCTCATCCACCGTGTCCATACCTTCGGTTACTTTGCCGAATGCCGCGTAATCGCCGTCGAGCGATGGGGCATCGGCAACCATGACGAAGAACTGGGAGCCTGCGGAATCGGGATCTCCGGAGCGTGCCATGGAGATTACGCCGCGCGTATGTAACAGATCGTTCTGGAAGCCGTTGCTCATGAACTCGCCCTTAATGCCGTAGCCAGGGCCTCCCATGCCCGTGCCTTCGGGATCGCCGCCCTGAATCATAAAGCCGGGGATCACGCGATGGAAGATCGTGCCGTCATAGAAGCCTTTTTTCACAAGCGAAACGAAGTTGTTGACGGTATTTGGAGCAATCTCCGGGTACAGCTCAACCTTGAAGGTCTTTCCGTTATCCATCTCGACCGTTACGACAGGATGCTTGTCGGAGCCAAGCAGCTTGTCCGGCTGAGGCGGCTCTGTTGCTTCCGGCGTTGCCGTTGCGTTAGCGGCCCCGGAGCCGCTTGTGCCGTTATTATTGGAGCTGGTCTTGCTGCCGCCGCCGCAGCCGGCAAGGACGAGCAGTAAAGCCGCCGTAAGCAATACAAGCAACGGCAACCTTTTATTGCGTTTAAACATCGTTAAAAAGCCTCCTCTGAGGATGTTTGTCCTATCGTTCTACACGTAATCATACCATAGCGTTCGGAACGAAAAAAAGCCCGGGTGCTTCTCTAGGAGAAGACCCGGGCTTCTTGCTTATTAACCTACGGTATTGTAAGCCATAATCCAGATCGATCCAGCGATGATCGTGACCAGGATGACAAGACCGAAGATAAGCGCCATAACGTTGTAGCGCGGCTTCTTCTCTTCGCGAAGATGCATGAAGAAGAAGAGCTGAACGACGAACTGCAGGACCGCCATGATCAGAATAAAGATCAATGTTGGCGTTTTGTCCATCATATCGTTCAATACAACAACTAGCGGCAGAATCGTAAGCACAATGGAGATAACAAAACCGATGACATAGGATTTCATCGAGCCATGGGATTCATGCTCGTCATGCCCGTGTCCATGCGTGTTAGGGTTGGCCATCCTACATCACCCCCATCAAGTAAACGACCGTGAGGACGAAGATCCACACAACGTCAAGAAAGTGCCAATACAAGCTGACAATGGTAACTTTGCGTTTGGTAACCGAATTGATACCGCGTTTGCCGATCTGAATCATCAGGCCAACCATCCAGCAAAGACCAACCGAAACGTGAAGTCCGTGAGTGCCTACCAGGGTGAAGAATGCGGACCAGTAACCGCTTGTACCGATCGTAACGCCTTCGTCGACCATTTTGAGAAACTCGGATACTTCAAGGAAAATAAACGATGCGCCAAGCAAAGCCGTAACGATCAGCCAGCCGATCAGGCCTTTTTTGTTGCCCTTGTGCATTTGAAGAACAGCGATACCGCTCGTGAAGCTTGATGTTAACAAGATAAACGTTTCGGCGATTACGCCAGGCATTTCGAACATCTCATGCGGCGTAGGACCGCCGTTTGTGCTGTTGTGCAGGACGGAGAACGTCGCGAACAGCGTACCGAACAAGATAACGTCGGTTATAAGAAACATCCAGAAGCCAAGAACCTTAATCGATTCATGATCGTGATGATCATCATGGTGGCCGTGATCGTTATGACCATGGCCGCCATGAGGCGTCACTGTGTGTGCCATTTACCGTACCCCCTTTAAAGCTGCTTCCGTACGTTCAATCTCGTCAACCGGAATGTAATAATCCGGGTCATAATCGAAGGAACGGGCGAACATGCAGCAAGCAACGCCGATCAGGCCAGGAACAATCATCCAAGTCCAGTGCCATACAAAGCCAAAGCCGGCGATGAAGAAGAACACAGACATAATGAACGGAATACCCGAGTTTTTCGGCATATGAATCGGTTCCAGCGGACCAGGCTGTTTAGGTTGAATACCTTTCGCACGGCGCTGTTTCTCTTCCCACCATTCATCCGAGCTTGTAACCTCAGGAAGATGCGCGAAGTTGTACATCGGAGCCGGCGATGGAATCGACCATTCGAGCGTACGGCCTTCGCCCCATGCGTCTCCGGATTTTTCTTTCTTCAGGAACTTGATGCTGTGCGCGATCTGCCACACTTGGAAAATAAAGCCCAGACCCATGATGAAGGCGCCCACCGTCGAAACGATGTTAAGCGGCTGCCAGCCAAGGTCGAAGTTGTATTCGTTGAAACGACGCGTCATACCCATCAGACCAAGCGCGTACTGCGGCATGAAGCAGACATAGAAGCCGATATTCCACAGCCAGAACGCCCATTTGCCAAGGCCGTCATGCAGCTTGAAGCCGAACATTTTTGGCCACCAGTAGTACAGGCCTGCGAAGTAACCAAATACAACGCCGCCGATGAGCACTTGGTGGAAGTGCGCAATCAGGAAGTAACTGTTATGGAACTGGAAGTCAGCAGGCGCAACCGAGAGCATAACCCCCGTCATACCGCCGACGACGAAACACGGTATAAAGGCAATGGTCCAGAGCATTGGCTGACTGAAGGTAATCCTTCCTCGGAACATCGTAAACAGCCAGTTGAACACTTTTACACCGGTCGGTATGGCAATCAGCATCGTCGTAACCGCGAAGAACGCGTTGACGTCGGCGCCGGAGCCCATGGTGAAGAAGTGGTGAAGCCAAGTAAAGAACGAGAAGAAGCTGATCGACATAAGAGCGAATACCATGGACTTGTAGCCGAACAGTTTTTTCTTCGAGAAGGTGGATACGACATCCGAGAATACCCCGAAGGCCGGCAAAATAACGATATATACTTCCGGGTGACCCCACATCCATATCAAGTTGACGTACATCATCGGGTTGCCCCCGCCGTCAAGCGTGAAGAAGTGAGCGCCCAAGTAACGGTCGATGAACAGAAGGAACAGCGTAACCGTCAGAATCGGGAATGCGAACATGATCGTAATGGAAGACGACAATACGGACCAGGTGAACATCGGCATTTGCATCAGCTTCATACCCGGCGCACGCATCTTCAGGATTGTGACAACGAAGTTGATACCGGACGCGAGGGAACCGATACCGGAAATCTGAATACCCCAAATATAGAAGTCTTGGCCGAGACCAGGACTGCCGGAAAGCTCGGACAGCGGCGGATAAGCCAGCCAGCCCGCATCAGGCGAACCCCCGATAACGAACGATACGTTAAACAGCATGGCGCCGAAGAAGAAGAGCCAGAAGCTGAGGGAGTTCAGGTAAGGGAACGCTACGTCGCGCGCGCCTATCTGGAGCGGCACAACGATATTGAACAAACCGAACATGAGAGGCATCGCCATGAACAAGATCATGATAACGCCGTGGGTTGTAAAGATCGCATTATAGTGACCTGCATGCAGGAACTCTAATTGCGGTACGGCAAGCTGAGTACGGATCAGAAGGGCGTCGACGCCCCCGCGGAATAGCATGAGAAGCGCTGCGATAACGTACATAATACCGATTTTTTTATGATCGACGGTTGTCAGCCATTCGGTCCACAACCAGCGCCATTTTTTAAAGTAAGTCAGAGCAATGACGATCGCTACCATGGAAAGACCAATGGAAACCTGGGCACCCAGGATGAGCGGATCGCCCGTGATGAAAAAGTCATTCATCAGGAAATCCCAAAATTCTTTAAACATAGTGCATCTCCTTTCCTTACATTATGATTTAGCTTCATCAGTAGTGGTAGGCGACTGCGTGTCATGCCCGCCCTCTGCATCATGAACAGGTCCCGATTTCTTGCCGGAATTAGGAGCGGGAACTCCGTTTGGTCCAACGTATTGCATAACGACTTGATCGAACAAGCCTTTCGGGAATGCCGAGAAGGATTGCTGTTCGGACGAACCTGGCAGTTTCAATTCTTTAAAGCCTTCCTCCGTAAGAGCAGGCGCCGTTTGCTTCACGCTGTCTACCCAAGCGCGGTAATCCGCATCGGAAGTCGATTTAACGTTAAACGTCATTTTCGCGAATTGCTCGCCCGTGAAGTTTGCGCCCATGCCAAGGAAGTCGCCAACCTCGTCAGCCTGCAGGTACAAGGTCATAGCCATGCCGCTCATCGCGTAGATTTGACCGCCAAGCTGCGGAATCCAGAAGGAGTTCATCGCTTGGTCCGCCGTTACGCGGAAGCGAATTGGCGTATCCTCCGGAATTTGAAGATAGTTAACAGTGGAAATGCCTTCATCCGGATAAGTGAAAAGCCATTTCCAGTCGAGAGATGTTGCTTCGATTGTAACCGGCTGTTTAGCCGACTCAAGCGGTTTGCTTGGTTCGAGATCATACGTGTATTTGATCGTCACCGTCGCTAGAATAGCGATAATGATGATTGGGATCGCCCACCAAATCGTCTCCAGCTTTGTGCTGTGCTCCCAGTTAGGCTGGTAGCCGGCTTTGTTGTCTTTCTTATCGCGATAACGCCACACGATAATCGCAGTCAGGATCAGGACCGGAACGAGAATGATCGCACACAGCCAGATAGTGATCCAGATGAGATCTTTTTGCGATTCGCCGATTGGCCCCTTAGGATCGAGGACAACGTATTGGTCGCTGCAGCCGGACAGCATAACGGCTATCATCATAATCATCAACGGAACCAGAAAGCGAATGTACTTTCTCATGATTTGTTTCAACTCCTCAATATTGCTTCATTGCTTCTTGTCATTAAGATTAGCAGAAGTCGCTCAAAATAACTGCCGGCTTAACAATTACGACAACAATTCGTCTTTTTTCTGTAAAAGAAAGTTCACTATATTGACAACTGTACCTTTTTTCCTTGGAAATAAAACACAAAAAAGCCGCCTCCCGTCAATATTGACGAAAAGGCGGCTCTTTAAAAGCGGATTTGACTTCACAAAATAGGATTGGATGGGTCGTCGTTTTGCTCGTCTTCTTTTGCTTGTTGGATTCTAGCATGGACCAAACCGATAGCTGTGCCGATCGTATAAATAAATACGCTGCCGACAAGGCACCCGACACCAACCATCAGAGTTGTATTCTTATCACTAAAGTGGCTGATTTTGATTAGGCATAACAACACACCTACTGTCAAACATGTCCATGCAAATATAGTCATTAGAGTAACGAGACGTTTCACGCTTGCAGCTGTTACTTCCGAATCCGACTTTACATTGCTTACCGTTGCAGTTTTCGTAGCCATCTGAAACACTCCCATAAAGTTTGTAAGTGCTTACTTCTTGGTTCTACTATACCACAGTATATGACGTTTGTTCAAAGAAATTTCACTTTTTGATCATATTTCGGACAAATTTTGATTCCAGGACATGCTAATTCTTCCACCAGCGCTTCAGATCATTCCACCAGGTTCGGCTGTTATCCTTGGTCGCCTTGTCCGCAGGGGCATCTTTCGCCGCAGGTCCGCCGCAAACCTCGGTAGGTTCCGTGCCCGCCACAAAGGATTCAAGCCGTTTGTTCGCGCAGGTGGCTGCTGCTAGCTTGCCGCTCGTCGGATCGACATATACGTTAACGACGCCGTCCGGAATCGGAAAGATCTTAGGCGGAATGGCAGATAGCGCCTGCTCGGTGAACTGGGCAAAGATTGGAGCCGCGCGGTGCGCTTCGGTTACGGTAAGCTTGCGGTTCTTGTCATACCCTACCCAGACGGCGGTCGCCAGCTCCGGCGTATAGCCGACCAGCCAGGCATCCGTTGAGGTGGTCCCCGTCTTGCCGGCTACCGGTCTCTTAATAATGGAAGAAACCCGGTTAGCCGTACCGCCTCCCTCGAACACGCTCTCCATTAGACTGGTCATCACGTAAGCTTCCGCCGGATTAATTACCTGCTCTTCGTGATGCTCCGCTTCATATATAATATGTCCGCTCTTATCGGTGATGCGCAAGATCGCAACAGGCTCTACCTTTACGCCGCCGTTTGCAATAACGGAAAATGCGGAAGCCATCTCAAGCGGACTAACCGGGAAGGTGCCAAGCGCCAGGGAAGGAACCGGATTCATCGGGCTTGTAATGCCCAGCTTGCGGGCCGTCTCGATAACGCGGTCGGCGCCCACCGTCATAATGGTGTTCACGGCGTATATGTTATCCGAGCTCGCAACCGCTGTGCGCATATCAATGAAGTCGTTAAAGTATTTGTCGTTATAGTTATGCGGCTCATACTTTTTTCGTCCTTCATCGTAGGTAAAAGCCGTTGGCTCGCTCTTGAACCGGGTGACCGGCGTCATAAAGCCGCTGTGCAGCGCCGTCAGATACAGCACCGGCTTGAACGAGGATCCGGGCTGGCGGGTTTCGGCAAGCGCCCGGTTGAACTGATTCGCCCTGTAGTCGCGTCCGCCGACCATTGCTTTTATATACCCGTTGCGCGGGTCAATAGAAACAAGCGCCGCTTGCTGCTCTTCGCTGCCGGCAAGGCCATTCTTGACGGCATCCTCCGCGGCACGTTGCGCGGAAGAGTCCAGCGTTGTATAAATCGTAACGCCGCCTTCATTAAATAGCTGTTCATTGATGCCCAGCTTATCGACGGCTATGTAACGGATATAGTCGCGGAAATAGGGAGCAAAACCTGCCTGCTCGCCGGAACCTAGCGGCTGGAAGCTTAAGACTTCCTTATAAGCCGCATCCGCTTGCTCCTGCGTAATGTCGCCGGATTCGGTCATGGCATGCAGAATGGTCAGCTGGCGGTCTTTCGCGTTTTTCATATCCATAAACGGCGAATAGTATTTGGGCCCTTTCGGAATGCCGGCCAGCATCGCGCTTTCCGCAAGCGTTAACTGCGAGGCATGCTTTTTGAAATACAGCTGGGAAGCCGCTTCAATTCCGTAGGCGCCATGACCGTAATAGATCTGATTCAGGTAAAGGCTCAGAATCTCATCTTTGGAGTAATTCATCTCCAGCTGGACCGTATACATGGCTTCCTTCAGCTTGCGCTGCCATGTCTTCTCATGAGTGAGATACAGGTTGCGGGCGAGCTGCTGCGTCAGCGTGCTGGCTCCTTGCTTGGCCGACATCGTCTCCACGTTGACCAGAACGGCACGGGCCATTCCTTTCATATCAAACCCTTTGTGCTCGTAGAAGCGGTGGTCTTCGATCGCCAGCGTCGCCTCCACCAGGTAAGGGGAAATTTCTTTGAGCGGTACGGAGCTGCGATTCTCTCCGGTATGGAACGTATCAATCACCTGCCCCTGCAGATCAAGCATGCGGGAGGATTGGCTAATCGAAGTAACCGGAAGAGATTGAAACTTTAAATAGAGGAGCATGGACACGATGCCTAGCACGACGACAGCGGAAATGGCTGCGGTTAGGCGCAGGCTTTTTTTGAACCTCATAACATGAGGAAGAAAACGTTCGGTTATAATAGGAAAAGCATATTTGCGGCGCGGCTTGCCCGGCCTGATCTGCTGCTTCTTCATGATGGTGCTCCCTTCGCAAGAACGACCTTTTCCTTAGTATGGAAAAACGTGGGTGGCGATATTCATGGAAGCGAGCAGAAAAGGTTGATTTTTCGCCCCGAACTACTATAATACATGGTGAACCATTGACGGAAAGAAGGGATTTATCGAAATGGAATTGTGGTATACAGAAAAACAAACCGAGAACTTCGGCATTACGGCGAAGATTACAAAGACGTATGTAAATGAACAAACTGAGTTTCAACAGCTCGATATGATCGAAACGGAAGAATTCGGCACCATGCTGGTTCTTGACGGTATGGTCATGACTACGGTTAAAGATGAGTTCGTGTATCACGAAATGGTTGCCCATCCGGTACTCTTCACGCATCCGAATCCGGAGCATGTGCTTGTAGTAGGCGGCGGCGACGGCGGCGTTATCCGTGAAATTATGAAGCATCCTAAAGTGAAGAAAGCCGTTCTCGTTGATATCGACGGCAAGGTTATCGAGTATTCGAAGAAATACCTGCCGACCATCGCAGGCGAGCTGGACAACCCTCGCGTTGAAGTGCTCGTAAACGACGGCTTCATGCATATTCATGATCATAAAAATACTTACGATGTCATCATGGTTGACTCCACGGAGCCGGTTGGCCCAGCGGCTAACCTGTTCACGCGCGGCTTCTACCAAGGCATCTACGAAGCGTTGAAGGAAGACGGCATCTTCGTGGCTCAAACTGACAACCCTTGGTTCAAGGCCGACCTGATTCAAAGCGTAAACAAAGACGTGAAGGAAGTATTCCCGATCGTTCGCGTATACGGCGCTAACATCCCGACTTACCCAAGCGGTCTGTGGACCTTTACAATGGGCAGCAAGAAGTATGATCCGCTTGAAGTGGACGAGGCTTCCATCGCTGATATCCCAACGAAGTACTATACTCCGCGCCTTCACAAAGCGGCATTCGTTCTGCCTAAATTTGTTGAAGACCTTGTGAAGTAATATTAATAGTAACGTTTCGTGCAAAGAGACGACCTTCTCCCGCGGCTTTCAATAAGCTGCTCGAATTAGGCGTCTCTTTTTTATTATTAAGGGGCTGCTGGTGTAGAATACATAATGAAGATTTTTGATGCAGGAGTTAAGAAGGAGTGGACGGTATATGGAGCAAGAGCAAACGGAGCGCATCTATTCTTTCCCGCCGGTCATTGACGAGCGGGCCCGAGTATTGGTGCTGGGTACGGCGCCAAGCGTAAAGTCGCTGGAGCACCGGCAGTTCTACGGTCATCCCCGCAATTATTTTTGGGGAATGGTATATGGCTTGTTTGGCGCTGGAGCACCGGATGAGGATTACGGGAAGCGTCTTGCTTTTTTGCAGGATCATCATATGGCCGTGTTTGACGTGATTAAGTCCTGCGAACGGCCCGGCAGTCTCGACGTAAACATCAAAAACGAGGAGCCCAATGATCTGCCTGCTTTGGTGGGCAAGTATCCCGGGCTGAAATGCTTTGCTTTTAATGGAGGCAAGGCTTACGATACGTTCCGCAAATATTACCGCGATCATCCGGCGCTGCAGCATCTTACCCTTTTGAAATTGCCTTCGACAAGTCCCATTCCCACGCAGAAGATGCGCAATTTGGAGGACCGGATCGGGGCTTGGAAAGCAATTGTTCCGTACCTGGAGTTACCGGAATAGCGTCAATCGTTGAAATTACGGGGCTTCCTGTATATAGTAGTAACATACGAGAAGACTGGAGATATAGGAGCTTTTGCGATGCAAGACAGAATGGCGGTTAAAATTACGCTGACAAGCACCCAGGATGGGGAGTCCGTCGTACATACGTATACAGGGGAATGGTTCCGGAAGGAACGGACGGTTTATATCCGGTACGAAGAGCCGGTGGAGGGAAGTGCTTCTCCCATCCGGACCCTTGTGCGTTACCGGGAGGACGAGCTGTCGATCACGCGCCGGGGCGTCGTTGAATCGGAGCAGCTTTTTGTGCCCGGAGAAATGCGAAGAAACGGCTACTACCGCTCTCCCTATACATCGTTTCAGATGGAGACAGCAACAGCATTTATTGAACTCAAGGGAGAGGGCGGCGGGAAGCAGTCTTCCGCAGTACCTCCATTCGTGATTGAGTGGCAGTATGAACTATGGATGAATGAACATTTGTCGGGCCGGTTCCTTAACCGGCTCCATATTCAGGAGGAGAAACAATGAGTACGAACGTGTTGGAGCAAATGTACGAGAAGGTGAAGGAGGCGATTGCGGACGCGGCGGTAGCTGGCGGTCTTGCGGCTCGCGAGGAGCTTCCTGCCTTTGTGCTGGAGGTGCCGAAGGATAAGGCGCACGGCGACCTGGCGACAAACGCGGCTATGCAGCTTACCAAGCTGGCGAAGAAAAACCCGCGTCAAATCGCCGAGACGATTATCGCCAACCTGAACGGCGAGAAGTTCGGCATTCAATCGGCCGAGATTGCCGGCCCGGGCTTTATTAACTTCCGCATGGACAAAAGCTACTTATATTCCGTTATTGGCGAGATTACAGCTTCTGGAGACAACTACGGACGTACAAAAGAAGGATCCGGCCAACGCGTGGAAGTCGAATTCGTCAGCGCGAATCCGACAGGCAACCTTCACCTTGGCCATGCGCGCGGCGCGGCCGTGGGCGATGCGCTTTGCAACGTGCTGGACTTCGCAGGTTATGAAGTAACCCGCGAGTACTATATTAATGACGCGGGCAACCAGGTCAACAACCTGGCGCGTTCGATTGAAGCGCGCTATCGCCAAGCGCTTGGACAAGACGCCGATATGCCGGAAGACGGCTACCATGGCGAAGACATCGTTGGTTTTGGCAAGCTGCTTGCAGAAGAGAAAGGCGACAACCTTCTATCGTTGTCCAATGAAGAGCGCTTCGCATTCTTCCGTCAATATGGACTGGAAAAAGAACTGGACAAAATCAAACGCGACCTTGGACGCTTCCGCGTCAACTTCGATATCTGGTACAGCGAAACTTCGCTGTATGAGAGCGGTCGAGTGGAAAAGGCGCTCGAGGCACTCAAGGCCAAAGGCCAAGTGTACGAGGAAGAAGGCGCTACGTGGCTGTCGACGATGCCTTACGGCGACGACAAGAACCGCGTTCTTGTGAAAAATGACGGCTCCTACACGTATTTGACGCCGGACATCGCTTACCATCAAGACAAATTCAGCCGCGGCTACGACAAAATGATCAACATCTGGGGGGCCGACCACCATGGGTATATTCCTCGCGTGAAGGCTGCGATGGCTGCGCTTGGCAATGATCCTGACAAGCTGGTCGTATTGATCGCTCAGATGGTAAGCCTGTTCCAGGACGGCGAAAAAGTGAAAATGTCCAAGCGTACCGGCAAAGCCGTTACGATGCAGGATCTAATGGACGAGGTTGGCGTAGACGCCATTCGTTATTTCTTCACGATGCGCAGCATGGATTCGCATCTGGATTTCGATATGGACCTGGCAATCTCGACTTCGAACGAGAACCCGGTCTTCTATGTGCAATATGCGCATGCCCGCATTTGCAGCATCTTCCGCCAGGCGGAGGAGCAAAGCGTTGCTCTCCTGCCGATCAGCGACATCGACTTCGGCAAGCTTTCGTCCGAAGCCGAATTCGACCTGCTTCGCAAGCTCGGCGAGCTGCCGCAGGAAGTGTCGGAAGCTGCGGCTCAATACGCGCCGCATCGCCTGATCCGCTATGTGTATGAACTAGCTTCGCAGTTCCACAGCTATTACAAAGCCGAGCGCGTCATTACCGAAGACGTGGCTCAGACCCAGGCGCGCATCGCGTTGCTTGGCGCTGTCCGCATCGTTATCGCCAACACGCTCCGCCTCGTTGGCGTATCGGCACCGGAGCGGATGTAATCCGCTCGGTCTTTACACAAGCAAAGCCGCCATTCGCTGGCGGCTTTGCTGCGTTTGGCGGCAACTTATCGGCTATTGTTACAGAGGCTGATTTTCAGGTGCGTTGTATTGAATACACTATATTAAGCTCTATGTATGCCCAGTACCTTATATATTGCATCTAATGCAGTATATTCGATCATAAGAGGCACTAATCAGCCGGTTCAGCCCGATTATAATGTACTCGATCCAACGTAGCTCCCAACATTGGCATTGGCTGAAACAGGGCCAACATCCTGCATTGAATACAGCGTAGCAAATCGCTGTATCCCTAAACCAAAGAAACCGTTCCGGGAAATCCCAGGAACGGTTTCTTTTCGCCCTTAAAACAGGACCGATGAGTGCGGGCAAGGACCATGTATCTCCCGGAGGAGCGCAGCGCTTGCCTTTGTGTACACTTTGCATCCTGTGAACATTGTTCTGGCAAAGTGAACACAATAGCAACCGGAGGGAGATGCATTGTTCGCCGCCGGTATCCTCACGGCAAACAAAGTCCTTCACTCATCTCATCGGTCCGCCGCCCCCAACATCTTCATTACGTCAATCTCCCCGGTATACCGGGGAGCCTTTGTGCTTCGGAGCGGCAGGTACGATTTTTTCATAATCGCTTTAATCTCCGCGGGAGACAATCCCGGCTTATGAGCAAGCAGCAAAGCGATGGCCCCGCTTACATGGGAGGTAGCCATCGAAGTTCCGCTCATCTCGTGATATTTGCCGCGGAGCCAAGCGGAAAAGATTTTGTCGCCGGGCGCGTAAATGTCAATAAACGTACCCCGGTTGCTGAACGGCGCGATGCGCCGCAGCTTGTTTGTTGCCCCGACCGAGATCGTCTGCGGATATCTGGCCGGGTAATCGACAGTCCGGCGTTTCCCGTCGTTGCCCGAAGACGCAACAACGATAACACCGGCATTATAAGCGTTGTTTATCGCATTGAGGAGAGCTTTGCTGCGTGTCTTCATGCCAAAGCTCATGTTAATAATGTTGACCCGGTTGCGGACGCACCAATCGATGCCGAGAATAATGTCGGATACAAAGGCGCTTCCGTTATGGTCAAATGCTTTTACCGGGAGAATTTGTGCCCGCGGCGCGATGCCGATCATCCCTTGCACCTGGTTGGCAGCTGCGATTGTACCCGCGATGTGCGTGCCGTGACCGTTGTCATCATGGGGCAGCATGCTGCGGTTGAGCAGGTTAATGCCGCGCGACAGCGATTGGCGGAGATCGGGATGACTAAAGTCTACGCCGGTATCGATGACGCCGATTTTGATGCGGTGTCCGGTCGTCGTGCTCCAGGCAAGTGGTGCCTTGATTTGCTGTACGCCCCAGGGGATGCCCTTTTCCAGTGGCATGGTTTTTGCTGCGGTGTGAACGGTAATACGGCGGTCGTCCTCAATCCATACGCCGCCGGAAAAGCCTGATAGAGTTGCTTCGACAGGGAGCTGACAAGATATTGCACGAATGATGCGCATTTGCTTAACCGGCTTCAGTTCCGGGGATGCTGTCGAAGCTTCTGACCATTCCTGCAGAAACCGTCGATAGTCACCTTGCTGCTGAAATCGGATAATCCGATTTTTTGTCGTTTGGCCCGTGCAAGCCATCGTGTCCTTCAACCAATGGAGAAAAGCGGTGATGTCCAATTACGCGTCCCCTCCCGACGGACGATGCTGAACTATTGTATGAAACGGGGAGTTCGGCCGCATGAGCAACTTGCCTTTTTTCAGATAATTAGGCGTGGAGCCGTGTCAAAACGCCGTGAAGGACATAGGATGATGTAAGAGTTCTAACGACTCTTACGCTCCGGTCTCGCATTAAGCAATGCGCGCTCCGGATGGATACAGTCAAAGCGAAGGGACAGCCCTTCGCTTTTTTCTTTTTGCAGGGAACATTTGCATAGGCGGGAAGCAGCCCGGGGACTGCTTGCTTTTTTGAATAAAATAGGTTTTACTATACTTTGATAATGGTTATGATGACGAAAGTATGAAGATAGCAAGAAGGGATGTGTCCATATGAGCAGCGGCAATATTACATTGAAGCTCGATCCTGAGCGGATAAAAGAAATGCCTATGGTCGACTTGGCGTTTGAATTGTTGAAATCGGCCAATACGCCTTATTACTACCGTGACCTGATGATGGAAATCGCGAAGGTTCGCGGACTGTCTGCGGACGGAGTTAACCAAGTAATTGCTCAAGTATACACGGAGATTAATATTGACGGCAGGTTCGCTTGCGTTGGAAGCAATATGTGGGGATTGAAACGCTGGTATCCGGTTGAAAAGAACGAAGATCCGATCACGAACGCGAAGCGTCCTCGTATCATTAATGACGAAGATGATGATGAAGATCTGTTCGCGGATGAAGAAGATGAGTCGTACACAGCGGACGAGGAAGATTACGATTCTTACGATGAAGATAGTGAATTCGGCGAAGCAGAAGCGGAAGAAGAAGTTGATGAAGAAGTTGGTATCGAAGATGAAGAGCTCGAAGATGATGAATCTGACGAGGAAATCGACGCTGACGCTGAGCTTGACGATGAAGACTCCGAAGACGAAGATTTTGAAGACGATGAGGATGAAGAAGACGATAAATAATCGTCCTCGAGCTTGCCGTGTTTAAGCTTGACAGTCCGCATACGGGCAGAGTAAACTATTGCATGGGCTTTAAGATTCGGTTAACGTACCGCATAAGCAGCAATGGCTTACCTTCTCGTTTTTGAAGGATACAAGCCTCTGCGGATCTAGCATTTGCCGCGTTTTACCGGCAAGCTACACGTTATAATAATATGCCAAATGAAAAGTGCCCCGTGAAGACGGGTGTCACTTTTTTTGTTTGTAGAAGCAAGTTAGAAGCAAGTTCAGGAACCTGATTTGTTCATCCATAAACTGGACAGAGGAATAGAGAGTCTGCTAATCCATGTTTATTGTGCAAATGGGATAACCTAAACATAACCAGAGGAGCATGGAGGGTATTAGCAAAGTGACAAAATATATTTTTGTAACCGGGGGCGTCGTTTCATCGCTTGGCAAAGGAATTACCGCTGCATCACTCGGCCGTCTGCTTAAGAACAGAGGGTTGAAAGTAACGATTCAAAAGTTCGATCCTTATATCAACGTTGACCCGGGAACGATGAGCCCGTACCAGCATGGCGAAGTATTCGTAACAGACGACGGTGCGGAAACAGACCTTGACCTTGGGCATTATGAACGGTTTATTGATATTAACCTGACGAAGTACAGCAGCGTTACGACAGGCAAGATTTATTCGAACGTTATCTCCAAGGAACGCCGCGGCGAATATCTGGGCGGAACGGTTCAGGTTATCCCGCACATTACGAACGAAATCAAGGAGCGCGTATACCGCGCGGGCAAAGAGGCCGGCTCCGACGTTGTTATCACTGAAATCGGCGGTACCGTGGGCGATATCGAAAGCTTGCCTTTCCTTGAAGCGATCCGTCAAATCAAAAGCGACATCGGGCGCGACAACGTGATGTATATTCACGTAACGCTTATCCCATATATCAAAGCAGCGGGCGAAGTAAAGACCAAGCCAACGCAGCATAGCGTAAAAGAACTCCGCAGCATCGGCATTCAGCCTAACGTAATCGTATGCCGTACCGAGCATGCGCTGTCGGAAGACCTGAAACGCAAAATCGGCTTGTTCTGCGATATCGACGCTAACGCGGTTGTTGAATGTATCGACGCTTCGACCTTGTATGAAGTACCGCTGATGCTTCGCGAGCAAGGCCTCGACGATATCGTGGTGAACCATCTGAAGCTGACGACGAACCAACCCGACATGACGCAATGGGAAGATCTTGTGAACCGCGTGAAATCGCTGCATAAAACGACGGAAATCGCCATTGTCGGCAAATACGTCGCGCTGCATGACGCTTACCTTTCAATCGTAGAAGCGCTTGGCCATGCAGGTTTCGATGCCGATTCCGAAGTGAAGCTTCGTTGGGTGAATGCGGAAGAGATCGATGACGAGAACGTTGCGGAAGCGCTGAAAGGCGTTCACGGTATTCTCGTGCCTGGCGGCTTTGGCGATCGCGGTATCGAAGGAAAAGTTTCGGCTATCCGTTATGCCCGCGAGCAGCAAATTCCGTTCTTCGGCATTTGCCTTGGCATGCAGGTTGCCGTTATCGAATACGCGCGCAGCGTAGCCGGCCTATTCAACGCGAACAGCGCGGAGATTAATCCGTCGACGCCGTATCCGGTTATCGACCTTCTTCCGGATCAGAAGGACATCGAGGACATGGGCGGCACGATGCGTCTTGGCCTTTACCCTTGCAAATTGAAACCGGGATCGCTTGCGGCTACTGAATATAACGATGAGCTTGTTTATGAGCGTCACCGTCACCGGTATGAATTCAATAATGAGTACCGTGAACGCATTGAATCGGCAGGTCTTCGTATTTCCGGTACTTCGCCGGACGGCCGTTTGGTGGAAATGGTGGAGCTTCCTGAGCATCCATGGTTCCTCGCGGTTCAATTCCATCCGGAATTCACATCCCGTCCGAACCGTCCTCAACCGCTCTTCCGCGGCTTTGTGCGTGCGGCATTGAAATACTCCGGACAGTAAGAACAGCTGTTCTGACATCCGATGTCTCCAATTTTTTTAGTGGAAAAGCAGGATAATGTACCTCTCCGCGCGAATATATTAACGATTATGGAAGAGTTGACCAGTTGTGGGTCGAGTCGCGGGAGGTAAATATCTTGGAGAAGAAGAAGCTATTGATCGTTGATGATCAGAATGGCATCCGTGTGCTTCTGATGGAAGTGTTCAGCAGTGAAGGCTACAATACTTTCCAAGCTTCAAACGGTAGGTTGGCATTGGAAATCGTAAAAGCCGAGAATCCTGACCTCGTTCTGCTTGATATGAAGATTCCGGGGATGGATGGACTTGAAATTTTAAAGCATGTGAAGGCAATCAACCGTGATATCAAAGTCATTATGATGACGGCATACGGCGAGCTTGATATGATCAAGGAAGCGACTGATCTGGGGGCCGTTATGCATTTCACGAAGCCGTTTGATATTGATGAGATGCGAATTGCGGTTAATATGCAGCTTCACGGCGGCAACTCCAATAACCGCTTTGCGGTAGGGTCCTAAGGGACCCTTTTTTTTATGAGAATTCTCTTTTAAAAGGAATAATTGATATCTCCTAAATTAAAGGTTTCTAACCCGTTACCTACTTCTGTAAGAGAAATACCATTCCCTGTCCCGATATGGTATAATGGCTCAGAATCAACGGTCTAATAGACATGTTCATCTTTTATTAACGATAAAATTTCGTTTCGCATGGAAGCGAAAACAAGCAAAGTGTACTAAATAGGAATACGGGATAATGAGCCGCCCATCACGGCGAGCGTGTCAGTATGAGCTCGCGCCATAAGGCGGTTTTCCTATGTTTCTTCTTACATTTCGGGAGGACTATATTTGATGGAGAAATTGATGATACGCGGTGGACGTCCGCTGCGGGGCACCGTCCAAATAAGCGGAGCAAAGAACAGTGCCGTCGCTCTGGTTCCGGCTGCCATATTGGCAGAATCAGAAGTGGTATTGGACAATTTGCCCCATTTGAGCGATGTTGTCGTATACAGTGAGATTCTGCAGGACCTCGGTGCTGTCGTAAGCTGGCAGGGCGATGTCATGAAAATTGATCCTTCGCGGCTTGAATCTAAACCGATGCCTAATGGGAAAGTGAAGCTTCTGCGTGCTTCTTATTATTTGATGGGTGCTATGCTTGGACGCTTTGGGGAAGCGATTATCGGATTGCCGGGCGGATGTAATTTTGAGCCAAGACCAATCGATCAGCATATTAAAGGCTTTGAGGCACTAGGGGCTACCGTTACCAACGAACATGGCTCGATGCGGATTCATGCCAAAGAGCTGCGCGGAGCGAAAATTTATCTCGACGTTGTCAGCGTTGGCGCGACCATTAATATAATGCTTGCGGCCTCCCGGGCCAAAGGCTCTACGATTATCGAAAATGCGGCAAAAGAGCCTGAGATTATAGATGTAGCAACGCTTCTGAATGCGATGGGCGCGAGGATCAAGGGTGCGGGTACGGAGACAATCCGGATTGAAGGGGTAGACAGCATGCATGGCTGCCGCCATTCGATTATTCCGGACCGGATTCAAGCAGGCACTTATATGATTGCTGCCGCGGCAACACGCGGAGACGTTACCATCGACAACGTCATTCCGAAGCATATGGAAGCCATGACGGCGAAGCTTGAAGAAATGGGAGTAACCGTTCAGGAGATGGACGAGTCTATCCGTATTATCGGCGCGCCGGAGTATACGGCGGTTGACGTGAAAGCTTTGGTTTATCCGGGCTTTGCAACGGACCTTCAGTCTCCGATGACAACGCTGCTTGCCCAAGCCAAGGGTGTCAGCATCCTGAGCGACTATGTCTACAGCAACCGTTTCAAGCATGTACCGGAGTTGAATCGGATGGGCGCGAATATCCGCGTGGAAGGCCGTTCCGCGATTATTGAAGGCGGAGAGCTGTTTGCGGCGAAGGTTAAAGCTGCGGATCTGCGGGCAGGTGCTGCGCTTGTGATCGCTGGTCTTACCGTCAAAGAAGGAATTACGGAGATCACTGGCGTAGAATATATTGACCGCGGTTATGACAATCTTGTAGATAACCTGCGCAGACTTGGCGCGGATGTGTGGCGGGAAACGGAATAATTATTATTTTTAACGGAGTGAAACACCCGATTTGGCGTTTTTCTGGGAGTCTGGACGAATAGAATTCGTCAAATCGGGTATATAATGATAGCTAAAACTGAATACAAAGTGGTGAGAATATGACAGATCTTCAGATCTCCGATCTCGAAGAAATGAAGCTGACCGAATTGTACAAATTGGCGAAGCAATATCAAATACCGTACTACGGCCAGCTGAAGAAGAAGGAATTAATATTCGCAATATTACGGGCACAAGCAGAAAAAAGCGGCCTCATGTTTATGCAGGGTGTACTTGAAACATTGCCGGAAGGCTTTGGCTTCTTACGGCCAATCAACTATTTGCCTAGCAAAGAGGATATTTATATCTCTGCTTCCCAGATTCGAAAGTTCGACTTGCGTACCGGCGACCTTGTATCAGGCAAATGCCGGCTGCCGAAAGACTCTGAGAAATACTTTGGCCTCCTCCAGGTAAATGCCGTAAACGGCACCGACCCTGCGCAAGCGGCCGAAAGACTTCATTTTCCCGCTCTAACTCCTCTTTATCCACAGAAAAAGCTTGTGCTGGAGACGGCATCTTCCAAACTTTCTACGCGAATTATGGATTTACTTGCGCCTGTTGGCCTTGGTCAACGCGGACTGATTGTAGCGCCGCCAAAAGCGGGTAAAACCTTGCTGCTCAAAGAAATAGCGAACAGTATTTCGACGAATCATCCGGATATCGAGTTGTTTGTGCTGCTTATTGATGAACGCCCGGAGGAAGTAACGGATATGCAGCGTTCCGTGAAGGGCGAAGTGATTGCATCCACCTTTGATGAAGTGCCTGAGAACCATATAAAAGTAGCCGAGCTTGTGCTTGAGCGGGCATTGCGTCTGGTAGAACACAAGAAAGACGTTGTTATTTTGCTCGATAGCATTACCCGTCTTGCCCGTGCTTATAACTTGGTTGTTCCGCCATCCGGACGTACGCTTAGCGGCGGTATCGATCCGGCAGCTTTCCATCGCCCGAAGCGCTTCTTCGGCGCGGCCCGCAATGTGGAAGAAGGCGGCAGTCTGACTATCCTGGCGACGGCGCTTATCGAGACCGGCTCGCGTATGGATGATATCATTTATGAAGAATTTAAAGGTACGGGCAATATGGAGCTGCATCTTGACCGCAAGCTTGCAGAACGCCGTATTTTCCCGGCGCTCGATATCCGCAGATCGGGTACGCGCCGCGAAGAAATGCTTTTATCGAAAGAAGAATTGGATAAATTATGGGTTGTTCGCCGCAATATGACCGATACGCCTGACTTTGTCGACGGATTCCTGAAGAAGCTCGCCGATTCGAAGACGAATGAGGAATTCCTGATGTCGCTTGATACATCGGAAGACAAGCCTGCCCCGCAGCAGCGGACAAGCGCAGGAACGGGCACCACAGGTACGGGACTCAAAAGCAGCGCAGCAACCGGAAGGCGACCAGCGCCGCGCACGACGCACGGCTCCTAGTGCCGCCGGAAGGAGGACATCAAGATGAATCTCGTATACGCGGATGAGAAAGGCAATGTGTTTGATCATCCTGACTATATAGCGCTTGGGCGCAGCGGCGATATGATCGTCGAATTAATGGAGGACGAGTTGATTCCTCTGCCAAGGGGGGCTACTCTCGTAGGGCTGCCGCATACCCGTCCGGTCTTTATGGACCCGGATACCGGCGAAATGAAAATGCTCTCCGGCAATTACCAGGCCGTAGGCGCATTGCTGCCGCAGGGTTATACCCGACTGGCGCTGCCAAGCTATGTAAAGACGGATAAAAATGAGAAGTTTCCTCTCTTTGGCTACACCTCTGTCGTGTGGAAGGACGGCGGTTTTTATGTAGCGGCTGAGCAAAGCGATGATCCTTACAAATGGGATCCGCTTAACTGTGACCGGGGAGATGTCCGCAAAGGAGTAGAACTGCTGACTGCCAAATACCCGGAGAACAGACTGTACAAGCATTTATCGCATTGTGCGCTTGGCTACGAATGCTTAACTTCCTCCAATACGTTCCTGCAGCGCTGGGAGGGCGGCGTACCCGTCTCGTATTCCTGCAACGCGGGATGCTTCGGCTGTATTTCGGAGCAGCCGGATGACAGCGGGTTTGTTGCGCCTCAGACGCGGATGAACTTCAAGCCAACGGTGGATGAGATCGTGGAAGTGATGCTGGAGCATCTGAAAACGCCGGAATCGATCATCAGCTTTGGCCAAGGCTGCGAAGGCGAGCCTTCCACGCAGGCCAAAATTATCGTGGAAGCGATGAAGATCGTCAGAAGCCAGACAAACCAGGGCTATATTAATATCAATACGAATGCTGGACTTACGGACTTCATGCGCGCAATCGTCGACGCGGGTCTTGATCTGATGCGCGTCAGCACGATCAGCGCTATTGACGAGCATTACAATGCTTACTACAAGCCGCGTGCTTATACGCTTGCCAATGTAGAGAAATCCTTGAAGTATGCGACGGATAAAGGGGTATACACCTCCATCAACTACTTGATCTTCCCTGGGGTAACCGATCGTGAGGAAGAGATCGAAGCGATGATCGGATTTGCAAAGCGGACCGGTCTTAAGCTTATTCAAATGCGCAACCTGAATATTGATCCGGAGAGCTACCTGCAGCTGATTCCTCCTGCCAAAGGCGAGATTTACGGGATGAAGCAAATGCTTGAAATCTTCCGTGAAGAGCTGCCGGATGTCGTAATCGGCTCATATACGCATCTTCCGCCGGCAGCGGCGCGCAAGTAGCTGGCAAAACATCGGCATTGCATGCTTGTAATCGTCGTGCTATAATCCGTGTTGTGTGATTTATAACTCTGGACCCGCATGTGGTTCAGGGCAGAAAGAGGTGAACGAGATGAAACAAGGTATTCATCCGACATACCACGTATCCAACATCACTTGCGCTTGCGGTAACACGTTCGAGACTGGTTCGATTAAATCGAATCTTCGCGTAGAGGTTTGTTCCGTATGCCACCCGTTCTTCACGGGTAAGCAAAAGTTCTTGGATGCAGGCGGTCGCGTCGATCGTTTCAAAAAGAAATACGGCATTTAATCTCATCTGCCGCTTAATTTGGCAGAATAAGAAAACCTCCCTTAGCCATCCTATGGTTAAAGGGAGGTTTTTTGATTGCTTACCAAAAAGATGCTGCGCCGCAAGCTGCGCTTAATATTTATGGGATTTGCGATACCGGCTTTGGTCATCGCTAGTTTGACCGGCTGTGCTGCCGACGGCGTGAACAATGGCCACCGGACGAATGACGGCAAGGTAAAAACCTATGGCCATGACGGATACATGGGTTATTCCAACAGCAACCCTAACCTGCCTAATAACAAGACATTCCTTAATTACGAGACGGACAGGAAGCTTATTAATCAGGTGCTGCAACCGATCGACGGAATCAAAAGCAGCCGTGTTGCCTTTAACGGCGGGGATCTTACCGTTCACGTCAAGGCCGCTTCCAATCTGACGGACGCTCAGCTTGAGGCGCTGCGCGCAAAGACGGAGCAGGCTGTTCAGCTCAACATGCCGCGCTACCATGTCAAAGTGAAAGCATCCCGTTAATTCCGGCTGCCATTATCATACGGTTGCGCTTTGCGTTTGGATGGGCTATACTTAGTTTTGCCGTGCTAGATGGGGAGTTAGCGGTGCCCTGTAACTCGCAATCCGCTTTAGCGAGGTTGAATTCCTGCCTTAGGTTATGTGATGCAGGGTTTGGCGCTTGCAATCAGTGTTGACGGTTGGGTCCTCCGCAATGGACGCTTGTGAACCTGGTCAGGTCCGGAAGGAAGCAGCCATAAGCAAGTTTGTTCATGTGCCGGGGGAGTGCCTGACCCGAGCTGAGACGCAAGAGTGCCGCCTGGATCGCATGTTATCGAGGGCAGGTGCACGGTTCATCTTTTTCATAGTTTAAGTGAAGGAACACCAGCGATGTGGATCTGTTTTGAAGAAGCAGATGCCAGAAATGCGGGTGTTTTTGTTTTGCTTATAGACATCATGATGTATAATAGAGAACAAGAATGAGCAAGCCGAAGGGAACGTAAACGCGTGAGTCATATTGCATTATATCGTGCCTGGCGTCCGCAGACGTTCCAGGATATGGTTGGACAACGGCATATTATACAAACGCTGCAAAATGCGATTCGAGAGAATCGGGTTTCGCACGCCTATTTATTTAATGGTCCCCGGGGAACGGGGAAAACAACGGCAGCCAAGGTATTGGCAAAAGCGGTTAACTGTGAACGGGGTCCTGCAGAAGAGCCTTGTAACGAATGCGATGCGTGCCGCGGCATAACGGCCGGTCATATTATGGACGTTGTCGAGATTGACGCCGCGTCTAATAGGGGTATTGACGAAATACGGGACATTCGCGATAAAGTCCGTTATGCCCCGTCTGAAGTTCGATATAAAGTGTATATTATTGATGAAGTCCATATGCTGACGTCCGAGGCGTTTAACGCGCTCCTGAAGACGTTAGAGGAGCCGCCTGGGCATGTTATCTTTATTCTGGCGACCACCGAGCCTCATAAGCTTCCGGCTACGATTATTTCGCGATGTCAGAGATTCGACTTCCGGCAAGTCTCGCTGGAAGAGCAATCGGAGCGGCTGTTTGAGATTTGCCGGGAAGAAGGCATTGAGGCGGAAGAGGATGCGATTGCATATATTGCCCGTCTATCCGAAGGCGGGATGCGCGATGCGATAAGCCTGCTTGAGCAGGTAGCTGCTTTTGGCGGTTCGCGAATTACCCTTGATGGAGCTGTTGATGTAACGGGGGGCATGGCCGCGGATCAGTTCTATGCACTGGCTGAGGCAATCCGGGACCGTAATGTAGCCGCAATCATGCCGCTGGTAGAGGGCTTAACGCAGGCCGGGAAAAGCGCGGACAAATGCATGGAGAATCTGATCTTCTATTTCCGCGATCTGCTTGTATTAAAGCTAGCCCCGCAGGGTGCGGTAACGGAGCGGGTAGTTGACGCTGAACGGTTCCGCGGAATGGCTGATGCTTTCAGCTCCGAGCGGTTATTTAAGATGATTGATACGCTTAATACCTATCAATCGGATATGAAGCATGCTTCGCAGCCGCAGACTTTGTTTGAAGTCGCTTTGATGAAAATCTGCACGATAGGTAACGAGAGTGACGGGGGGGGAGCGGGAAGCGGCGGCGGTGCCGTGGCTTCCTCTCCGCCAGCTGCATCGGCTGAAGTACAGCGTCTTCGCCAGCAGGTAGAGATCCTTGAGCGGAAGCTGGAGCAGCTAATTCAAAATGGCGTAGCTGCAGGATCCGGTGCCGGAGCGGGAGATGGAGGTGCGGTCCGACAGCCTGCCAGCCAGTCCCGCCGCCCCGGTTTTGGCGGAGGCGGCGCTGCGGTCAGCCGGTCTACGGTGAAGCTTGATCCGTTTGTTGCCGTAGCCGGCAGTCCGGGCACTGGGCAAGTTCGGATGAAGTGGAACGAAGTGCTCCAACGGGTGAAGGAAGCAAGAATAACCGTACATGCCTGGTTGGTAGACGGTGAGCCGGTGGCCGCAACGGATTCCACGATTCTTGTTGCCTTCAAGAACACGATGCACCGGGAGACCACGGAGCGGCCGGCACACCGGGAGATTATCGAACGGGTAATGCAGGACGTATTCGGCAATCCGGTCAAGCTTGCAACGTGCATGCTGAAGGAATGGCAGAATGCGGCTGAACGCTCAGGCGAGCAGCAGGGAGAAACACTGGAATTACAGCCGGATGCGATTGACACCGGGGAGGAACAGCGTCCACAATGGGTAGAGGAAGCTGTTAAGCTTTTTGGTGAAGACTTAGTTGTAATTAAAGAAGATAATTAACTATTACGATGAGGTGATAAGTCATGAATAACATGAACCAAATGATGAAGCAAGTGAAGAAAATGCAAGAGCAAATGATGAAAGCCCAAGAAGAGCTTGTAAACAAAACGGTTGAAGGTACGGCTGGCGGCGGGGTTGTAACCGTGGTAGCGAACGGCCACAAGAAAATCCTTAGCATCGCGATCAAACCTGAGGCAGTAGATCCGGACGATGTTGAAATGCTGCAAGACCTTGTTTTGACGGCTGTTAATGACGTACTTACGAAAGTAGACGAAATTGCGAATCAAGATATGGGTAAATTCACTGGCGGCATGAAAATTCCTGGCTTGTTCTAGGGCGGATTGCTGTTTATATAACATATATAAGCTATACGTATGCTGACGCCGCCGCAAGGGCGGCGTCAGCCGTTTAAGCTGGATGCTTGAAAGGGGCTGCGCGTTTTGTTTTATCCCGAACCGATAGCGAAGCTTATTGATGCCTTTACGCGGCTTCCGGGCGTTGGACCGAAGACAGCCGCAAGATTGGCTTTTCATGTGCTTCGCATGAAAGAAGATGATGTCATCGATTTCGCTAAGGCGCTTGTCAGCGTTAAGCGGAATCTGACGTACTGCTCCGTCTGCTGCAATATTACCGATACCGATCCATGCCGGATTTGCCAGGATAAGACGCGCGATAACTCTGTTATTTGTGTGGTCCAGGAATCGAAGGACCTTGTAGCTATGGAACGGACGAAGGAATTTCAAGGACACTACCACGTGCTTCAGGGTGCTATATCCCCTATTGAGGGAATTGGGCCGGATCAGATTAAGATTGCGGAGCTGCTCCGCCGTTTGAGCGATGAACGTGTGCAGGAACTGATCTTGGCGACGAATCCGAATATTGAAGGCGAAGCGACCGCGATGTATATTTCGAGGCTGGTCAAACCGTTTGGTATCCGCGTCACTCGGATTGCGCACGGTCTGCCGGTTGGCGGCGACCTTGAATATGCCGATGAGGTTACCCTGTCCAAGGCGCTTGAAGGACGCAGAGAGTTGAGTTAACTTAATACACGAAGAAAGAGCCGTTTCCCGACATGGGAGACGGCTCTTGTTTTGTTTTCGGGATGCAATCCGTTCTAAATAGCTGTCCAAGCCTCTATACATATATAGAAAAAGTCTTGTCCCAGGTGGATGAGCAGAGGAGGCATGGTGTAATGGCGAACTTATGGCGGGAGATAAAACAGCCAAATGAAAGTAAGCATACGGGCGGATTGGAAATGATGAAGACTCAGTTTCAGCCTGTACCGGAACCGGATACGGCGGAATGGAGAGAGCATCTGCGGGCGGAGATTGATGAAGCGCACAAGGAGTGGATGAATGCGACCCGGTTCTTCAACGTTGCCGTTGGCGAAGATCAGATTGATTATGCCATCTATGCGTTAATCACGGCGGAGAAGCGATACGAGATGCTTATCCGGATTGCCAAGCGGACATGCAAAGTATGGCCGGAATGGAGAGGAGCGTTACAATGAAAACATTATGGCTGGCAATGCTAATCTTATCATCGGTTGCTCTTGTAGGCGTGCTTGTTAGACAAAAGCTCTCGTGGACATGGCTTCGTAATTTTTCTATTCATATTGTATTGGCTGCAGCGGTCCTGTACGTGTTAAATTTCTCCGGTCTCATTCCTAATATATATATTCCGCTAAATCCGGTTACAATAGGTACTGTTGTCGTACTTGGTGTACCCGGAATCGCATTAATCGCTGGGGTTCAGTACTTTATAGTCTGAACCCTTAAAGTTTTTTGGGCAAAGGGTTGACCTCCCGAAATGATTCATGGTATATTACTTCTCGCGCCAAGTGCAAGGAAATAAAAGCTTCAAAAAAGTTTTTAAAAAAGTACTTGCAATCATCTAGGCGAATGTGATATATTATCTCTTGTCGCCGCTGAGAAACACGCGAACGACACGAAAAGAAATTGTTCTTTGAAAACTGAACAACGAGCGAAACTGCCCCGTTAGAAATAACGGAAAAGCGATAAAACAAGTAATGAGCAAGTCAAACACTTTAATGGAGAGTTTGA
>NZ_JBBCVY010000021.1:0-57223 GCF_037146255.1 Paenibacillus sp. MMO-58
GTTATTTCTAACGGGGCAGTTTCGCTCGTTGTTCAGTTTTCAAAGAACAATTTTTTTCAACAACGCTGCATATCTTATCACGTTATCGAATTCAGTGTCAAGCTTTATTTTCATCGAATTTCTCAATGACTTTCAGCTCTTCGTCCAAACCGCTTGTCTCTCGCGGCCGGAATAAGAATATACCACGAATTCGAATTCAATTGCAAGCTTTTTTATCAACTTTTATTCTTACCAAAATATTGAAGCGTTTCTGCAACAGCTGTTACAAACAAATAAACAGAAATGGAATCGACATTCGTAAAAAAGAAAAAACTGCGTACAATAACGCCGTTGGCCGATATCAAGCCTACAGAAGGATCGCTTACGGGAGGTGAACCAAATGTCCAAGCAGCAAGGTCACGCAAATAAAAATACGCAAACGAAATCTTCCGACAAGAAAGGCAATTCCTCCGGAAACAACCACTAAATAGTTCAAAAAGCAGCGGTCCTTGAATGGACGCTGCTTTTTTATATAATAAATAAATTACACACAATAAGGGCGGATTTCATATAAATGCATCCCGTTTATCAATGAACTCATGTTATGGAGGTTAAGCCCGAGGATGCCATTTCCAAGCAGTTCGAAGTTCGTTCCTTTGAAACAAAACAATATAAAACGTAGTTGATCCTGTCCTTGACGTTAACCCGGATGAAACAGACATTGTAGGAGACGCTCAGTTTCCCGCCGCTTACTATGCGTATGACGGAGCTAACGTTTATTTTCGCATACGCCTTAACACTGACCCTAGGTTTAAAACCAGCTTCCGCAATTTCGCAGGGGGAGTGGTTGTTCGACACCGACAACAACCCGGCTACTTACGAATGGGAATTAGTCGTAAACGGATTGGACAACGAGGTATGCTCCCTCACTCGGTTAATAGAGGGGAACCAAAAGAAGGACCATTAATCTGGTCCTTCATTCAAACAAAAGGACCACGGAAGTTAATCCATGGTCCTTTCTGCTGCCCGCCTCATAATCGATAGAGGTGGGATATATACGAGGGGAATGTATCGACAAAGTGAAAGCAACCGCGGCCGGAAGGAGATACATCTCCTCATGAGATACCTATCCCCTCCCCAACTAGCCTCCGATTATCGATTGTCCACTTTCTCCGGATACATATCATGATTAAACAGCCGTTGCTCTGCCATTTGCTCATATTTGGTGCCCGGCTTGCCGTAGTTGCAATACGGATCGATCGAAATGCCGCCGCGCGGCGTGAACTTGCCCCATACCTCGATATAACGAGGCTGCATCAGCTCGATCAGGTCGTTCATGATAATGTTCATGCAGTCCTCATGGAAATCGCCATGGTTGCGGAAGCTGAACAGGTACAGCTTGAGCGACTTGCTCTCAACCATTTTTACATCGGGAATATAGGAAATATAAATCGTCGCGAAATCCGGCTGGCCCGTCATCGGACATAAGCTCGTAAATTCCGGACAGTTAAACTTTACGAAATAATCCCGGTAAGGATGTTTATTGTCGAAAGCCTCCAGCACCGCAGGCGAATATTCCATCGGATAACGCGTTCCTTGATTGCCCAGCAGGCTGATTCCTTGCAATTCCTCTTCGTTTCTTCCAGACATCGAATAGTCTCCCTTCTTCTTACACGCCGCGTTTGTTGCCCCATACCAAGGCATGAAGCTGCGGCAGCACTCTCACGTTCGTCATATCTTCGCGTTTCATGACTTGATCAATAAGCCATTCGTAACGTTCAAGCAGCTTGGCCGCCAGCTTTCCGTTATCTCCCTCAATCAGATCGTCATTGCCCGTCTGCACAAAAAAAGTCACGTCAGGGAATCGGTTATGAACCTTGGCGGCATACGCCAAATCCTGTTCATCAAATACAACAACCTTCAAGCTGAAAGGATTACTGCCGCCCGCGAGCTTCGCAACGATCTCGTCAAGCACTTCCCAATTCGTCGTCATGCCGGAGCTTGGGGGCTTCGGCGACAAGGTCAGCTCGTCAATAGCTAGAAGCCAATCCTGCCAGCGGCTGCCTTGCGTCTCCACCGCAACTCGAACGCCGTCCCGATGAAGGGCGTCCACCAGCTCATCCGCATTTTTCAGCAAAGCCGGATTGCCGCCCGACAAGGTTACGTGGGAGAAGGCGTCCCCCCCAAGCTCCCGGAGCTCGCCTACAATCTCGCCTGCTGTCAGCATGCGGATATCTTCTTTCCCCGTTCCATCCCAAGTAAATGCGGAATCGCACCACGAGCAGGAGTAATCACAGCCTGCCGTTCGGACGAACATCGTCTTTTGCCCGATAACCATCCCTTCGCCCTGCACGGTTGGCCCGAATATTTCCATGATCGGAATACGCTTCTCAGTCATGGCTTTGAGCCTTCTTCGGACGGTAAATGCAGTAGCTTGTTGGCGTCTCTCTCAAGAAGACCTGTACACAGGTCGCCTTATTCGGCGTTTCGTCGAGAAAAGCTTGGACAATCTCGTAAATCGTTCGGGCGACAACCTCTGTGGTAGGAAAACGGTTCGGGTCGTTATTGTCAAATACGTCTGTATGATCATTCAAAAACGTATGGTCAAAGCGGTTATGAATGAGCTTTTTCACCGCTGCGAAATTCACCAGGAATCCGGACGAATCCAGCTCATCGCCGGCAATCGTCACGTTAGCAAAATACGTATGCCCATGCACGCGCGCGCAATGCCCCGCTTCCTCGGAAGGAATGGAATGCGCTGCGGCGAACTGCATGTCTTTGTTTAATTCATATTGAAAGGAATGCTGGACGCTTGGATAAATTTGCTGAATCATTCCGCTCTCCCCTCCTCTTTGGAGGCTAAGTAACGGTTCAGCCCCTGGCTCCGCAGCTTGCAGGCCGGGCATTCTCCGCATCCATCCGCAATTACGCCGTTGTAGCAGGTTAAAGTCTTGGTCCGTACGTATTCAAAGGCGCCCAGCTGGTCAGCCAGCTCCCAAGTTTCGGCTTTATCCAGCCACATCAGAGGCGTCTCGATCACAAACGGATAGTCCATCGACAGATTAAGCGTTACATTAAGCGATTTGATAAAAACATCCCGGCAATCCGGATAACCGCTGAAATCCGTCTCGCATACGCCGGTTACGATAGCTCTTGCTCCGATCTGCTTCGCAAGCACCGCCGCAAAGGACAGGAACAACAAGTTTCGACCGTCCACAAACGTAGTCGGCATGCCGCCTTCCTGCTGCTCGATCTCGATATCGGGCCGCGTCAGCGCGTTAGGTGCCAGCTGACCCAACAGCGACATGTCAAGCACATGATGCCGTACCCCAAGCTCTTCGGCAATCTGAGCGGCGCATTCCAGCTCGAGCGCATGACGCTGCCCGTAGTTGAAGGTGACCGCTTCCACCTCTTCATAGCGTTCCAGCGCCCAGAACAGACAGGTTGTGCTGTCTTGCCCGCCGCTGAATACAACTACCGCTTTTCCTTTTTTCATCTTCCTTCTCCTCCCTTAATGAGGGAGAGACCCTTCGAACAAAACCCTGTACACATGTCTCAAAACGAAAAAAATGGAATCAGAATAGATTCCAGTTCTTAGTTTTTTATAGAGGGAGTTCGCGAACCTCTCCTGAAGCTTCCGCTCCAGCATTTATTCGAATGTACCTACGTACTATACCATATCTCTAGTTATCCGGCTATATGCCAATTAATCGAAATCCTTGTGATGCCATTCGTCTTCCGGCAAGCCAAGATCTTCGCCGGAGAAACGCTGTTCGCGGAACGGATCGGCATAATTATGGAAGCCGTTTCTTTCCCAGAAGCCCGGGCGGTCTTCCTTCATAAATTCGATTCCTCTGATCCACTTGGCGCTCTTCCAGAAATACAGATGCGGAACAAGCAGCCGCAGCGGCCAGCCATGCTTGGCGGTCAGCTGTTCGCCGTCGAAGCTGTGCGCCAGCAGGATGTTGTCGTGCAGCAGATCCTCGAGCGGAAGATTCGTCTCGTAGTCCTGATCGGCATGGATCATGACATATTGGGCTTCCGGATTCACTTGAACCAGCTTCATCAGATCGGTGAAACGGATGCCTTCCCATTCGGTATCCAGCTTCGACCAGCGGGTAACGCAATGAATATCGTTCATCTGCTTAATCTGAGGAAGAGCCATCAATTGCTCGTATGTAAACTCCTTTTCCTCTTCCACTTCGCCAAATACACGCAAGGTCCATGTGGACATATCATACTCCGGCACTTCCCCTTCATGCAGGATCGGGAAGCGGTCCGTCGTTGTCTGTCCGGGCGGCACGCGATGCGCCAGCTCGGGAGCGACATTCGCCTTGAGCGCAGGAGCTTTCTTCAAACGTTCCGCTTTCTTGCTTGTGTTCATGTTGTTAGCCTCCTGAAAAGAATGATCACCCAAACAGCCAGCAGCAGACTGTTCGCGATGATTCTTGCTTCGTAAGCATAAGCTTATGTACTTCCATTCTACTATAGCATGCAAACCATGACTTGCGACTTTCGGCTATTGACACCAATTTGTAACAATGATAATATTTCCATACAATTCCGAGTGGATTAATCAAATTAATTTATTCTATTTATTTCATTGGAGGTTTTGAATGATGAATGCACGGAACAAATGGATCCTTTCCGGATCGCTGGCATTATCCCTTCTTTTCTCTGCCGCCCTGCCCCTGTCCGCAGCCCAAGCTGCGGCAACAACACCAGTCTTGCAATCTTCTTCTACATCTATAACAGAATACGAACAGTTCTTGCAAGAGAAATACGGCATTACTTTCCAGCAAGGGACGGTTACAAAGGGACAATTCCTTCAACAGGTAGCCAAGGTTCTTCATCTCGATGCTGCCAAGTCCCAGCCGGTCTTCAGCGATCTTGGAGCCGATAGTCCTTATTATTCGTCCGCAGCGGCATTATATGAGCAAGGTATCATCACTTCATTAAAAATAGAAGCCGACAAGCCGCTCCAAGCAACCAGCGCGCTTTATATTGCTGTAAAAGCAGCCGGCCTGGCCGAGCTTGCCCATTCTTATCCGCAAAGCAAAACAACCGACGCGCTGAAGCAAATCGGCTACTCGCCGGCAGGACTTAGCCTGTCCGCCGCGCAAGAGCTTGCTGCTGCCGTTCATAGCGGACTGCTCCCCACTTCTTTCTATAAAGAAGTGAAAGGAAAAGCTTCATCGTCTGACCTGGCGGAAGCCCTTCTCGTACAGATTCTTTCTATTAAAGGCGAGTATAAGCATTATATTGGTTATACTTCCGATGCCGATATCTACGGCAAGCTGGCGGATGCCTACAACACCTCTGATATCATTCAGTCGCCTGAGCTTCAAACGGTAGTGGATACAGCCCTGAAGCAAAATCTCGTTACCGGCTACAATCTGAAGGATAACCGTTTTGACGCCAACTTCGTCGATTCGCTTACTCTTACATACGGCCACGATAACCTGAAGCATGCGGTTCAGCTGATCGGCTTGCTCCGCAGCGAAGGAATCCGCGCCAAAGTACAATTCGAGCCTAAAACTTCCGCATTCATTTATTTGAAGGAGTGGGGCGAGCCCGTTCAAACGGAGAACTATAAGGTCGTCCAAATCGAAAACGGCAATTACATCGCTTACGCCAAAGAATACGATCTCAAATTCGAATTCGCGAGTGCCGCGGACAAAGCCCGCTTCCAGCCGGTTATTCTGCAGTACGCAAAGAAAAACAGCGAGGACCAGACCGGCCTTATCGCCAGCTCATGGTGGCAGCCGCTCTACTATTCTGCAACCAAACTGGATGACTATATTCAAATCACAAACAACAAAATTACAGGCGCCGGCCACTATTACGCGCAATCCTTCTCGTTAAACGAGCCGTCCGCCGCAATTGCGGAAGGATTCAAAAAACTTGGCACAGGACTCAACATCCAATCTTATCCGATCTGGGTCGACAAACCATTCTTTAATTATCTGAACGGCGAATCCCTATAAATCCTATAGTAAAAAAATAAGGACTGCTCCATAGCCATCTGGCTGTGGGACAGTCCTTTTATGATCATTTATTCTTCCGACGCTTCACTCTTCGGATCCAGATTCGCCGCCATCCGGATGAAGATATCCGTTGCTTTATCAATATCGTCAAGCTCGAAGCCGTCATACAGTTTAAGCATTATACGCTCGCGCATTTCCATGACATGATCCACCAGCTTACGACCTTCGTCGGTTACGCTTAGCATAACGATACGACGGTCGTACTCGCTCCGCGAACGCTCCACGTAGCCCAGGTCGATCAGGCGATCCGAAATTCCCGTTACGGCGCCGCTTGTAATACGAAGCCATTCTGCCATGGCAGATGCCTTCTGGGGTCCATGCTGGGCAAGAATAATAACCATCTTGCCTTCCGTCATCCCAAGGCCATGAACATTAAACCGGTTATATTCCGCGTTAATCAGCCTGCGCAGCTTGCGGAAAACGTCATCCATCTCTCTTAGTTTAAGAAGCTTCTCCTGATCCAGGTTCATCCATCCACCCTCGCTAATACATTCATATCTATAAATATACCGTGTTTTGAACGCATAGCCAAGTCCAGCCCTAAGAATTAAGCAAACCAACCGATTCTTTGCTGAGTACGATCTTCCTTGCGCCTTGCCAGAGAAAGCGCATTGCTTCTTGCAGCGGCCATGCCGCGGTAGACGCAGCTGCAGCGACAAGACCGTAACGGTGCGTGTCGGACAGTCCAATCACAACCGGATGTGAGCCGCAATCAGGCATTTCCTGAATAAGCTCTTTCATGGACGCAATCTGCGAAGCCGTTAATCGATCGGTAAACAGGCAAAAGGTCGCCATATGCGTCATCTCCTCCCAACAGCCCGGAGCCGCAAGCTTATGTTCGATAGGCACAATCCGCTGCCGCTGGGCGAATATCAGCTCATCCTCGTAGTAAACGGACAAGCTGTTCCGAAACTCTCTGTATTGGAACTTCTCTTGGCGCAGCGTACGTCCCGGACAAAGAATATCCGCCTGCATCCACACGGCTCCTGATTCCAGATAGACATTAGTTTCGCTGCGCAGCCTGGCATCCTTATACAGCATAACCGGCTCCGGCATATGTTCAATAACCGCGTGAGAACCAATCCGGAAGGTCTGACAAATCGAGGACCCCACCGCCCCGATATCAAGCGGACTGGGATGAACCTTCATATAAGATTGGGTCGTGATATAAGCATGCGAGGAGCCATGCGCCTGCCATTCCATTTCGTATCGGTCTCCTGCCAGCAATCCGGGAGAAGAATCCATAATGATTACAGCCAGCTGCTCTTGAAGCGGAAAGCTCTTGGCGATCTTAATGGGCGAGGTATGATACTTATCCGAGAGCCGTGTCACGCCATCCGTAAAATGAAAGGAAGCGCGCAGCACAGAGTTCCGTACCGCGCGCTCTTCCCGTAAATCTGCAGCCATGCCTAATGTTTATGGGGCATGGAGCCAAGCTGGACGATATGGGTATGCGCTTCACCCCGCGCATGCGCAAGTTCATGCTCCAGCCAGCCAACGATTTCGGCTACCCCATCGCCGCCGAACATATTGGAGAAGACAAACGGACGATCGCCCCGCATCCGCTTCGAATCCGCATCCATCACTTCCAGACTTGCACCGACATACGGGGCAAGGTCGATCTTGTTAATCACGAGCAGATCCGAACGCATAATGCCAGGGCCGCCTTTGCGTGGAATTTTTTCCCCTTGGGCAACGTCGATAATATAGATGAAGAGATCCACCAGCTCCGGGCTAAAGGCAGCTGCCAGATTGTCGCCGCCGCTCTCGATAAAGATCAGGTCCAGCTTCTCGAATCTGCTCTGCAGCTCTTCAATGGCTTCGAAGTTCATCGACGCATCCTCCCGGATAGCCGTATGCGGGCAGCCGCCCGTCTCTACTCCGAGAATCCGTTCCTCAGGAAGCACTCCCGTATTTACGAGAATCCTCGCGTCTTCCTTGGTGTAAATATCATTCGTAATAACGGCCAAGCTGTATTTCTCGCAAAGCTCCCTCGACAGCCGCTCCACCAGCGCGGTTTTGCCCGAACCAACCGGACCTCCGATTCCGATCCGAACCGGACGCGATCCATCGATAACCGGCTTCTCCCATTCTTTATGCGTATGACCTTGACCTTGGCACATTGCAATTCCCCACTTTCTCATTATGGTTATGACATAAATAAACGCGAATACAAACCCTCATGCCGGATCATGGCCAGCTCTGCCATCGGCATATTCGAATACGCCTCCTCAGGCCGCATCGACATGGCCAGCTCCGTTGCTTCGTCTATTCCTAACGACAACCTTGCGATAAGCGATTGACCTTCGGTCTGACCGATTGACATAAGCCTTAGGGCGCTATTCACGCAAGTAACCACACAAGTGTACAAATAGCCTTGGACTGCCCGTTCTTCCTCTACGCCAAGCCGCCAGCATATATAACCGTATACAAGCGGATGGGTAGCCTGACATTTCCTGTCCCGCAAAGCTTCATTTAATAGCGACCAATCAAGCTGCGGAAGAATGGCAGCGGCAAGCTGCAACAGACGGCGGCCCATCTTCTCCATGCCAACTCTCGTCTCTACCGCAATCCGCTGCACATGCACAAGCCGCTCCACTGCAAACAACCTGTTCCAATCCTCATGCGGAGCATCCCTGTAAGCAGCCCGGATAATCATTGCATCCGAGGTCGCCCAGCTTTGCCTCATCATAACCGACGCATACTCATACAGCTGCGCGCTATGAACGATCCGCCCTTCCTGTATCATCGTCTCGAGACCAAACGAGTGGGAAAACCCTCCGATCGGCAGGGCAGAGTCCAATAGCTGCTGCATGGCGAGCCAAGCTGCAGAAGAACCCATCCGCTAACCGCCCTTCCTTAGAATAAAAAGTAGCGCTGAGCCATCGGCAGCGACTTCGCCGGCTCACAGGTCACATGTTCTTTATCCACGGTTACCCTGTAGGTCTCCGGATCAACCTCAATTAACGGTGTTGCGTCATTATGGATCATATCCTTCTTCGTGACCGACCGGCAGCCCTTCACCGGCTCGATTCGTTTCTGGAGTCCAAGCTGACGATCAATGCCGTTGTCAAACGCCGCCTGCGAGACAAACGTAATCGAACTGCCGTATACAGCCTTGCCGAAAGAAGCAAACATCGGCCGGCCAAACACCGGTTGAGGAGTTGGAATGGAAGCATTCGGATCGCCCATTTGAGCGTAGGCAATACTGCCGCCCTTCAGCACCAAATCCGGCTTCACGCCAAAAAACATTGGCTGCCAGAGCACCAGATCCGCGAATTTGCCGACTTCGACCGAGCCTACCAGATGAGAAATGCCATGCGAGATGGCCGGATTGACCGTATATTTCGCCACATAACGCTTGATGCGAAAGTTATCGCTTACGGTATCGGGCGACAGCGGCCCGCGCTGCCGCTTCATTTTATCCGCCGTCTGCCATGTACGGATAATCACTTCCCCAACTCTCCCCATAGCCTGGGAATCCGAGCTGATCATGCTGAAGACGCCGATATCATGAAGAATATCTTCCGCCGCTATCGTCTCCGGCCGGATCCGGGAATCCGCGAAAGCCACATCCTCCGGTATACGGCTGTCCAGATGATGGCAGACCATAAGCATATCCAGATGCTCTTCTATGGTATTAATCGTAAAAGGCCTTGTCGGGTTGGTGGAAGAAGGGAGTACGTTCAATTCCCCTGCCGCTACGATAATATCCGGCGCATGGCCGCCGCCCGCGCCTTCCGTGTGGTATGTATGAATCGTGCGGCCGCCAATCGCCCTAAGCGTATCCTCCACGAATCCCGCTTCGTTCAGCGTATCCGTATGAATCGCAACCTGAATATCGTATTGATCGGCAGCCTTCAGGCACGCATCAATCGCCGCGGGAGTGGTCCCCCAGTCTTCATGAAGCTTCAGCCCAATCGCTCCTGCCTCAATCTGTTCAATCAGAGGGGCCGTAAACGAAGCATTTCCTTTGCCCGTAAAACCCAGGTTCATGGGAAACTGCTCCGCCGCCTCCAGCATTCTGCGCATATGCCAGGCACCCGGAGTAACGGTTGTTGCATTGGTTCCCGTCGCCGGCCCAGTGCCGCCGCCAATCATTGTAGTGACGCCGGAAGAGAGCGCCGTCTCGATCTGCTGCGGACATATAAAATGAATATGCGCATCAATGCCGCCAGCCGTAATAATCTTCCCTTCGCCCGCAATCACTTCGGTACTTGCGCCTGCGATCATGCCCGGCGTAACTCCGTCCATAATATCCGGGTTTCCCGCTTTGCCAATCCCGACAATAAAGCCGTCTTTAATCCCGATATCGGCCTTCACAATTCCCCAATGATCGATAATAATAGCGTTCGTTATTAGAGTATCCAGCACGCCTTCATCCCGAAGAGCGCCGCTTGATTGTCCCATGCCGTCACGGATGACCTTGCCGCCGCCAAACTTGCACTCATCGCCGTAAACGGTATAATCCTTCTCGATCTCGGCCCATAGCTCGGTATCCGCCAGCCGTACCGCATCCCCAGTCGTTGGTCCAAACATGGCCGCGTATCTATGCCTGTCAATGACGCTCATCCGCCTTCTCCTTCCCATGCGTTAAGACGCGCGCGGACTTCCTCCGGCAGCTTGCCCGCTTCCGCCTTGCCCTCGGATAATCCGTTTAACCCGTAGGACAGCTTGGAACCGCCAAGCTCAACCAGCGTGACCGGCTTTTCTTCCCCCGGCTCGAACCGGATCGCCGTACCGGCGGGAATATGAAGACGCATGCCAAAGGCCGCTTCGCGGTCAAACGATAATGCCCGGTTTACTTCAAAAAAATGAAAATGAGAGCCTACCTGAACGGGGCGGTCGCCTGTATTCACAACGATCGCTTTCACCGTCCGGCGTCCGGCATTAAGTACAATGGAGCCAGGCGTAATCCTGTATTCTCCCGGTATCATATAAGATTCCCTCCTTGGCAGCGTCAGCTTAGCTGGAGATGGGATGGTGAATCGTAACCAGCTTTGTTCCGTCCGGGAACGTAGCCTCCACTTGAACCTCGTGGATCATTTCCGGAATTCCGCTCATGACATCTTCACGCTTTAATACCTTGGTTCCGTATTCCATTAACTCCGCTACGGTCTTGCCGTCACGGGCGCCCTCCATAATCTCGGAGGTAATGAGCGCCACGCTTTCCGGATAATTCAGCTTTACTCCCCGGTTCAACCGTCTTCTGGCCAAATCGGCTGCAATGGTAATTAGAAGCTTCTCCTTCTCGCGTTCAGTTAGTTGCATGCGACCACCTCTCCCAAATGTATTAGTTTCATTATAGACAGCCGCCTGTTTGAAGTAAATGGAAATATGTTAGGTAATATGACATAAATGTGATCACGTACAACTAAAAAACTCCATAACCTTCGGCATATCTAACCTTTATTTGACGCAATCATGTCGTATTTAAGGTTTTCGTGTCGAAAAAACAAAGAACCCGCAGGATACGCGCTTTATCCAAGCACGTTCCTGCGGGTTCCTAGTTTGCTGCAGAATGTCAGAACTATTTCTTCGCTACATATTTACGGATGTCGAATGCTACTGCAACAACGATGATTGCACCTTTGATGATCAGCTGCCAGTAAGGGCTCACGCCGATGTAAGTCAGACCGTAGTTGATTACGGTAAAGATCAATACACCTGCGATAACGCCTTTCACGCGGCCTACGCCGCCTGTTGTCGATACGCCGCCGACTACGCAGGCTGCGATCGCATCAAGCTCGTACATGTTGCCGTAGTTGTTTGTTGCGCCGCCTGTACGCGCTGCTTCCAGAACGCCAGCCAGACCGTACAAAGCGCCCGCAATACCATAGATCCACATGAGACATTTCGCTACATTAATACCGGATACGTGAGCGGCTTGGATGTTGCCGCCGATCGCATACATGTTTTTGCCAAGAGTCGTTTTGTTGAACACAACCCACACGATAAACGCTACGAAGATTGCGATCAGTACGATGTAAGGCAGAGACCAGTCACCGCTGCCGATCGAGCCCGTGCCGAGTTCGCTGAAATCTTTGCGAAGACCGCCGATTGGCTGCGATTGGTTAGGCGGCATATCGAAATACAGGGAGTTCGCGCCGTATACCGCAACCATTGTACCGAGCGTTGCGATAAATGGCGGAACGTTAAATTTCGATACGATAATACCGTTGATCAAGCCGACAATGAGACCTACAACAACCGCGATAAGGATCGGAAGAATCAAAGGCAGATGCGGCAGGTTTGGGAAAAACTTGTTTGCGTAATCCGCGCTTTGCAGCATCGATGCGGATACAACCGCCGTCAAACCTACTACGCGGCCGGCCGACAAGTCCGTTCCGGCTGTAATCAGGATAAACGCGGCGCCCAAAGCGATGATTAGACGCGTCGACGACTGAACGAGCATATCCCGGAATGTCGTAATGGACAGGAAGTTCGTGTCCATAATCGTAATGGCAGCGATGAGAAGGATCAGAACGATCCAGATCGCGTTTTGTGAAAATATACTTCTAGCTCTTGAACCTCTTGTAGCTTCCATGAGTGTTAATCCTCCTTCAAATCCTCATCATTAGCCCGTCTGAGCGGCCAGCCTCATAATGCTTTGTTCTGTCGCGTCTTTGCCGTCGAGGATACCCGTTGCGCGGCCCTCCGACATAACCATAATCCGGTCCGACATACCAATAAGCTCAGGCATTTCAGACGAAATCATAATGATGCTCTTTCCTTGCTTCGCAAGCTCGATAATGATCTGGTAAATCTCGTATTTGGCGCCGATGTCGATACCGCGGGTCGGCTCGTCCAGGAGCAGAATGTCCGGATCCGTCAGCAGCCAGCGTGCGAGAAGCACCTTCTGCTGGTTACCGCCAGACAGGTTGCGGATCAGTTGGTTGACCGATGGCGTCTTGGTTCTGAACTTCTCGACGCCTTTCTTCGCTTCAACGCGCATTTTCGATTCATTCAAGAAGCCAAAAGGTCCTTTGTATAGACCCAGGTTGGCGATCGCCGTATTCTCGGTGATGTTGAGCACCGGGAAAATACCGGTTACGCGGCGTTCCTCCGTCAAAAGCGCAATTTTATACTTTTTCGCATCAATCGGGGATTTAATCGTAATTTGCTTGCCGTCTTTGTAAATCGCCCCGGATTTTACGGTACGAAGTCCAAACAAGGCTTCGATCAATTCGGTACGCTGAGCGCCGACAAGGCCGCCAACCCCGAGAATTTCTCCTTTGCGAAGCTCAAAGGATACGTCTTTGAAAGAATGTGGGAGTATGGAAGTAAGGTTTTCCACCTTGAGCATAACCTCTCCCGGTACGTTCGTGCGCTCCGGGAAACGTTCCGACAAATCGCGGCCTACCATACGCTGGATGATCATGTCGATCGTCAGCTCTTTGGATTCCCAGGTTCCGATATATTTACCGTCACGCATGATCGTTACGTCATCGGAAATACGCAAAATCTCTTCCATTTTGTGCGAAATATAAATGATGGCTACGCCGCGTGCACGCAGCTTGTTAATAATCGCGAATAAATGCTCAACCTCGTTGCCCGTCAAGGAAGAAGTAGGTTCGTCCATAACGATAACTCTGGAGTTGAACGACACGGCTTTCGCAATTTCAAGCGATTGAATTTTGGACACCGACAATTCGCCGACTAGCTGGTTCGGATCAATGTCCATGTTCAAATCTTCAAACAATGCGACTGTGTCTTTGTACATCTTTTTATGGTCAATAAACCGTAACGGACGAACGCCCGTCATCGGAAATCTGCCAAGCCAAATGTTCTCCATTACGCTGCGCTGAGGCACCGGATGAAGCTCCTGGTGGATCATGGATACGCCGCTGTTCAAGGCGTCCTTCGAGTTTTTGATATCTGCTTTTTGTCCATTGAGGAAAATCTCGCCCGCGTCCGGATGATAAATCCCGAACAAGCATTTCATCAGTGTTGATTTGCCCGCGCCGTTCTCGCCCATCAAGGCGTGAACCGTACCCGGCCGAACCTTCAGCGTTACGTTATCAAGCGCTTTAACGCCAGGGAACGTCTTCGTAATATTGTTCATCTCAAGCAAATAAGGATGCTGCTCTGCCATTAATATAGCCTCCTTTAATCCGGCTCCCATCCAAGAAGCAAGGTACAAAAAAACAGGGGGCGACGGAAGTGCGGTTGTCGCTCCCTGTTTTTCGTCATTTTTTATTTTTCTGATACTGTGTTAACTCGAATTACTTTGCGCTTTCTTGAGTCACTTTTTGGTAAGGAATCCAAACGTATTTACCGTCTGTAATGTCATAGCCTGTGTTTTCTTTCGTTGGAGTTTCACCAGCTGCCAGAACCTTCATGAGCATAACCGTAGCTTTACCTTGGTTATCAGCATCATTCAGAACCGTACCAAGCATAGTGCCGTCTTTCAGTGCTTGCATGGCAGGGTCCGTTGCGTCAACGCCTACAACCGGCATTTTCTTGTCGCCTTTGAAGTAGCCTGCCGCTTTCAGAGCTTCGATTGCGCCGAGTGCCATGTCATCGTTATTTGCGATAACCGCTTCGATCTTGTCGCCATGGGAACCAAGGAAGGCTGCCATTTTCTCTTGGCCTTTAACGCGGTCCCACATTGCTGTATCTTCAGCCAGCTTTTGAACTTTGATGCCTGCATCTTCGATAGCTTGAACGGAGAACTTTGTGCGAAGCTCAGCGTCTTGGTGACCCGGTTCGCCCTTCAGCATTACGTATTGCAGAACGCCGTCGCCGTTTTTGTCTGCTTCAGGATGCGACTTCCAGTAGTCGGCGATGATTTCGCCTTCCATTGTGCCGGACTCTTCCGCTTTCGCGCCTACGAAGAACGCTTTGTCCCATTTCGCAAGGTCGTCGGCAAGCGGTTCGCGGTTAATGAACACGACTGGAATGTCCGCTTTTTGAGCTTTGTCGATAATAACTCCCGCTGCCGTACGGTCAACCGGGTTAATCGCCATTGCTTTTACTTTTTTCGTGATGAACAAGTCAACTTTATCGTTTTGAGTCGGCTGGGAGTTTTGGCTGTCAACGATATCAACCTTAACGTTACCTTCAGCTGCTTTGCTGATCGAGTTCCGCACGCCGCTCATGAATGTGTCGTCAAATTTGTAAATCGCTACGCCTGTTTTAGGAAGGCTTCCGCCGCCGGTGCCACCGTTATTCGAGTTCGAGCAACCTGCTGCCGTAAGTGCCATTGCTCCAGCTACAAGAGCCACTGTCCATTTTTTCATCTCTGTAATACCCCCCGAGTGAATTAAGTAATGCGAGCTTGCCGTATTGCTTGCTTGCTGCATCCTTATTATGTCGAAATTTGAAATGGATTCGAATCTAATATTCTCATCTTTTTTATTAATATTCTCATCAGTTTCTAATTACTGAACGACAGGGAATAGCAGCTTCTGGTTATCCTTCCAGAACATGTTTTTCTTGTCGATCAGTTTGTTTTGAATTTCAACCCGGGATGGGACTTTATGGCCAAGCGCGGCTTCCATTGCGTATTTCATTCCGAGGTACCCCATACTGAAAGGGTTTTGCACGATAAGCTTTTGCAGCTGATTCTCTTGCAGCAGCTCCAGCAGCTCCGGCGAGCTGTCAAAGCCGATAAGCTTAACCCGATCCCCCGCCTGCTCGTTCCTCAGCTCCATCGCCGCGCCAATCGAGGCTTCCGTGTTTAAAGCGATAATGCCATCCAGCTGCCGCTTATGCAGTTCCTCTTCTACCGTCTGGCTGCAAATATCTTGTTCGCCGCTGCATGTCACCTGGTCAACGATACGGATATTCGGGTATCTGGAGGCAGCATCAAGAATACCTTGGGCTCTTAGCCTGCCGTTAATTCCCCCGGCTGCATGGGCGATAATGGCGATTTGACCTTGCCTTCCAAGCTGGTCGGCCAATTCACGGAGTGCTTGCCCGCCTGCCTCGTAATTATCCATGCCGATATACGATCTCGTCTTCCCCGAGGTAAGTACGCTGTCGATTGCGATAACCGGAATATGCCGCTCTGCCGCTTCCTTTAGGAACGGCGCAAAAATCTCATCATCGCTGGCCGCGAGCACAATGGCATCGGGTTTTGTTGCAAGCGCCTGTCTAGCGGCCTGCATCTGCCCGTCGGCATCCGTTTCATCGTAAGAAGCGGTAGTGTACATCGTAATGCCGAACTCCTTAACCGCCGCCTGCGCGCCAAGCATGACATTTTGCCAGTAATCACCTTCGCTTGACCGCAAAATAACTTGAATCGTTATATCCGAAGGTTTCTGTTTCCGTTCCAAAATTCCAGGGTTGAAAGCGGAAATAAGCAGAACCAGGGCTGTCACAGCGAGTAATAAACTTGCAATCATCCGTTGTCTCCGATTCATTCTCCCCGTTCCCTCCCTTCGGCCTGTTTCAGTTCCATGGCCGGGAATCGAATCGTAACGGTTGTCCCTTCTTCAAGCTCGCTTTCGAAATGCAGGCCATAAGCCTGACCGTAAAATAACCTAATCCGCTCCTGAACGTTCATTACGCCTACTCCGGAGCCCTTGGAGCTGGTCACATGGCCGGCATTGACCTGCTTCAGCCGCTCCTCGCTCATGCCAAGACCGTTGTCCCTTACTTCAATAACGATATCCTGGCCATCCAGCTTGACCTTCACCCGTATATAGCCTTTATCAACAGAAGGCTCGATGCCGTGGACAAGAGCGTTCTCGATGAGAGGTTGAACGATTAGTTTCAGAGTGGCGTAATTCAACGCGACATCCTCGGCCTCAATGGAAAAATCGAACTTGTTCTTAAACCTCATTTGCTGAATAACGAGATAGTTCCGGGCATGCTCAAGCTCATCGGCGATCGCAATGACGCTTTTCCCTTTGCCGAGACTGATCCGGAACAACTTCGATAAAGAAGTAATCATCGTGGTAACTTCTTCGTTTTTGTTCATCCCCACCATGCGAACAACCGAATTGAGCGTATTGTATAGAAAATGAGGGTTAATCTGGGCCTGCAAAGCCTCAAGCTCATACGTCCGTTTGCTTTCCTGCTCCGTTACGATCTGCCTCATCAGCTTCTTGATCGTGCCAATCATGATATTAAACCGGTCGGCCAGCTGCCGGACTTCAAGCGGTCCTTCGCCAACGGCCGTCTGTTCAAAATTGCCGTGCTCTACATTTTTCATGGTCAGCTCGAGCTGCTTGATGGGCCTCGATATCCGCCGCGAGACGATGCTCGAGAGCAGCACAACAATCAGAATTAAAGCAAGAAGGAGCTGAAACATGGATCTGTTCAGCTCCGAAATGGAGGTCATGGCTTCATCCTTGTAGGACACGCCTACAACCTTCCAGCCTACGTTGCCGATTGTTTGAACACTGATGATTTTTGTAGAATTGGAGGTTTTGTCGATATAGCTGCCATAAGTATGTTTGAGCGCAAGCTCGACGTTCTCGTTTTTCAATCCGGCATAAATAAGCTGCAGCTGGGGGTGATAAACAATGTTGCCCGCCGATTCATCCAGAATGTAGACATAACCTTTCTCGCCGAGACTAACTCTGTCGGATAGTTCATCTATCGTGTTGAAGTTAACGTCAAGCAGCAGAACGCCTTGGATCGGCTTGCCGTTATGAATCATCGTAATACTCTTGCTAAGCGAAACGACCCATCTGAACTGCTCCTTGTAAAGGTTCTGCACATGCGGCAGCGAGATGGACAAATGGCTTGGCGTATCCAGCGCGCTTTGGAACCAGCTTTCCGAGGTGACATCCAAAGCGTTCTTCATCGTAACGTCGGGCAAATCCATGACGAGCTGCCCTTTGTCATCGAACAAAGCGAGTGATACCGTATCCGCGCGGGTAGACATCATCGTTGCCAGCTGGCGGTGAAGACTCTCCGTGTCCACATCTCCGCTTTGCGTAATCGTGTGGTACATCATATTGAACAGATCGGATGTCGCCTGCACGTTATTTTCCAGGCTGTAGCTGACCTGGTCGACAATCTGCTGCGAATTGCGGAAGGCGTTCTCCTCCGCCGTAGTGGCAAACCGGCTGTACAGTACCGTGCTTACAACAACGATAATAAAGACCGAGAACAGGATGAGGGAGACCGATAAAATGTATTGAATGCTTCTGCTATTGCCGCTTTTCATCTGGACGACTCCGTCAAGCCGCTGCGGTATTCCTTGGCGGATACTCCCGCGTATTTCTTGAAGCAAAGACTGAAATAATTGGGGTCGGCAAAACCAACCTTCTCCGCGATCTCGAAGGTCTTCAGCTCCGTCGTTCTCAGATATTCCTTCGCCGCTTCCATGCGCAGCTGCAGCAGGTATGCGCCGTAGGTCATCTTCACTTCCTTCTTGAACAAGCTGCTGAAATAGCCCGTGCTAATATGAAGATGCGCGCAGACAACGTTGATCGAGAGCTCGCGGTCGTTGAAATTGCTTTTCGTAAATTGAATCGCTTCCTCTACGATATGCTTATACGAATGCTGCCTGCGGCTCGCAATTCGACTCCTTACTTTGCCGCAAAGATCGGTGAACCAGGCTTTGGTTTCATTAAGCGTATTGAGCTTCTGATATTGATCCAATATACCCACCGCAAAGATAGGGTCTTTGTCTTTGCCGTCTTCGATCATTTTGGACAGCTTGATAATAGCCGTTACCATCTCGAGCAGGTAATGCTCGAAGTTATGCATCTGTACCGGCGCCTGCACGCGCGCGAGATCGTCAAACAGCTCATCAATGACTTCGGCCAGCTCCTGCTCAGTCCCTACCTTGATAGACCGGACCAGGTTCTGTTCTTTCCACTCGTCAAAGATCAGCTTCTCTTGCACGCGCTCTTCCATATCGTCTATGCAAATAATTTGGTTAATCCCGAGAATTCTGCGGTAATCAAGCGCTACCTCTGCCGCCTCATACGAATACTTCAGGCTGCGGATATCCCGAGTGAACGTCCCGACTCCAATCATAACGGGGAGCTTCAGAAATCTTTCGATGCTCTGCAAAATTTCCTTCAGCGCATCCTGGGTCGCTTCCATTACCTCTTCATCTCGGCTATCCGGACTAACCGTGAACAGGACAACCTGATCCTGGTGGATAAAAACTTTGCCTAACTGGTGTCTCGTCCAAATCTCGCCCGCAATGTTCGTAATGGAGAACAATTTCAGATCAAGATCCTTAATCGAGGAGACCGCATGAAGAGGGTCCAGCTCCTCCTCCGGCTTGTCCGAATGAAGAACGGAGATCACGGAGACGACATAACCTTCTCCGTCCAGCTCCATGCCGTATTTCTCCGCCTTCTCATGGATACTTGCTAACGACTGATGGCGAGTGATTAAGGAAGAGAGAAACTTTTCGCGGACAATCGGCAAGGTCATGCGGTAATGCTCCCGCAGAAGCTCGACGTTGTTCCGCATCTCCCGTTCCTCATCCATCCTCTGCTTGACTTGAAGCACCGTTTCCGTCAATTGGCTCCCCGAGAAAGGTTTCAGCAGGTAGTTTTCCACTTGCAAATTAATGGCCTGCTTGGCATATTCGAATTCGTCATGCCCCGTCAGAATGACGACGCGGGTAATCGGATACATTTTTTTCACCCAATCGGCAAGCTCGAGGCCGTTCATATAGGGCATGCTAATATCGGTAATGAGCACATCCGGCTCCATTTTTTCTACAAGCTCTGTCGCTTCTTTCCCGTTCCCGGCGGTTTTCACCTCAGAGAAGCCACAGCTCTCCCAATCAATCTCCATCATTAGACCTTCCGTTACTTCCGGTTCGTCATCAACTAGCAGCAGTTTATACATGATGTCTGTTTCCTCCTTCATCAAGCAGTACTCATTTTGCCACAAATAAAAAGACGATAACATTAAATTTGTCGAAAATTGTAGGCAGTTAGAGCGTAATGACCATAATAAGCCTTATTTACTCTGTTTTACAAGCATTTACGGCCTTTCGCGGCTTCTGCTCTTGTAGCCAAGGTTTGTCCGATATGATAAACTCAAAGGTATGACATTACATGGGAGGGACTAGCATGGCGCCTAAGAAAATGAGATCAGACATGATTAAAAAAGGATTTGACCGCGCACCTCACCGCAGTCTTCTGCGGGCAGCAGGCGTAAAAGAAGAAGATTTCGGCAAACCGTTTATCGCGGTTTGTAACTCTTATATCGATATTATTCCAGGTCATGTCCATTTGCAGGAGTTCGGCAAACTGGTTAAAGAAGCAATTCGCGAAGCGGGCGGCGTGCCGTTCGAATTCAACACAATCGGCGTAGACGACGGTATCGCGATGGGTCACATCGGGATGCGTTACTCGCTTGCCAGCCGCGAGATTATTGCGGACTCCATAGAAACAGTAGTTAACGCACACTGGTTCGACGGTATGGTCTGCATTCCTAACTGCGACAAAATTACGCCTGGCATGATGATGGGTGCCCTTCGCGTAAACATCCCAACCATGCTCGTAAGTGGCGGACCAATGAAAGCCGGCAGAACTTCCGACGGCCGCGCAATCTCCCTGACTAGCGTATTTGAAGGCGTTGGCCAATATATCGCTGGTACGATTGATGAAGTAGGTCTTACTGAACTGGAACAATTCGGTTGTCCGACTTGCGGTTCTTGCTCCGGAATGTTCACAGCTAACTCCATGAACTGTCTTGCAGAAGGCCTTGGCCTTGCAATGCCAGGTAACGGTACGATTCTTGCTGTATCGCCTGAGCGTAAAGAGTTCGTTAAAGAATCGGCTCGCCAGCTGATGAAACTGATCGAACTTGGCATCAAACCACGTGATATCGTGACAAAAGAAACAATCGACAACGCATTTGCTCTTGATATGGCTTTGGGCGGTTCAACAAATACCGTTCTGCACACGCTGGCTATTGCTCATGAAGCTGGTATCGAATACCCAATCGAACGCATCAATGAAATTGCAGAACGCGTTCCGCATCTTGCGAAAATTGCTCCAGCATCCGATTACCACATCGAAGATGTTCATGTTGCAGGCGGCGTAAGCGCCGTTCTCAATGAGCTGCTCAAAAAAGATGGCGCATTGGATGGTACACGTTTAACTGTTACTGGTAAAACACTTCGGGAGAATGTTGAAGGCTGTGAAATCCTAGATACAGATGTTCTCCGTACGATCGATAACCCGCATAGCGAACGCGGCGGCTTGGCTGTATTGTTCGGCAACCTCGCTCCAGGCGGCTCGATCGTTAAAGTCGGCGCTATTGACAAATCGGTTGGCGGCTACCATAAAGGTCCAGCGATCTGCTTCGACTCCCAAGACGATGCACTTGCTGGCATCGCCGGCGGCAAAGTGAAAGAAGGTCATGTAGTCGTTATCCGCTACGAAGGTCCTAAAGGCGGTCCTGGCATGCCGGAGATGCTTGCTCCAACTTCGCAAATCGTTGGTATGGGTCTTGGCACTAAAGTCGGCCTGATCACCGACGGTCGTTTCTCCGGCGCATCCCGCGGCATCAGCATCGGCCACGTATCTCCGGAAGCGGCAGAAGGCGGCCCGATCGCCTTCGTTCAAGACGGCGACATCATTGAGCTAGACATGAACAATCGTGGAATTAACCTTCTCATCAGTGACGAAGAAATGGAAAAACGCCGCGCCGCATGGCCTGGCTTCGAACCAAAAATCAAACGCGGCTACCTGGCTCGCTACTCGCACCTTGTTACGAATGCAAGTACGGGCGGCGTTATGAAGATGTAGTTCGCGGAATTGAGTTGAGCAGCTCCTTTGGGGGCTGCTTTCTTGTTTTATGTGGGATGCACAGCAGCACTCCGCAGACGTATATCTCTTTCGATCGCTGTTGGTTCCGGATTCCTTCGAATCAACTTGTTAAAAGTTGATTCGAAGGAATCCGGTAACCAAAGGCGAACGCTCAAAAGCTTTCCATCGGAAAGCTACTTCGGCAGCCTGGCTTCTCCAGAGATATACGTCTGCTCCGTTGGAGCATAAGGCAGCAGCAAAAGGGACGTCGCTGACTCCATTCTGTTCCTTTTGGGAGGAATGGAGTGCACCTGTGCCTGACGACCCAGGCACAGGGATTATCAGGTTGTTGTGCCTCCCTGTCGGGAAAACCAACCTAAACCAAGCCAAAACCAACCAGCCAACCACCCCAACAACTCAACTCCCCTAACACCACAGCTGTCCACGTTCCAAGCAATACTTGCATCAGATCTTCTAAGTTAAGCTGATGCACTACAGTTACAGATACCATCTCCCCTATACTACAAATTAACCTGATAAGAGCAGCATCTCCACAATGTTTACATAGAACACATCAGCCTACCTGGTTTCCCTCCAATCTGAATCGCCTTAACGATATGAGATATTGTTAAGGAAGAAGAAGAAGAAGAAGAAGAAGAAAAAGGGACAAAAAAACCTGGCAGTCAACGACTGCCAGGCTTTGTTTAGATAACTGATGGATTGCTGTCCATTTCGGAATCATCCGTATTTTCAAGGGAAGGTGCCGATTTCGCCGCCGCCACTTCCTGATGAGGCTTAGCGCCTTTAGCCGTGGATGCATGCGCGCCGTTTACGGCGAACATGAGGAGCTGCTCCAGCGGCATTAACAGCATATGAGGCTTGATAGAATCCCGCTTTGCTTTGCCTCTTGCGTTGCGCTGTTTATTGGTAAGAACGCTGGCAAGGATTTTTAGATATATCCGCGTTGTCCGCGCGAACATGCCATCCGGCAGAGGCTCTACCTGGAAGCCTAACCGGTCCGCGCCGCGATGGATCATGGTCACGCCATAGATCGCGCGCACTCCCTCTGCTTCCGGGTCTTTAGCAATCGTTCTCGCCAGAGCCGGCAACGCCTGTTCCACCTCCCGGAGCAGCCGAATTCCCGTCGCTAACGGCGAGCCCGATTGCAAAGCAATCGAAGACAGCATCTTATTGTCGAAATGAAGCTCTACGATTTTGTCGCCGTGCTTCAAGAACCCGTTATCCGCCAGCTTAATGGACTCCCCGTGATACTTGATAACACGGTAATGGAATGCCGCATCTTCGCCCCCCACCGTTTTCAGCCGGAAAACAACATGGTACAGCTTCTCGTAGAGGAGCCATGCTCCAACCATTGCATTCTTCATCATAGACCGTTTCGGCGTTTTGTCTGTCAATTTCATCATCTCCGCTATGCCGACAAATTTAAAGCTACGCTTCGTCGCTTCTTCCATATAAGCTTCAAGAGCAAGCAGCATATTCGCCGGTGCTGTTGGATCCGCGCCTGGCGTTCGGCCGCAATCATGCAGCAGCAGCACTTCCCCGGGACGCATCTTCTTCATCATTTTCTGCTTAAGACGCTCGGCGCCAAGCTTAACGTTCCAATCCCCGAAAATGGCCGACCACAATATGATTTGCATCTTATTGCGGTTCATGAAATCAAAGACGTTAACAATCCCCCATGGCGGCCGATAAAAAGCGGAACGGATTCCGACGGCCTCCCGTATTACGTCTGAGGTACGATCGATCTGACTGCGAACCGTCTTTGGCCTCATAAACCAGTTGGTCTTATGAACATAATTATGAATACCGATTATATGTCCTTCCTCATGCATTCTCCGCAGTATTTCCGGATGCTTCTCTGCATGTGAGCCTACTACAAAAAAAGTGGCTTTCGCCTTATAACGGGCAAGCAGATCAAGCAGCTGGGGCGTATATTCAGGATCCGGACCATCATCGAAGGTTAAAGCGATATCGCTTGTAACACGGCCTTTCTTGAATACACGAAATCCGAAAACACGGCTGATTAGCGCAGGGATAAAGGCATAAAAGGACAAGAAGTAAAATGCCCAAAGCAGCAATTGTAACATTTTCTATACCCCACCGTTTATGAAAGTTATAAACACGATACCTTTAATTGTACCATATGAGCATTAATTATAGGCATCGTTTTAAAAATTATAGTACAATCACAACAGGGATTTGATTCCTGTACGAGAGGAGATTATTGTATGCTTCCGTTTTACAAGAAATACTGGCGTACCGCATTCGACATAGCGCTTATTGCCCTAACGGTGTATCTGGTTATGTTCGCCTTCAGCTATCTGTACAAGATCGCGACACCTATTTTCTTTGCATTTGTCATTTATCTGTTTATCGAACCGCTGGCCAAGCGGCTGAACAAAATCGGGATCAAAAAATCGATTGCTTCCGGCATATCCGTGCTGGTGTTCTCCCTCATTATTATTGGCCTTTTTTCCGGACTAGCCTATATCATTACAAGCCAAGGCGCCGACTTCATTAAGGTGAAATTGCCGCAGTACCAAGAGCTGTTCAAGGAGCAGGTGCAGGATGATTCCAGCGTGTTCCAGCAAAAGCTTCAAGCACTGCCTCCCGAATGGGTCAATAAAATCACCGAGTACATTAACGGAGCAACGGAATATTTACCGAAGCTGGCCAATATTATTTTCACCGGTCTGATCGGATATATTTCGTCCTTCTCCACTTTTCTTTTCAACTTCGTAATCGGGATTATTCTGGCGTACTTCCTCAGCATTGAGATTAAAGTATGGAAAAAAACCGCCAATGACAAAACGCCTAACACGTTCAAAAAAGCTTTCTTCTTCCTTAGAGAAAATGTATTCAAAGGAATTGGAGCTTACGTGAAGGCTCAGGCAAAAATGATGAGTATTACGTTCCTCGTTATTTTCGCGGCGCTGCTTGTTCTGAGAGTCGAAAATGCATTCGCCATCTCGTTAACGGCCGGGATCTTCGACGTATTGCCGCTTCTTGGCGTTAGTACGCTGTTTATTCCCTGGATCATTTATTTGTTCCTGGTTGGTCAAACGACGCTTGCCGTATGGCTGTCCGTGCTTTTGGTAGCGGTCGTTCTGACGCGTCATATCGTAGAGCCAAAAATTACGGGCGATACGCTGGGCGTATCCGCCTTCACGATGTTGTCCTGCATGATCGTATCGCTGCATTTGTTTGGCGTAGCGGGCGTTATTCTGTCGCCAATCATCATTATTCTAATTAAAGCGCTGTACGAGCAAGGCTTCTTCCACCGCTGGATCCGTACACCGCAAGGCGAGTTTGACGTTCATCCATTCCCGGCTGCCGCCGAGGAGGAAATCGACGGCAAGCAGCCTTCAACGGGAGTATAGGGCGAGAATATCCATGACGCCGCGAAAAAGCTCCGTTGCTTGATTACTGCTATCAGGCGGACGATTCTCTGCCAGCACCGCAACCGCATAACGGGGCTTCTGGGCCGGACCGTATCCCGTGAACCATTGGTTCACGCGGGGCGCTCCGGCCCTTATGATTTCGGCGGTGCCTGATTTGCCGGCTACCGCCCACAATCCTTGGCGGATCGACCGGCCTGTTCCATGGTCGACAACCGCCTCCATACCGCGAAGCAGCTTGCGCGCGGTGGCCGGACGAATCCGGCCATCCGCCGCTGGAGCGCTCTTCGCGGGCATCGTCACCATCCGCTGGCCGTTGGCATAGCGGATTTCCCGTACGAGGCGCGGCTCCATCACGCGCCCGTGGCCCAGCAGCGTGACGACCAGATTCGCCGCCTGCAGCGGCGTCATCAATACATCACGCTGCCCAATGGCGGATTGCGCCATTACGCCGCCATCCGTCTTAACACCAGCCACAGCCGGGAACAACCGCCCGGCTTCCTCCTCCCCAAGCAGCCGGAGCGGATGACGGAACGGCCCAAAGGCCCGTTCCGAATGCCATCCGGCTTGCTTCCCAATCCCCAGAGCGGTTGCTGTACGCTGCAGCTGCTCCGCGCTTAACCGCTCCGCGATTGTCGCGAATACGACATTGCAGGACTGCGCTAGTCCCTCCCGCAGCGTAAGCGTGCCATGCCCGCCCTCTTTCCAGCAGGACAAGCCGTATTTGCCGTATTCCCCATTGCAGGTAAAACGCTCCTTCTCGTTTGTCACACCAGCTTCCAGAGCAGCAGCCTCGGTAACCAGCTTAAAGATGGAGCCGGGCACGGCTGCCTGAATCGCATGATTGGCCCACTCCTTCTCATTATCCAGCTGCAGAGGCTCCATGTGCGGCCGTGAAATCATTGCCACAATATCCCCATTGTCCGCATCCAGAACAACTACCGCCCCCTCCTTAAGCGGTCTGGCATCGATATAAGCTTCAATTCTGTTCTGAAGCTCAAGATCAAGCGTAGTCTGTACCTGAAGCGGGTAATACGGATTCCCCGGTCCCGTGACCCGGTAATTCAATCCTAGCAGCGGCCCCTTATTGCCGTCCGTAAAATAAGAAACCGATGTAGCGCCTGCGCCATGCAGCAGATCATCCAGCGACTTCTCGAGACCGGAACCGCCGATCAACTCATTGATTTTCCGTTTGCCCGACTCTAGTTCTTTGGAATAGGCCATTTCAAGATGCTCCGGATGCTGGCTGATATAGCCAATAGCCTGCTTGGCGGCAAATGCCGTTAAATAACGGTTCCGGTACGGTAATGCCCTTATTCCGTTCAAATGAAGCTTAGCCAGCTGCTGAAGCTGCTTGTCCGATAATCGGTAAGGCAGCTTCTCTTTCCCTTTATGCCAGAAAGAAGGCTCCCGCAGCTCCTGCCACCGGCTCACGAGCTCTCCTTCCGTTACATTCAGAATCGTGGCTAGCTGCCGGGCATTCCGATGCCAGTTCTTCTCCGTTTGAGGGTCTTCGAACTGCGTGTTCACGGGAAATAAGGCAAGCGTATAATACGTCTCCCCCGTAATCGATCTGTTATATCGGTCGACGAAATCTCCCCGGCCGGAATCCAGCACCAGATTCCGCTCTCGCTGCATAACAGACATCCGTTTCCAGCTGGTCTGGCTAATAGCAGCAGCGTTCTTATGCCCGAAGCCAGGAGTCAGCTGCAGCCAGGCAAGCCTCGCAATAAACCCGGACAAAATAAAAACAAATAATAACCCGATTACAGCAATACGTCTTCTCATGTAAAAGGCGCCTCCAGTCATTAGACATTATCACCTTACGGGAGCACAAAAAAACCGTCCAAAAGGATCTTTCATCCAATTGGACGGCTTATGATTAGTCGATTTTAAAACGGGATAACGATTCTTTAAGTCCGCGGGATACGGCATCCAGCTTCTCGGATAGGTTAACCAACCCGTTACTGATGCTAAGTTGCTCGGTGCTAAGCGACGCGACTTCTTCAGAAGTAGCCGAGGATTGCTGCGCTACGGCGCTCACATTCCCCATCGCTTCCGTTAACACGACTTGCGATTGATCCAGCACGGTGATCGAATTCGTTACCGAATCGAGCTTCTGCACGAATTGTCCCATCTGGTTCTGTACCGTGAGGAAAAGCTGGTTCGCTTCTTTAACCGATCCGATCTGCTCCTGGAACAGCGGGTACGCATCGGACAATACCGTCACCGTCTCTTCGATCTGCGTCATTATTGTCTCCGTAATTTGGCCTACTACATCGATCGATTGACGGGATTGATCCGCCAGCTTGCGGATCTCATCGGCTACGACCATAAAGCCTTTGCCGGCCGCTCCGGCCCGTGCCGCTTCAATGGTTGCGTTCAGCGACAGGATGTTCGTCTGTTTCGTCAGATTGTTCAATACATCCAGAATTTTAACGATAGACCCGGTGCTAAGCTTGAGGCTGTCCACTTTCTCTACCATGGAACGGGTCATTTCTTCCGTCATGCCCGTCTTCTGAATAAGAAGCCCCATGTACGCCGTACCTTGCTGGCTCGCTTTCTCCACTTCGCCGGCGGATTCTACCATATGGCCGGTTGCTTCCATTACCGATTTCATTTGATGATTGATATTGCCTGTCAGATCGCTGCCTCTTTCGGCCTCGACCGCAAGGCTGGATGCTCCGCTCGCAATCTCTTCCGTAGCGACGGAAATCTCTCTTGCCGAAATCGCCGTCTTCTTCGATACGTCGGTCAGCTCGCCAGCCGTAGACAATACATCGTCTGCCGACTGGGTTGTTTGCTTGGCAAGCGCCGTAATCTGTATCATCATTTTGTTAAAGCTCTCGCCAAGCTGACCGATCTCATCCTTGCGTTTCGTTATATTCGAGCGAACCGTCAAATTGCCGCGTTCGCCTTCGTTCATCAGATTGCGCATCGCCATAAGCGGCATTGCGACGGTACGGATAACGAGCATGCCGATAGCGATCGCGATAAACATGGCAACCAGTGCAATCAGCCAAGTCATTTTGTTAATAACGCCCGCATCTTTTACCAGTTCATTAACCGGAATCGTTCCGACCAGTCTCCAGCCTGTTGTATCCAGCGTCTTGAATACGGAGAGAACCTCTTCCCCTTCAGAGGATTTCTCTTTCAGCGATCCTTCCTCATCAATGTTCAGTTTAACGACGTTGCCTTTGCCAATAAGACTGTTGTCCGGAGACGAGATGTACTTATTGTCGCTGTCCACCAGGTAAATACTGCTGCCTTCTCCAAGCGATACGTCTTCATATTGGCCGCGGATATCCTCGAGGTTAAGCTCGAGCAACAGGATGTAAGACGCTGCATTAGTTGTCGTATTGTTCATTTGCCTGCTGAGACCAATCGAAGGCTGCTTATCCTTTGTGCCAAAGCCGGTTGGCTGCGTTCCAATCCAGTTCACGCCGCCTTTTGAAGTTTTCGTCTTCTCGAACCAGTCCGATTTCATCAGATCGGGAGCTACGGCCACGGAGGCCATTCCGTATGTAATAGTCGGAAGCTTATCGTTCAGCGGCAGCAAATAAGCACCGATAATGGCCTTGTTGGCCATCACCGCGTTTTGCAGACGGTCACCCAAATCCTTCTCTGCTTCAAACAAATCAAAAGCTTCCGTGCTGTCTTCCAGGGTAGAAACAAGCTTATGGAACTCTTTATCGATCATGATCTGCATCGACAGATCCTCATACGTCTTAAGTACAATATCCAGGTTCGCCGATGCCTGTACGATGGTCTCGAAGCTTGCGCTGGACACTTTATCCTCAACGATACCTTTTGCTTTCGAATAGGCCATTTGACCCACGACCAATACGCACGCGATAATGCTCACAAAGATAATCAGAAACAGCTTTGTACCTACTGACTTTAATGGGTTGGAGAAAATGGATGTGAAAGTCTGCGTCACTTGCTTTGTTGTTTGAGCGGTAACCGCCTGCGCCTTTGATTGCGCTTTCATATTTTGCGGCTTCTCTTTAATTTTTTTAGGTTTGTCCGTTTTCTTCATGCAAGACACCGCCTCTTTATCGTTATGTAGTTTGTAAGTTGGATCAGTCTAGTTCTATTACCCTATATCGGTATGTACAGTCCTATTATTTTATATCGGTCGGAAAATGTCAATTGATTAGTAGATTCCAAAAACTATTTTTCCCAATAAAAAACAAGGAAAGACATACGTCCTTCCCTGTCGATATTTTCCGTCTTATTTCGCAGCCGTTTCATTGCTTGTCTCGATATTTTTAAGATGTTCTTTATAGGTCTTGGCAAACAGATGCGTCTGCGAGCCGTCTTTTTTGGTGACGTAATAGAAGTACTCGTTTTTCTCCGGATATAAAGCCGCTTTAATCGAAGCGAGACTTGGGCTTGCGATCGGCCCCGGCGGCAATCCGTCAATCTTGTACGTGTTATACGGGCTGTCAATCTGCAGATCCTTCTCGTACAACCGTTCCTTTGGCTTATCCAGCAGATATTGAACGGTCGCGTCAATCTGCAGAGGCATTCCTTTCGCCAGACGGTTATAAATGACGCCAGCCACAACCGGCCGCTCCTCATCGACAACTACCTCCCGCTCGATCAGAGACGCAATCGTGAGCAGCTGATGCAGCGTCAGCTTGCGCTCGGCCAGAACATCCGTCCAGCCCTCGGGCAAGGTGTTCAGCTTCGTGTCCAGCTCCGCCATCATTCGCTTGAGAATATCCTCTTCCGTGCTCCCCTTCTTCAGTTCATAAGTCTCCGGGAACAAATAGCCTTCCAGGCGGTGATGAAGCTTGTCGTCGGCCGGTATCGATTTAACGGCCTCCGCGCCTTCCCAGCCCTGGGCGGAATCCGCAAGCGCCAGAAATTTAGCCTTGTCGATCAGCTTTTCTTCGGACAGTTTGTCGGCAATCTGAAGCAAAGTGAAGCCCTCCGGAATCGTGAACCGGATCATGGCCTCTGCTACGGTATCCCCGCTGTTCAGCTTTGCGATGATCTCGTCATTCTCCATGCCCGGGCTTAGATCATAAACGCCGGCCTGGAAATGCGAGCCTTCATTTTTGGCCTTCAAGTAATATTTGAACAAAAAGGAATTCTTGATAATGCCATGCTTTTCCAACGTATCGGATACCGCAAACGCCGAAGCTCCCTTTGCAATTTCAATTCGGACGGGTTCGCCCGAAGCTGTCGGCTTTAACCCGTTCCAAACATACAAAAAGACACTCCCCGCTCCAATAATAAGGAGTGCCAGAAGCGATAAAACGACCCATAAGGCAATACGGCCTGCCGATGGTCCTGATCTTGAATGCTGCTGTCTCGATTGCACCAACCGCGTTCCTCCTAAAAAGAATTATCACACAAACAGCTAACAGCTGTTCGTGATGATTCTTACTTCGTAAGCTTAATCTTAATGAATTCATTCATCAGATTCATCCATTTTCCGACAAAAATTTCCTTCAAAAACCTGAGAAAAAGAGCGGTGGGAGCCGCTCTTCTCAACTTGCGTATGCAATTAAGGCATTTCGTCGTTTGCGAACAGAAGATCATCGTAAGCTTCCGCCGCAAGTTCCCACTCATCATCGTCTTCAATCGTTTCAAGCTGGGGTTCGCCGTTATCGGTCAGGATGACGCGGAACAGCTCAACCTCCTGCTCTTTCTTCATATCAGGCGACTGCAGAGCGGCATAAACGTACGGGCCAAGCAGAAACTCCGCCTTGATCTCGAATTTGTCGAGACTTCCATGCTCGGAGACCAGCTCGATTACATTCCCGAACACTTCCCGAAGCCGCTCTTGCGGAACCGGAATAATGCGCTCGTCATCTGCCATTAATTTTCCTCCATCTCGCCGAGAAGCGTGTTGAAGGTTTCTTCAACCATGTTCCACTCTTCTTCGTCTTCGATCGTGTACAGCTTCAGGTCGTCGCCTTCTTCTTCATAACGGAAAGCGTATACTTCATCTTCCTCGTCATTTTCGCTTGCAAGCGGAACAACCATCATATATTTCGAATCAGAGCCATCCACTTCAAACTTCATGATGACTTCGAATTCTTCTTCGTTGCCGTCTTCATCCGGAATATAAATAATTTCCGGTTCTTCGAACTGCAGGTCATCCTTTGTCATCGCAACCCTCACCTTTTCGTTTTAGAATCGAGATAATTTTGCAAAATAAGCGTTGCCGCCATTTTGTCTATTACTAGCTTTCGCTTCTTCCGGCTAACATCCGCCTCAAGCAAAGTCCGTTCGGCGGATACCGTTGTCAGCCGTTCATCCCAAAGGTGAACAGGCAAGTTTAGTGTTTGCTGAAGCTGCTCTGCGAATGCCATACTTATCTCGCCGCGGGGGCCAATCGTATTATTCATATTTTTCGGCAGTCCCACAACGATTTCCGTTACTTCATGCTCTTTTACCAGCTCGGCAATCCGATCCATTTCGCCGCCGTCTCTGCGCTTGTGAACGGTTTCCAGTCCCTGCGCGGTCCAGCCGAACGCGTCGCTGACCGCAACTCCGATGTTGCGGTCACCGTAATCCAAACCCATTGTCCTCATATCCGGCTCCCAATTCTTATTTCTTGTTGTTCAGATAAAACCGGACAAGCTCTTCAATGAGTTCATCACGTTCTTTCTTGCGAATTAAGCTTCTGGCGTTGTTATGCCGCGGAATGTAGGCGGGATCTCCGGACAGCAAATACCCAACAATCTGATTGATCGGATTATACTCTTTCTCCAAAAGCGCCTCATGCACCGTAAGCAAAATGTCTTGTGAGGAAGATTCGCCTTCCGCCTTCACATTAAACTTCATCGTGTTGTCCATGGAATTCATCGCCAGCACCTCGCTTTCCAGCCGCATTTATTAACTAGTTTATTACATTTACACTGCTATCATATCACATTTGATTGGTTAAGAACCAGTTCTTCGGCAAGTTTCAAAGCTTCGTCCAGCTTCGAAGCGTCTTTGCCGCCGGCTTGTGCCATATCCGGACGTCCGCCGCCGCTGCCGCCGCAATGCGCAGCCGCTTCTTTGACGATCTTGCCGGCATGGAAGCCTTTCTTCACCAGGTCGGCCGATACGGCTGCAACCAGGCTTACTTTGTCCTCTTGAACGGCGCCGAGGATAATAACAGCAGAAGGCAGCTTCGCTTTCAGCTCATCCGCAATACCGCGGAGGGCATCCATAGTTGGCGCGCTTACTTTCGCGCTTAGCACCGTTACGTCGCCAACCGTCTTCGCGTTTTGCTCAAGGGAGCCTGCTTCGATACGGCTCAGCTTCGCCTGCAGCGATTCGTTCTCTCGGCCCAGCTCTTTCACTTGCGCGAACAGGGCTTCAATCCGTTTCGGAACATCGTTGTTGCTTGCTTTCAGAAGAGCGGAAGCCTGCTTCAAAAGATCAAGCTGACCTTCCATATAGCTATAAGCATGGCGGCCGGTTACGGCTTCGATACGGCGTACGCCGGAGCCGATGCCGCTCTCGCTAACAAGCTTGAACATACCGATCTGGGACGTATTTGCGACGTGGCAGCCACCACACAGCTCGATGCTGTAAGTGCCGACTTGCACGACGCGCACGATGTCGCCGTACTTCTCGCCGAACAAGGCCATAGCGCCCATTGCTTTTGCTTCCGCAATCGGCTTGCTCTCGATAACAACAGGAGTTCCAATCCAGATTTGCTCGTTAACCTTGCGCTCGATTTCCGTCAGTTCTTCAGGCGTAATGCTGCCGAAATGGGAGAAGTCGAAACGCAGACGGTCTGCTTGCACAAGTGAGCCTGCCTGATTAACATGATCGCCAAGCACTTCTTTTAGCGCTTTATGCAGCAAGTGAGTCGCCGTATGGTTCTTGATGACATCCTCGCGTACCGAACGGATAACGACAGCTTCCACGGTTTCTCCCGTACGAACGGTACCGGAAGCGACCACGGCATGGTGCACGCTTTGGCCATGCGGCGCTTTTGTCACGTCTTCAACCTGCAGCGTAAAGCCGTTGCCTACGATTGTGCCTTTGTCGCCGATTTGACCGCCGCTTTCCGCATAGAACGGAGTACGGTCGAGCAGCACAAGCACGCGGCTGCCTTCGCCTACAAGGTCTACCAGGGAATCTTCATGGACAATGGCAGTGATTTGGGCTTCTGTTACCAGTTCATTATAGCCAACAAATTCGCTTTTAACCGTAAAGTCGGCAAGCGGGCCGCCTTGCACGTTCATGCCGCCCGTATCCTGGCGGGCCGCGCGAGCGCGTTCGCGCTGAGCTTCCATCGCGGAGTCAAAGCCTTCGCGGTCAACGGTCATGCCGTTCTCGGATGCAAAGTCCTCCGTCAAATCAAACGGGAAGCCGTACGTATCGTACAGGCGGAATGCGTCCTCGCCGCCGATCTCCGTTGTGCCCGATTTGCGTGCTGTTGCTACCAGATCAGACAGCATTACTAGGCCGTCGGACAAGGTTTCGTGGAAACGTTCCTCTTCCGTACGGATAACGCGCTCGATAAACTCGCGTTTGTCGACAACCTCCGGATAGTAAACGCCCATAATCTCGCCAACAACGGAAGTCAGTTCATACAGGAACGGACGGTCGATGCCGATTGTTTTTCCGTAACGAACGGCACGGCGGAGCAAACGGCGGATAATGTAGCCGCGGCCTTCATTGGAAGGCATAACGCCGTCGCCTACCGCAAAGGCAACCGTACGGATATGGTCGGCGATTACTTTCAGCGCAACGTCATGCTCATCATTCACATGGTATTTCACGCCCGCGATTTCGCATGTACGTTCAATGATCGGGATAAACAGATCCGTATCGAAGTTGGAGTCCACATCCTGCAGGATGGAAGCGAAACGCTCGAGACCTGCGCCCGTATCGATGTTTTTGTTAGGAAGCGGCGTGTAGCTGCCGTCTTTGTTATGGTTGAACTGGGAGAATACAAGGTTCCATACTTCGAGGAAGCGCTCGTTCTCGCCGCCAGGCCAGCACTCCGGATCGTTCAGATCGCCGTACTTCTCGCCGCGGTCATAGAAAATTTCGGTACAAGGTCCGCATGGGCCTTCGCCGATATCCCAGAAGTTCTCATCCAGCTTGTAGATGCGCTCAGCCGGAAGGCCGATTTTCTCGTTCCAGTACTTGTACGCTTCTTCGTCTTCCGGATAGACCGTAACGGAGAGGCGATCGGGATCGAAGCCGATCCATTCTTTGCTCGTCAGGAACTCCCAAGCCCAAGTGATGACTTCTTCTTTGAAGTAGTCGCCGATGGAGAAGTTGCCCAGCATCTCGAAGAACGTATGGTGGCGGCGGGTTTTGCCGACATTCTCGATATCGTTCGTACGAATGCATTTTTGCGAGTTCGTGATGCGCGGATTGTCGGGAATGACGCGTCCGTCAAAATAAGGCTTGAGCGGAGCCATGCCCGCATTGATCCAGAGCAGCGACGGATCGTTGTGAGGGACAAGCGATGCGCTTGGCTCGATATGGTGTCTTTTGCTTTCGAAGAAGGAAAGCCATTTGGAACGAATCTCACTTGCTTTCATTGTTTTACGCCTCCGTTTAACATTGAGCTGTACGCACTATGAGAAACTTCGAGCCTTTGGCCACTGTTGTTTTTGAATTTCTTGAACGATATGTACAAGGTTGAAATTCAAAAACAAAGGCGGACGCTATCGCTCCAAAAGCTTCGAATTTTCTCTCCGTGCAGAAAGCTCTGATTTTTAAAAAGTGTCTAAAACATGATTTTGAAACATAAAAAAGTCCCTGTCATAAGACAGGGACGAATTTAATATCGCGGTACCACCCTGGTTATTGCCGAATGCACTAAATACTGCACTCAAAAGCAATCTCCTCGTATGGACGATAACGGGTCCTCCCGGTGAAGTTCGTTCACACTCCGAAAGTAGCTTTCGGCCATTCTTCGTCCCAAGAGCTCTTACAGCCGACGCCCTATGGCGAAGAAGCTCTCTCTCTGATTGACGGGCTATGGCTTACTTCCTTCCATCAACGCTTTGCATGTAATAGTTGCTGCTACTGTCTAAAGTATATCGGTCAATGGGACGTCTGTCAAATGGTCTTTCGCCTGACGTAATAAGCGAAGATATGCTGGACGATCACTTTAAGCGCCGCAAAGATCGGAACCGCCAGAATCATTCCCACAATGCCCGCAATCTCCCCTCCGACCAGCAAGGCGAAGATAATCGCCAGCGGATGAATATGGAGCGTGCGCCCAACCACCTGCGGGGATACGACATTTCCCTCAAGCACCTGGCAAGCCATGTTGACGATGACGACAAACAGCACCATTTTCATAGAAATCGTGGATGCAACGAGAAGGGCCGGAGCGGCCCCAAAGAAAGGACCCAGGTACGGGATAATATTCGTGACGGACACAATGCTGGCGAGCAGCAGCGGATACGGAAGCCCAACAATGATATAGCCGATATAAGCAAGTATGCCAACAATGATACAGACGATAAATTGCCCCCGAATGTAGCTTCCCAGCGCCGTGTCGATATCCTTGAGCAGCCTGACGGCATGCTTACGGTGCGACTTCGGAACGTAGGTAATAACCGTCCGCTCGAACAAATCGAAATCCTTCAATATATAAAAAGCCAGGAACGGGATGATAAAAGCGATAAATACCGCATTTACGACAGACCCGATATTGTTGATGAAATGGGATACGGTATCCGACAGCTTCTTCTCCATCTGATAAATGGACTTATTCATCCCGTCCCGGATACTGTCCGGCAGAAAGGACGTATTATTCAAGTCGCTCACGAGACTTTCCGCGCGATAGGTCAGATCGGGAACATGGCGGTTCAACTCGTCCATCTGTTCCTTGAACATCGGGATCACATTAACTAATATAACGGCAAGCGCCGCGCAAAAAACGGCATAAATCAGCAGAACCGCTGCCGTCCGGGGAACCTTCCGCTCATGCAGCATCGTCACAACCGGATTCAGCACGTAGGATACGATCATTGCGATAATAAACGGGGCGAGAATCGACCTTAAGAACACGTAAAGATGAATAAAAATAGGCTTTACCAACAGCAGCAGATACAGGGCAAGCAGCCCCATAATGATATAGACCAGCCACACAAACAGACGGCTCTTCGTCAACCGTTCCACCGTCTTCACCCCCGCTTGTTTCATTCCCGAAAGCCAATAGATTGACAGAGCAATCTGCTTCAGTATATGTACAAGCGGTCCTTTTCATCCATAAATGCCTAATTCGTATTTATTCCGCTACGATCCAATTCAGATTCTTATCGATATATGCCGACCATTCCACAGGGAGCGGCTCCTCGCAAACAACCGTATCCAGCTGCACAAAATCGGCGATTTTGTACAGCCGGTTTGCGCCGAACTTGCTGCTATCCGTAAGAATGATGCTTTGCTCGCTCTTTTGCATCATGGTCTGAACGAGCAGCGCGCGGCTGGAGTCAAAGCTTGTTATTCCCTGTTCGGGAGAGATGCCGTCAATGGAAATAAAAGCTTTGTTCACGAAAAAGTTCTCCATAAACTTTTCCGCCAAGGAGCCGGATATCCGGTAATGCCTCGGGTCAATCTTGCCTCCGATAAAAAAGACGTCGCCCGAGAACATTTCTTTGTTCTGATAGTCCAGAATCATATTCAATCCGGAAACGGAATTGGTTATGATCGTCAGATTTTTCTTGTACAGAAGATAAGGAATCATCTGCAGCGTTGTTGAGCCGTCATCGATAACGATTACGTCATAGTCTTCTACCAGGGCGGCGGCAGCCCTACCAACCCGCTGCTTCTCCTCTACCCTTAATACCTCTCGTTTCAGATGGGAGAGCTCCTCGTAGACAAGGGTCATCTTTACCGCTCCGCCATATACGCGCTTAAGCCGGTTCTCCGACTCCAGCTCCTCCAGGTAGCGCCGGATCGTCTCCGATGAAACGCCAAAGCGTTTCACCAGATCATTCGTCTGAACTTTACCCGCATCATTAATGATGTCCAGTATCTCTCTCTTTCGCTCTTCTCCAATCAGCGACATAACGGGCACCCCCTTCTTCCGAGTCTCTGTACGATATCCTTTCCTACTTTTTCCCCGCGTACGGACAAACTCCTTCCGTTGCAGGATCGTCTTCTTGTTATTACCAGAACATCTCGTTATTGATCACCTGCAGCAGCTTCACGATATCCTCTTTATAGACCTCGCCGATATTGCCGATCCTGAACGTGTCAGCCGTGCTGATTTTTCCGGGATAAACAACAAAGCCGGCTGCTTTCAATTTGTCATACAGCTCTTCAAAGCTGAAGCGATTGCTGGACGGATAATAGAAGGACGTAATAATCGGTGAATGAAGCTCCTTCGGAAGCAAGGCGCAGAAGCCAAGCTGAGCCATTCCTTCCGCAAGCAGCTGCTGATTCGCCTTATACCGTTGATGGCGCGCTGTTATACCGCCCTCCGCCTCAAGCTCGATTAAAGCCTGGTCAAACGCCCGCACCACATGGGTTGGAGAGGTAAAGCGCCATTTGCCTCCGCCTTTTTCCATCACCATCCACTGATCATACAAGTCGAGCGATAATGAACGGGCCTGGCCTTTGCAAGCAAGGAGCGCATCCGTTCGCGCAATAATAAATCCAAAGCCTGGAACGCCTTGAATACATTTGTTTGCGCTGCTGATCAAAAAATCAATCGCAAGCTCCGCTACGTCGATCGGGATCCCGCCAAAGCTGCTCATCGCATCCACGATAAAGATTTTGTTGCGGCCTTTAACGATTTTCGATACGTCAGCAATCGGGTTCAACATGCCCGTGGTTGTCTCGCAATGCACCATGGCAACGTGGGTAATATCCGGCTCGGCCTGCAGGCGTTCCTCAACCGCGGAAGCTTTCACGCATTCCGTCTCGCCGAAGTCCAGGACAGAGGTAGAAATACCGTAAACAGCGGCCATTTGGGCAATCCGGTTGCCATAAGCCCCGTTGGTCAGCACAAGCAGCTTGCCGCCTTGCGGAACAACCGTGCCAATGACGGACTCCACGCTGAAGGTGCCGCTGCCCTGCATGAGTACCGAAGTATAGGACTCGGGCGAAGAGGTTGCCAGCTTCGCCAGACGGGTTCGAATGCTTTGCACCAGCTCGTTATAATCCTTGTCCCACGTACACCAGTCTCGGAGCATCGCTTCTTTAACCGTGTCCGAAGTCGTGAGCGGTCCCGGAGTCAGCAGCAAATAGGGGCGGTTCATGGACGTTCTCCTCTCTCCATACGAGCGTTAATTTGCGCGATGACGCTATCCAGTTCTCCGATTCGGTCAATGACATAATGGGCGCCTGCGGCTTGAAGTCTGGCTGCAACGGCCAACTTGCGTTCTGTGAGCTCCGCTTCTTCGCATCCGGTTACTTCCTCTTCCGTCATGCCAAGCTCGCTGCTGCCTACAATAACGCCAACTGTCCAGCAGCCCGCATTTACGCCTTCCAGCATATCGCTTACGGTGTCGCCGGCTTTGACAATCTGATGCATCGGGTATACGCCAAGCATCTCTGCGTTCCGGTAGATCATCCAAGGATAAGGTCTGCCGGCAGAGACCTCCGTAGGCGTAACGAGGGTATCCGGTTCATAGCCTTGTTCCTTGGCCCCTTTGCAAACCACGTCCATCATCGCTCTCGTATAACCGGTTGTTGAACCAATGGCAATTCCTTGGCTGCGCAATCTGTCCGCAAGCTCAACCGCTCCGGATACAGGCGTCGCATAATCCTTTAAGGTGCTGAACAACAGCGGTTCAAAGTCTGCGTACAGTTCATCGATATCTGCTTCGCCTGGCTTTCTTCCGTGAAGTCCTTCCCAAACACCGGCGATACGCTCCATTTGGCACATGGCCGCAATATGATCCCGCTTCAGCATGCCCATCGGCTGTCTTGCTTCCTCAACCGTAACCTGAACTCCTTTGCGCGCAAAGACCTCCACAAAAACGTTAAGCGGTGCAAAGCAGCCGAAATCGACCATGGTGCCTGCCCAATCCAGCATGACTGCTTTAATCATGATTCATCTCTCCTCATTGATATCTCGTTATTGTTCTCTCGTTTGCCAAGCTTGCGTTCTCTTCTTAATCTGATGGGTGACAGCTTCATAGAGCAGCCGTACCCCGATATTCGTCATTACGATTAAGGTCGACATCGCGGCTGCAGGCGCTATATCTCCCGCATCCTCCATATTTACAATAGATACGGAGGCCAGCTTCAAATCTGCCGCATACAGGAACATAACCGCCGACACGGTTACCATCGAGTTGATAAAGAAGTACATCGCCATCTCCAAGACGGCCGGCAGACACAAGGGAAGCGTCACTCTCAGCAAGGTTTTGTACCTTGGGACGCCTAATGAGTCGGAGGCCGTTTCAATCTCGCGATCCAGCTTCTTCAGCGCGCTTGTCGCCGTAACAAAAGCAACGGAGTAGAAATGCGCGATGTTTGCCAGCACCAGAATCCAGATCGTTCCGTAAATGCCGTGCATCGGATTGCTTGCTTTGTTGAAGAAAAAGATGTACGACAGACCAAGAACGATACCCGGCAGCGCCAGCGGAAGGATCGACAGAAAATAACCCGCCTGCCGGAGTACAGGCAATGTCTTCGTCTTCTCAATCAGATAAGCGCCTATGAAAGTAACGGCCGTTCCGATTACCGCTGTCCAGGCGGACATCCGCAAGCTGGTCCAGAATGGCTGCAAGCTTCCTCCGGCCACTTTGCTGAAATCATAGTGCTTCAGGGACAACGAAAGATTATACGGCCATATCTTGATGACCGAAGCTGCGAAGACCGTACAGATTAAGATCAGAATCATACCCGATGCCGCGATACAGAAGGCGAGGAAAAATCCGTCTCTATTCCGGCTGGGCGATATCCGGTACGGCACCGCTCTTGCGCTGATGGCATGTTGTCTGCTTGTTATAAACCGGTCAACGATAAAAGCAAGGATGGCGGGAAGAGTCAGAATGATGCCGACAGTAGCTCCCATCCCCATATTTTGCTGGCCGATAACCTGCTTATAGATTTCCGTTGCCAGCACATTGTAGCTTCCGCCAACTACCTGCGGCGCGCCGAAATCGGTAAAGGCCAGCGTAAAGCAGACAAAGAACGAAGAAATAAGACCGTACTTCATGTTGGGAAGGGTTATGGTGAAAAAGATTCTTCCTTTTCCAGCTCCCATTGTTTTGGCAGCCTCGTACAGATTGAAATCCGCAAAGCTTAAGGAAACAACAAGGATGAGACAGGCTTGCGGAAAGGTGTACATAACCTCCGCCAGAACAATGCCCGTTGGGCCATACAAACCAATATCCCAATGGAAGGGCAGCGCCTCAAAAAAGCCGGTTGTAACCAATCCCTGGTTACCGAACAAGTAGGTTAATCCGATCCCAAGCATCATCGTTGGAGCGAAGAGCATTAGGAGCGATACCGTTTTGAAAAACATTTTCCCGGGAACGTTCGTACGGGTAAGGGCGTAAGCGAACAAAAAGCCCAGTACGACGGACAGGATTGCGGTCAGAGCAGAAACGTATACCGTGTGCTGCAAGGAGCTCAGCAATGCGGGCGTGGAGAAATAATCGATGAAATTATCTAATCCGTTATATTCGCCTTGTTTGTCCGTAACCGCTTTACTGAACAGCGAGAACAAAGGAAGCAGAATCATCACGCATAATCCCGCAAGCATAAGCAGCATTGCAACACGTTCTAACCAACTGCCATTTCCCCGTTTGAGGATCATGGCTGTATGCCATTTCGCGGGTCTCATCCAACCACCTCAAGTCGCTCCCGGCGGTTTGCACCGAAGTGAATCAAATGCTCCTCAGGCAATTGGATAAAGACGCGGCGGTTTTTTTCAAGTTGATATTGTTTAACGATGGAGCGATTCACGTCCGCCGCAACTCCATTCGGGAAATAACGGCTCATCGGACCTTGCACCTTCATTGTTACACGGTAGAAGGAACCCCGGAATTCCAGGCTTTCCATCACCGCTTCATAGCTTCCCGTCTCCTGAGTAAGACCAAGCCTTACATGCTCCGGTCTAATCGCCAGCGTGTCTCCGCCGTCCATAGGTTCAAGGAAATTGACTGCACCGATAAAATCGGCGACAAACCGGCTGTTTGGCCGTTCGTAAATCTCTTCGGGTGCCCCGGACTGAATAACCTTGGCGTTGTTCATCACAACGACGGTATCCGCCATCGTAAGCGCCTCCTCTTGATCATGAGTAACCATAATCGTCGTCATGCCAAGCTGCTCATGCAGTCTGCGAATCTCGAGGCGAAGCTTCTCTCTCACCTTGGCGTCTAATGCAGACAACGGCTCGTCGAGCAGCAGGAAATCGGGGGATAAAGCAATCGCGCGGGCTAGTGCTACCCGCTGCTGTTGTCCGCCCGACAGTTGGGCCGGGTATTTCTTCGCAGAGGTCAAAAGATCAACCATGCCGAGCACTTCCTCTACCTTGCTCTGCATTTGCTGCTTGGACATTTTTTTCTCCTTCAGTCCATAGGCAACATTCTGGGCTACCGTTAAATTCGGAAACAGGGCATACGATTGGAACATAAATCCTACATTGCGCCTCGCGGGAGGCAAGGATGTCATATCCTTGCCCTCTACCAGCATACGGCCGCTATCCGGCGTTTCGAGTCCCGCAATCATCCGAAGCAAGGTCGTCTTGCCGCAGCCGCTTGGACCCAGCAAGCATACGAATTCATTCTTGGGAATCTCGATGTGTATAGGCTCAAGCGCTGTAAACGATCCGAATGTCTTGCGGATGCCTTCTATGGATAAATAGCTCTGTGGCATAGAACCGTTGTCCTCCTTCGGATTAGCTTTTATTTCTTCTCGCTCTTAGCTTCATAACGCTTCGACCATTCCGCAAGCGTTGCGTCACGGGTCTCAGCAGCTTTGTTCAGATCAAGCTTGATCAGTTGGCTGACCGGATCCTTCGTGTAGCCTTCCGGAATAACGGCGGAATCGGTTTTCATCGCGAGAATCGCATAGTTCTCGTTATATTTCTTCATAGGCTCTTCGGAGATTGCCCAATCGAGGAACTCTTTTGCTTCCGGCTTAATGTTGTCTTTCTTCATAAGCGCATTGGCTTCAACATCCCAGCCCGAGCCTTCCGTAGGGAATACAACCTCTACTGGAGCTCCGCCCTTTTTCTCTTGAATCGCTCGGTAACCGAAGGAAATGCCAATCGGATATTCCCCGGTGCCGGCCATCTTCGCCGGTTTCGAACCGGATTCGGTGTATACGGCAATATTTTGATCCAGCTTGTCCAGGTAGCTCCATGCTTCGCTGTCGCCCATGAACTGCTGAAGGCCGTTAACCGTCAGGAAGCCCGTGCCGGAGGAAGCCGGATTCGGCATAACGATCAAGCCTTTGTATTCCGGTTTAGTCAGATCGGCATACGATTTCGGAATTTCAAGCCCCTTCTTCTTCAGCTCTGCCGTATTGACGGCGAAGGCCGTTTCCCAGGCATCGATGCCCACCCAATGTGCCGGCTCATTCTTATCTTTGAATTCAGGCTGGATGTTCTCAATTCCCTTTGGCGAGTACCCTTCCAGCATGTTGTTCTGGTCGAGGACAAGCAGGCTTGTTGCGGCTGTTCCCCATACCACGTCAGCCACCGGATTATCTTTTTCCGCCAAAAGCTTTGCCGTAATAACCCCCGTAGAGTCACGCACAATGTTCACTTTCACATTTGGATGAGCAGCCTTGTACGATTCAAGATAAGCCTGAATCTGGTCATCCTCGAGCGCGGTGTAAACCGTAAGTTCCGAGTTTGCTCCGCCCGCCGCTTTGTTGCCATTAGTCCCTTGCTGTGCATTTGTATTGTTGTTGTTACCGCCGCATGCTGTTAACGCAGAGATGATAAGTACTGTCGTAAGTGCTGTTCCTACCCACTTCTTCATAATCTCTTTCTCCTCCACCTCATCGTAATCGCCTTGTTTAAGACATTTATAGCTTAGCTTCCAATTGTAAAATCAGTATTAAATCCATATTAATAAATTGTTTTTATTTGATTTTAGTTGGTTTTAGTTGCGTTTTAATTTGAACATCTATCATGAACCAGCTTAACTCTCCACTGTTTGAGGGGTATTATCGCAACGTAAAAAAAGTGCCCTTCTTGTATTGCCTTTGTTTTGGTTGGTTTTCGGCCTATAAAAACAGCAAAAAGGACGGCACTAAGCCGTCCTAAAGTCATCTTCTGATTTATGAAACCGCTAATTGATTTGAATTTGCGGCATTTCCTCTTCAAAGAACAAATCGTCGAGCGAACTCAGCGTTCCGTCCTCTTCCACTTGATAGACCGACATCTTCTCACCGTTCACTGTCAGCTCTATAAAGCAGCCCCAGCAGTAGAACTGATGGGAACCGATTTTACCAATATCCTTTGAATTGCAATTGGGACATCTCATCATCTTTCATTTCTCCCTATTTATCGAATTGGAAGCTGCGACAGGCTCCAATTCCGCTTCACTGACAGCAGGAACGATAATCGCGTCTTCCCCGAGCAGCACGGCGTCTGGATCTTCCGGGGCCTTCAGCCATTTGCGCCCTTCCATCAGATCCGATATAAAGCCATCCGTAAGCTCATAGCCTACTATTTGTGTACCCTGAAACGGGTAAAAATAAACATCGGATACCCGTCCGAGCTGTATGCCTTGCACCGTTACAACAGGCAATTCCTTCAGCTTTACCACGCCGGTCTCAAAAGAACGTCCGATTTGGGCCGCTTTTACCGACTTTACGGCGGATTCTCTTGATATAAATACGGCGTCTTCGCCGCAGGTTAATACTTCTGCCCATTCCACGGTTTTGACCGATGTCGCAAACCATTTTGCGCCTTCAACAATAAGACCAATTAACCGCCAATGTTCATCGAACCAAGCGTCCTTGACAAAGCCGATATGCTTGCCGGAATGAATGACAAGCACCGGCAGCCCGATTAATTGCTGGAGTTTGATCATGGCGTGCTTGGGGCCTCCTACTGATTGGTACGGATCCGCTCCACGATTGTCGCTATTTTGCGTGCAGCGTCTTCCAGTTCCTCCACAGTATTCCCCAAACCAAAGCTGAATCGTACAGCCGAATTCAAACGTTCCTCCGGAAGGTTCATTGCCTTCAGCACATGCGATCTTTCGAGCGAACCCGACGTGCAGGCCGAGCCGCTTGCTGCGGCAATGCCTTCCATGTCAAGGTTCATCAGCATCGTCTCCGTATCAATACCAATAAAGCTGATATTAACGATGTTCGGAAGATGATGCTCCGCATTCCCGTTTATGACGATCTCCGTAGCCTTGGATAGCGCGGCCTTTAGCTTGTCTACCCATTCTGTACGAAGCTTGTCCAGGAAATGTTGCTTGTTTTCACGATTGTTCACACAAATTTCAACAGCTTTAGCGAAACCGGTAATGCCGGCGACATTTTCCGTCCCGGGTCTCCGCTTTCGCTCTTGCGATCCACCGTGCGCGATAGGCTCAAACGGCGTGCCGTTTGCCAAGTATAAAGCGCCTACGCCCTGCGGGCCGTTTATCTTATGCGCGGAAAAGCTCATCAAGTCAACCGGCAGTTCAGACAGCCGGTACGGAACCGTCCCGAACGATTGGACAGCATCCACATGGAACAACAAGCCATTGGCATGGGCAAGCTCGCCAATTTCCTCGATGGGCTGCAAGGTGCCGACTTCATTGTTGCCGTGCATAATGCTGATAAGCCCCGTGGTCGGCCGGATTGCCGCGGCAATCTCGTCCTCCGATACGCGCCCTGTCTGATCTACCGGAAGGTAAGTCACTTCATAACCTGCTTCAGCCAATGCCTCGCAGGTATGCAGAACGGCATGATGCTCCGCGCTTGATGTAATGATATGGGTTTTGCCCTTCTTCCTCATCGCCGCTGCCGCACCGATAATAGCTGCATTGTCGCTTTCCGTTCCGCCGGAGGTGAATATCAGCTCGGATGGTTTGCATCCAAGCGCGGCCGCGATCGAATCGCGAGCCTGGTTCACTCTCTGCTTCGCTGCGCGCCCGAAGGCATGCATGCTGGACGGGTTGCCGCCGGCTCCCGTCATCACTTCCAGCATCGCTGCAGCCACATCCGGATGCATCGGCGTTGTAGCTGCGTGGTCAAAATAATACTTTTGCATACGAATCCCTCATTAAATATAGAACATATAACTGTCAGCAACACCGGCATCCTGGTAGTTCACCAGATCGGCCAACGTTGTCTGATCAAGCACGCTTGCGATACTGTCACGGATACGCAGCCACAAATCGCGTTTGGCCGGATCATCCTCTTCCGTGAAATCTACCGGGGAAATCGGGCCTTCCAATATACGAATCACGTCACCGGCTGTAATCGTCTCCGGTTCCTTGGATAAGATATAACCGCCATAAGCGCCGCGAATACTTTTTACAAGTCCGGCATTGCGAAGCGGTGCAACCAATTGCTCCAGGTAGTGCTCGGAAAGCTGATTGCGCTCGGCAATGCTCTTAAGTGAAATCGGACCTTCGCCGAATTTTCCCGCAAGCTCCATCATAATGGTGAGGCCGTAACGGCCTTTCGTCGATATTTTCATATTCGGGCACCTCTCTTAAGTAGTAGTTGTTCCAATCGATAGCGCGTATGTTAGCGTATTGTTTGTTATAATTACGGGTATTCCCATATCATATCTATGTTAACACAACCTTTTGCGACATGCGAGAAAAGGATTGACTTTTCATGAAAAAGTTTCTCGACTATGTTACAATAGTACGAAGTCCGTTCGTGGAGTGCATATCTTGCGGATTGGTCTTAGAAGTGTGAAGAACAAGGTGGTGCGTGTGATGGTGAAATCGAAGCAAGAAACACGCGTCGTTGTCGGGATGTCCGGCGGAGTTGACTCCTCCGTAACGGCTCTGCTGCTCAAGCAGCAAGGCTATGACGTGGTTGGCATATTTATGAAAAACTGGGATGATACCGATGAATTCGGGCATTGCACAGCGGAAGAGGACGCTGAGGATGTACGCCGGGTTTGCAACCAGATCGGGATCCCTTATTATACCGTAAACTTTGAGAAGCAGTATTTCGATAAAGTATTTACTTATTTCCTCGATGAATACAAGCGCGGCCGGACGCCTAATCCGGATGTGATGTGCAACCGGGAGATCAAATTCGGCGATTTCCTCAAAAAAGCGAACGAGCTTGGCGCCGATTATCTGGCAACCGGCCATTATGCCCGGGTTGAACGGACCGAAGACGGCGAGACCAGACTGCTCCGCGGCGTTGACGGCAATAAGGATCAAACCTACTTCCTAAGCGCGCTGAATCAGAAGCAGCTCGAGAAAGCGATGTTCCCGATCGGGCATCTGCCTAAGCCGGAAGTGCGCCGCATTGCCGAAGAGGCTGGTCTGTACACCGCGAAGAAAAAAGACAGTACGGGCGTTTGTTTTATCGGCGAGCGCAACTTCAAGGAATTCCTGAGCGGTTATCTGCCTGCCCGCCCTGGCGATATGGTTGATATCCGTTCCGGCGAGGTAAAAGGACGCCATGACGGCCTCATGTATTATACGCTGGGCCAACGGCAAGGCCTTGGAATCGGCGGATCGGGTAACGGCGAGCCTTGGTTTGTGGCCGAAAAGGATCTGGAGCGCAACATTCTATACGTTGTGCAGGGTGAATCCCATCCAAGCCTGTATTCCACGGGACTTACGGCAAGCGGCATGAACTGGATTGCGCCACATAGGCCGGAAGGCACCTTCCGCTGCACCGCGAAATTCCGTTACCGCCAGCCGGATCAAGGCGTGAGCGTAACGCTGCAGGCTGACGGCACCGCTGAAGTTGTATTCGACAATCCGCAAAAGGCGATTACGCCGGGGCAAGCCGTTGTCTTGTACGATGGCGATTTCTGCCTTGGCGGCGGCACGATTGATGTCGTTCATAAGATTAATGAAGTCGCGTTTGAAGCGTTGGCAAAATAAATCGCAAAAATCGCAAACCCCCTTGTCATTAGGACAAGGGGGTTTATTTTTTTCTCATGAATGTCCCTCCGCTGTTCCTTCAGGGCCCGGCTTCCCTTTCCATTTGCCCTGCTTTGCCTCCGCGGTTGGCTTCTGTACCAGAACGCGGGAAATCCGCAAATGATCCGTTTCCTCGATAATAAACGCATATTCTCCGCCATAGTCAATCCGCTGCCCGCTTGTTGGCGGAATTTCGATCTGGGAGTACATCCAGCCGCCAATCGTATCGTAATTGTCGCTTTCGATATCCGTGCCGAAATAACTGTTCACTTCCTCGATCAGCATCATCCCGCTGATGGAGTAGACGGAATCGTCCCGCTTCTCGATCTCCGCCCGTTCTTCGTCAAATTCATCCTGGATCTCTCCCACAATCTCTTCCATAATGTCTTCCAGCGTAACTAGACCTGATGTTCCTCCGTATTCATCGATGAGTATGGCGATTTGCGCTTTCCTCTTCTGCATCAGGATCAGCAAGTTACTGATTTGCATCGAATCGGGAACCGTTGTAATCGCCCGCGTAATCTGACGGATATCGGTCAGGCTATGCGTCGTGTCCTTCAGCAAATCTTTTATATGAACGAAACCGATAACATTGTCCTTGTCATGATCGCAGACGGGATATCTCGTATGCATTTCGTTTAATGCGATAGCCTTGTTGTCTTCCAGAGACAGATGGACGTACAGGCAGACCATCTCCGTACGCGGAATCATAATCTCACGGGCATTGGTCTCGGCAAATTCAAATATATTATCGACCAGCGTCAGCTCCGTATTGTTGATCAGTCCGCTCTTATGACTCTCTTGCATGAGGATGCGGATCTCTTCCTCCGTATGGGCGGAGTGCTGCTCGGATGCGGGCTCGACGCCAAGCCGCTTCAAGAGCTGGTTCGCGAGACCGTTTAATGCCCAGATGAACGGATACATCAGCTTATGGAACATAACGAGAGGCGTTGCGGTAAGCAGGGTTACGCTTTCCGCTTTGCGGATAGCCAGCGTTTTGGGGGCAAGTTCACCGAGGACAATATGGAGAATGGTAATAAATAAAAAGGCGATGATGAAGGAAATCGAATGAATCCAGACCGGATTGCCCCAGCCAAGCGCGAGAAACCACGGCTCGATCAAATCCTTGATCGCCGGTTCCCCGATCCAGCCAAGACCAAGCGAGGCCAGTGTAATCCCCAGCTGGCACGCAGACAAATAAGCATCCAGATTGCTCGTCAAATGCGAGGCAAGCTTCGCCCGCATATGACCCTCGGCCGCCAGCGTTTCAATCCGGGTCCCCCGGACCTTGACCATGGCGAATTCCGCAGCAACAAACAGACCGTTCATAAACACCAGAAAAACGATAAGAACCAGCTGCATAACCATCGGAAGCGGATCACTCAATACAGTCCCCTGCAGCCGTGCGACCTGCACAGCAGCAGGTGCACCTCCTTCGAGAAGGGAATTTGCGTTTCTGTAAAGATACGGTAATTCAAGTTTATTCCGCGCGAACCTTGCATTATGACGATTTATTGCCTTCGAATATTGTTCAAAAAGGCAAAGCCGAAACGAATGCCCGATCTGTTATAATGACATCAATTCATCCAATAAAACAAAGGGGAATTTTCTAATGAAACGTATCCTTTTTATCTGCTTGGCCGCCTTATTCTTGCTGCCGGGCATCGCTATGGCCCATTCCAAAATTACTGTATCCACCCCTGCCAAGGAGGAGACCGTTACCGTCTCTCCTGCCGAGATTTCCATGACCTTCAACACCAATATCGAAAAGCTGAGCCAATTCAAGCTGCTCGATGAATCCGGTAATCAGGTTCCGACCGGTGATATTTCGGTAAGCAAGGCGTCCATGAGCGGTTTGGTGACGGAGCCTCTGAAGAATGGAGCCTATACGGTAAAATGGACGATTATCGGCGCTGACGGTCATGCGGTTGACGGCGAATACGCCTTTACGGTTAATGCCCCGGAAGCTACGCCTTCTCCAACACCGGAAGCCACGGCAACCCCGGCTGATTCTTCTCCGTTTCCAAGTGCCGAGGTTACGAAAGCACCGGATGCAAGCGCATCCGCGGATGACAACGTCTCCGAGGAGCCTTCTCCTTCTGTTCCGGCAGAGGACGCTACGACTGAGTCCGGCGACAATGGCGTAAATACCGCAATCTGGGTTATTGCCGGCGTTATTGTGGTAGCAGGGGTAGTTATCATGATCCGGAGGAGCCGCAAATGAGTTATGTCAGCGAGGCTCTGCTCTATGTCTGCTTCGCCATCCTGACCGGAACGTTTATTCTGCGGGTTGTCCCTGAGCATAGACGTCCGGACATACATACGCCGAACTGGCTTCTGCTCGTCTGCGCGCTTGCGATTCCGGCACTCGAATATGTGCCTATTCATGATTCTGCGGTGCTGTTTGCCAAGGATACGGACGTTACCTACGGTGAAATGGTGAAGAGCATCCTGCTCGAGCTGAATAACGGCAAAGCCTGGATCTGGTCGGCTGTTGCTTCCGTTGGCCTTGCTTTCCTGCTTGGCCTGCCCTCCTTCCGCAACGATAAGCATATGCCGAAGGTCAGCCTGTTCATAATGCTTCTGTTAATTCTCTGGCTTGGTTATGCCAGCCATGCGACTTCGCTTTACGGCACCAAGGGCTGGCTTGTCCACTCCGCGCATTTCCTTGCCGTAACCGTATGGATTGGCGTGCTGTTGATTGCCAGCTGGTTCTCCACGAGCAGTCGCAACTGGGAGACGTTCCTAGCCTGGTTCTCGCCGCTTGCCATCGGCTGTATGCTGATCACTTTTATCGCCGGCATTACGCTTATGACCTTTACTACGCCGCAGTACGTCAATTCGTGGATGCTTCCTTACGGGCAAATGCTTCTGCTGAAGCATTTGCTCCTTGCGCCGCTGCTTTTATTTGCCTATACGAACGGCTTCGGCTACCGGAGCAAGCTTAAGGAGAACAGCAGCTTTAACCCCCTCCCGTGGCTCAAAGCGGAGAGCATCATCGCTTTGCTGCTCTTTATCGTCACCGGAGTGCTGGGTCAGCAGACGCCTCCCCATAACGTGAAGGAAACGCTGCAATCGGTATCTCCTTCCAAGCTGTTCACGACCGTCTACAACGGACATTTCAGTCCCGATATGTCCCTGAAGCTTTCCATCGGACTGGACAGTATCCTTATGCTTGCCGCAGCTCTCGTCATGATCTACGGACTCATTCAGATGTACAAGGAAAACAAAATTTTACCGGCCTTTATTATGGGACTGCTCACGACGGCATTTGGTTACTTTGCTCTGATGTTCGGGATTGGTTAAAATGAAACTAATTTTATAAAAGTGGTTTCAATAAGGTGGGACGCAGGTGGAAGATAAATCAGTAAATATTAAAGATTTCAATCGAAATCGTATCTATAAGCTGCTGAGGGAGAAACAAAGCCTCTCCAAGCAGGACATCGTCTATCAATTGCAGTTAAGTCTTCCGACAGTTACCCAGAATCTAAACACCCTGCTTGAGCAGCATTTGATCGCGAACACGGGCACAATCGGCAATACGGGAGGGCGTAACGCACAGGCCTTCACTTATATTAGCGATGCTAAAGCAGGGATTGGACTAGACGTAACCAAGCATCATGTCACGGCGGTTGCCGTGGATTTGGACGGCAATATCCTTGAAATGATAAGGTCGAAGCAGACTTTCGAACGGTCCGAACGGTATTTTCGGTTTTTGGGAGAGCTTGTTCAAGAGCTCATACGGACGGCCAACCTGGATTCCTCCAAGGTTTTAGGCGTTGGAATCGGCGTTCCGGGCCTCGTTACAGGGGATCATCAAACTGTCTTTTACGGTAAAATTCTGGATTTCACGGGTGAGACCGCGCAAAATTTCGGTAGATACATTTCTTACCCTACTATCCTCATCAACGATGCCGATGCAGCGGGTCTTTCCGAGATACGGATCACACCCGACATCAATCATGCCTTCTACATCTCGTTAAGCAATAATATCGGAGGATCTGTCTATATCGGCAATCAGGTGTTTGCCGGATCCAATCAAAAAAGCGCCGAAATCGGGCATGTCACGGTTGTTCCGGACGGCCTGCCCTGCTACTGCGGGCAGAAAGGCTGTCTGGAGGCCTATTGTTCCGTCGATCGGTTATCGGAAGCGGCAGGCAGTTTGCCCCAATTTTTCGAGCTTCTTAAAGCCGGGAAGCCAGAAATGGTTCAAATATGGAAAGCTTATTTAAATCATCTGTCCATTGCGATTAACAATATCCGCCTGCTGTTTGATTGCGACATTATCATCGGAGGATATGTCGGGGCTTACATGGATGATTATTTGGATGACTTGAAAGAGCTCATCATTTCACGGAATTCCTTCGAGAACGAGGCCGAATATTTGCGGGTTTGCCGTTACAAAACGGAAGCTATCGCCGCCGGTGCCGCATTACCGTTTATTGACCAGTTCATGAATCAAATTTAACCGTTGTTTTCTTAAAGCGTATGGAGCGCAAGCTCCATGCGTTTTTTTTATTGACAACTTAGGGCATATGGCGCTAGACTTACCGTAATTAGTTTTTTAAAACAGTTTTATAAAACCACTTAAAAAAGGTGATGAAATCATGAATCCGGTTATAACCGTACCTTCAACAATGAAAGCTCTGGTGGCTTATGGGAAGGATGATTACCGCTTCGAGCCAAGCTTCCGTACCCCCGTCTGCGGTCCCGACGATATTATTATCAAGACGGAAGCTTGCGGCGTATGCGCTTCGGATCTGAAATGTCTTCATGGAGCGGCTATGTTCTGGGGAGACGAGAATCAGGCACCGTGGGTTAAAGCGCCTTTTATCCCCGGCCACGAGTTTCTTGGCACGATTGTACAGGTTGGCGGGAATGTTCATGAATTTGCAGTTGGAGACCGCGTAACGGCCGATCAAATCGTACCTTGCGAATCTTGCAGGTTCTGCAAGAGAGGACAATATTGGATGTGCCAGCCACACAACATCCTGGGCTTCCAGACAGAGAATAACGGCGGCATGGCGGAATATGTGCGTTACCCGAAAACCTCCGTTATTCACCAGGTTCCCCATGCCATGAAGATGGAGGATGCCGTGCTTATTGAACCGTATGCCTGCTCCAAGCATGCCGTAGACCGGGCGCAAATCGGCTGCGAGGATATTGTTGTTATATCCGGCGCAGGTCCGTTGGGACTTGGAATGATTACTTACGCGCGTATGAAAAATCCGAAAAAGCTGGTTGTGCTCGATTTAATCGACAGCCGTCTGGATAAGGCCAAGGAGTTCGGCGCGGATATCGTTCTTAATCCGAATAAACAGGATGTTCATCAGATTATCCTGGATATGACCGAAGGATACGGCTGCGATATTTATATCGAGGCTACGGGCCATCCCTCCAGCGTTACGCAAGGGCTTAACATAATCAGAAAGCTTGGACGCTTTGTAGAGTTCAGCGTATTTGGCGCCCCTACCACGGTAGACTGGTCGATTATCGGCGACCGGAAGGAGCTCGACATTCTTGGCTCCCACTTGAGTCCGTATTGCTTCCCCTTTGTGATTGAGAACATCGCAAGCGGAAAACTCAAAACAAGTGGAGTCGTGACCAGGCAATTCCCGATCGAGCAGTGGGAAGAAGCCTTCGAATACGCATCCGGCAAACACGGCGATTTCAAAGTCGTGATCACGTTCGAATAAAAAGGAAGCTCCCCGTTCACCAAGGTGAATGAGGAGCTTCCTTTTATTAATGGATATGAATTCGCTTATTTAGAGAGTTTAATGCCATAGTTCTCGGCAAGCTGATCAAGCATCAGGTTAGCTGCCTTGATGCCGCCGGCCGTATTCCAGATCGCGTCGTCTACCCGGTAGGCATGGCCTGCTTTAACCGCGCTGAGACCTTTCCAGATCGGATCGTTTGTCCACTCCTGCTCTTGAGCGGAGCCCTTTCCGTCACCTGTATCGTAAGTAAAATAGAAGATCCGGTCCGCATCCGCTTCCGGCAGGCGCTCCTTCGTAATTTCGTCGGCAAACGTTTCCTTCGAATTCAGCGTCATCTCGTTGCGTGTCAATCCGATCTGAGCCGCGATAACGCCGGAGAAGGTATCCGTATGATAGACACGCGTTTTTCCGCCCATGAAACGGACAAACGATACGGTCTCCTTCAATTTATCTCCAGCTTGCGCTTTGAAATCTTCAATGCGGGCGTCAAAGTCGGCAATCAGCTTGTTGCCTTCTTCGGTTTTGCCAAGCGCATCGGCATACAGCTTGAAGTTATCCTTCCATGCGCCGCGAAGCGTCTCTGCTTCGACCGTTGGCGCAATAGCTTTCAGCTGTTCATAGATTTCTTCATGTCTCATTTTGTTCGCGAGAATAAGATCAGGCTGCAGTCCGGCGATAAGCTCCAGATTCGGCTGGCCTTCTTCGCCTACTACTTCCACGCCTTCCATGTCCGCGGCGATATGGTCGTACCACGGGTTGCCCGTGAACGATTTTACTGCGCCAACAGGTTTCACGCCAAGCGCCAATACGGCTTCCGTTCCTTCATTCGTAAGAACAACAACCCGCTTCGGCGTACCTTTAATCTCGGTTTCGCCCATCGCATGCTTCACGATACGGGTCTCGTTCGAAGCGGCCTGCTCCGAATTCCCTGCTTGGTTATTGGTTGTATCCGATCCTGCGTTATTGTTGGAATTCGATCCGCAGCCTGCTGCCAGAACAGCGATAATGATCGTGCAAAGCGCAAGCCAGATTGTTTTCTTGCCTTTCATAAACATGATAACGTGCCCCCCGATGATAATATTTCTCACTTGCACAATATAAAAGAAAATAACGGCATAGTCAATGAAAATTTTGAGAACGATTCTCATATTCATTGACAGTTTATTGACTTGTCTATTAAACTTCACTAGGTACATATGTTTTGTAAGTTGTCATCCGAGAAAAAGGAGTCCGCAATCAGCCATGAGACTAACAGGATTCATACTATCCCTTCTGCTCCTTGGAGCAGCGATTATATGCAGCATTGCATTCGGCATAACGGATATCCCGCTCGCAACGGTTTTTGATGCCATCTTTCATTATCAGCCCTCTAACCAAGAGCATTTGATCATACAGACGGCAAGGGTTCCGCGGGCTCTAATCGCTGCAGCAACCGGTGCAAGCCTGGCTGTTGCAGGCGCCTTGATGCAGGTCGTTACCCGCAACCCGATTGCTTCCCCAAGCGTATTTGGCGTCAATTCCGGAGCTTCCTTTATGGTTGTCGTGGCATCCGGCTGGCTTGGCGTTAACGGCATGCAGCCCCTTACTCTTCTTGCCCTGCTCGGCGCGGCAATCAGCGGCGCTATCGTGTTTATCCTTGGCAGCATTGGACGGGACGGTATGACGCCAGTCAAAATCACGTTAGCCGGCGCTTCGATCGCCGCTTTCTTCGCGTCGCTCACCCAAGGCTTTATGCTCTCCAGCGGGAAAATGTTCGACCAGGTGCTTGTCTGGCTCGTTGGCTCGGTTGCCGGCCGCGACATGCACATGCTCGTCAGCGTGCTCCCTTACATGGCGGTTGGCCTAATCATTGCCATGGCACTTTCCCGTCATTTGAACGTCCTTGGCATGGGCGACGACATTGCCCAGACATTGGGCCAGCGGACCGCGGTTGTGAAATGGCTTGCTTCCGCCGCGGTTATTCTGCTGGCGGGCGCATCGGTTGCCGTTGCCGGCCCGATTGCTTTCGTGGGTATCATTATTCCGCATATCGTCCGTTATTTCGTTGGCGCGGATTATCGCTGGGTTATCCCTTATTGCGCCGTTCTCGGCGGCGTATTGCTGGTAGCAGCCGACATCGGCTCCCGCTACATCGCAATGCCGCGTGAGGTACCGGTAGGCGTTATGACTGCCGTTATCGGAGTACCTTTCTTTGTCTATATCGCCAGGAAAGGAAGACAGACATCATGAGCAAATACAAGACGGTCCGGCTGAGCAGCCCCAAGCTGTCCTATCTTCTCGAACGCAGAGCATTATGGACAACGCTTATTCTGCTCCTGCTATGCGCTGCCGGCGCTATTATCAGCACCGGAATCGGCAGCCAGTTCATCTCACCCCTTGACGTGGTCAAATCGATCATCGGCAAAGGCAGCGCCATGCATGACGTTATCGTATTGAAGCTCCGGCTGCCGCGCATCGTAATCGCCATGCTTGTTGGAGCAGCCTTGGCTTCGGCTGGCGCCGTGCTGCAGGGTCTGATCCGCAATCCTCTGGCTTCGCCCGATGTCACCGGCATAACGGAAGGCGCATCACTCGGTACGGTCCTGTTTCTCTTTTTCCTTGGCGGCCACGTCTCCGTTCATTGGATGCCCGTAGCTGCAATTCTCGGCGCGTACGCGGTTACGTTTATTCTTTATGTACTATCTTGGAAAAACGGCGCTTCGCCGCTCCGGATGGTGCTCATCGGTACCGGATTGTCGGCTGCGTTCAAGTCCATCTCATACATGTTTATTATTTCAAGTCCTTATTTCCTGGCGAACCGCGCGATGACCTTTATGACGGGCAGCATCTACGGCTCGTCTTGGGCAAAGGATGTTTATACGCTGCTTCCATGGCTAATTGTTCTGCTCCCTGCCACATGGCTCATGGCTCGCCATATTAATGTGCAGGCGCTTGGGGATGAGGTTGCCGGCAGCGCCGGCGCTCATGTGCAGAAGCACCGGTTCATTCTGCTGCTCCTAAGCGTATCGCTGGCAGGGGCAGCCGTTGCGATTGGCGGCGCAATTGCCTTTATCGGACTGATTGCCCCGCATATGGCACGGAAGCTTGTTGGCTCTTCCTTTGGCGGCTTGCTGCCGGTCAGTGCTTTAATTGGCGCTATATTATTGCTTGTATCCGATCTGGTGGCCAGGACCGTGTTCGCTCCGCTTGATATACCGGCCGGCGTCTTTACCGCGGCTATAGGCGCGCCGTTCTTTTTATTTATGCTATATCGCCACCGCAACCAATAACTAAGCTGGAGGAAGTCAACCATGAGCATGCTTGAAGCGAAAGGAATCTCCCTTTCTTACGGCGGAGCATCAATATTTGAACAATTAAACCTAGCCATCCCCGATGGTAAAATAACCGTCCTGATCGGAAGCAACGGCTGCGGCAAATCGACGCTTCTGCGGGCCTTGTCGAAGCTGCTGAAACCAACCAAGGGCGAAGTAACGCTGGGCGGCAAGGATCTGTCGTCCCTACCGGCCAAGACTGCCGCCAAGCAGCTTTCCCTGCTTCCGCAAGGGCCGATTGCCCCGGAAGGACTTACCGTGCTGCAGCTTGTGAAGCAGGGCCGTTATCCTTACCAGACCTGGCTGCAGCAATGGTCGAAGGAGGACGAAGAGGCCGTGCAATCCGCCTTGCGCGCAACCGGTATTGAAGAGCTGGCGGAACGCTCCGTCTCCTCCCTCTCGGGCGGGCAGCGGCAGCGGGCCTGGATCGCCATGACATTGGCGCAGCAGACCGGCATTATTCTGCTGGACGAGCCAACCACTTATCTGGACCTGACGCATCAGATTGAGGTACTTGATCTGCTCCAGGAGATGAACGAACGGGATGGCCGGACCATCGTTATGGTTCTGCATGACATTAACCTAGCCTGCCGGTACGCCGACCATATTGCGGCCGTTAAGAACGGTGCCGTCTATGCGCAAGGGGCGCCTTCCGATATTGTTGACGCTTCGATGATCGAAGACGTGTTCCATCTGAAATGCGACGTTATTCGGGATCCATTGTACGATACGCCGATGATTGTGCCGCATGGGCGGAGAAAAGCGAAGTAACGCCCGAGGGATAACATGACGAAGGATAGTGAATCGAAACGCCATGGACAGGTATATCTCCTTCCAGCCGCTGTTGTTCTCCCTTTTCCTGATCCGAATGTTTATGGTTGAAAAGGGAGAACAAAGGCGGGCGCTCCGCTCTTCCACGAGATATACCTTTACCCCGGCGCCATTCACTTGTAAAAAGAAGAAAAGAGAAAAAGGACCTCTGTAAACTGGACCCCATAGACTGAACACTTGAAAAAAAAAGTGTTTAGGCTGTGGGGTCCTTTTTGTATACTGGTATTGGCATCTAAGGAGGTTATCATGAGTAAGAAACTTT
>NZ_JBBCVY010000022.1:0-44603 GCF_037146255.1 Paenibacillus sp. MMO-58
ATATATTCCTGTTCCGAAAGGGACGGTTATTTGTCATACCCTTTTTTCACTATATCATCTCTTGAAACGACAATTAACATTTAATTATTGACAAGCTATTAGCTGGAATAGTTGAGAAAAGCAGCCGGTCATAGTGACCGACTGCTTCCCTGTTATGGAGCTAACGTTCCCCGTTAGCGCAATAAATTATTATTGCTTCAGTTGTAGCTCACGATAATTATTTTTCATGTATTTATACCCGGAATATGCAGTCAAAGCAACAGCCAAAATCATGATAGTCAGGTCAATTGGAAACTTCGTGAAATACGAGAATGGGTAATTGCCTAATAATACTGCAGTAATTGCAACTACTTGGAGAACTAATTTTAGTTTTCCATGTTTATCTGCTGCAAGCGCAGTGCCCTTCGCAGCAGTCAGGAGACGGATTCCAGATACCATTACTTCACGACCTATAATTATAACTGCAATCCAAGAAGGAATCATTTTTTGCTGAACCATCATAATTAAAGCGGCTGAAACTAAAAGCTTATCGGCGAGTGGGTCCAACAACTTTCCCAAATTAGTAATTTGATTATACTTACGAGCGATGTATCCATCTAATTTGTCGGTAGCTGATGCAATAACAAAAATTCCAACTGCCCAGTATAAACCATAGTGATTTATGTAATTCAAAAGCTCTATGCGCTCTGCTATCCACGATGGATATTGTTGAAAGGCGAGTAGAAAAAGTGGAATCATCCCAATTCTTACGATTGTAATTTTATTAGCGAGGTTCAATTATTCATCACCATCCAATTTAGTTTTATGCCTTAATATTACCATATTTACACAGTAAATCATGCGTAAAATAGAATTAGTTGTTAGTACTAATCTGCACTTTACTTCAATAAAGCTGCAGCTGATCCTCCGATCTGCTGCAGCTTTATTGAGTGAACTAAAGTTTCCCGTTAGTTGAACGCTCACTTCGATGGTAAATATTCTTGAGGGGGGTTATCGAATCCATCCCAGAAGAACCAAAGTCTTTTACACTCCTCGCAAACAAAGAACATTTTCATTTGAGTGTATAGCTCTTCAGAATCAACTAGCCCCTGCACTTTATCGTAATCAACATCTGAGATAAAATTGTATTGGATTTTACATGGGATGTCCCCGAATCGTAGAATATTCCCACAACTACAAAGCATTTTTGGGCATTACTCATCCTCCTTATTGGCAACTTCACTATCGTTCCTTGTAGTTTAATTCCTTTTAACAGCTTTTTGAATTTGTAACTCTATGTTATCAATTCTCTTTTGTGCTTTTTCTTTAATATAATCTAACGATTTACTCCATTTCTTAATCTTATTTGTTTCATGATTCCATATGTAGACATCTGGAAACAGTAATGTTGAATTCGACTTTTTAAGTACCAACTGATTCCCTGTATCGCCTGATGCTATTGAAATAAGTTCTTCGTGCATGTAATCCCAACGTGCTTTTGTGTTTTCGTAAACTATATGGTTTGAAGTTTTTCGAGGATTAGATTTATCAAAAACGGGGTAAAATCGCCAGCCTCCTGGTAGTTCCAATCCATTTGATACCTTCCAAATCTCATTTAATTGTTCGGGGAATTCCACTCCTAGTTCTTCCGCGGCCGCCTTTATCATTTCATCAGTGACACCAAGATTTAGGGAAGTCACTTCACTGGTTTTATTTGTCTTCACTTTCGCTCCACCTCACTTTAAATGTATCTCGTCAACTAAATTTATACAATCATCTTATAACTTTTCGAATAATCTATCAGTAAAGAAGCCGCCGATCGTGTCGGCAGCTTCTTTACTGGTTTTTTTAACTATCGTCTCCCGTTAGCTTAAATCAGCACCTGACTCAAATACAAAGACAGGCCCATTCCATTTCTCGTTCTGCAGAATAGTCTCTTGATAATCATTGTTTGTATACTCATAAATAACTTGCTTCCAAAAGGTATAAGCAGGCTGGTTATTAGCTGTCTGCCTCACTTCCCAAAAACCAGCAAACTGTTCAAAGAGTAAGCACGCAACATGCCTGCCAACCCCTTTACGTCGGTACTTCCTCATAATAAAAAAATCACTTATTACATTGGTTTTCTCTGCTGTACTCAACTTCATATATTCCTTTGGTACGTCCAGACTAATTAAGACAAAGCTTGCAATTTCTCCATCAGCCTTTACCATCAATGGACGCCGGTACTCGTCTGTCCATTGATGATCAAAGTATTTGTATAAGTACAAACCGTGATTATTAAGAACATGTCCGTCAAATTCACTACTGTCGTAACGATATAGTTGTATGAGATTATAAAGAATTGTTTTATCTTCATAAGGAACCTGCAATAATTCGATTCTCATTTTACCCCTCCTCCATTTGGTTAATTTTACTACAAACCTAATGGTCGAGTACCTTTATAAACAAACTATTCTACCTTACTTTAACAACAAACTGGCAACAGATAAGAGGTCTGCTGCCAGTTTGTTGTTTTAAACTAATGTTCTTACGTTAGCTTAATTCAAATTGGTAAAATAAGTTCTGAGATTATTCCAGACATCTTCAATAACGAAATAGTTTTCTCTTGCCTTTAACTCTTGACCTTTATTATCAACGTAATGAATAAAGATCTCTAGATTATCTCCAACTGTATCGAGGCTCCAGTCTAAGTAAACTACTGTATCGCCAATAGCGAGTTCATCTGATCTGGTCAAATCAAGTTCGCCATCATCATCAGTAACTACATTTGAAATAAATCCTTCAATCACATAAATTCTATCCCCTTTTCGACTTTCACTTGATACACTCATATTTCACCAGCTTTCCCTACGTATATTAATGAGGCTATTGTTTTCCGTTAGCTCAATCCTCAAGTTCATTATTAATATCTCTTTAACCACGACTGCCAAAGAAACAATCCTGAAAAAATGACTGACGCTATTGACAACCATTTATTGCTTTCATGAAGCTTAAGCAACCAGATAATATAAAAAAGGAAACAAAATAAGGTTGTCGAACTAAACCACCATCTGATGTGAAAAGAACTTCTATTAAAAACTTGTTCATGCTTTTTATTTACGACAAACCCCCAAAAATATAAAACAACAGCAATACATACCAAAATCAAATAAACAATCCACATCCCTCCGCTGAAGTATGGAATTTTCTCTCATCATTAATTCGGAGCATACGCCACGCAATCCTGCCCGTTACTTCAATGACAACGGCAGCTGATCATAGACCGGCTGCCGCATATCGTAATTGAACTATCGTTTCCCGTTAGCATAATGATTTATAAGGTATTCCAAAGTTTCAATATCACTAAACCAATATAATAAATGTTCAGGACCGGATTTATAACGAGGACGATCGTGTAAGCCATCATGCGTTTATCATTTTTCTGTAGATTCAAATTGTAGGTACCTCGCCACCATTTCCCTATCGATTTCGTAATGATTCCATGGTTATGAAAAACAAATTGACCGCTACAAGTAAATATTCTCGAAAAAATTCACTCGTATTACCACTTACCAATCCAATCAGAATATCAAGCGACTTATTCTTTTGATAATCATTATACATAGCAGCGATAAAGCTAAGTAGTAAAAAGAAGGTAGAGCATTTTAAAGACCACCTTACCAGTATTGCATAATTTCCACCTGATTTTCAGTAAAGTATGTGCTTTACGCCGAAGAATAAAATAACACTTATAATAATGATTGCGACCGCCATAATAGACTCCTTAACTTCTTGATGAGGACGATATTTATTACGGTGGCCATAATGTAACGTTGCACCATTATTCAAACAATTCTGCTGCCCTTCAATGAATAACAACGGTAGCTAATACTATGATCGGCTGCCGCTATGTTTGTTTATTGAGCTAACGTTCTTACGATAGCTCAAATTCCAATGTAAATGATTAGATATTCACCTGTTTCAACCATCGATGAAAATTCAGTTAATCGATTTAATAAATCAAGGACTTCTCTTCTGTTAAATTTTAATCTTTCATATTCACCAGTTGATTGTTGACCTTCATCATCTTCACTCCAGGTATACCGCCCTCTTAAAATTACATCTTCAGGAGCTACATCAAACATACAGTACCATGCTTTCATAATCTTTATAAACTTTACCGCACCATTCTTATCAATTATCGAGCGTCCGTAGTAATTAAATCCTAACATACGTTCATTTTGCCTATCCGGATTTGATGTTTCAATCCAATTCAATGAATCCTGCATATAACCAAACATGTCGTCATGTATTTGTACAACTTTTTCCGAATTGCAAGCAATGTATTGATTAATACCAGCTATGGAAATTTCCTCGAATTTACTTTTTGAGATAAGAACAAAGTCATGAACTAAAGCTATAAAAAAACCTCCCTTATTAGTTGTTTTTTACCCTATTTTACCACGCTAAACTGCCCATTACTTCAATAAAGCTGCAGCTGATCCTCCGATCTGCTGCAGCTTTATTGGTTGAACTATAGTATCCCGTTAATGTGATATCATTCTAAAATAGGTATATGTATTTGTCCGATTCTTCGATCTTCATCAAGCCACTCCATATGGATGTCAGATCCAATTAAATATAAATAACCATCATCCGATTTTATTCCCACCTCAAAATTATTCAACACAAACTTTATAGAGAGATACTCCACTTCATCGTTAAACAATGGGGATTTATAACCTGTATATCTTTTCTTTTTACTTTGTTCTTTCAGATCCAACTCATCTAATAATAAATCAAATTCGGTATCATAAATTGTAAAAGACTGATTAACAAAGTCAGGGGCATTCCAATCAAAATGAGCAACGAAATTCATAGTAAATTTGAGCTTTTTCCAGACCCAAATCCCTGAGTTTTCTTTGTTACCTTCCCAATTGTAATAATCAATAATGACAATACATTTTCTGTTAAACTGATCATTAGAAATCAGTTCAATAGATGTTATTTCACTATCGTGGAAATATAGGTTACCTAATTTATCTTTATAATTTTTGAATGGATTTCTCACTAATGTTCATCCACCTTAAATTGAATTCAATATAATTATCTCTCTTTATAATACTACCACATATTGGAACTAAACTGACCGTTAGTTGAACGAAGGCAGCTGATCTTTTTCACTGACCAGCTGCCTTCGTGTTTTGTTGAGCTATCGTTTCCCGTTAGAGAACGACTTACTCTGTTGAATTTCGTGTTCCTCAACATAAAGCGGTATCAGAGAAGGCGAATCGTACCTTATCGCGGCTTTAAAACGACAAAATGGTGCCGATAGCCATAGCCCCAGCTGCAACGAAATAATGAGCCTAATCCGACAGTGCTCGCATGATGTTGGATTTCGCCTCTGCCGCAATCGCTTCATTCCCGTCATCGACCGCTTGCATCAAGATCAGTACGGGGATGTATACCGCGATCAGCCGCGCCAGCAGCTTCGTTTCCTCGTCCGCTCCTCCGTAAGTTTCGAAAAACACGCCGCGAGCGTAAGGTGGTAAAAAGCTGTAAGCAACGCTCAAATCGCAAGCCGGATGGCCTACGCTCAGATCGCCCCAATCAATGATGCCGGAAACGATCCCGTTCTCATTCACAAGCATATTTTTGAAATGAAGATCGCCATGTAGCAGTGCATTCACCGCCTCGACACGGTCCGTTTGCAGCCTGCTAATATACGCTTCGATCACACCGGACTCCTCCGGCGACAAGTGTTCAACCACCTTCGATAGAAAGCCCTCCAATTTCACTTTGCGCGATGCTATGTCTGTCAAGCTTCGATGATCTTGCTGAACTCCGCACTTCAGCGCCGCCTGCACCGGAAACTCATGCATTCTCCGCAAAAATTTTGCCAGCGTCTCTGCCGATAAAGCCCGGCGTTCTTCCGTCAAACCGATTGGGAAATCTCCTGGCACGTAGGCATAGCCAAGAAATGGTGCCGGGTATTCGTCACTTGCTTCGCCATAAAACAACGGTTTCGGATAGGGGAGAGTCATATATGCCTCCAGCTTCGGCAGCAGCTTCCCTTCCATACGAATCGAGCCAACTGCAATCGTTCTTCTTGGAAACCGGAACACGTACTCGTCACCGATGAGAAAAACCGTATTGTCCCAGCCCCAGCCCAATCGCTTCACTTGCTTCGATGACAGCTGAGGGAATTGTCTGCCGATCAGCGTCCGCGCCTGCTCTTCGTTAACCTCCCACTCCGCATCCCATACATTCGTTCCTCCCATGAAATGTCTGCCTCCTCGTTCCTTACTTTATTTAGACGTTTACATTCCCTGGAAGTTACGCATAACTGCCCGTTACTTCAATGAGCATCAAAAAGGAGCTGGCCTCATGGCAGCTCCCCCACTATCGTTTCTCGTTAGCTCAATGCTAAGTTCGCACGTTTAGAAAAAGCAGACCTGAATTATCAATTAGCGTATATTTATTATCAGATATTCGGTCCTTTAAAGTCTGCCCAATTAGGATGGCCTGGAACTTTTGTAGGTTATCTTTAAAGTTAAGATTGACTAAGTTATATTGTTCATTTGGCCATCCATCGTCAACATTAAAAAGACCCTTGATATCCTCTTCTATCGCTAGTCCGCCAACACTAAAATCTAGCATCTATACAGTGAGATCAAGAGATGTATGAACTCATCTAACTCTTCACCTTTTACCCCAGGCTGATTCCACTCCGGGGCATCAGTTGTAGCACCATAAAAACAAATCGAAAATGATACTAGACCGGAACTTATTTTCTCAACTAAAAGTAAAGCTCTCCGCAGTCGGGCAGTATGAACAGTTAAGTTAAGTGTTATTTGATGAATCATTACACTGTTAGTATCGTTTTCGTCATAAAGAGAGCCTTCGTAGTATTGTTGGAGGTATTCCGGAGGATTGTGAACTTCTATTCTAACGTCACAATTCTCCAGCTTAGAGACTATATTTTCCATCTCGGTTGGATCATTCATAATAAAACTAACTTCTAAAAAGGGCCCTCCTTGTAACCAACTCATTACTAATCACCTCACTAGCAATACTACCACATATTGTAACTATCCTCCCGTTAGCCATCCATGCATCTCATATTTGCACCACAGAGCATTAAAGTTAGCTCGTTCTTTCATGGTAGCTAAATAATTTTATGGTCTGCACTAGATTATGCGACTCTCAATGTTACCATGTTCTTGTCACCCGACAGCACCTTCCTTGGGCTTGTCTCACGCTTAACCTCAACTCACTCGCAGTTACTGACGTTGTTCCCAGTAACGATCTAGAGTGCCATCTAAATCTTCCTTAGGTGATGCCATGACTTAGCAGACGTGACCCTGCTATAAAAAAAATAAATAATTCCCCTTATAGCCCATGGCAGCCAGGCAATAACGATTCCAGGTAAATGGTTATTCGCTATTGTTTATCCTTACTTCGAGGCGCAAGGGAAAGGTATAAAGTCGCCGATAAATACATGCATGACCACTTCCTTTCTTCCCCTCATTCCGAGGTTACAAATGTTCATACACCTAACCATGATGAATGTTTCAATTATATGGATATTTTTTAAAAGCTGATTGATCTGCGAAGCACCAGATCGGAACGATCAAACTCCAGCAAACGGCAAGGCAGCCACCGCAACAGCTGCGAAGCACCAGCCACCCGAGAGGACCCGATTACACCGTCAGAGCTGAGGGGGAATTAGGTAAATAAGATCATATATCGGAAAAATATAAATACATTATAGAAATGGTAATATATTCATAATAAGATAGATCTGTGCTATTATAGCTGTGAATGAATAATAATTTATTGGGAGGTTAATATTTATGAAACGATTTATTTGTGCCGTTTTAATCTTCACTCTCTTACTATCAGCCAACGCTGTATTCGCTAATACTGATCCTGGCTGGGGTTCACAATCTCCTAATATCAATGTACCTCCAATCACTTATAACAATACTTGGAAGACGCCTATGGATGCTGCTGCTTCCGCATGGAACGGTACAGCTACTCTCGTAACAGTCGGTACATTATCATCCTCTAAAAATTCATTAATAGTGTCTAGTTATTCAGATACTTGGTACGGAAATTCATCATCTGCAAACCCAGGGCCGTTTACTATCAAATTAAATTCAAGAACCATTAATAGGGATGCCACAGACTTTGCAAATTTCGTTCAATCCGTTTTAGTTCACGAATATGGTCATGAATTCTGCTTAGATCATACATCACAAACTTCCATCATGAACGATTCGCGTGATCGTAATACTATGAAAGTCCCTCAACCATATGATGTTTCTGAAGTAAACACAGTTTATAAATAAAGAATAAATTTATTAGGGAGGATTTAATAATGAAACATAAAAAATTTTACATTGGTTTTGCATTCCTTGTTTTGGTAATTGGTACGATGCTTCTAATAAATAGAAATGACACAAGTGTAAAAAAAGTATCCATCTCTGCAGATTATCCGGAATATGATAATTTGGATAATCTAATTGATAAGGCGGATACAATTATTAAAGGTAAAGTAATTGATTATAAATACAAAGAAATAAGCATAGCCCAAAATCCTCAAACCGATGACGAACGCCTTAATCCTGGCGGCAAAATAGATGATAGTCTTTTGCCGTATACAATTTACACTGTTGAAGTTAAAAAAACATATAAAGGAAATATCGAGAAAACAGAAACAATTCAAATTAAAGAACCTGGTGGAATTTTTGGTAATACTGAATATATCAATAAGGATAGTGCTAACCTCAAGAAAGGAAACAATTATGTTTTCTTCCTTGAGACTTATCCAAACTCTCCTGCTAGTTTGCTGAACCCTATTCAAGCCAGCTATCAATATGATGATAAAGATAATATTATTAATGATAATAACAACAAAAAAATTAAATTTAAAATGAAAGATTTGGATGAGAATCAAAAACTCAAAAAGTAAAATAAAAGGGATGGTAATCATGGACTAAAAGTCTTGATTACCATCCCCTTTATTAAGAGTTATAGTGCGTGTCTATCCTTTGTTTAAGCCCCCCCTTGCACCGCTGTGTTGCATGTTTCTCCGAAACTTAGCTTCATCTGGAAAATAAGGGGATGGTTTAGGTAATTAAAGTTGATTATCCTAACGGAAGGACACTACAAAATAATTTTGGCCTTAAGACCGTTCAGTAAAATGAACGGTCTTTTTTTACGTAAAAATTTGAATGTCCGAAGTTTAGGTAATGTAACGTCGCCCACATTAATAATCCATAGCCCGGCTTCATCCAGTGGATTGTAATGGAGAAAACAACGTCTAATATTATTATCCTTCAACTAATTGATAAAATCTAATGTCTCCATTTCCTGTTTCAGCTATCAGTACGTCGTTTCGCTCTTTGACACGGAATATCTTTGTTCCGATTTCCAGTTTATTTGCTGTTCCGTTATTAAAATCTTTACCATTATTACTTTGGTGATTGATTTCAGTTACTTGTATGTCTTTGGTTAATTTTAACTCGTCTACCCAAGGAACTCCTGCATTATAAACGGTCTCTCTGTACATGAAAATATTAGCATTCGAATCCATTCTTAAAACTTCTTGTGCTGTTGGATTTCCAATTGTATTAGTCTCAATCTGCTTGGTGGGTTCTTTACTGCAGCCAATCAACAAAGCAAAACTACAAATTACAACATAAATAATCATCCTTTTTACCAATTGTAGCCCCCCTTTACCAAATCCATTGATTGAATATAAACGTGGAAATCCTCAAGGATGTTGCAGCCTTTATTCAACTATGCTGCCGTGGGAGTTTAATAAGACTGCAGCTGGCCACATGAGAATATAGTCGAGAATGTTATTAAGTTCTTGGTCACTCATCGGGATTGTTATGAAATTCTTGGTAAGGTTCGGCGCGATCGAATGCCAGCGAACGGCTAAGGCAGTCACGGCTCCAGCTTAAACTCAAATTTTCAAGTAGTGGTTTGCGATCTTGCTGGAAGGTGCTTGTTCGCATGCCATAATTGCGAAGGCAAATAGGAGTAACATTGATGCACAAAAAATTTTCTTCATATAGAAACCACCATCTTCCCCATTAGTACCGAATTCAAAAATAATAACGGGATATTCCCTTGTTTTGTTGCGCAAAGCTACCCTTCGTTCTACAAAAACGCAGCCGTACGTAATTCTCGGCTGCTGGCGTGTTGCTGAACTATCGTATCCCGCTTAGCTTAATGCCCACCCACAGTCTACAACTTTATTTTCACGGTCTAATACTTTATTTTTCAGTCTAATACTTTATTTTTTCAAGACAGCAGGTCACAATTGTGACCTGCCATGGCTGTTTTTTGTGTGTTTTGATTGTGAATTTTACACTTTTATTCATTTTTGCACATCAAAAATCTTGCTGATCATACCGACAGATCCCAGCGCATTCATAACCTCGGTCGGAACAAAGATCGTCGACGCCTTCCCCTCTGCCATTTGCGCTAAGGCTTCGAATGACTTGTAAGCTAAAATTTGCGGATCTAAGCCTGCCTCTTTGATTGCTTCGATCCGAGCCCGCTCCGCCTGCGCGACATGTCTGATCGCTTCCGCTTTCCCCATCGCTTCAAGCTCCTGCGACTTCTGCTTGGCTTCCGCGTCCAAGATTTGCCGCTTCTTCTCGGCTTCTGCTGCCAAGACGACAGCTGCTTGTTGGGCTTCTGCGCGCAGAACGGTCGCCTGCTTCTCCCCTTCCGCCTGCAAAATGCTGGCGCGCTTCTCACGCTCCGCTCTCATCTGCTTCTCCATCGAATTTTGAATATCCGCTGGAATTCCCAACTGCAAAATTTCTACCCGATCAATCCGAACGCCCCAATTCTCCGATGCATTATCGAGCGCCTGCCGCAATTCTGCTTGAATGCGGTCACGGTTGGACAATATTTCGTCCAGCTCCATCTTCCCTATCGTGGCTCGCAGGGCGGAAGCGACAATATTGTGGATCCCTTCCACATAATTCGCAATTCCATACGTTGCCAGCTTCGGATCGACTACTGTAAAAAAGGTTGCCAGTTCGACGCCGATGGCCACGTTATCCTTCGTAATCACCGATTGCGAAGGTACTGTTTCCTGCTTCATACGAAGATCATGACGGATCCGAACTCTGTCGATAATCGGAATGATGAGATTTACCCCGGCATGTAGCGTGTTTGAATATTTGCCTAACCTCTCCACAATCGCTACCGATTGCTGAGGGATAATGCGAACGCCTCTTGCGATAATGACAACAACAATCACGAGTATGATAATAAATACGATTACGCCTGTCATTTATTATCGGCTCCTTTCTACAATCAGTTTTGTTACGCCTAACCCCTTAATTCGCACTTTCTCGCCCTTGCTTATCGATTCATCCGCGACGGCCGACCATATTTCACCGTTCACGCTGACTAGTCCAATCTCGCCGCGTACAATATCTTGCACGACAAAGGCTTCTTGGCCGATCAGCCTTTCCTTAATCTCTGGCATCGTATCCGTTGAAGTAGGAATGACTTTGCGTATAATTGGAATTAACCATACGTACATCAGAAATGCTGAGCCCACGAAAACAAAACATTGCACCAGAAATGAAGTGTTTACGAACACCATACCTAGCGCGATGAGAGACGAAATGGAGAGCAACAGAAAATAAAAGGTACCTGTATTCAGTTCAATCAACAAGAAAATAGCGAACAGAATAAGCCATCCGATCCAAAGCATAGTCCCCCTCCCTTACATGATTCCATAGTACATGGCTATGTGAGACAGGAATAAAGTATGCAGTAGACTACCTAATCCATCATTCCAAGTGGGATTTCCGGCGAAAACATACCTTTGGACAATATTCCCAACATTTCCCTAATCATTGGTATCGAAAATGCGCATTACAAATAAACATAACCAGCCATTGACGTCTACTTGCACCCCCTATATAATGGCTGAATCTAGAGCAGCGCCTCACGAACCAGCATCATATGGATTTATTTTTACCACACGAAGCACACGATCAAAGCCATTGATGATTTGTCTGAGCAGCATCGGCTGCTGAGCGCCGCCCATGCAATCAGCGGCTATAAGATTATCGGCGACGAAGAAGTTCTGTTCTACGATACATTAGCGCTAGTGAAAGAGCAGATTTTGCTGACGTTGGAGAGGACATTGGATGACCTCGAACACAAAGGAGACAAATATCACGAGAAGAATTTTAAAGATGGTGTGGAGTGACAAACACGGAAGTTGTGTCTTGAATACTCCGGCCGTATATCCAGGCGACGATGAAGCATTATTAGAGCAGCCGTGGCAGGTCACATCATGACTTGCCACGGCTGTTTTTTTGTGTCCCTTTGTGAATCACACTTTAAGAGCGCTTCTGGAGGAGATTAATGTGAACCGCACAAAAATCATTGGATTAAGTCTATTAGCACTTGGAATTCTTGTTCTGAGAAAATAAAGTATTAGACTGGATGTATTGAATTCGTGCGGTTTTTCGAATTACAAAATCGTCAGGCTCAAAAAAATAAGTATTAGACTGCCCCCTAGAAACGGAACAGCAGCAGTCATGAACCTGAGAATAAAGTCCTAGACTGCTGCTGTTTTTGAACTATCGTTCCTCGTCGTAATCCCCACTAGAATGAGGAAGGTGTCCTGCTATTTATCCTTTAAAAGAAAATAGTTCTTTAATCCGCTACAAATAACAAGTAGTCCGATAACAATTGCAAGGGTTCTAACAATAAATTCAGCAACCAATAAATCCCCCATGACATGTGTAGTATCGTACCATTTGCCTGTCACTATAACGGGCGAAAGCGCGATGAGTATGCCGATGATAAGACTGCAGAAAAGAAATACTGATTGATTCGGTTTCATATTAACTATCCTCCTTAAGAATAATTCCCTACCTATTTTACACTTCCATTATATGGATAGTTGCGTTGATAAAAATAGAGCAGCTACCGTTGTGGCAAACTGCTCCTGGATGGCAGGACTATCGTTTCCCGTTAGCTTAAGCTCCCTTGTGTTATTGTCAATTCAAGATAATATCCTTTAGTTCAATCAGAGTTTTGATTCGATAGTTGGCTTTTGTAAAATCATGTGTCTTTGTGAAGTCATTATGTACAATAGCACAGTCGATACCAGCCGCCACGGCTGAATTCAACCCTCTATTTGAATCCTCTACAACCAGGGTCTCTTCTTTGGTAGCACCGAAACGCTCTAAGCCAGTCAAGTATGGTTCCGGGTGCGGCTTGGTGTGCTCGTAGTCTTCACGAACAAGGACGAATTCCATGAATTGTCTAATCTGACGCTTTTCATGAATAAGTTGAAAATCCACACGTTTTGCAGTCGTCACGATCGCCATGCGAACGTACTTTGACAGCTCGGCTAGAGTTTCAACTACACCTTCGATCTCTATAGCTTCTGTTCTTAGATATTCCTGATAATAAAAGTTTCGGACCTCACGCTGCTTGCTGATGATCTGCTCATCAATACCTGCTGCCCTAGCTTGGGACCAAGTCCCCAATGACTGGGTCATATCGCGAAGGTATTGATCTTTATCCAAAGTAAATCCAATATCAGCCAGAGCGCGTGCTCCCGCTTTGTAATACCAGAATTCCGTATCAACTAGAACACCATCATGATCGAAGAGTATGTAATTTTTCATTGTTTCGGTCTCCTTTTTCAGCTGCGGCAACCTTGGTGGCCACCAAGTATATTGTCCTCCAGCCTGCCCAACCTTTGTCCATTACCCTAACAATGTATTAACTTAAAAATAAGTTGATCAAGTTCAATAATACCAAATATTGGAACTGCCCTACCCTTACTTCAAAAACAACCGGCAGCGGATCTTGGTTCTGCTTGCTGCCGGTTGTTGTTCTGAACTATCGTTCCCCGTTAGCGCAATAACTTTCGGAAGTACTTATCCTGTTGGTTTTGTTAGCTCCTAGCAAGGATAGAAAGCATTAAGAACACTACGCAACATCTTATTCCCAAGATCGTATTATTGGTTAGGATGACTAGCCTAGCGATCCTTTGTACACCATTTCTAAGCTAAAGTTCTCCGCAATGACTGAGCAAGCCGTCTTTCACCGCCAGTGCGTTTACTTTTTTCGAATTGTGACTTTGTAGATACCCGCATCTCCGTTCGCAGAAACGGCCACCCCTTCCGGACTTACATAAAGCGGTGTATACGATCTGTTAATGTCTCTTGTCAGCACAATAAAGCGCTCATTCCCGTTCGAATCAAGCGAATATAGATGTCCGCCATTATCAAGGAAATAGACATTCCCCTGGTCATCGCTCATTAAAGAAAGTGGCGCGATCGAGGAGTATCCGCTAAATCTTAATTTATAATGCCAAATGATTTGTCCCTTTTCGTTGAATTTGACGACTCCATTCCCGCTCGGTAGTCCATAAGAATCTTCTTTCTCGGGTGCATAGAACCCCCCTTTTCTGTCGTTCGGAAGGGTAAACCGATTATAGCTTGCATAATCAATCTTTGGCTCTTTGACTCGTTTTCCTGTATTTGCATCAAAGTACGTATGCTTCAGATGTTGAGACGACACCAAATACCGATCGTTTCCTATGACCTCGAATAAAGCCGATCCTAGTTTTTCTCGCCAGACCAGTTGCTGTTTAATATCCCGTTTCTCGATCCACCCGTTTTGGTCTAGAATATAAACATTGCCTGAACTGTCCACTCGTAGGGATACCGTCGTCACTTGCTTCAGATTCAAATTGTTTGTTATCGAAGGTACCTTCATTTTCCAAGCTAACTTACCGTCCCGAATACATACGATCGCGTCACTGGTCACTGTGTAGAAAGCATCTTGGGGTCCGGTTTGCCAGACAGGACTGAACATCTGCTGCGGTTCCGTGAATGTATATTTCCATTTCAACTTCCCCTTCAAATCAAACGCGTAAAGTACATTCGGTTTAGCCGCATGGAGCATAATTGAAGGCAATACGTAAACAAACAACGTGTCCTTGCCAGGGATTAACTGCTGATAACCTTGCTCCTGAATAATCGTTTTCTGAGCCAGCTTCCCTGATGAATCAAAGGCGAAAAGCACGTCCTCATCTACGCCCTTAAATACATTAAAGTTATCTAACGCATATGTCCACTTGGTAATCGGTGAATAATAGAGCTCCTTCGGTGTTATCTCAGGAGCTAGACTGTCAAATAAAAAAGCCGCGTTCCCTCTAAATTGGCCATGTGATTGGCCGTCAATCTTGATTGTCGTAAACTGGCTGACTGGAATTTGCGTTAATGTACCTGTTGCTGATACCGATGAGGCCGCCATCAGTATCCCCATGCATAAGATTATGAATCTGCTTATTCGCTTGACCATTCGCATTTACCTCGCTCCCGTTTGTTGAGAAAATTTTGCCGAATTTACTCTAATAAATCTATGGGAATATATCGGCTTTAAAGGAAGCAAAATTTGGGGTTGATTGCATTATATTGTTACCTTTTATCCCCGATGTGTTAAATAACCAGTGCCCATTAACTTCGTAAGTTTCATTTGGCATCAGCCACTTACCAACAGCAAGTTTGTATCACCCGATTGAGAGTTGCTTTTTACTGACTCTATAAAATTCACCTGAGTATCTTTTACATAAACGGGATAGTGACCTCTGTTCTTTATTGTTGCATTAAATTTAATTGATTGCGAGGTATTTATATTTTCTTGATCTTTAGAAGTGGCTCCCAAACCACTGACAAACGTATTGGGTAGAAACCAAGTTCGAAAATAAACACCAAGGAAAATAGCAATTGCCAATAACAAAAACGGAATAACTAAAGACTTCCGCATTTCCCCCCTCCTTTCCACAGCTTCTCCGTTACATAATATTACCACAATATGTAACTATCCTCCCTCTATGAAGAAACACTTTTCTCTTAAATACTCTCGTTTTCTTAGATTTTGAACGTTTTTCTTTCATACCAGACAATCATTAGATGGAACAAGGTTGTAGAAGATGTGCAAATATGGGGCGGAGAAAGCGCAAATATATATCCACCCAGACCACTCGTTTTAAAAAGTGGACATTCTGGACATATATGGTCGCACTTTTGGATCTCCTCTTAGGCTCATGACGGTCAACCCTCCCATGTCTCACAGAGTCTTCGCTCCCACATTCCTTCATTCAACCTGTCCATGAGGTGGAGGTCGGATATGCTGCCCGACAGGATCTTCGTCCGTATGATAGTTCTGTTCCGACTCATCCGTGCTTCAATTGTCTGTATTCCGTATTAATGTTCTACTAAGAAAGCATTGAATAGGTACCGCTTCGTGCTCGATGGCCAAATAATTTGTTTCACAGTAATAATCTTCTTACATACCGATCAACATCCTTATTTTTTTGATGCCCCGACGGACTTAGGGGCTGGATGTGTTCACTCGCTTCTCAGAGTGACCCGGAGCGTCAATATGGTGTTAGCCGAAGGAAGTTCTGGAAGCAGCCATTGCATTTAAGGCGTTCTCAAAATAGCTAAATACTTCATCTGCAATTCCCAGAAACTCTTCAACAAGTACATTACTATCTAAGTAACAAGCATACAGATAATCAACTAAAGCGGAGTCAATCTCACAATAGTTTAATATGCCATTCTTCATCTTTATAATGTCATCTTGCCATACACCTGTATCTTCTAAAACCAAAGAGTATAATGCACGAATTAATCTCTTAGAGTAACCTTTAATATATCTAGTTTTCATTGTGTTATCACTAGCATTAGAAAGTAAACTATGTATACGATCTACTTCCTCCTTGGTCTCTGTATTTAAGGCTAAAATGAACTCTGGAGAAATAATTATGGGTGGTACTTTTTCACCAACATCATGACCATATACGCAAACACAAATTATCTTAACCCAAAAACCCCACTCATTTGGTTTACTTAATACATCGTCAATCGAGCAAATTATCGTATCAATCTTAGTTACTACTGGATATTCTTCCAAAAGCCTATCTTTAATATTTGTCAATCTTTCGTAATCAATATCTTTGGGATGTGCACATACAATAGTAAAGTCTGCATCTGACTTAAAAGGTATAGCAGTTCCTTTTGGAATCGAGCCACACATATAAATGCTATGAATCTTACCTTTAAATTCAGTAAGTATATTATCTATATACTTATCAACAAACTCCTTATATTCACTTTGTATTACAATTCTATTTATAACTTTTTCTAATATCATATAGACTCCTCCTAAATTAAGAACTTCTTTCGGCTAACGTTCTGGTATTCACGAGCCCGAGAGGTTAAGGACCGTAGGGAACGGGTCGTCAGACTTAGCCTCGCAGGGTTGTCCGGCTGCCACGCTTCCCCGAAATCACTCTGCCGGACCGAGGGCGTCAGCCCGAAGCGTGAATATGGTGTTATCGGACGGTCTCGCCTTCATTGAGATACCTTCAAAATGTCTTTCATCTTCTATCGCTCTTAGGACTCAATTTCTCTCTTAATCTTCAATTGCTCTTCTATTGTCTTTTGATCTTCAATCGCTATTCTATATTCGTCCCCACATGTAGTCTCTTCACCTCGAAAATAAACGGCCCCTTAGATCACTGAACTAAAGTTCTTCGTTAGTTGAACGATCATTGTCATCATAATCGTCATAAGCATCTCCGAGTGGCTGGAAATCCGTCAGGAGGGACGATCTGGCATTGATACTCCTTGTTTTCAAAAAGCATTACTCCTCCGCAAAGTTCATAAAAGTGTTTAAGATCCTCAGGGAGGCTGTAATCCTCCGTTTCTGGCATACCTTTTACTGGATTAACTCTACAGTGGGGTAAGCTAGCTATCTGTCGTAATAATGCCTCTATGTTCTTCAAACTTCATCGATCCTCTCCTGTTCCACAAAACATTCTTAGGGTCTAGGTCACCATGACTGATGACCATATTCGTTAACATTTGCTTAGCTGAATTTATAGCTTCGAGATTCCAATCGTTAAGCATTTGACAGATTAGCAATGAGTTCGGATCTGATGAAGTTTTGCATGGCTGTTGGTCTGGCCATAATTTCTCGTTTAATGCTTTGACTACGTATTTACCTGAGGTGGTTTGTACTGCATACATACGATGTAATAAACCGCCTGATAACGCAGTAGGGGCAATTGTTATATCACCAAGCCCTAATTCATTACATAGAGCTTCTATTTGACGAGGGTCCATTCTTATTCACCTTCCCACATCATCTACCATTTCGTATAATACAATTTCTTTGTAGCCATTACGATGTGCTGCCAGATCGCTTAACGACAGAAGGAGCAACTGCCGCGGCGGCAAACTGCTCCCTGGAATGATCAAACTAAAGTTCTCCGTTAGGTTAACAATGTATGACTTATATAAGGTCTCTTATAAGTTCCAATGCCTGCACAGTTTGATTCTCATATCCTCCTGGTGCATTTTCATAAAGCTCCAACTCAAATCCAGCCCACTTATAAAGCTTTATTGCTTTAAAGGCCCAAGTTGATGTAGGTATATACATTATTTGATCACCTTCCACATCTATCATATGCCTTATGCCTTGTGCAATTATCGCTTTACCAAGTCCTAATCCTTGAAAGCGCGGCTTAACAGCAACCCACTGAACAAATGGATGCCGACGAATCCCTGTATATCTCCACCAAGCAGTAAAAGTACCAATTTTTTCGCCGTCATCAGCCTTAATAAATAAAGTTCTTATTTTAACTTCATTTATGTAAGGAAGATAGTTCATAGTAAAATACTCCAAAGCAACTTCTTTAGAGCTAAATTCCAAGACAGATGTTTCAATTTCCGCCCACGATTCTTCATCCCCAGCCTGAAACATTTCGAAAGAGAATCCTTTAGGTAATGAAGCTTGTGGAAGCAGTGTTCCTGCATTACGTTTAAGAATGACTCTGTACCATTCCAAACTCGTATCAAGCATAACTCCCCTCCTTTTTTGTCTCCCGATACCCTATGGGATAGATGTAGTACCTAGACTTAATATATCAGGTCATCTCTGGCTTCAATCCCATGCAATTCGCAATAAGCTCTATACTTATTTAAAACGGTATAAATATCGTCTTGACCAACAATTTGATCATTCTCATCAAAGTACTGTAGAGCTCCCCCCAATATAAATAGCGTTATTACTTCATCGTTCTCCGTTACAAGGGTATGAATGTCACCCGGTGGCTCGAAGATAAAGGTTCCCGGTTCAGCAATCCATTCTCGCCCTTCATATCTCCATTTTCCCTGAATATTATAGCCAATTACCGATCCACCAGTGTGTCGATGTCTTCCCAAAACCTGATTACACTTAATTTTAAATAAGTAAATCCATGTTCCAGTGTTTAGATCAAAGCGTAAAGGTTTGAAGTAGCAAGAGTGATTATCAGTGAAAGGAACCCAGGGTAAATCTTCAATATTCACAATACGCTCTGGCAACTGAAATCTCTCTGCGAGTTTTATTACCGATTCTTCAATTAGGGAATTCATTAGCAGCACCTTCATTCAATTTGGTTAGATCATATCATTCGATATTAACCCATATTTAACCTTTATTACCAATAGCGTAACGAATTCAATGAAACAGGGAGCAGCACCTCGGGGCTGCTCCCTTGGGATAGGTTTCATTCAATAAATTTGTTGGGCTTTGCTCTTATTCTATCGACGGTTATTTTCATATCCAATGATAAAAGAAGAGCCTAACTCCTCATCTATTATAAAATTATCCTGCTCGTCAATAACTTCTGTCCACTTATAAATAAAAAGCGATAGCTAAGAATAAAAGATTCTTAGCTATCGCTTACGAAGAAAACTATTATGTTTTATTTTTCATCCAAAAGCCAATTCAAATCAACTTGAAACTTACTTCTTAATTGCTGAAGAGTATCGGCTGATGGTTTAGTTTTTCCCTTCTCAATTTCACTTAATCTTTCCTGAGAGATTCCAAGTTTATCTGCAAATGAAATTTGACTCTCCACTTAAATGACTGAAACTCCATATTAACTATGGAGTTTTCCCTTAATTTTGAAACGTCATTCCTATGACAAAATTACGTTCAAAATGAGTGAAAAAATACGTTCCAACTAGTGACAAACTGAATTACAACTCACATGATCTTTTAGAACTTATCAGCTATACTTCCGCTGTCTCAAAGCCTCATACAGCAGCACCGTTGCGGCCATCGCTACGTTCAGTGATTCGGCTTCACCTTGCATCGGAATAATAACCGATTCATCCACTGCCTGCCGTACCGCCTCGGACAACCCCTCTGATTCATTGCCCATCAGGAGCCAAGTGCCGGCCGTCCAGTCATATGTATAGCAGGTGTGCGTCGCCTGCAGGCTTGTCCCGACAAGCTTGATCCCATTGCTCTGCGCCTCGGGCAGCAGCTCCGCAAGATCCGCCTCGATAATCGGCAGATGAAATAAAGAGCCCATCGTAGAACGCACCGTCTTTGGGTTATACAGATCAACGCTGCCTTTACCCAGCACGACCGCATCCGCGCCAACCGCATCCGCACTGCGGATAATCGTGCCGACATTGCCCGGATCGCGTACACCGTCCAGGACAACTACAAGGCTGTCATTGCGGAACAAAGCGGTATCGTCCCGCTTCAGCTTCTCCAGCACGGCGAACACCGGCGGCGGCGTATCGGTTCCCGTGCATTTCGCCATCACTTGGGTTGTTGCCTGCACCCATTCCGCTCCGCCTTCCCCGGCAAGCTGCTCAAGCTCATGCGGAATGCCGCGCTCCGTATTGTATACGACGCATTGCACGGCAGCGGAGGACTTGAAGGCTTCCTGCACAAGATGGACGCCTTCAATAATGAATAGGCCTGTCCGGTCCCGGTATTTTTTATCCAGCAAGGAAGCCCACTGCTTCACCCGTTCATTTTGAATAGAGGTTAATAATAAATGATTCATAATTCCGATCAGCCTTCCGAATAAGCTATTTCCAAATTGGATAAATCCGCGTTTCTTCCAACGATAACAAGGACATCATCCGGACGGATCAGATCATCCGGATAAGGAGCGATGTTCATTTGTCCATTCGTCTTGATCGCCATTACGTTGCATTTGAATTTCGCCCGGATGTCCAGCTGCTTGAGGCTTTTCCCGATCATCGCTTCCGGCGCTTTCAGATCAATAATGCTGTGATCCTCCGAGATCTCGATATACTCCAGGATATTAGGGGAAATCAGATGATGAGCGACGCGCAGACCCATATCCCGCTCCGGAAAGACCACTTTATCCGCGCCAATCTTCGTTAGCACTTTGCCGTGCAAATCGTTTTGCGCTTTGACGACAATCATTTTAACGCCGAGATCCTTCAGGATCAGCGTAGTCAGAATGCTTGCCTGAATATCTTCCCCGATGGCCACCACGACAACGTCAAAGTTGCGGATGCCAAGGGAACGAAGCGCCTCTTCATCCGTCGAATCCGCCGATACGGCATGGGTAACTTTATTAATGGCGTCCTGGATTTTGTCTTCGCTCGAATCGATAGCCAGCACCTCAAAGCCCATTTCCGTTAGCGAACTGGCGATACTGGAGCCGAACCGCCCCATTCCGATAACTGCAAATTGTTTCTTGGCCATTTCGTTTCATCCTACTCCCTTCAAAGCATGCAAGATGCGTTTACGACATTGCCTAATCCTGATTATTATAGCATATCCACCACGCCCGGATGAAAATCGCCCAATTCGGAAACAGTAATGAAGCACGATTTCATGAAGACTTGGAGGGAATCCGATTGATTAATCTGGATTTGCGTCAAGCCATTATCAACAACGTCAGAAACAACACAAAAGAACAAATGAAGGACGTTATCGAGGACTCCGTAGGCAATGAGGAAAAAACGCTCCCCGGACTTGGCGTATTATTTGAGCTGATCTGGAAAGAGATATCCGCCGAGGAGCAGTCTAAGCTTGTTGATGCCCTGCATGCGAAGCTTCAGCAACTGAAGCCGGATGCAACCTAACGCACATCTGCTGTATAGACGGTTTTGCCGCCTACAATGGTATGCGTAACCCAAGGATGACCTTGGTATTGATCAACAAGAATTAAATCTGCAGCTTTACCCGGCGCAATCGCTCCGAATTGATCGGCAATGCCAAGCGCCTGCGCCGGGTAAAGAGTCCCCAATCGTACAGCCGCCGGCAAATCTAATACTCCCTGCTCTGTGAGCATAAATATAGCTTTCAATAACGAGGACGGATGATAATCGGAGCAAATAATAGTTGCTTCGCCTTCCTTAATAACATCCAACGCGCGCAGGTTATGATCATGGGAACCTCCTCTAACGAGATTAGGCGCTCCCACGCATACGAATAGACCCGATCTGGCGGCATATTGGGCGGTTTCCATGTTAATCGGGAATTCCGTTACCGAAATACCAAAACCTCTAGACCGCTCTACTTGCTCCACCGAATCATCATCATGGGAAGCAAGCCGGATGCCCTGCTGTCCAGCCAAACGGCTGAGCTCGCGGAGATTCTCCCAATCGATCTGGTTTCTGCGCATAAGCAGCTCTTCAACGATAACCTGTACTTCCTCGATGCCAACCCCTTGATTTTTCATGACATATCGTTCAAAAGATCCCGGCGCCCTATATTGTCCCTGCCCCGGGGAATGATCCATAAAGGACAAGTAGTCTATCTTCCGGTCTTTGATATACTGTTCAACGATTGGATAACCCGCTAAGTAAGAGACTTCGTAACGCAAATGAATCCGGTTGCGGATAACCGAGCGCTCCCTCCGGTACTGGTCGATACATTCAACCATCCCCGTCAACAGATGATCTCCTCGCAAGCTTAAGCCAACGCCAAGAGACAAAGAATGGTACATCGTTGTAATGCCATGAAGCGGCATTTTGCGTTCGAATTCCAGGAATGACATCACAAGCGGAAATAAAGTATTAGGCCGTGGCTGCACTTCTTTCTCTATCGCGTCGTTATGAATATCGATTAGTCCGGGGAGAATGTATCGCCCTGCTGCATCAATCCGATTCATAGCTCCCTCTCCGCAGCTATGCTCATACTGCCGAATAGCTTCTTCATCAGTCAGAAGTGCATCAATGATACCCTCCTTCACGGCAATCGCTGCAGCAACAAGCTGGTCTTCAAGCACAACTACTCCATTCCGGATGAGCAGACGGTTTTGCGTTTGAGCAATCATCAGGCCATAACCCCTTTCATGCTTCTCCCCAAAAGATACCATAATTTAACTCTATTCATAAGAGGGTTGAGGCGAAAAAAAAGCCGGCGGGATACCCGCCGACCTAATATTGCTTATATTTAATGGATTAGTCCAAGCTGTTTGGCTGAAGACCAAGTTTAAACGGCGCCGGCTTCTCGCAGCTGCTCTTCATGGTGTAATGCGCGCCTTGCTCGGCCGCATCGAAGAACCCATGCATCGCTTCCAGCACATGATAAGCAAGCTCGCCGCTTGGACGCGCTTTGCGTCCGGTAAGCGCCGCTTTCGCAAGATCGGCAGCGCCTAGACCGCGTACGTTATCCGTGTTCGGATATACGAGCGGAATCTCCGACCATTCATGCGAGCCCGCGCGTTTGAACTGGATAGGACCGCCAAACGTATTCGGATCCGGAACAAGCAGCGTTCCTGCGGAGCCGTATACTTCGATGCGAGGCAAAGTGGAGCCGCCCTTCACGTCAAAGGTTTGCAAAATCGTTCCAATCGGGCCGGATGCAAATTCGATAATACCCGCGACATGCGTCGGAACCTCAACCTGAATCTTTTGCCCGAACTTCGGCTGGCTCGTAATCGTCCGTTCCGGGAACGAAGCGCGGGCCATGCCGGTTACGCGGCTGATTGGTCCAAGCATAGCTACCATAGCTGTCAGATAATACGGACCCATATCAAACATCGGGCCGCCGCCCTTCTGATAATAAAACTCCGGTGCCGGATGCCAAGTCTCATGACCGCCCGACATCATAAACGCCGTTGCGCCGATTGGCGTACCGATCCAGCCGTCTTCGATCAGCTTGATGCTCGTCTGGATACCGCCGCCAAGGAACGTATCCGGCGCGCTGCCCACAAGCAGCCCTTTTCGTGCCGCTAGCTCAAGCACGGCTTGCGCTTCTTCGCGGGTAACCGCAAACGGCTTCTCTACGTATACATGCTTGCCGGCTTCAAGCGCCTGAAGGCATACCGACGCATGCGCCTGTGGAATCGTCAGGTTGATGACCATTCCGATTTCCGGATCGGCGAGCAGCTCTTCCACCGAGCAGCCGCGGATGCCGAACTCTTCGGCTTTTGCCTTCGCGCGGTCTACATCCAGATCGGCGCAAGCGACCATTTCCATCGAATCGAACTTCGTAGCGTTGTTCAAATACGCGCTGCTGATATTGCCTGTTCCGATAACACCGACCTTAAGCTTTTGCATGAGCGTGAGTCCCTCCATTTACCGCTGCCGTTTTGCCTTCCGCGCACCAGTTGAAGCCCCGGCGCATCATTTCTTTGACAACGGGAATATCAATAATGTTGGCTTGATGGCCAAGAGAGTTATAATAGACGCGTCCAACACCCCAACGCTTCGTCCAGGCTACCGGCATATCAACCGCCTTGTTCAGGGAGTGAGGCCCTTCCGTCACCGGGAACCTGGTTGTTGCCAGCACTTCAACGGCCGGATCGACATGCAGATAATACTGCTCCGAGCTGACTTCAAAGTCTTCGATGCCTTCCGTCAGCGGGCTGGAGCTATGCTTGATGTTTACGACATAATCGGTACCGTCATTGCCCGGATGCGCCACCCATTGGCCGCCGGTCATGAACTGCCAGTCTACGTTTTCCCGGAAAGCATCGCACATGCCGCCATGACAGCCGGCAAGGCCAACGCCGCTTTGAACGGCTTCCGATACGTTTTGCACATATTCCGGCTTAATCTTGTCCATCGTCCAGATCGGTACGATCAGATCGAGGCCCTTCAGCTTTTCCCCGTCCGCAAACGCGTCCAGCGTATCCGATACTTCCACCTCGAAGCCTTCCTTCGCCAGCACGTCTTCAAAAATACCTGCAACTTCCTTCGGCTGATGGCCGTCCCAGCCGCCCCATACGATCAGTGCTTTTCTCATCGTCTTCGTTAGTCTCCTCTGCCCGCAGAATTATTGGAACTCTTTCAATGCAACCCAGCGACGCTCTGCTATCGAACGCTCCACCGCAACAAGCACCTCTTGGCATCTCACGCCGTCATGGAAGTTCGGCACCGGCTGGCGGTCTTCCGCGATTGCCGTCATCAGCTCATGCACCTCATGAGTGAATGTATGCTCGTATCCGATTGTGTGACCAGCCGGCCACCAGGCATCCATGTAAGCATGGGAAGCATCGGTTGCGAGTACGCGGCGGAAGCCTTGCACATCGTCGGCATCCTCCGTGAAGTACACCTCCAGCTCGTTCATCCGTTCGAAGTCGAACTTGATGCTGCCTTTGCTGCCGTTAATCTCGAACGCATTCGTGCAACGGTGGCCTGCCGCAAAGCGGGTCGCTTCAAAGCTGCCAAGCGCGCCATTATCGAAACGAGTCAGGAACAGCGTTGCGTCATCAACCGTGACTTCCCCGCGCGGCGCGTCCGCACCGCTTTTTGTTGCGCTAAGACCAGTCATCGATTCGGAAACCGGACGTTCCTTGACGAACGTCTCTTCCATCCCGATGACTTCCTTGAACTCGCCAACGAGGAAACGGGCCATATCGATCAAGTGAGCGCCAAGGTCGCCATGCGAGCCGGAACCGGCAATTTCCTTCTTCAGGCGCCATACCAGCGGGAACTCCGGATCAAGAATCCAGTCCTGCAGGAAGACGGCGCGGAAGTGATGGATTTTACCGATACGGCCTTCGGAGATCAGCTTCTTCGCCAATTGGACAGCCGGAGCAAAGCGGTAGTTAAAGCCAACCATATGCTTCACGCCTGCTTTCTCGGCAGCAGCCAGCATTTCGTTCGCATCTTCAAGCGTCAAAGCAAGCGGCTTCTCGCAGAACAGATGCTTGCCCGCCTCGGCGGCCGCAATCGTAATCTCCTTATGAGCATCGCTTGGCGCATTAATGTCGATCAGATCAATATCCTCGCGTGCGACCAGCTTGCGCCAATCCGTCTCGCCGCTCTGCCAGCCGAACTGCGTCCGCGCCTTCTCGAGACCCACCGGATCACGGCCGCAGATCGCCGTCATTTCAGGCAATACCGCGGTTTCCGGGAAAAACATCGGCAGCGCGCGGTACGCGTTGCTGTGTGCTTTACCCATAAATTTATAGCCAACCATTCCGACACGAAGTTTGCTCATTCTTAAACTACCGCCTCTCGATAAGTATTTTAGGTTGTTTCTCGCTTAATGAGTTGAACGGGAAGAATCGTATTCCCCGGCTCCTCGGTTTCCGCTGCCAGCAGCTTCATGGCGGCTCGACGTCCCATCTCGTAAAAAGGGACCGATACCGTCGACAGCTTCGGCGTTACGATTCTGGAGCTGTCTGAATCATCGTAACCAATCAGGCCGATATCCTTGCCCGCTTCAATACCATGCTCCCGAAGGCCGTCCATCAAGCCAATCGCCATCCGGTCATTAGCCGCAAAAACAGCGTCAATCTGCTTGCTCTTGATTCCCTCGACTAACCGTGAGGCCGCTTCATACCCGCTCTTCCTGCTGTAATTACCGGTGAATATCCGCTCTTCCTCGTACCGAATTCCCGATTCCTCCAGCGCCCGCTTATAGCCGGCAAGCCTGTCCCCGCTGCTCGAGAAAGCGTCCGGCCCGTTCAGGAAGGCAATCTGCTTGAAGCCGTTTGCAATCAGATGCTGAACAGCCGTATAGCTTCCCGATTCATGGTCCGCATCGACAGTCAGGTATCCTTCCTCGTCAAAACGCTGGTTCACGAGGCAGAACGGATAACCTTCCTCCTGAAGCTCGGCTAGCGCGGCACGTTCCTCGGCAACATTTTGAGCGCCCAGCACGATACAGGCATCCACCTTCTGCGTTCGGAACAGCTTTGCATAATCACGCGGGCTGTCCGGCTCCCGGAAGATTAGCAGCAGATCATAGTTGCAGGCTTTCGCCGCCTCGCCGATCCCGCTTAAAATTTCCGCGAAGTAATAGGTCGAGAACAGATGAACCTTCGGCACAAACGGCAGAATGACGCCAACGTTCCCGCTTTTCCTCCTGGCAAAACGCTGGGCAAGCGCGTTAGGCACATACCCCAGCTCTTTGGCCGCCTCCAGCACGCGGATTCGAGTCTCTTCCTTAATAGGCCCTACATTGTTAAGTACCCGGGATACCGTTGCTTCCGATACACCGGCCAGCTTCGCTACTTCTTTCCTGCTGATAGTCGGCGCCTCCTGTTATTGCATTTATTACTTAAGTCATTTATTGCTGTTTTGCTGTAATGTACACGCGTACATTATGGCATGAAAGCGCTGTTCCGTCAACCGGATAAGCCAATAAAGATTTCCATTATCTTTACGAAGATTTGGGTTGTATGATTTTTACATAACCCCTATACTTTAGCTGGTGGACTACAATTTAGATAAAGGGGAGCAGTACATGTCATTTAACATCGCGCAAAAAAGCCAACTAGACGCCAGGGAGTTACTTCTGCTGGAGCAAGAGGTGAGGGATCGTGGCAAGAATATGATCATCGCTTACGTGCTCTGGTATTTCCTCGGCATGTTTGGCGGTCACCGCTTCTATCTCGGGCGTACGGGCTCCGCTATTGCACAGCTTATTCTTTCCATTTCCGTTATCGGTGTGATTGTGACTTCCATCTGGTGGATCGTGGATGCTTTCCTCCTGCACACATGGGTGAGAGACCGCAACCGTGCAGTCGAGGGCCAGCTTATTGATGAAATATTGTCTCACAAGCATTTTCACGGTGGCTCATTCTAGGGGGTCTTCATGAACCGACAAGACCTCACGCTGAATGAATTGATGGTATTCAACTCCGAGATGCGGAGTAGCGAAAAATCGGCAGCTATCGCTTATCTAATGCTTCTTGGCGGTCACCTGGGTGTACACCGCTTTTATCTGAAGCGCAAGAAAACAGCCATTATCCAGCTGGTTCTCTTCCTCATCGCAACTCCAGCCTATATATTTTTCAGTATTGCCTCCGCATCTGAACAAGAGGCCTTACAAATTATCGGCATCATCCTATTCGCCTTGCCTGCCGCTGCCTTGTTCATCTGGGTTATCGTGGATCTCTTCCTGATCTCCCGAATGGTCAAAGAGTACAACAAGGAAGTCGAACGGGATTTAATTGAGCAAATTATCCGCTACAGGCAATAGCAACGCAAAAAATCCCCTGATCTCAATCGATCAGGGGATTTTTATTTTGAGTCTGTCTCCGCTTATGGAGCAGTCTCCAGGAATTTCATGGTAGGATTCTTATCCATCGCGGTACGCATCGCGTATTCATTCTCGAAGAGAACAACATAATTGCCCTTTTTGTCCTTCACAAGGGTAGAGTTGATCCGGAACTTCGAAGGATCGATCTTATCGTCAATGATCCAGCGCGCGAATTGGAAAGGCATACGGTGCAGCTGAATATCAACTCCGTATTCACCCTTCATCCGGTACTCGAATACCTCGAACTGCAGGTGTCCGACTACGCCAAGAATCGTTTCGTCAGCAAAGCCGCTTGCGGAGTAGAATACCTGAATGGTTCCTTCCTCCGTCAGTTGGTCTATCCCCTTCTGATACTGCTTATGCTTCAAAGCGTTCTTCACGGTAACCTTGGCGAAGATCTCCGGAGAGAACGTAGGCAGCTCGTCGAATACGACTTCGGAGCCTTGCGACAAGGAATCGCCAATCCGGAAAATACCCGGGTCGAACAAACCGATAATATCGCCCGGATATGCCGTCTCGACAATATCGCGGTCTTGCGCCAGGAATTGCTGCGGCTGGGACAGCTTAATGTCTTTGCCTGCACGGACATGACGGACGCTCATACCGCGCTCGAAACGTCCGGAGCAAATCCGAAGGAAAGCAATACGGTCGCGGTGAGCCGGGTTCATGTTCGCTTGAATCTTGAAGACGTAACCGGAGAACTTCTCGTTTGTTGGGTCAACGGAACCGCTTGTGCTCATCCGCGGAGCCGGCTTTGGTGCCAGCTCCAGGAAGTTCTCCAGGAAGGTTTGAACGCCGAAATTATTCACGGCGCTGCCGAAGAAGATTGGTGTCAATTCGCCTGCCCGAACTTTTTCGAAATCAAACGGATCGCCCGCTACATCAAGCAGCTCCAAGTCCTGTATAAGCTGATCATGGAGGTAGTCGCCAGCCATTTCGCGAATGACCGGATCCGTATAATCCTCGACTTTACGAACCTCAATCGTGCTGTGGTCATTGCCTTGGAACAGCTCAACCTGATGTTTCATCCGGTCGTATACGCCGCACAGCTCGCGGCCCATGCCGATTGGCCAGTTCATTGGCACCGAACGTATGCCAAGTACCCGCTCCAGCTCTTCCATCAGCTCGAATGGGCTTTGGCCTTCACGGTCCAGCTTGTTAATAAAGGTGAAAATCGGAATACCGCGTTTGCGGCAGACTTGGAACAGCTTGATCGTCTGCGCCTCGACGCCTTTCGCAACGTCGATCAGCATGACCGCGCTGTCCGCTGCAGTAAGCGTGCGGTACGTGTCTTCGGAGAAGTCCTGGTGACCAGGCGTATCCAGAATGTTAACGCGATGTCCCAGGTAATCGAACTGCATCACGCTGGACGTAACGGAGATACCGCGCTGCTTCTCGATTTCCATCCAGTCGGATGTAGCGTGGCGGCTCGCTTTGCGTGCTTTTACCGACCCAGCAAGACGAATAGCTCCCCCGAATAAGAGGAGCTTCTCTGTTAATGTGGTTTTACCCGCGTCAGGGTGAGAGATAATCGCAAAGGTACGGCGCTTATCTACTTCCTGTGTGATTTCATTACTTAACGTTTGGCTCATGCTTGCCTTCCCTTCATAGCGTCGCCGCGAAGCAACGCTCCTTTATCCATTCCCGATCAACAGCGCGCGTGCCGGCGCCGCTTCAATACCGGTCAATTTCAAAGGCGCAATCACCATGAAATAAGAGCCAGGGGGCACTTCCTTCAGGCGAAGCCCTTCTACAATAATGACATTGTTGCGGAATAACGTCCGGTGGGTTGGATACTCCGCCTGGGAGCGTTCAATCCCAAGTCCGTCCGTACCGATTCCGCGAACCCCTACCTCAACGAGGTAACGGGCGCCATCCTCCCGCAAGAATACAAAATCGGATTCAAAGGAATCCGTAAATGAGTTCTTCGTTTTTACGAGAATGAACTCGCCCTTTTGCAGGCCATGCTTCTCCAGGTCTTCTCTTGTGATGCTGTCGTTCACGTCCGTGAAGTCCAGAACGCGGGCATTTCCGACGAGTTCCTCGAGACCAATTGTTTCGATTGTTGAGCCATCCTCCGGCAACATATGCAGAGGCGCATCGACATGGGTGCCGCAATGGACATCCATATCGATGCGCGATTCGTTAACGCCGTCTGGAGAGGTAGGCTGGGAGTTGATTTCGGGCTGCTTGCCGTCATGGTTGCCCCATACCGGCATGCCCTTTTCGATTGTCATCGAAATATCGTAAACCTTAAACATAAAGGCATATCCCTCCGTCAGCGGTGTGCTAGAAATAAATTACTTGCCGCTATTCGATACCCAAATCACATTGTCTTCTTCTTGCCCGTTAACCGGCCACCATTTGAAGCCGTCTTGCGCCAGCAGCTTTTCAGCTTTCTCAGGGCCCCACGAGCCTGCAGGATAGTGCTGCAGATCAGCCGAATCTTCGCGCCATGCATTAGCAATGCGGTCAACGAATTCCCATGCTTGCGCCACTTCATCCCAACGGGTGAAGTACGTCGAATCGCCGCGAACCGCATCATGGATCAGGCGCTCGTAAGCTTCCGGCGTATTAATGCCGATTTGGCAGCTTTGGCAGAATTCCATGTTTACGGGCTGAACCGAATTGTCTTCGCCCGGCGTTTTGGCATTTACTTTAATATAGATGCCTTCCATCGGGTTAACGCGAATAACGAGCAGGTTCGGCTGCAGGTCATGACGCTGCGCGAACAATACGTTTTGCGGCATCGATTTGAATTCGATAACCACTTCCGTTGTTTTTACCGGAAGGCGTTTGCCTGTACGGATATAGAACGGTACTCCCGCCCAGCGGAAGTTGTCAACCGCCAGCTTGGCGGCAAAATAAGTTTCCGTTGTGGAGTTCTCGCCTACCGAGTCCTCTTGGCGGTAACCAGGAAGCTCTTTTCCATTGAGGGAGCCTTCGCTGTATTGACCGCGTACAACCAGGTTGCGCACTTCGTCGCTCGATTTGTACGGACGAAGGGAGCGAAGCACCTTAACCTTCTCGTCGCGAATATCTTCGCCATGCAGACGGCTAGGCGGCTCCATTGCGATCATCGTAAGCATTTGAAGCATATGGTTCTGGCCCATGTCTCGAAGGGCGCCAGACTTGTCGTAATAACCGCCGCGCTCTTCTACGCCAACCGTTTCGGAGAGCGTAATTTGCACGTTTGCGATATGATTATTGTTCCAGAGCGGCTCAAAAAACGCATTCGCGAAACGGATCACTTGAATATTTTGCACCATCTCTTTGCCGAGGTAGTGATCAATACGATAGATTTCTTCTTCTTTGAAGACTTGCGTGATTTGGTCGTTCAGCTTTTGGGCCGATTCCAGATCATAGCCGAACGGCTTCTCGATTACGACGCGGTGCCAGCCTTTGGATTCGAGCAGTCCGCCGTCGCGCAGGCTGAACGATACGGGGCCGAACAGCGACGGTGCAAGCGCCAGATAGAACAGACGGTTACCCGGAATATTGAATTTGGCATCCAGTTGATCGGACAGAGTAGCCAGACCGCGGAATGCTTCCACATTGTTAATGTCAAGCGGCATATATTCGAAGTGCTCCGCAAAACGGTTCCAGAGCTCTACGTCATCTGCTTTGTAACGGCAGAATTCCACAATCGACTCATACAGGTCGGCGCGGAACTGCTCGTTAGTACGCTCTCTGCGCGCGAGGCCTACAACGGCGAAATTTTCAGACAGCTTTCCTTCTTTATATAAGCTGAACAAGGCAGGAAACAACTTGCGCTTCGCCAAATCGCCTGTCGCCCCGAAGATATAATAAATAGCGCCTTGCGCATTTGATGATTCAACGTTCATTTCAGTTAGTTCCCTCATTCTTTCCATATATTTTTTTATTTTTATTTATGTAGTTTAGCATATTAATCCTTAAACTGCTATTCATCCAATCATAAAAAAAACTAATTAGCCATCATATTTCTTCTAATCGTTTTCCGCTACGGAAACGGTGTAATCTCCCGTAATTAGCGGGGTTCCGACGATCAGAGACAGCGCCCCGGACTCCGTTTCCCGATGTTCGGCAATTTGCAGATTCGCCTTCTTCCCCGCTCCCGCTTCCACCGAAGAGAACAGCTTTTCCGAGTAGTAGGCTTCGCTGACCGTTCCGCTCTCGTCTTTATACCGGTCAACCCGCTTGCCTCCCGCGGCCTGGGCCAGGCGTACCGCTGCGTTATTATATTCCGTCTTTCCCCGAACCGTCATACCTCCGGTATAAGAAACGCCCGCCTTCTTTAAGATGGCTTCCGTACGGTTTACAACGGCAAGCAGCTGCTCCTTATCCGCCTTTTGCTCGGTTGTAAATACAAGCATTGCCTGATGATCCGACGTTAGCGGGAATATGGACAGTGTTCCCTGCTTCTGCCCCTTTTCATCCGCCTGAAGCTGTTGTTCCGCTTGTTCCAGGTCAGCTTTCGTCCCTTCAATATCCCATCTTATTGTCCATTCCGTATTCGCCGCGCCTTTGCTGTAGAGTTTGTCCGTCCACTGCCATAACAGAACGAGATCATGAGCAACGATTCCCGGATTCTCGTCGGACCGGAGCTCATCCCTATTGAAGACTGCCCAGATGATGCCGACCACCAGTACAACCGCTGCCAACATAACTGCTCGCCGTGCTTTCCGCCGGTTGGACTGCTCGGCATACTTTTGAACAAAACGATTCGCTGCGATGACAATAACCTCCCTTAACCGTTTATTACTGCTAGGTGTTTAACCATACCTATTCGCCTCTGGGTGAATACACTGGTTGCAAAGCCTAATGCAAGTAAACATAAGGAGGAGCCTGAATGGAACAGATTTATCCTCTCGAGGAAGATAACGTATCGCGGTATTGCGGAATGCCCGTGTATATCATTATGAAGGATGGAACGAGGCATATCGGCATGTTGAGCAGATGCACGGGCGGAAAGCTTACGCTTAATGGAGATCCTAACGTTTCCGCTGCGGATGAGCCGGAGGATGTTCCGGTTAAATCTTTGAAGAAAGGCAAAAAAAACTCGAAATCCAAATTCCAGCAGCAAGCCAAATCAAGCAAACCGGAACAGCCCGTCCAAACGCAGTCCTACCCGTTTGACCCTTATTACTACGAGCCTCGCCCTTACTATCCGTTCCGCGATTTGATCACGCTTGATTTTGCGCTTATTGCCTTTTTATTTCTTTTGTTTTGACAGACACCATTCGCCAGCCTTTGCTGCGAAACCATACTATGCTGATCATACCAAAGGTAAAGGGAGGCCGTTTATATGCAAATGATGTCTATAATGCCTGCCAGGCAGACCGACCGGCTTCAAGCCGTTTCTCCGGTTCGCCCTTACGGCACAAGTACATTCCGTGAAGAAGAGCCGATAAGGCTGCCTCCCGGATCTGCTCTATTTGACAGCTTCGATTGGGGTGTCCCTTACCGTCATGCTGCCGAAACGGCGGCAGGATGGCTTCGGCATAGCAGACAAGCCCAGCTCATGATCCGGCTCTCCGCCCGTAAAATCAAACTAAATCCATCTTTATCTGTTATTGAGAAAGAACTGAAGAAGGTGGCAGCAGCCGTAAACGGACTCCTTGCTTTCCTTCAAGAAGCTGAACCCTTCCTAAATCCGCAGCTTAAGCTCTCTATCGAGCAAGCAATGTCCCATCCTGCTGCGGTTGAATATGGTCTAAGGCTTGTGAACGGTACCTGGCGGATCCAACTTCCGGATTCCTGCAAGAACGATTCCTCCGTTCAACTGCTTACGGGTCCAAAAGGCTGGATCACCTGTCTTCACAAAGCGCTGGAAGAGCCTCTTTCTGCAAGAGTGCTCGATTTGCTGCGCAAGGATATGCCGCTTCTGCAGCCCTATAGCTGTTACTATAATTCCATGGCAACGTATTGGCCTTTTCCAACAAGCGGAATGCTTCTTAACCGCCGCCTTTAACTTATTTTAGCAAAAACTGGTCGTTCCCTCCAGCCGCCAGACAAAAAAAGGGGCTCTCCTAAAGTTCAACTTCAGGCAAGCCCCACTCTTATAAAAACCATGTATCCTACTCCGCAATCCCTTGCTTATGCGCATAAATCGCCGCTTGCGTACGGTCCTCAACGTCAAGCTTGTTAAAGATGTTCGTAATGTGGAATTTCACGGTCTTTACGCCGATAAACAGCTCGTCCGCTATTTCCTGATTGGACATTCCTTGCGCTACCCGCTTCAGCACGTCCATCTCCCGCTCCGTCAAATCATCATGAAGCGCGGCCTGTACCGGCTGCTTCGGCTTGCGGAGCCGGCTCATCATCTTGGCGGCAACCTGCGACTCCAGTACCGACTGTCCGCGTGCCGCTGCGCGGATCGCATCCGCAATCTCCGTTGCTCTCGCCGTCTTGAGCAGGTAGCTGAACGCCCCCGCTTCAATAACCGGATACAGCTTGCTGTCGTCAATAAAGCTGGTTAATACGATAACCTTGCACTCCGGATACAGCTCAAGCAGCTTTTGCGTTGTTTCGACGCCATCCATGCCATCCATAACAAGATCCATAAGTACGATGTCAGGCTTGTAGGCCTGAGCCAGCCGGATTCCGTCATAACCGTTGCTTGCTTCCCCTACGACTTCGATACCTTCTTCCGTATCGAGCACCGCAGCGAGTCCGATACGCACCATCTCATGATCATCCACTAACAATACTTTAATCCGTTCATTCAGTTGCTCGATCGGTTCCACCTTATTCACCGCTTCCTTCAACATGTACATGATCCTACTTCTCTATTTCTCCGTCAATCGGAACCCGGATATCTATGCTTGTTCCCTCTCCCGGTTTTGAAATCATATGTAAATAGCCGCCAAGCTCATTCACACGCTCTTCCATCGTTAATAATCCGTAAGAGGTTTGTTTCTTCGCTTCCAGATCGAACCCGATGCCGGTATCTTTTAATAACATACGTACTTCGGGGCCTTTCCGATGCAGCTTAATTTCCATACTTTCCGCTTTTGAGTGCCTAAGGGTATTCGACAAGGCTTCTTGCGCGATCCGGAACAAATGATCCTCCGCCCCCGGCTTCATCGTAATCGAATCATCAACGTCCAGATCAATCGTCATCGGCACCTTCTGCTTAAGCTCGTCCACCAGCGCGGTTAATGCGGCAGCCAGATTTTTGCCGTCCAGGTGAACGGGTCTTAAATGCAGCAGCAGGGCGCGCATCTCCGATTGCGCTACGGAAGCCATCTCCTCGATGAGCTGTACCTGTCTCTTCGCCCGCTCCCAGTCCCGCTCAATCGTACGGCTGACAGCCGTCGCCGTCATCGAGATCGCGAACAGCTGCTGACTGACCGCGTCATGCAGTTCTCTTGCAAGCCGCTGGCGTTCTTCGATAACAGCCGAGAACTTGACCTTCTCCGTCCAGATCGCATCGCTTTGCTCCTGTTCGGACACCGGAACACCGCCTTCCTCCTCCGCCGAATTCAGCGTTACCCGATAGCTGCGTCTGCGTTGCTGCTCGCTGAGCCGCTCAACCGCCTGCTTGAGCTTGGAATTCTGCAGAAAACCAACGATCGCTGCTGCTGCCATTGCTGCCCCGATTACGGTAAGTCCTAAGATAGCCCACTTGCCTTGGAAAGTATACAGTCGCACGTAACCAATCGCTTGCAGCACAATGATGACAAGACTCACGATAATAATGAGCCATAATACGGTCTCGGTCACATTTTTGCGTCTTGCTTCTTTATTGGGCCTCTCCGCACGATGGTGCTCATTCGCTTGTCCTTCAGCCATCCAGGTCCACTCCTTCAAATACGTACGCAGGGAAGAGCAGACCGGTCCCCCCGGCAATTTCATTAAGTTAAAGCTTAATGAAATTGCGGTTACCCGATCCGCTCTTCCGTCCTTGCATACTTCTAGTTGATTATACTTCTTCCGGTTTGTTCAGCTTGCTTTTCAAAGCTTCAAGCTGCTCGTCAACCTTCAGCTTTTTCTCCATATCAACGGCATTAAAGGAGCCTGTATTGTTGCCTGTACCGCTGTATGCTGCCGAGTAAGGAGTGCGAAGAACATCCGCTTCCGCTTCAAGCTGCATGATTTTCTCTTCCATACGGTAGAAACCTCTCGAAGCCGTACCGCTGTCGATCGTATGGTTCGAAGAAATTTGAGCCATTTGCTTTTGCGCCTTCGCGATTTGGGCGCGGGATGCCAGCTCATTGCGTTTATTGCGAAGCTGGTAGAACTCATCCTTCATGCCATGCAATTGCTGCATCAGCTCTTCGGCTTGCGTTTTAGCTTGCGCATGAAGATCACTGTACTCGTTCACCTTCTGGTCGAAATAAAGCTTCTCTTCGAGCAGCTTGCGAGCCAACTCTTCCTGGCCGGCGCGAAGTGCTGCTTCTGCCTTCGACTCACGGTCTGCGATGCTTCGTACCGCTTCATCCAGACGTTGTTTCAGACGGCGTTCGTTTGCCATTTGTTTCGCTACCGTTACTTCCGCTTGATGAATTTCCGATTCCATGTCGCGCAGATATTGATTCAGCATGACTACCGGATCTTCCATTTTATCCAATACCTCATTCACCGATGCCTTAGTCAGATCCTTCATTCTTTTAAAGATTCCCATTGTTAAATCTCTCCCTTCTCGTATTTAGCCAATTTGGCGCGTAATTCTTCGATTTCTTTACGAAGTGCTTTCTTCTCCAGATCATCCATCATGCTATCGAATTGCGACGACGAGTCTTGCTGGCTGGAACGTGCTTGCGAGAAGCTGTCCCATTGCCCTTGCGGCGGGTTCTTGTATGGTCCGCCGAAGGAGGAACCGAAGCCGCCTTGGCCGCCTTGACCGCCGTTATAACCGTTGCCGTACCCGCTGCCGCCATAGCCGCCTCCAAACCCGCCAGGTCCAAAGCCGTGACCGTTATAAAACGTTGGTTCCTTAGGAACGATAAGGCCGGCTATGATATAGACAGGAATTGCGAATCCGCTTGTAAAGATGGTAACGACGATGAGCAGGATACGGATAAGAGTCGCATCTACATTGATCATTTCCGCGAGTCCGCCGCAAAGACCAAACAGCTTCTTGTCGCGGGTAGACCGGTACAATTTTTTCAAGACGACCATCCTTCCTTCTCAAGCTTCTTCTTTAATTGCTGCAGCTCGCGTTCGATAACGGATTGCACTTGATTGCCTGCTTCGCTGATGAACTCTTTGCCCATTCGGCGGAGATCATGCAGGCTTTTTGCCTCCATCTCCATATCGCCGATCCGGTCCTCCAGTCTGCGGAACATCGAGCCTGGCTGAATGCCACCCGCTTGGCCGCCTTCCGTGTAACGCGCATTCATACGCTGCTGAAGTCTGAGCGACTCCATTCTTGCCGCGTAATATTCGCGTTTGTCATAGACGAGCTGGTATTCGCTCCGCATTTCGCGAAGCTGATCTTCCAGGTCCACCGTATTCTGACGGCTTTGCTCATACAGCTCGCGGTATTGATTGGAGCGCTCCTCGCTTGTCGTCTTCTCGTGGAGAGCGATTCGCGCAAGCTGCTCTTCACCGGCTTTCAGAGCGGTCAGCGCTTGCTGCTCGCGTTTTTCCTTCTGCTGCTCTGCTTGCAGCCATTGCGCTTTCAGATGATTGCTATGTCCCAGATATTGCTGGTGCAGCCGTTCCGCTTGAATAATCTCTTCGCGTGTCGACCAGAGGAACTGGTCAATCAGGCGAACCGGATCTTCTGCTTTCTCCAGTCTTTCATTTAAACTTGCCACTGTAATGTCGCGCACTCGCCGCATAATGCTCATGTATGGCCCTCCCAACTTTTTTTATTAGAAATGTCGATTGTTGTTATTGTTTTTCACCATCGAAATACCGAACAGGATCAGCACGACCGCAATACCCAGCATAATCAGTTTCGACAATGCCGGCAGCAGCATCAAAATACCGATTGCGCCAACGATTCCGCCGATGATTTTTTTATTGCTCCTCCAGGCAACTACCCCAAGTCCGATTAATACGATTGCGAACAGGGTACCTACCAGTGCACCAAGATGGATGCCGAAGAATTTAAGTACCATGATACCGCCTGCAACTGCAAGCAATAAGCCTAACGCTTTTTTACCATCCATTGCTTCTTCCACCGCCTCTCAAAGATTGCTTTGTTTTTTCTCTTCTTGTGAATCTCTCTTGCTTATGTTCCTATTGTAGATCGAATCCGTACTTTCTAAAACGGACCACCGACGGTTTCTATGCTAGACCTAGGTCGAGTGGCTCTTCCGCCTTAAGGGTCGAATCCTGTCCTAAAACGCAAAAAAGGCGCTTTACCCTATGCAAGAGTCAGCACCTCATGATGATGATTGGTTCTGCTTGAAGCTGGAACGGAGAGCATCTATGCCAAGCAGCCCAACCGGGATGATTACCATAAAGATAGTCGCATACAAGGAGAATACCTTAGGCGTAAACGCAATAAAGCTAACGATATTGTCATAGACAAGAAGAGACAAGAAAACAAGCAGCAGGGCAAACGGCAGAGTCAGCGTACGGGGGTCCTTCAGTCTCAGCGTCTGGGCTGTCCCAAGCGTTACGGCGTACACGCAAATCACTGTCTTGAAAAAAATCGTGATCAACCATATAATCGCCAGCATGGCCTCGACCCTCTGTAGAAAGTTCCCCACGCTGATTTGCTTCGCCAGGGTATAGCTGGCATACATATTCCTCTGCGTAAATTCGGTGCCAAGTACCAGCGTCGACAGCAGAACGCTAACGATAATAACCACGCTGCCGAGCAAGGTTCCCGCGAGCAAGGCGCTTCTTGCTTTTTTCGGCCTGTTCGTATAAGGAACCAGCATCATTAGAATAACCTGTTCTTGAAGATTAAAATAATAGAACGCGCCTAGCAGGATTGGCTTTATTCCATGCTCGAAAACAGGCTCAGCCCGGTCTAATTCAATCTGAGGCAACAGGAAGAAAGTGAGGAATAGAAACAATGCGATTACAAATGGCAAGAAAATCTCTGCTGCCCTAGCCGTTGTCTCAATACCAAGCCGAACCGCGTAAACCACCACGGTCATAAATAAAATGATCATTATTTCGATTGGCGTGTTTGGCATAATATGAGTCGTCATAAAATTCCCTACGACCCGAAGCAGGAAAGAAGACAACAAAAAGATAAAAGAAAGGAAAAATAACGAAATCGCCTTTCCAAGCCATTTCCCCAAAATCTTTTCACTAAACTCCGCAAGCGTTAATGTAGGATAGCGGCCGGCCAGCGCGCTATAAATGAATATGCTTAGAAGATTGGCCGCTATCCCTATAAGGCATGCAATCCAGCCGTCTTGTTTAGAGAACACGGCCATAATGGAAGGAACGATCAGAATGGAGGTGCCAATCGTATACAGAAGCGTTAGAACAGTCAACTGCCGGTGACTTATTTTTCCCTTCTCAAGCATTCCCCATCATCCCCCACTTAAATTTTGAAAAATCGCCTCGGCCAGGGGCCGCAGCATATAATCGAGTCCGTTTACCGGATTAGGAATATGCAAATTGAGGAACCTCATAATCACCAGCACGATACCTAACCCCAGCAGACAAGAGAATACCCAAAGATCCTTCCTCAGCCTTCTCTTCCTCAATGACGGCACCTCAATCAGAACAATTACAGCTGCGGCTGCGAAAAGCCATATATATTTCATCATAGTTGCTTATTCCTTCTTACTTTATTTCTTGCATAAACGAGTTATTAACCGTACCGGTCTGCCGGATATTTACCACAACGTCTATCTTGACCGGTATTTTCTGAAAGACGGTATCCCAATCATTTTCAACGTTTTTCCAATAGGCAGGATTCGCGCGATGTACAACATCCCCAAAGCCAAATATATCAACTTTGTATTTTTCTTGAACCTGATCGATTGTTTTCTGCACATATCCCTTTATTGCTTCCTCACTTTTGTGCTCCAACTCATAAATAGACGATTTTTGAGTCAGATCGATTTTACACAACACCTCGCCTATGCTGGCCTCAGTACGGATCGCTAAATGTATTTCCGGTTCTCCGTTTACAAACTTGGCTTTGGATATCGTCTTGGAACGAATGACCTCAATGGTCATTCTTCCTCCATCAGGGCACTTAATCACCCCGACCGTATTATGTACATCGTTATGGATAACAGAGTAGCCTCTGCTTTCGGATTGGTTCAGCCACCCAACCAGCTTATCCTGGTTAAAAACAGCTATTCCCGAATATTGCAGGTGGGCTGGCGAAGCAATACTTTCAACACTTTCCCTGCTCTCGCCCTTTTCCCTGTCGCCTCTCAGGCGGAGTCCGGTGACCACCGGTTGTTTACCTTTGCTAACGATATCCATAATGAGTTGATCCAGCGTTATCGATGCAGTTGGTGCCCATTGCTTCTGCGAGTTAAGCAAAGAAGAATACATCTGATTGGCAGGGATAGCCTCCAGATGGGTTAATATTTTCAACGTGCTTGCTGCGGTAGTCTCTCTTGCAATGGCGATGTAGAAATCGGTGCGGTGCTCATAATACCTTGACATGTATTCAAGAGCGTCCCCAATCCCTTCTTTGGCTAACTCCTCGCCTATGACTAACATCCGTAAGTGAGCCGAATAAATAGGCCTCGGCGATACCGTGGTCATTTTGCGTATGGCTTCAAATATGGTTCTGCCTCTAGCCTGGTAAAAAGTAACGGGAGTCCGCGTCATCGTTCTGTTGTTTGCGGCAACTTCTCCCGGATCAACGACCTGAACCGATACCTGGTATTGATTCTCCCCGTCCTTATCGATTCCGATTGCCACTGCAATAGCCAGATCATTAAGCTCGCGGCGATTCCAGCAGCCCGTCAGCGTCATCGCTATTAAAACAAACAATAAGGAAATTAATAGCCTTCGCATCATCATCTCAAATTCCTCATCTCGTTGCCTGTATTCTCGATTAACGCTTCGGACCGGGAGCCTTGTTATTGCCTCGGGTAATATTATTCTGATTAACTAGACGCAGGCGTTTCCGCATAGCCCAATGCGGTAACCGGAATAAGGTATCCTTCGTATCCTCAGCAATAAATGGTCCAAACGGACTCATATACGGTACTCCGAAGGTACGAAGACTGCATAAATGGAGTACGAGCGCAAAAACGCCTAAGATAATCCCGTATAAACCAAAGGACGCAGCTAGACCCATTAAAGCAAACCGGATCATCCGGATGGAGATCGACATATTCATAGCGGGTACAACAAAGCTTGATATAGCCGTGATGGATACCACAATAACCATCGCAGCGGAAACAATCCCCGCATCAACAGCTGCCTGCCCAATAACCAAGGTGCCGACAATCGAAATAGCCTGACCCATTGTTCTAGGCATCCGCACCCCGGCTTCGCGCAGGATCTCGAACGTAATCTCCATAATCAACGCCTCGATAAATGCCGGAAAAGGTATCCCTTCCCTTTGAGCTGCAAGTCCAATGAGCAGCGGAGTAGGAAGCATTTCCTGATGAAAGGTAGTTATGGCAATATAAAGCGAAGGCCCTAACAACGCGATAAAAATACCTATAAAGCGGAGAATTCTTATCAGCGAGCTAATATCGGCGCGTTGGTAATAATCCTCCGCAGAATGCATGAAGGAAATAAACAATGCGGGAACCACTAAGACATGAGGGGTTCCATCCACCAGTATCGCAACTTTGCCTTCAAGAAGCTCCGCAGCGATGACATCCGGCCGTTCGGAGTTATATATGGTCGGAAATGGACTATAAGCGGAATCCTGAATGAGCTCTTCGATATAGCCGCTTTCCAGAATCCCGTCAATATCTATTCTGGATAATCGGCTGCGTACCTCATCCAAAATCTTATCGCTTACAATCCCTTTTATATACATAATGGAGACGCTAGTCTGAGTCACTTTTCCGATTCGCATATTTTCCAGCCATAAATCGGGGTTCTTTATTTTCCTTCTGACCAATGCCGTATTTGTGCGAATGGATTCCGTAAAAGATTCTTTTGGACCGCGGCTTACCGTTTCCGTCATCGCCTCTGAAACAGCACGGTCTTTAATCCCGTTCATTGCAATGGACAATATTTCATTGCTGTCCCATATAAGAATGACATGACCGGAAAACAGGTTATAGTACATCGTATCCGTCGATGTTACTTCTTCTATGTCTCCCGCAGTCAGCAAGTCCAGAAAAGGATGCTGATTCGTATTAAGCTTCGGAAACTCCACCATTAAAGTCTCCAATATAAAATCTTGAACAGAGTCCGTGTTTACTAGCCCATCCGCATAAAACAAATTCACTTTTCGAGATTTGCCACCATATTCGATTTGAAATTCTTTAAAAATAATATCGTTACTATTTCCGAGTTTTTCTTTAATCGTTGAAATATCGATCTGACTCATGCTGCATCACATCACCCGTATTTGATAATTATCAGTATGGTCATACGCCAATCGATATAAACAAAAAAAGCATCCGTCGGAGGTTAGTCCGCCAGATGCTTGTAAAGTTTGTAAACATGCAAAAACGCTGACTGTACAAAGTACAATCAGCGCAATCATTTCAATATATGGTGCCGGTGAGAGGACTCGAACCTCCACGGTTTCCCTCACGATTTTGAGTCGCGCGCGTCTGCCATTCCGCCACACCGGCATTTGGTAAATATGGCGTGCCCTAAGAGATTCGAACTCCTGACCTTTTGATTCGTAGTCAAACGCTCTATCCAGCTGAGCTAAGGGCACATTTTATTGAAATAATTGTGGAGGCGCCACCCAGACTCGAACTGGGGGTAAAGCTTTTGCAGAGCTCTGCCTTACCACTTGGCTATGGCGCCACCTAATTATGGAGCGGAAGACGGGAATCGAACCCGCGACCCTCGCCTTGGCAAGGCGATGCTCTACCGCTGAGCCACTTCCGCATAAATGGCTGGGGATCAAGGATTCGAACCTTGGAGTGACGGAGTCAAAGTCCGTTGCCTTACCGCTTGGCTAATCCCCAACAAAAACCTTTTTAAATCTTAGTGAAAATGGGGCGATCGATGGGACTTGAACCCACGAATGCCGGAGCCACAGACCGGTGCGTTAACCCCTTCGCCACGACCGCCATACTCACTATAAAAATTATCTGGCAGGGGCAGCAGGAATTGAACCCACACCAAAGGTTTTGGAGACCTTTGTTCTACCTTTAAACTATGCCCCTAAATGGTGGAGGGTGATGGATTCGAACCACCGAACCGTTAGGAAGAGATTTACAGTCTCCCGCGTTTGGCCACTTCGCTAACCCTCCGTAAACATGGTGCCGGCGATAGGAGTCGAACCCACGACCTACTGATTACAAGTCAGTTGCTCTACCAACTGAGCTACACCGGCATATTAACTTTTTCACCATCTAATATGGTGGCTCGGGACGGAATCGAACCGCCGACACGAGGATTTTCAGTCCTCTGCTCTACCAACTGAGCTACCGAGCCTGATGTTTGATTAAATGGCGGAGCTGACGGGATTCGAACCCGCGGTCTCCTGCGTGACAGGCAGGCATGTTAGGCCTCTACACCACAGCTCCACATCGAATTCTCGGTAAAAACCGAAGATAAAGTTTTGGTTGCGGGGGCAGGATTTGAACCTGCGGCCTTCGGGTTATGAGCCCGACGAGCTACCGAGCTGCTCCACCCCGCGTCGTTATAAATCTTATATGGTGGAGGCTGAGGGGATCGAACCCCCGACCCTCTGCTTGTAAGGCAGATGCTCTCCCAGCTGAGCTAAGCCTCCATATTCTCTCGAGCGACTTTTATAATATATCACATTCAAGTCAGCTTGGCAAGAACTTTTTTTTATTTCTTTTTTGTGAATATGGTGACCCGTAGGGGATTCGAACCCCTGTTACCTCCGTGAAAGGGAGGTGTCTTAACCCCTTGACCAACGGGCCTTACGTATTACGTAGCAATCAGCTATGTAATAAAAATTATGGCAGAGAGGAAGGGATTCGAACCCTCGAGACCCGGTTAGAGCCTACACGATTTCCAATCGTGCTCCTTCGACCACTCGGACACCTCTCTATATATGGCTCCCCGAACAGGACTCGAACCTGTGACAACTCGATTAACAGTCGAGTGCTCTACCAACTGAGCTATCAGGGAATACATTCAAAGCTTGCGCCTTGAAAACTGGATGCGAAATAATGATTCCTTAAGTCAATTATGGGGTCCCCGAAAAGTAATCGGAATAAGCTGCAACGCTTAACTTCACTTTTTGGGGGTTTTTTAGGATAAGCCCTCGACCGATTAGTATTCGTCAGCTCCACACATTGCTG
>NZ_JBBCVY010000023.1:0-41940 GCF_037146255.1 Paenibacillus sp. MMO-58
AGGTTGATAGGTTCGGGGTGGAAGCACAGCAATGTGTGGAGCTGACGAATACTAATCGGTCGAGGGCTTATCCTAAAGTCTTAAGAGTTACACTTTCGCATCCAGTTTTCAGGGCGCAATGCTCTGATCTTACAGTATTCCTACGGACTGTAAGTGACACTAGTAGGACAAGCGTGGCGGTGTAGCTCAGCTGGCTAGAGCGTACGGTTCATACCCGTGAGGTCGGGGGTTCGATCCCCTTCGCCGCTACCATATATCAGGAGGCTTAGCTCAGCTGGGAGAGCATCTGCCTTACAAGCAGAGGGTCGGGGGTTCGATCCCCTCAGCCTCCACCATATATGTTTTTGCAATAATTCATGGAGCTGTGGTGTAGAGGCCTAACATGCCTGCCTGTCACGCAGGAGACCGCGGGTTCGAATCCCGTCAGCTCCGCCATTTTTTTTGTCCATAATGCAAGGCTCGGTAGCTCAGTTGGTAGAGCAGAGGACTGAAAATCCTCGTGTCGGCGGTTCGATTCCGTCCCGAGCCACCATTTGCTTTTGGAGGGTTAGCGAAGTGGCCAAACGCGGGAGACTGTAAATCTCTTCCTAACGGTTCGGTGGTTCGAATCCATCACCCTCCACCACTTCTCATTATTGAGAGCCATTAGCTCAGTTGGTAGAGCACCTGACTTTTAATCAGGGTGTCGAAGGTTCGAGTCCTTCATGGCTCACCATTTATTCAAACGTTCAACCCGTAGACTTCGGTCTGCGGGTTTTTTAATGCTTTATACAGCAAATACAGAAAGCCTGAGGGATACATATCCATCAGGCTTATTTTCATTGATTATTTAATTTTGCGAATACGTAGTTCTTCAACAATCTCGGCCACGGAAGCATCCAGGCGTTGTTTAAGGTCTTCATTCAGTTCAAACTGCGATTCGCCTACGCCGGCATCGATACGTGCGATTTGCGAGTCAATGGCATAAACGCCGCTGCCGAAATGCTTGGCATTAAGCGACGAAAGAACAGGCTTAAGCGCATAGTCGATCGAGAGCAAGTGGGCAATAGTACCGCCGATGAACAGAGGAGTAACGAATTTATCGGTAAGCCCTTTTTGCGGGAGCAGGTCCAGGAAGGTCTTAAGTACGCCGGTGAAGGATGCTTTGTACACCGGGCTTGCAATGATAACAACGTCTGCAGCCTCAACAATGGCAGCTGCTTCAACAATGGCCGGGCTATCGAAACGCGCATGGATAAGGTCCTCAGCTGGAAGAGAGGCCACCGTAATATGGTTGAAGGATATGCCTTTTTCCGACAGATGCGATTCCACATATTGCGTAATACCTGCTAAACGGGATCCGGGATTAGGGCTTCCGGACAAAATAACAACTTGAGACATCTTATCCACTCCTTAATTATATAAATTCCGATATGTAAACTATGGATTAATCCTAACATGAGAATTTCCAGTCGTCAAACACATTATAACGCTGCCGGGAAAGATTTTAATCATTTTTTTCCTCATGGTAGGGAACAATGTTGAAAGCTATAACAATTGATGTGACAGACGAAGGGGAACATTCGAATGACGTACTGGCTGGCTGTAGGTATGAGCGCTGTTCTGACGATTGTTTTTGTACCCGTTATGCAGAAGATAGCACTTAAATACGGAATTGTAGACCGGCCGAATTGGCGCAAAATTCATAATCGACCTATTCCTCTAATGGGTGGAGCTGCATTGTATGTGGCATGCGTGGCTACGATTATTGCTTTTCAGGGTATAACGCCACTGAGTTTAAGCATTACGGTCGGCGGGGCTCTGCTTGTATGCATCGGACTCATGGACGATGCTTCCAAGTCGAAGGGAAAGGATTTTCCGATCTGGCCTAGGGTCATTATTTATTTGGGCGTATCGATGATTCCGCTGTTTTTCGGCATACATATGGACGGCATCATGAATCCGGCTAATGGCCACTTTGTCGGCTTCCCGGTGTGGTTTGACGCGCTTGGTACGATCATTTGGGTATTTGCCCTTATTAACATGATCAACTTCATTGACGGTGTTGACGGACTTGCCTCCGGAGTATGCACGCTTTCCTCCATGACTTTGTTTGTTACCGCCCTCATTAAAGGACAAGGGGATATTGGAGTAACAGCAATCATTATCGGCGGTGCCTGTATCGGCTTCCTGATCTATAACTTCCATCCTGCCCGGATTTTTATGGGGGATGCCGGAGCAACGTTCCTGGGTTATACGCTTGCTGTTATCGCCATCGATGGCGCATTCAAGAAAGCAACCTTTATCACGATACTCGTTCCGTTGCTTGCTCTAGGCCTGCCTATTCTGGACACGGTAATCGTAATGCTCCGCAGGCTCGCTACCGGGAAGGGGCTGCATCAGGCGGATAAGCTGCATACCCATCATGCCTTGATGCGCTGGGGGCTGACACAGGTGCAGACCGTCTCCTTTATGTATTTGATTGCAGCGCTCTTCTCTTTGCTCTCGATCCTGCTGCTCGTAATGAAAGGCTGAACCAAGCAGTGGTTTTGTGTTACAATGACGAAAAATAAAGCGTCATTCTTGGAGCTGGAGATTGGAGTAATGTAAAATGAGCACGACAGATTGGTTAACCCCGCTGCAGCACATTTTGAACTGTCAGGTTCGGTTCATTACGTTCTCATTATCGGACTGGAAGGGCCTTGTGCAGCAAGCGGATACAAGCTGGGCTTACGACGATAACCGCGATAAGATATCGGAAGGCAATCGCGCAGCGAATAACGGAAGGACATGGATTGTTGTAAAAGTGTCGGGCAATGCGGTGGAAACATTAGAAATCGATGGGGAGCTGAAGCAGGCAGAGGCGGAGTTAATTACTTGGACCCTGCAATTGAATCAAGCTCTACAGCTGGCCCCCAAGCCGAGTACTCTTTCCGAAAGCGAATCATTCGCCTTAAAGCTTAGCGAGTGGATTCAGCAGCAGCTTGAATCGGAGGAGCCTTCGTATTCGATTCCCGATCATCTGACGGCCGGCGGCAAGCTGTTCGCAGAGATGATTCCTTTCTTATTAGTAACGGAATACACCAACGGCAAGCAGGCATCCTACCCGGAGCTTGAGAAGCTTCTGCGCTCATTCCTTGCCGAGGATATTCTGCTTATCCCGTTAAAAAATCAAGAATGGCTGATCTGGGGACCTGTCTCCCTATTAAAAGAAGCCGACAGCGAATTTATGGACGATGAAGACGAAGAAACGGTTGAGGACAGTTTGACTTCTATCTGTCATGGCTTGCATGAGATGCTGGCAAGCGAATGGATCGGCGAATGCCATCTGGCCGTTGCGCATCCGGTAAGTCCGGCCAAAGGGATCGTGGAGACAACCGTACTGCTTCGAGAGACGATTAACCTCGGCCGCAAGTTCCATGTAGGGACAAGCATTCATCTTCCGTGGATGCTGCAGCTGGAGAGACTGCTTAACGCTATTCCGGAGGTTCAGCGCTCAAGATACCTGGAGCACGCGCTTAAACGCACAGAGCTTTTTGTCGAGGCGGAGATGCTTGCAACCCTGGAGACCTTTTTCTCGCTTGACTGCAATGTCAGCGAAACCGCAAAGAAACTTTATATTCACCGGAATACGTTATTATATCGTTTAGATAAGCTGAAACAGGAAACCGGATTGGATGTCCGTCAGTTCCGAGATGCTGTTTTAGTCAAAATAATTTTACTATTGTACAAAGTTACGAAAAGGAATTAGTTTTTTTGTAAAGTATGTGCATAGTCACAAACGGGCCTGTGAGATAAGATATACCCATAAGAAATTTTCTTTTAGGGGGACATTCAAATGGCAGGCGTACGTTTAGAAGGCATTTACAAAAAATACCCGGGTTCCGACAAAGCTTCGGTAACTGATGTTAACCTTGACATTAAGGACAAAGAGTTTCTGGTACTGGTAGGACCTTCCGGCTGTGGTAAATCGACAACTCTTCGTATGATCGCAGGTCTTGAAGAAATCTCCGAAGGTAAGCTGTACATCGGCGACCGCGTCGTAAACGACGTAGCACCGAAAGACCGCGACATCGCGATGGTATTCCAATCCTACGCGTTGTACCCGCACATGAACGTTTATCAAAACATGGCGTTCGGTCTTAAACTTCGTAAATTCAAAAAAGCAGACATCGACAAACGCGTTCGTGAAGCTGCTAAAATTCTTGATATCGAGCATTTGCTGGATCGTAAACCAAAAGCTCTCTCCGGCGGTCAACGTCAACGTGTAGCTTTGGGACGCGCTATCGTTCGTGAACCACAAGTATTCTTGATGGACGAACCACTCTCCAACTTGGACGCTAAACTTCGCGGTCAAATGCGTGCTGAGATCAGCAAGCTGACTAAACGTCTTGAAACAACTACAATCTACGTAACGCATGACCAGATCGAAGCAATGACAATGGGTGACCGTATCGTTGTTATGAAAGACGGTTTCATTCAACAAACAGCTTCTCCTGAAGAGCTGTACAACCACCCGGTAAACATCTTCGTAGCTGGCTTTATCGGCGCTCCTTCGATGAACTTCATCACAGGTACGCTGACTGATCAAGGCGGTACACTGAAATTCAAAACAACTGGCGTTGACGTTGTTGTGCCTGAAGGCAAAGCAGCTACTCTTCGCTCCAAAGGTTACATCGGCAAAGAAGTAATCCTGGGCATTCGTCCGGAAGATCTTCACGAAGAGCCAGTGTTCCTGGAAGCTTCCGCTAACACAATCGTTAATGCTAACGTTGAGGTAGCTGAAAACCTGGGTCACGAAATGTACCTGTACCTGAACGGTATCGGTTCCGACACAGTAATCGCTCGCGTTGACGGCCGTTCGACTCTGCGTGACGGTTCCACTGTTAAGCTTGCTCTGGACATGAACAAAGTTCATATGTTCGACAAAGAGTCCGAGCTGAACATTTTCGAGAACTAATTCTTACTTTTACAACAAGGTCGTCCCCCTTTGGGGGGGCGGCCTTTTTCACCTCTATTGGGTCTGTTCATTATAGGACAGTCCAATAGAGGTTTTTTGCATTGTTCAAAAATAAAAAAACCGAAATAGACATTCAAGCGTCTAATACATAACGAAACATGTGAATTGGAATGGGAGGGACTATGGACAGAGATGAATATGCGGCGGCAGCAATAAAAGGAGACGACGATGCGCTTATTGCACGTATTCAAATGGATCAGAGCCGCCTCTACGGCATTGCTTATTCTTATATGCGTAATGAGACCGATGCGCTTGAGGCCATCCAGGAAACCACCGTCCGGGTATGGAATAAACGTCGATCCCTACGGGACCCGAAGGTTTTTACGACTTGGGTTACGAGGATTCTTATCCGAGTGTGTCTCGATGAGCGTAAAAAACGGTTCCGTGAACGCCCACTACGCAACGAACTTTTGGAACGAGATGCTCAAACGGCTGATGAGCATGGCATTGATCGATTGGATATGGCGGTTCAGTTGCAAAAGCTGCCTTCCAAATACCGAATGGTCATTGTACTGAAGTACTACCGGGATATGACGATTACGGAGGTTGCCGAACTGCTAGAGAAGCCGGACGGAACGATTCGGACATGGCTTCATCAAGCTCTGAAGCAATTAAGGGCAAATAACGCATACGGCAAGGAGGGGATGAAGGTTGAGTGGGAGTAAGCCGGAGCTTGAACAGGGATTGGATCAGCTTTTACAGGGGGATAAGGCGGCGGTACAACGGATATTAGACGAGGCTACGGATGAATCCTTTGCTGCAGCGGTTAGACTGGGCGTGCAGAAAGGACGAGTACAGCTAAAGAGAAGGAAAAGAAGCAGACTGACGCTACAGATGGCGGCAGCGGCAGCCTGTGCATTGGTTCTTCTTACTGCTTGTATCCGGGTATCCCCTGCTTTTGCGGAGCTGATGCGCGAGATACCGGGTTTGAATGGAGTTGTTGAGTTAATCCAAGGGGATTCCACGCTGACAAGCGCAATGAACCATGAGTTTATTCAGCCGGTCAACAAATCAGTTAGCAAGAATGGTTATACGCTGAAGGTGGATGGCATTATGGCCGATCAGCAGCGGATTGTCATTTTTTATACCGCTGAGGGGCCGGAGATTAGTAAAGATGCTTCTGGAACGGAATACAAAATCGCTGACGGTAATGGGAGTCCATTAGAAGCCATGATAGGAAGCAATTATTACAGTATCGGAAAGACCGAGACACAACCGGATACTGCGAATAGTATCCATGACATGATTGATATTATGTTGGTGGACGGCGTTCCTGTCCCGAGCGAAATCCAGTTTAGCCTGAAGCTCGGCGGTGAATGGCATGAAGTAGATATTACAGTGGATCGGAGCCGATTTGAGCAATTAAGGGAAGACATCACATTAAATAAGAGCATTGATATAGGCGGACAAAAATTCATCATTGAAAAAGCACTTGTTACACCGTTACAAGCATCTGTAACGATCCGGAAAGTACCGGATTCACGAATGCGCGCCAATCATTTTATTCAATTAGCTCTCGTTGATGAAAAGGGGCGCCGCTGGGAGACAAAAGGCGGTTTCGGGATGCTGGACGATGATACTACTACGCTTACGTTCCAGAGTAATTATTTTGAGAAGCCGCAGCATCTTCGCCTGGTAGCGGATGGACTGCTTCTTTCGCCAAAAGGACAGAAGTTCGTTATTAATACAGAAACCGGAGAAACATTGGAAACACCGGATGACCGAATCCAATTAACGAGCGTAAAGGCAACCACTTCAGGGATCAAATTATCAATTGAAGCAAAGCGTTTAAGTAAGCCGGAACAGGGGTATGGTTATTGGCTGCTTAATTACAAGGCGACATTTCATGACGCAACGGGTGAGGAGTTTATGTTAAAAGAAGGTGATGGCATACAAAGCAGTTCGAGAGGGGATGTTGATGGGTCGGGGGGAACATACGAAGCTTACTACACTATTCCAGACAAACCGTATAAACAGCCGTTAACTTTTGAACTGTATCAATACCCGGGATATGTCGAACAACCCGTGAACGTGGCTATAAAATGACGAATAGCGCTGAGCGACGGAGAAACGTTGCGTTCGGCGCTTTTTTCCTTTACGATGAAGCTATTGGTAAAGGATTACACCCTTCATATAACTTAATTGGGAACGCAAGTGAGGAGGCCGTTCGATGGCTAAGAAAGTAAAAGTATCGGAGCTAGTACAACATTTCTCGATGGAGATCGTATCCGGCGAAGACGGCTTGAAGCGTTCAATTCTGGTTGACGATCTGTATCGCCCGGGTCTAGAGATGGCAGGGTATTTCGACTATCATCCGCATGAGCGGGTGCAGCTGCTCGGCAAGACGGAGCTTACTTTCCTCAGCACGCTGACAAGCGAAGAACGCAGAAGCCGCTTTGAACAGCTGTGTCACGAGAATACGCCGTGTATTATTTTGACTCGGGGACTCGAGGCACCTGATGAGCTGGTCGAGTACTCCAACATGACGCAAATCGCAGTGCTTCGCAGTAACGTGGCGACAACGATCCTGCAGAGCCGGATTACGGACTTCCTGGAGAAAAAGCTTGCTCCAACCGCAACGATTCACGGCGTTCTGGTAGACGTATACGGCGTAGGCATGCTTATTACGGGCGGAAGCGGCATCGGTAAAAGCGAAACGGCGCTTGAGTTGGTCAAACGCGGCCATCGCCTTGTTGCCGATGATGCGGTAGAAATTCGCCAGACATCCGACGGGCAGCTGTTCGGCAGCGCGCCGGAGCTGATTCGCCATCTGCTTGAGATTCGGGGCTTGGGTATCATCAACGTGATGACGCTGTTTGGTGCAGGTGCAGTACGGACTAGTAAACGGATTACGCTTGTTATCAAGCTCGAGAACTGGCAGCAGGACAAACAGTATGACCGTCTTGGCCTGGATGAAGAGAAGACAAGAATCATTGATACGGATGTACCGCTCGTAACGGTGCCGGTTCGCCCCGGCCGAAATCTGGCAGTCATTATCGAAGTTGCGGCCATGAACTTCCGTCTGAAGCGGATGGGCTATAACGCCGCTCTGCAATTTACGAATAAGCTGACCGAGACGATTGCCGAAGATACGGATGATTTCGATTGATCGCTTGAGTAAAGGCAAAGCAGAATAGACCTATTATAGAAGGAGTACGGAACAATGAATCTGTTAATTGATCCAACGGCATTTTCCATCGGGGACATTCATGTGCGTTGGTACGGGATCATACTCGGTACGGCGGCTCTGGTTGGCTTGCTGCTCGCCGTACAGGAAGGGAAAAGATTCGGCATTAAGCCGGAGTTTTTCATGGATCTTCTGCTGCTTGGCGTGCCGTCGGCCGTGATCTGCGCGAGAATTTATTATGTGGCGTTCACTTGGGATGAGTACAAGAACAATTTCGTGGACGTATTTAAAATCTGGAATGGCGGGATTGCCATTTACGGCGCCTTGATCGGAGCTTTTCTGTGCGGGTTTTTCTATTTCCGTTATAAAGGATATTCGTTCTGGCGGATGGTAGATATATGCGCGCCCGGACTGCTTGCCGGCCAAATGATTGGCCGTTGGGGCAACTTCATGAATCAGGAGGCCTACGGCGGTCCGGTAGACGAGAGCTTCCTGCGGAATACGCTGCACCTGCCTGATTTCATCGTGAAGCAAATGTATGTCGCCAGTGAAGGCGTCTATCACCACCCTGCCTTTTTGTACGAATCGCTGTGGAGCCTGGTAGGCATTATTATTCTGCTTGTCATCCGCCGTCAGAAATTCCTTCGTGCCGGTGAACTTGTAGCGATCTATTTCATCTGGTACTCGATCGGACGGTTCTTCATTGAAGGCATGCGTACGGACAGCTTGGCTTTCCAGGGTCCGGGAGCACTAGGTTCCCTTATGGATGCTCTGTGGACGCCAATGACTTGGTTCGGTTTCGAACAAGGCTTCCTTGATCCGGCGTATGGCGATGTACGGATCTCGCAATTGCTTGCGGTGCTGCTCGTTATTGCGGCAGTTATCTTTATCGTTGTCCGCCGAGTAAATGGATGGGCAACCGTCCGTTACAACGATCCGATTGTTTCCACGAAGGAAACATCGGCGCCTGTATCCGACGCAAAAACGGACAACCTGTAAGTCTTAACAGCAGTAGGAGTGAAGCTAGCATGACGAGCAATATCAAAACGATGCTATTCGATCTGGATGGCACGATTATGGATACGAACGAGCTGATTATCCGCTCTTTTATGGAATCGCTGAAAGGTCTGGTATCCGAGGACTTCGGGAGAGAGCATATTATTCCGAGCATGGGTCTTACGCTTGAAGCGCAATTTCAGAACTTTACGGGTCTTACGGATGTCGGGCATCTGATAAAGGCATACCGTACGGTAAATACAAAGCTTCATGACGAGCTGCTACGGCCATTCCCTTACACGAACGAGGTCATGAAGAACTTGCATGAGCAAGGTATTCGGATTGGCGTTGTTACAACCAAGATCCGGATGTCGACGGAACGGGGAATGAAGTTTTGCGGGCTGTACGATTATGTCGACGCGTTTGTTACGGTGGACGATGTCGCTAATCCGAAGCCGCATCCGGAGCCGGTTCTTATGGCTTTGGAGATGCTGAACGCGGACCCGGCCACAACGATTATGATCGGCGACAGCGCCGTCGACATGATCTCCGCCAAGGAAGCGGGCGTTATTCCCGTTGGCGTAGCCTGGTCGCTTAAGGGCGGAGAGCTGCTGAAGGAGAACGGAGCGCAGTATATCATCGATGATATGCGCGAGTTGTACGCATTCGCGGGAATGGAGCGATAGCCTTGTGCGGAACGTGGAGCGTTATCCGGTAGAGGGCCCTAATGCCCTATGGCAGATGTACCGAACGGTTAGCCGGTTTAAGGCGGTTCGTAATTTTATCGCTATCCAGGCGGCACGCTACTGTCCGGAACTGACGGTGAAGAATTGGATCTACCGCAATATTCTCGGCATGAAGGTTGGGAAGCAGACGGCTTTCGCGCTGATGGTGATGGTAGATGTTTTCTTTCCGGAGCGGATTGAGGTCGGGGACAATACGATAATCGGCTACAATACAACGATTTTGACCCATGAATATTTAATTAAGGAATACCGGCTCGGCACTGTGAAGATTGGCTCGAATGTAATGATTGGCGCCAACTCCACGATCTTGCCCGGTGTGACGATTGGGGATAATGCCGTTATTGCAGCGGGATCGGTTGTTCATAAAGATGTACCTGCGAATACGTTTGTAGGCGGCAATCCGATTCGGGAGATCAGGCGGACGGACGCCGGAGAGCACAAGGATGAAGATAAGCGGGTCATGCTGAGATCATAGCGGCCGGCATCGGTCCAAAGGGGAAAAGCCTCACTATTCGCATCTCTTGAGAGAGCGGATAGCGGGGCTTTCTTGCTGGATATTTCGTTTGGAGGACGTATCCAGCTATCTTGAATTCTAAGCGTTTAAAAGTTCTCTTATAAACACGGCTTAGAATTCTCCGGATTTAAACGCGCTCTTCCACCTTAGGATGGTGGAGCCGGTTCGCCTTGACGGAAGTCGATGTTCATGCTAATATTACGACTAACATTTTATTTTGGTAGCATGGTAACATGGTAGCACTTTAATACATTAAAGTATCTGAAGGTGAGTAGAAATGTCCAAACCTAAAGTTTTTGAGAAGCCGATTGGCGTAAAAGATTATCTCCCCGGCGCGGTAGCGAAGCTCCGCCATATTGAACGCGATGTGCTGGCCTGCATGAAAGGCTGGGGCTACGAACAAATTATTACTCCAACAATGGAATACTACGACACAGTGGGCGTCGCGAGCTCGACATCGGATCAGAAGCTGTTCAAGCTGCTTAATAACCGGGGTACAACTCTTGTGCTGCGTTCGGATATGACAGCTCCGATTGCGCGCGTTGTATCCTCGCTGCTGAAGGAATCGCAATTCCCCCTTCGTTTGTCCTATCACGGCAACGTATTCCGTTCGATTGAAGAGGAGTCGGGGCGCGAGGCGGAGTTCTTCCAGACGGGGGTAGAGCTCGTTGGCGATGCGTCCGCGGAAGCCGATGCGGAAGTGGTGGCACTGGCTATCGCTTCGCTTAAGGCGGCAGGCGTAGACCGGTTCAAAATCGCAATCGGCCATGTCGGCTTCTTGAACGGGTTGTTCGAAGAGACGCTGGCAGGACGCGAGGAAGCACAGGAGCAGCTGAAATCCTGTCTCTTGAACCGCGATTATGTCGGATACCGGGAAAGCCTTCGCGGGCTTAAGCTGGAAGAGCCGGTTCAACGCGAGCTGGAAGGAATTCTTCGTCTGCGCGGCGGCCAGGAGATCTGCGAGCAGGCGCTGCAGCTAAGCGCTGATGCGACTGCCCAGGAGTCGATCCGCCATCTATGCGAGATCTGGGATGTGCTGAAGGCATACGGCGTTTGCGAGCATGTACTGATCGATCTAACGATGATTGGCGATTTCTCCTACTATACCGGCATGACGTTTGAGGGTTATGCGGCGGATCTTGGCTTCCCTGTGGCAAGCGGCGGACGCTACGACAATCTGCTCAGCCAATTCGGACGTCCGGCACCGGCTACGGGCTTCGCGCTGAAGACAACGCGTATTCTGGAGCTGGTAGGCGCTGAAGAGGACACAACGGGCACTACGCGCGTCCTGATCGGTTATGACGGCGAAGGCCGTGCAGCGGCTTTGGCGGCGGCACAGCAGCTTCGCGAGCAGGGTACAGCCGTTATTACGGAGCGTATGACAGTAGAGGATTGGAAAGAGCTTGACGCAGGTTCGTTTACTTATAAAGGCGTGGTATATACGAAGGGACTGCCGTACATCGGCGGCGTGGATAAGGCGACAGGAGGCAGCGGGCAATGAGCGAAGCGAAAAAAGACATTCTAAAGGTTGCGATGCCGAAAGGCCGCATCTATAAGCAGGCTTCAAAGCTGTTCCGTGAAGCGGGTCTGCCGATCCCAAGCGACTTCGACGATACGCGCAAGCTGATTATTGAGCTTCCGGAAGTAGGCATGGAGTTTATTATGGCAAAGCCGGTTGACGTACCGACTTACGTGGAGTATGGCGTAGCCGATATCGGGATTGTAGGCAAGGACGTGCTCATGGAGGAAAATAAGGACGTCTACGAGCTTCTGGATCTGGGTATCGCGAAATGCCGCATGTCCGTTATCGGATTAGCGGATTGGAAGCCGGTTATTAATCCGCGGGTTGCAACCAAGTATCCGAACGTGGCGTCGCAATACTTCCGCGAGCTGGGTCAACAGGTGGAAGTCATTAAGCTGAACGGCTCGATCGAGCTGGCTCCGCTTATCGGTCTGGCTGACCGCATCGTTGACATGGTGGAAACGGGTCAGACGCTGCGCGAGAACGGGCTGGTCGAGATGGAGCCGATATTCCCGATTACAAGCCGTCTGATCGCGAACCGCGTCAGCTACCGGATGAAGAACGAAGCGATTCAAAGCTTGTGCGACCGCCTGCAGGATACGATTGCGGCTAAGGTCTAACACGCTGGATATAAGGGATAAAGGTGAGGAAGGGGACGATAGCTTATGCGGATAATGAAGGCGGAGCAGTTTGGGCTGCAGCGCGAGGTGGAGTACGGATCGCCGGAGCAAAATGAAACGGTCCGTCAGATCGTCGAAGCGATCAAGGCGGAGGGGGACTCGGCGCTGCTGCGTTATACGGAACAGCTGGACCGCGTCCGAATTGACGCGTCGTCGCTTCGCGTGACGCAGGAGGAGATCAACGCGGCGTATGAGAAGGTAGACGCCGCGTTCCTCACGGCGATCCGCGAGGCAGCCGTGAACATTCGCGTATTCCACGAGAAGCAGATGCGTAACTCGTGGATGGATCTGCAGCCGGACGGTACAATGCTCGGGCAAATTCTCCGGCCGCTGAAGCGGGTCGGCGTATACGTGCCCGGCGGCAAGGCGGCGTACCCGTCGTCCGTGCTGATGAACGTCATTCCGGCGCAAGTAGCCGGCGTGCCGGAAATTGTAATGGTGACACCGCCTGCAACCGGCGGCAAGGAAGGCATCGACCCGTATATTCTCGTAGCCGCTGCGGAAGCTGGCGTGAAGGAAATGTACCGGGTCGGCGGCGCGCAAGCGATTGCCGCACTCGCTTACGGCACGGCAACGATTGCTCCGGTCGATAAGATTTGCGGACCGGGCAACATCTATGTCGCGCTGGCGAAGCGGACGGTATTCGGCGCCGTTGACATCGACAGCATTGCAGGCCCAAGCGAGATTGTCGTGCTGGCCGACGAAGGCGCCAATGCCTCGTATATCGCGGCCGACCTGCTGTCGCAGGCGGAGCATGACGAGATGGCTTCGGCAATCCTCGTAACGCCTTCGGAGACGCTTGCGGAAGCGGTAGCCGCCGAGGTGGAACGTCAGCTTGCCACCCTGCCGCGCGAAGCGATCGCGCGGGCATCCATCGACAGCTATGGCGCTGTTCTGCTCGTGGAATCGATCAAAGCAGGCATTGACGTCGTAAACAAGCTGGCACCGGAGCACTTGGAAGTACTGACGGCCGATCCGATGAGCCTCCTTGGCTTGATCGAGAATGCCGGCGCGATTTTCCTCGGACCTTACAGCTCGGAACCGGTTGGCGATTATTTTGCCGGACCTAACCATATCATCCCGACGAACGGAACCGCGCGGTTCTCCTCGCCGGTGAACGTGGACGATTTCCTGAAGAAGTCGAGTCTGATCTACTACAGCAAGGATGCTCTGCTGAAGAACGGCAACAGCATTATGACGCTTGCGCGTCATGAAGGGCTGGAGGCGCATGCCCGCGCCATTCAGATCCGTTTGGAGCAGGAAGGCAATTAATAGGCAGCAGTCATAACCATTCATAATAGAAAGAAGGAATTGCAAGTGACGGATACAAAGCGGAAAGCGGAAATTGCACGCAAAACCAATGAAACGGACATCAAGCTGAGCTTTGCGGTTGACGGCAGCGGCGAAGCGAAACTCGAGACGGACGTTCCGTTCCTGAACCATATGCTTGACCTGTTTACTAAGCACGGCCAATTCGACCTTACCGTGGAAGCGCGCGGCGATATCGACATCGACGATCACCACACGGTTGAGGATATCGGCATCTGCCTCGGCCAAACCCTGCGCGAAGCGCTGGGCGACAAACGCGGCATCAAGCGTTACGCGAGCGTATTCGTACCGATGGATGAGGCGCTGGCTCAAGTCATTATCGACGTCAGCAACCGTCCGCACTTTGAATACCGAGCGGAATATCCTTCGGCGCAAGTGGGCAGCTTCGAGACGGAGCTGGTTCACGAGTTCCTGTGGAAGCTTGCGCTGGAAGCGCGTATCACGCTGCACGTCATCGTTCACTACGGCAAAAACACGCATCATATGATCGAAGCGGTGTTCAAAGCCCTGGGACGCGCGATCGACGAAGCAACTACCATCGATCCTCGTGTACAAGGAGTGCCTTCAACGAAAGGAGTGCTGTAGCATGATCGCGATCATCGATTACGGCATGGGCAATCTGCACAGCGTAAGCAAAGCTGTGGAGCGTCTTGGGTACGAAGCGGTTGTAACGGCTGATCCAGCCGTTATCGCGGCTGCGGACGGAGCGATCCTCCCGGGCGTTGGCGCGTTTGGAGACGCGATGGAAAATCTTCGCGAGACGCGGCTGGACGAAGTGACCAAGGCTTATGCGGCATCAGGCAAGCCGCTCCTTGGTATTTGCCTCGGCATGCAGCTCTTGTTCAGCCAAAGCGAGGAGCATGGCGTAAACGAGGGCTTAAATCTACTTCCGGGCAAGGTTATCCGCTTCCAAGGCGATTACAAGGTGCCTCATATGGGCTGGAATAAGCTGAGCTTCCTGCAGTCGGAAAGCCCGCTGTTCAAAGATCTCGAGGAAGGCCACGTCTACTTCGTACACTCCTTCCACGCGAAACCCGAGGTCGCCAGCGACCTTCTGGCAACAACGGATTACTATCAGCAGGTAACGGCTATTGTCGGCCGCGACAACGTATACGGCATGCAATTCCATCCGGAGAAAAGCAGTGACCTTGGCATCAAGCTGCTTGGCAACTTCCTTGCTTTGACGGGAAGCCCGGTAACGCAGCGATAAATAGATCGGTTTTTTAAAAGCAAGAACGAGAGGGGAGCGTGCACGAGATGCTGGCGAAACGTATTATTCCATGTCTGGACGTGAAGGACGGACGGGTTGTCAAAGGAGTCAACTTCGTGAACCTGCGCGATGCGGGGGATCCGGTTGAGCTTGCGTCCACTTACGATCAGGAGGGCGCCGACGAGCTGGTTTTCCTCGATATTTCGGCTTCGGTCGAAGGCCGTGCCACAATGATTGAGGTCGTAAAGCGGACGGCCGGAGAAATTACGATTCCGTTTACGGTTGGCGGCGGGATCTCCCATGTTGACGATATGAAGCGGATCCTGCGTGCAGGCGCGGACAAAATCGCGATCAACACGGCGGCGGTTCTGAATCCTTCCCTTGTCAGCGACGGTGCCCGTAAATTCGGCTCGCAATGCATTGTTGTAGCCATTGACGCGAAGTACAACGAAGCTTGGGGCGAGTGGGAAGTATTCACGCATGGCGGCCGCAAGGAGACGGGCATTAAGGTGCTGGAGTGGGCGCGCGAAATCGAACGCCTCGGCGCAGGCGAGATTCTGCTGACTAGCATGGATGCGGACGGCACGAAGGACGGATTTGATCTGAAGCTGACCCGTGCGGTATCGGATTCGGTCGGCATTCCGGTCATTGCATCCGGCGGAGCGGGACGGATCGAGCATTTCTCCGATGTGTTCGAGGAAGGCCACGCGGATGCGGGCCTTGCCGCGACGATTTTCCACTACAAAGAAATGACGATCCGCGAAGTGAAGGATGATCTCAGGCAGAAAGGCGTGGAAGTGCGATGATGAAGCAACTGGCAGAGCTTATCAAGTGGAGCGAGGATGGACTTGTTCCGGCTATCGTGCAGGACGCGCAGAGCAAGGAAGTGCTGATGCTGGCCTACATGAACAAGGAGTCCTTGAAGCTGTCGGCGGAGTCTGGAGTAACCTGGTTCTGGAGCCGTTCCCGCAATGAGCTGTGGAACAAGGGCGCAACCAGCGGCCATACCCAGCAGATCCGTTCGATGTCGTACGACTGCGATGCGGACACGCTGCTTGTACGCGTCGATCAGAAAGGCCCCGCTTGCCATACGGGTTCATACTCCTGCTTCTTCAACGAGATTGAAGTAGCCGGGGCCGAGAAATCTGCCGACTCTGCGAAGGCGTCCTCCAACGACCGCTTCGGCATTCTTGGCGAGCTCGAGGGCGTGATCGCGCAGCGTTACGCGGAGCGTCCGGAAGGTGCTTATACAACGTATTTGTTCGAGAAGGGTCTCGATAAAATTTTGAAAAAAGTCGGGGAAGAAGCAACCGAAGCGATTATCGCAGCCAAAAACGGCGATAACGACGAGCTTCGCTCCGAAGCAAGCGACCTGTTGTTCCATCTGCTCGTGCTTCTGCGGGAACGCGGCCTGCCTCTTGACGATGTTATGGCGGAGCTTCAAAGCCGCCACGGCAAGCCTGCGACTAACAATGCCATGAGAAGAGAACAAGCGGGTAAATAATTTTTAAGAGAAAGGCCGGTATGCCATGTTTATCGATTACCATACCCATCACGCCCGCTGCGGCCATGCTGTCGGCTCGCTGGAGGAATACGTACAGAAGGGGATAGAGATCGGTCTTGCGCAGATCGGTCTTTCTGACCATATGCCGCTGCTCCATGTGGACCCGGCGACGTATTACCCGGAAATGGCGATGCCGATGGAGGAGCTGCCGCGGTACGTGGAAGAGTGTCTAGCCCTGAAGGAGAAGTATAAAGGCCAGATTGACGTCCGCGTCGGCCTTGAAGGCGACTACATCGAGGGCCAGGAAGAAAAAATTGAAACGATCATCCATGCTTATCCGTTTGATTATGTGATCGGGTCGGTGCATTTCTTGGGAGAATGGGACATCACCGATTTCCGTCAGACCCATGGCTGGGAAGGCAAGAACCGGATGAAGGTGTACGAGCAGTATTACGATGCGGTGGCGAAAGCCGCGGCAACGGGCTTATACGACTACATCGGACATATCGATGTCATCAAACGCTTCGGCTATAAGCCCGAGGAAGACGTTACGCATCTGGAGAATGCCGCGCTTGAAGCGGTGAAGCGTCACGGCATGGCGATCGAGCTTAACGCATCGGGCCTCCGGATGCCGGTAGAAGAGATGTTTCCGAGCCGCAGAATGCTCGAATACGCCAAACAATTGAGCATTCCAATCACGATTGGGTCGGATGCGCATCAGCCAGAAAGACTGGGACAATATTTAGATCAAGCGCGTGCGGTGTTGAAAGATGTCGGTTTTTCTCAGCTGGCGACCTTTGAACGGCGAAAATTGGTATTAGTCGATTTTTGAATTATGGTAAATTAGATGTATAATGATATGGAACAAGCATGGCGCGGTATGAAAGCGTCCTGCAATTTACGAAGGCTTTGCCTTATGGCGAAGTTTAGGACTTCATGTCAAATCATTTGGTTTAAAACGCTCAGGAGGGTATCATGTTTAGCGACAAGTTGCGTATTTTTTCGGGTTCGTCCAATCCCGCATTGGCTCAAAAGATCGCCGGTGATCTGGGATTGACACTCGGCGCCATCAAAATGTCCCGTTTCAAGAGCGGGGAGATCTACGTCCACTACGAAGAGACGATTCGTAACTGCGATGTGTTCCTCGTTCAATCGTTCTCGCATCCGATCAACGAGCATTTTGTCGAATTGCTCGTCATGATTGACGCAGCGAAGCGGGCATCCGCGAAGACGATCAACATCATCATGCCGTACTACGGCTACGCGCGCCAAGAGCGCAAAGCAGCACCGCGGGAGCCGATCTCCGCGAAAATGGTGGCAGACGTTCTTACTACGGTTGGTGCAAACCGTGTCATCACGATTGACCTGCATGCGCCGGCTATCCAAGGCTTCTTCAACATTCCGGTAGACCACATGACAGCTCTTGATCTGCTCAGCGATTACCTGAAGTCGAAGAACATCGAAAACCCGGTAGTCGTATCTCCGGACGCTGGCCGTGCTTCCACGGCTGAAAAGCTTGCGAATAACCTGGACACATCGTTTGCTATTATGATCAAGAAGCGCCCTGCGCATAATGAGTCCTCGATTACTCACGTAATCGGCGACGTAGAGGGTCAAACCGCTATCATTATCGAGGACTTGATCGATACGGGCAGCACGATTGTCAACGTTGTGGAAAGCTTGAAGGAGCGCGGAGCCAAAGAAGTCTATGTATGCGCAACTCACCCGCTGTTCTCGGGCAATGCCATTGAGCGTTTGAATCATCCTCATATCAAAGAAATTATCGTAACGGATTCGATCTCTCTGCCAGAGAATCGCCCGGATAAATTCACGGTGTTGTCGGTCGCTCCGCTGCTGGCGGAAGCAACCCGCATTATCATTGAAGGCGGCTCGATCAGCACCCTCTTCAAGACAAACGGCGGGCTTTAATCGAATATGGCAATGACAAGAAAATCGCGGGCGTTTTTCCTTACGTTCGCGATTTTCCCACATATTCTTTCGTGTTAGGATAGGCATTGCTATGGTATAATCGTAGAAAATCAGTTCCGGGAGGTGCCTTGCCAGGTGAAAGAGAAGAAACGTGAAGCCATAGAACAGACAGCCAAGATCATACCGATACAATGGGACGCCACGTTCTTTTTCGAGCGGGCCGTGCGCTCGTTGGATCGTTACCACTATGACAAGGCACTCAAATATTTCCGGCGTGCCGTGGAGTATGAACCGGAAAATCCGGTTAACCATTGTAACATGGCAGGCATCATGTCGGAGATGGGCAACTATGAGGAATCCAACCGGATTCTGAAATGGATTGTCGATGAGCTGGATCCGACCATGACGGAATGCCATTTCTACATGGCCAACAACTATGCCAACATGGAGATGTACGAAGCAGCGGAAGGCGCACTCATTCATTATTTGGAGGAAGACGCGGACGGACAATACCTCGACGAAGCCGAGGAAATGATGGAGCTTCTCCAGTATGAGCTGGAGCGCCCTGCACCGCTGACGAATATAAAAGCGCGCGAAGGCATGGTCGAGCATGACCAGGCCCGCAAGCTTCTGGAAGAAGGCAAGTTTACGGAAGCGGTTCGTATCTTGGAGAAAATTATTGAAGAGCAGCCGGAGTTTCTGGCAGCCCGCAATAATTTGGCGCTGGCCTATTACTATATGGGCATGTTCGACAAAGCGATGGCTACGATCCGGGAAGCGCTGGAGCTCGAGCCGGGGAATTTGCATGCCCTTTGCAATCTGGGGATCTTCTATCAGCATGCGGGAGATACAGATAGTCTTACTCCTCTGCTTGATTTGCTGCGCAAAACGGCTCCGTTCCATCAAGAGCATGTCTTTAAGCTGGCTACTACGATGGGGATTCTGGGCGAGCATGAGGCGGCGTACCGCCATTTCACCCGTCTTCTGAAGGACGCGGAGCTCAACCTTGACCCTTGCCTATATCACTACGCCGCTGTAGCCGCATGCCATATCGGCCGTTATGCGGAAGCGGAGCGCCTGTGGAAGCAGGCAGCGAAGCTGGATCCGGAATCGGATATTCCGCGTTATTACATGGAGCAGCTGGCTCTCATCAAATCCGGCGACCAGAACGCGTCGGTAAGCTATCATTATCATTTGCCGTTCGAGGAGCAGTTCAAGCTGTGGGAAAATTCCTCGGATGGGCTTCCCGAGCATTTGAAGCGCGACCCGCTCGTGCGCTCCTCGTTCTTCTGGGCACTCCGTCATGGAGACCAGAATACGAAGCTGCAGGTCATTCAAGCGCTTGGCATGATTGCCGATAATGAAGTCAAGGACGTCCTTCGCGCATTCCTGCTCGAAGCGGAAGAAGATGATTATCTGAAGCGGATTGCCGTATTTGTGCTTCGTACAATCGGCGTACAGGAGCCGCTTCAAGCCGTACTGGAAGGCAAACCTACGGTCATTGAGCCGAACCGGGTTCCATCCCGTCTGCCCGTCTGGGAAGACAAGTGGCAGGAGGTCGTGGAAGCGGCGATGTCTCGCGTGAACAAACGCTTCGACCTTGTGCAGCAGTATGATCTGATGACGCTATGGGTAGAGTTCCTGTCCAGACTGTATCCGGAAGTGCCGAAGCTGACCAAGCCGGAGGGCTGGGCGGCGGCGCTTGAATATTTAACGGCCAAGATGCACCGGCGGACAACGTCGTATCCCGAAATCTCGGAGCGTTACGGCGTTTCCATCGCAACCGTAAGCAAAAACGCCAAAAAAATCGACGAGGTATGCGGGATCAAGGAAAAGATGAAATCGATCAGCTCGGTTTTCTCCTTGGACCATCTCGAATAGGGCATCCCGTCCATTAACAAAACGCGCTTAGGATATGGTTCCCTAAGTGCGTTTTGTTTTTCCCGGGCAAACTTATATATAATAAGGATATATAAGTTTGCCCTAATCTTTTCCTTCTCCAGCCACCCGTTGGTTGGACGACTTAAAATTTTACAATTTATTGATCGAAGAATGTGAGCGGAGCGAACATAACGTACTGGAGAAGCGCAGCGTTCGCCTTTGTCCTCCGAATTTCAACCGCTAAGCGGTTATTGAAATGATGAAATTCGGGGACAACAGCGATCGGAAGAACGTTATGTTTGTGTAGCGACATTATCTCGACTCAAAAATGAGCCACTTTTAGGAGGACAACCATGTACAAATCCATTATTATAGGCACCGGCCCAGCCGGCCTCACGGCAGCGATCTATTTGGCACGCGCGAATATGAAGCCTCTTGTTATCGAAGGGCCGGAGCCGGGCGGCCAGTTGACCACAACGACGGAAGTCGAGAACTTCCCGGGCTTCCCCGAAGGGATTATGGGGCCGGATCTGATGGCGAATATGCGCAAGCAGGCGGAACGTTTCGGCGCCGAGTTTATGACCGGTTGGGTGAACAGCGTCGATATGTCGGAGCGTCCGTTTAAGCTTCAGGTAGAAGGCAAGGGCGAATTTGTCGGCGAAACGATCATTATCTCTACCGGAGCCTCGGCTAGATGGCTGGGTATCCCAGGCGAGAAGGATAATATCGGCCGCGGCGTAAGCACATGCGCAACCTGTGACGGCTTCTTTTTCCGCAATAAAAAGATCGTGGTGATCGGCGGCGGCGATTCGGCCATGGAGGAAGCGAACTTCCTTACCCGCTTTGCAACGAATGTTGAACTCGTAAACCGCCGTGATGAGCTCCGCGCATCAAAAATCATGCAGGACCGCGCACGCGAAAACGAGAAAATCAGCTGGAGCCTGAACCGTACGCCGCTTGAGGTAGAAGCGAACGGCATGGGCGTTACCGGCCTTAAAGTCCGCAACAACGCAACGGGCGAAGACGAAACGATCCAAACGGACGGTGTCTTTATCGCTATCGGCCATACGCCTAACACGAAGTTCCTGAACGGCCAGATCGACACCGACGAGCATGGCTACATTAAAGTCAAGCCAGGCAGCTCGGAGACGAACGTGCCGGGCGTATTCGCTTGCGGAGACGTACAGGACAACAAATACCGCCAAGCGATTACGGCGGCAGGCAGCGGCTGTATGGCGGCGCTTGATTGCGAACGGTTCCTCGAGAACGTCGGCTCACATTAATACGCGAGATAACAGTCGGCCCTTTCCTCTCCCGGAGAGGGCTTTTTCCTGCCAGCTTCATATAGCTCAAGGGAAACACTGGGGCGGCGATTATCTTGACCGGAATAGGGCATTGGCTTATAGTTGGTTAAAGAGTAGATAACATATTAATGAGGTGGACTAGTAATGTCTGAGAAGATTTACGTTGGAGTCGATGTCGGCGGCACCGCTATTAAAGTTGGGATTTGTAACGTGGAGGGAGAATTGCTCCATACTTACGAAGGGCCGACGGAAACGAGTAAAGGTACGGACACCATCCTTCATAATATTGCGCAGTACGCGCGGAACATCGTGACCGAATCGCCGTTTGAATGGGAGCAAGTTGAAGGCGTTGGCGTAGGAATCGCCGGCTTCCTTGATATCCCGAACGGTATTGTGAAATTTTCGGGCAACTTGAAGATTGAGAATGTTCATTTGAAGGAATATCTCGAAAAGGAGCTTCAAGTTAAAGTTCTCGTTAATAACGACGCAAACGTTGCCGCGCTTGGCGAAGCATGGGCTGGAGCGGGCAAAGGCATCGATAACTGCGTCTGCTATACACTGGGTACCGGCGTAGGCGGCGGTATTATTATCGGCGGCAAAATCGTAGAGGGCTTTGCGGGCATGGCCGGCGAGCTGGGCCACATCGCGATTGTACCTGATCTGGAAGCGATTCAATGCGGCTGCGGCAAAATGGGCTGCCTCGAGTCTGTATCCTCCGCTACGGGTATTATCCGCATGGCGAAGGACGCTGTTGAGCGCGGAGACCGCACCGTCTTGTCGACAGTAGAAGACATTATGGCGAAAGATGTTATCGACGCTGCGAAAGCGGGCGACGAGGTTGCTTCGCGTATCGTTAGCCGCGCAGCTTACTACCTTGGCAAATCGATGGCGCTCATGGCTGTCGTATTGAATCCGGAATGCTTTATTATCGGCGGCGGCGTGTCGAAAGCAGGCGACTTCCTGTTCGACCAAATTCGCGAAGTATTCGAGAAGTATACCCAGAAGGAAGCGCAAGAAGGCGTAAAGATCGTTGCGGCTACGCTTGGCAATAACGCGGGCGTTGTAGGCGCGGCGGGTCTTATCTTGCGTTCCTAATGAGTATGGACAGCGTTACGATGGGGAGAGAGGGGACAGCTATGGAAACGGGAGCGATGTCAAAGCTTGTTATCATTACAGGGATGTCTGGCGCAGGCAAGACGATTGCCGTACAGAGCCTTGAGGATTTGGGCTTTTTCTGCGTTGATAATTTACCGCCGGTGCTTATCCCTAAATTCGCAGAGCTGATTGAGCAGTCGAATGGCAAAATCGGCAAAGTAGCCCTTGTGATTGACCTTAGGGGCCGTGAATTTTTTACCGCCTTATCGGAGTCTTTAAGTTTCATCAAAGAGCATTTCACGATCAGCTGCGAAATCCTGTTCCTGGATGCAACGGACGAAGTGCTCGTCCAGCGCTATAAGGAAAGCCGCCGTCGTCATCCGCTAGCTCCGGAGGGTATGCCGCTTGAAGGCATCCGCAACGAGAGAAGAATGCTGGAGGATTTGAAGGGCTCGGCTTCGCAGGTTATTGATACAAGCAATATCAAGCCGGCACAGCTCAAGGAGCGCATTATTTCCCGGTTTACGAACTTGGAGAACAACAGCCTTTCGGTGAATGTGACCTCCTTCGGGTTCAAGTACGGCATTCCGATCGATGCCGATTTGATTTATGACGTACGTTTTTTGCCTAATCCGCATTACGTGGATCATTTGCGTCCGAATACAGGGCAAAATCCGGAAGTGTACGATTATGTGATGAAATGGCCGGAGACGCAAGCCTTCCTGACCAAGCTGCTCGATATGCTCCAGTTTCTTCTCCCTCTTTACCACAAAGAAGGCAAGAGCCAGGTCGTTATCGGCATCGGGTGCACGGGCGGCAAACACCGCTCGGTTGCGATTGCAGAATATTTGGGTCGCATGCTCGGCAGCAGCGATACGGAACGGGTACGCGTCAGCCACCGCGATGCTGACCGCGATAAGCATTGACGGGGTGATTGGATGCAGAATAGGCATAAAATTATAAGGCGGCCAAAAATTGTTGTGGTAGGCGGCGGAACCGGCTTGTCGGTGATGCTGCGGGGGCTTAAGGAGAAGCCTCTTGATATTACAGCAATCGTGACGGTCGCCGATGATGGGGGAAGCTCGGGAGTACTGCGCAATGAACTGCAGATCCCGCCTCCGGGCGACATCCGCAACGTTATTATGGCGCTTGCGGATGCGGAGCCATTATTGACGGAAGTGCTTCAATACCGTTTCTCCAGCGGCACCGGATTAGCCGGGCATAGTTTGGGTAATCTGATGCTGGCTGCGATGACGGATATTGCGGGCGATTTCGTTACGGGCGTCCGAGAGCTTAGCAAGGTATTGGCCGTGCGGGGACGCGTGCTTCCTGCGGCGGGCCGGGCTATCGTGCTGAAGGCCGAGATGACTGACGGTACCGTAGTGGTCGGGGAATCCATGATTCCGAAAGCCGGAAAGAAGATTAAGCGGGTATTTGTAGAGCCCGATAATGTAGAGCCTCTTCCGGAGGCTATTGAAGCCATTGAGCAAGCCGATGCGATTCTAATCGGTCCAGGCAGCTTGTATACGAGTATTATTCCGAATCTGCTTGTACCTAAGCTGGCGAAGGCTATTGTGGAATCAACGGCTGTTAAGCTGTTTGTCTGCAATGTAATGACGCAGCCGGGCGAGACGGATGGATATTCGGTGAGCGATCATCTCAAAGCGGTGCAGGACCATATCGGGCATAAACTTTTCGATTACGTGCTGGTCAACGATGGTGAAATATCGCCGGAGGTGGCGGAAAAGTATGCGGAAATGGGCTCTACCCAGGTAGGGCTGGATATAGACGAAATAAACCGGTTGGGATACGAAATCATATCCGACCGTCTCGTGCTGTACCGGACGTTTTTGCGTCATGACGCAGAGCGGCTGAGTCATCATATTTATAAATTAGTGGAAAACTGGATGTTAAGAAAGAGGTGAACAAGCGATGTCATTTGCGGCCCAAACGAAGAAAGAGCTGACGATGGTTGAGGCGGATACCTGCTGTGAACGTGCCGAATTGTCCGCACTCATTCGAATGAATGGCTCGGTCAGCGTCTCCAGCCGCAAAGTCGTCCTCGACATCTCAACCGAAAACGCAGCAATTGCCCGCCGGATCTACTCCTTGGTTAAAAAACATTTTGAAGTGCATACGGAGCTGCTGGTCCGTAAGAAAATGCGTCTCAAAAAAAATAATGTATATATCGTCAGAATTCCGACGAAGGTACAGGAAATACTAAGTGAGCTGCGAATTGTATCCGAAGGCTTTGTGTTTAACTTGGGTATTGATAAAGAAATCATCAAAAAGTCGTGCTGCAAACGATCCTATCTGCGCGGAGCATTCCTGGCAGGCGGCTCGGTAAACAACCCGGAGGGCTCCTCGTACCATCTTGAAATTTCATCGATGTACGAAGAGCACTGCGAGGCGCTGGTTGAGCTGGCCAACAAGTTTGGACTGAACGCAAGATGTATCGAGCGGAAGAAAGGCTTTGTATTCTACATCAAAGAGGGCGAGAAAATTATCGAGCTGCTGAACATTATTGGCGCCCATCAGGCATTGTTCAAATTCGAGGACGTCCGCATTATGCGCGACATGCGGAATTCGGTTAACCGGATCGTGAATTGCGAAACGGCTAACCTTAACAAAACGATTGGCGCGGCCGTCAGACAAATCGATAATATCAAGCTGCTGCAAAAGGAAATCGGATTAAACAATCTTCCCGATAAGCTTAGAGAGGTTGCCGAAATCAGGCTCCAGCATCCGGATATGAACCTGAAGGAAGTTGGGGAAATGCTGAAGGGTACCGTAAGCAAGTCCGGCGTTAACCACCGGCTGCGGAAAATTGATGAACTTGCGGAAAAAATCCGAAACGGCTAAACTTTTAACCTAGTGCATCAGATGGTATAATGATATAATATGAACAAAAAGTCTTATGCAAGGTGTAACATTGCATTTTAAAGGTATTAGTCATGTCAGGCTGAGCACTGAAGCGAAATTGCCAGACTTATTATAGTATAGGGGGTATGGTTACCATGACAAGGCTACCGGTTGTCGTTCGTCTTAAAACAGGTTTGCACGCTAGACCTGCCGCATTATTCGTTCAAGAAGCGAACAAATTTTCCTCCGAAGTATTTGTTGAGAAAGACGACAAGAAAGTAAACGCAAAATCCATTATGGGTATCATGAGCCTTGCGATCAGCTCGGGCACAGAGATTCATATCAGCGCAGAGGGTTCGGATGCAGAACAGGCTGTAAACGCTTTAGTCGCGCTCGTCAGCAAAGAAGAGCTGGAGAACCAATAAGAACCGACAAGAGGGGTGTCCCGAGTCATCATTTTGAATGACAATGGGATAGTCCTTTTTTCGTGGCATGTTAGAAGAAACGACAAAAAAAGCGGCTGCTCATGGTAATCCATGTTCAGCCGCTTTTATTTATTTATGTGTTAGATACGCTCGATAACTTTATCGACTAGACCGTATTGACGAGCCTCTTCCGCGCTCATGAAGTAATCGCGGTCGGTATCCTTCTCGATGCGTTCGAGAGGTTGTCCGGAACGCTCAGCCAGGATGCCGTTCAGCTTATCGCGCATTTTGATAATGCGGCGGGCGCGGATTTCGATATCGCTTGCTTGACCTTCAGCGCCGCCAAGCGGTTGATGGATCATCACTTCGCTGTTCGGGAGCGCATAACGTTTGCCAATGGCACCGGCCGTGAGCAGGAAAGCGCCCATCGATGCAGCCATGCCGACGCAAATTGTCGAAACATCGGGTTTAATGTATTGCATCGTATCATAGATAGCCATGCCTGCCGTAATGGATCCGCCAGGGCTGTTAATGTAGAGAGAAATATCTTTCTCAGGATCTTCTGCTGCAAGGAACAGCATCTGAGCAATAATGGAGTTGGCTACCACATCGTTGACGCCCGACCCGAGGAAGATGATGCGATCCTTCAGAAGGCGGGAGTAAATGTCGTAAGCGCGTTCTCCGCGATTGCTCTGTTCAATAACCATAGGAACGAAATTCATATCCAACCAAGTCCCCTCCTCAAAATAGCAAAGATGGTATTACTGATTCCCATTCTAGCGGATGATCAATCAAAAGTCAAAGATAGTCAAACTCAATTTTTTAGAAAAACAAAAAAACCGTCCTCATCGAGGACGGTTCCTGTTTATGTATAGCGTTAAGGTAAAGTTGAATGGCGCGCCCGCTAGGAATCGAACCTAGATCTCAGGCTCCGGAGGCCTACGTCATATCCATTGGACCACGGGCGCATATTCCCATAAGAAAGCAACAGCAAAACTTAGTATACGCGATTCAATTGTAGAAAGCAAGACAGATGAGAAAAATAAATTTGAGCAAATCGTGAATACAAACGCTTTCATCGGCAATTGCTTACTTGCCATGTGAAATGTTTTTAGCTAAAATAGAGGTGGGACTTAAAGTGAGTATGCGGGACGTTTAACGTCCATCCCCTGAAAGCCCATTACGCCTATTGACGGGTGGAGTGAAAAGTAGAGGATGCGTCACATTATTGAGCTGCAGCAGCAGCTTCTCCCAGATTTGCTTGACGTAATGAAGAAGCGTTACTCGATATTGCGCCAAGTGATGTTGTCCGATCTGATCGGCCGGAGGACGCTCGCCAATTCCTTAGGGATGACGGAACGGGTGCTAAGGGCGGAAACAGATTTCCTGAAATCGCAGGGACTGCTGGAGATTCATGCGGCGGGAATGCGGATCAGTGAAGCGGGCAAGCAATTGCTTGAGCAATTGGAGCCCTTCTACAAGACGTTATTCGGTTTGTCCGATCTGGAAGAGAAGATCAGGAGTCACTTCGGATTATCGCAGGTCGTTGTTGTAGCAGGCGATTCCGAGGAGTCGGAGCAATCGAAGCGGGAGCTTGGAAGAGCAGCCTGCCAGGTGCTTCGCAAAGTGATGGAGCCAAACGATGTCGTGGCCGTAACCGGCGGAACGACGATCGCTCAGGTAGCTAACCAATTAACTTCTACGACACCGCTCAAGAACAACTGGTTTGTACCGGCGAGAGGCGGACTTGGCGAAAGTCTCGATTATCAAGCTAATACCATTGCATCCACAATGGCAAAGCGTACTGGCGCCAATTACCGGATGCTCCATGTGCCGGATCATCTTGGTGACGAAGCCTACGCATCCATGATGCAGGAACCGAATATCCGCGATATAGTCGAGGTTGTCCGGAGCGCCCGAATCGTCGTACACGGGATCGGGGACGCTATGGTGATGGCCCGGCGCAGAAAGCTGAATCCTGAACTGGTGAAGGCGATGGCCGCGGATGGCGCATTGGCTGAAGCTTTCGGTTTTTATTTCGACCGTAACGGCGAAGTTGTTCACAAAATGCAGACCGTAGGATTACGACTCGAGGATATTGTGAAGACTGAAGTTGTTATAGGAGTAGCTGGCGGTCATAGCAAAGGCGAAGCTATAGCAGCCATTATGAAATTTGGGCACAATGATGTACTTGTTACCGATGAAGCGGCGGCTCTCGAGATGTCCGCGATTATCGATGAACAGCAGCAATCGTTATCTTAACGATTTGCGGCAGGCTCTGCTGCAGAACGTTTTGAAATATATACCATAGTCATTTAAAAGCTTAGGAGGAATTTAAAATGGTTAAAATTGGTATTAACGGATTTGGTCGTATCGGTCGTAACGTGTTCCGCGCATCGCTGAACAACCCTAATGTTGAGGTAGTAGCGGTAAACGACCTGACTGACACTAAAACACTTGCACACCTGCTGAAATATGACACAACTCATGGCACTCTTGATGCTACGGTTGAAGCAAAAGAAGGCGCAATTCTCGTTAACGGCAAAGAAATCAAAGTATTTGCTGAACGTAACCCTGAGAACCTGGCATGGGGCTCCGTAGGCGCTGAAATCGTTGTTGAGTCCACTGGTATCTTCACAGCGAAAGAAAAAGCCGAGCTTCACCTTAAAGGCGGCGCTAAAAAAGTTATCATCTCCGCTCCAGCAACTAACGAAGACATCACAATCGTTATGGGCGTTAACGAAGACAAGTACGATGCTGCATCGCACACTGTAATCTCCAACGCTTCTTGCACAACGAACTGTCTTGCACCATTCGCAAAAGTATTGAACGACAAATTCGGTATCGTTAAAGGTATGATGACTACAATTCACTCGTACACAAACGACCAAGCCGTACTGGACGTTCCTCACAAAGACCTGCGTCGTGCTCGTGCAGCTGCTGAGAACATCATCCCTTCGTCGACTGGCGCAGCAAAAGCGGTATCCCTGGTTCTTCCAGAACTGAAAGGCAAACTGAACGGTATGGCTATGCGCGTTCCTACGCCTAACGTTTCCGTAACTGACCTGGTTGCAGAACTGAAAGTTAACGTTACTGTTGAAGAAGTTAACGCAGCTCTGAAAGAAGCTTCCGAAGGCGCTCTTAAAGGCATTCTGAACTACAACGAACTGCCACTGGTATCCAGCGACTACAACAGCGACCCAGCTTCCTCCACAATCGACGCTCTGTCGACTATGGTAGTAGAAGGCAACATGGTTAAAGTTATCTCCTGGTACGACAACGAGTGGGGCTACTCGAACCGTGTAGTTGACCTTGCTGCATTCGTGGCAAGCAAAGGTCTGTAAGATACACACGCTATTCCACAATTGCATGGAACGCTTTCGTTCCGGAGCTTGATGCTCCGGGATACGCTTAGTCTGCGGCTCCACTTAAGTGGATATTAGGCGAAGGCGTTCCTTCTTGCGAGAAGGAACGCCTTTTTTGCTGCTGTTAAAGGCTTTATCTCATATATGCTTTCAACTTCATAATCAGGGAGGCAACACCATTGAATAAGAAAAGTGTTCGTGACGTAGAAGTAGCAGGCAAACGCGTATTTGTACGCGTCGATTTCAACGTACCACTCGAAGATGGCAAAATTACTGACGACAAGCGTATCCGCGAAACGCTTCCTACGATCAACTATTTGATCGAAAAAGGCGCTAAAGTTATCCTCGCGAGCCACCTTGGCCGTCCAAACGGTGAAGTGGTTGAAGAACTGCGTCACACAGCTTCTGCTGTACGTCTGTCCGAGCTTCTTGGCAAACCGGTTGTAAAAGCTAACGACTCCGTTGGTGAAGAAGTGAAAGCACAAATTAACGCGCTGAATAACGGTGACGTACTCTTGCTTGAGAACGTTCGTTTCCACGCTGGCGAAGAAAAGAACGATCCGGAACTGGCTAAGCAATTCGCTGAGCTGGCTGACTTGTTCGTAAACGATGCATTTGGTGCTGCTCACCGCGCCCACGCTTCGACAGAAGGCATTGCGCACTACCTGCCTGCAGTATCGGGTCTCTTGATGGAGCGCGAGCTTGATGTTCTCGGCAAAGCGCTGAACAACCCTGAGCGTCCTTTCACGGCGATCGTTGGCGGTTCGAAAGTAAAAGACAAAATCGACGTTATCAACAAAATGATCGAGATCGCTGATAACATCATCATCGGTGGCGGCTTGTCCTACACCTTCTTCAAAGCGCAAGGCCATGAAATCGGCCAATCGCTCGTTGACAACTCCAAGCTTGATCTGGCTCTTGAGTTCATCGAGAAAGCAAAATCGCTTGGCAAAAACTTCCTGATTCCGGTTGATATCGTTATTACTGACGAGTTCAGCAAAGACGCAAACACAAAGATCGTTGACGTTGACGGCATCCCTGCTGACTGGGAAGGCATCGACATCGGTCCTAAAACTCGCGAAATTTACGCTGACGTTATCAAAAACTCCAAGCTGGTTGTTTGGAACGGACCAATGGGCGTATTCGAAATCGAACCATTCTCCCACGGTACTCGTGCGGTTGCTAATGCTTGCGCGGAAACAGCTGGTTACACGGTAATCGGCGGCGGCGACTCCGCTGCGGCTGCTGAAAAATTCGGCGTAGCAGACAAAATGGACCACATCTCGACTGGCGGCGGCGCTTCCCTGGAGTTCATGGAAGGCAAAGCACTTCCGGGCGTTGTAGCTCTTAACGATAAATAAGATAGAATTATATAAGTTTAGAAAAGAGGGAATATACGATGAGCAGAACACCTATCATTGCAGGTAACTGGAAAATGTTCAAAACCGTTTCCGAAGCTGTATCGTTCTTCTCCGAAGTGAAAGGCAAGGCTGAGGTTGCTGGCGTAGAGAGCGTCATTTGCGCTCCTTACACAACTCTTCCGGCGCTTGTTGAAGCGGCAAAAGGCACGTCGATCGCAATCGGCGCGCAAAACCTGCACTTCGAAGACAACGGTGCGTTCACGGGCGAAATCAGCGGCGTTATGCTGAAGGACCTAGGCGTGAAGTACGTGATTATCGGTCACTCCGAGCGTCGTGCTTACTTCGCTGAAACCGACGAGATCGTTAACAAAAAAATGCATGCTGCTTTCAAACACGGCATTACGCCAATCGTTTGCGTAGGCGAGAAGCTCGAAGAGCGCGAAGCTAACCAAACGAAGGATGTTTGCAAAGTGCAAACCGAAGCGGCTTTTGAGGGACTGTCGGCTGCGCAGGCAGCTGAAGTGGTTATCGCTTATGAGCCAATCTGGGCGATCGGTACCGGCAAATCCTCGACTTCCGAAGACGCGCAAGACGTTATCGGTTACATCCGTAGCGTAGTTGCTGATCTGTATGATGCAGCGACAGCTGAAGCGGTTCGTATCCAATACGGCGGCAGCGTTAAACCTAACAACGTTGCGGAGTATATGGGACAAGCGGACATCGACGGCGCTCTTGTCGGCGGCGCATCGCTTGAACCGGCTTCCTATATCGCACTCGTTGAGGGGGCCAAGTAAGATGGCTCCGAAACCAGTTGCACTGATTATTCTCGACGGCTTTGGCCTTCGCGACGACGTAACCGGCAACGCCGTTGCGCAAGCGAAAAAACCAAACTACGACCGTTACTGGTCGACATATCCGCACACAACCCTTACTGCTTCCGGCGAAGCAGTAGGTTTGCCGGATGGTCAAATGGGCAACTCCGAGGTTGGTCACCTGAACATCGGCGCAGGCCGTATCGTGTATCAGGACCTGACTCGTATCTCGAAGTCGATCCGCGACGGCGAATTTTTCGATAACGAGACGCTTCTTGGGGCGGTTCGCCACGCGAAAGCGAATGGCAAGAAGCTTCACCTGTACGGCCTGCTGTCCGACGGCGGCGTACACAGCCACATTGCTCACCTGTTTGCACTGCTGGAACTGGCTAAGAAAGAGGAGCTGAACGAAGTATTCATTCATGCCTTCCTCGACGGCCGCGACGTTGCGCCAGACAGCGCGAAGGGTTACCTGGAACAGCTGCAAGCGAAGATTGAAGAAGTGGGCGTAGGCCAGATCGCTACCGTTCAAGGCCGTTACTACGCAATGGACCGCGACAAGCGTTGGGAGCGTACGGAGAAGTCGTACCGCGCAATGGTTTACGGCGATGGTCCTAAATACACGGATCCAATCAAGGCTGTAGTTGAATCCTACGAAAAATCCGTTTATGATGAATTCGTTATGCCAACTGTTATCGTTGGCGAGAACGATGAGCCGGTAGGCCTGGTTGAATCCGAAGACTCTATCGTCTTCTTCAACTTCCGTCCCGACCGTGCGATCCAGCTTGGTCAAGTGTTCACGAACGAAGATTTCCGCGGCTTCGACCGTGGCGAGAAATGCCCTAAAAACCTGCATTTTGTCTGCCTGACGCTGTTCAGCGAGACAATCGGCGGTTATGTGGCTTACTCCCCTAAGAACCTGGACAACACCCTAGGTGAAGTGCTTGTTCAAAACAACAAGAAACAACTTCGTATTGCGGAAACCGAGAAGTACCCGCATGTCACGTTCTTCTTCAGCGGCGGCCGCGATGTTGAGCTTCCGGGCGAGACTCGCGTACTAATCAATTCGCCGAAGGTTGCTACTTACGACCTGCAGCCGGAAATGAGCGCGTACGAGGTTGCGGCGGCAGCGGTGAGAGAGATCGAAGCCGATAAGCATGACGCAATCATTCTTAACTTTGCTAACCCTGACATGGTAGGTCACTCCGGCATGCTGGAGCCTACAATCAAAGCGGTGGAAGCAACGGACGAATGTCTGGGCCAAGTGGTAGAAGCTGTCCTTGCAAAAGGCGGCGTGGCGATCATTACGGCTGACCACGGCAATGCGGACATGGTTTTCGACGAAAACGGACGTCCGTTCACTGCGCATACGACGAACCCTGTTCCTTGTATCGTTACAGTTGCTGGCGGAGAGCTTCGCGAAGGCGGCATTCTGGCTGACCTGGCTCCAACGGTTCTTGATTTGCTTGAGCTGGCTAAGCCGGCCGAAATGACAGGTACAACATTGATTCAGAAGTAAGTTTCAAGGTAGAATCAATACAGCTTGTTTTCCATGCTTCAACCCTATAAATAATATAACTGAAGGAGTGTTACTCAAATGTCTATCATCGTTGACGTTTACGCACGCGAAGTGCTGGATTCCCGCGGGAATCCAACTGTAGAAGTAGAAGTATCCCTGGAATCCGGCGGCAAAGGCCGCGCAATCGTACCATCCGGCGCATCCACTGGCGCTTACGAAGCTGTTGAGCTTCGCGACGGCGACAAAGGCCGTTACCTGGGCAAAGGCGTTGAAAAAGCGGTTGAGAACGTAAACGCGATTATCGCACCTGAAATCATCGGTCTGGACGCTCTTGATCAAGTAGCTATCGACCGCAAAATGATCGAGCTTGACGGTACTCCTAACAAAGCTAAGCTTGGCGCTAACGCAATCCTGGCTGTATCTATGGCTGTTGCACGCGCAGCTGCTGACGCGCTGAACGTGTCCCTGTACACTTACCTCGGCGGCTTCAACGCAAAAACTCTGCCAGTTCCAATGATGAACATCATCAACGGCGGCGAGCATGCGGACAACAACGTTGACGTTCAAGAGTTCATGGTTCTGCCGGTTGGCGCTCCTACATTCAAAGAAGCTCTTCGCATCGGCGCTGAAATTTTCCACAACCTGAAATCGGTTCTGAAAGACAAAGGCCTGAACACTGCAGTAGGCGACGAAGGCGGCTTTGCTCCTAACCTCGGTTCCAACGAAGAAGCGATCACAACGATCATCTCCGCTATCGAGCGTGCTGGTTACAAACCGGGCGTTGACGTATTCCTCGGTATGGACGTAGCTTCCACTGAGTTCTACAAAGACGGCAAATACCACCTCGAAGGCGAAGGCAAATCCTTCACTTCCGCGGAATTCGTTGACCTGCTTGCTTCGTGGGTTGAGAAGTACCCGATCATCACAATCGAAGACGGCTGTTCCGAAGACGACTGGGAAGGTTGGAAATTGCTCACTGACAAACTCGGCGGCAAAGTACAGCTCGTTGGTGACGACCTGTTCGTTACAAACACGGAGCGTCTGTCCGACGGTATCGAAAAAGGCGTGGGTAACTCCATCCTCGTTAAAGTTAACCAAATCGGTTCGCTTACTGAAACATTCGATGCGATCGAAATGGCGAAACGCGCTGGTTACACAGCGGTTATCTCCCACCGTTCCGGCGAAAGCGAAGACAGCACAATCGCTGACATCGCGGTTGCTACAAATGCTGGCCAAATCAAAACAGGCGCTCCGTCCCGTACGGACCGCGTAGCGAAATACAACCAATTGCTCCGCATCGAAGACCAACTGGGTTCGGTTGCTCAATATGCAGGCAAATCGGCATTCTACAACCTGAAAAACTTCAAATAAGTTTTTTGGCAATAGTAAAAGGCATCCCGGTGAGGGGATGCCTTTTTTTTGCTGTTTAATGGAATTCACGCCGAAATTTGAAACTATTGAATTACTTGTCCTCCTATGATAAAATCAATTTATGTGTTTAACGGAGCTCCTATGCTGGAGGTGGATCAAATGGAAATCTTTTGGAAGATTTTGCTCGTTATTTTTGCAATCGGCTTGATCTCAGTTGTATTGCTGCAAAAAGGGAAAAGCGCTGGTTTGTCCGGGGCGATTACTGGCGGTGCTGAGCACTTGTTCGGTAAGCAGAAGGCGCGCGGTTTGGACTTGTTCCTTCAACGTTTGACAGTAGGGCTGGCGAGCGGGTTCTTTATCCTGGCGCTGGTTGTAGCATACGTAGTTAAAGTGTAAATGATTACGATTCGTACTCAGAAACGGAGGGAGACCTCCGTTTTTTTGTTTTTTCAAGGCTTTTACGGATGCTAAGGAATGATTTCGTGTATACTAAACGATATATGATAATCTATCAACCGGTAGCTGGATGGCGGTAGGGAAAGCCTCCGGTGTATGAGGTGACAAGGAAAACTATGATGCAAGAGCAGGAACTGCTTGATTTTATGCGGGAGACGGCCTACAAGCCGATGACTTATCAGGAGCTGGAACAGCATTTCGGCATTAACGATGCGGCGGAGTTTAAAGAATTCCTGAAGCTGCTTAATCAGCTCGAGGAAGAGGGCAAAGTCATTCGGACGCGCAATGAACGCTATGGCGTTCCGGAGCGTATGAACCTGCTAAGAGGGAAAATCCAGGCGCATGCGAAGGGCTTCGCGTTTTTGCTGCCTGACGAGAAGGATCATCCTGATGTTTACATACATGCAAACGATCAGAAGAGCGCGATGAACGGCGATATCGCGCTGGTGCGCATTACTTCGCAAAGCGAAGGCGGAGGCCGGATGGAAGGCGAGGTCGTCCGTATTGTGCAGCGTGCCGTTACGCAGGTGGTGGGCACGTTCGAAAGCCATGAGGCATTTGGCTTTGTTGTTCCGGATGATAAACGGATTAACCGGGATATTTTTATTCCGAAGGGTGAATTCCAAGGAGCGGTAACCGGTCAGAAGGTGGTCGTAAAGATTACTTCCTATCCGGAAGGACGGTCTGCGGCGCAAGGCGAAATTATCGAAATTCTCGGACATAAGAACGATCCGGGTATCGACATTTTGTCAATTATCCGCAAGCATCAGCTGCCTGAGGGCTTCTCCGACGAAGTGATGGCCGAAGCCGAAGCGGCTCCGGATTCCATCACCGAAGAGGAGATTATTGAACAAGGCCGCCGCGATCTTCGCGGAGAAGTGATTGTCACGATTGACGGCGAAGACGCGAAGGACCTTGATGACGCGGTTCATGTGAAGCGGCTGGAGAACGGCAACTATCTTCTTGGCGTTCATATCGCCGATGTCGGCTATTACGTGAAGGAGCGTTCGGCGCTTGATCAGGAAGCTTTCCGACGGGGGTGCAGCGTTTACCTGGTAGACCGGGTTATTCCGATGCTGCCGCACCGCTTGTCGAACGGGATCTGCTCGCTGAATCCTCAGGTAGACCGCCTGACGCTTTCCTGCGAGATGGAGTTTGACTCCAAGCTGAAGCGCGTTCGCCACGATATTTTTACGAGTGTCATTAAGACGAAAGAGCGCATGACTTATACGAATGTGCGCAAGATCTTAACGGCGACCGAAGATGAGCCGGAGACTGAGTTGAAGGAACGTTATGCCGATCTGCTCGATATGTTTACGCTCATGGAAGAGCTGGCAATGAAGCTGCGGAAGAAACGGATGAAGCGCGGCGCAATCGACTTTGATTTCCAGGAATCGAAGGTTATCGTGGACGAGGAAGGCAAAGCGGTTGATATCGTGAAGCGTGAGCGTTCTGTTGCCGAGCAGATTATCGAAGAGTTCATGCTGGCAGCGAACGAGACGGTAGCCGAGCATTTCCACTGGCTCCGCGTACCGTTCCTGTACCGGATTCACGAGGATCCGGATCAGGAGAAGTTGCTTCACTTCATGCAGTTCGCATCGAATTTCGGTTATGTCGTGAAGGGCAAAGGCAATTCCGTTCATCCGCGCGCCTTGCAGACGCTTCTTGAAGAGATCCATGGCACGAAAGAAGAGACGGTAATTTCGACCGTGATGCTGCGCTCCATGAAGCAGGCGAAATACGATGCGGAGAGCCTCGGCCACTTTGGACTTGCGGCTGAGTTCTACTCCCACTTCACATCTCCAATCCGGCGTTATCCGGATCTTGTGATTCACCGGGTTATCCGCGAAGTTCTCGAGAACGGCGGGGCGTTGCCGGAAATACGCAATGAGGCGCTGGCGGCTCGCATGCCGGATATCGCGCAGCATTCCTCCGAGCGCGAACGCGTGGCGGTTGATGCGGAACGGGATACGGATAAGCTCAAAAAATGCGAGTTCATGCTGGATAAAGTCGGTGAGGAATTCGACGGCATTATCAGCAGCGTGACAAGCTTCGGCATGTTTGTCGAATTGGATAATACGGTGGAAGGGCTTATCCGACTGAGCGGTTTGACGGATGATTATTACCACTTCCACGAGCTTCATATGGTGCTGATCGGTGAGCGTACCTCGAAGGTATACCGCATTGGCGATGAAGTGAAAATACGCGTGGCGCAGGTGAACATGGACGATTACACGATCGATTTCGAGATGGTGGACATGAAGCCGCGCAGCGATTTCCGTGGCGTAGCGGATGCAGGATTTGGCGCGCGCAACGGAGGCGGCCGCAAGCGCGGAGGTTTCAGCCGCGGCGGGGACACGGGCGCGGTAGTTGGACGCGGCGGCGGAAAGGGTGGCCGCGGGAAGGAAGGCGGCCGCGGAGGTGAAACGCGCGGCGAGCGTGGTGATCGCGGCCCTGGCAAGGGCGGCCGCGATGGAGCTAAGAGCGCCGAGCAAAGCGGCGCGCAAGGAAACGTGAAGCGGAAGCGCGGAGGCGCTGACCGCGGAGCGGCCGGGGGCGCGAGCCGCGCGGCCGAAGGCTCGGCGGAGCGCTCGCCTTGGCAAGAGCAGGCGAAGCCGCCGCTCGAGCAAGGGCGGCAAGTGCGCGGGGCAAGGCCGCGCACGGATATGTGGGGGCTGCCGATTAGCGGCAGCCGCGGCAGAGATGCCGATACGGGCGAAGATCCGGATCAAGGCTCTGTCTTTGATGGCGGCCGCGGCAGGCGCGGCGGCGGCCGGGGCAACCGCAGCGGAGGCGGCGGAGGCCAGCGCAGCGATGCAAATTCTTCGAGCGGAGTGAATAATTCCGGCGAAGAAGGGAAGAACAAGAAGAGGAAAAGAAAAGGCGGCGGCGGTAGCGGGAATGGCGGCGGCAATTCCACAGCAGCGTTTGTCCGCAAGAAACGTAAATAAATATTTAACATGACAAACGTACTATAACTCTAAATAACGGCGCTGCAAGACGGGGCGCAGGCTGCGGAGAAGCAGCGCCGTTTTCCTTGGATAAGCTGGGGAAATATATTTAAGCTTGTCGCTTGATTTTTGATTTTGGGTATAGTACACTCAAAGCAATTGATGATATGAACCTGAATTCACATATTGAAAAGGGTGTCATTTAAGTCATGGACCTTTTTCAATGTGTGAATTTTTTGTTTCGATACGAAATAGGCGCATATTAATACATTTTTGGAGGTAATACACATGCAACAAGGTACAGTTAAATGGTTCAACGCTGAGAAAGGTTTCGGCTTCATCGAAGTTGAAGGCGGCAATGACGTATTCGTTCACTTCTCCGCAATCGTTGGCGAAGGCTTCAAGACTCTTGAAGAAGGCCAACGCGTTGAGTTCAACGTTGTTCAAGGCAACCGCGGACCACAAGCTGAGAACGTTGTTAAGCTGTAATAGCTTAATTTAACGAACGAAGACCGCCCTTAACGGGGCGGTTTTTTTGTTTATGTAAGCGATGTATTTTCGAGTCTTGCTTTAGATTTATAAAGTTGTTACAATGAATTCCTAATAACGCTTCTCTATCGGAATGCGTAAACGAAAATGAGGTGAACCGCTGTGGGTGCTAAAAAAAATGACGGCAAACAGCTCGCTCAAAATAAAAAAGCTTCCCATGATTACTTCATTGAGGATACGTATGAAGCGGGAATCGTGCTGATGGGTACGGAGATCAAGGCTCTCCGCATGGGGAAAGCGAATATTAGCGATGCGTTTGCGACGATCCGGAATGGCGAGATGTTTATTCATAACATGCATATTAGTCCTTTTGAACAGGGCAACCGCCATAATCCGACTGATCCGACTCGCGCTCGGAAGCTGCTGCTTCACAAGCAGCAAATTCATAAGCTGCTCGGCCAGTCCAAGCAAGAGGGCTACTCGATAGTGCCGCTGAAGATCTATGTCCGCAACGGCTACGCAAAGCTGCTGATTGGTCTTGGTAAAGGTAAGAAGCAATACGATAAGCGCGATACGGCCGCGAAGCGGGATGCGCAACGGGATATTCAACGTGCGCTGCGCGAGAAGCAGAAAGTCGTAAGGTAATTGGCATTTGCTTCACTCGCTGGTTCAGGTTCCAGCTTTCCGCCATCATTGGCATTAAGAATCTAAGCATTTGCGATGAAGTTCGTGTTATACTAAAGTAGCGCTAAGGGATACAATGCGCCGCTGGAACAAATGGTTGAAGGAATACTTGCTTGTAATGAATAGCGCAGAAGCGCTACACCTCATTCCGGGCGTTCCGTTTTTTATAGCTAATCGGTCGAAATACACCGTTTATGCGATATTGGGGGCGTTTATGGATTCGACGGGGATAGTACGAGCATGGGTTGCGGGTAGCAGGGAGTCGTCTGCTTCATCAACGCTAAAGCCTATTAAATGGCAAACAACAACAAACTTACGCTTTCGCAGCTTAATAACCTGTGAGCGTGCTCCTACCTAGCATCGCCCATGTGACTAGACTAGGGGCTAACAAGTAGTGGGATACGCCGCTTCGGTCTCCGCCTGGGGTCGACGGAAGAAGATAATCAGGCTGACCCAACGCGTAGTCGGTTACGGGACGACGCTCGGGTGACATCAATACTGTGACTACACCCGTAGAAGCCTGTGTGGCGTTGTCTTCGGACAGGGGTTCAAATCCCCTCGCCTCCACCATCATGAACCACATCCGCATGAGGATGTGGTTTTTGCTTTTTTTCAGACACGAAAAGCTCCGTTCTAAGTAGATCGGAGCTTTTTTGTGTTTATTTAGACACAAGTAAAGGATTGAATGGATTGCAGGCTTAGGCCAGTGTACATCCAGAATCTACCGTTCCATTGAAACCCGGCGACGGAAGTGCGTCCTAAGAAAACCGGGAAGAACCAGAATTGATTTCCGTTTCTTAACCAAATGTACGTATTCCTGAACATGCAACGTGAAATCGCGCCAGGGTCAACCGCAAACGGCTGAACCGCGGGTTGCTGAGGGATGAATCCCGGCGGAGGTGAACTAGGTGCCATCGGCTGGCCTTGTTGCCCCGGAGGTCCCGGAGGTCCAGGAGGCGGTCCCGGTGGGCCTGGCTGTCCAGGGAATCCTGGAGGGCCAAAAGGTGGGAAAAATGACATGATCTTGTCACTCCTTATATGATGGGCTAAAACATTGTATGTAGGAGCGGAGGTAAGGGAATGGGCGTAACCGATATTCTTTTTTTAAGCAGGTAATACGCCGATGGAGGTTAAGTGAAAAGCCCATTTTCTGGTACAAAACTTGCTTTTAGATTGGATTTGGTAACTAAAGTTGGTATTTGTATTTGTTAAATTCTCCTATAATGAAGCAAATGAATTAGGGGATTTTGGAATGCTTGCAACGTTTTCCGTTTGTACGACCGAGGTTTGTCAGCAAAAGTACATGGATTTTCTGTTAGAGAATTACGAGGATTTACGACTGCCGTATCCTTTCCTCGTTGCGTTCGGTTTTATCGCCAGCCCTATTCTAATGGGACAGGAATGTTTTCTCTGCCTAGACAGTGGAGGGGAAGTCATTGGTGCTTTCGGCTTTATTCATGGCACGGGAGAAGGCAATTACGAAGATCGGCATGTTGTACAGCTGCAAGTTGCTCTTATATCTGAATCTTATAGGCGTACAAGGGTTTTTCTTCAGGGATTACAGACGCTTGCCAAACATTTAAACGAGCTTAACGAGGCAGTGAGCGGGCTGGTTTTTTGGACGGGGATGGATGACTACGCAATAAGGCTGTTCAATAAGTTCGCCGAACGGATTGGAGACGGAGAGTTGGCCGTTGGCTACCGGGTCACTTTGCACCAATTAAATAAGTATTTAGCACAATTCAAGCGAGAAGCACTATCGTAAAGCAAAGGATCACGGAATGTGCGGGCTTGAAGGAGGAAATCGTAGTGGGCCGTCTTTTCCCCGCAACTTGCAATCAGGATCGAGATTATGCGAGATTTGCCCGATATTTTCTCGAGAATAGCTATGAATTTGACGAACGGTTATTGTTTTATGACGCTATTGCCCATTTGACGCTTTCATTGAATGAGAGCCGGTTGATGTTATTTGATGACGTGAATGGTGAGCTGCAGGGTTATATTCAATATCGGTTGGAGGCCGATGGCGATACGATGTTTATTGAGTCGGCGATTCTATCTTCCGCCTATCGAAACGGCTTACAATTCTATCAAGGCTTCGCTCGATGGACGAATCATGTCATGGAAGAGCATGGCGAGATACATAGGGTTAGATTCCATGTACGCGCCGATCATGCCTACTTGATTAGATTGTACTCTAAGTTTGCTAAAGAAATTGGAGAAACGGAGAGCCGGGGGAGAACAGAGCTTGTATTCGAGACGGCATTCGACGAACTCAGGTGTTATTTGAGAGCAGCTGAAATAAAGTAAAGGAGGTGAGAAACGATGATACCGGTTAGTCCCCCTAAGCAAACGATAGGCAAAGGTTACGGCAAGATCAGCATTCTCGATACTTTAAAAGCTAACGAGCAAGTGAGAACTTCAGCGGCTGCAGCAAAGTAATCAGAACAATTCGCAGAAGGGTTGTCTCAAAGTCATAATGATATGGCTTAAGGGCAGCCCTGTTTTGTTATTCGAGAGGTTGTAAAGTTTTTTAAAATAATGCTTGCCAAGTGCTTTTGATCTATGGTATATTCTAATTCCGGCCGAGAGAGACAAGCGGTTCGGACGAAAAGCTGAACATCATTGAGAAATTCGATGAAAAATAAAGCTTGACACTGAATTCGATAACGTGATAAGATATGCAGCGTTGTTGAAAAAATTGTTCTTTGAAAACTGAACAACGAGCGAAACTGCCCCGTTAGAAATAACGGAAAAGCGATAAAACAAGTAATGAGCAAGTCAAACACTTTAATGGAGAGTTTGATCC
>NZ_JBBCVY010000024.1:0-40597 GCF_037146255.1 Paenibacillus sp. MMO-58
ACGCGTACCCCTGGAGAGAGACGGAATAGAATGCTAGGAACTCCATCAAAACCTCCATTATTGCCAATACCACCAATACCGCAACTCATATCTTTATCCTCCCTTCAATGATTCTCATATAAAATATGAGAGTTTGCTAGCAAACGACAAGGCTAATCTACTAATAAAAGAATGGATTTTGTGACTTAGCAATCGTCTCTGTGCTTTCGATGCGAATGCAACGAGATTGCTTGAATTTTGCGAGGATTAATGAACAAGACTTCATTATCGACCAAGAACAGTGCAGAATTCCCTTCAAATCCAAGGAATGTGGCCTGAAGCCCTCGTGGACCGGTGTGGTCAAATACAACGTCTACGCGTACCCCTGGAGAGAGACGGAATAGAATGCTAGGAACTCCATCAAAACCTCCATTATTGCCAATACCACCAATACCGCAACTCATATCTTTATCCTCCCTTCAATGACTCTCATACAAAATATGAGAGTTTGTTAGTTGTGACTTAGCAATCTTCTCTGTGATTTCGTTGTGAATGCAACGAGATTGCTTGAATTTTGCGAGGGTTAATGAACAAGACTTCATTATCGACCAAGAACAGTGCGGAATTTCTTTCAAATCCAAGGAAAGTGGCTTGGAGCCCCCGTGGACCGGTGTGGTCAAATACCACGTCTACACGTATCCCTGGAGAGAGACGGAATAGAATGCTAGGAACTCCATCAAACCCTCCATTATTGCCAATACCGCAACTCATATCTTTATCCTCCCTTCAATAACTCTCATACAAAATATGAGAGTTTGTTAGCATACGACAAGGCTAATCTACTAATGAATGAATGGAATTTGTGATATTCCGCAGCTATTAATTAGGCATTCTCAGAAAGTTAGATTCGTCTCTGTGATTTCGAGGTGCATGCAGCGAGATTGCTTGAATACTACGAGGATTAATGAACAAGACTTCACCATCGACCAAGAACAGTGCGGAATTCCTTTCAAATCCAAGGAAAGTGGCTTGAAGCCCTCTTGGACCCGTGTGGTCAAATACCACGTCTACACGTACCCCTGGTGAGAGACGGAATAGAATGCTTGGAGCACCATCAAATCCTCTATTAATCCCTCCATTAAAACCACCACAACCACAACTCATATAAATATCCTCCCTTCAATGACTCTCATACAAAATATGGGAGTCTGCTATATACTATTCAGACTTACAAGAGAGGTATGGACGACTGACTTAGTCGAAACGCATAAATTAATAGCCATATAGATTTATAGAGCAAATTATTTAGGAAACGAATGAATATTTATCCTCTGCCTGGTAAATGCTAACTTGGAAATTACGCCCCAAGGAGGATAACATGAACAAATCAATAATGCTGTGTTCGCTTGGCTTCCTCGTCGCAAGCTGCGGGTTTTCCAGTGCAGCAATGGCAAGCCAAGGACATGGTCACCACACTCGCAGTCATGTGATGGAAGCAAAAGCGGCTTTTATCGATACGAAAGGCAATCAGATCGGGACTGTCGTTTTGACGGAAGAAAAAGACGGCGTGCATCTGAAGCTGGAGGCTAAAGGCCTTACTCCAGGCGTTCACGGCATTCACTTCCATAATGTCGGCAAATGCGAGGCACCGTCCTTCGAATCCGCTGGCTCGCACCTGAATCCGAAGAACAAACAGCATGGCTTTGATAATCCGCAAGGTTTCCATGACGGCGATCTGCCGAATATTACGGTAGACAAAGACGGTACTGTGAAGGCTGACATTATTTCGAAAAATGTAACGCTCGACACAGAGGCGCCAAACTCGCTGCTTCCAGCGGCTGGAACCGCGCTTGTTATTCATGAAAAAGCGGACGACTATAAGACAGACCCATCGGGCAATTCTGGCAGCCGCATAGCCTGCGGCGTAATCCAGCACTAACATACAAAAAAGGCACAGCCGTCCTCAACGGACGGCTGTGCCTTTTTCCTCTCCACAATAGAATTCATCAGTTAGTTTTTAAACACTGAAAATGTTAAATTCTATTTGGCGATAAAACCTACCTCTATACGCGGTAGCTCATCATCGAATTACTTCGATGAGGTTTTCTCACTTATTTCTTTTTATAAACGTCTGCTTCACCAGCTGGCTCCCGTACACGGAAAAGGCTCCGCACAAAATACCCTGCAGTACACTTTCCACATGAAAGCCTAAGATGAGACAGGCACAGAGGATGGCTACCGCCGTAACCGCATACACAATGGTCCAATCCGGCACGATCGGTGTCTGCTTCAGCATATAACCGATTACCCAGCAGGCTGCCACAACAATCATTAATCGGGGATCGATGAGATTCGTAATAGCCTCCCACGACATACCGCCACTTCCTTCGCTCCACGCTTTATCATCGTACTTTATATTATGAATCTATGGAGCTTAATGAGAGGGCTTCAGTGCATGGCCAATAAATAAAGCGCGATGCAATGAAGCCCCGAACGCAACGGCGACATAGCGGCACTTACCTTTTTATGCTGACAGGGCATTTCTACACTCATTCATCGGCCTATGCATACGATATGTAAGATATGGTACAGGAGGCGAATGACAATGCCGATTATCCCAAACTTCCCGCGGGAATGGATGGAGGAGCATACAGTATGGCATCATCAGCATCATGTGACGCCGGGCACTATACCTCCGGTCGGGTTTGGCGAGCAGTTCTTGCGGTTCCACCGAAATTATATCAATAAGGTGTATAACTGGTTCGACCGTATGGGTTATGACAAAAGGATCGTTGCCGGCTGGCCGGAAATGCCGGCTGGCATATTACAGGCGCCATGCATGAATCAGCAGGCTTTATACCGGATTCTTTACAATCCGCGATCATTTCCTTCGCTTGATGAGTTTGGCCGGTTTATAGAATACAGCGGTGTTCACGGCTGTATCCATGCCACCGCTGCGCGATTGTTTAACAATCCGGAGATCGATAACTTTGACCTTTGCACAAGGCAGACCGAGTTCTACAATATCCACGGGATGGTTGATCAATGGTACCGGAACTGGGAAGCGGCCTGGGGAGTCCGCTCTGACAGCTTTGACAGCAGCGTCAGCAAGCCGGGTTTCCCAAGCGGCGTATCGGTTACGTACAATCCCGCAAAGCCCGCATTATCGATGCGTAGTAGCTCGGTTCCCGAGGCACGAATTCAGCAGCTCGGACGGCTCGCGTCGCCTTGGATAGGCCACCATCAGCCGATGACGCAACGCCCTCGCAAATCAGCTCCGGCAGCTCCCCCTCGAAAAGCCGGATCATCAACTCGACGTCGGCCTCGAATACAGCCGCCACTTCTTCAGCTTGCAGCTTTAAATCGCCTAACGGCAATGGGCATACAAGCGCGAAAACGTCGCTGACTTCGCGGTCGATAAAAGGCACGCCTTTTACTTCGCCGAACATTTCCTTGCGTGCCTCGCCAAGAGGAATCAGCTCTTCGAAGCGGGCAGCAACGCCAAGCTCCTCTTCGATTTCGCGGACCGCATCCTGCATGGTCTCGCCGGCTGAGAGGTGACCGGCTGCCGTAATATCGTAATAGCCGGGATAGGTATCCTTCCCGGCTTGGCGCAGCTGGAACCGCACGAAGCGGCGGTTCTCCTCGCGGCGCGTCAGCCAGCAATGGAAAGACCTGTGCCAATAGCCCAGCGCATGGGTCTCGGTACGGCTTGCGGTGCCAAGCGGGTTAAGCTGTTCGTCATATATATCGAAGCGTTCTTCTGCCATCGGGACCTCCACCTTTTTATCCGAATCCTAGCTGCTTGTTGCCGTTCCTTCTTCCAGTACGGAAGTACAATGCTTGCAGCGAGTAGCTTTAATCGGAATTTGGGACAAGCAGTACGGGCATTCTTTTTCCGTCGGCTCCGCCGGCGCAGCGACTTCTTCGGGTTTCATGCGGCGCAAAATATTAATCCCTTTAACCAGTAGGAAAATACATACGGCAACGATGAAGAAGTCCAGCAATACGTTAATAAACTGGCCGTACGCGATAACGGCTACGCCGTATTTGGTCGCATCCGTAAGGGTATGGATGTCGTGCATCGTAACGCCTTCCGGCAAAGGCTTGTCCGAGCCCAAATTAATGAATAAGTCCTTGAAATCCGCGCCGCCGAGCATACGCCCGATGGGAGGCATAATAATATCGTTGACGAGAGAAGTAACGATTTTGCCGAAGGCGCCGCCGATAATAACACCGACTGCAAGATCGATCACATTCCCTTTAATGGCGAATTCCTTGAACTCTTGAATGATTTTTCTCATAATAAAATTCCTCCTACAGTGACAATGGAGCTGATTCTTGCGCAGAAAGCATTCTACTTCCTACTATAACCAAACTCTATGTAATCTACTCTACTATATTAGTCGATCTTTCTTCTGATAGAAAGTGCTGGGGGCCAGGAGGGCGTCTGGAAAAATGCAACTTCCCTCGCCGATGCGCCGTAATAGGCTTAAGCAATCATTTAAATCCAATGATAATTGAAGGGATGGATGACATGTTTAACCGTTTATTGGCCAGTATTGGAATTGGTTCCGCCAAAGTCGATACGCTTCTTGAAAAGTCACAATACGTACCTGGCGAAGAGGTCCGGGGTGTAGTCAATATTCGAGGGGGAAACGCTCCGCAAAACATAGATACCATTCAATTGTCAGTCATGACCGAATACATCCGCGAGAGCAACGACAATAAATTCAGACAGCACGGGGAAATCGGGCGTTACCATGTGAGTGCGCCGTTTACCCTGGAGGCTGGTGAGACCAAGGAAGTGCCTTTCAGCTTCCGTCTGCCTTATCAAACGCCGCTTACGATTGGCAGAGCGCCCGTATGGGTGAAAACCGAACTGGAGGTGCGTAGCGGCGTGGACCCGGGGGACAACGACCGGATCGATGTTCTGCCTACCAGCGCCATTAACACGGTGTTTCATGCTCTGGATCTTCTTGGCTTCCGGCTGCGCCAGGCGGAATGCGAATATTCCCCGAGGCATGGCGGCGAAATGCCGTTCGTGCAGGAGTTTGAATTTGTGCCAACCAGCCAGTTCCGGGGCCAGCTCGATGAGCTGGAGGTGATGTTCTATTCGTCCGATCGCGAGCTGGAGCTGCTGCTTCAGGTAGACCGCCGTGCGCGGGGGCTGGGAGGCTTGTTTGCGGAAGCACTGGACCTGGATGAAACGTTTGTACGCTCCAGATTTACCGAGGAGCAGTTGCAGGCAGGGCCGGCCGCTGTTGCCCGTCAGCTGTCTGAGTTGATCGCCAGAACGATCTAGCTAAGCTGTATAGCTGGGATAGCGATTAATCGGGGCTGGTCCGAGATGCTTCCGCAGAGGCGTTTCGGGCTTTTTTGCGTGAATCCGGTAATGAAGGACGATTCGGTTAGAAAGAACGGCGAGAGCTGCCGTTCCGTTTGATTCAGCCCCCAATTCTTTGGTTAATAAGGGGGAAACCTTGGCTATTTTAGCGTTTGTGGCATAATAAAGGGAAGACAAGGAAGGGCGAATCTCGCTCATGAAGGAGAAGTTGGGTATGACGATTGGAGCGCGGGTGCTCAAGACAGGCATGGCAGTCGCACTTGCCATCTACCTGAGCGGATTGTTTGGGTTTGCATCTCCGCTGATTACAACGGTCGCAGCCATTCTGACCATCCAGCCGTCCATTTACCGCTCTTGGCAGCAGGTGCTGGATCAGTTCCAGACGAATCTGCTTGGGGCAGCGATGGCATTGGCGGCAATGAGGCTGTTTGGGCAAACGCCGATTGCGGTAGGACTTGTATGCATATTAGTTATTCTGGTTAGTATCCGGCTGAAAATGGAGACAACCATCGGCGTTACGCTGGTGACGGTTGTCGCGATTATGGAAGCGCACGGTCAGGTAATTACGGTGGCGCTTGAGCGCTTTCTGATGGTATTGGCGGGGATGGGAGCGGCTTTTACCGTCAATGTGCTTGTGTTCCCGCCGCGGCCGAGAAGGCAATTCACCGAGCAGGTGCATCACGCTTTCTCGCAGATGTCGCTGCTGCTGCGGACCGCGATCTCGAACGAGATGAAGGAACAGGTATACCGCAAGGAGAAAGCGAAGCTGCACAAAACGCTGCGCAAGCTTGAGGACAGCTATAATCTGTTCGAGGAAGAGCGGAAGATACTGGCCCGCACAAAAATCAGCCACGCCCGCCAGCTGCTGGTGTCCAAGCAGATGATCAAGGCGCTGCAGAAGGGTTCGGATTTGCTTGAGGTCGTAGAGGAGCATTATTTCTCCGCGCCGAAGGCGGGCGATTGGGCCGCTCGCTTCGACCGTCAAATCGAGGATTTGACGAAGTACCATGAATCGATCGTGCTGAAGATCGAGAACAAGATGAAGCCGAACATGTCCATGGAGCCGGGCGAGGAGCGGGAGGCACGCCTTGTTGCCGAGCTCACCGACTACGTCCGCGAGGACCCGGACGAGCATAAGCGGCTGATCTTTGTCGCCTCCGCCTTGTTCGAATATGCCTACCACTTGCGCCGCCTAGAAAAGCTGGTCGACCACATCCAGCGACCCCACGGCGAGCCCGAAGAGCGCCGCAGCGCCGAAAAAGCCGACGCCGCGGCGATTCGGGAGTAGCTGTAGCTGTCTGACGTGCGGGCACTCGAGTGTGGGGCTAAAGTAGCCAAATAAGCCGGAAAAACCGTGCTGCTGCCGGTGGACAGATGGTCAGACTGGTGCGAGGCGCGAAATAAGAGGGGAAAACCGTGTTACAGGGTGCGAACCGCTCGAGTGCAGGGTTTGAGTAGCCAAATAAGATGGAAAAACCGTGCTTACAGCGGTGAATGGATGGTCTGACTGGTGTAAGGCGCGAAATAAGAGGGGAAAACCGTGTTACAGAGTGCTTCGGACGTAATGACACGCATTCCTAGGCTTAACGATGTGCCACATCGCCAAGCCAGTAAAAAAGCAGCTCGGCTGCCCACTTAACGATGCACGACATCGTTAAGGAATGCAAAAAGGGTCCTCGAAGGGACCCAAAGTGAAGTTTCGAGCTAGGTTAACGATGTGCCACATCGCCAAGCCAGCAAAAAAGCAGCTCGGCTGCCACCTTAACGATGCACGACATCGTTAAGGATTGCAAAAATGGCCCGCGGAGGGCAAAAAGCAGAATTTCGCGCTGGCTTAACGATGTGCTACATCGCCAACCCAGCAAAAAAGCAGCTCGGCTGCCACCTTAACGATGTGCGACATCGTTCAGCGTATTTCGCCAGCACTGGCTCGTGGCCTGTGGTCGGCGAATTGTGCAGCCGACCCAAAAGACCCCCTCATCCAAAAAATGAGGGGGTCTTTTTTTGAGTTTTGCCCAGCTGCAGCGCAGGGGAAAGGGGTAGAGGGAATGTATCTCCTGAGGAGCGCAGCGTCTGCCTTTGTGTACACTTTGCAACATTGAATGTTGTTCAAGCAAAGTGTGCACAACAGCAGCCGAAGGAGATACATTCCCGTCACCCCCGATCCCAAGTTACTCCCACCCTGCAGCCAAAAAACGAAAACTAAGAATCCGTCTTATTGCTACCCTTATGGCGACGCGGATGCTGCATATGAGCTTCCGGATCATCATCGTCGTCTTTTGCAATCAGACGCGGATCGGTACGGCCCTCGTGGTGATTGTCGAAGTCAAGCTCGACAAGCTCCCATTCGGTATTGCCGTTCTGCGGATCGGCAGGGAATACATCGCCGCGTTCGAGCTTTTCTACGCGGCCGATTTCGTTTTTATAAACACCCGACACCTCGACATGCTCGCCTGACATCGGCTCCATTTGATTATGCTGCTGCTCTTGCTCGCTCATGGCCCACTCGTCCTTCCTTCGCTTATAATCCGTGCTTCGGTACCGCTGCTGCGTCGGCTTCAGATTGCTTCCGACTAGCTTGCTCTTTGCCTTTGCCGGTACGGTCGGCTAATGATTGCGCTTTGCTGGCTTCGACTTGTTTATGGGACGGCCATTCACCTGACATGCTGCCATCCTCCTTTCGGCAGTTAATCCTTTAGAAGTGTGCCACGAAAGGAGGTTATGTATGAGCTGCCGGGGCCAAGAGGAACAAATTACTGCTTAATTCACATGATAGCGGGATTCGATTTTTTTGCCGCCGAACCACATGACGATAATGACGGCACAGGTTACGAAGATGCGCCAAGGCTCCTCGCGGAAGCTGCCGATATTGAAGCTGAGCAGCGAGATGCTGAGAATCATGACGCCTTTGCCAAGCACGGTCGCAAGAACAAAGGTGCGCAGGGAGATTTTGCTGAAGCCCGAAACGATATTAATGACGGACGACGGGGAGAACGGGAAGCAGGCCAGCAGAAAAAGCGGCGTAAAGCCTTTTTGGTCCACCCATCGGAAGAACCGTTCGGTTTTGGGAAACCTGCGTTCGATTTTGGACTTTACGTTCTTCCCCAGCTTGCGGCTGATCAGGAATACGCAGATTGCTCCGATGGACACCCCGATCCAGGAGAGCAGAAAGCCCAGCCACAGCCCGAAAATATTCGCGTTAGCCGCTACAATGACGATCAAGGGAAGGAAAGGCAGGAACGATTCGAGAAGCGGCAGCAGAATGCCGGGCAAAATGCCAAATTGCGAATAGCTTTCCAGCGTTCGCTGCAAATGCTCAAGGTCCAGACTTTTCATTTGGACGTACAAATTATTCATGCTCTCCATCACATGCATGGTTGTTACCTACCCCACTTAACCCCAACCGGGAAAATAGTTCGTTCTTCCTCATTTGCCGTTCATTTTAGTTGCCGGAATCAGCACGTACAGCAGGGCAATGAGTCCAAACAGCACGGCGCTTACCCAAATAACCGTGCGAGAGCCAAAGCTCGCAGCGAGAACTCCTCCGGCCAGAGGGCCAATCATGCCGCCAAGACCTTCAACGGTCGACAGCAGTCCCCAGCCGAGGCCTTCCTGTTTGGGAGGCACATAAGCCGCAAGCAAAGCATTCCAGGCCGGAAGAATAGCTGCATAAGACAAACCAAGAATTACGACAATAACTAAACAATACCAAAACGGAAGCCGCCATGCCAACATATAGAGCCCGGCAGCAAAAATCGCAAAGCCGAAAATAAGAAACCACTTTTTGCCGCCAAGCTTGTCCGACAGCCGTCCCATCGGAATAAGACCGGCTGCAGCGCATACGCCTCCGGCTGAAAGCAGAAGGGAATATTGCGCGCCCGCAAAGCCAAGCTCGCTTTCCGCGAAGCTTGGAAGGACAGGCACAAGCATGCTGGCGCCTGCCGTCTGCAGAATCATGCCCGGCAAAAGCATTCGCATAGCTTTTATACGTTCCGTTAAGGCAGCAAGTTGCCGTTTTAACGGAATGGCCTGGATCTGCTGCCCGCCGGCTTTTGCGCCGTTCATGAAAAAGGCCAAAAACGCCGCAAAGATCGAAAGAATGAGCAGCAGGAAGTACGTGCCGTTAACGTAATAGTCGAGCAAAATATTGCATACGATAGGACCGGCGCCTAGCCCGGTAAGCCAGACGGTGTACAGAAAGCCCATTTGGCTGGCACGTTTATCGTCGGAGACCTTTGTCAGGCAGACGATCCAGATGGGAGACATGCCGATGCCATACAGAGCAGCGGCCAGTATAAACAGCCAGGCTACGTTGGCGAACTGAATCAGAAACACGCCGGCGAGCGAGATCAGCAGGCCTGTCCGCACGACAAACCGGATCGAAAACCGGTCGAGCAGATAGCCAATAACCATTTTAAGCAGCGTGTCGGTCAAATAATGCGCCGTAATCGCGATGCCGATAACATCCAGAGATAAGCCTAGAACCTTCGTTCCATAAATGGGGAGCAGGCTGATCAGCACCGCGCCCCTTACGAATTCTACCAAAAACAGGATAACGGAGATGAGCCGCATCTCCGCTCCGAACCTCATCCCCATATTTTTCACCAGTGGTTAGGCCCCTTTACGATTTCACCCTTAACTATAGCGTTGACCAAATTTTGCATTCCAACCGCATTCCCGCAAAATATGATGGGCAATGCTGCCTGCTGCCGCCTCCTCCGTCTGGAGACGCTGTACAGCTTTTCTGCTGCGCAACAGCTGATCGGGATTACGGATTAGCTCTATAATATTTGCCGCCAGTCCTTCGGGGTCATAGCTGATGGCGGCAGCTCCTTTGGATTGCAGATAACGGGCATTCTTTTTTTCTTGGCCGGGAACAGGCCTGTAGAGGAAGAGCGGTAGCCCGGCCCATATCGCTTCGGCCAGCGTGACTCCGCCCGGTTTGGAGACGAGACAGGTTGCAAGAGACATCAGCTCATGAACCTGATCCACAAAGCCGAACAAATGAAGGCGGTCCGCTGAAGGGTGATATTTAAATTGGTCGGCGATTGAAGTTCTCAGCAAGCTATTACGCCCGCAGACAAGCGCTATTTGCGCGTGTGGATGTTGTTCAAGGAGAAGGCGGCACAGCTCATCGCAGTCCGGCATGACGCCTTGCGCGCCAGGCATAAGAAGAATGACGGGCTGCTCGGGATGAAGCCCGTATTTTTCGAAAAGATCAAAGGAAGGAGTAAGGGTGCTATGAAAGCCGCGCCCAAGCGGTATGCCGGTAACGGATACGCGTCCGGGATGGATGCCAAGCGAGCCCAGCTCCTGCTTCAGATCGTCGGTAGCAACAAAATAACGGCCGATGCCGGGATGTACCCAGCGGCGGTGCAAATCAAAATCGGTAATAACCGTGTAGGTAGGGATGGAAGCTCCAGGATGGATCGTCTTGCTGAGCCGGCGGCGGTGAAGGGCAGGCAGCGCGAAGAAAGGAAAGGTATGTATCACCGCATCGGGTTGTTCTTTTTGCAGCAGCTTCTTGATCTTGTCGCGGCCGAAGGAGTGAAGGAAGCCGCCGAACAGAGAGTTATGCTTCATGGGACGGGTAACATCGTAGACCCAGCCGTACAAATGTGGGATATGCGTATAGCTTTTCAAATACACGCGTCTTGTCATCTCGTTCAGCCAAGGGTGAGACTCTGCCATCAGATCAACCATGACGGTGCGGTTGTTGCCTGCCTCCTCCAGTGCGTCACGAATCGCTTTGGCGGCCTGCAAGTGGCCTTCTCCATACGAAGCATACAAAATCAGCACCTTGGGCTGATAGCCGTTATTAGCACGAACCAATAGATGCACACCTCCTGCCGCAAGTATAGCGGAACAATGTCAACGCATTGTGATCATGTTGGTTCCCTCTTGTTAATTTTGTATAATGGGACATGTATCCAAAATTTATTCTGAGAATTTCCTTGGTTGCCGCATGCGCAGCAGGGAAAACTCACAAAGTGGGAGTGAATCGGGAGATGAAGTACACTTATTTGGGCCAGTCCGGCCTTCGTGTAAGCCGGCTTTGCTTGGGAACAATGAATTTTGGCGTTGATACGGACGAGAAGGAAGCTTTCCGCATTATGGATGCGGCGCTTGACGCAGGCATTAATTTTTTTGATACCGCAAATATTTACGGCTGGGGCGAGAATTCCGGCCGCACCGAAGAAATCATGGGACGCTGGTTCGCAAAAGGCGGCGGACGCCGCGAGAAAACAGTGCTCGCTACCAAAGTATACGGCGACATGCATGATCCTTATGACGGTCCAAACCGCGAAGCAGGTCTTTCCGCCTATAAAATTCGCCGTCATCTGGAAGGCTCGCTGCGCCGTCTCCAGACGGATCATATCGAGCTGTACCAGATGCATCACGTCGACCGCAACGTGAACTGGAACGAGCTGTGGGGAGCTTTCGAAACGGCTGTTCACCAAGGCAAAATCGGCTATGTAGGATCGAGCAATTTTGCAGGCTGGGATATCGCGGTGGCGCAAGGGGAAGCCAAGGCGAGAGGTGCTCTCGGTCTGGTCTCCGAACAGCATAAATACAATTTGCTTTGCCGTCTGCCCGAGCTGGAAGTGCTTCCGGCTTCAAAGGCGCTTGGTCTTGGCGTTATTCCGTGGAGCCCGCTGGATGGAGGTCTGCTGTCCGGTAGTCACCGCCACGGTGGAGCCGGCCGCAGAAGCGGCGAAAGAAACGAGCGCTTCGCGCAAGTGAAGCCGCAGCTGGACGCTTACGGGGCGTTATGCGATGAGCTGGGAGCGCCGGAGGATCTGGTATCGCTGGCATGGCTGCTTGCGAACCCTGCCGTTACGGCACCGATTATCGGGGTGCGTACACTGGAGCAATTCGAGCGCTCGCTGCGCGCGGTTGAGCTGACGCTAGACGAGTCGACGCTGAAGCGGATCGACGAGATTTTCCCGGGTCCAGGCGGAGACGCGCCGAAAGCCTACGCTTGGTAAAAGTTCAACAAGCGGTAAGCCGTCGGCGCGCCGTATAAAGCCTATTATTAAATCAGAATATTAAAGAGGACAGGGTCTTTGTTCAGTTCGACGAACTGGAAGCCTTTCTTCTGCATCCGCCCGATAAGCGCCGCGTAGTCCTCGCGCTGCTTGAGCTCAATGCCGACAAGGGCCGGGCCATTGTCTTTATTATGCTTCTTCGTATATTCGAATCGGGTAATGTCGTCACTTGGGCCAAGGACATCATCTAGAAATTCTCGGAGCGCTCCAGCTCGCTGTGGAAAGCTAAGCATGAAATAATGCTTCAGTCCTTCATAGATGAGCGAGCGCTCTTTGATTTCCTGCATCCGGTCGACGTCGTTGTTGCCGCCGCTGATGACGCAGACTACCGTCTTGCCCGCGATTTCGTCGCGCAGCATGTCGAGTGCGGCAATTGGCAAAGCGCCTGCCGGCTCCGCGACAATCGCGTTTTCGTTGTACAGATCAAGCAGGGTGGTACAGATCTTGCCCTCCGGAATGGTTCGTACGTCATCGAGCAGCTCGCGGCAGATCGAGAAGGTCAGATCGCCGATCCGTTTGACGGCGGCACCGTCTACGAATTTGTCGATATGCTCAAGCGGCGTCACTTCTCCGGCATCCAAGGAGACGCGAAGCGACGGGGCTCCTTCCGGCTCAACGCCGATAACCTTCGTCTGTGGGGACACCGTCTTCACATAAGAAGCAATACCTGCTACCAGGCCGCCTCCGCCAACGGACGCAAGCACGTAGTCCGGCACCGTCTCCGCGGCTTCCATGAGCTCCTGGCCAACGGTTCCGTTGCCCGCGATGATCTTGGGATCATCAAACGGATGGATGAAAGCCATGCCGCTGCGTTCGCATTCGGCTACGGCCTCGGCATACGCATCGTCAAACGTATCGCCGGTCAAGATCACGTCGACAAACGCTCCGCCGAAGAAATTGACTTGATTCACTTTTTGACGAGGCGTCGTGCTTGGCATATAGATTTTGCCCTGTACGCCAAGTGCCTGACAGGAGTACGCTACCCCTTGGGCATGATTGCCCGCGCTCGCGCAGACAACGCCCGCGGCAAGACGCTCCGGCGGCAGAGAGCGCATGAGATGGTAAGCGCCGCGGATTTTGAACGAACGGACGATCTGAAGATCCTCGCGCTTCAGGTATACGTTACAGCCGTAACGCTCGGAGAGAACGCGGTTGTATTGCAGCGGCGTGCGCGTAATGACATCTTTAAGATGCATTTGCGCATGAACGATATCTTCAAGTCCGATCTTGGTGGAATAGGATGATTGAAATTCCATATAAAAGTCACCTCGTTAATAGTCGCGATTCGACAAACACTGATGATTCATTATAGCATTATCTTTGTTGTTATGTAGGCGAAAAGGAGGTAGACAAAATGTTCCGCTGGCTGAAATGGTTAATCGTTATCGTGGTGCTGCTTGCTGCCATTGCCGCAGGCGGGGGATTATGGCTCAAATCCTATGTTGCTCCCCAGGAAAAGCTCGATTTATCTTATGATCCAGTCTCCATAAAGGATAAAGCGGTTGAGATGGTTGCCAATCTGAAGCCGGAGATCGTGCTGTCGGAAGCGGATGTGAACAATCTGATCAAAAGCCAGCTGCAAAGCAGTCCCGCGTCGTTGCCCCCGGATATGACCTTGGACGGTGCGCGTTTTGAGGTGAACGGCGACAGGCTGATTGCTCATTTGAATATGACTTATCATGATTTTTTGCCGGTAGGTATGCTTGCTACTTATAAAATGAGCTGGCAAGCCCCGAATCTGATTTTCGAGCCTTTGTCTTTAACCGTGAAGAACTATGATCTGGGGAAGGACCGGCTTGACCGAATCGTTGTCCCGATTGAGCTTCCCAGTCTGATTACAATCGGCAATATGGAGTTCCAGCAGGATCGGATTGTCATCAAGCTTCGGCTTCAGCTGTAAGAAGAGCCTCTGTCCGCGTGACAGAGGTTTCTTTTTGGGCCAATGGACTATTAATAGCATGCAGCCGTATTGAACTTGGTAGATTTTACTCATATAATGAGAAAAAACGTTACGGTAAGGGATCATATCGTGGACAAAAAAATAGTGGATGTTGCGAAGCGGGCAGGCGTATCCGCCGCTACGGTATCGCGGGTGCTTAACGAGAGCAGCCTTGTATCGGAGAAAACGAAAATAAAGGTGCTCCAAGCAATCGAGGAGATGGATTACCATCCGAATGCGGCAGCCAAGCATCTGCGTTCCCAGAGGACGATGACGCTTGGCATTATCGTTCCGGATATTAACGTCTCTTATTTCTCCGAGATCATTAAAGGGATTGAGAACAAGGCGTATGCGCATAAATATAAAGTACTCATTTGCGACTCGGATAACCAGATCGAGAAGGAAATGGAGTACTTGGGGCTCTTGCCGGACAAGACGGTGGACGGCATGATTCTCGTTACGCCGCGCGTCAGCGACGATACCATCAACGATTACGTGCAGAAGGGTTACGTCATAGGCGTCGTTGGACGTGCAGTCGTGCACGAGAATATACTCAGCTGCAAGACGGATAACGTAAAATTCTCGAATGAAGCGGTGCGTCATCTGGTTGAGCAGGGTCACCAGCAGATTGCCTACATCGGCGGCTATTCCGATTCCCTCGAGAACTATGAGCGGATGGAAGGCTACATGAAGGCTCTTAAGGAAGGGAAGATTCCGTTCCTGCCTACCTTGATTGACAATGGCGACTTCGAGGAGACCGGGGGCTATCAGGCGTTCTGCCGTCTGCTGGAGCGCAATCAATCGTTTACGGCGGTCTATTGCGCCAATGACGAAATGGCGCTTGGGGTGTACCGGGCCTGCCGGGAGAGGGGAATCCGCATTCCGGAGGACATGGCGGTCGTTGGCGTCGACAATAACCGGATCACGGAATATTTGCTGCCTGCCCTTAGCACGGTGGAGCAGCCGAAATACGAGATGGGTGCCCATCTCACCGAGAAGCTGATCGCCCAGATGAACGGGAACGAACAAAGCGCGCAGAAAAAGTATGTGATAGAGTCCAAGCTGATCAAAAGGGAATCATCCAGCTTTAAGCGCTAATAAGTATAATAGAGAAAGAGCTTGGCTGGGTTGCCCAGCCAAGCTCTTCACATTGAAGCTGCCTTTTTGGCAGCTTTTTTGTTGTTTGGCAGCCGCGGGCTTGCGGGAACGCGGGCGTATTCGCCCCGTTAATGATGGGCACTTCAACTAACTCTAATTACTTGGCTTGTACGCGCACGGCCAGCAGGCTGCTGGACCGATTTATACGCTGTCCAAAGTGCAGTGTATATGCCCATTTCGGGCAGCATGGGCGAAATATGCTGCTCAGAATGCAGGATAATGCGTCTAAATGGGCTCGTTGGAGCTGCTTTTCTCTGATATCCTGCATTTCGTGCAGGATATATCGAGCTACCTGGTCTAATCCCACCAATATGGTGCATTTCATGCAACGTAAGCACACCGCGGCACTTCAACTAACTCTAATTACTTGGCTTCGTACGTGAATGCACTAGCAGGCTGCTGGACCGATTTATACGCTGACCAAAGTGCAGTGTAAATGCCCATTTTAGGCAGCATGGGCGAATTACGCTGCTCAGAATGCAGGATATGGCGCCTAATTGGGCTCGTTGGGGCTGCTTTTCTCAGATATCCTGCATTCCGTGCAGGATATGTCGAGTTACCTGGTCTAATCGCACCAATATGGTGCATTTCGTGCAACGTAAGCGCGCGGCGGCACTTCAACTAACTAGAGTTACTTGGCTTCGTACATGTATGCACTAGCAGGCTGCTGGACCGTTCTATATGCTGTCCAAAGTGCAGTGTATATGCCCATTTCGGGCAGCATGGGCGAAATATGCTGCTCAGAATGCAGGATAATGCGTCTAAATGGGCTCGTTGGAGCTGCTTTTCTCTGATATCCTGCATTTCGTGCAGGATATATCGAGCTACCTGGTCTAATCCCACCAATATGGTGCATTTCATGCAACGTAAGCACACCGCGGCACTTCAACTAACTCTAATTACTTGGCTTCGTACGTGAATGCACTAGCAGGCTGCTGGACCGATTTATACGCTGACCAAATTGCAGTGTAAATGCCCATTTTAGGCAGCATGGGCGAAATATGCTGCTCAGAATGCAGGACAATGCGCCTAAATGGGCTCGTTGTGGCTGCTTTTCTCGGATATCCTGCATTCCGTGCAGGATATGTCGAGTTACCTGGTCTAATCGCACCAATATGGTGCATTTTCATGCAACGTAAGCGCGCGGCGGCACTTCAACTAACTCTAGTTACTTGGCTGAAAGGCGCATCAAATGCTGCCGAGCAGGCTAATTATGCTGGGCTCGTGCATTTCAGCGTACTGCGTGCTGTGCGGAGTGACATCACCTAGAATGCGTTATGAAATGTAATCGAAACGCAAAAACAAGCGGAATCCAGGCTTATTTTCAGAAAACGAGCGGATTTCCTCTCAATTTTGTTATCGATTTCACAAAGATTTGATTTACGTCATCATCCACGAAAACAAAAGAAAGCCTATAACTACGCGGTTTATACAGTATTTTTCGAAAAATACGGACAAACTTTAAAAAAAGTTATTGAAATCGATTTCAGAGCGTGCTAATATCGGTGTATAAAAGTCAGGCAAAAAGAAAGTGATGCAATGAACGACAGTAAGATCATTGACGTAGCGAACCGCGCAAAAGTGTCCGTCGCAACGGTTTCAAGAGTGCTGAATCGAAGCGAGTTAGTAAGCGAGAAAACGAAGAAGCGGGTACTCGAGGCCATTCAGGAGATGAATTACACGCCGAATGCCATGGCCAAGAATCTGCGGTCCAGGAAAACAATGAAGATTGGCGTTGTTGTCGCGGACATTGAAGTTTCTTATTTCGCGGAGATCATTAAAGGCATCGAGAATATGGCAAACTCTCTCGACTACAACGTTATTATCTGCGATGCGCAGAACAAGAAGCATAAGGAGCTCGAATATGTTTCCCTGCTGCAGAACAGAACCGTTGACGCCATGATCTTCGTTACCCCCGAGATGACCAACAAGGAGCTCATCGCGCTGGTGGAGGATGGCTACAGTATTGGCGTAATCGGAAGGAATATCGACCATGATCAAATTCCTTGCGCCTTCACCGATAACGTGAAGATCGCCAGGGACGTTGTGAATCATCTAATCGGGCAGGGGCATGAGAAGATCGCGTTCCTGAGCGGATACGCGGATGCCATCGACAGCTATGAACGTCTTGAAGGTTACATGAAAGCGCTTCGAGACGCAGGGATGCCCTTCGTACCGGATCTCATCGACAACGGAGATTTTAATGAAGACGGCGGCTACCTCAGCTTTATGAGGCTGCGCGAGAAGAACGATGACTTTACGGCGATTTTTACGGCAAACGACGAGATGGCCTTAGGCGTGTACAAAGCCTGCAAGCAATTATCGATACAGGTGCCGCAGCAGCTGGCGATTGTAGGCGTCGATAATATCAGGCTTACGAAGTACATCGTGCCTCGTCTCAGCACGGTTGATCAGCCCAAATACACGATGGGGGCGCTGCTCGCGGAGAAGCTGATTGACCAGATGAACAACAATGAATTCAAGGACAAACGGACCTTCAAGGTCGAGTCCAAGCTGCTGATCCGGGAATCTTCCATGTTCGACAGAAATCCCGTGAAGAGCAAGGAAGCTTCACAGTAAAGCTTTTTTTTAGCAGAAGAAAGAAATCGATTACATTTTAGCTTATTTTGAAGTCACGGAGGAATGCCGGTATGAAAGGTTTTTTCCAGGAGCTCGTACGGAATCGAATTTTGTTCCTCATGATTGCGCCTGCCTTGTTATTCTTTATTGTCTTTGCCTACGTACCGATGGTGGGGGTCTACTACGCGTTCACCCGGTTCAGCTTTGACGGCGGGTTGTTCGGGGGAGAATTCATCGGATTCAAGAACTTCGAATTCCTGTTCAACTCGGGGGTGTTGTGGAACCTGACGAAAAATACGGTGCTCTACAACATCGCCTTCATTATTATCAGCAACGTCCTGCAGCTGGCGTGCGCGATCTTCCTAAGCGAGCTGCCGGGCAAATGGTTCAAGAAATCGACGCAGTCCATTATGTTCCTGCCGTTCTTCGTTTCGTTCGTCCTTGTAGGCGCTTTCGTATTTAACCTTTTCTCGAATGCGGGCGTTGTGAATACGATGCTGACGTCGCTGGGCCTGCAGCCTTATGACTTCTACCTGCATACGGCGCCATGGAAATACATCATCGTCTTCTTCCACGTATGGAAAGGGCTTGGCTACGGCACGGTTATCTACCTGGCGGCGATTATGAGCGTCAGCGACGAATACCATGAAGCGGCCAAGATCGACGGAGCAAACATCTTCAAGCGGGTTAGGCATATTACGCTTCCTCTGCTTGTGCCAACGTTTATCCTGCTGATCCTGCTCAGCCTCGGCGGCATTCTGAAAGGGCAGTTCGATCTGTTCTATCAAATCATCGGCAACAACGGCATGCTTTACAACTCGACCGACATTATCGATACGTACGTATACCGCTCGCTTGCGGTTAACTTCGATATCGGCATGGGTACGGCAGCCGGTCTGTATCAATCGCTCTTTGGCTTCGTGTTAATTATCTTGGTTAACTATATCATTCGGAAAGTGCAGAAGGACTACGCACTGTTCTAAGGAGGGAATCGACATGAAAATTAAAATGGAAAGAGCAACAATCGTCTTTAACATCATTGGTTACGTGTTGATCACCATCCTGACCGTGCTGTGCCTGCTGCCATTCCTGCTTATCGTCTCCGGCTCGTTTACGCCGGAGATCCAAATTATATCGAAAGGCTTCAGCCTTATTCCGGAGACCTTCTCCCTGGATGCTTATAAAGCCGCATTCAGTAATCCGAAGCAAATTTTCGATGGCTACAAGGTAACGATCTTTATTACGGTTGTCGGTACGGCAGTTGGCTTGTTCCTGACTTCCATGGCGGGCTTCGTTCTGTCCCGCAAAGATTTCAAATACCGCGATCAGCTGTCGTTCTTCATCTACTTCACGACGCTGTTCAGCGGCGGTCTGATTCCTTGGTACATCCTTATTACGAAGCACCTTGATTTAAAAGATACCTATATGGCGCTTATCGTGCCGACGCTCCTTAGCGCATGGAACATCATCCTCATGAAAAACTTCATGAAGTCGATTCCGGATTCCATCGTTGAATCGGCCAAGATTGACGGCGCGGGCGAGTTTACGATTTATCTGAGACTGATCCTGCCGCTTTCCGGTCCCGGTCTTGCCACAATCGGCTTGTTTATGGCACTTGGCTACTGGAACGACTGGTTCATGGCGAATCTGTTCATTACAAGCGAATCCCATTATCCGCTGCAGTTCCTGCTGTACAAGATTCTCGCAAGCGCAGCCGTCCTGAAGACAAACGTGGCAGGCAACCTGTCTCCTACGTTCCAGCCTCCGGCCGAGACGCTCAAGATGGCCGCAGCCGTTATCGCGACCGGTCCTATCGTATTCTTGTACCCGTTCGTTCAGCGCTTCTTCGTAAAAGGGCTGACGATCGGCGCCGTGAAAGGTTAGAACCGGTCCTAAGGCCGGCTAACATATAGGTTCACTAAATAAAAGGAGGAGTCATCAAGCATGAAAAGAAAGATAAAAACAATGGGCACTGTGCTCGTTTCGACGGCTATTATGGCAAGTATGCTTGCAGCCTGCGGTTCCAACAACAATAACAATTCGAACAAATCCACGAATGCAAGCGCGAATCCGGGTACTGAAGCAAGCTCGAACACAGGCACGGATGCAAAAACTCCGGATACTTCGAAAAAGGTTCAATTGACTTGGTACCTGCTCGGCGATCCGGCTCCGGACCAGGAGAAGGTTGTTGCGGAATGGAACAAGATGCTTGAGAAAGACTTGAATACGACTGTTAAGCTGAACTTCACGACGTGGACGGACTGGCAGACCAAATATAACCTGCTGCTTGCTTCCGGCGAGAAAGTGGATATGATCTTCGCCTCCTCATGGGCGGACTTTTATAAATTCGCAAACCAAGGCGCCTTTATGCCTCTGAACGATCTCTTGCCAACGTACGCTCCTACAACTTGGAGCAGCGTATCGGAGCAGGACTGGAAGGAAGCGACGATTAACGACAAAATCTATGCGGTTCCTGCCACTTATCCGGAATACACGCCGGACGGCCTTGTATACCGTGACGACTGGAGACAAGAGCTTGGTCTTCCCGAGATTAAGGACGTTGACTCCATCGAGGCTTACCTGGACGGCGTGAAGAAAGCCAAAGGCATCACGCCGATTAACGGCAAAGCTTACAACGAAGTATTCACGATGTTCAAAGCATTCGAAGGCTACCAGCAAATCGGCGGCGACAGCGGCGTAATCGTAGCGAAATCGTACGACACTCCGCGCGATATCGTAGCTTATCCGTTCACTCCTGAGTTTGAAGAGTGGGTGAAGAAGATGAAGACTTGGTCGGAGAAGGGCTTCTGGAAATCCGATACTCTGTCTGACCAAAAAGAAGCTGGAGACGCGATCAAAACCGGTCAAGGTGCTGTGTACTGGCGTAATGCCCCAGGTGCGGGCGGCTTCATCACGGGTATGGAAAAATCCAATCCGGATATCAAGCTTGGCTACTTCCCGTTCAGCCGTTTCCACAACCTGACTGTACCTACGTTGTCGGTTAACAATGCAATGGCTATTCCGAAGAGCGCGCCTAACGCAGAGCGTTCCCTGATGGTTCTCGATAAGCTGCGCAGCGATCCGAAGTACTATGATCTCATGAGCTACGGTCTTGAAGGCACGGACTACTCGATGGATGCGGACGGCAAGCATATCGTAACGCCTCCTGCCGGCGTAGATGCAAAAGACTTCAAAGGCTATGGTATCGCAAGCTGGGGCTACCGCGTAGAATCGATGGAGCGCGTGAAGCAAGCCGGCGGCTGGGAGGGCTTCGACGCTCTGCTTGAAGAGTTCAAATCGCAAAGCAAACCAAACATTTTCGCGCAAGTTATCATGGACTACGCTCCTGTGAAATCGCAGCAAGCAGCCGTTAACTCGGTTATTCAGCAATACGGTATGCCTCTGATGATGGGTCTTGTTCCTGACGTGGATAAGGCGCTCGCGACTTACCGCAAGCAGCTGGAAGCAGCCGGCGTGAACGATGTACTGAAATACGTGCAAGAGCAAGCGAACAAATCGTTTGATGCGCAAGGAATAAAATAATAGGTTTTGCATGACCAAGGGGGATGTGTGACCTGTGCGTAAGGGATCGGCGTACGCATTCGTCCTCATCCTCCTTTTTATTTTCACTCAATTAAAGAGAGACAGGAGAGACATCATGCTGAAGACAACCTTAACGCTGGAAAAAGTGAATGGCGTAAATGTCCCGTTTCAGAACGGTATTCCGGTACCTTCCTTCGAGCCTCAGACAAGAGGCAAGATCACGCTGAACGGCGAGTGGCAGAAGCGCCGCCTGTCGATGGATCACGATTTCTCGATGGCGGACCGCAGCGAGAGCTGGCTGACGGAGCTGGAGAGCCGGGAAGGGGACTATGTCCGCGATACAGCGTCCGAGCTGTGGCAGCCGCATACGGTTCCTTCGCCGGAGAACAAGCTGACCGGCTTGCCTGAAGCGAATGCGGCGGAAACGTATGAGGATGGTGTCTGGTACCGCAGAGCATTCACGATTACAAGCAAAAATGAAGGTTATGCTTACACGCTCAAATCGCTTGGCATCAGCTATGTAGCGGATATTTGGATCAACGGGGAATGGGTAGGCTGCCATGAGGGCGGATTTACTCCGTTTGCCTTTGATCTAACGGCCTATTTGCGCACGGGAGACAATGAGATCCGCATCCGAGTCGATAACCCGCCATGGGGAAGCCGGAAGGATACGATTCCGGCCGTAGCGGGAACGGATTTCTTCAACTATACGGGCATTATTCATGATCTCTATATTGAAATCACCCCTCAGGCCGCGATCGTCCGGGCGGATATCGTTCCGCTGAATGTCAGCGGCAGGCTGGACGTGAAGGTTGTGCTGCATAACCGCGGCAAGGATGCGGTTCAGGTAGGACTGGAAGGCAGTCTGCTGGAGGCAGACCCGGAAGCGCCTAACTTCCTGCAATCCCCGCTGGCTTCCTCGCTGATTGGCGTGCCGGCCGTAACGGATAAACCGATGCACACGGAACTCACCTTGCAGCCGGATGAAGTGAAGGTCGTACAATTCGAAGTCACTGTACGGGATCCTAAGCTTTGGTCGGTTTGGCAGCCTAATCTGTATGTTGCGACCTTCCGGCTGACAGCGGCAGGATCAACGACTCTGGCGCAGGACTCGTTCAGCACGCAATTCGGCATCCGGACGGTACGGACGGATAAGACCAGAATTCTGCTCAATGAGCAATCCGTCTTTATGGCCGGTATCGCCCGTCATGAGGAATGGCCGGATACCGGACGCACCGCGGCTTGGGACCGGATTCGCACGGATCTCGAGCAGATCCGCGCTCTGAACGTGAATATGGTTAGAACCGGACATTATCCGAACCATGTGTACACGTATCTGCTGCTTGACCGAATGGGCTTTATGGCGATGAGCGAAATTCCGCTCTGGCAGTTCGAGACCGAGCATTACGAAGCGCAAAACGAGAAGCGTCTTGCCGATCAGATGTGGCGCGAGATGGTGTTCTCGCAGTATAACCGTCCGTCCGTGCTTATGTGGAGCACGCAAAACGAATCCAAGGACGTATGGCTTCGCCTCGCTTATAACGAACGCCTTGTCCGTGACTTAAGAGAAAATTACAACGATGGCCGCCTTCTGACGCAAAGCTCGGCAGCCGACCAGCCGGGTCCGCATGATCCGTCGATGGCACCGCTGGATGTGGCCGCCTGGACGATGTACTTTGGCATTTTCCATGGCGGGACGTATTACGAGGGGACACGGCAGTTCCTGGAGGAAGCAAACCGCATCTTCCCGGATAAACCAATCCTTAATACCGAGTTCGGCCATTGGTCCTCCGGCGGCAAGGAAGGCGAGCAGGTCCTTACTTATGAAGAGACGCTTCGCGCCTTGATGGAGAAGGGGACCTTGAGTGCAGAGGGAGAGGACAATGCGGACGGCTATGTAGCCGGCATCGACTTCTGGATTATGTACGACTGGTACGTGAACCACAACAACTGGATCGATACGTTTGGCATTATCCATATGGACCGCAGCACGGAGAAGCCGGTTGCGCCGCTCATCCGCCGCGATTATGGCGCAATTACCCGTCATAAAGGCGGCTTGGGCCAAAAGCTGGAGGGAGCGGCGAATGAAAAGGCGTAGCACCGTTATACTTCCCATCTTGCTGGTAGCTTTGCTGGCCACGGCCTGCAGCAGTGGCAATTCAGGCAGTTCAGGCTCTACTGACGGGCAGGTTCAGGTGTGGCTGACGACTCCCGACAAGAGCAAGCTCCTGCAGCAGGAAGAAAGCCTGAAGCTTACGAAGGCCAAGGATTCCGAAGAAAATGTCATTACGATCGATGACGGGAAGGTCTATCAGCAGATGGATGGCTTTGGCGCTTCCTTGACGGATTCTTCGGCTTGGCTGATTGCCAATAAACTGAATGAATCGCAGCGGGAAGAGCTGATGAACAAGCTGTTCGACCATGAGAAGGGAATTGGCATCAGCTATATGCGCGTGCCGCTTGGGGCATCGGATTTTGCCGTGAAGAATTACACCTTCGACGATATGCCAGCCGGTCAAAGCGATCCGGAGCTTAAGAACTTCTCCATCGATCACGATAAGGAGTACATCATTCCGACGCTTCAGCAGGCTCTTAAGATTAACCCGGATCTGAAGCTGATGGGTAGTCCGTGGAGCGCTCCGGGCTGGATGAAGACAACCGACTCGGTTATCGGGGGCAGCTTGAAGCCGGATGCTTATGAGCCGTTTACGAATTATTTTGTCAAAATGATTCAGGGCTACGAAGCGGAAGGCGTGCCGTTCGATGCGATTACGCTTCAGAATGAGCCGCATTATACGCCGGAGGATTATCCGGGCATGCGGATGGAGCCGGTCGAGCAGGCCGAGCTGATCAAGAGCTTTGTTGGTCCTGCTTTCGAGAAGAACAACATTAAATCCAAGATCGTCGTTTGGGATCACAACTGGGATGAGCCGTATTATCCGCTGACCATTCTGAACGATCCGGATGCCTCGAAATACGTAGACGGAACGGCTTTCCACGGTTATGCGGGAGAAGTTGGCAATCAGGCGCAGGTGCATGACGCCCATCCGGACAAAAATCTCTATTTCACCGAAAGCAGCGGCGGGGCTTGGTCAACGGACTTCGGCGGCAACCTGAAATGGGATATGGAAAATCTGATTATCGGCGCAACCCGCAACTGGTCGAAGGTAGTCTTGAAATGGAATCTTGCGCTCGACGAGAATTATGGGCCAACGATTGGCGGCTGCAAGGATTGCATGGGCGTCGTAACGATTAATCAAGGCTCCGGCGATGTGACGTTTAACTCGGAATACTATTCGTTCGGCCATGCGAGCAAATTCGTGAAATCCGGTGCATACCGGATTGAATCCGGCGAATCGGTGAGCGGGGAGATTGAGCAGGTTGCCTTCAAGAATCCGGACGGCACGATCGTACTGGTTGCTCTCAACGCGGCAAGCGCAGACAAAGAACTGAAGGTTAAGCTAGGCGGCCAATCGTTTGCTTACACGATGCCGGCAGGCGCGGTGGCTACGTTTGTATGGCCGGGAACAGCTCATAGCAAATAACATAACAAAGAGGGATAGAGGAGGAGACGCAAGTGTCTGCAATACTCAAAACGGCAGTATCGACAAAAGAAGTTGAGGTGTGGCTCAGCTCGGAATTGACCCCGGGGAATACCCGCTGGTTTGAAGGGCCGGCGGATCCGGCTTATGCGTTAAGCGGGCAGCCGAAGCTGGCATTAACCGATCCTTCTGCCTCGGATCAAACGACGATTCTCGTAACGCCTGCCCATACGTATCAACAGATGCTGGGGATCGGAACTTCGGTGGAAGAGACAACGATCAACAATCTGCTGAAGATGGACGCCGCTTCGCAAGCGAGCTTTATTCAGCAGCTGGCGGACAAGGAGCAGGGGCTGGGTTTTAATCTGTTCCGGATAACGATCGGGACCTCGGATTTCACCGCGCAGCCGTTCTATACGTATAACGATCTTCCCGAGGGAGAAACCGATTTCGAACTGAAGCATTTCAGCGTTCAGAAGGATATCGATCTGTCGATCTTCAGGACGGTGCAGAGGCTGCTGAAGGTCGTGCCGGATGCGAAAATTTTCGCTTCTCCTTGGAGTCCGCCGGCCTGGATGAAGACAAACGGCGATCTGAAGCGGGGAAGCCTGAAGGAAGGCGCCGAGTACACGGAAGCGCTGGCGAAATATTACCGCCTGGCTATTCAGGCGTACGAGGAGCATGGCATTCCGGTCTGTGCGATGACGCTGCAAAACGAACCGCTGCTCGAGACCGACTATCCAAGCTGCTACATGTCCCCTGAACGTCAGCGCGAGCTGGCGATTGCCCTGAAGCGCGAGTTCGAGGAGCATGGACTAGCAACGGAGCTATGGATCTTCGATCACAACTTTGCGGATGCGATGGGTTATGTCACGCCGATTCTGAATGACTCGGAAGGCTATGCGGCGGTTGACGGCATTGCGCTCCATGACTATGACGGCTCGCCGGAAGTGATGAGCGAGATCCATGCGGCATATCCGGAAAAGCCGATATATCTGACGGAGCGTTCCTTATGGGGAACGGCCGGCGCGGACCGGATGGCGCAATATTTCCGCAACTATGCCAGCAGCTATAACGCTTGGGTAACGATGCTCGACAGCCGAATCGGCACGCATCAATGGCTTGGGCAGCCCGGCCCAACGATGCTTATGCAGGATGCGGATGAGCCTAGCCGATTCTGGCGCACGCCGGAATTTAATCTGCTTGCGCAATACTCCCGCTTTGTCGAGTGCGGCGCATACCGGATCGGCAGCACTTACGGATCGCCGGAGACGGTAACCAATGTGGCGTTCCGCAATCCGGACGGCAGCCTCGTTATGGTTGTTATCAATCAGACGGCGGAAGAGCAGTCGTTCCGCGTGCTTTGCGAAGGCAAGCAATTCGTAGCAACGCTTCCTGCCGGAACCGTCGGCACGTACCGCTGGTAAGAATTTAGAAAAGGCTGTCTCCCATTCATGGAGACAGCCTTTTTTTCTAACCTTGCGCTTACTTAGGATCAAGCTTAACACCTGTGAGCTGTTCGCTGAGCTGCCACAAACGACCGGCGGCAGCTTCCGGTAGGCTACGAAAGCCCCGAGACGGCGCCCGCATATCGCTCTCCGTATACAACCCCTGCACCCCGCACCCCGTCATCGCTCACCAATACCATACTCTTGACCGATTCAGCCAGTACGGCAAATAACTCCACGAACTACATTGCACGTTTTACAGCATAATTGGCCCTACACGCCTGATTTGTCCGTTTATGCTGCACGATCTGCAGGATATTTCGCTTAGATAGGCCATTCCGGGGTTTAAAAGGGATATTTACTGCATTTCGTGCAACGTAGAACGCGGAATCGGCTTATAGGAGTGAAATATGCTGCATAAAGTGCAATGCAGTGACAAGCCGGTCTGACAAGTTGAACGGAAAATTTGTCAGTAAGACAAATATTTTGGCGGGAGCGGGCATACCTTGTAACATTGCGCACAACATTTGCGAGCGAGAGCAGTCATGCGGGTATGGCATGGCTGCTACTGGTGTCGAATTTAACGCAGCTGACCATGCCGTCCAAAGCTTTAGAAAAAGTTGAATGATTAAGGACTTGGGTACGGTTGACAGTGTCATTGAGAATGGTTATCATGTATCTAACGAAACTGATAATCATTATCAATAGTAGGATGCGCATTAGCTGTATACGCACCACCGGGCAAGAGGTCCGGGCTTCGCACAAAGGGAGGTTCTAACGTTGGGTTTATTGTATGAAATGGTCTTGAAGAAGAAGAAGCAAATACATCCAGTCCGTCAGACGGAGAGCGAAGAACGGGAATCGAAGCCGTGGCAGGTCGAGTCCATCCTTATTCATAAGGCAGAAGAACGGAAAGAACACAACAAGTAAGCCTGCGCGGGCAGGCCTTACATAGCATTGGAGCTGAAAAAGGTGAAGGAAAGCCGGTTTAATCAGAATGGTCAGCCGGGGAATACGACGGATCAGATCAATCACGAAGGCAAGCCGTGGAACTGGATGTTGTTTCCCTTTTCGTCGGTGCGGGTTAGCCAAGATTCGATCATAGCTGCTTCGGTTGGTTATGGCGTATACGAGATTGACGAGTTCGGAGAGTGGACGAAGCTGGCGGCGGGGCTGCCGCCTCAGGCAAGCGTGAACCGGCTTCAGCTGCATAGCGGTATTTTGCATGCCTGCACGAGCGAAGGGTTATTCCTGTACGAGGATGAGGAGTGGGTGGATACGGGACTTGCTGTCCCATGCTCCCAATACCGCATCCTGGGCGGAACCGGCTATGCGGCAACCGAATACGGGCTGTGGTCGGAAGTGCGCGGAGAATGGCAAAAGTTTGCCTGCCCGGGCAAAAAGGTATTCGACTTCATGAACCTTCCCCAATATCTCGTTGTTGGACACGAGAGCGGAATTGCGCTGTATGACCGGTTTATGGACGAATGGGCCGAGTTCGAGCTGAACCGGGCGGTCACAAGCCTCTCGGTATTCCGCGGGCATCTGGTTGGAGCAAGCGAGAAGGGAGAGCTGCTGATCGGGGATAAAAGAGGCCTGTTCGAACGGATCCGCTTCAACGGTAAATTTGTTTTCTCCGTTGTATCGATTGGCATTGATACTTATGTGTGCACGGACCATGGTCTATTTCGGCTCAGCATGATTCAGAACCAGTTCGCGCTTCTGTCGGTTAAGCTTGGTTATCCGGTGACGGACGTCGAGCTCCGAAATGGCAGACTGTACATGGCGACCTTATTTCAAGGCATTCAATATTTAGATATCTAAGCGGTATCGGATGCTCCTTCCTTACCGGAGCGGCTAAGTTTCTCGCACATTATTCAGGAGGTCTTCATGAAGGTCATTGTGGCTTATGCAAGTTTGACGGGAAATACGGAGGAGATGGCGGAAGCCATTGCCGCCGGCGCAAGGGAAGCAGGCGCGGAGGTTGCGGTAAGAGATGCTTATGATGCGGATGCATCCGAGCTGGATCAATATTTGCCCAATGAATTTATAGATTTTTACGAAGCGTTAAGCGATCTGGATTTAAGCGGGCGGAAGGCCATTGTATTTGGCTCCGGGGATACTTCGTACCCGATCTTCTGCGGGGCGGTGGATACGATTGAAGCTAAGCTGAAGGAGATTGGAGCGGAGCTGGTGCTGCCGGGCTTGAAGGTTGAATTCGATCCGTCCAAGGATCAGATTATCGAGTGTAAGGCTGCAGGCTGGTTGATTGCCGGATCGGTACCTGCTGTCAGATAGATGTATAAAGTTCCGGAGGAGGTGGCCGGCTTTGGATGCTGCGGCAAAGGGGAAGGTAATTGAAGATTATAAGCTGGAGGAGCTCCTGAGATGTCCGTACCGGTATGCCAAACGGCAGGGAGCCGCGCCATCGGCTAAGACGGAGGTTAATTGGGTGCAGCTTGCCCAGGTGGCTGTCAGCCATGCGGTCAACGCATTTTTTATGACGCCCGAGGGAGAACGGTCTCATTTCTCTATCCCGGATACGCTCGAGCGTTGGTGGACCAACAAGGTAGAGGAATTCGAGTCTCCGGAGCATTATTGGTTGATCAGGCAGCAATTGATTGACGGTCTACATTCCTTATTATCAAGCGAAAAATCCACTACTCCGATTATTCTTTTCGAGCAGCATCAGGTTTTTGTGCCGGAGCTCCGGGTGGAGCTGATGCAAATTTTCCAGGTGGTGCTCAAAAGCGACAACGGTAATCCTGACGATTACATCGTGCGCAAATACATCGTTGACGAGGACGAAGAGATCATCGCTTTGTTCCGGCATTTGACGGCGGTTTTTTGCTCAAGCGCCTTTGGGAGGCTGCCGCTTCGAATTGAGGTACTGTCCGTCTTAAGCGGTAATCAGCTTATTGTGTATCCCGATAAGAAGTCGCTTGAACAGTCGCTGGATTATATGAAGCTGGCTGCAAGCTTTATGCCGGAAGCATCGTCTGCGGCGGGTCAGCTGCGCAAATCGAAAGGGGCCGCGGAATGCCGCCGCTGCCCGTTTCTCGGAGAATGCCTGAGCCCGGTTGAGGAAACAGCCGAAGCTATCATTATGTAACTGGAAAGCCCTATTCTTCTACTAGAGGAATAGGGCTTTTTTTCATAGACTGGATCTGTCGAACATTGTAGACAAATGGCTATGATTTCGGTAACATGGCAATAGCTTTTATGAAGTTTTTGCATACATACACACCATTGAGACAACAAGGAGAGGTTTATTGTGTCGGAGGAATTGCTGCTGACCTTTCGGTCGCCGCCGCTGCCATTTTTCATAGAATCGAATCGGAGAACCTATCAAGCGGGGGAAGAGCATCCGAACCGAACGAATCTGGGCGTATTTGATCTGCTGTTCGTTCAGCAGGGCTCGCTCTATATCGCGGAGGAGGGCAACCGTTGGACGCTTCAAGCCGGGGATGTGCTCATTCTGCGGCCGGACCGTTGGCATCACTCTTTTAAGCCTTGCCAAGAGGAGACCGTATTTGACTGGGTGCATTTCCAGACGGTTGGAGCTTGGGAGGAAACGGAGGCAAGTCAGGGATCGCTGCGCGGAGATTATTACACGTATGCCATTCGCCTGCCGAAAAAAATGCATTTATCGTTCCCGGACGAAGCGAAGCTTCTGTTCTCCCAGCTGCATGAAGCGGCGCAAAGCTCTTCGCATGGCGCCTTCTGGGAACGCCAGCAGCGTTTTCTCCATTTGCTGCAGATGCTTGACGAGGGCTGGCGCTCGGATGCGGCGAAGGCCGGGGTATCGGTTGCGGAACGCGCTGCCGCATATTTGAAGATGAATTACCGCAGCGTGATTACGAATACGATGCTGAGCGAAGCGCTTCAGCTGCATACGAACTACATTACCCGCTGCATGACCGAGGTGTTCGGCTGTACGCCGCAGCAATATTTGCTGTATTACCGCCTCGACCAGGCGAAGCTGCTGCTGATCAAGACGGACTGGCCGATCGCAAGAGTGGCGGAGGAGACGGGATTCCGTCAGACGCCGCATTTCTCCAGGCTTTTTGCCGCGCAGACCGGCATGCCGCCGCTTAAATTCCGCAAACGATTCACGAATTAATGGAAAGGAACGCATAATCATCCCGCGCTTTAGAGAATACTTGGTTAAAAAGCGCTGGGGGTTATTGCATATGATTGAACGTTATTCCATTACCGCGGATGTTGGAGATATGATTGAGGCTTTTAAGGTGGAGCAGTTGATTAATTGTTACACGAACCGGTTTAATGTAGCGCCTACGCAGACGGTGTCCATTGTTATGAACGATCGCTGGGGACTCCGGACGATGCATGACGCTAGATGGGGACTGTTCCCGTTCTGGGCAAAAGATTCCGTAAACGCGGACAGCTCGATGCTGTCGAACAAGCCTTTCTTCGAGCGGATGCTGCGCAAGCAGCGCTGCGTTGTGCCTTGCAGCGGATTTTTCGGCTGGCAGAAAGGGCAGAAGGAGAAGGACTCGCGGGCGATGCATATCGTGGTGCCGAACCGCAGAGTGTTCGGGATTGCCGGCTTCTTCGACGTCTGGCGGAATTACAGCGGGCAAGAGGTGCGCGCCTTTACCATGATTACCGCCCCGGCAACCGGGACGATGTCGCAATGGCAGCCTAACGTGCCGGTTATTATGGACGAAGAGGGGATGGAGGATTGGTTGAATCCCAGCATCTCGGACTTCCGCTCGCTGCGCAAGCATCTGGAGCCGATGGACAGCTACCGCATGAGAGCTTATCCGGTCACCAACGCGGTGAACGATGAAGCTTACGAATCCCCGGACTGCGTCCGGGAGATCCGCCCGGATTTTGCTTTGAAATGATTGTAAGGGACTATCCCCGTAAGCTCTGCTTGCGGGGATAGTCCCTTTTTTGGTGGCCGGCGGTGCACGCCGGGCGGCTGAGTAAGGGCGTGTAGCCTGGGCTAATAAGAGCAGCCCGGTCAGAAAAAGCAGGTAAGGGAAAACAAGGAAGGCCGGGGGCCCGAGGGCCGGTAAGTCCGTGGGCCGGGAAGGCAGAAAGCATGGGAACCCGGTAAGCCCGGGAGCTCGGAAGCCCGGGAACCCCCGGAAGCCCGTGGAGCCCGGTAAGTCCGGAAACCCGGGAGCCGGGGAGCCGGGAAGGCAGAAAGCATGGAAACCCGGTAAGCCCGGGAATCCTCGGAATCCGGTAGCATGGAAACCCGGGAAGTCCGGAAGCCAGTGGAGCCCGGAAGCCCGGATGTCCGGAACCCCGGAACCTTCGCGAAAGAGGATTAACCGTCCCAATGATTAGCCGGGTTAATGCTTAGGACCGCTAAGTTAACCGGATTTCGTTCTGCCGAACTCCTCCGTTAATAGCGGAACAACCTCGAACAGGTCCCCGACGATGCCATAATCAGCTACGCTAAAGATGGGCGCGTCGGGGTCTTTGTTGATCGCGATAATGACGCGCGATTGGCTCATGCCGGCAAGATGCTGAATAGCGCCGCTTATTCCGCAGGCAATATAGAGCTGCGGCGTAACGACCTTGCCGGTCTGCCCGATCTGCAGGGCATAGCCGCAGTAGCCGGCATCGCAAGCGCCCCGCGAGGCGCCAACCGCGCCGCCGAGCACGCCGGCGAGCTCTTGCAGCGGCTCGAAGCCGGCCGAGCTGCGTACGCCTCTGCCGCCGGAGACGACTACGTCTGCCTCGGCGAGATCGATTTGGCCGCCGGCGCGGCGCACTAGCGAGCGTACCGCGGTCAGGATCGGCGGTACCGTGAACGGCAGCGCCTGCACGGTGCCTTGGGGCTCGCCGGCCGGCAGGGTCTCGGCCGGCTCGAAGTTATTCGGGCGGACCGTGACGACCCACGGCCGGCCCGGGGTGAAGCTGCGCCGCTCGAACGCCTTGCCGGCGTAGAGCGGCCGTGTGAACACGCCATCGGTTTCATCGATGGCGGTCACGTCTGCGACGTGGCCGGCGCCGATGGCCGCGGCCACGCGGGGCGCGAGCTCGCGCCCCACGGCGGTATGGCCGAGCAGCAGCGCGTCCGGCCTTACCGCTTCTATAGCTGCGCGCAAGGCGGCGATGCACGCCTCTGGCGCGAAGGCGCGAAGGGCCGGGTCGTCCGCGACATGGACGACATCCGCCCCTCGCGCAGCCAGCGCGGCTGCTTCGTCGGCCGAGCCGCCGGGAGCTGCGAGGACGGCATGGACCGAGCCGTCCGCACCGGCCAGCCGCCGCGCGGCGCCAAGCGCCTCAAGCGCTACGCGGCGCAGTTTGCCGTCCCGGCATTCGGCGAACACGAGTATCGTTCTTCCCATCTTATTTCCTCCTTTGTTGCAGGTCGAGCTGCAAATGAAATTTTATCTCCAAAGTTGCTGAAGTAACCTTCTGCATTGCCATTGGGGCAATAAGACCCTGGGAGGGCTTTATTGCGATAGGTTGAGTTGCGATTGTATAAGATAGGACCCTCATAGGGTCTTATTTCTGTTGCAGTCAGGTCTTTTCAATGCTTTTCTGGCTTTCCCGTTACGATAAGGCCCTGGCAGGGTCTTATCCGAACTATTAAGTAGATGAAGCACCTCAATAAGACCCCGAGAGGGTCTTATTGGATGCATTTCAAACTTAGGAGCTGAGAGGAGTTAAGAGCCTTTAGGGCACTTAATCCGCTAGATAATTTAGCTACTTGGTACGTTAAGGTCCCTTAGGGACCTTAACAACCGGCAAACGAGCAAAAGGCCGCCAAATTGGTGGGTCGGCATAAGGTTAAGATCCCTTAGGGCTCTTAACCAGCTGAATAAGCTAGTTGTGTGACACGTTAAGGCCCCTTAGGGACCTTAACAATCAGCGAACGAGCAAAAAGACCGTCAGGTTGGCGGGTACGCATAAGGTTAAGATCCATTAGGGCTCTTAACCAGCTGAATAAGCTAGTTGTGAGACACGTTAAGGTCCCTTAGGGACCTTAACAATCAGCGAACGAGCAAAAAGACCGTCAGGTAGGCGGGTACGCATAAGGTTAAGATCCCTTAGGGCTCTTAACCAGCTGAATAAGCTAGTTGTGTGGCACGTTAAGGCTCCTTAGGGACCTTAACAATCAGCGAACGAGCAAAAAGACCGTCAGGTTGGCGGGTACGCATAAGGTTAAGATCCCTTGGGGCTCTTAACCAGCTAAACAAGCTAGCTGTGTGACACGTTATGGTCCCTTAGGGACCTTAACAACCGGCAAACGAGCAAAAAGACCGTCAGGTTGGCGGGTACGCATAAGGTTAAGATCCCTTGGGGCTCTTAACCAGCTGAATAAGCTAGTTGTGTGGCACGTTAAGGCCCCTTAGGGACCTTAACAACCGGCAAACGAGAAAAAGGTTGTCAAGTTGGTGGATACGCACAAGGTTAAGGTCACTCAGGGCTCGTAACCTGGCTGCCCACATCTAAGGTATCGTCCTCGTTAACCGCCTTAACGTTTAACGTCGTTCAGTCGCGTCACTGCGGCAGCTGGCCCTCCGCCTGCAGCAGGCGGACAAGCTCCGCCGCCTGCTCGCCGGGCGTCCCGGCGAGGCGCCGGCCGGCTGCGCGCGGCGCCGGCGGAAAAAGCGCCAGGCGCGATGTCCGCGCGCCTTCTTCCTCGCCGCCTGCGGCTGCCGACACACGGGCGAGCGGCTTCCGCTTCGCCTTCATAATGCCCGGCAGCGACGGATACCGCGGCTCGTTGAGCCCTTGCTGCGCGGTGATCAGCGCTGGCAGCGGGATCACAACCGTCTCCGTGTCGCCCTCGACATCGCGCTCCACGACAGCAAACCTCGCCGCCGACGCTGCGCCCGGCGGCAGCTCGCCGGATGCCTTCGCTTCATCCGGCCCTGCAATGCCAACCTTCACCGCTGCTGACGCATGCGGCAGACCAAGCCGTTCCGCGACCTGGAGCGCTACGCTCCCGGAGCCGCTGTCGACGGCGAACAAGCCCGCCAGCAGCAGATCCGGCTTAAGCGGCTCGATAACCTTCGCTAGCGCAGCGGCCAGCGCGAAGCTGTCGCTGCTCTCCACGGTAGCCGCGTCGAGCCGGATGGCCTCATCCGCGCCCATCGCAAGCGCGGTCCGCAGGGCTTCCTCCGAGCGGTCGCCGCCGCAGGAGACAACCCGTACCTCGCCGCCATGCGCCTCGCGCTGGCGCAGCGCCTCCTCGAGGGCATATTCGTCATAAGGATTAATAACGAGCTTGGCGTCCGCTTCCGCAACGGCGCCGTCCTTTACGATAATTTTTTCTTCCGTATCAAATGTCTGCTTGAGTAGAACGACAATGTTCAGCACTGCAGCAACCTCCTCAGACTATAGTTCCATGCTCCATTTTCGTCCGGCTCACACGCCTCTCCCGCAGCATGGCCGCGGCTGGCTGCAAGGCTCGGTTAAACCGCTTTCCATCAGTGCTACGATATGAGTCGACTCGGCCAAATAGACCGTCCGCACCGGCGAAAGGGGCGGCATGTTCATGCTATCGGGCTCATATACTGGAGCACCGCGGTTTTTTTGAAAATGCTGCCCTGCCAAAGGCCGGCGAAGCCGTTTCACCTTGAATTCTAAGCATTTATAAGTTTTCTCTTGTAAACATGGCTTGAAATTCTTCGGATTGAAACGCGCTCTCTCTGCCATAGGAAGGAGCAGCCGTTTCACCTAGTCACAACGCTTAAAAGCTTGTCCGAATCGAGGGCTGCAAAAGGGGGGCGTGGCCATTGCTGGAATGGTGGTCGGCAGATGTGGCGACAGCTGCACTCAGGTGGGTTTTGTTCGCGGCGGTATTGGGGCTTGCCGCATTCGCTTTTGTTACGGTCGTCTTGCGCAGGGTGGGCTATATTAAGCTTGGCCGGGCGGCTGCCCATGAGGCGATGCCATCGGATGAGCGGAGGGAATTAGCCGGACGTCCCTCGGTAACGGGACAGGTGCTCGGGCACAGCAAGCTGCTGCGCGATATCCGGAGCGGCGTCATGCATTTCATTTATTTCTACGGTTTTATCATTTTGCAGTTTGGAGCGGCGGATATCATCTGGAAAAAGCTCAGCGGTCACCCGATTCCGTTTCCCTTCTACGGCCAGTTCGCCTGGTCGCAGGAGCTGACGGTCTCGCTTGTCCTGCTCGCGGTCCTGTACGGGGCTTTCCGCCGGTATATCGAGCAGTTGCCAAGGCTGAAGCGCGGCTGGAAGCCTTCGCTTGTCCTTTGGTTTATCGGCGGGTTGATGCTGACTGTCCTGCTGACGCTTTCCTTCGAGCGGCTGTCGGGAGATCCGCATGCCGTAGCTGGCCGTTTTGCGCCTGTTTCCTCCGTGCTTGCGGACTGGATCGGGAAGCTTGGCGTGCCTTCCGGCAGCATAGCGTCGGAAGCCGGTTACGAGTTGTTCTGGTGGCTGCATCTGTTGGTACTGCTGTCTTTCCTTGTGTACGTGCCGCAGTCGAAGCATTTTCACCTGCTGACGGCTCCCGTGAATTTGTGGCTCGGGCGCAATGCGCCGGTGGGCCGGCTGGCGCCGCTTAATCTGGAGGATGAGGAAGCGGAGTATTTTGGCGCGGGCAAAATCGAGCATTTTACGCAAAAGCAGCTGCTGGACCTGTACGCCTGCGTGGAATGCGGACGCTGTACGAATGTTTGCCCGGCTTCGAATACCGGCAAGCTGCTGTCGCCGATGCATCTCATGACAAAGCTTCGGGATCATCTCACGGAAAAAGGCGCCGCCATTACGTCCAAGTCGCCCTGGGTTCCAACGTTTATGGGCGGGCAGGCGGCAGGGGCGCATGTGATGGGCGCGCTGATTCCGTCCTGGGAGGATAGTCCGGAAGGAAGCGTGACCTCCATTATTCCGACCATGACGGCGCAGAAGCAGGCTTGGAATGCCCGGGAGGGAACAAAGCCGGATGAGCTGGAGCTGATCGGAGACGTCATGAGCGAGGAGGAGCTGTGGGCATGTACCACCTGCCGCAACTGCGAGGAGATGTGCCCGGTTGGCAACGAGCATGTCGACAAAATCATCGATATGCGCCGTTATCTCGTGCTGATGGAAGGCCGCCTGCCGTTTGACGGTCAGCGCGCGCTGCAAAACATCGAACGCCAAAGCAACCCATGGGGACTTCCGAGAGCCGAACGCGCGGCTTGGATCGACGAATGCGAGAGCCGCACCGGCGTCCGCGTTAAGACGATGCAGGAAATCAAACGTGCGGGAGCGCCAAAGCCGCAGTTTCTGCTGTGGGCAGGGTCCATGGGCTCTTACGATACGCGCAGCCGGAAGGTGCTGTACGATCTCGTGCGGCTGCTTGACCAGGCGGGAGTGTCGTTTGCCACGCTTGGGGCAGAGGAGCGGAACTCGGGAGATACGCCGCGCAGGATCGGCAACGAGCTGCTTTTCCAGGAACTGTGCCGCGAGAACATCGAGACCATTGCCCGTTACGGAATAACTCGTATTGTAACGGCCTGCCCGCATACGCTTAATACTTTCCGCAAGGAGTACCCGGATTTCGGACTTCCTTCGGACGTCAGGATCGAGCATCATACGGAGCTGCTGGCCCGGCTGCTCAAGGATGGGCGGTTAACGCCCGAGCACCTTATCAAAGAACGCGTCACCTACCATGATTCCTGCTATCTCGGACGTTATAACGGCATTTACGATGCACCGCGCGAGGTGCTGAAGGCGATTCCGGGCATCGAGATCGAAGAGATGGCGAGAAATCGCGAGAACGGCATGTGCTGCGGAGCGGGCGGCGGCCTGATGTGGATGGAAGAGCAAAGCGGCGTCCGCGTTAACCGCGCCAGAGTATCGCAGGCGCTGGAGGTACGGCCTACGGTCATTGGCTCGGCCTGCCCGTATTGCCTGACGATGATGGAAGACGGGCTGAAGCTTCTCGAGGCCGATGAGCGGACGGCGGCACGCGATGTAGCGGAGCTGCTTGCGGCAAGCGTGTTTGGCAAAGAGACGGCTTAACGGCCTGACTGCCCGGCTAAAAAACGACTCATGCTTTCGAAGCAAAAATCATCAATAACCCAGGAGGGACTATTCAATGTCGATGAATCGAACGGGTACGGTAAGGCGCGCGGCCGTCATCGGCTCCGGCGTAATGGGCGCGGGAATTGCCGCGCATTTGGCGAATGCCGGCATGCGTGTGCTGCTGCTCGATGTCGTGCCGCAAGCACTGCTTCCGGAGGAGGAAAAACGCGGACTGACGCTGGCTTCCCCGCAGGTGCGCAGCCGCCTTGCGCAAGCTGCCGTTGTCCGAATGGCGAAGGCGCAGCCTGCCCCGCTGTATGAGCCGTCTTTTGCCGGGCGGATTACGGCTGGTAATCTCGAGGATCACCTGGCAGGACTATCCGAGGTGGATTGGATTGTGGAGGCGGTTGTCGAGCGGCTGGATGTGAAGCGAAGTCTGTTCGAGCGGGTGGAGAGCGTGTGGAAGCCGGGCATGATTGTATCCTCCAATACATCGGGCTTATCGGTAGCCGAGATGGTGGAGGGCCGGAGCGAGGCGTTCCGGCAGCATTTTGCGGTGACGCATTTTTTCAACCCTCCGCGTTATATGAAGCTGGTTGAGGTTGTGCCGACGTGCGATACGGCTCCCGAGGTTACGGCACTGCTTACTGCTATATGCGAAGAACGGCTGGGAAAAGGCGTTGTTGTGGCGAAGGATACGCCTAATTTTATCGCCAACCGAATCGGCACGTACGGCATGCTGGTGACGCTGGAGGAGGTTCTTAGGTTTGGGCTTACGGTGGAGGAAGCAGATGCGCTGACCGGGCCCGCGATGGGGCGGCCCAAGACGGCAACGTTCCGGATGCTGGATCTGGTGGGCCTCGATACGCTGCTTCACGTCGTCGACAACGTCCGGGAGAAAAGCACGGATGCGGCTGAACGCGAGACGTTCGCAAGGCCTCCGCTATTAGAGCAGTTGGTGGCATCGGGCCGGCTGGGGGAAAAGAGCGGCGGTGGTTTTTACCGGAAAATTAGGGGGCTGAAGGGCGGCAGCGAGATTGAATCGCTTGATTTGGAATCGCTTGCTTACCGGCCGCGTAGCTCGGTGAAAGGACCAATCATCGATGCGGCCAAGGCGGCAAAAGGCACGGGCGGCAAAATCCGGGCGCTTATCGGCACGGATCCGAAGCATAAATATGCCCAGTTCGCCTGGCAGACGATTAAGCGCACGCTTCTCTATTCGGCAGCCTTGGTTGGCGTTATTGCCGACTCCATCACGGATATCGATAAAGCAATGAAATGGGGCTTCAGCTGGGAGCTTGGACCGTTTGAGCTGTGGGATGCGCTTGGCTTGGAGAAGTCCGTAGCCCGGATGAAGGCTGAAGGCGATGCGGTGCCGGAATGGGTACTGACATGGATTGCGGAAGGGAACGGCAGCTTTTATAAGGTGCAGGAAGGCAGACGGTTCGTGTACGCCAGCGGGGGCGGAGGGTATGCGGCCGAAGAGCTGTCACCGGATGAGATTTCGCTTGCTGCTTTGAAGGAAGCCGGCAGAACGGTGCTGCGCACCTCGGACGCGAGTCTGATTGATCTTGGTGACGACGTGGTCTGCCTCGAATTCCATTCGCAGAACAACGCCATCGGCGGCGAAATTCTGACGGCTATCCGGCGGACGGCCGAGGAGGTCAGCAAGAACTGGCGCGGGCTTGTTATTGCGAACGACGGGCGCAACTTCTGCGTAGGCGCGAACCTGCTGCTTCTCTTGATGGAGGCGCAAAACGGCGAATGGGATGAAGTCGAGGACATCATCCGAATGTTCCAGGGCAGCATGCTTTCGATCAAAAAATTAGACCGTCCCGTCGTCGCCGCGCCTCACCGGATGACGCTTGGCGGAGGCGTCGAGGCCTGCTTGCCGGCCGACCAGATTATTTTCTCGCCGGAGACGTATTTCGGTCTCGTTGAGACCGGGGTTGGCCTGATCCCGGCGGGCGGCGGCTCGAAAGAGGCAGCCGTTATGGCTGCGGCAAGGGCAGGAGGGGGCGAAATCCAGCCGCATTTGAACGCTCTATTCGAGACGGTTGCGATGGCCAAAACGTCCACCAGCGGCTTTGATGTTGGCCGCATCGGGCTGAAGCGCCCGCAGGACCGCGTCATTATGCGGCAGGACGCGCGGATTGCCGAAGCGAAGCGGGCGGTGCTTGAGCTGGACCGGGCGGGCTATACGCCGCAGCCCGAGGCTCGCGTCCGCGTGGCTGGCCGCGAGGGCAAGGCCGTGCTTCGCATGGGCGTGCACAGTCTGCTGCTGGGCGGGCAGATCAGCAAGCACGACGCGCTGATTGGGAATAAGCTCGCGCACGTGATGTCCGGCGGCGATGCGGCGCCGGGAGCAGAGGTCAGCGAGCAGTACCTGCTCGACCTGGAATGCGAAGCCTTCCTCAGCCTCTGCGGCGAACGCAAAACTCAGGAGCGCATGAGCTACATGCTCTCCACGGGCAAGCCGCTGCGGAATTAAGCGGAGCAAGGGGGAGTGAGGGTGGTTACATCGGGCACATGTGCCGGTGTTCTGGGGTATTGGTATAGACACAGCACGTAGACCTGTGGCACAGACTCCCTGCTCAGACTGGATTTCATCCAACATAATGATGCGTTATCGACCAGTAAGTAACTCTACATTGGATTTCATCCAACAAAATCAGCGTTTCAAATTCACTGTTTAAATGCTGCGCTTAAGGCGTTAGGGCCCTTTAGGGACCTTAACATTAAACTAACTTGCAATAGGAAGCGCATTAAGGTCCCTGAAGGGCCTTAAAACTCAGATTTCAGGTGGAAAATGCTGCGTATTGTGTTGATTTCATAAGGTTAAGGTCCCTAACGGGCCTTAACCACCCTAATAGATGCCGATTGGAACCAGATAAGGTCCCTGAAGGACCTAAACGTCGAAACAAGTCCAGACAGTTACTCGAAAACAAAAGTTGAGCAGCAAATAAGCCCCTGAGAGGGTCTTACCTGCCACGTTAACTGGTGACCGGAACGGGATAAGACCCTGCCGGGGTCTTATCCCCC
>NZ_JBBCVY010000025.1:0-37493 GCF_037146255.1 Paenibacillus sp. MMO-58
TTTCCCAATTAGTAAGACCCCTTGAAGACGACGAGGTTGATAGGTTCGGGGTGGAAGCACAGCAATGTGTGGAGCTGACGAATACTAATCGGTCGAGGGCTTATCCTACAATAACCCACATAGTGAAGTTAAGCGTTGCAGCTTATACTAATTACTTTTGAGGGACTCCGGTGTGATGCCGGAAACCAGCTAATGTTTCGTGTGAATCATATTCAGTTTCTTATGGTGTTTTATGTTTATAGCATAAATAAACACCCACCATGAAGTGGGTTTTTTATTGGGCTTTACCTTTTTTCTTAATGTTCCCTGATAGCTCAGTTGGTAGAGCACTCGACTGTTAATCGAGTTGTCACAGGTTCGAGTCCTGTTCGGGGAGCCATATAGAGAGGTGTCCGAGTGGTCGAAGGAGCACGATTGGAAATCGTGTAGGCTCTAACCGGGTCTCGAGGGTTCGAATCCCTTCCTCTCTGCCATATAACTTTCAATTTGATACGGCCCGTTGGTCAAGGGGTTAAGACACCTCCCTTTCACGGAGGTAACAGGGGTTCGAATCCCCTACGGGTCACCAATTTCATCCCAAAAAGTGAAGTAGCGCTTCGTAGGTTATTCCGATTACTTTTCGGGGACCCCGGGGTTACACAATATGGAGGCTTAGCTCAGCTGGGAGAGCATCTGCCTTACAAGCAGAGGGTCGGGGGTTCGATCCCCTCAGCCTCCACCATATATGTTTTAAAAATGACGCGGGGTGGAGCAGCTCGGTAGCTCGTCGGGCTCATAACCCGAAGGCCGCAGGTTCAAATCCTGCCCCCGCAACCAAAACTTTATCTTCGGTTTTTACCGAGAATTCGATGTGGAGCTGTGGTGTAGAGGCCTAACATGCCTGCCTGTCACGCAGGAGACCGCGGGTTCGAATCCCGTCAGCTCCGCCATTTAATCAAACATCAGGCTCGGTAGCTCAGTTGGTAGAGCAGAGGACTGAAAATCCTCGTGTCGGCGGTTCGAATCCGTCCCGAGCCACCATGTTAGATGGTGGATAATTTAATATGCCGGTGTAGCTCAGTTGGTAGAGCAACTGACTTGTAATCAGTAGGTCGTGGGTTCGACTCCTATCGCCGGCACCATGTTTACGGAGGGTTAGCGAAGTGGCCAAACGCGGGAGACTGTAAATCTCTTCCTAACGGTTCGGTGGTTCGAATCCATCACCCTCCACCATTTTTCATTGAGAGCCATTAGCTCAGTTGGTAGAGCACCTGACTTTTAATCAGGGTGTCGAAGGTTCGAGTCCTTCATGGCTCACTTTACCTTGCTTTTTGCGGTTGTGGTGGAACGGCAGACACGCTATCTTGAGGGGGTAGTGCCCACCGGGCGTATGGGTTCAAGTCCCATCAACCGCACCATATGATTTGAAATTACGGAGCCTTGCTTAGCAAGGCTCTTTTTTGTTTTTTCGAAAAGGATTTTGAGCTGCTGTAGTTAGAATGTAGATACTTCCCCCTAGTAATTTGAAAGCGCTTAATAAATAAAATGGTCAATTTCTGAACAGTTATATCAGTCAAAAATTTGAACATGGAATTAACGATAAATTGAATTGCAGGTATTCTGTCCAGACGGTATAATGCATCATCACCATTTGGCATCGATTACATAATAAAAAGCGAGGGGTAGCATGATCGGTTGGACAAGCTCTACGCAGGTTGGTCAAGAATTACGGATAGAGGCTAGGTTCCGGATATTTGGAGTAATAGATGATTCCGTCTTTCCGGTGGATAAGAGTCAGGTAGGTCCGCAGCCATGAAGTTAATGAAGTGGCTATTCGTCAATCGGAGTATCCGGACAAAAATTGTCTGGAGCAGCGTAATCACGTCTCTCGTACCGATGCTTGTGCTGTCTTATCTCTTTTACGAATCAAGCACGAAATCGTTGGAACGCACGATGTACCGCAGTACCAGTCAGAATGCGCAATATGTGGCTGGCTACTTGAATCAATATTTTCGTGACCTGTCATCTTCAGCCCTGCAGGTGTACGGCTTCCCCCGTGTCATGAATTTGATGGAGCACGGTCGTAACGTGAATGACGAAGATTTCTTTGCTCTTGGCGAGTCGCTGAAGAGCTATTATGCGCTTGTCTCCAATAAGAACAAGGATACCGTCATTAAAGTCATGATCTTTGGCAAGGACAATAAGCTGAAGGACTTTTGGTCGAGAGCAGCCAGTTATGATTCTATCCCTTTTAACGAGAGCATTCCCCATTACGAGGACATGCTCGATTTGCCGTTTCAGAACTCGCTCTCCTTTTCCTACAGGGATTCTTCGTTTAAACAGGATTTTTTCGTATTTGCCATTACGATATATGATCCGTTCTACCATAGTAAAATCGGCACGCTTGTCTTTTACATTCAGATGAAGGAGCTTACTAAAGTGATTGAGGCGAATAACCAGTCTCCGAATGTAATCGTGCTGCGCAACTCTAGGGGCGAGACCTTCTACCATACGAGCGACAAGTACGATGGTATCGTACCTACATTTGATGCACCGGATATACGGCTGAAGAACAAACCGAAGGAGCTTCGATTCGAACAGCGCCAGGATCTGCTTGTCAGTACGTCTTATCTGGATAACGGCAATTCGACGCTGACCATTATCTATCCGAACGAGGAGCTGGCTCGCCATCGCAACAATACGCTTCTAATCGCTATTGGGGCAGTGGTATTTGCCGTAGTGTGTATCTCGCTGCTGTCGCTCTTTGCCCAGCAGTATTTGACAAGGCCGATAAAGCGGCTTGGCCAGGCGATGAAAAAGGTGCGCAACGGCAACTTCCACGTCACGCTGTCACAGCCGTACCGTTATCGGGATGATATATCCGAGCTGACCCGAAGCTTCAACTTCATGACGGAAAAAATACGGGAGCTGATCGAGCAGCGTTACCAGATGCAGCTCCGGAACAAAGAAGCTCAGCTGCTTGCTCTGCAAATGCAGATTAACCCGCATTTTTTGTACAATACGCTGCAAACGATTGGCGGTAAGGCCGTACTGATCGGGGACTATGAAATTCCGGAGATGTGCCGTTCTCTTGGCGACTTGTTCCGTTACAGCTTCTATGAGGGGAATACGGAGTCTACAATCCGGCAGGAGCTGGCGCATGTCGGCAACTATTTGTATATCCAGCAGTTTCGGTTCGAGGAGTCGCTGCGCATGGAATTTGACGTGCCGGAGTCGCTGATGGAAGCCTCCACGATTCGTTTCGTTATGCAGCCGATTATAGAGAATGCGTTCATACACGCACTTGGCGGGCCGGACGACGGGCAGCTGCTCATTCGCGTAAGGGCTGAAACGAACGAAGGGACGATCGTATTGTCCGTCAGCGATAACGGCCCGGGTATAGCCCCAGACAAGCTGGCCGTGCTGCGCAGCGACATGGAGAAGAAGTCGATGGAAGTATTCTCGGGGGTCTCGATTGGGTTAAAAAACGTTCACGAACGAATACGGCTTGCATACGGCGATTCGTATGGCCTCGAATTGGACAGCAAGCTGGGCGAAGGGACGGTTATTCGTATCCGAATTCCATGCAGAAAGCGGGGAGAATCTCATGTTTAAGGTAATGGTCGTTGATGACGAGCCATGGGGGCGCAAATCGGTTGGCAAAATGATTGATGAGCTGCAGCTGGATGTCGAAGTTGTAGCGGAAGCCAGAAACGGTGCGGAAGCGCTGGAGCTCATTCCGGTCAGCAAGCCCCATATCATCGTAACGGATATGAATATGCCGGTCATGAACGGCCAGCAGTTCCTCGAGCAACTGTATCACCGGTACAACCATATTAAGGTTGTCGTAATCAGCGGTCATTCGCAATTCGAATATATGAAGGCGGCCGTTGCTTACCAGGCATGCGAATACGTGCTAAAGCCGGTGTCTCATGCAGACCTGAAGGATGCCATGGTCAAGGCCATACAGGCCAGCCGCAGCCATATGAGCGTCGAGCAGCGCCAGCAATTCGCAAGCGAAATGCGCAAGCTGCGTACCGAGACGTTTCTGCAAAACGTGACGGGACGGCGTATTGTAGGCAGTGCCGACATTGTCTCCCAGGCAGCGGAGCTTCTCACGGGTCCTCCTATAGGCGGCTATAGGCTTGCCGTCTGCATGCTTCGACGATTCCGCGAGCTCGCGGAAACCAAGTTCAACGGCAATGCGGACCTGCTTATGTTCAGTATCGAAAATATGATGAGCGAATTGACGAGCGGCGCGCCGCTTTACGTATTCAAATCGGACGACCGTCAGAGGCTTTGCCTGCTGCTGTCAGAGCCGGCTATGGACAGCGGGACCGTGCGGGAGCTGCTAATGCCCTTCCACGAGATAACGAGTCGTATGCTGCAGTTATATGCGGTCGTTGGACTAAGCGATCCGCGCGACCGTCTGGACCAATTGCCGGAGGCTTTTGAGGAAGCGAGCGAGCGTCTGTACGGCAGCACGCTGCATGGAACCGAATTCTCGGTAATGTCTGCCGGTACGCCTCGGGAGCGTGGCGAGATGCTAGGCGGCTTCGACGCGAAGCTGCTGCAGCAAGCGATCGTCAGCGGACAGGCCGCTTCGGTTCGCAGAATGCTTGGAGAGTTTGCGCGCAAAGCGGAGATGTCGGAATCGTTAACCATTCGGAGTGCCCAGAAGGAGCTGCGCAAGCTTGGCGCTGCCGCCGGAGGCGAGTGGCCGGCTATTGCGGCGGCTAGTCCGCTGCTGTCCGATCAACGCGCGGTCGACAGCGTGATGACGCTCTCCGCGCTTCACGCCTACGTGGCGGAGCTGTCAACGGCTATAGAAGCGCATATACACGCAAGGGCTGCTTCGGATGATGCGGCCAATCCCATGAGCGAGATTGTGGCGTATTTGGACGGGCATTATTTCGAAGATGTCGGCCTGATCGACATGGCAACCCGCTATCATATGGACCCGAGCTACTTGAGCCGGCAATTCAAAGCCGCAACCGGGGAGAACTTCATCGAATATGTAACGCGCAAGCGAATGGAAAAGGCATGCGAGCTGCTTCGCGAATCCGATCACAAGGTTAGCGATATTGCCGAGCTGGTCGGTTACGAGAATCAGAGGTATTTCAGCCAGGTATTCAAGAAATTTACCGGACAGACTCCATCGGAATTCCGGGAGTCGCCGATGCCTGAATCCCAGCCTGCAAAAAATTGAACATCGCATCTCCAATTTATTTTATTCCTGCAGCCGCCGACAATCAGTAAACTGAGCATCAGGACGAACGAGAACGAGGACGCTCGATCCGAGAACATCAGACAAAGGGGATATGGATATGAACAAGAAACTCGGCCTTGGTCTCAGCGTTGCCATGATGACCGCGCTGCTGAGCGCTTGTGGCGGAAATAACGGCAACAATGCGGCAAGCCCGGCTAATACGGCTTCGGCGCCCGCCAACTCGGCAACGGAATCGGCGAGCGCGCCGGCAACGGAAGATACCGAACCGGTTACCATCTCGTTCATGCATTTCAAGAGTGACGCGACGGACGGCATCAACAAAATCGTCGAGCAGTTCGAAGCGGAAAATCCGAATATCAAGGTGGACGTACAGCCGGTCAAGTTCGACGACTACGCTACACTGCTGAAGACAAAGCTCGCCAGCGGCGATATCGTTGACGTATTTACTTTAAACGCCGGAAGTACGACCAAGCTGTACAAGGATGGCGGTTACCTTGAAGACTTAACCGACCAGGAATTTATGAAGACCTTCGATCCGGGCGTGCTCGCCGAGCAAGCAACGGACGGCCGCAACTACATCATGCCGCTGAACGCAGGGCCAATCGCCGTATTTTATAACAAGAAAATTTTCGCCGATCTCGGAATCGAGATTCCTACGACATACGATGCGCTTATCGCGGCTGCGCAGAAAATCAAAGACTCGGGCAAAACACCGTTTGCGCTTGGCTGGAAAGACGGCTGGCCGCTTGGCATGTGGCTGAGCCGCGACTTCCCGAGCAACACGGTGCTTGTTGACAAGCAGACCGACTTCTTCGACAAGCTGGAGAAGGGCGAAGCGAAATTCGCGGACAATCCGGCCACGAAGACGACGATTCAGCATGCGCTCGACATGTTCAAATACGGCAACAAAGACCAGCTTGGCGTTGACTACAACGGAGCGGTCGACATGTTTGCCCGCGAAGAAGCTGCCATGATGTACATGGGCACTTGGCCGCTACCGGACATCGAGAAGAAAAATCCGGAGCTGTTCGCAACCGGGATGGGTTACTTCCCGTATCCGTTCAGCAATGATCCGGCGCTTAACAAGCTGGAGTTCAACCCGGACGCATCAGTAGCGGTGAACAGCAAGTCCGAGCATAAGGAAGCCGCGATGAAATTCCTTGCTTACTTGGCTAGCGTTCCTGCGGCTAACACGTGGGTAGAGAACGTGAAGACGTTGACTTACGTCAAAGGAGCTTCCACGGACATCGCTCCTGCCGTCTCGGATTTGAAGCCTTACTTCGACAACGGCCAGCTGTACAACTCGCAAGTGTATATTACAACAACGATTGACTGGACGACGCAGTTCTCGCAATACGTACAAAAAGTATTTTTCAACAAGGCAACGGCAGACGATATCATTAAGGATCTCGACGATTGGGTTGCCAAAAACCATAAATAATAGAGAACTGGCGACGCGAACGGCATAGGTACAGCTTATGCCGTTCCTTTCGGAAAGGAGAGAAAGCGGATGGAAGGCTTGAAAAAAACGATTCGACGCGAGATGTGGTACGTTCTGTTCCTCGTTCCGGGTGTTCTGTTGTTTACGTTCGCCGTTATCGTTCCTTTTGTCACGGGGATACGTTATTCGTTCACGAACTGGGATGGAATCTCCCGCAAGTTGACTTATATTGGCTGGGACAATTACGTGAATGCGCTCCAAGACGCCGATCTATGGACGGTTCTTGGCAACACGTTCAAATATGCGATCATTCTTACGCTGCTCGTCAATCTTGTTGCGCTCCTGTTCGCGCTGTTGCTCGACAGCTATCTGCCGCTGCGGAATTTGTTCCGCACGATTTTCTTTTTGCCAAGCGTTATTTCGGTCATACTCGCCGGCTTCATCTGGAGCTATAACTACAGCCAAGGATTTCCGAGGCTGCTCGCCCATCTCGGGATGGACGTAACCAGTCCGCTGGGCAATCCCGATCGCGCGCTGTACGGTCTCATCATTATCGCCGTGTGGCAGGGTATTGGCGCGCCGATGATTATCTACATTGCCGGCCTGCAGGGCATTCCAGCCGAGCTGTCGGAAAGCGCGCGCATCGACGGAGCGGGGCCGCTCCGCGTATTTCGCAACGTTACGCTGCCACTGCTTGCGCCGTCGGTGACGATTAACATGCTGCTCGTCCTGACCGGCTCGCTGAAAGTATTCGATCTCGTGCTTGTTACGACAAACGGCGGACCGGGCTTTGCTACCGAGGTGATCTCGACGTTTATTTATAAAAACGCGTTCTCCTCGTTTAAAGCAGGGTACGGCATGGCGCTATCGATGATTTTCTTTGTTATTCTGGTCATCGTAACGGTAGTGCAAGTGACGGTATTCAGAAAGCGGGAGGTGGAGATGTAATGAGAAGCACGCGATTGCTAGTGTTTATTGCCGTTGCGGCGGTTGCCGCCGTGTTTCTGTTTCCGCTCTACGTTGCCGTGCTTATGGCGCTTAAATCGGCGAAGCAGACCTTTGATTCCTTTTACGCGCTGCCGCCGTCCCTGGATCTGGCCAACTTCGTTCATGCCTGGGATACGTCAAAGTACCCGACAGCATTCTTGAACAGCGTAATCATCACCGTTCTTTCCGTACTGCTTATTCTGATCATCTCCGCCTTGAGCGGGTACGCGATTGCGCGCGGCAACAAGCCGCTATACAACTTCTTCTTCCTGTTGTTTCTATCCGGCATGATGGTGCCTTTCCAGGTAACGATGCTTCCCCTTTACCAGCTTGGCAAATCGCTTGATATGCTGAACAATTATTGGGGAATCATCGTGATCTACGGTGGATTTGGCGTCCAGTCCGGGGTTCTGTTCTTTACCGGCTTCGTGCGAGGTATTTCGCGGGAGATTGAAGAGGCGGCCCGCATTGACGGCTGCTCTACGCCGGGGATTTTCATCCGTATCGTTATGCCGCTGCTTAAGCCCGTGACCGCGACGGTGCTTGTCCTTAACGCACTCTATATATGGAACGACTTCTTGCTGCCGTTATTGTATCTGCAAAGCAAAGACTTCCGGACGATCCCGCTGCAGCAGTATTTCTTCTTCGGGCAGTACAGCAGCGACTTGAACCTTGCGTTTGCCTATGCGGTGATGGGGCTTATCCCGATTATCGTCTTCTTCCTGTTCATGCAGCGTTTCATTATCAAAGGGATTGCGGCCGGGGCAATCAAAGGCTGAGGCGCAATCGTAACCGAATACCGGCTAAGCAAAAAAGCGGACATCGATCGCACAAATAATTGGATTATTTTGGTCGGGCGACTGTCGTACAATGGGTGGCGAGAGCAGGGTTGTCTGCTCATCACCACTCATTAGGAGGGAAAATAATGAGAAAGAATGGCATGAAGGTTGTGCTGCTTCTCTCGCTGCTCCTGTCGGTATTGCTGCCTGTCGGCACCCGTACGACGTATGCGGCACCCGTGTCGATCTCTCAGACGGGCAATGTTGTAACCGCTACCAACGGGACGATTACCGTTGCGTACGACCTGTCGACGGGCAAAGGCACGTTTAAGGAAGGCAGCACAACACTCATCAGCGATTTTTACTCGGACTATGCGATCAGCGGAAGCCCGACCAGGTATAAGTCGACCGATTCGGCGATTCGGACCGCAAGCTGGACGACAACCGGTACCGACGGTTATGGCACAAGCGGCAAGCTGCTGACGATTACGAATGCGCTTGCGTCGGGATCCACGATAACGCTGCGCATCACCATGTACGAGAACCGATCCTATATCCTCTCGGATATGACGGTCAGCAAAGGAACATCGCAGACGATCGACTTCCTTGAGCCAATCGCGGCCAATAATCTCGACATCGGCTCAGGCAGCGATAAGCGCATTTATACAACTCCTTATACGAACAACTACGATTTTGGCGTAGCGCCGGTCAACGATTTCGGCAACAGCCAGAACGGCGACGACCGTCCGTACGGTGCAGGTGAGACTTGGTCGGCGTTCAACGGCAAGAGCTACTGGGTTGCGGCCATGTTCGACAATGCAAGCAAGAAGGGCGTCGTCGCCGGTGCGGCTACGACAAAGACGTGGAAGAGCATGCAATACCTGGCCCCGGCCAGCACGGCAAACGGTCCGCTTACCGGGTTTTCGATATACAACGCGGGCGGGAAAAAGAGCGGTACGTCCGTGGCGAGCGATAAGTTTTTCCTTGGTTATTTCACGGACTACCGTGACGGACTGGAGACGTTTGGCCAAGCTTACGCCGTTGGCGAGCCAAAGCTGAATTGGACCGGCGACGTGCCGATCGGCTTCAACACATGGTACGCGTATTACACTTACGGTACGGCGGATGCGATGCTTCCGACAACGGATTACTTCTACACCCATCTGAAGTCGCTTGGCTACAATTACATGAATCTCGACTGCTGCTACAAGGGCGTGCCTAGCAAGACGCCGGTGCAGAATCTGAAGGACTTCGCCGATTACGTGCATAGCAAAGGGATGAAGGCCGGCACATACTCCGCTCCGTTTGCTATCTTTGATCCTCTGACGGATACGGTGCCAACGACGTCGTATACGTTTGGCGACATTGCGCTCAAGGATGCTTCCGGCAACCCGATCAAGTCGTACATCAATACGTATATCGTAGATGCGACGCATCCCGGCGGCCAAGCCTACTTGCGGTGGATCATGCAGACGCAGCATATCGATCCGGGCTTTGATTACGTGAAACTTGATTTTATCGATCTTGGCATGTATGAAGGCAGCTTCTACGATTCCACGAAAAACGGGATGGAAGCCTACCGGATCGGCATGCAGATCATGCGCGATACCTTGCTTGCGGCTCCGCAGGACATCTACATCAACGAGTCGATAGCGCCGCTGCTGCCATCGGGCTATGCGCATGGACGCAGGACGGGCGTCGATACAACAATCGGACTGGAATCGTATCCCGGCATCGAACGTCAGGCGCTTAACACGGCGGCTTCCTGGTGGACGAACGGTACGTTGTATTCGTACAACGACCCCGATATGCTGTTCCCGGAAAGCGTGATTGACGGCTTTAATAAAGTTACGCTGAACGAAGGAACGCTGCTCTCCACGGCAATTATTATGGGCGGCGGACATCTTCTTATCGGCGACAACGTGCCGTTTATATCGGAGGATCGGATGAAGACGCTGTTCAACTCCGATCTGCTTAGTTTGGTGAAGGCGGGCAAGGCGGCCCGGCCGGTGTCGATGACGAACTTTTATCATAAGCTCGAGCATCCTCCGACTGCGATTTATTTGACTGCGGCCAATGGCGACAAATACGTCGGACTGTCCAACTGGGATATGAACAATTCGCAGTCCGCATCCGTAGCGTTCAGCGATCTCGGCCTTAGCTCAAGCACAACCTATACGCTGACCGAGCTATACAGCAAGACGAAGCTTGGCGCATACTCCGGCAGCTACAGCCGCACGCTGAAGCCGGGTGAATCGATTATCGTACGTATCTCCACGCAATCCAGCACATGGCCTACGGCTGCAACGAATCTCGCTTCCGGCAAGGCCGCGACCGCTTCGTCAACCTGGTCTGCCCAAGCCGGCTTTGAGGCTTCCAAAGTAACGGACGGCAGCCAAGCGACAAGGTGGAGCGGGGAGAACGGCACGGCCAACAACCAGTGGATCGAGGTTGACTTTGGTTCCAGCACAAGCGTTAACCGGGTTGTTGTGAACGAGTACGCCTACGGCAGCCAGAACTTCCAGATCGATACGTACGCCCTGCAATATTGGAACGGCTCGAGCTACGTGAACCTGACGAAAGGCTTTACGATTGGCGACCGGCGTATCTTCGACTTCCCGACCGTCAACACGTCCAAAATTAGGCTGTATATCAACAAGGCCAGGTTTATCCCGTCTATTAATGAAATCGAAGCTTACAATGTGAGCGGCAATACGGGCTACGTTATCGATCAGGACAACAGCAACGCCTCGTACTCCGCGTACTCGGATATTCGTGCGGGGATTCAAAGGATGCAGACGTTTACGTTAACCCAATCGAGCCTGCCAAGGCTGGATGTCTACTTGTACGAAAGCTATGTAAACAAAGTACCGGAGGATAACTACTATCTGGATATCGTTCAGCTCGACGCCAACAACAATCCGGTGCAAAAGCTGTTCAGCGCTTCGCTTAATCCGAACAATATTCCGGGGGCGGCGACGCCGTACGCGGTATATCCGCGCCTGACGGGACTGGACACCACGAAGAAGTACGGACTAATCTTACGCTCTCCGCAGACGCTTGACGACAACTCGACAAACAACAAGTATGGGTTCGCTTATAGCGACAGTAATCCGTATGCCGGCGGGCTCGAGCGGCTGTCGACGAACGGGGGCGCTACTTGGACAACCGAGAACGGCGGCAATCGCGATTTGATCTTTACGATCTATAAATAACAGAGGGGATTTAACCCATAAAAGGGGCCCCCGCTGACAGGCAATACGGCTGTCGCGGGGGGCCTTTTTGCCGTTAGAGGGGAGCGCAAAACCTATGAAAAATAACTGTTGCATAACCCGGAATGATGGGATATAATCTTCATTACGCGTTAAGAAAAATGCGGTCATGGCGGAATTGGCAGACGCGCTAGATTCAGGTTCTAGTGTCAGCAATGACGTGGAGGTTCGAGTCCTCTTGACCGCACCATACGCGGAAGTGGCTCAGCGGTAGAGCATCGCCTTGCCAAGGCGAGGGTCGCGGGTTCGATTCCCGTCTTCCGCTCCACGGGATGTAGCTCAGCTTGGTAGAGCACCTGGTTTGGGACCAGGGGGTCGCATGTTCAAATCGTGTCATCCCGACCATTTAAAGTATATTGCGGGCGCAACAAGCCCACTGCATATAGAAAGCCCCTTCATCTATTCAGATAAAGGGGCTTTTTCGTATTTGGATATAATCCCCTATTGCAGCTTTCCTCCGCGTCAGGCAGGATAAACTCATAAAGCATCGAATATTGTCTTGTCCCATACTTGTTGTGAGGTGATGGAGGTGCAAGGCAAACGCTTTTTTAAGTCACCACCCGGAACGGTTTATAAGAAATCCGGCATCTTGTCCATGCTGCGTAACCGGTTTTTATTCTCCTCTCTTCGCAAACGCATCATGGTGTTACTGACGATCGGCTTTGTAGGCTGTGCGATTCTGATGGCCTCCGTCTCCTACAATGCGATCTACACGATGCAGCACGATAAAATCAAAACCTCTATGGCATTTGATCTGTACCAGCAAACGACCAAGCAGAACCAAATGTACAATAATCTGCTCCAGGTTACCCAGCAGATGACGCCGGAAGGCACGGTTGGCCATCTTATGGAGACGTACGTCTCCACCGCGGACATTTATAGTCAACGTCTTCTCTCACGCGATATCTCCTATAACATTGGTTTAATTACGTTCTCGAACCCGGCTATGCAGCTGGTGATGTACTATAACGATGCAAGCGGACAAGCCGCTTTAACGAATTTGCCGGTGCGCGCGGACTTTAAGCTTGAATCCTTGCCGGATGTTGCCGGTATGGGGGAGCTGAGATACCAGTCCCCGCATAAATCCTTATGCCGCTTCAGCGATGATCTCGTGGTTTCCGTCACCCGGGAAGTTACCTTTTCGGACGGAACCAAGCTTGTTGTCTACGTGGAAGCCAAGACCGATATTCCGACGGATATGAGCTCGGTTACCGAAAGTTTGAACATGCCGTACACGCTTGTATTCACGAATTCCGAAGGCAATGTAACCTACAGCAGCAACGGGAACGCGTTTGAAGCGGGCCAGCATCTTGAGCTGAAGGGCCAATCGGGCACGACGGACGAGTATGTCTGGAACCGGATGACCGGCGATTACGGCTATGACATCACGATGCTTCTCCCCGTCTCTTATTACAACCATGAGCTTTACACGTGGAAAAATCATATGTATTGGATTCTCGCCATCGCCCTTCTGATGATGTTTATGCTTACGCTTGTGCTGCGGAGGCTCATTAACCGACCGTTCCGGTTGATCGAGAAGGAGATGCGGACGTTTGGCAAAGGGTACATGGGCACTACGCAGTACCATACGGGAATCGACGAGTTCGACCGGATTTTCGACCAGTTCAACATTATGAAGCGGCAGATTCAGCAGCTCATCATGGACGTGGAGCAGAAGGAGAAGCGCCGGCATCAGCTGGAGATCGAAAAGCTTGCCTACCAGATCAACCCGCATTTCTTGATGAATACGCTGAATTCGGTGCGCTGGCTGGCCGTTATGCACAAGCAGGAAGAAATCGAGAAGTTTATCTCCTCGCTTATTATTCTGCTGAACTACAATCTGGGTAAATCCGAGGAAAAAGCGACCTTCCGATCAGAAATTCAGGTCATGAGAACCTATCTCGAGCTGCAGCAGATGCGGCATGATTTTGAAGTGAAGCTGGATATTGCCGAAGGGACTTATCTGGACAGCCCGGTAGCAAGGTTCATCCTGCAGCCTATCGTGGAAAATGCCGTCTGTCACGGACTCGATGACAACGGTATGCTGGAAATCAGCGTTGTGCCGGACGAGGTGACGCAGATGGTTCGCATTATGATCCGCGACGATGGCAAGGGGCTCAGCCAGGAGACGTTGGCCCTGCTGCAGCGCGACACGCCGGACCAGCAGCAGACGGGCTGGGGGATTGGACTCCGGTACGTCCGCTCCATGCTGGAATCCTCTTATGGCCACAAAGCCCGCATGGGTATAGATAGCACGCCAAATCAGGGCACGACGGTTACGTTAACCCTTCCTTTTCTTGAACAACGAAAGGAGAGAGCCATGTGATTCGTGTATTAATCGTTGACGATGATAAGCTTGCGCGCAAAGGCTTTATTTCCATTATGCCTTGGTCCAATCATGACATGGTTGTCGTTGGAGAGGCGGCGAACGGCGCGAAGGCGCTTGAGTTCATGGAGCAGCATGAGGTGGATCTCATGTTTGTCGATCTGTCGATGCCCGTCATGTCGGGAATGGAGCTGCTTCAGGTGACGCGTCAGCGATTCCCGAGCCTTCGTTCCGTTATCCTATCGTTTCATGAGGAATTCGAAAATGTGCAGACCGCTTACCGCATGGGCGTGCTCGACTATATATCCAAGGTGCGTCTGGAATCGGAGGATGACGAGCAAATTTTAAAAAGAATTCAGCAGCAGATGACAGGAGCGGCAATGCAGCAAGCGTCCGGCCAGCCTCCGGCGGCCCTGAATGCGGCTCCCGAACCCGGGCAAAACGGCCGTACGCAAGAGGAGGAGGGCTGGAGCGGGCTGGAGCAGGAATGGCGCTCTAACTACTGGCTTTATAATGAATCAGTCTTTCAGCGTCTATGCAAGCAGACGGCGCAAACCAAGGTGTCCTTCCGCCGCTTGGAAGGGCTGTTTATGCGGGTGTTGTCTCAGCTCGAGACCGATCTTGGGCTTCCTGCGGAGCTTGGCTCCGATGCGGCTGATGTCCGCTCGGCGGTCGAATGGATGCGCGATTTCAGGAATCGCGTATATGCGCAGGTGGCGGCAACTACCGATTTTACCAATACAACAACAAGTATTCTGAAGGCGGTGCTGTTCATTCGTGAACAGGCCTCGGGCACGCTGCATGCCGAGGACGTCGCCGATCACGTTCACATGAGCAGAAGCTATTTCAGCCAATGCTTCAAGAGGCTGACAGGCTCGACGTTTAACGACTATTTGAAGCAGGAGCGGATCCGGTCCGCGGAACGCCTGCTGTGCGAGACGAATCAGTCCATCGCGTGGGTTGCTCATGCCGTAGGCTACAACGACTCCAAATATTTCTCCCAGCTGTTCTATGAGCAGACCCGTCTCCTGCCATCCGAGTTCCGCGCGCAATTCATTGGGGGGAAGATTGATTACAATTGATCGAACAAATATCTACCCCCGTTTCCGGATTGAACACAAAACAGGGCACATCCGTCCGACTTTTTTTAAGCGCTTTCATTGTACAATGGGTAAGCAAGGAACGACGAAGAGTTTTAGGAGGGGTTAGATGAAAAGGAATATGGCACTAATGCTTTCTGCTGCATTGCTAGGTGTAAGCTTGACAGCATGTTCTTCTTCCAATGATTCATCAAACAACAATGTGAAAGCGTCTTCAAGCCCAGAGGCAAGTTCTAATGCAAGCAGCTCCGAGAGTCCCGCATTGTCCGGGGATGACCTCGCCTTCTCCAAATTCCCAAAGCCTGTTGACGTTCACATCGGCATGGTGGTGGACCCAACGGACAAAACGCTGCCGGAAGGCGACAGCGTAAGCAACAACCAATACACGCGTTACTTGAAAGACAAGTACAACATCAACGTCATCGTGGATTGGACCGCCGCTACCGGTAACGACTTCAAGCAGAAGGTCAGCCTGACGATCGCATCAGGCAAGCTGCCTGACGGCATGGTGGTCGACGACCGCTCCTTCATGACGAAAGCGGCCAGCTCGGGACTGCTGTACGATATTGGCGATCTTTTTGATCAATATGCGTCCAAACAGGTTAAAGATATTATGGCAAGTACCGAAGGACGCGCCCTGGAAAACGCCAGCTACAAAGGCAAAATGGTGTCGCTCCCGAACATTACGGTAGACACCGACGGCGTGCACGTGATGTGGATCCGCAAGGACTGGCTCGATAAGCTGAGTCTGCCGGTGCCGAAGACGATTGCCGATCTCGAGAAAACGGCTAAAGCGTTTATGGATAACAAGCTGGGCGGGGACAAAACCATCGGTATTGCCGGCCCTTCCAAAAATACATTCCCTTATTCCACTTTCCTCGTATCTTCCAACAATATGGCTGGATTCGACCCGATCTTCGGCGCGATGGATGCTTATCCGGGCTACTGGCTCGACAATGGCGACGGTACGGTGTCGTACGGAACAACGTCGGAGAATACGAAGAAAACGTTGGCCTTGCTGGCTGACTGGTACAAAAAAGGACTTATCGATCCTGAAGTGGGCACTCGCGATAACACGGGGGATCCGATCAATGCCAACCAAACGGGCATTTTCTTCGGACCTTGGTGGAACGGCGGCTACGGCAATGGCGACTCCTTCAAGAACGATCCTACGGCGAACTGGCAGGCTTACCCTGTCTACTCCGATGACGGCAAATGGAATACGCATATGAAAACGACGGGCAGCACTTACACCATTATCAGCAAAAATGCCAAGCCGGACGTCGTTAAGGCCATTCTGATCATGAACAATGCCCTTGTGCGCGATGAAGCGACCTTTGACTTGTCCGTTGCCGTAGGCTGGTATCCGCTCCGCAACGTAATGGCCGCGGCCAACGAGACGGAATACGAGTACACCGAGCTGATGAAAGTTCTGAAGGGCGAGGCAGAACCAGAGGATTATAACGTACCGAACAGCTTGTACAAACTGATGTATGCGGATGCGAAAAAAGTAAGAGATGTCGTGAAGCCTCCGTATGACGAGCTTGGCGTCAGCAATTTCAGCACGGCCAACTTCGGCGACTTCCAGCGTTTGTATTCGCTCTTGATTGGCGATCGTCCGTTTGCTACCACTCCAATCGACAAGAAGGTCTACAGCGTCACTTACAACCAGACGCCAACGATGGAGACCAAATGGGCCAACCTCAAGAAGATGGAAGATGAGACCGTTCTGAAAATCATCCTTGGCCAGCAGCCGATCGACTCCTTCGATAAGTTCGTGAAGGATTGGAAGGCGCAAGGCGGAGACGAAATCACGGCGGAAGTTGCAGAACTCTTGAAGAAATAATGATGGGTAAAGCTTGCGGAAGGCGCCTTGCGTTTCGGTCCTTTTCGCAAGCTTTATATCCTGATAGAGGGACGGGAGGTTTGCCGTTATGAGGAAATTAGGCCATCAGAAGCATTATTATTTGATGCTGCTGCCGGGTATGGTCTGGCTTGTCATGTTCAGTATTGTGCCTATGTTCGGGATTCTGATGGCATTTCAGAATTATAATCCGGGAATGGGTTTGTTTAAATCCGAATGGGTCGGGCTTGAAAACTTCAAGTATATGTTCCAGCTGAATGACAGCAAGACGGTTATTACGAATACGTTCATTATCGCTATCGGCAAAATCGTGATGAATTTGATTGTTCCCCTTGTCTTTGCCATTCTTCTCAATGAACTTCGCAATCTGCGCTTCAAGAAGCTGGTGCAGACGGTCGTTTACCTGCCGCACTTTCTGTCGTGGGTTATCATGTCCACGATTGTCATTGGAATCTTCGGCTATTATGGCGTTGTAAATACAATTATCGGTTATTTCGGTGTGGATCCGAAGCTGTTTATGGCGGATTCGAGCATATTCCGGCAGCTGATTATCGGTACGGACGTATGGAAGGAATTCGGTTACAACGCCATCATCTATTTGGCGGCACTGACAGGCGTCAATCCCAATCTGTACGAAGCGGCCGCGATTGACGGGGCCAACCGCTGGCAGCTCATCCGCAATGTTACGCTGCCTGCGCTGACGACAACGGTAGTCCTGCTTGGCGTACTCAGTCTCGGCAACGTGCTGAACGCCGGCTTCGATCAGGTATACAACCTGTATAACCCGCTTGTGTATTCGACGGGAGATATTCTGGATACCTGGGTATACCGGCTAGGCTTGCAAAATCTTCAGTTCTCGCTGGCGACGGCGGCTGGGTTATTCAAGTCGGTCATTAGTTTCGTGCTGATCTATGTATCCTATCGACTGGCATATCGTTATGCCGATTACACGATATTCTAAGAGGAGGACGCTGCTATGGTCAGAAATACAACGTTAGGTTCGCGGGCGTTTGATATCGCCAATATTGTCCTCCTCGCTCTCCTGCTCATTAGCTGCGTATATCCTCTGTGGTACACGTTTTGTGTATCGATTTCCGAGAAATCAGCGGCTAATGCGGGCCTGGTGACGATATATCCAATCGGATTTTCCTTGACGCCTTATAAAGAAATTATCAATGACAGCATGTTTTTTAACGCATTTTGGATCTCCATCCAGCGTACTGTGCTTGGCACGTCGTTCTCCTTGCTCGTAACGGTATTAATGGCTTATCCGCTGGCAAGGCCCAAGAAAGATTTCAAAACGCGCAATATGTTCATGTGGCTTCTTGTCTTCTGCATGTTGTTTAACGGCGGATTAATCCCTTGGTATCTGACCATTCAAAACTATCACCTGATCGATACGATCTGGGCGTTGGTGTTAGGCGCGGGAGTACCGGTATTCGATGTTATCCTGATCATGAACTTCTTCCGCAATCTGCCGAAGGAGCTGAATGAGGCGGCTGTCGTTGACGGTGCCGGTCCATGGTCTGTCTTGTTCCGGGTCTATATCCCTTGCTCGATTCCGGTGCTTGCTGCCGTAGCGCTCTTTATCAGCGTATACCACTGGAATGAGTTCTTTAACGGCTTGGTGCTGAGTAACACGCAATCGAGCTATCCGCTTCAGACCTATATCCAGCAGCTTGTCGTCAACATTCCGGTGGGCACCAACCTGACGCCGGAGCAGTACAAGAAGCTCTCGGAGCTGTCCAACCGGACGCTTAACTCGGCTAAAGTATTTATCGCCATGGTGCCGATGCTGGTCGTTTATCCATTCCTGCAAAAATACTTCGTATCCGGCATCATGCTGGGCGCCGTGAAGGAGTAACAAGACGAGAACCACATCCTGCCGGGATGTGGTTCTTTAATTTTTTTGCCAACGGTGATTGGAAAAGACAGCCCGGTACGCCGATAGTTGAGCACTGAGCACGACCAGGTAGATGGGAATGGAGTAGAGGATGTAGTATCCGTGTTTGTAGTGGAATACGCCACACTTGACTCCAAGCCATTCGAATAGGAGAGCGATGGCTGCCCACACCAGGATATATCCGATGGTTATGATTCCCGATATTCGGAAACGCTCAAACCCATAGATATACAAGTATCCGTAAGGGGCGTACATTAGATACGAGATGAAATCGAAAAACTCATAGCTTGAATTGTCGCCAACATCGTACAAATCAAATGGAGGTATTGCAATCGTATGGTCAAAAATAAGCCCTAACGTGACGCTTATAAGCATATAAGAAATGGTCTGCAAAGGAGACATCGTTCGCGGCAGCAGCCGATAGACGGTGAAGCCTACCGTCATCAGAGCGATAACATACAACTCGTTAGCATTGAAATGCTGGTCATAAACGACTGATTCCATTATCGAATCCATCCTTCTTTTGAAGCCATCCACTGAAAGATCTTTCCGCATAGCAAGGTATACGCCATGACTAGGAGAATCATCAGGGACTCATTAAGGTAATTCCATTCTTTATAAATAAGAACCTGATTCCGACTCAGTTCCCAACCGAGCAACAACTGTACGCCAAAGGCGTAGACGACGATGCAGGTCCGTACGCTCGTTTTTGACGATAAGAGAAAAACATTTGCAAAAGCGATCAGGATAAAGGTTATGGTGAAGTCATTATGCAGAATCAAAGCGATAAAATGCGGGATATTCTGATTGATTTGGAATAGCTTAAGGTTGTGGCCGCTAATGGTCAGCTTGTTCGTGAGCACGACTTCAATGGCCATAAATAAAAGGAGGTTGACCGCAAGCGGCAGCTTAAGGCGCAGATTCATCAGCACTTGAATACAGAACCATGCGTATAAAATAAAAATAACAATGACCAACGGGGACCCTCCTTCCGTATCCAATCCAGTCTGAGGGTAGATTTCCCTTTGTATGTTAAAGATATCCTTTGTTCTGATTAATACAGGCAAAAGAAAAACCACATCCATAAGGGTGTGGTTTATTTTTTGATATGCCCCTCCGGTAGTTATCAAGTAAAAATAGCCGGTTATCATTATAGCATAATTCAAGAACTGGATTATTTTTCAAGGAAATTGGCGAAAAGCCTCGAATTATAGAATAACTATTAAAGGAGGCGAACGTTACTGAAGATATTCAAAGGTATATTTGTCATAGCTCTAAGCATTGCGGCGGGGTCCTCTTTCTTTTTTCTGCTGCTTGGTTTTATTTTTCAATTACCATCTGACGGATTCCTGGGACCGGGTAATCCGGTGGCTTCGGGCGTGATGGGTTTGGGAGCAATAGCTCTGGTAGCCGGATATCTTTGGCTGATTATTAAAGTAAAAGAAAATCAGGCATTGTTCACCGCGGGTATTGCTTTATTCTTTGTTGCTTTTATATCCCCTATAGTTATCGCTCAAGTCGAGGCCGAACGGCAGTCTTATGCCATGGAGCGTAAACAAGAGAAAGAAAAGGAAGATGCGGTGAAAAAGCTTGCGAATGCTTATAACGACGCCAATCTGCCTTTTGAACTGGATATACAAAAGAGTATTTATGAATCGTATCGCTCCTATGGCAGTTATGTGCTCTATATGCGGCTTGCCAATGGGGATGATGTGATTAAGGCCGATCTGGAGGAGACGTTTAACTGGCTGCCCGACTCCGATTTAGCTTATACCATTGTTCTTGCCAGGGATGAAGAGGAGGTAGCGAGTTATTCCTTAACCGATGAGGGGAAGCTTACAAGTTGCTTTGATTCCGATAGCGGGTTTTGCAAGAAGCTGGGTCTTCTGGGTGAAAGGGAGGAGAATGACGAGTTGTAAAGCAAAGATAGGAAATCCAAACCAGAAGAACCCTCAGGCTATAAAGCCCGAGGGTTCTTTATCGTACAGGTTTGTGAAGCTGTCTTTAGGAATCGTATGGGCTCCCGCTGCAAGAGATACCTGCACTGACTGCTTAAGTCTTACTTCCGTTCCGTGGCGAAGTACAGCAGGGCAAGGGTCGGAAATGCGATTCCAAGCCATAACGCCGCGCTCCATCCGCCTGCTGCGTAAGCCCATCCCCCGGCAGCCGATCCGATCGCTCCGCCAAAGAAGAAGATTGCCATAAACAACCCGTTTAGCCTGCTGCGGATATCTGCTCCAAGCGAGAAGATCGAGCGTTGGCTGAGTACGAGATTGGCCGATACTCCGGCGTCGAGCAGAATAGCGGCGATAACGAGAACAACCACGCCGACAGGCGAGCTGGTTTGAATCAGAAGAGGCAGAAGCACCGAGACGATAACGGTTATGAGGGCAATTGCGGTAGCGGGTCTGGTCCAGCCGCGGTCTGCCAGACGGCCGGCGAGCGGCGCCGCAACGGCTCCTGCAACCCCAACGAGCGCATAAAGGGCAATAGCCGTTTGCGAGAAATGGAATTTAGGGCCGGCCAAGAGCTGCGGTACGGTGGTCCAGAACAAGCTGAACGCCGCAAACAGCGTTGCGTGATACAGGGCGCGGCGGCGTAAAATCGGCGTGGTCCGCAGCAGCCGCCACATGGAACCAAGCAGCGCCGTATAGCTTGTGGTTGCCGTTGGTTTTCTACCCGGCAGCACACTGGCCAGTACAATGGCCAGAATAACAATCGCTACGGCGGAAATCGCAAAGATGGCATGCCATCCGAAGAAGTCTGCAATAAGGCTTGATAATGGCCTCGCGAGCATAATGCCAAGCAGAAGACCGCTCATGACATTCCCAACGACGCGTCCGCGCGAAGCATCGGATGCAAGGTAGGAGGCGAAGGGTACGAGTACTTGGGCGGCAACCGAACCTAATCCAATAACAAGGGTAGCGGCTAAGAAAAGAAAAGGTTGTTTCGCCAGCGCTGCGGTGATCAGGGCGACAGCGGTAAGGAGCAAGGCAGTAACAACCAGCTTGCGGTTTTCCACAATGTCGCCCAACGGTACGATAAACAGGAGACCTACAACGTATCCGATCTGGGTCAGCGTTACAATCAGGCCGGCGCTGCCGGCAGACAGACCGAGGGAGGAGCTGATTAATCCGACCAGGGGCTGTGCATAGTACAGATTGGCAGCAATCATGCCGCATGCGGTTGCGAGCAGTATCGTTAACCATGCAGGAATATTTTTCTCGAGCGTTTGCTCATTTGAAGCGGTCATAGGTACCACTCCTTTCTTGGGTTTCACTTCTGTGCGAATCAATTACTAAACGTAACGTTCACTAATTACTGACTAAATAATATACTGAACGTATCGTTTTGTAAATAGGCAATTTTCTTTTTCTTTGACCCCTTTTTTTTAGTATACTAAACGTATCGTTTTTATTTACTCGGTTTATGTACATCAGATGAAAGGGATGGTTCATGTGGAAGCTAAAAGAGGGAGGCCGCGTAATATGGAAACGCACAAGGCGATCCTTACCGCTTCTTATGATCTATTATTGGAAAGCGGCTTTGAAACGGTCACCGTAGAGAAAATCGCTGAGCGAGCGAAGGTAAGCAAAGCTACGATTTATAAATGGTGGCCTAACAAGGCGGCCGTAGTCATGGACGGGTTCCTGTTTGCTGCCGCAGCAAGGCTTCCCGTACCTGACACGGGCGTCGCATTTGATGATATCGTTATCCATGCTTCGAATTTGGTGCGTTTTCTAACAAGTCCGGAGGGAAGAATTATAAAGGACTTAATCGGCGGAGGGCAATTTGATGCAGGACTGTCAGAGGCCATTCGTACCCGGTATATTGAGCCCCGCCGCCAAGAGGCAGGAAGCCTGCTCGAGAGGGGAGTTCAACGCGGGGAATTAAATAAAGAACAGGATATCGCCTTGGGCATTGACATGATTTACGGGCCGATCTTTTATCGCTTGCTGATGACCGGCGGCACTTTGGACGAGTCTTATGTAAAGCAGCTGGTGACAAATGCTTTTGAAGGAATCCGTTTGAACTGAGGTCTTTGCCTGAAGACATGTTATAATGAAGTATCCGATCGATTAGGAACGAGAGAGGAAACGATATATGAATGCATTTGAAGACTGGAACCAGAAATTAAAAAGAGATTTTAACGCAACGAGCAACCTCGTTGTATTTACCGTCGCGGAGGCAGGCAAGTTACTAGGTCTCTCCAAAGACCAAATGAAAGTATTCGTGGATAAAAACCAGTTAACCAAAGTTCCGATCATGAGAAATGTTCATAGATATCTGTTATTGAAGAGTGAAATCGATCAAATTGCAGCGACTCGGGCTGTTGAATAACAGCAGAAGGACCCTCAGGCTAACTTAGTTTAGCCCGAGGGTCCTTCTGCTATTACGGCTTATTTAATCCGGATTTCTCCGTCATACGAAGCGATTACGCCATACAGATCCGGACGGCGGTCGCGGAAAATGCCCCACTCGATGCGCTGCGATTCTAGCTGGTCGAGATCGAATTCGGCAACAAGCACGCCATGCTCGTCACGGCCGGCTTCGGCAATCAGATTGCCTTGAGGACCGGCTATGAACGACGAACCATAGAAGTTGATCGACGAGTCTTCGTCAACTTCTTCGCCGATACGGTTGGAGGCGATAACCGGCATCAGGTTGCACGCGGCATGGCCTCTCATGCACATTTGCCAATGATCTTTCGAGTCGATGCTACCGTCCTGTGGCTCCGAACCGATAGCCGTCGGGTAGAACAGCAGCTCAGCGCCCATAAGAGCCATGCTGCGCGCCGCTTCCGGATACCATTGATCCCAGCATACGCCAACGCCGATCTTCGCATATTTCGTTTTCCATACTTTAAAGCCCGTATCTCCCGGATTGAAGTAGAACTTCTCTTCATAACCCGGACCGTCGGGAATATGGCTCTTGCGGTATTTGCCAAGCACTTCGCCGTCCGCGTCAATAACGGCAAGGGAATTGTAGCGTGCCCAGTTCTTCTTCTCGTAGAAGCTGATCGGAAGCACGACGCCAAGCTCCTTGGCGATGCCGCGGAAGTGGTTAACCGCTTTGTTTTCCTCCAGCTCGGTTGCGTAAACGTAGTAGTCCGCTTTTTCCTTCTGGCAGAAGTAAGGCGTTTCGAACAGCTCTTGGAGCAGAATAATCTGCGCGCCTTGTGCAGCCGCTTCGCGCACCAGCGCTTCCGCTTTGCGGATGTTCTCTTCTATATTCGATGTGCAGCTCATCTGTGTGGCTGCTACTTTGACCGTTCTCATGGATTTGCATGCCTCCTAAAAAAGTTTTGCGAAGCAAAGCCTGCTTCGTAAGCTTTAGTTATAGCGTATATTAAGCCCGGCGAGCAGGCATCTGTTGCGTTGTGCAGTGCACGTTGCCGCCTTCGCGGATAACCGCCATGCCGTCGATTGGACGAATGCGGCGATCAGGGAATGCCGCCTGCAGGGTTTCAATAGCTTTGCGGTCGGCTTCCTCAGCCGCGCCGCCGAATACCGGCAGGATAATGCCGCCGTTAACAAAATAGAAGTTCAGGTAGCTCAGCGTCAAACGAGTGTCCTCGTATTCCGCGTAAGGAGGCTGCTCGATCTCGATAATCTCGAGCTTGCGGCCTTTTGCATCCACCGCTTCGCTCAGGATACGGCGATTTTCTTCCGTAATCGCGTAATTCTCGTCGGAAGGATCGTTGCAAACCTGCAAAATAACTTTGCCCGGCGCAGCGAAGCAAGCGATGTTGTCGACATGGCCGTCGGTCTCGTCGCCGCTCAAGCCGCGCTTCAGCCATACGATCGTGTCCACGTTAACGAATTCTTTGACATAACCTTCGATTTGCTCGCGGCTAAGCTCCGGATTGCGGTTCGTATTAAGCAGGCATTCCTCGGTGGTCAGAAGCGTACCCTCGCCATCCGTATGAATAGATCCTCCCTCCATAACGAGAGGAGCATCGAATTGCTTCACGTCAACATGCTTCAAAATTTGCGGTGCAACGGCATCGTCCAGATCCCATGGCGAGTATTTGCCGCCCCAAGCGTTGAACTTCCAGTTCACGCCTGCCAGCTCGCCTTCGGGATTCACGACAAACGTTGGGCCGTTGTCGCGCAGCCAGGCATCGTTATGCTCGATTGGCAGACATTCCACGGCATTGTTGCCTGCGAACAGGGCGCTGACCTTCTCCAGGTCTGCCGGGTTCACAACAACCGTGATCGGTTCGAATTCCGCGATTGCGGTAACAAGCTCGGCATAACCTGCGCTTACTTGCTCGTAATGCTCGGGATAGACCATCGAAGCTTGTACAGGCCAAGAGATAAAGGTACGCTCATGCGCCGTCCATTCGGCCGGCATTGTATAGTTCAATTGTTTAGGATTCATATTAGTTAATATTCCTCTCTTATCGCAATGAAAATGTGTCTTTAGCGGGCTTCAGCCGCATAAACCCTTCTTATCATATAACAAAAAGGTTGACAGCTCAATTACGGTGTTTATCCAGTTTTTTAGCGGGATTTACCGTTTTGCTGCCGGATAAAAATTTGCGGGGTATTGAACTTCAATATCTGAATCAGCTGCTCGTTCATGTAGGCGGTGGACTGCTCAAAGCCGCTGTCGATCCACTCCAGGATCAGGCCGATAATGCCGTGTATCCGGTACGTGCTGAACAGCTTCGTATCGATTGGCGTATCCGGCTCCGTCACCCTAAAATCGAATTCCTGGCGGAACAGCCGATCCATCCGTTTCGTCAGCTTTTCCCGATAGTTATAGCCCGTTTGCGGGTCCAGCATGGTTTTGTAAAAGGTCCGGTTCTCGATAAAATGGTCAAACAGCTCGATCGAAGCACTGGGCAGCTCGTTAAAATCAACGACGGACAAGCCTACATAAGGCTTGCGGTAGGCCGCGGTCATCTCCTCGAATTTATCCTCGATCATCTCATCCAGCAGGTCTTCCTTTTGCTCGTAATGCGTATAGAAGGTTGCTCTCGTACAATCCGCAAGCTGAACCAGCTCGGTAATGCTGATATGGTTAAAGCTCTTTTCCTGCAGCAAGGTTAAAAAGGAAGATTTAAGTACTTCTTTTGTTTTTCGGACGCGTCTATCCGGATGTTTAACCGTCATAACGATCTCCTCGAAAATTTTAACTGACAATTTCGGTGCATTTGTAAACTACTATACATTACCCTCATTATTGCACATTCAATTCAAAAACCGCTAATTATACAATAGTTGTAGAACTTCATTTCATTATTAAGAAAGCAGGGATCATATATGGCAAGACTGCAAGGAAAAGTAGCTATCGTAACCGGTGCGGGTTCGGGAATGGGACGCGCGACAGCGATTCTGTACGCGAAAGAAGGGGCAAAGGTTGTTCTAGCCGAGTTTAACGAAGCTTCGATGAACGAGACGCTGGATCAGATCACAGCCGCGGGCGGCACAGCTGTAGCAGTTAAAACAGACGTATCCAAAGAAGCGGATGTTGACGCGATGATCCAAAAAGCGCTGGACGAGTACGGTCAGCTGGATGTGCTTGCGAATGTCGCGGGTATTTTTGACGCTATGGCTTCCGTAGAGAATACCTCGAACGAATTGTATGAGCGCGTGATGGGCGTCAACCTGACGGGTCAGTTTTACGCATGCCGCTCCGCAATCAAGGTATTTAACAAGCAGGAAACAGGAGGCACGATTGTGAATGTCGCTTCTATCGCCGGTTACTTGGGCGCGCGCGGCGGCGCGGCTTACACGATGTCCAAGCATGCCGTTATCGGCTTGACGAAAAACATCGCAGCCTTCTACGGCCGCGAGAACGGTAAAATCCGCGCGAACGTTATCGCACCGGGCTCGATCGCAACCGGCATGACAGCGAACCTGGGTGCGCTTGATCCGCTTGGCGCGGTTACGTTTGGCGATCTTGGTCCGTTTAACGGCGGCGAGGCCGACGATATCGCGAACACCGCACTTTTCCTCGCGTCGGACGAGTCGAAGTTCATTAACGGCGATGTTATCACTGTTGACGGAGCTTGGACTTCCCGCTAAGCAGGAATCTTATGAAAATCCACAGCTTTACAGCTGTGGATTTTTTATATAGGAATTTCCATTTTACCCCTTTACAGACCGACGGTCGGTATGGTACATTGTTTTCATAACAGACCGACGGTCGGTATGTGGGTGAAGGGAGAACTTATAAATGGCAAGTGCAAAAGCAAGCTTTCAGACGATTATGGATGCCGCAGAGGCGCTTATTCAAGAGAAAGGCTGCCGACAAACCACGCTGCAGGATATTATTCGGCATACGGGATTGTCCAAGGGAGCGATTTACCATTACGTCTCCAGCAAGGACGAATTGTTCGCTCTGGTGCTCAAAGCGCGCGTAGAGCAGATGAATGCGAAATTTGGCGAGGCGGTTACAAGACCGGATACTTCGGGGCTTGGCAGCCCGCTTAAGCTGATCGCCGAGGGTATTATCCGATCTACGAGCCATCAGGACGTATCGAACAAAATTTTTATCTACCTGCTAAGCCAAATGGATAATCCCAAGATTGAGGCTATGGTTCAGGATATGTACCATTTTACTCTGCAGACCTGCACGAATTGGGTGGAGATCGGCAAGATGCATAAGGTTATTCCGGCAGAGGTCGACGGGGCGAAGGTTTCCGAGTTTTTGACGATGTTTATGTATGGCATGCGGGTTAATAACACAATCGTGCAAGGACAGAGCAAGATGACAGCAGAGGATTTGATTGCACTGATGACCAAAGCTTTGGGATAGGGAGTGTGTTCAAATGAGGAGCAAAAAAGTTATTTTACCTGTAATGTATGTGCTCGCTTATCTGCTGACCTTCTATGTCGTGATTCAATATCTGATTTATAAGCCAAGTCAGGCCGGGATGGTATCCGCCAAGCTGCAGGATGCGTCGTTTCCTTATGCGGTATGGAAGCTGTTCTTCTATCCTCATATTCTGCTGGGGGTTGCAGCGCTGTTGATCGGCGCTTACCAGCTGACGAATCGGAGCCGGCGCAACCCGGTCTTGCACAAAAGGCTTGGGAGAGTCTACGGAATCGCAATCCTGATCAATGTGCTCGTGGTTCCCTATATTGCGCTTTATGCGACGGGAGGTACGCCCTCTACCATTGCCTTTCTGGTTCTGGATGTGTTCTGGCTGGTGACGACGGTTGAAGGCATACGGAGTATTTGGAGCAAAAAAGTGCTCCGGCACCGGCAATGGATGCTGCGCAGTTACGCGATTACGTTTGTATTTGTTACGTTTCGAATCGTGCTGGCAGCCGAGCAGCTGCTGCTTCCCGATATGCCGTTCAGCCTGGCTTTTCCGATTGGCGTCTACGTCTCTATCGCGCTGAACCTCGCCGTAACGGAATGGTATCTCGGACAACGCCGTCATCATACGGGCCACTCGGCCAAAGGAGTTGTTTAATCGATGTCCAAACGTTCTTATGTCATCTTCACGCTTCTTATTAACGGCGTTGTTCCATGGGCCTTATATATATGGCTGTCCGCTTATATGAGCAGCATTGCCGCGCTCTCCATCGCAACTCTGGTGCCCCTCGTCGATAATATCGTTCATTTAATGAAGCACCGCAAGCTGGACGCATTTGGCTCCCTGATGCTGTTCACCTTTCTGCTGACGATTATCCTTGTGCTTCTGGGAGGCAGCGAGAAGATTCTGCTTATCCGGGAGTCTCTGATTACCGCTTCGGTCGGCCTTGTGTTTATCGTCTCTTTGTTCTTCTCGCGGCCGCTTATGTTCCATTTGGCAAAGCGCTTTATCGGCGGCAGCGAGTTCCCGTCGAACTGGGCTTATGCTTACTTCCGCTTTGTTATGAGGCTGATGACGCTTGTATGGGGCATCATGTTGACGGCGGAAGCGGCCGTTCGGGTCTATATGGTCTACCATATGTCCACGGAAAGCTATTTGGCGTTCTCCAACTTTGTGCTTTACGGCTTTATCGGGGCGGCTGTGCTTTGGACTGTCGTATACCGCCGGCATTCCGCTGCGAAGCTGACTGAGCTGAAACAGAACAAAGCGTAGCGGGGAGGGAAGGCTGTATGGAAATCGTATCGTTAACGAAAAGCGATTTGAAGAGCCTGGTCCAGCTGTATCGGGATGTATCGGCAGCTTTGAGAAGAGAAGGCATTCACCAGTGGGACCGGTTCTACCCTAACCGGTTTGTTATTGGCAGCGACGTGAAGCGCGGAACGGCCTTTGGCTTGCATGAAGGGGGCAGGGTGATCGGGGCAGTAGTCGTAGACGGGCGGCAGAGCGGGAAATATAAAGGCCTGCCGTGGAAGGATCAGTCCGGCGATTCCGCCTGTATTCACCGGCTGGCCGTACATCCGGAGTGGCAAGGAAAAGGAATAGGTCGAACACTGCTGCAGTATGCCGAGCTGGAAGCGCGGTGCAAGGGCTGCACGAGTATTCGTCTGGATGTATTCACCGGCAATCCCGGAGCTGTCGGCATGTATCAGCGGGCCGGGTACGCGGAGGTTGGCGCTATCCGGTTTCCTATGCGGCATGAGCCTTATCTCTGCTTCGAGAAGCCTCTATGAGGAGAGAAAAGATAGCTTGGACAAGAAGACCCTTGGGCCAAATGGCTTAAGGGTCTTCTTGTTGTTCCCAGTCTATTCTTGGCGGGCTTCATGCCAGGCCAATTTGTCCTGCTCATCAATCAGCTCGCCAACGGATGGCAGGATGAGTCCGGCATAAGGGTCGAGCTCTTCCCGTTCGCTTGTGCCGGATAAAACGCCGATGGCAAGTCCGGCCTCCGAATGCTGGGCGAACCTCATATCGGTTAACGTATCGCCAACAATGGCGACTTCGCTTGGCTGCAGTCCGGTCAGCCCGCAAAATTCGTTCATCATGACGGGACTTGGCTTTTTCTCGTAACGGTCCGAGGTGCCAATAAAATCAAAGTAGTGCGCAATTCCATATTTGTTCAAGAAGAAGAGGGTTGATTCATAATCGTCGGCCGTAGCGATTCCCAGCTTCAATCCTTTATCCCTCAGTCGCGGCAGCAAGTTTTCCAAATCCGCCGTAGGGAGCAGCTGGTCGCGATGGGCTTGGGTGAGTCGGTAAATCTCGTCCGTCATCCATTCATGCAGTCCTGCCGTTTGTTCCGGCCCATAACCATACTCGGAAAGCACCTTTAAGTAAGCCCCGGCAATATCCGCGGTTGTGCCCCCAGCCAGATAACCCTTCGAATCCACTTTACCGTCCGCGCCGAGTCCAATGGACTCGAGCAGCGTTTCTTTTATACCGGATGTTGGCTCATTCACATTCATATTAGATAACAAGTGATCGGTAAATTCCTCCGCAATAGGCACCCAGAATGCATGGAATTGGATCAAGGTACCGTCCTTATCGAACAAAATTCCTTTTACCTGAAAATCGGACATCGTCATCCCTCATTTTGTTTTGTTGTTGTTTTATGTAGTTTCAATAGTATAATTCCAATGTTAATGGGGTGTTAATTATTTGTATATCGATTGAAATACGGGATAGGCCATAGTATTCTGATTATAAACCACATGAAACAACATTAATCACAAGCGGTATAACAATAACTATAAGCGTTGAGGGGACATTTGTACATGAACAATGCAAAAGCGTTTATGAGAACAGAAGGGGATATTAACTTGTCCTCCGAACGCAAGAGCTGGCAAGCAAACTACTTAAGCGAAGAAGCAATGGATATCTTGGACGATGACAGCCGTTACTTCGTGCACCAGTCGATGTCGACGCCTTGCCTGAACGTCGTTGTAAATGCGGAGGGCATTTATCTGGAGGATCTGGACGGGCGAAAATATATGGATTTTCACGGAAACGGTGTCCATCAGGTCGGCTATAAGAACCGATATGTGATCGACGCAGTCAAAAACCAGCTTGAGGAGCTGCCTTTCCTGCCGCGCCGGTATACGAATCCCGTTGCCATTAGGCTGGCGAAAAAGCTGGCCGAGCTGGCGCCGGGCGATCTGAATAAAGTGTTGTTTACCCCCGGCGGAACAAGCGCGATCGGAATGGCGCTGAAGCTTGCCCGGAAAGCAACGGGGAAATTCAAAACCATCTCCACCTGGGATTCCTTTCATGGAGCGGGTCTTGACGCGATCTCCGTTGGAGGTGAAGGAGTATTCCGCAACTCCATCGGTCCGCTGCTGCCGGGAACGGAGCATATGATGCCTTATAACAGCTACCGCTGCTTCATGGGCGATTGCGATAGCTGCGGATTGAAATGCCTGGATTATTTGGAGTATATACTTGAGCGGGAAGGCGATGTGGGGGCCATCGTGATGGAACCGATCCGCAGCACGGATGTACAGATTCCGCCAAAGGCCTACTTCAAGCGGCTGCGGGAGCTATGCGACAAGTACGGCGTCCTGCTCATACTTGACGAGATTCCTACGGCGTTAGGCCGGACGGGCACGATGTTTGTCCATGAGCATTACGATATCGTGCCGGATATCGTAGCTATCGGCAAAGGCCTTGGCGGCGGGGTATTTCCGATGGCGGGCATCATTGTGCGGGAAGGGCTGGATGTAGCGCAGGATATTTCGCTTGGCCATTACACGCATGAGAAAAGCTCGGTTGGCTGCGCGGCTGCGCTGGCGACCATTGAATATATTGAGCAGAACGGGCTGCTGGAGCATGCCCGGCGTATGGAGCAGGTTTTCGAGCGGCACTTGACTCAGATGAAGTCGAAGCATCCAGCCGTTGGGGATGTGCGCGTAAAGGGGATGCTGGCTGCAATCGAGCTTGTTCGCGACCGGAAGACCAAGGAGAAGGCAAGCGAGGAAGCGGAAAAGGTTATGTACCGCTGCATGGAGCGAGGCGTAAGCTTTAAGGTTTCAAGCGGCAATGTCTTAACCTTAGTACCGCCGATGATTACGACCGAGGAGCAGCTGGTATTTGCCTTAAACCTTATTGATCAGGCGATTGAGGAAGTTTGCTTGTTTTCCAATTAAACCGGCTTTTGTTTTATAATGGCTATATATAAATGAAGGGGAGAAACACCATGTCTTTGGCGGGTGAAGAAAGAAGAAAACGAATCCTCGAAATGCTTGGCATAAAGGGCAAAGTTAATGTCAATGAGCTGGCGCAGCAGTTCGAGGTGACGACAGAGACGATTCGGCGCGATCTTGACGATCTCGAGAAGAACAACAAGCTGAAGAAGGTATACGGCGGCGCGGTGAAGCTCAAAACCGAGATTGAACCGGCCTACAGCGAACGGGAAATCATTCATGCGGAAGAGAAGCGGGCGATTGGGGTGCTTGCGGCTGGCCTAGTCGAAGACAATGACGTGCTGGTGATCGACGAAGGCAGTACGGCCATGCAAATCATTCCTCATCTGACGGGCAAGCAGAACCTAACGATTCTTGTGTGCTCCATTCCAACGCTGACGCTACTTTTGGAATATCAGAGGAACGGTCGGATCGACGGGAGAACGATATTTATCGGGGGAGAGGTAAATCCGAAGCATCTGAGGGTGTCGGGACCAATCTCCGAGAAAATGATGGAGGACTTTTACGTCAACAAATCGTTTGTTTCCGTAGACGGGGTGTCTCTCGAGAATGGGCTTACGGGCTTTGATTACGAGCGTGCGCTCTTTACCCGCAAGCTGATGCAATGCTCCCAGACAAAGGTTGTTGTCGCGGATTCATCCAAGATTGGCAAACGAACGGTTGCGAGAATTGCCGACCTGTCCGACGTGGATTACGTCGTTTCCAATAGCGGGCCTCCTACGGGATGGAATGACATTCTTCAAGATAAAGGCGTAAGCTGGCTTTCCTAAGTTTGCTGCTCTACGCTTAAGAGCCCAACCTTGCGAGGTTGGGCTTTTTGTTAGGCGTAACCTTATTTCGCGTTCTCGTCCGGCTGATGAATGCCGATGACATTGCCCTCGGTATCGATATAATAGCCTTGCCAAGCCATGCCCGGCAGCGCGTATTTCGGCAGGGCTACCTGGCCGCCAAGACTAAGAATTTTCGCTTCCGTAGCATCGTAGTCTTCCACGCCCATCGTGCATGCGAAGCCGCTTACCGGTTGTCCCGGCTGTGGAGGAGGCCCCATTCGTTTGATCAGCGCTCCGTTAATGCCCATCGCATTGGCATCGCCCGTTGTTGCTCCCAGATAAGGCATGCCTGCATATTCGCTCCAATCCTCGAATGTCCAGCCGAATACCTCGCCGTAAAACTTTTTTGCGCGCTCCATGTCATCGACATGAACTTCAAAATGAACGACTCTTCCCATGAGAACCCTCCCAATTTTGGACTTCCTATACTTTTTTCTTCTAATAGCGTTGCCGTTCCTGCTTGAGATAAACCGTTTACGGAAATTATAATGTATCGATACCATTCCTTAAGTGATGGAGGGGACAAGATGAACGATACAGCGGAAAATAACCTTTGCAAGATAACGCTTGGCATGGGCTGCTACTGGAGCCCGGAAGCTTTGTTTGGCGCGGTTCCCGGCGTGATCAGGACACGCGTAGGCTTTGCCGGAGGAACAACGGCAGAGCCGACCTACCGCAGCATGGGCGATCATACCGAGACGGTTGAGCTGTTGTTCGACCCTGCCCTTGTTTCCTATGACGAGTTGCTGGAGCTGTTCTGGAGCAACCATAATCCCTATAACATCAATGGTTATAAGGACAGGCAATATCAGTCTTTGCTGCTCTTTCGGGATGAGGATCAGGCGGAGACTTTCTTGCGCATAAAGAGTCGGATTGAGGACGGGAAGGGCATTTTGGATACGGAGCTGGCGCCCTTTAAGGCTTTTTATCCGGCAGAATCCAGGCATCAGAAATATTATTTAAAGAGGTTCCCGGATGCCGTGGAGAAGCTGATGACGTTGTATTCGTCAGAGGAGGAGCTGGAGAGATCCACCTTGGCCGCGAGGCTGAACGGAGTGGCGAAGGGGTTTCTCAATCTGGAGCGTCTGCAGCAAGAGATGAAGGGGTGGCCGATAGCCGAAGACGAGCTGAAAGAGAAGCTGACCTTGATTCGACAAATTCGTTGGTAAGTAGTTCTTCCTTCACAAATGTTATAACATGTTATATTAATAAGAAGTAGTCTAAAGGATTTAATTAAATATGATATATTGACATAACATTAACCTGACTTTATATTATTAGGTGACTGAAGCCGATCGTATACCCGCATGCGAATCGGCTTTTCTTTTGCCAATTCATATTCTTTCAGGAGGGATGTTTGTGACCAGTAAGACAAGAAGAAGGTCAAAGCTTATCGTATTGCCTATTGCTCTTGCACTCTCTGTTAGTCCCTTGATTCCAAACGGAACACCCCGTGCCCATGCCTTTGAGGCGGCAGACGCGAAGACCGCGATTGAAGCCTACAATAACGCGTTCTGGGATGCGAGTTCGAAGTACTTCTGGAAAACCTCCAAGCATGACGGGTATCAGGACTTTTGGGTGGAGGCCGAGCTGTGGGAGCTGGTGATGGATGCTTATCAGGAGGCAACGGATCCGGAGCTGAAGGCGAAGCTGCGCACCCAGATTGACGACGTGTTCGACGGCGCGTTAGCGAAGTATGGCCAGGATTGGACCAACAACACGTTTAACGACGACATTATGTGGTGGGCGATGGCAAGCACAAGAGCCTATCAGATTACGAATGATGCGAGGTATCTCGAGAGAGCGGAATATTACTTTAATTATGTGTACGACACCCAGTGGGATGATGAGTTTGCGGGCGGCGGCATTTGGTGGAAGAGCGATGACCGCACGACGAAAAATGCCTGCATTAACTTCCCCGCCGCTGAAGCCGCCGTATTCCTGTATAACGCGACTGGCAATGCTCACTACCTGGATGCCGCTTCAAAGATCTACCGTTGGAGCAAAACGATGCTGACCGACGGCAACGGCAAAGTATTCGACCGGATTGAAACGCAAAAAGGGCCGGTTCCGGATGCGACCCACTATAATCAGGGCACGTTTATCGGCGCCGCCGTAGGTCTCTATCAGGTTACGGGAGACAAGGTTTATTTGGACGATGCGCTCAAGGGGGCAACCTTTACAAAGGAGAGACTGGTTGATGCCAACGGGCTGCTGCGTTATGAAGGACCTAACGGGGATCTGAAGGGCGGCAAAACCATTCTCATGCGTAACCTCGGCTATCTGCAGAAGGTTGTTAATGCCAGCAGCGAGAGCAAGTACAAAACCTTCGCGGAGAGCTATAACGAGTGGCTGGCGTTTAATACGGATATGGCTTGGAACAATCGCAATGCGGCCAATCTGGTCGACAGCAACTGGGCAGGCCAGCAGTTATCCGGTACCTTCGAGTCGTGGAGCTCGGCAGCGGCCGTACAGGCGTTAACCTCTCTGGAGCCGCAGGATGCGGAACACCTGGAGTATGCCGTTAAAAATCCGTATAACAAGATCGAGGCGGAAAGCTTCAATATCGTAAACGGCCCGGGCATGGAGGGCAGCATCGAAGGTTCGATGCAACTAGGCGGTATTCAGGACGGCTATTATGCGGCTTATAAAAACGTGGATTTTGGCTCGGAACAAGGTGCAAGCGGTTTCATTGCTAGGGCTTCAAGCGGCACGGGCGGCGGTAAAATCGAGGTTAGGCTGGATGCTTTGGACGGTCCGAAGGTAGGGACCTTGAACGTCGAGGGAACCGGAGGCTGGAATAACTTTATTGATGCCGTTACGCTGTTGAAGGATGACCAAGGGAATACGAGCCATGTGACCGGCAAACACGATGTGTATCTGTTGTTTAAGAAAACGAATGACTCGTATCTGTTTAACCTGAACTGGTTCAAATTTACGAAGACCGATCCAACTCGGACCGATGCTTACGCGAAATTGCAGGCTGAGAACTTTGCGGGCAGCGATGGACTCAGCGTGAATTCCTCCGGACAATTCGCGGACGGCATTCACAATAATGCGTACGCGTCCTATAAGGATATTGATTTCGGCTCGGGAGCCGCCGTCGTTACGGTACATGTCGCCAGCGGCAATAAAGGCGGATCCATTGAAGTGAAGCTAGACAGCCTTGACGGTCCAACGGCCGGCGTAATCGAGGTTCCCGCAATGGGCAGCTGGAATAATTGGGTGGACGTAACCTCTATTATCGATGATTCGCTGGCTGTTGGCGTTCATGATGTGTTTCTTATTTTCCATGGGGCGGATGGCAGCGACTATCCTTGCAACCTTGATTGGTTCACCTTCTCGCAGATCAAAGGCACGGCAAGGGATGCCTACGGCAAGCTGGAGGCTGAAAATTTCACGAACAGCGTAAACGTGGGCACGGAGAACGGCGGCAACCAGACTTATCTGGCTGGCGTATACGGCCCGAATAACCCGTATGCGATGTACAATTATGTTGATTTTGGCGATGTTGGCCCAACTCAGTTCCACGTTCAGGCGGCAAGCGCAACGAGCGGCGGAACCATTGAGGCTAGAATGGATGGCATTAACGGACCTGTCATTGCTACAGCTAAGGTAAGCGGCACGGGCGGATGGCAGACGTTCCAGGTCTTTGACGGTTCGATTACGGCAACGGCACCGGTTACGGGCAAGCATCTGGTCTACCTTTTGTTCAAGGGAAATGACTGGCTGTACAACTTCGATAAGTTCACTTTTGGCGATGCATCCGTCTTTACCGCACCAACTTTGCCGCCAGATCCGGTTGATGACGGGGTTCCGCCGGGAGAGGTCGAGAATGTCCAATTCACGCGCGACAATAGCAAGCTGACCGTGCGATGGGACGGACCTTATGCGCTGGACGGAGATGTCGTGCGGCTTACGCTGCTTCAGAATGGCCAGCAAGTTGGTGAAGCTGCGGAAGTGAAGCGTGGCGTTCAGTCGGCTGTGATAAGCGGAATCGAAGCGGACCAAAGCTATACGCTGGTGATCAGCGCCGCCGATATGTCCGGTAACGTGTCGGCTGGTATTAGAGTGGAAATCCCGGCAGTGCCCGTCTATTCTTTGACGGCTAACGGATCAAAGCTTGCGGAAGGCGCCGTACTTGAGGATGATGGGTACTTAAGCTTCCAGGCCGGAGACGGCAAGACGGCGATCCGCTCGGCCAGCCTTGCTTTTGACGGCAAAACGTATGACGGAAATAAGCTTAACATTGAGCTCGCCGGTCATTTGGGAGCGAAAGCCGTTGTTATAGCCGTTGAGGATGCGGCGGGGAACAAGCTGCAGAAGACGATTCACATTCAGGTGAAGACAAGTTCCGGAAGCATGAGCAAGCTGGTCGACCGGTACAAGGCTTCGGGCGAGGTCGGGAAGTCTCTGGCCTCCCAGCTTTCGGCGAGTCTGAAGCAGGCGCAGCATCACCTGGACAAAGGACATCGCGATCAGGCGATCAAGCAGATGCAGGACTTCATCAAGCAGCTGGATAAGGCGAAAAGCGGCGATCTAACGGCCCAAGCCAAAGCCGTATTAAATGTGGATGCGGAAGCGCTGATTGCGGGATGGGAGAAATAATAGACTGAGTAAAGAAAGAAAGAGGAGTAACATAAACTGGACCCTACGTCAAGGACACTTTGAAAAAAAGGGTTAAGCCGCCGACAAAAGATGATTCCTGTATTGAACAGGGGTCATCTTTTTTAATCCCCATTGATATCTG
>NZ_JBBCVY010000026.1:0-25808 GCF_037146255.1 Paenibacillus sp. MMO-58
TGCAGCATACTAGGCGAGAATGGGGGCTGCTCGAGTGATACTTTGCACGGAATGCAGTATATGCGCGAAATCAGCCTGTATCGGCTGCTTTTGGGCGAATATGCTGCATTTCGTGCAGGATAAGACGAGTTACTTGGCTCAAATGCTCCATTATGCTGCAATTCGAGCAACGTAGGCGGACGGTGGTACTTAAAGCTAGCTAGTTTAGGGATTTATGTTGCACGAAGTGCAGCATACTGGGCGAGAATAGAGGCTGCTCGGGAGAAACACTGCTCGGAATGCAGTATATTGCGCGAAACCAGCTGGTATCGGCTGCTTTTGGGCGAATATGCTGCATTTCGTGCAGGATAAGACGATTACTTGGCTCAAATGCTCCATTATGCTGCAATTCGAGCAACGTAGGCGGACGGTGGTACTTAAAGCTAGCTAGTTTAGGGATTTATGTTGCACGAAGTGCAGCATACTAGGCGAGAATGGGGGCTGCTCGAGTGATACTTTGCACGGAATGCAGTATATGCGCGAAATCAGCCTGTATCGGCTGCTTTTGGGCGAATATGCTGCATTTCGTGCAGGATAAGAAGAGTTACTTGGCTCAAATGCTCCATTATGCTGCAATTCGAGCAACGTAGGCGGACGGTGGTACTTAAAGCTAACTAGTTTAGGGATTTATGTTGCACGAAGTGCAGCATACTGGGCGAGAATAGAGGCTGCTCGGGAGAAACACTGCTCGGAATGCAGTATATTGCGCGAAACCAGCTGGTATCGGCTGCTTTTGGGCGAATATGCTGCATTTCGTGCAGGATAAGACGATTACTTGGCTCAAATGCTCCAATATGCTGCATTTCGTGCAACGTAGGCGGACGGTGGTACTTAAAGCTAACTAGTTTAGGGATTTATGTTGCACGAAGTGCAGCATACTGGTCGAGAATAGAGGCTGCTCGGGAGAAACACTGCTCGGAATGCAGTATATTGCGCGAAATCAGCCTGTATCGGCTGCTTTTGGGCGAATATGCTGCATTTCGTGCAGGATAAGACGAGTTACTTGGCTCAAATGCTCCATTATGCTGCAATTCGTGCAACGTAGGCGGAGCGTTTATCATTCAGGTGCAAGATAAGGGCTGTTCTCGCTGGGAACAGCCCTGGTTGCTCTGCCGCCTAAGCAGCAGGCAGCTTGATTTTTTGCCCCGGATAGATGAGGTTCGGGTTCTTGATATGGTTCAGGTCGCGAAGCTTCTGCCAGGTGGTGTTGTGATTCTTGGCGATCGCCCAGAGCGTATCGCCTTGCTTCACTACATAGACGGCTGGCTTTGCCGGCTCCGGTTTAGGCTCTGGCTTAGGCTCTGGCTTAGGTTCTGGCTTTGGCTCGGGTTTCGGTTCCGGTTTAGGCTCCGGCTGTGGCTGTGCAACAACAGGAGTTGCTGCCGCCGTAATACGGCCTTCCACCTTCGGATTCGCGGTGCCCAGCTTGGTGATGTAAGCGATCAGCGCTTCATCCAGCGAACCATACATGCCTGCTTGCGGGTATGGGGTGAACATTGTATATTCATCGCCGCCGGCAGCCATGAAGTCGTTGGTCGCCAGCAGATAATCGGCTTTCTCGTTTAATGGCTTGCCCTTAACGGTTACGGAATGGACGCGTTGTCCTTTAGGCTTGGCTACGTCAATTTTGAAGGTGATGCCCGATACTTGAGGGAAGCCGCCTTTCGAATTCGGGTAGTCGGATACGCCGTTCTCGAGAGCTGCTTTGATATCGGCGCCTTTGACCTTCAGCGATACGATCTGATTGCCGAACGGAAGGACGGTAATAATCTCGCCTTTTGTAATAGTCCCTTCATCAATAGAGGCGCGGATGCCGCCGCCGTTGGTGATGGCAACATCGGCTCCGGCTGCATCGCGAATCGCGTCGGCAACCAGGTTGCCGAGGTTCGTCTCGCTAGTGCGGACCTGCTCGCGTTCGCCGTTCAGCTTCACGCTGGCCGTACCTACTTCTTCAGCCAGAATGGTCTCTTGGCTCTTCTGAATAGTGGCCACCATATCCGCGATCTCGGCATTAGGCGCGATGCTGGCAGCGGTATCTTTGTTCTCGAGCTTCGCTTCTTTCTTCACGACCTTGCCGCCATCTACCCATAGATCCACGACGCCCAAATACTTCGTGTACTCACCGGCGCTTGCGATCAGTGTGTTATGGCCGGCCGTAAGACCATGCTCCAGCACGGTATGGCTGTGCCCGTCGATAAAAACGTCGATGCCGTCTACGGCTTTGACGATCTTCAGGCTTGTATCGACGCTTGAGGCGTCCTGGCCGATATGGCCTACCGCAACGATGACGTCGGTCTTGTCTTTGAGCTCGTCCACAATAGCTTGAGCTTCTTTGGTTGGATCGGCGAAGGTCAAGCCTTCTACATTTTTAGGATGCGTCTTATAAGCGGTCTCCGGCGTTGTCAGGCCAAAGATCCCCACCTTCACGCCATCAACTTCCTTAATAATATAAGGCTTAAATAAGGACGTTTTGTCTTTAGCGACCTTAACGTTAGCGCTGAGAACCGGGAACTTCATCATCTGCTCAAGCTCAAGCAGCCGCTTGTAGCCATAGTTGAAGTCATGGTTGCCCGGAACAAACGCGTCATATCCCATCTTGTTCATCACCTGCACAACACTCTCGCCGTTCACCAGCGTGGCGAAGGTAGTTCCGTGCGTAGCGTCGCCCGCATCAAGCAGCAGGCTGTCCGGATTGGCCTTGCGGTAGCTGTCGATAATGCCGGCAAGCTTGGCATAGCCCATTTCTCCCGAGGTTCCCTCCACGGCGCGCGCGTGCATGTCATTCGTGTGCAGGAGCGTGATGTGCTTGGCGGAAACGGGTACTGCCGTTTCGTCTGCTGCTGCCGCAACGCCGACAGACGCAGCAAAAAGCGATGCGGCAAGCAGCGTCCCCGCTGCCCACTTCATTTTTCTAAGCTTGATTAGCATCGTATCCCTCCACTGTTTATTTTTCTTTTATCGACAATACGTATTCGGTATTTGGCAAGGATCTCCTTTCAAATTCTTGTAAATTATCTGAAAATTTAGCAAATTGAGTCGGAAGTCCTTTCTCCATTCGTCCATCTTTCCTAGCTTTCGACAGCGGCATTTCGCCCTCTGTGCACAATAGTTACACTAGTTCCTTGAACATATGTAAAAACCTGGCGTTAAATGGGGCCGACTGTTGCTCTGACAACTAGGTGCACGTATAATAGTCCTGAAATATTGTCATATTAATTCGAACATATTCTCATAACTTTAAGGCAACTCTGCGAGAGGGGAAGACGGATGGAGGAGCTAAGCGATAAGCGGTTAAAAATGATTGAAGCGGCCCGTATGTATTACGAGCTAGACTACAATCAACAGGAGATAGCGAAAAAGCTGGGTGTATCGCGCCCGACGGTTTCGCGTTTTCTGCAGCAGGCGAAGGAAGACGGCATCGTGCAGATTCGCATTATGGATCCGGCTTCCGATAACCAGGAACGCGCCCGCATGCTCAAGGAACGCTTTGGCTTGAAGGAAGCAATTGTAGCTTCCGTTCCGAAATACGAAGACGGCATGGTCAAAAAGGTCATTGGCGAGGCTGCGGCTAATTTTTTGAACGATACGGTACAAGATGGCGATACGATTGCCGTCACTTGGGGAACAACATTATATGAAGTAGCTACTCGTCTGCCGAACAAGCATACGAAGAAGGTAAAGGTCGTGCAGCTGAACGGCGGCGTAAGCCATTCCGAGACCAATACGTATGCGTATGAGATTGCGCAGCTGTTCGCGAAGGCATATCAGACATCGCCATACCTGATTCCGCTGCCGGCGATTGTGGATCATGCGGTCGTGAAGCATGCGATTGAAGCGGACAGGCATATCCGCAAAATCCTCGATATGGGCAAGCAGGCCAATATCGCGGTTGTCACGGTAGGGGCGCCGACGGAAGATTCGGTTCTGATCCGCGCTAATTATTTTTCCGACGAGGATCTGGGCATTATTTTATCGCGCGGCGTTGGCGATATTTGCTCCCGGATTATCGATATTAACGGGCAGCTGTGCAGCGAGGAGCTGGATCTGCGGACAATCGGCATAGACCTGAACGAGCTGAAAAAGAAAGAATGGTCCGTTCTTGTTGCCGGAGGACCAAGCAAGGTGGAAGCGATATACGGCGCATTAAACGGCCAGTATACGAATACGTTAATAACCGATCAGGTTACGGCGCAGCACTTGCTGGAGTTCAAAGGATAATAGAGTAGATTAATATTGGAGGATGGGTATGAGTAATCAAAAAAATCTGTCGGCAGGGGAAGTAGCTGCTTACATTGATCATACTGCACTGAAAGCGGAAACGACGAAACAAGAGATTATCAAGCTTTGCGAAGAAGCGAAGCAGTATCATTTTGCAACGGTATGCGTAAATCCGGGTTATGTCGCGCTTGCGGCACAGGAGCTTGCGGGATCCGGCGTTGGCATCACGACGGTTGTAGGCTTCCCGCTTGGGGCGACTACCACTTATGCTAAGGCTGAAGAAGCGAAGGATGCGATTGCCAGTGGCGCGACGGAAGTCGATATGGTGATCAACGTTGGCCTGATCAAGTCCGGCGATTTCGAAGGCGTGAAGCGTGATGTGGAAGGCGTAGCCCAGGCATGCAAAGGGAAAGCCGTTCTTAAAGTTATTCTGGAGACAGGCCTGCTTACCGATGAAGAGAAGGTACGTTCCTGCGAGATCTGCAAGGAAGCGGGAGCGGACTTCGTGAAGACGTCGACGGGCTTTGGCAAAGGCGGAGCTACTGTAGAAGATATCGCGCTGATGCGTCGTACGGTTGGTCCGGATCTTGGCGTAAAAGCTTCCGGCGGCGTTCGCGATCTGGAGACTGCGCTCAAGATGATTGAGGCAGGCGCAAGCCGGATCGGCGCAAGCTCGAGCGTAGCAATCGTGACTGGCGGGCAAGGAGAAGGATACTAAGGGTTTAAAGTTGGAAGGGGCGGCCGCATGCGGTCGTCCCTTCATTTGGGATTGACCCTTAGCGGAAGAGCGGGGTATCATGAAGATAGTCGAACGGCCGGCTCGTTGAGCTGGTTTTTTTGTTTGTCATTTCGTTTTGAGGATGAGGTGCCGGACCGGGATGGCCTGGTCGGACGTTATCATAGATTAGTTGAGGTGAACCATGAGTTTGAAGACTTCATGGCGGGAGCAGTGGACGAGTAACGCGAGAATGAACATATTGGCTGGCATTACGGCAACGCTGGCGCTTGTGCCGGATTCTCTTGCTTTCTCGTTTATGGCTGGTGTCCCGCCGGTCGTAGGTATTTATGCCTCGATTTGTATTTTGCTTGTTATTACTTTTCTCGGCGGCAGACCGGGCATGATCTCGGCTGCAGCGGGCTCGATGGCCGTCCTTATGCTGACACTGGTGAAAGAGCATGGCATCGAGTATTTGTTCGCGGCAACCGTGCTGACGGGTGTCATTCAGTTCCTGATGGGCGTGTTTAAGCTGGGCAAGCTGATGCGGTTTGTCCCTTCGGGCGTGCTGACGGGGTTCATTAACGCGCTGGCGATTATGATTTTCCTGTCGCAGCTGCGGTATTTCAAAGGCGAATCATGGGTCATGTACGTGCTTGTTGCGGTAACGCTTGGCATTATCTATCTTGTTCCTCGCTTCTTTAAGGCGATTCCATCCCCGCTGATTGCGGTTGTGGTGCTGACGCTTGCCGTATGGGCGTTCGGCATGGGGGATGTAACGCGAATCGGCGATATCGCTGCGATTGACGCTTCGCTGCCGTCGTTCTTGCTGCCGGATATACCGTTCAGCCTGAATACGCTCTGGATCATTCTCCCGTACTCCTTGTCGCTTGCGGTAGTTGGCTATACGGAGACGATGCTGACGCATAGCCTGCTGGATGAGATGACCGGGGAGAAGACGGATAAGAACCGGGAGATGAAGGGGCAGGGCCTTGCCAATATCGTTGCCGGATTTTTCGGCGGGATGGCGGGCTGCGCTTTGGTCGCGGAATCGGTACTTAACGTGAAAATGGGCGGGAAAAACCGCTTGTCGACCCTCGTCGCGGCGTTGTTCCTCCTGCTGCTCGTCGTGCTGCTTGGCGACCTGCTGGCGCTTGTGCCGATGGCTGCGCTGGTGGGCATTATGCTAATGGTATGTATCGCGATTTTCGATTGGAGCTCCGTGTTCCGCATGAACCGTCTGCCGCTCGGCGAGACTGCCGTTATGCTGGTGACGGTTGGCGCCGTGCTGCTCACGCATGACCTGGCGATTGGCGTAGTTGCCGGCGTGTTCATAAGCTTTATCGGATTCGCGGTAAAAGCCTCCAAGGTTCATATTCACGACGAATGGAACGGATCCACGCGGACGTATCGCGTGCACGGCCAGCTGTTCTTCGCCTCCGCCTCCGAGCTGGAGGAGCGGATCGAGCATGACTGCGAAGCGGAGGAGGTCCACATCGACCTCTCCGGCACGAAGGTATGGGATCATACGGCGAACCTCGCCGTCCGTAAGACGGTCGATCGCTTGCAGAAGAACGGCAAGCAAGTGACGGTTGTTGGCGTTTAGATGGATTGGAGCCGCCCTTTGGGGCGGCTTTTTTGCTATTCGTCGCACGTTCGTGGTACGTTGGATTTCCTCCAGTAAAAGCAGGCTTAGAGCAGGGTACCCGGAAGCTACGTTGGATTCTATCCACTGTAAGAGCTAAGAATGAGCCAATATCGTCTAAATTGAGCCGATTATGATGGAGCCCACTGTAGCTCGAGAGATTGGCTAATTCCAACCCATTTTGTTGGACGAAATCCAATGTAGTTTCTGCAAGTTAGGCTTCTGCTTCGTCAATGGGGAGCAGGAGGTCGAGCGGTTGGTAGCTTGTCAGCCAATTTGGAGGTAGATCTTTCTGGCTTGGCGCATAAACGGATTTTAGCAGCCGGGTAATGGAGTGGGCCTGCTCCTCAATAAGAATTTCCTTGATCTCCGAAGGCTTGACGGGAACAGCGTGATCCGTTCTGCGGCCGAAGTCCGCAAGGGATACAAACATCGCCGGACTCTTCCGGTAGTTGCAGTTTTTCGGAAAACGGGGCGAGCTGCCCGAGTCGTATTTGGACAACCGGACAAACTCCTTGTGTGCGAGGAGCAGTTCGCTTGCTTCGAATTCGAGCACGGCAAATGCCTCGTCAGGCTCTCGCCCCATGTATGTCGTCAGCATCTTAAGACAATCCTTTCTGGTTGGCCAGAAGAAGATATGCTTGTCTATAAAGTTGCGGAACTCCTCAACCGAGCAGCCCGACTCCATCATGGCCTCGGGAATACGTAGATGCGAATTAACCGTAATCGATGCTCCCTCGTATGATACCTCTTCTCTTGAGGCCCGGCGCTCGCCAGTTGATTCTGGCAGCAAATGCTGACTCGACCAAATCGAGTCAAAATGGGCGATTCCCCGCAAATTACTTGCCCGCGTAAAATGATAAGCCGATCTTCTGCCGCTCGATTTCGTAATAAGCGCGATGGTTTGTTCTATATCGGTCATATGCGCCACCTTCTGTTTGAACCATTCTCACGTATTATGAGGCAGAAACGCTTCTGTGTATACCTCAACGGGGCGGAATGGCAGGTACCGTGGGGAGTGGGGGAGCTAGACGATGTGCGACATCGTTAAGCTCCAAAAACGCCCGCAAACCGCCCCGAGTGCCACCCAACATAAAAAGGCCTTCCCCTAGGGAAGACCTCTCCTTATTTTAACGCTCGCAGCTGATCGTGAGGTTGGCGTTGAGCGCCTCGCCGGATTCGAGCATTACGAGCTCTTCCTGGCGGTTCAACTCGCCGGTCATAGCCATCCATGGCTCGACGCAGACGAATGGCTTGTCCTGCACGGACCAGACTTGGACGTATTTGAAAATATCGTCATACGTCATGCGCACGCGAGCGCCGCCGCTAACCGGGAACGCGATTTCGCGCTTCTTGGCGCCAAGCAGGGTAACGGATTCCACCATGCCGTCCAGATCCAGTTCGCCAGTGTATGGCTTTTCAACCATGTCGTTATAGTCGAGGTAAGTAGTCGCATCGGTCTCGTACGGAAGCTTTTTCGAATCGGCATTGAAGTAAGGGTGGAAGCCGGCGTAGAAAGGCATGGCTTCGCCTTCCGTCAAGTTGCGGTATTGCTGTCGGATATGAAGCTCGCCGTTCACCAGCGCATAAGTGAAGCTCACCTCGAAATCAAACGGGAAGCTCTGCTTGGTCTCTTCATTACTGCGAAGCACAATGGTAATCGAAGCCTCGCCATCGGTATTGGTGCCGGCAACTTCCCATACGGAAGTGCGGGCTACGCCGTGATTAGCCATCTCGTACGATTGGCCGTTCCAAGTATAGGTCTTGTTCTCGAGCTGACCGCAGATCGGGAACAGGATCGGATTGCCGCCGCGGATGTTCGCAGTGGGATGCTCGAACGTTGCTTTGTCCAGGTAGAATACTTCAAGTCCGTTCAGCTGGCAGCCGATAACGATGCCGCCGCGCTCCGGACATACCCGAATGCGGGACGAAGTGCTCTCCTCGATTAGTTCGTAAATTTTAAACGTGTCGGTATAGCTGTTCACTTGAAACTGGCTCATATGGCCCTCCTAAGGATCTTTTTTTCTAAAGCCATCATACCATAAATAAGCAAAAAGGCTGTCCTCAAGGGGACAGCCTTTCGATTTATTTCGCTGTGTTAGTCGAAGAGTTGCCAGCCGCCGCACTTGCTTCAGGGCTTGCTGCCGCGCTTGCCGCCGGGGACTCTTCAGCCGCAGCGGGATCAAGCGTATTCGTGATTTTTGCTTTAGCTTTCAGGTCCGCCATCCAGTTGGAGGACAGCTCGCTTACTTTTTGCGTAACCAGCTGGTACTTGATGTCTTCTTTCTTCTCTTCCAGCGTAGGCGTTACAGCTGCTTTCTCATCGGTTTTCTTGATGATGTGGTAGCCGTAGCTTGTCTGAACAATGCCGCTCAGCTCGCCTTTTTTCAGCTTGAATGCCGCGTCTTCGAAAGCTGGCTCCATGGTGCCTTTCGCGAAGAAGTTCAGGTCGCCGCCGTTGTCTTTCGTGCCTGTATCCGTCGATTTCTCTTTCGCCAGAGTAGCGAAGTCAGCTCCGCCTTTCAGCTGCTTCAAGATATCTTCCGCTTCTTCCTTCGTAGCTACGAGGATATGCGAAGCGCGGATTTGCTCAGGCGTCGACATGGATGCTTTGTTCTGGTCGTAGTAAGCTTTAATGTCTTCGTCTGTTACTTTAACTTGCGGCTCAAGAATTTTGCGGATTTTCACTTGAACTTCCGCATCTTGACGCAGGCTGTCAACGGTCATGCCGTATTGAGCGAGCGTTTGGTTGAACTCGTCCTCGGAACCGAACGATTTCTTCAGGTTCTCGATTTCTTTGTCTACGTCTGCTTCCGTAACCGTTACTTTTGCATCTTCCGCTGCTTGATCGATCAGCTCTTGCGTGATCATGTTGTCCAACGTCGACTTGCCGCCTTGCTCCACGAGGGAATCATACAGCTTGTCCTTCGAAATTTTAACACCGTTAACCGTTGCAACCGCTTTGTCGCCCGCGCCAAACGGTGGTTTAATCAGAACGATAATAAGCACGATGGCGAGAATCGCGGAAACGGCGATCCAAGCTTTGCCGCCGCTGCGGCCGCCCGCTGCTTGTGCCGGAGTCTCGGAAGTAGGAGCTTGCTTGCGCTCTTCCTCTTCGACCTCTTCGTCTTTCTCGTCTTGAAGGGCATCTACGGCTTGATCGTCTTTGTTGTCATCCTCATAGACGTATTGTTGATTCTCTTGCTCCGCAGCCGTGTCGAGTTCCTCATTTTCTCTTTTGTGCTGCGAGTCCTTGTTTTCCATTGTTAATAAACTCCCTTCAACAAAAAGGCACTATTTTTACAATCTTCACCTACTATAACAAAACAATCGTCCAAAAACCTTAATTCTAAATAAAAATATGTTGCATTCCGTCGCTTTTCGTATAATGGTATATGTATACAAAAATATTAGACTTTAGTCACATCAGACATGTCCGGAGAACTAGTCTCGGAAGGTGGGGGACGTTTGGTCACATTACACGGAGAGTATAACGGCTGGGTTATTCTTCTCTCATTCATCATCGCGTTATTCGTTTCGTACTCTGCCTTGAATCTGGTGTACAAAATCTCTCAGTCCAAAGGAAAGGTGCGGCTGGGCTGGATGCTCGCAGGCGCCTTTGTAATGGGCAGCGGGGTGTGGACCATGCATTTTATCGGGATGATGGCGTTCCATATCGGTATTCCCATTGCCTATAACGTACCCGTTACCCTATTGTCGATTACCGCAAGCATCTGCGCTTCCTGCGTCGCCTTCTATTTAACGCTGGCAAAAGAAATTAACCGCCTTAAGCTCCTAGGGGGCGGCTTTATCATGGGGGCGGGAATAGTCGCCATGCATTACACGGGAATGGCTTCGATGCATTCTCCCACAATGTCTATACAATATAACCCAATTATAGTTATATTATCCGCTGCGATCGCCATCATGGCTTCCTGCGCGGCGTTGTATTTCTTTATAAATTTCAGGGATGGCAGTAAGGCTGCATGGTCCAAATGGGCGGCGGCCTCGTTAATGGGACTGGCAGTCTGCGGGATGCATTATACCGGAATGGGCGCCGCGTCCTTCTGGTGCGGTGAGCCTGTTGCCTCTTCGTTAACGGAAGATATCCCGATTAATCTGTTTCTTCTAATAAGCGTCACCCTGGTGACCCTTCTCATTATGCTCGTTACTTGGATTGCGATTTATCTGGACCGTACCGTGCTTGAGCGTATGGCCTACAGCGATCCTCTGACTGGTCTTGCGAACCGCCATGCGATGAACCGGTATTTCGATCAAAAGCTGGATAAAGCCCGTACGTACGGCTTGCTCTTCCTTGATCTCGATCAGTTCAAAATCATTAATGACACGCTGGGCCATGACATCGGCGATTTGCTTGTGCAGGCTGTCGCCAAGCGGCTTCGTTCCCATGTGAGCGAAGGGGCCCAAACCTTCCGCCTTGGCGGTGATGAATTCCTGTTGGTGACAAGAGGGATGGAGCCTGATGAGGTGGAGCAGCTCTCCAATCGGATATTGGAGGATATACGCAAGCCTTATCTTTTGGAGGGCAATGAACTATATGTCACCGGCAGTATCGGAATCAGCTTGTCTCCGCAGCACGGGAACGAGAGGTCGTCGCTCCTGATTGCGGCGGATACCGCGATGTACCAGGCGAAGCGCAGGGGCAAGAACCAATACTGCCTCTACGACGAGCAGATGGAGCGGGAGCTGCTGCGCCGGATGGAGCTGGAGAAGGATCTCCGGCTAGCCTTGCCAAGAGAGCAGTTCGTTGTTCATTATCAGCCCAAGTGGGATGCGGTCGCTAACCGGGCAATCGGCGTAGAAGCGCTTCTGCGCTGGAATCATCCTTTTCTAGGCCGTATTCCTCCGGAGGAATTTATCCCGATCGCTGAGGAGACGGGGCTTATCGTTCCGATTACCCGATGGGTGCTGGGACAAGCCTGCCGGGACTGCTTTGAATGGAATGAAGGCAGAGCGGAACCGCTAAGCGTCTCGGTTAACATGTCCGTCAGCGTGTTCGACAGCAAAAATCTCGAGGACATGGTTATCTCGGCGCTCCTGCGTTCCGGACTGGATGCCCGTCTCCTGGAGCTGGAGATTACGGAGACCATCGTGATGCATAACGTCGAGGATGTCATCGATCAATTGAAGACCATCCGGGAGATGGGCGTTCAGATTTCGATGGATGACTTTGGGGCGGGTTATTCTTCGCTTGGCTCCATTGATCTGATTCCTTTCCAGACGTTAAAGATAGATAAGCTATACATGCAGCAAAGCGATTCGCCTTCGAAGCGCGCCATCATTCAGACGATAATTATACTGGCTAAGCAGCTTAATCTGGAGGTTATCGCCGAAGGGGTGGAGACGGAGCAGCAAATTGCGTTTCTGCAATCCGCGGGCTGCAGCATGATGCAGGGCTATTATTTCAGCAAGCCGATGTCGCGCGCTGATCTTGATCTTTGGTTACAGCAGTCGATGGTTATTGATAGAAGTCAAACGTCGCAGAGCTTGATCGGATAACGCATGCCAAGGAGGGCGTCAGATTTTGAACAGTCAGGCGAAAATCTATCTGTATCTTCTTTTATCGCTCGCAGTCCCGCTTATCGTATTTATGGTCCTTCATATGAATCCCGAATGGGATTACCATCTGCATTCTCCTAACGTGCATTTCTACGTGGTTAGCATAGTGTCTGGATTGGCCTTTGCTCTTGCTGTAGCGGTTGGCGTAGCTGCCATCCGGCTTCGCAATTTGAAAATCAGCTTTCTATCGTTGTCCTTCGTCTCATTGGCGGCGTTATTCCTTGTTCATGGGTTATCGACTCCAAGGGAGGCGTATCACACTACGGCGCTGCCAAGCAATGCGGCTCAAATGAGCATACTGCTGGCGGTGATGTGGCTATGGCTGTCGTCGATGTCCTCGGACCGCCGCGTTATCAGCTGGCTGTCGGCGCATCAGCGCTGGCTGCTCCCGATCTGGACGGTATCGATCGCCGTGATTTGCGCGCTGCTGTGGCTTTTCTCCGACCAAATGTCCTGGCTTCAAATGAAGCAGGGTCCTATCAAATGGACGGCAACCTTGCTTATTGTCGGGTTAAACGGCTGGACGATGTATCGGTATCTGGAGACGTATCTGTCTACAAGATTCCCGCTGCAGCTGGCGATCGTATACAGCTCGGGATGGATGATTGTCGCTCAGTTCATTAACGTAACGGGCAAAATGTGGATGTTAAGCTGGTGGATCTACCACTTGCTGCTACTGGCTTCGATCAGCGCCATGATTGTCGGCATTTATTATCAGTACCGCAGCTCCGGCTCTTATACGAAGTCGCTGAAGCAGCTGTTCCAGAACGATCCGAAAGAATGGATTCATGCCTACATGTCGCCGGCGGTTCGCGAGCTGATCCGGACGACGGAAACGCGCGACGCGTATACGGCGGGCCATAATTACCGGGTTGCGCTCTACGCGATACAGCTCGGAGAAGAGCTGGGGCTGAATTCCGACCAGCTTCGGGCTATTGCGCAGGGCGGCATCGTGCATGATATCGGGAAGCTGATTGTTCCTGACAACATCCTGAACAAGCCGGGAAAGCTGACGCCGGAGGAGCGGGAGGTTATCGAAAAACATCCGGTGACCGGGTTCAATCTGTGCCGTCGGTTAGGCTTTATGCAGGAGGAGCTGGCCGTCATCCGTTCCCATCACGAGCGTTGGGACGGAAGCGGCTATCCGGATGCGCTAAGCGGGGACAACATTCCGCTGCTGGCCCGCGTAACGGCCGTTGCGGATGTGTACGATGCCTTGACGTCCTCCCGTTCTTACCGGGCAGCGTTGTCGCATGAAGAAGCGATGGCGATTATTTTGAAGGAGCGGGGAAAGCATTTCGACCCGTTATGCGTTGATGCGCTGATTCGGATCGCGGGCGAGAAGGGCTGGGCCTTTAAAGCGTCGGCAAGCTGATGGTTTGGCGGAAGGCTTAGGCGTATAGCCCGGGTTTATTTCCCTAGGCCGCGGGTGTATGATAAAGGGGTTACATAGCCTTTTCAGAAGGGATGGATAAGAAGTAATGACATACGCAGCAGACAAATCTCGTTTTGAAGACATGAAATACTTCCGCGTCGGCAAAAGCGGCCTCAAGCTGCCAGCCGTATCGCTTGGCTTATGGCATAACTTCGGCGGAAATGACCGTCTGGAGAACGGACGCGCCATGATCCACCGCGCCTTCGATCTGGGGATTACCCATTTCGACCTGGCGAACAACTATGGACCGCCTCCGGGCTCCGCTGAGGAAACTTTCGGTAAAGTCCTGAAGCAGGACATGGCGGCTTACCGCGACCAAATGATTATCTCCACTAAAGCAGGCTACTATATGTGGGAAGGCCCTTACGGCGATTGGGGTTCCCGCAAATATCTGGTGTCGAGCCTTGATCAAAGCTTGAAACGGATGGACCTGGAGTATGTGGATATTTTCTACCATCATCGTCCGGATCCGGAAACTCCGCTTGAAGAGACAATGGCTGCGCTCGACCACATCGTACGTTCGGGTAAAGCGTTGTATGTTGGCTTGTCCAATTACAGTGCTGAGCAGACGGCTCAAGCTTCGGCCATCCTGAAGCAGCTGGGCACGCCATGCCTCATCCATCAGCCATCGTATTCGATGTTCAACCGTTGGATCGAAGACGGCTTGCAAGACGTGCTTGATCAAGAAGGCATCGGTTCAATCGTATTCTCGCCGCTGGCCGGCGGCTTGCTGACGAACCGTTACCTCGACGGTATACCTTCGGATTCGCGTGCGGGTGGACCAAGCGTCTTCCTGAATTCGAACAACATTACCGAAGAAAAGCTCGCTAAAGTTCGCGCTCTGAACGAAATCGCGCAAAGCCGCGGCCAATCGCTGGCGCAAATGGCTTTAGCTTGGGTTCTTCGCGGCGGCCGCGTAACTTCCGCCCTGATCGGCGCAAGCCGCGTCGAGCAAATCGACGACAACGTTGCGGTACTCAGCCGTCTCGATTTCTCCGACGATGAGCTGCAGGCGATCGAGAACATTTTGGCGTAATCGATGAATCGCCTAAGGAATGTATCTCCTTCCGGTTCACCGAAGTTTCGTCAACGCTTGACCATTTGAAGAAATTCGGTGTAGCTGTTGTCCTCACAGGAAACCATGTTAGGACAAAGGCAAGCGCTTGAAAGCTTTCTGGAAGAAAGCTACTTCGGAAGCATATGCTTTCCTGCAGGAGATACATTTCCTCTGGCTCTCATCGATTTATTTTGAACAGCAAAAGGCTGCCGATTAATCTCGGCAGCCTTTTTTTAAAACCATGTACTGCTCCTCCCAAGATCGGCGCCTCGCTAACGAAACGGGGTATTCTTATTTGCCTCAGAATAGCTAGTTTTACAATCTAACGAAACCTGGTAACGCTATTTGGCCGATTTAGGGTTAAAAGAGGCGTTTAGATAGTAAATAAAGATATGAGGTTTCGTTAGAAATTGTAGCGTTTAATTTTGGGCGAATAGCGTTATGTAGTTTCGTTAGCCCTGTTTTAATGAATGAATAGGAGAGGATAAGATGGAAGTGCGATTGAGTGATTACAAGGAAGAATGGGCGCAGATGTTTCGCGAGGAAGCGGAGTGTCTGAGGGCTGTCTTTGATGGAGTGGAGATCCGATTCGAGCATTTCGGAAGCACGGCTGTTCCGGGGATGAAAGCAAAGCCCGTTATCGACATGATGGGGATCGTTGACGATATTAATGGAATTGATCTTTTTAATGATAGGATGGCCTCACTCGGATACGACGTAGCTGGCGATTGGGGCATCCCCGGCAGACGGCTGTTCCGCAAAGGCGGAGAGCAGCGCACCCACCATATCCACTTCTATCAATCGGATAGTCCCCAAATCGGACGGCACCTCATTTTCCGCGATTATCTGCTTTCCCACCCGGAGGAAGCTGCCAGATACAGCCGCTTTAAAGAACAGCTGGCCCAGCGATACGAACGAACCAACGAATACAGCCCCGCCAAAAAAGCATTCGTAAGCGAAATGGAACAACTCGCGCTCATCTGGCACTCACAAACAACTAAATGATCTCCCTTCTCTTTGTTTAGAGGCGCCCTACATTATTACCTTGCACGTTTTACACTATATTTGCCCATAAATGTCTGTTCTTCGAGAATATGCTGCACGAAATACATGATATATGCCTACAACTCCTTATTTCCCCCTAAATAAGAAGAATATCCTGCATTCCATACATCATATTTCCCTCTACACCCCCAAACCCCTCATATATCCTGCAAAACGTACAACGTACCGGGAGAGGGGCGCAGTGATGGGCTCGAAGTGTTGTGCATAGAAGGCGAGTGCGGGTCGGGTTGTGTATGAACTAGTATGACCTCAAAGTGTCACCTCAGGGAGGACGAATGCGAACTGGTAACGTATGTTGCCTATCAGAGACTAATTAGTATTAGTTCGAAATGTCACCTCAGGGAGGACGAATGCGAACCGGTATCGTATGCCGAGCATCAGAGACTAACTAGAATGAGCTCGAAGCGCTGCATCAGGGAGAGCTAGTGCGAGCTAGTCACGTATGCTGGCCATCAGAGACTAACTAGTATGAGTTCAAAGGGCTTCACCCAGGAGTTCGAATGCGAACTAGTCACGTATGCTGAGTTTCAGAGATTAACTAGTATGAGCTCAAAGTGTCGCCTCAGGGAGAACGAGTGAACTGGTAACGTATGCCGAGCATTAGAAACTAACGTTTGAGCCCAAAATGCAGCGCATGGAGGGCGAATGTGCGAATCGTGTAACGTATGCACAACAAAGACTAACTAGTCTAGTTTAGGCACGAGATGCTGCGCCAGGGAAGCCCCGCAAAGGGCTTCCCTTTATTCTTTATGCTGCGCATTACGCAGCCCCGCATTCCCGCGTCGGGCAAGCAATATGCCCAACGCTAAAGATGCTCTTTCTTCGACCCAGGGGCGAAGAAAAGAAACGCCTGCCACAGGCAGGCAAACCGCCAAGGAACGGAGGCGGTTGGCTTCCGCCCTCCCAAACGAATCGAAGACGAGTGGAGGGAGATGTTTCTCCTGGAGAGCGAAGCGCCTGCCTTTGCGTACACTTTGCAACCTTATCCAATTGTTCAGGCAAAGTGTACGCAACAGCAGAGTAAGGAGAAACATCTCCCGGAGTGAGCATACGATTCTCCAATCAATCTCCTAATCACCATCACTCCCCATCCGACAAATCGTCTATCGATTCCACTCCCTCATGACGATATAATACATGTAGATTTACTCGGGAAGGGGACCGCGCGTCTTGAACAACTTATCATTGCGGACAAAAGGCCTGCTCATCATCGTCTTAATCACCTTCATCCCGCTTGGCATCGCGGGGGTCATTAATTACCTCTCCATCAAGCAGGAAATGATCAATACCGCATCCGATAGAGTGGCCAGCCAGCTGAGCGTCAGCGCCAATTATCTGGCTTCCTGGCTGCAGATCAGGCGGGCCGAGGTAGTGGTGATGAGCCGTACGGATATCGTCCGTTACGGCACCGATGCGGAGAAGCTGAAATATTTCAGGGACGAGCTGTATCGCACGGATTATACCTATCATGCGATTGGATATATCGATCTGAACGGCCGGGCCATCCGTACGAACGGCGATCCGGTCAATATGAGCGGACAAGCCTTTTTCCGCGAAGCAGTGAAGGGCAAGTCGGCGATTACGGATCTGTTCCTTCCTTCCTTTGATAACTTGAAGCAGTCCCTTATTGTTATTCCGGTATTTGATCAGAACAACCTGATTAAAGGTGTCATATACGCATCGATGCCGATGTCGACGATGTCGCCTTATTTCCTTGTGGATAAGGATCCAAGCTCCGAGTATTGGCTCTATAACGATCGGGGAGTGGTCCTGTTCCATTCGTACTCCACCTCTACCGGCATTAAGCCGATTCAAGGGCTGCTTAACGGGCAGCCGGGCTTAAGTCTCGAGAAGCTGCTCAAACCTTCCGGGCAAATCCAGATACAGCGCGGGAATATGAAGCATGTGCTCCTTTATATGGACGTAGACAGCGCAGCACCTTGGCATGCGGCACTCGAAATACCGCAGGCCAGCCTGAATAAAGGTCTGTCCAAAGTATTATGGTGGACCTTTGCCACGATCGCTTTGTCCGAGGTCGTGATTGTTATCCTCTTCTCGATCTATTTCAATATGATCATTAACCGGCTGAAAGGAATCCTTTCCGTTACAAAACAGGCTGCCGACGGTCAATTCGAAGTGGAGCATCTGTCCCAGGAGCCCGGGGATGAGGTCGGCAAGCTGGCCGAATCGGTTAACGGGATGATGGAGCATCTGAAGGATATGTTTGGACGCCTCGAGGCGATTATCAATCAGAACGAGTACTCCTTTATTTTGCTGGATGAGAATTACCGCGTGAGCTATATGAATCAGGCGGCGGAGAGGCTGATCGGTTATACGACGGATGAGCTGAAGGGGCACGCGACGCCTCTTCTGTTCATGGATCCGGATGAAATCGAGCGCGAAGCGGAGAGGCTGTCGCAAAAGCTGGGTGTTCACGTTGAGCCTGGCCTCGAGGTGTTCCGGATACTGCGCCAGGTGGACTTCTCTTATGAACGGCAGTGGACGTATATCCATAAGGACGGGACCAAAATTCCGGTACGTCACTTCTCGAACGGACTGCGCGATCAGCAGGGCCGTCTGACCGGGGTTCTTGGTATGGCTTATGACATCTCCGAGCATGTAAAAGTAGAAAAATCCCGCAACCTTCTGCTCGATATTATCGGCTCGGCCAAAGACCTGATCGCTTCCATCGACCATAACGGGAAGGTTGCCTACATTAACAAGGCGGGCAAGCGGATGCTGGGTCTGCCGCTGGATTACAAGCCGAAGGACTATAAGAGCTACGTGGAACCGTCCATGTACCTTTATCTCATAAAAGGCTCCCGGATCGCCATGAAAATGGGCTATTGGGAGGGTGAAGCCGAGCTTCTGACGCAAGCCGGAGACAAGGTGAACGTCTCACTTGTTATCGTAGCCCATCCATACCGAAATACCGGCGAGCTGTACTTCTCCTGTATCGCGCGCGATATTACGGAGCAGAAGCATATCCAGGAGGAATTAATTCAAGCGACGCAGGAGGCCGAACAGGCGAATGCGGCCAAAAGCCGCTTCCTGGCGATGGTCAGCCATGAGATCCGTACGCCGCTTAACGGCATTATTGGTCTGTCGCAGCTCATGCGCCGCACCGGACTATCTCCTTCGCAGAAGGATTATATGGACAAGCTGGGCAACTCCTCGGAATCCTTGCTGCGCATTATTAATGATCTTCTCGATTTCTCCAAGATCGAGGCGGGCAAGGTTGAGGTGGAGCGGGTTGCGTTCCAGCCACAGGAGATGCTCAGCCGATTGACGGATCAGCTTAGCGTCTTTATGGGCGGCAAAGAGCAGTTCGAATTTATTTTGGAAGTACCCGAGCAGCTGCCTACTACTCTCTTGGGCGATCAGATGCGCGTTGAGCAAATTTTGCTGAACCTGTGCATGAACGCCGTTAAGTTTACGGAGCGAGGTCATGTGAAGCTGAGCCTTGAGGTGATGGAGCAGTGCTCTGACGGATTAAAGCTGCGATTCACCGTCGAAGATACCGGTATCGGCATGACGAAAAAACAAATCGACAGGCTCTTTACCCCGTTCACGCAAGCCGATGGCTCAACAACCCGCAAATACGGAGGCACGGGCTTAGGACTTGTGATTGCGAATGGTCTCGTCAAAATGATGGGCGGGAAAATCCAGGTCGACAGCGAGCCCGGCTTAGGCAGCCGGTTCAGCTTTGTCCTGTCCTTCCCAGTCCTGTCTTCCATCAGTGAAGAAAGGCTGATTGTCAACAAGGAGCTGGAGGACCAATGCATCTGGGTTGTGGAGGACAGCGACGAGATGCGTCAGCATTGGTGCAGCCTTGCGGAATCATTCCGCTTGACCCCGGTGGCGTTCTCTTCTTGGGGAAGCGCGAGGGAAAAGCTGCGCCGGATGGGCGCGGGGGCGATGCCTAAGCTGATTATGCTGGACATGGAAATGCCGGATATGTACGGAGCGGAAACCTGGCTGGAATTCCACAAGCAGGCTACGGCCGCAGGGGTGAAGACGATTGCGCTTACGACCTCCTTTGGCCGCGACGAGCTCATGCAAATGCCGGATTCCGGCCGTCCGTATGCGATTCTGACCAAGCCGGTTACTCGTCTGGCGCTATTCCATGCGCTAACGGGGACGCTCGATCAAAGGCCGGTGCAAGTGAAGGAATGGACAATGGCGGCCCAGGAGGCGGCCGTATCCGAGGAGCCTCGGGAAAAAATACGGGTGCTGCTTGCCGAAGACAATCATATTAACCAGCTGGTAGCAATCGAGCTGCTGAAGGAACGGGGCTTCGAGGTTGGTCTGGCGGAGAACGGGCGGGAAGTTCTGGAGAAGCTGGAGCAGGGGGACTGGCATCTGGTCCTCATGGATATTCATATGCCGGAGATGGACGGAATGGAAGCAACAACGATTATCCGCAGCGATTCCCGGTACGAGCACCTGCCGATTATAGCGGTAACCGCGAATTCCCTTCGCGCGGATCATGAGCATTACCTGCAGCTTGGCATGAATGGCGTGGTGACGAAGCCTCTCGATCCGGATCAGCTTTACATGTTCATTATGAATCTGTTGAACAACAAGAAGTTTCCGGTGCTTCAGCAGCAATCATGGGATGCTTCGGGCCAATCGGTGCCTGAGCTTGACGGGATTCAGGTAGAGACCGCACTGGCAAGAGTAAGCGGCAAGGTCTCTATTTTACGCCAAATGCTTGTTCATTTCCTGAAGGATTACGAAGGCTTCGCGGATAAGCTGATCGATGAGCTGACCATTGGCCAGACTGCAAACGCTAGACGGATGATCCATACGCTGATGGGAGCTGCCAGCCATTTGTCGGCGAATGACGTAGTGCAGGCCGCTGCAAGGCTGAACGAGATTCTGAAGAAAGAGGATGGGGAAGAGGATTGGAAGGCGCCGGCCGAATTGCTGAAAAAGGAGCTCGACCGCGTGATAACCGGTCTATTGCAGGCATCGATTTCAACATTCGACAGTTTCTCCTAACAATCTTCTAACATTTTATTGTTAACCCTTACAATCGTATTGTATATTAGAGATAGATTTATATTTTTTGACAGAAATCTTCTTTCCCTAAGGGGTGGCGCCGGTGTATAAAGTTTTAGTAATTGAAGATGACGTCATGATGAGGGATATGCTGTCGATGTACTTGTCGGAAGAAGGGTATTCAGTTAGGCAAGCAGGAACGGGTGAGGAAGGCTTGCGGACCGTTCAGGAATTTTCGCCTGATGTTGTCTTGCTTGACCTGATGCTGCCTGATATGGATGGTATGGGGGTTTGCGCCTCTATTCGTGAACGATCGCATGTGCCTATTATGATTTTGTCGATGAAAAGCGAAGTTTCCGAACGCGTTCAGGCCTTGAAGGCAGGAGCCGATGATTATATGTGCAAGCCATTCAGCATGCATGAGATGACGGCGAGAGTGGAAGCTCTGATCCGCCGTTCCCAGTTTAGTGCGGCGGAAGTGGAGGCGGCTAGCGCGGCGGAAGCGGAAGAGGCGGATCTTGCGCCGATTCAGCTGGACGCCGAGCGCAGAATGCTTCTTGTCAGAGGCAAGCTGATCGAGACAACCTTTTCTGAATTCGAGATGATGAAACTCTTCTTATCCCATCCGGGCAAGGTATTCAGCAGGGAAGAACTGATCAATACGATTAGAGGGTTTGATTCTTTTGTAACGGATAGGGCTATAGACGTACATATCGTTAACCTGCGCAAAAAAATCGAACAAAACCCGAAAGAGCCCCGTTTAATCCGTACGGTATGGGGCTTTGGTTACAAATATACGACCGACCACAGTCAGGAACATGATTAAGGTAAGCGACCTAAAGATCACCTCCGCTGCAAGGTGATCTTTTTTATACCCACTTGTCCGAATGCTGGCAAATACCTAACATACTTCTAAAGAACAATCCGCAATTTTTCTAATACTTATATGGGACTATAGGATTAACAGTAATGACAAAAGGATGGTGTAGCAATCGTGCATGGGTTAGCCAGTTTACCTGAACGGCAGGAGGCTTATGCTCAGCTGGAGGTAGCTTTAAGCCGCGCGCGGGCATCAGGACAGCGGCTCGTTGTGGCGTTGATTCAGATCGATCGTTTCTATGGTGTGAATGAGGCTAAGGGCTTAGAGGCATGCAACCAGGTACTTGAAAGTATCGGAGGACGGTTAAGTCAAGGGGCGGATACGGCCTTTGTTACCTTGATCAGCGGCGATACTTTTTTAATGGCTAGAGAAATCGGATACTTGCAGGCGGAATGTGCCAACGCGGTGGAAGAGATGAAATATGCAGCGCATTACCCGGTTTCCTATGAGGGAGCGGAATTGAACTTGACGGCAAGTATCGGTACCTGCCTGTTCCCGCAGAACGGACGGACAAGCGAGAGACTGCTCGGGCATGCCGAGACAGCGCTCTTCAAATCGCGGGAGCAGGGCGGCAACCGGATTACGTTTTATAGCGAGGAAGAGACAGCCCAGATGAACCGCTGGCTGGAGGTTGGAGCATTGCTGCGTCCGGCCCTTTATTTGCGTCAGTTCCATCTGAGCTATCAGCCGATCTTCCGCACCGAAGGCGGGCGTCTTCGCGGATTTGAAGCGCTTCTAAGATGGAATCAACCGGAGCTTGGCGCGATTTGGCCGGCGGAATTTATTCCGATTGCCGAGCAGAATGGCTTAATCGTGCCTATAGGCGAGTGGGCGCTGCGCGAGGCCTGCAAGATGCTGGCGGGCATGCAGGAATATGGCCTGAAGGAGCTTGTTATCGCGGTTAATGTGTCGCATGTCCAACTGCTGGACAACAGCTTCTGCAGCATGGTTGCTCATGTGCTGGAGGAGGCGGGAATCGAGCCTTCTTGTCTGGAGCTTGAGGTGAAGGAGGATGTGATCCTTCATTTCACCGACAAAACATTAGCGGTACTGAGTCAGCTGCGCGCATTAGGCGTCAGAATTACGCTGGATAACTTCGGAGAAGGTTATGCCTCGCTTGCGAACCTGAAGCAGCTTCCGGTCAACAGCGTAAAGATCAGTAAATCGTTCATCCGACAGATTGACGTGCAAAGCGTAGAACGCCATATCGTTGAAGCGATGATCGGGCTTTTGCACAAGCTGGAGATTGAGGTTATTGCGGGCGGCGTCGAATACGAGGAGCAATATAAATTGCTGAAGGAATGGAGCTGCGACTTTGTGCAGGGCTTCCTCCTGGGATCTCCGATGCAGCCGGATTTGCTCGACATGTCGATCATCCGGAAGTCGCCACAAACGGCGTAAATAGTAAACAAGGTAAAATCTAAAAGCCCTGAACGATTCGCGCTTGGCGATCGTTCAGGGCTTTCGTATTTGCCAGGTCATGGGTTTGTTGGTTTGGTTAATAGTCGTTGTTAGCTTACTTCAAGATACAGCTTCGTCCCGTCGTTGTATTGGAAAATGGCAACATCGCGGACAACCTCGACCTTCGATATACGTTTCCACTTCTTGCGGAAATCGAAGTTGTATTCCATCTCAACTAATTTATGATGAAGTTGTTCAACGGAAGCCGCCTGTTCGTTAACGTAATAAACGGGAACCGAACGGTCTTTGAAGGTAATGATTTTCATCATACCATTCGCACCTCCACTCGTTTTTTTTCCAGTTTACTAGAAACGTTTTAGCCGCTTATAAAAAGGTCATAAGGTTATTGTTTAGTTTGCTAACATTCCCCTAACAATTTCCTTAGCTGCTGTAGCTGCCATATTTTTTCTTGTAATGGTTATGACCGTATGGGGGTTGCTTCGGCGGATAATAGTTTCCTTTTTTGTAATCGCTGCTGCTATGGCTGTGGTGACCGTAATGGCCGTTATGACCGTAGTGTCCATGTTTGTTATAGTGTTTTCCAGTGACGGAGCCGAGGAGCCTTTGCAACAAGTGTTTTATCATTATTGATGACCTCCTACCTATAATTAAGCCTTTGTTAAGGAATTGAAACATCTTAGACTTATGAAATCATACGTATTGGTAAAAGGCAGGTTTCGTGCAATCACACCTATTCCGCTACTGGGAGGAGAAACCTAACCTGACCGGAACCCGTATGTGTAGGGCAAGGAGGGATTCCTATCTGGTGGAAGAAATGGATAACGAATTGGATGGACTACCCGCTGCGGCAGGGAATCGTATGGGCGGGAACCTATCGTATAAAGGAGTTCCTTGGGATGGGCAGTTATGGCCAAACCTATCGCTGTACGGATCTGCGAAGCGGATCAACCGTTCTTCTGAAGCGGGCAAAACCAAGCAAGCGGGATACCGGACGGAGACTGCTGAGACGGGAAAATGATATTCTTCAGCAGCTTGACCATCCGCAGCTGCCAAAGTGGCTGGACTGGGCTGTTCACCGCCGTGAAGGCGCACTTGTGATGGAATATATAGAAGGTATAAACGTCGAGCAGGCGATTTTGCTGAAGGGAAGGACTTATACGCAGCTGGAGGCGCTGCGTTTGTTATTGGTGCTGTTCTCTCCTCTGGATCATCTGCATCAAGCGGGTTATGTTCATCGTGATGTACGGATTCCGAATGCGATACTGGGCGTTGATGATGTTCATCTTATTGATCTGGGACTGGCCTGCCGGGTTGGAGAAAAGGATGCTGATGGACCGGAAGAGAAGCCAAGCGGGTTTGCAGACAGCTGGGGACCTGTGAAGTACCGCATGCGCCAGCCTGAGCAGGCGAGCGACTTGTATGGACTAGGGCATTTCTTCTTATTTCTGATGTATGCCGGTTATACGCCGGAAGAGGGGCAGAAGGAACGAAGCTGGGAAGAGGAGCTTGCGCTTGACCCTGAAGTTTTGAGCTTCATTAAAGGGTTATTGGAGAGCAGATGGCATACGACAGCGGAATGCAGGCATGAACTGGAGAGGATTGTTAGACATTATTCCTCGGGAAATAAAGAATAAAGCCGCAATATGTCGAATCCGGTCTTGGAACGCAAAAGGTTGACTTTTACATTGGAAATTCGTATCCTAAATATTGTCTAGCTGATGTAGCTCAGGGGTAGAGCAACGCACTCGTAATGCGTAGGCCGGGGGTTCAATTCCCTTCATCAGCACCATTTTACGAAAAAGCCCGTTAAATCAACGTTTTGCCGACATTGAATGTTACGGGTGTACATACGGAGGGCTACGCATTCCGCACAAGTATTCGGACGTGCGTAGCCCCATAATACGGGGCCTTTCGCGAAATTTGCGGAAGGTTTTTTAAAATTCTAATAGCCGTTTCACCTTGGTTGTCAGATCAATGTATCTCTTACATTCAGATAATGTGGCGATACCAATTGATAAGTGCATTTTTAACGGTGGTTCTAATCTCTTTCTCGTTGAAACTTCCTGAGTATATACGGGTCGAAACCGAATCAAACACAGCATCGATGCTGATGCGATCCAAACTGGTTCCCGACACCCATAGACCATATATTCTTGCGTTTGCATACGAGATATAAATAGCTTGAGATGTATTTGATTGCATTTCTAAAGTACGATCAGTATCAACAAATGCTGTAATAACGGGCATCATTTCAGACTTCACACGCTCTATCACATCGTTTACATCGTCTTGATCCCAGTGGCTTTTGTTCTTCTTCTCATTCTTCAATCTCTTCATTTGGTCTCGGAAGTCTTCGAAATCATCTTCTTTACTCATTTAGTATGACTCTCCTTTCCAAATGTAATGCCTTGGCAGGGCTGCGCATCTCATGGTGCTTTGTTTGATGTCCGTGGGTTCTCAATAAAAAGGGTACGGATTATATTCCGTACCCTTTAAATAGGCACCTACAGTTATCCATGTCGATGCGAATGCAACGAGATTGCTTGAATTTTGCGAGGGTTAATGAACAAGACTTCATTATCGACCAAGAATAGTGCAGAATTCCCTTCGAATCCAAGGAATGTGGCTTGAAGCCCCCGTGGACCGGTGTGGTCAAATACAACGTCTACGCGTACCCCTGGAGAGAGACGGAATAGAATGCTAGGAACTCCATCAAAACCTCCATTATTGCCAATACCACCAATACCG
>NZ_JBBCVY010000027.1:0-18005 GCF_037146255.1 Paenibacillus sp. MMO-58
TTTCCCAATTAGTAAGACCCCTTGAAGACGACGAGGTTGATAGGTTCGGGGTGGAAGCACAGCAATGTGTGGAGCTGACGAATACTAATCGGTCGAGGGCTTATCCTAAAAGAACCCCCCAAAAAGTGAAGTTAAGCGTTGCAGCTTATTCCGATTACTTTTCGGGGACCCCATAATTGACTTAAGGAATCATTATTTCGCATCCAGTTTTCAAGGTGTAAATTACACCGATTATATGGCGGTCGTGGCGAAGGGGTTAACGCACCGGTCTGTGGCTCCGGCATTCGTGGGTTCAAGTCCCATCGATCGCCCCATTTTTTTTTTTTTTAACTACATAAAAGCGTTGGGGATTAGCCAAGCGGTAAGGCAACGGACTTTGACTCCGTCACTCCAAGGTTCGAATCCTTGATCCCCAGCCATTTTACGCGGAAGTGGCTCAGCGGTAGAGCATCGCCTTGCCAAGGCGAGGGTCGCGGGTTCGATTCCCGTCTTCCGCTCCATATAACAATCACAAGATTACTTCAGATACGAAGTAGTCTTTTTTATATTTGCACACAAAAAACGCTGACACACGGTCAGCGTTTAGAGGCGTTAATGAGTTTTATTTTTTCTTCTATAAAGGTAGTAGACGGCTATTATTCCAAGGATAAGGACAAGAGAGGCCATATAGCTTCCTTCTGCGCCAAACTCTCCGCCTGACAGCTGGATAGGGCCGTTGTCTGTTACCTGAAGAACGGCCGGTACTGGCTCCGTTCCGGATACTTGAAAGCCGTATACATAGCCTTGGAAGAAGTTCCAGCTCATATGAAGACCAATTGGCCACCACAAGCCTCCGGTCAGCTCCCTTGCTATCGAGAAGAGGATGCCTGCCAGACAAATATTGATGAACGGAAACGGCGTCTCATACATATTCGGATTCATACTGTGCATAAGTGCAAAAATAACCGAGCTTACGATAATGGCAGCCGGTGTTCCATAATGATATTTAATAAGTCCCTGAATGTATCCACGTGTGAATAACTCTTCCGATAAGGCGACAAATATGTATAAAATAATGCCCTCAAGCAAGGAGAGGATTAAGGTCTGGTTCCATTTCGAGGCTTCCCAGCTTACTCCGCCTGCTGCCCAAATCAGAATGGCAGAGAGGGTCATAAGGAGAATTCCTGCAAAAAAGCCTTGAAGACCGCGGTCTACTCCATGCTTTTGCTTTAGTCCCAGCGGCCACTTGCGCTTGCGTTCAAACCACCCATACATGGCAAGGGCAGACCCGATAAATAGTACCGTCTGCAGGTATTGCGTCCAGCGCGCCTCTCCAACCTTAGTGACCTCATCGATATCGGCGCCTGTTGCGGCAGCGTAGATCGCGTAACCGATACCCACCACAATCATAATTCCAATAGGGATTAACCCGCTTAATACAATTTTACCCGCCACGCTAAAAAACTTTTTAATCAGAATCACCATCCATGTTTCAAATTTAAAATACCATATAAATCCAATATTGCTATAAAATTATAGCTTTCAAATTATTTTAATGTCAATTCTTTATGTGCGAAAAATTTGCATTTCTTGACTAGGTCTATTGTGCTATGATGAGGGCAACTATGGATGGAAGCGTTTTAGTAGATTGTTTCATAGACAAAGGAGCCGACAAATGAGGAAACTCGTCATTGTCCTGTTATCTGCTATCTGCCTGGTACTGCTAGGGTTTACCCTCTCTTCCTTTATACATGTATTCCACTATAATTTGTCAGCCCCTGCCGATGTGGGCAGCGCAAATAAATCCGGTTACCGTCTCATTCTTATTACGCAAGAAATGGATACGCCGTTTTGGGATAAGGTAGAGAACGGGGCAGTCAAAGCCGCCTCCAAGTATGGAGCCGAGCTTGAAGTGTGGGGCAGCTACGGAACCAATCAGGAGGATTTTTTGAAAAACATGGAGATCGCGATCGCCTCTAAGGTGGACGGTATCCTTGTACAGGGACTAAATACGGATGAGTTTAATCAATTGGCAACGGTTAAGGCTGCAGGGAACGGAATTCCGATCTTCACGATTGCTAACGATGTACCCATTGAAGACAGCTTAAGACGAACTTACATCGGTTCGGATCATTATAAGGCTGGCCAAATGATAGGTACGCAGCTAGCCGAGGATCTTGGCCATAAAGGCAAGGTTGTGCTTATGGTCTCGGATCGCCAAGAGGATTTTCAGAGTAAGCGGCTTAACGGTATTCTTAACATCTTGAAGTTCTATCCGGACATAGAACCTATTACGGTAGTAGCAGGGGACACGAGGGAGAAGGTTGTTACGGCTACCAACGAAATTATGAATAAAGAGCCGAATGTAGCAGCTTTCGTATCGGTCACGGCAAACAATGCAAGCGCGATGGTGCAGGAGATTGGCAAGCGCGCGCAGCTGAGCAAGTTCCATATTTACTCCTTTGACGACAGCCCGGAGATCAAGACCTTGCTGAAGGAAAAGAAGATGAGCGGCATTATCGAGCAATCCCCGGAAATGATGGGCGAGCTTGGCGTGCAGCTAATGGTGCAGTGGCTGAAGGGCGAGACCTTCCCCCTAAAATATGATGGTTATTTTACGGATATTCGGCTCCTTAAGGCGGATGAACTCCAATGAATACAGTCCAAAAAAAGATATTGTCGCTCACTGCTATTGTCTTGTTTATTATGGTTGCGATCTGGTTTATCCTCACTTATTACAATCAGAAAATGCAGGATCAATATAATGATATTTTGCAGCGATACCTGCAAATGAACGAGGTAAGCGCGTCCAGCCAGCAGCTGGTCACTTCGCTTAACAACTACATACAAACGCCAACGCCTTCGAAGCTTTCTAATGTCGAGGGGGATCGGCAGAGACTGCTGGACGCGCAGCTGCATATTGCGGATCTGCGCAACAACAGCAATCATTTTACCTTAACCAATTATTTGAACCTCATCGACAGTCTGGTCGACTCCACGAATCGGTCTATCCGTCTTTTGAACGAGAAGAACAATGAAGAAGCGCTTAATGATTTTACGGAGGCGACACGGCTATCGAAATATATTTCAGAGATGACGTTAACGCTTCTGGGGACCGAGCTTCAGACGTACGACCAGTTCTACCGCGGCATGATTATGCAGTCTGTGGAGCTGAAGAAGCTTGGGGTGTGGATGCTGGCGTTGATCACATTCCTCCTCTTGTTATTTACTTATTGGTTCTCGCTCAGCATCACCCGTCCGATCCAGCGTCTTACACAAGCTGCTCGGGAGCTGTCGCGGGGTAGATTCGATACCCATATCGAAATTTACGCCAACGACGAGATATCCTTCCTCGCCAAGACCTTTGACCGGATGAGGATCAACATCAACAATCTGATCTCGGAGATTCAGACGAAAGCGCAGCTCGAGAGCGAGCTTCAGAAGAACAAGCTGCTCCTGCAGGAAAGTCAGTTGAGAAGCCTGCAGAGTCAGATCAATCCTCATTTCTTGTTTAACACCTTGGATACGTTATCGAAAAAAGCTTATTTGGAGGGCTCGCTGGAAACAAGCGATCTGCTGACTAGTGTGGCAAGGCTGCTCCGTTACAATCTTAAGCGGCTAGACAGGCCGGTTACGCTTTATGAGGAAGTCCGCGTATTGCGCGAATATATTTTTATCCAGAAAACAAGGTTTACGGAACGGCTGCGCTTTGTGGAAGAAGTTGATGAAGCTTGCTTGTATGTCCAGATTCCGGGGCTTACGATCCAGCCGATTATCGAGAATGCCGTTATACATGCCATAGAGCCGCTTGAAGATGGCGGCACGATTACGTTCCGCGTCCGGGACGAGGGTCCTGAGATTATGATCGAAATTGAGGACGAAGGCAGCGGCATATCGGAGGAAAAAATATCGCATATCATGGAGGACCGATTTGCCAGCCAGGAGGGCGATGGGCATTCGACGGGCATCGGCTTTGGTAATGTGATTAACCGGCTGCGTCTGTATTACGGCCGGGAGGATGTTATGGCTATTCAGAGTGAGGTAGGCAAAGGAACGAAAGTGATTTTGAAGCTGCCGAAGGAAAGGGAGGCCGGTTAAATCATGTATAAGCTGTTGATTGTGGATGACGAGCAGATTGAGCGCGAAGGGTTAAAGGCGATCCTGCAGCATGGATTGCCGGACATTATCATTGAACAGGCGAAGAACGGGAATATAGCGGTACAGCTTGCGGAGGAGTTCCGTCCCGATTTGATCTTAATGGATGTGAAGATGCCGGGAATCAACGGACTTGAGGCGGTAGAGCTGATAAGCGCGAATCTGCCGTCGATCAAATTCATAATGGTGACGGCTTATGATACGTTTGACTATGCGCGCAAAGCGATCAAGCTTGGCGTTAAGGATTATCTCCTTAAGCCAAGCAAAGCCTCCGAGATCGTGACAACCGTACAGCGCGTTCTCCATCTCATTGAAGAGGAGAGAAAGACGGTAGAGACGACCGAGCTTCAGCGTACAGCCCTGCAGAGAGTTATGCCGATCATCGAAACGGATATCGTCACGCAATTATTGTTTGATCATGTTCATGAGGTGCATCTCGATGAGCTGGTAGGGCTGCTTGGCGTGCATACGGCAAACGAGAAGTATGCGATGACCGTATTGCTGCCTCCAGGAGCGGAGGGCTGCTATACCATTATTAAGGAAAAGGTCCGGAAGATGGGAAGCGGCTGGGTTGGCGCGATGTATGGGCGGCAAATTCCGATCATTGTATTCCCGGAGGCAGACAGGTCTTACCGTTCCCAGGCTGTGACGATGGCGCGCGAACTGCTGGCCGTTGCGAAGGCAGACGGCAATGACGGCTGGTTTGTCGGAATCGGCAGCGTTTATGAATCATTGGATCAGATCCGGCAGTCGTATCAGGAAGCTTTAATGGCTTCGATCGATCCGTCGCTTCCCGTCAAATACCGGTTTTATGAAGATACCCCTGTTCTTGGCGTTACGCGGGACGGTTATCCGGTCAAGCAGCTGGAACAGCAGCTGTTCGACCGGATCCGGCTGGGGCAATGGGAGCAGGTCCGCAACGATTTGACGGATTTTGTTCGCCGTTACGAGAATGAAGGGGCCAACCTCGTGCATACTCAGCAGCGTGTACTCGAGCTGCTCTGGATTGCCTCCCGCGTACTGCTTGAGATGGGCATCGAGATTGATACGCCGGTGTTCTCCTTCCAGACACAGGATTACAGGCAGCTTAGAGCGGAGTCCGAGCTTTTGCTGGAGCGGATGAGACAGTCGTATGCGGAGCATCAGGAACGGATTGAGCCGGATGCGATACAACAAATCAAGCAGTATATTGCGGATCATTCGCACGAGGATATTTCACTGGAAGCGATCGGGCGAATGGTTGGTTTAAGTCCTTTTTATATCAGCAAAATGTTTAAAGACCAGCTCGGCATTAACTATATCGATTTTCTGACCGAATGCCGCATTAAGAAAGCGATCAAGCTGATGGGCGATCCCGAACGGAGCTTGAAGGAAATTACCTATATGGTTGGTTATCATGATCCGAATTACTTCAGTAAGGTATTCAAAAAGTTGTGCGAGGTCTCTCCGACGGAATACCGCAAGACACTCCTTGGCAAATCGGCTTCGAGCTAAAAATCTGGGATGAAGGAAGAGAAGCGAATGAAACTGGGCTTCGCGAGGAGAAGGTCTACTCTATTTATTGCCGTTCTAATCGTCTGTTTCCTTTTGTCGGCTTGCGACAGCAATAGCGGCGGTAGAGCGACAGCCGAGAACCTGAATAATGAACAGCTTAAGGCCACAACAACCCCTTCCGATCAGACGAATAAAAGGATTAAGATCGGCTTTTCGATGGATACGCTCTTGGAGGAACGCTGGCTGAAGGACCGGGATTTATTCCGCGAGGCATGCAAGGCGCTTGGCGCGGATGTGGAGATTATTGCGGCTAACGGGGATGACGCCAAGCAGATTTCCCAAGCGGAAGCGTTAATCAGCCAAGGGGTCGACATTCTCGTTGTTGTTCCCCATAACGCGGATGCGACGGCAGCCATCGTGAAGAAGGCGCATTCGGCCGGCATTAAAGTGCTTGCGTATGACCGTCTCATAAAGAACGCTGACGTGGATTTGTACGTATCGTTTGATAACGAAGCGGTAGGAGAGCTGCAGGCGGAGGCGATTACCAAGCTTGTGCCGAAGGGCAAGTTTGTTTATATCGGCGGCGCCGATACGGACAATAACGCGCATTTATTTAAGCAGGGCGTATTTAACGTTTTGCAGCCTTTTATTGACAGAGGGGATATTACGGTCGTCTATGATCAATGGACGAAGGACTGGACTCCGGTGAATGCCCTGGCTAACATGAAGGATGCGCTTGAAGCGAATAACAATAAGATTGATGCGGTTATTGCGGCAAACGACGCAACGGCGGGTGGTGTCGTTCAGGCGTTAGCGGGGCAAGGGCTTGCGGGCAAGCTCCCGGTGGCCGGCCAGGATGCCGAGCTTGCTGCGGCCCAGCGGATTGTGGAAGGAACGCAGACGATGACCGTGTATAAGCCGATCAAGCTTCTGGCCGACAAAGCGGCCGAGCTTGCCGTCAAGCTGGCGAAAGGCGAGGATACCGGCGCGGACCGGACCGTCAATAACGGCAAGAACGAAGTGCCTTCCGTGCTGCTGTCCCCGATCGCCGTAGACAAATCCAATATTGACGAGACGATTATTGCCGATGGATTCCATTCCCGAGAAGACGTATATAAGAACATCGATAAGAAGTAAAAGCGGATAAGACTAGCCAGTTTCGACTGGTTAGTCTTTATTTTTTTGCCTGCGGCCCCCGCAGTTCAAAAAAGTCTAGGCGGTTATAAAAGAGTGCTATATAACAGCGCTTTCATTGGAAGTTGCCCGTGCTATAGTTGGTCGTGTAAGGAACAAAGACATTATTGGAGGGGTAACGAAGATGAAAAAAGGCTTCAAATCGTTTGCGCTTTTAATGGTTGTTCTGCTGCTCACGGCTTTGGTTGCAGCATGCGGTAAAGGCGACAGCAAAGTCAGCGTTGGTATCGTTCTTCCGACGAAAGACGAACCAAGATGGGTTCAAGATGAACAGCGCTTCAAGGATGCGCTGAAGGGCTCCAAATACACGACGGAAATTCTGTTCAGCCAAGGCTCCTCTGCAAAAGAAAAAGAAAACGTGGAAACATTGATCAATAAAGGCATCAAAGTACTTATTATCTGTCCTCAAGATGGCGACGCTGCAGCGGCAGCGGTAGAAGCTGCGAAAAAAGAAGGCATCAAGGTTATCTCCTATGACCGTTTGATCACCAACACGGACGCGGTTGACTACTACGTAACATTTGACAGCGTAGCGGTAGGTGCGGCACAAGCGCAATACCTGGTTGATAACGCTAAAGGCAACGGTCAGCCACTGTATCTGTACGCTGGCGCAGCTTCCGACAACAACGCATTCCTGTTCTTCCAAGGCGCTTGGAATGTTCTGCAGCCAAAAATCGCTGACGGCACTTTCAAAATCGCAAACTCCAGCGAAGCTGAAGCTCTGAAGGCTACAAAAGATCTGTCCCGTGACCAGTTGAGCAAAATCATCGGCCAAGTTACAACGAACTGGGATGCTAACGAAGCGAAAAACAAAGCGCAAACTCACTTGACTGCCGCAGCTGCCGACATGAAAGGCGATGTAGCAATCTTGGCTCCAAACGATGGCACGGCACGTTCGATTGCTGACGTATTCAAAGCGGATAGCGCGATTAAGAGCTATGTAGTAACCGGTCAAGACGCTGAGAAAGCATCGATCCAATACATCATTGACGGCAAACAATCGATGACGGTATTCAAAGACGTTCGTACGCTTGTTAAAGACGCAATGGGTATGGCCGTAGACATTCTGGACGGCAAAGATCCTGCAACAACAGGCTCGTATGACAACGGCAAAGTAGAAGTGAAAGCAAAACAAACCAACGTTATTGTCGTGAACAAAGACAACGTGAAGAAAGAATTGATCGATTCGGCTTATTACGCGGCGAGCGATTTCACCGGTCTGTAATCGTAAACGAATAAAGCGCAAAGCTCATGCTTACGATGTATGAATTGCTTTGCAATTCATTTTGGGAATAGTGATAGATTCGTCTATCACTATTCCTTACTTGCAGAGTTGTTTGCTTAAGGAAATCCTTACGATGTAAGAATTATCGCAAAGAACGCGACAATTCTTTTAGGAGTGCATAGTGATGAGCAACTACATTTTGGAGATGAACAATATCTCGAAGGAATTTACAGGTGTCAAAGCGCTCTCGGATGTAAACTTCAAGGTGGAGAAAGGCGAGATTCATTGTCTCATCGGCGAGAACGGAGCCGGCAAATCAACCCTGATGAAGGTTCTGAGCGGTGTTTATCCCTATGGCACCTACAAAGGCGATATCGTGTTCGAAGACGATATTCAGGCCTTTAACAAAATTAGCGACAGCGTAAAAGCCGGCATCGCTATTATTTATCAGGAGCTCGCGTTGTTTCCGGACCTAACGGTTTACGAAAATATTTTTGCAGGCAACGAGATAAAACGCGGCTCGGTGGTGGATTGGAACAAGACGATTGTCGAGGCGCAAAAAATGCTTCAAAGGGTTGGACTGAACGTAAATCCCGAAGTGTTGATTAAAGAATTAGGCGTCGGCAAGCAGCAGCTGGTCGAGATCGCCAAGGCATTAAGCAAAAACGTAAAGCTGCTTATTCTGGACGAACCAACGGCAGCTTTGAACGAGAATGACAGCGAGAATCTTCTTGAACTGCTCCGGGAGCTGAAGAAGCAGGGCATTACCTGCATTATGATCTCCCATAAGCTGAAAGAGGTCATCTCCATTGCGGATAAAGCGACGGTGCTTCGCGATGGACGTACCATTTGCACACTGGACGGGTCCAAAGGGGAAATCACGGAAAACAATATTATCCGGAACATGGTTGGCCGCGAAATTGAAGATATTTATCCGAAGAGAAATAGCAAATCGTTTGGCAGCACAATCCTTGAGGTGAAGAACTGGTCCGCTTACGATCCCGAGCTCGGAAGACATGTCGTCAAGAATGTGAACCTGCATGTTAAAAAAGGAGAAATCGTCGGAATAGCCGGCTTGATGGGCTCAGGACGGACGGAGCTTGCTCGCAGCATCTTCGGCAATCCAAAGTCTTATAGACTGCAAGGCGAGCTTTTGGTGAACGGGTCCGCCAAATCGCTCAAGCATCCGAAGGATGCAATCAAAGAAGGCATTGCTTATGTAACCGAGGACAGAAAAGGCGACGGGTTGTTCCTCATCCAGGATATTAAGAATAATATCTCTGCAGCTAACTTGAACGGAATTTCCCGGAAAGGCGTCATCAACGACAATAAGGAAATCCGGATCGCCAGCGATTATAAAAGCTCGTTAAACGTTAAGGCTCCATCCATCGAACAGATTGTGGGCAATCTTAGCGGCGGCAATCAGCAGAAGGTATCCCTTGGCAAATGGCTGTTCGTCGGGCCGCAGCTGCTTATCCTTGATGAGCCGACACGCGGTATCGACGTTGGTGCTAAATTCGAGATTTATACCATTATGAACAAGCTGATTGCGGAGGGAATGAGCATTATTATGATCTCTTCCGAGCTGGGGGAAATTCTCGGCATGAGCGATCGCATTTATGTCATGGCAGAAGGCGCGATTAAAGGCGAGCTTCCGATTGAAGAGGCGAACCAGGAAAATATAATGCAATTCGCAACGCAATAGATAATGCTTACGAAGCATGAATCGCCGCGATCGGCGTATAACCGCCTTTTGTGCAGCCATTCATTTTAGGAGGATCACCCATGAACTTAGTCACTCAGGGCAAAAAGGAACACCAGACAAACATTCTTACGGAAGGTAAAACATTGCTGAAAGTAAATATTCGCGAGTACGGCATGTACATTGCTTTGTTTGTGATCATGCTGACGTTCTCGATTCTTACGGACGGCTTGTTTATGTCTTCCCGTAATATTAGTAATCTTCTTGACGCAACGGGATATATCGCGGTGCTTGCGGTAGGCATGACGCTTGTTATCGTTATCCGCCATATCGACTTGTCGGTTGGCTTTGCTGCAGGCTTCCTGGGAGCTATTGCCGCTATTTTACTATCGCAGGCGGGTGTCCCTGTATATCTTACGATCCCGATTATCCTGATTTTAGGTATTGTTGTAGGTTTGTTTAACGGCGTGCTTGTTGCGTCGCTAGGCATCCCGTCCTTCGTAGCTTCTCTCGCCGGCATGTTGATCTTCCGCGGCGCCTTGCTTCGCGTAACGGAGAAGACCGGTACGATTATCGTTAAGGACGAGCATTTTAACGCGCTGGGCAATGGCTATATCCCATCCTGGTTCAAGCTGGACGATCTGAACTTCCTGTCTCTATTGCTTGGCGTGCTTGTTATTCTTCTCTTTATTTATTTTGAAATCTCCAAACGCCGGAACAAGATCAAATACCAATTCGAAGTGATCTCCAAGGGCATGTTCACCGTTAAGCTCATCTTCGTATCCGCGATTATTGCTTACATTACTTATATTATCGCAGGTTATAACGGCTTCTCCTGGACGGTTATTATCATGCTGCTGGTTGTTGTGATCTATCACTTCCTGACCACAAGCACCGTGCTTGGCCGTCATATTTATGCGGTAGGCAGCAACCCGGAAGCGGCGCATTTGAGCGGGATCAACGTGAAAAAGATTACCTATATCGTGTTTGGTTCCATGGGTCTGCTCTCTGCTTTATCCGGTATCCTGTTTACTGCACGATTGCAGTCCGCAACAACAACAGCCGGTACGCTGTTTGAGCTTGACGCGATTGCGGCAGCATATGTAGGCGGGGTATCGGCAGCAGGCGGCGTGGGTAAAGTTACCGGTTCGATTATCGGTGCGATCGTAATGGCTTCCCTCTCGAGCGGCATGAACCTGATGGGGGTCGGTATCTCTTATCAATACATGATTCGCGGCGGCGTGCTTGCGATTGCGGTAATCTTCGATGTGATGACGCGGAGAAAAAGAAGCTAGCTCACGAATTAAAGAAAGCCCAGCGGATTATTGCCGCTGGGCTTTTTCGTTTTAATGACCGGAAGCTTCCGAATCATTAGACAGGCGAGTAATTTCGAAGATTTTGAACAGCAGGCTGAGAATAATCGCCGTTACCGTTGCAAGGGCCATACCCGAGAGGGAGAAGTCTCCGATTGTGATTTTTGCTCCGCTCAGGCCGGTTACAAGAACTACGGTCGTCAGGTACAGGTTGGTTGGTTTGCTGTAGTCGATTTTCGATTCCACGAGCATCCGGAGACCGGAAGCGGCGATTACGCCAAACAGCAAGAGGGACACGCCGCCCATAACCGGAGCGGGAATGCCTGCGATCAGAGCCGAGAACTTGCCGAAGAACGACAGCACGATAGCGAATACGGCAGCGCCGCCGATAACAAACGTGGAATAGACGCGCGTAATCGCAAGCACGCCGATATTCTCGCCGTAAGTCGTATTAGGCGTAGAACCCAGGAAGCCGGACAGCAGGGTCGAGATGCCGTTGCCGAGCAGCGAACGGTGCAGGCCCGGATCTTTGGACAGATCTTTTTTGACAATGTTGCCGGTTACGATCAAATGGCCGATATGCTCGGCAAGTACGACCAGTGAAGCGGGAACAATCGTCAAAATGGCTGCCCATTCAAAGGTTGGCGTCGTAAACGTAGGGGCTGCCAGCCAGTTGCTCGCCGATACATTCTCGAAGTTTGTATAGCCCAGGAAGTAGGAAAGCAAATATCCGCACACGATACCGACCAGAATCGGAATGATACGCATGAAGCCGCGGAACAGGACTGAACCAAGCACGGTAATCAGCAAAGTGACGATAGAGATCGTAATGGCCGTGCCGTCCGGTGTCCATACTTGGTCAGCCGGTGCGCTTGGCGCTTTGATCCATCCGGCCATGCCGGCTGCAACCGGAATAAGCTCAAGACCGATAACCGCTACGATGGCCCCCATTGCAGCAGGCGGGAAAATCACGTTAATCCAGCCGGTACCCGCAGCTTGGATAATAAGCGCAACAACGGTGAAAACAACGCCGGCTGCAATAAATCCGCCAAGCGCTGCGGCATAGCCGTCAGAGTGGGAAGCGTGGTTGCCGATAACCGCTCCGGCCGGTGCGATAAACGCAAAGCTGGAGCCGAGATAAGCGGGGATTTTTCCTTTTACGATAAATAGATAAAGCAGAGTGCCGATCCCGTTCATCAGAAGACAAATCGCCGGATCTACGCCAAGCAGGTTTGGAACGAGTACGGTTGAACCAAACATAGCGAACAAATGCTGAATGCTCAGCATGAGGCTTTGGCCCATTGGCGGCCTTTCGTGGACGCCGATTTCTTGTGGTTTCATCTAGCTGTAACCCTCCATAACATAAAGTCAACTTTTGCGCAACTTGCTCGATTTTACATAAGTATAGTGTTGCTTGGCAAGACATTTCTTAATCCATGCGCGATATGCACATTATTCAGAGTGAAAATAACAATTGTTTACAATAACTTAAACTCCCTATTAACCTTTAGAAAACATTCCCCCATTACAATTTTAGTAGAATCTATGAAATGGGAGTGAAACTAATAAATGATCAATAAAAGCAAACGCTTCTTGTCCATCTTCCTTGCTGCCGAAATCGCGGCTACAGCCTTACTGGGGACCGGTGTGGCAATGGCGGATGGCGGCGTAACTCCACTGGCGGGGACTCCTTACAATGCTTCGAATGAGTATAGCGTCAGTATTCCGCACGTTATTATTAATCAGGTATACGGTGCCGGATTAAGCGCAGATGCTTCGGTGCTTTTCTCGAATGGATTTATTGAGCTATACAATCCGACTGATCAAGATATTGATTTATCAAGTTGGTCGCTTCAATATGCGGATCGTGGAACGACAGCAACGACAGGAGCAACCAATGACTGGGAGGTTTTAAATCTTTCCGGAACAATTAAAGCTCACTCGTCTTTTCTCATTAAAGGAAAGGCTACAACTGCATCTGCACCGCTTATCGATCTTTCTGGCAAAGGCGATTTGACATGGGATAGATTTATTAATAATAAAGGTTTAAAAGTTGCTCTTATGAGCAACCAGACGAAGCTTACCGTTGCTAATCCATTTCTGACGAAACCTGCTGGCTATGTAGATATGATCGGAACCGGAAGCAATGATGACGGCAGCACAATCGACGGTTATGAAGGTGCAGCGGATCTTGTGGATTACCCTACCGGCGATAAAGGCGGTACCTCCAAGAAGAAGGCCATTCGTCGAACCGATTTTGCCGATAGTGATATTAACAAAAATGATTTTTCTCAAATTGATTATGACGCTTTGAAAAAAGCGGGTATTGCCGGTGATATTGCCGCGGTTGCGCCACGGAGTACTTCTGACGGCCCATGGGGAGTAACAGCACCGGAACAACCGGAAACGCCTGAAACGAATCCGGTTACTATTACAACTACCGCAATCGCAGGCGCAACAATCGGCACTGCTTATACGGCTACGGTTGCAGCTGCCGGAGGCACGGCGCCTTTTACTTACAGCGCAACAAATTTGCCTGCTGGTCTTACTCTTAATAGCGCAACGGGCGTAATTACGGGTACGCCAACAGCGGCTGCCAAGTCTTCTCTTATTACAGTAACGGCAGCGGACAGTGCAAATCCTGTTGCAACGGGAACCAAATCGTTCTGGCTTACAGTCGGCCAGCAGCTTCGCGATATGAAGGATACGCTGTCGGTCGAGAAAATCGGTACCCTCTCAATTGGCACTCCGAACAAAGACGGCGGCGTTGCCGAGATCGTCAAATACAATAAAGACAACAATAAGTTTTATCTGGTTAACGGCTCCGGCAATCCGCCAACCTTGGAGATCGTTAGCTTAGGTAATGCAAAAGGTACACTGACAACAGAGAAGTCCGTTCTGGTGAAGGATCTTTCTGAGACAAAAGGTTTTGTTTACGGTGACCTGACGAGCGTAGATATCAATACAACAACAAAACGGGTTGCCGTATCCATACAGGAGAAGGATCCGCTGAAGTCTGGTAAAATCCTAGTTCTCGATTATAACGGCAATTATATAACCGAGTATGCTTCGGGCGTACAGCCGGATATGATCAAATCGACCGAAGACGGCCGTTATATCCTAACGGCTGACGAAGCTGAGCCGCGCCTTGTTACGCAGGATGCCAAAGGCAGCATAACAATCGTTGATACCTTAACGGGCATTTCCTCGCAAGCATACTTTGATGACCCGTCTGTCATTGAAGATGGCGTGCATATCCGAGGCGATTTGGATCCGGTAACGAATTCGGTTAAGTCCAGCGGTTCAATGGAAGATGCTCTTTATGATCTGGAGCCGGAGTATATTGCTCTCTCCGCTGACGGCAAGACTGCCTTTGCGACGCTTCAAGAAAATAACGCTGTTGCTGTAGTGGATATTGCAACGCATAAAGTAACGGCGGTAAAAGCGCTTGGCCTCAAAGACTACAATAATCCTGCCAACGCTTTGGATGTTCAATCCAACGGAGCTATTCAGCTGGAGACAGTACCGTTTAAAGGCATGTATATGCCGGACGGAATCGCTTCCTATACGGTGAACGGCAAGACATATCTGTTTACGGCCAACGAAGGCGACGCATCTGAATTCCGCGTAAACGCTAGTACGGTAGGTGCGCTCAAGGGAAGCTTGGATCCTAATTCGGAAGCCTTTAAGTTCCTGAAAGACACGACAGCCTACGATGCAATTGAAGTAGCGGGCGATATGGGCAACGACGGTATTTACATGTACGGCGGCCGATCCTTCTCGATCTGGAATGCGGATTCGATGGATCAGGTTTACGATAGCGGCAATGATTTTGAAAACATTACGGCCCAGCGCGTACCGGATTACTTCAACGTCAGCAACAGCAAAATCACGATGGATGATCGCAGCGTGAAGAAAGGTCCGGAGCCGGAAGACATTAAAGTAGGCAAAGTAGGCGACAGACAGCTTGCGTTTATCGGGCTAGAGCGCGTAGGCGGCTTGATGACGTATGACGTTACGGATCCTGAGCATCCTCAGTTTGCGAACTATACGAATACCCGTGTATTTAAAGACGCAGATAATAAAGTGAATCTGGATACGGATACCGGTCCGGAAGGTATCGAATTTATTCCTGCATCGGTCAGCCCGACGGGACAGCCTCTTGTACTTGTCGCTTACGAAGTAGGCGGTAAAGTGGGCATCTACCAACTTAACGTAACCAAACTGTCTATTGCCCAGAAGTCGCTCTCTCTTACAGCGGGCGGAACGGCCAGTCAATTGACGGCAACTGTTGTACCTGCAAACGGTTCTTCGAGCAGTGTTACTTGGTCTTCCTCGGATTCCAGCATTGCGACGGTTGATCAGAACGGTAAAGTTACACCTGTCAAAGCAGGTACGGCTGTCATCAAAGCAACAAGCGCGGACGGTTACGGAGTAGCGGAAAGCACTGTAACTGTAGCTCCAGGCTCTGTTGTTACGCCGCCGGATCAGCCAAGCAGCGGCGGATCCAATGGTGGAGGTACAACTGTAATCGACAACGGTTCTAACGGCGCGAATGTAGTGACGAAGGTTGAAGCAACTACGGACGGTTCGGGTAAGGCGCATGCGAATGTGACAACCAGCCAATTTACATCTGCCTTGAAAAAACTGCAGAGCGAATTGGCAGCCGGCCAGACAGGCAGCTTGACGGTATCCGCCGTACCGGACAGCAAAGCAAAAGAAGCAGCAATTGTTTTCGAGAAGGGAATCTTCACTGGCGCCAAAGATGCAGCTCTGACGAATTTGACGATTGAAGCGGGAGTAGGTACGTTATCCTTTGACGCAAAAGCTATCGCATCTATTGCAGCATCCTCGAAAAACAATGATGTTACGATTACCGTTCGCCAGTCCGATGCGGCAACGGCCGGTGCAGGCTTAACGGGAGCTAAGCGTACCGAATTCCTGCAAGCTGTGGGCATCCATCCGGTGTTTGATTTTGCGGTAAAAGCAAACGGCAGCGCAATTACTACCTTTGGCGGTGGCACTGCGCATGTTCATGTACCGTATACGCCAGCGGCAAACGAAGACCGCAATGCGATTATCATCTATTACGTCTCGGATAACGGCGAACTTGTAACGGTGCCTTCCGGTGTATATGACCCTGCTACGGGTATTGTAAGCTTTGAAGTCACTCATTTCTCCCGTTATGCGGTGGCGTACAACAAGAAGTCCTTCAAGGACACAACGTCCAGCTTTGCCAAAGATGCGATCACGTATCTGTCGGCACGCAGCATTATCTCAGGAACAAGCTCGAGTCAATTCTCGCCAAAAGCGCGGATTACTAGAGCAGACTTTACCATTCTTCTGTCCCGCATCGCAGGGGCTCAATTAAGCAGTTACAAAGCAGGCAAGTTCTCGGATGTCCGTACGACCGATTATTATGCTACTGCCGTGCAATGGGCGGCTGACAAAGGCATTACCAGCGGAGTAGGCGGCGGTAAGTTTAATCCGAAGGCTTCTATAACCCGTGCGGAAATGGCGGCTATGCTGGTACGCTTTGCAGGTGTAATGAACTTCGATCTTCCTGCCAGCCAGAAGGCGGTTACCTTTGCAGACGGCAGCGCTATTCAAGCAAGCGTGAAGGAAGCGGTGAAAGCCGTTCAGCAAGCAGGCATCATCAACGGCAAAACGAAAGCCGGCCATTCCGGCGTTTACTTCGCGCCTCAAGATTTTGCAACACGCGAAGAAACAGCCAAAATGCTTGCCTTATTCATGCAGCTGATGAGCAAATAAGATATTAACGAAGAAGAGCTGTCTCCATTGGAGGCAGCTCTTTCATTATCGGCATAGATGAAACAGAACGTACATTCTCTGACGCTCCGTCTCCGAATGCTGTTATATTGGATGAACGATGAAAATGAGGTGGGCTTTTTGAAGACGTTATTTGCAACCGGATACCGGGCACATGAGCTCCAAATCTTTAATCAAAAGCATAAACATATCCCCTATATAAAAAAAGCGATCGAAGCCAAGCTTATTCCTCTCATTGAAGAGGGGCTGGAGTGGGTCATCACGCCGGGGCAATACGGATTTGATCTTTGGGCATGCGAAGTAGCGCTGGAGCTTCAATCGGTATACCCGCAGCTGAAGCTTTCGATCATTACCGCCTTTATGAATCCCGAAGAGCAATGGAACGACGAGAAAAAAGAGTACTATCGGCAGATTATAACCAAAGTTGATTATTATGGTGCGGTAAGCCATCAGCCGTATGCCGGTCCTTGGCAGTTCCAGGCGAGAGACGAGCTGTTGTTCCGCAAATCGGACGGACTGCTTCTTTTTTACGATGAAGAGGCTGCGGAGGGAAGTCCGAAGTACGTAAAAGAGAAAGCGCTGAAAAGGCATCAAGAGGACGGGTACGAGCTGATCCTTATTACGGCAGAGGATATCCAGAACGCGGCGGAAGAAGAGAGCTATGATTCCTATGTGGACTCGTATGAGAGTAATTATGACGAGCCGATAGAGTAGCACATAAAACATGTTTAAACTTTTTAATAAAAAGACTTGCAATGCTGTACAAGCCTATGGTATATTCTAATTCCGGCCGAGAGAAACAAGCGGTTGGCGCGAAAAGCACAAAGGAATTGTTTGATAGATTGAAGAAACAATTTAAAAAGGTGCTTGACACGAAAAAGAACAACGTGATAAGATATGAAACGTTGTTGCGAAAAACAAATTGTTCTTTGAAAACTGAACAACGAGCGAAACTGCCCCGTTAGAAATAACGGAAAAGCGATTTTTTAAATGAGTGAGCAAGTCAAACATCTGAGATTTTCCTGATCGATTCGATCGATCAAGAAAACTCTTTAATGGAGAGTTTGATCCTGGCTCAGGACGAACGCTGGCGGCGTGCCTAATACATGCAAGTCGAGCGGACTTTGCCTTCGGGTAAAGTTAGCGGCGGACG
>NZ_JBBCVY010000028.1:0-2715 GCF_037146255.1 Paenibacillus sp. MMO-58
ATTAATTCGTCACATCATTGAGCCATCCTGCAACAGCTTAATGACAAAAAGAGCAGGCTGCCGTGGTGGCGAGCTGCTCTGAATAGGTTCTGAACTAACGTTCCCCGTTAGCCATCCATGCATCTGATATTTGCACCACAGAGCATGAAAGTTAGTTCGTTCTTTCATGGTAGTTGAATATGTTATGGTGGTGGCGAATCATCAATGTTTCAATGTTTTTTTCTAAAGCAAGTAGAGATAAGAATTAAGGTTGTACCAGGTAGTTGGGTAAACAACAGAACCTCTTTAGGAAAGTAACCCATAGGAACACCAATTCCTGCTAAAAGAAAAAGAAAAGCAGCAATGGTAATCAAAGTCCGCGCAGATATTCTCTTACGATTCTTAGCTTCCATGTTACTTACTTTATCCTTTCGATTTAGTTGTTGAGTTGCTGCCGGAAATAGTCCGAGTCCATTGAGATAGAGGGTTGCTTCATTTCTTGTTGAATTAAAGTCTCCCGTTAGCGTAACATTGCTTAGTACTGTTCAAGTTCTTGATCCAAATCTTTCAGCAACACGCTAACCGCAAGAACAGCTGAGTCATCTCTATTCCAGAAGATCGATGGCTTATACTGGTCTTCCTCTATACCGGGTAACCACTCATTGATAAACTCCTCTAATGAGATACTCTGTGCTTTATAATTAGACCACTCTTCAAAAGCACAATATTCCGCAAATTCTCTCTTTGGCCAGAATGGAATCATTATGCCTCCATCATCGTCTGAAGTCATTGCCCATCCGTCATCATACAATAACCAAACTTCTTCATAATCAACAACCTTCTTAATAAAATACTCGTATCGAATATTTGCGGGAAGTTTTATAACTGCTTCGAATTCTTTTTGATTCAAAATTATCTCTTCTCCTAGTAATTAAATAGGGTTCTTTTTAATCCACATATAATTTATAGACGCTTTTTTAAATCTTTAATAATTTTCAACCAGTCCTTATAGTTTTCCGACTCTTCCCAAAGTTCTTTAAGCTCAGAGTCTTTTTTTATCTTTTTAATAGCTTTCTTTGCTAATGGTAATAAACTCTTTCCATGACCTTTGTGCGTCTCAATCCATTCATTAAGTCCCTCAACATAACTCGATTCATTCTTTAATTCCTCACCTGGTTTACCTTGTAGTGCGGCAAGAACTTCCATTGCTCCTATTGCATTTGAAGCTATATCAACTTCAATATAATCTTCTTCTTCAATCACTGACTCTAAGGTTTCTTCTATAAAAACAAATCCTTCAGATTCAAGAAGTTCTTCCTTCCAATCCTGTACATCATCATTTTCAAATATACCAGTTCCCCATGCTCCCATGCTTTGACACACTCCAGTTGAATTTAATCAGCAATTTGGTATTTGGAGTATTCGTTAGGTTCACTAAATTTTCCTGCTCTTTACCTTTACAACAAACCGGTAGCGGATCTCTGATCTGCTGCCGGTTTGTTGTTTTAAACTAAAGTTCGCCGTTAGCTTAAGGATTTACTCTCTTCACTCGTACGCCTTGCCTGCCAATAAAGAGGTTGCAAAGAGACTCCAGGTAGGCGAATTGGAATTATATTCACAATCAGTTAGCCATGCTTCCATAGCTTCAAGGAAGCTCTCCAGGTTCGGATTTTCCCAACCCGTAATATTATTAGTTAGGTCATTTCGCAATGTATTTAGAAATTTTACCAACTCTTCTTTATTGGAAACATCGTTAGGATTCACGTCAATTAAACCTCCAAATTAATTATCGTTCCCCGTTAGCTCAACGAAGAATGTGTTGCCCGTTTGGAAGCAACTCTTAGTCCCTAATGTGTTTATTAGATTATCCTTTAAGCTTATCAAATATTTTTCTCTCAGCTTCCGAAAAATTGTTATAGCTATCGATGTAGGTTATGACTGCTTGGTTCTCAGCAAGGCCTAATATTTCTCTTTTAGGAGAAGAATATATTTTTAACGTATTAGTTTTACCACTAACAACTATGTAGGAGTCGCCAATAACATATAGAGTATCCTTTATTCTTTTATAACTTATTACATGCTCATCCAAGACTGTAATATAGTTATTATCAACTTCATCAAACATTACTAATTTTTTGGCGTTTGGCCAAGTTCCAATTTGATATTTACCATCACTTACATATAAAACTGTATCTTTTCCTACCGGATACTTTGGTTGATTTGTACAACCAGACAGCAGACATTGCATTAAAATGCCTATAGTTATCAAAGAAATTAACTGTTTCATGTCCCTACTCCTTTGACATTATCTTTAATTCTTCTCTGAAATGAGTATGTAAGCTATTTTACATTCTACTGGAAAAACAATCCATTGTGATTAATACTTTTACATAAACAAAAAAAAGCAGCGGTTAGTTAGCAGCTACTTTTTGGAATTGCTTTAAGCTATTGTTCCCCGTTAGCCATCCATGCATCTGATATTTGCACCACAGAGCATGAAAGTTAGTTCGTTCTTTCATGGTAGTTCAGTCATCTTCCGTATTTCTTTCCCCAATTATCTGACCATTCTTTATAAGTCTGTCCAGTCACTTCTTCTAATGTTTTTCCGTCAAGTGAATAAGGTGCTCCCATTAAAAGCACTTTTCCTTGAACAGGAAATGAAATGCCGCCTATTACTTTGCCATTGCATACCATGACAGAGACGTTGGTCTCGGTATTGTATTTTTTTTCAAGGGG
>NZ_JBBCVY010000029.1:0-1583 GCF_037146255.1 Paenibacillus sp. MMO-58
CTATTCCAGCTAATAGCTTGTCAATAATTAAATGTTAATTGTCGTTTCAAGAGATGATATAGTGAAAAAAGGGTATGACAAATAACCGTCCCTTTCGGAACAGGAATATATTTCATCGTTTACTATTCCATGCTAGTTACTCTAGCCGAAATGCTTCTTTCGAAGTCAAAATGGCAAAAATCCAGTGGATGAGTTTGTTTACACAAGCAATAACCGCTACTTTGAACAGTTTTCCTTCAGCACGCTTTTTATCGTAGTAAGCTCTTAACTTCTTGTTTCTATTACTACGAATACCACATCGCACAGCTTGATACAGTGCTGTACGAAGCCTTCTGGAGCCATGTTTTGTGATCCTATTTTGGGTTGCTACAAACTTACCTGAAGCAAACACACTGGGGTCAACACCAGCAAAGGCCACCAGCTTCTTAGCATGATCGAACCGATCGATTTCCCCAATCTCAGCCAAAATTGTTGCAGCAATTTTAGTGCCGATACCGGGTATTGACTGGATTAAATCATATTCAAGTAACTCTTCAGCCAGGGTCTCTATCGATTTATTAAGGTCTGCTAGATGGTCCTGGTATTGAAGAAGCAATTTGATGAGCAACTGCATGGAGATCAGATGACTTGGAAAAGTCGTCTCTTTAAAGGGATTTCGCCTTGCTGCCGCTACTAAGATATGAGCGTGCTCCGAACACCATAAAGTAGATCTACCGCGTCCTGTTTGGCGTTGGATTGTTACTGAAATCTCTTCCACAGTCATATCCAGGACTTCCTTAGATGTCGGGTGTAAGGCTAAAACTCGAAGCGAAACTTTTGAGAAGAGATCACCGAACACGCCATGGTATTCAGGGAAAACCTGATCTAGAATAGCCTGGAACTGCAGCTTCGCTTGAACATACATACCCGTTAAAGATTCATACTGACGAGTGAGATAGCGTAAGTTCATGAGATGCTGACCCCGTTTTTTGAGGGGTTCAAACTCTTCTTTATAGAACAGCACCCCAAGTTGATAGGCATCAGCAGCATCCGTCTTGACCCGTCTCAAATTCGTTTTTTTAGCTTCATATGAGATTAAAGGATTAATGACAATGTACAGATAATGGTGCTCATCCAGAAACTGAACAACAGGGCTATGATAATGGCCTGTTGCCTCCATTACTATGCAGGGGCTCACTCCCGCAGCTATTTCCACCGCTCTAACATAACTAAGAAAAGACGATAATCCCTCTAGATCATGATTAAATCTAAAGATCTTCCCATGAGGTACTCCACGGTCTAAAAAAGCTTGTGCATGGCTCTCTCCCTTAGACACATCCAAACCAATGACTGGGTTCATGACATCACTCCTGTAGTATTTTCACCGGCAACCCCTAACCTTCTTGTCTTCCACACTATCGCATGTGATACGGGATCAACGTCCCAACCAGCCTAACCATGGTTGAACAAGTAGGGGGGATGAACAGAATAGCTCTCGGGATCCAAGTCCCACGGGCAGAAACGTTCGATCCCCGGCTACCGCTATCTTACGACCCTACAAAAAAGAGGTCGACCAGAAAGATCTGGTGACCTCATAATACGAA
>NZ_JBBCVY010000030.1:0-1391 GCF_037146255.1 Paenibacillus sp. MMO-58
GGCATCTAAGGAGGTTATCATGAGTAAGAAACTTTTCTCCAAGGCAGATCAGGAGCTGCTCTCTAAGAACAAAAACGTCAAGAATGTAAGCGACAAAGCTATAACCTATTCAGATGAGTTTAAACGGTTGTTCATCGACCGTTATTTAACAGGTAAGACACCTAGAGAGATATTCGAAGCCGAGGGGTTTAATATAGAGGTTTTAGGTAAGAAGCGATTAGAACAATGTGCAGACCGCTGGAAGAAAGCCTACGAGCGGAATGGAATTATTGGTCTCACGGATTCACGCAAAGAATCTTCTGGACGACCGCTGGAACGCGAGATGACACAGGAAGAGATCATTGCCAAGCAAGATGCGCGGATTAAACTTCTGGAATCCCAACTTGAACTGCTAAAAAAAGCAGACACGACAGAAAGGTTGCTGATAGCAAAAGGAGAAAATCTAAGCAAGAATAAGCTATTTGAGTTGATCGAAGAAGCTGTAAAACAAGGTTTTAAACGAATGACGCGTTACTTATGCAGGCTACTTAAGGTTTCACCTTCAGGATATTACAGCTTCCTGAAGACCGCAGAAACCCGTAAAGCAAGAGCTCAGCGGGATGCAGAGGCTGGAGAACTAATTAAAAGAGCGTTTCTTCGAAGAGGTTTCATGAAGGGCTCTCGCTCCATAAAGATGGTCTTGGAAAATGAGTTTAACGTTATATACAACCGTAAACGGATTCGTAGACATATGAGACGTCTACATTTAGTTTGTCCTCATCGTAAGCCCAATCCTTACAGACGAATGGCAAAGGCAACGCAAGAACATCGGGTTGTACCAAATAAGCTACAACGGGATTTCAAGAAGGGGATTCCGGGTCTTGTGCTGCTTACTGACATCACTTACCTTCCATTTGGACAACGCTCAGAGATGGGTTATCTGTCCACCATTCTAGATGGATCCACAGGGGAACTACTCGCTTACAACCTCTCTAAACGCATCACTTTGCCATTAGCAACTGATACCATTAACCAGCTCATGAAGCAACGTCGGCTGAAGCTGCATAAGGATGCCTTTATTCATTCTGATCAAGGAAGCCATTATACAAGCCCCGTATACCAAAAACTACTGAAGGAAAAGGGACTTGGGCAATCCATGTCCAGACGAGGGAACTGCTGGGATAATGCCCCACAAGAATCCTTCTTCGGTCATATGAAGGACCATGTCGTCAGTCGTAACTGTTCTACTTTTGAAGAGTTAAAGCAAAAGATTGATCGTTACATCCACTATTACAACCATTACAGATATCAATGGGGATTAAAAAAGATGACCCCTGTTCAATACAGGAATCATCTTTTGTCGGCGGCTTAACCCTTTTTTTCAAAGTGTCCTTGACGTAGGGTCCAGTTTA
>NZ_JBBCVY010000031.1:0-1372 GCF_037146255.1 Paenibacillus sp. MMO-58
GTAAGCTAGGCTGTGATGGGGAGCGAAAATTGCAGTAGCGAAGGTCATGTACTCCGGCTGTCAAGAAAAGCCTCTAGCCAGGTGAAGGTGCCCGTACCGCAAACCGACACAGGTAGGCGAGCAGAGCATGCTAAGGCGCGCGGAAGAACTCTCGTTAAGGAACTCGGCAAAATGACCCCGTAACTTCGGGAGAAGGGGTGCCTCGGTAGGGTGAATAGCCCGAGGGGGCCGCAGTGAAAAGGCCCAAGCGACTGTTTAGCAAAAACACAGGTCTGTGCGAAGCCGTAAGGCGAAGTATACGGGCTGACGCCTGCCCGGTGCTGGAAGGTTAAGGGGAGCGGTTAGGAGCAATCCGAAGCTGTGAACCGAAGCCCCAGTAAACGGCGGCCGTAACTATAACGGTCCTAAGGTAGCGAAATTCCTTGTCAGGTAAATTCTGACCCGCACGAATGGCGTAACGACTTGGGCGCTGTCTCAACGAGAGATCCGGTGAAATTTTAATACCTGTGAAGATGCAGGTTACCCGCGACAAGACGGAAAGACCCCATGGAGCTTTACTGCAGCTTGATATTGGACTTTGGTACGATCTGTACAGGATAGGTGGGAGCCTGAGAAGCATGAGCGCCAGCTTGTGTGGAGGCGACGTTGGGATACCACCCTGATCGTATCGGAGTTCTAACCTGCTACCCTGAATCGGGTAGAGGGACCGTGTCAGGTGGGCAGTTTGACTGGGGCGGTCGCCTCCTAAAATGTAACGGAGGCGCCCAAAGGTTCCCTCAGAATGGTTGGAAATCATTCGGAGAGTGCAAAGGCATAAGGGAGCTTGACTGCGAGACCAACAAGTCGAGCAGGGACGAAAGTCGGGCTTAGTGATCCGGTGGTACCGAATGGAAGGGCCATCGCTCAACGGATAAAAGCTACCCTGGGGATAACAGGCTTATCTCCCCCAAGAGTCCACATCGACGGGGAGGTTTGGCACCTCGATGTCGGCTCATCGCATCCTGGGGCTGAAGTAGGTCCCAAGGGTTGGGCTGTTCGCCCATTAAAGCGGTACGCGAGCTGGGTTCAGAACGTCGTGAGACAGTTCGGTCCCTATCTGTCGCGGGCGCAGGAAATTTGAGAGGAGCTGTCCTTAGTACGAGAGGACCGGGATGGACGTACCGCTGGTGTACCAGTTGTTCCGCCAGGAGCACCGCTGGGTAGCCAAGTACGGACGGGATAAGCGCTGAAAGCATCTAAGCGTGAAGCCCCCCTCAAGATGAGATTTCCCAATTAGTAAGACCCCTTGAAGACGACGAGGTTGATAGGTTCGGGGTGGAAGCACAGCAATGTGTGGAGCTGACGAATACTAATCGGTCGAGGGCTTATCCTA
>NZ_JBBCVY010000032.1:0-1035 GCF_037146255.1 Paenibacillus sp. MMO-58
TCTCGGGATCCAAGTCCCACGGGCAGAAACGTTCGATCCCCGGCTACCGCTATCTTACGACCCTACAAAAAAGAGGTCGACCAGAAAGATCTGGTGACCTCATAATACGAACGGGCAGGATAGTTGCAAAGGTATGGTATAATATTTGAATCAATAAATGAAAGGAAAAAACAACTTCCATGAAGAATTTTATTATTATTGGAGCGAGCAAAGGATTAGGTGATGCCTTTGTTAAAAGATTGCCAGAAATCGGTGATAATGTATGGATAGTTTCAAGGAGTTATCCTACTAGTTTAAACCTTAACGATGGAATCAATAGATATTGGATAGAAGCTGATTTATCGAAAACTGATGCATACAATCTGATTGCGAATACAATAAATGGCCACATCATAGACGTATTAATATTTAATGCAGGGATATGGGAGAGCAACGGATTTAGAGAAGACTATGATTTTGAGAAAGATGTCCCAGATGAAATTTCAAGAATCATAAATGTGAATGTAATTGCCGCAATTACATGTATACAAAAACTTATACCGAATTTAAAAAAGTCGGCTAACGCAAAAATTGTTTTAATTGGTTCTACTGCAGGACTTGAGAATAATGATTTTACACAAGTTTCATTTGTAGCGTCTAAGTTCGGTTTGAGAGGTATTGCCAATTCCATAAGGGAACATGTTAAAAAGTTTAAAATCGGTGTAACTTGTATAAACCCTGGTGAAATTGCTACCCAAGTTCCTTTAGAGGATGGAATTGAAAAAGTCTTGTTAGCCTACAATTATACACAAATCCCCCTTCAAGATATCGTTTCATTAGTTAAATGCGTCATAAGCCTTTCCAAAGCTTCTTGTGTAAAAGAAATAAATATCCCAGCAATGTTTGATGCGAATGCATAGTCAATTATGTTTAATTAAGTTAACGGGGAACTTTAGTTCAACGGAAGAAGCAGCATGCGATCCGCAGCTGCTTCTTTCTCATTAAGCTATAGGGAAGTTTAGCGCAACAATTGATAAGGATAGGGAGTAAAGGGGA
>NZ_JBBCVY010000033.1:0-1009 GCF_037146255.1 Paenibacillus sp. MMO-58
AACATCAACGGTAGATAGCAGTAAAAAAGGAACCGCGACGATTACCGTAACGGTAGCGCCAGCCGTTATAGGCGTGAGCGTTAGCCCGAACAGTGCAAGCGTAGAGCAAGGCGGCAGCAAGCAACTCGCGGCAACGGTAGATGTAGTTGGCGGCGCAGCGACAACCGTCACATGGACGAGTAGTGACGCCAGCAAGGTAGCTGTCGACGGTACGGGTAAAGTGACGGTCGCATCGGATGCCGCGCCGGGAGATTATACGGTCACGGCAACGTCAATGGCAGATAGCAACAAAAAAGGGACAGCGACGATTACGGTCACCGCAGCGCCGGCAGTCATCGGCGTAAGTGTTAGCCCGAACAGTGCAAGCGTTGAACAAGGCAGCAGCAAGCAGCTTACGGCAACGGTAGATGTGGTTGGCGGGGTAGCGACAACCGTCACATGGACGAGTAGTGACGCCAGCAAGGTAGTTGTCGACGGTACGGGTAAAGTGACGGTCGCATCGGATGCCGCGCCGGGAGATTATACGGTCACGGCAACATCAACGGTAGATAGCAGCAAAAAAGGAACCGCAACAATTACTGTCACCGCAGCGCCAGCCGTTATAGGCGTGAGCGTTAGTCCGAACAGTGCAAGCGTGGTGCAAGGCAGCAGCAAGCAGCTCGCGGCAACGGTAGATGTAGTTGGCGGCGCAGCGACAACAGTTACGTGGTCGAGTAGTGACGCCAGCAACAAAGTGGCGGTAGACGGTACGGGTAAAGTGACGGTCGCATCGGATGCAGCGCCGGGCGACTATACAATCACGGCAACGTCAATGGCAGATAGCAGTAAAAAAGGAACCGCAACTATAACGGTCACCACTGCACCGGCGGTTAACAGCGTGAGCGTTAGCCCGAACAGCGCAAGCGTGGTGCAAGGCAGCAGCAAGCAGCTCGCGGCAACGGTAGATGTAGTTGGCGGCGCAGCGACAACAGTTACGTGGTCGAGTAGTGACGCCAGCAACAAAGTGGCG
>NZ_JBBCVY010000035.1:0-849 GCF_037146255.1 Paenibacillus sp. MMO-58
CAAGGGACTATAATACCTATTAATTAACATCAGAATCCCACCTATCCTCCCTTTTATTCCATAAAAAGCGGCAGCTGATCCCTATCAGCTGCCGCACTATCGTCTCCCGTTTGTTCAATGACAAGGTTATTTTCCATTCTCTAATTCATCAAGTGTTTCTAAAAGCAAGTCGATTCTATCTTCAAATTCATTAATGGCTTTTTTAATTTTAATTATCTGATCTCCCGGGATTCGGACATTCAGTAGCTGCAGTAAATATTTAGCCTCATGACGCACCTCAAAATTTCCGTTAATCAGAAAATCGATTAATAACTCTAGATGGGATGAATAATCAAATGGTCTCAAGGCATACAACAAGGAGCCCCTGCTACCTAAAGTTTTCGGGTCCTTGAGTAGTTCTATAATTGGCTCCACTGCCTCTGGATTTCTAAAATCGCTTAAGGCTAAAGCAATTTCATTTCTAAGTATTTTGTTTTCCGTATTTTTTAGATGTTTTATCAGCATTAAGACTACTTCTTTATTCTTGTATCGACTTGCCTCAGAAATTGCTGCAGATGCTTCGTCTTGATTACCACTCATTAAAGCCCGTTCTAATTGGATAAGATCCATTTCATGTCCTCACACCTTAGATTTAAGTACCACATTAATTCTACCACATATTGGAACTATCCTGCCCGTTAACGTAATAAAGCTGCCGATCGGCGCCGACAGCTTATTCATGGTCTTCATTTAACTAACGTTTCCCGTTAGTTGAAAGCCAACATATAATAAGTTACTTGTTAGCTAGCTTTATCGCTTCTTCAATGACTGGCTCTAGCTTATTTTCTAAGTCATCGATAATTGCATAAA
>NZ_JBBCVY010000037.1:0-759 GCF_037146255.1 Paenibacillus sp. MMO-58
CCAAGGAGCAAGCTCCTTGGTTTGGGCTAATCCGCGTTCGCTCGCCGCTACTGACGGAATCACTTTTGTTTTCTCTTCCTCAGGGTACTTAGATGTTTCAGTTCCCCTGGTATGCCTCTTGTTAACCTATGTATTCAGTTAACAGTGACTGTCCATTACGACAGCCGGGTTTCCCCATTCGGACATCCCCGGATCAATGCGTGCTTACCGCTCCCCGAGGCAGTTTCGTTGTTCGCCACGTCCTTCTTCGGCTCCTAGTGCCTAGGCATCCTCCGTGCGCTCTTATTAGCTTAACCTAATAAAAACATTTCTTGCTTAAGGATGTTTCATCTTTCGCTATCCAGTTTTCAAGGAACAAAAAAAATGATGGTTCATGGTGGAGCCAAGGAGGATCGAACTCCTGACCTCCTGCTTGCAAGGCAGGCGCTCTCCCAGCTGAGCTATGGCCCCATAGGGTATAAGTTGTCATTATCGAAAGGATAATGGTGGGCCTTAGTGGACTCGAACCACCGACCTCACCCTTATCAGGGGTGCGCTCTAACCAGCTGAGCTAAAGGCCCTTAACAACTATTTAATGTGAAGGATTGTTCCTTCAAAACTGACAACGAGCGAGCGACTAACCTACCTGATTTATCCGATCATCATCGTGATCGGGTATTTCCTTAGAAAGGAGGTGATCCAGCCGCACCTTCCGATACGGCTACCTTGTTACGACTTCACCCCAATCATCTACCCCACCTTCGACGGCTGGCTCCTTGC
>NZ_JBBCVY010000038.1:0-634 GCF_037146255.1 Paenibacillus sp. MMO-58
TTGTTCAAGTTGTAGTATTAGTCGCTTTTTTAACGTTTCTTATATGGGGAATAGTTAGAATAATAAGGGTCTTAAAGAAGTAGTTAACCTTTTTTGAACTAACTGGGAACTTTAGTTCAACGGAAGAAGCAGCATGCGATCCGCAGCTGCTTCTTTCTCATTAAGCTATAGGGAAGTTTAGCGCAACAATTGATAAGGATAGGGAGTAAAGGGGACAATGATATTAATGAGGAGTCTTACAAATTGGGGAATTATTTTGGGGTTATTATTTTTAATTCTTGCTGGATGCGGTAAAGAGATTTCAGGCGATGAAAAAAAAGCCGAGCAATACGTCAAGCAACAAGGTTATAAAGTTACTTCTCGAAAAGGCGAAGTTCAAAAGTACGTTTTAGACAAAAGCAAACTTTTCGGAGGAAGCGCGGAATCAACGCACAATCAACAGATATGGGGCGTTCAAAAGGAAGAGCCTGACAAGTATTTCGGGAAGGAAATAACCGAATATGGATTCACAGTGAAAAATCATCCCCTTGAAAAAAAATACAATACCGAGACCAACGTCTCTGTCATGGTATGCAATGGCAAAGTAATAGGCGGCATTTCATTTCCTGTTCAAGGAAAAGTGCTTTTAATGGGA
>NZ_JBBCVY010000039.1:0-539 GCF_037146255.1 Paenibacillus sp. MMO-58
GATCGGGTATTTCCTTAGAAAGGAGGTGATCCAGCCGCACCTTCCGATACGGCTACCTTGTTACGACTTCACCCCAATCATCTACCCCACCTTCGACGGCTGGCTCCTTGCGGTTACCCCACCGGCTTCGGGTGTTGTAAACTCTCGTGGTGTGACGGGCGGTGTGTACAAGACCCGGGAACGTATTCACCGCGGCATGCTGATCCGCGATTACTAGCAATTCCGACTTCATGCAGGCGAGTTGCAGCCTGCAATCCGAACTGAGACCGACTTTGATAGGATTGGCTCCACCTCGCGGTTTCGCTTCCCGTTGTATCGGCCATTGTAGTACGTGTGTAGCCCAGGTCATAAGGGGCATGATGATTTGACGTCATCCCCACCTTCCTCCGGTTTGTCACCGGCAGTCATCCTAGAGTGCCCACCCAAAGTGCTGGCAACTAAGATCAAGGGTTGCGCTCGTTGCGGGACTTAACCCAACATCTCACGACACGAGCTGACGACAACCATGCACCACCTGTCTCCTCTGTCCCGAAGGAAAG
>NZ_JBBCVY010000040.1:0-516 GCF_037146255.1 Paenibacillus sp. MMO-58
TTCGCCCTATTCAGACTCGCTTTCGCTGCGGCTCCGTCTTCCCGACTTAACCTTGCACGTGAACGTAACTCGCCGGTTCATTCTACAAAAGGCACGCCATCACCCTTTTAACGGGCTCTGACTTCTTGTAAGCGCACGGTTTCAGGTTCTTTTTCACTCCGCTCCCGCGGTGCTTTTCACCTTTCCCTCACGGTACTGCTTCACTATCGGTCACTAGGGAGTATTTAGCCTTGGCAGATGGTCCTGCCGGATTCCGACGGGGTTTCTCGTGTCCCGCCGTACTCAGGATCCGTCTCGGAGGCTGCAGACTTTCAATTACAGGGCTTTTACCTTCTTTGGCGGGCCTTTCCAGACCTCTTCGTTTAATCTACAACTTTGTAACTCCATGTGAGACGTCCTACAACCCCAAGGAGCAAGCTCCTTGGTTTGGGCTAATCCGCGTTCGCTCGCCGCTACTGACGGAATCACTTTTGTTTTCTCTTCCTCAGGGTACTTAGATGTTTCAGTTCCCCTGGT
>NZ_JBBCVY010000041.1:0-506 GCF_037146255.1 Paenibacillus sp. MMO-58
TCCTTCTTCGGCTCCTAGTGCCTAGGCATCCTCCGTGCGCTCTTATTAGCTTAACCTAATAAAAACATTTCTTGCTTAAGGATGTTTCATCTTTCGCTATCCAGTTTTCAAAGAACAAGTCTTTTGCGTTGACTAAGCTTCCGAGTAAATCTTCAGCAAATAGACAACATACAAAAAATTATTGGTGGAGCCAAGGAGGATCGAACTCCTGACCTCCTGCTTGCAAGGCAGGCGCTCTCCCAGCTGAGCTATGGCCCCATAAAGGGAATGATAATATCTGAGATATGGTGGGCCTTAGTGGACTCGAACCACCGACCTCACCCTTATCAGGGGTGCGCTCTAACCAGCTGAGCTAAAGGCCCTCGATATTATTCAATTCAAATAGGTTGTTACACCCGCTTGGCGACGTCCTACTCTCCCAGGACCCTGCGGTCCAAGTACCATCGGCGCTGGAGGGCTTAACGGTCGTGTTCGGTATGGGAACGCGTGGTTCCCCTCCGCCATCG
>NZ_JBBCVY010000042.1:0-472 GCF_037146255.1 Paenibacillus sp. MMO-58
GCAAGGAGCCAGCCGTCGAAGGTGGGGTAGATGATTGGGGTGAAGTCGTAACAAGGTAGCCGTATCGGAAGGTGCGGCTGGATCACCTCCTTTCTAAGGAAATACCCGATCGCGATGATGATCGGATAGGAAGCTTAGCTTCCAAACTACAGGCAGTAGTCGCAGCTCGTTGTCAGTTTTGAAAGAGCAATTAGGTAATACTAATTCCTTTCAAATTTGCACCTTGAAAACTGGATAGCGAAAGAATGAAACATCCTTAAGCAAACAATTGTTAGCGAAGATTGATTCGCGGCGAATGTGCCTTTGCACGTTTGTTTCCACAGATAATCTTTTATCTAATGGAGAAATAAACTGCTAGGAACAGTCGACCGAAGCAATCGGAGCATTAGGTTAAGCTAATAAGAGCGCACGGAGGATGCCTAGGCACTAGGAGCCGAAGAAGGACGTGGCGAACAACGAAACTGCCTCGGGG
>NZ_JBBCVY010000043.1:0-471 GCF_037146255.1 Paenibacillus sp. MMO-58
GGGGGCTAGAAATGGATAAGGAGACAGTCTGGCAAAGTATCTGGCAGAAAGTCGAAAATGATGGACAATCCAGTTTAAACAAATATGAAAGAATATGGTTAAACGTTGATGGATTAATCGGTGATGTGAGCGGAGGCGGCTTGATTAGTTTTTTTTATAATCATGGTGCTGACAATTATAAGGAAACTATCGAGGACCTAGAGACAATCGGGGCAGAATCTGCAATTACATTAGTAAACAATATTGGTTCTATGTTCCCTGATGGGTCACCTCCTATAAATATTGAAGAACGGAATGAGATAATCGATTCATGGGATCATGATGAACTGAATGAGTTCCTCGAAAACCTGGATGAACAGTTTTATGCAATTATCGATGACTTAGAAAATAAGCTAGAGCCAGTCATTGAAGAAGCGATAAAGCTAGCTAACAAGTAACTTATTATATGTTGGCTTTCAACTAACGGGAAAC
>NZ_JBBCVY010000044.1:0-459 GCF_037146255.1 Paenibacillus sp. MMO-58
CCCCGAGGCAGTTTCGTTGTTCGCCACGTCCTTCTTCGGCTCCTAGTGCCTAGGCATCCTCCGTGCGCTCTTATTAGCTTAACCTAATGCTCCGATTGCTTCGGTCGACTGCTCCTTGCGGTTTATTTCTTGATTAGATTACTAATGGTTGAAATAAACGCGCAAAAGTCACACTCCACTCGAAACAACCTTCGCACACATTCAATAATTGCTTAAGGATGTTTCATTCTTTCGCTATCCAGTTTTCAAGGAACAAATTGTTCCGTCTTGCGGACGGAAGGTTATCTTAGCATGCTCGTTTATTACGGTCAACTCACAAAAGTTGGTAATGAACTTGCATTTTAAGTTCACCTGCTTGGCGACGTCCTACTCTCCCAGGACCCTGCGGTCCAAGTACCATCGGCGCTGGAGGGCTTAACGGTCGTGTTCGGTATGGGAACGCGTGGTTCCCCTCCGCCA
>NZ_JBBCVY010000045.1:0-410 GCF_037146255.1 Paenibacillus sp. MMO-58
GCAGTTTCGTTGTTCGCCACGTCCTTCTTCGGCTCCTAGTGCCTAGGCATCCTCCGTGCGCTCTTATTAGCTTAACCTAATAAAAACATTTGTTGCTTAAGGATGTTTCATTCTTTCGCTATCCAGTTTTCAAGGAACAAAAATAGACGGTAGTTGTATTGGTGGAGCCAAGGAGGATCGAACTCCTGACCTCCTGCTTGCAAGGCAGGCGCTCTCCCAGCTGAGCTATGGCCCCATACAAATTCCATCAAAGCTGAACAAATGATATCACGTCTGACGCACGGCGCCATTTTCAAACAATTTATCCGATCATCATCGTGATCGGGTATTTCCTTAGAAAGGAGGTGATCCAGCCGCACCTTCCGATACGGCTACCTTGTTACGACTTCACCCCAATCATCTACCCCACC
>NZ_JBBCVY010000046.1:0-309 GCF_037146255.1 Paenibacillus sp. MMO-58
CGATGGCGGAGGGGAACCACGCGTTCCCATACCGAACACGACCGTTAAGCCCTCCAGCGCCGATGGTACTTGGACCGCAGGGTCCTGGGAGAGTAGGACGTCGCCAAGCGGTTACGCAAGCAACCAGCACCTTGATAACTGAATATGAGTAAAACGAAACATCTTTTAGCTGGAATATTACAAGCTGATTTATCAGCGATTAGGTTAAGCTAATAAGAGCGCACGGAGGATGCCTAGGCACTAGGAGCCGAAGAAGGACGTGGCGAACAACGAAACTGCCTCGGGGAGCGGTAAGCACGCATTGATCCG
>NZ_JBBCVY010000047.1:0-304 GCF_037146255.1 Paenibacillus sp. MMO-58
ATCACCTCCTTTCTAAGGAAATACCCGATCACGATGATGATCGGATAGGAAGCTTAGCTTCCAAACTACAGGCAGTAGTCGCAGCTCGTTGTCAGTTTTGAAAGAGCAATTGGATTGCCCCAAAAAGTGAAGATAAGCTTTGCAGCTGATTCCGATTACTTTCCGGGGACCCCAAAAACCTTTCAATTGAATAAAGTCATCCGTTTGGTGGCGATGGCGGAGGGGAACCACGCGTTCCCATACCGAACACGACCGTTAAGCCCTCCAGCGCCGATGGTACTTGGACCGCAGGGTCCTGGGAGAG
>NZ_JBBCVY010000048.1:0-294 GCF_037146255.1 Paenibacillus sp. MMO-58
AGGTTCGGGGTGGAAGCACAGCAATGTGTGGAGCTGACGAATACTAATCGGTCGAGGGCTTATCCTAAACAACCCCCAAAAAGTGAAGTTAAGCGTTGCAGCTTATTCCGATTACTTTTCGGGGACCCCGCAAGAAACTTAAGGTATTCAAACTTTCGCATCCAGTTTTCAAGGCGCAAAATCTTGAATAAGCCAAGAGCTTACGTTTGGTGGCGATGGCGGAGGGGAACCACGCGTTCCCATACCGAACACGACCGTTAAGCCCTCCAGCGCCGATGGTACTTGGACCGCAGG
>NZ_JBBCVY010000049.1:0-292 GCF_037146255.1 Paenibacillus sp. MMO-58
TCCTTCTTCGGCTCCTAGTGCCTAGGCATCCTCCGTGCGCTCTTATTAGCTTAACCTAATAAAAACTTTTCTTGCTTAAGGATGTTTCATCTTTCGCTATCCAGTTTTCAAAGAACAAGTCTTTTGCGTTGACTAAGCTTCCGAATAAATCTTCAGCAAATAGACAACAAACAAAAATTATTGGTGGAGCCAAGGAGGATCGAACTCCTGACCTCCTGCTTGCAAGGCAGGCGCTCTCCCAGCTGAGCTATGGCCCCATAGGGTATAAGTTGTCATTATCGAAAGGATAATG
>NZ_JBBCVY010000050.1:0-275 GCF_037146255.1 Paenibacillus sp. MMO-58
TGATAATAAAGGTCAAGAGTTAAAGGCAAGAGAAAACTATTTCGTTATTGAAGATGTCTGGAATAATCTCAGAACTTATTTTACCAATTTGAATTAAGCTAACGTAAGAACGTTAGTTCGGCCATTCGGGAGCATGTTGTCACAACGGCAGCTGCTCTTTTTTATTAAGCTATTCCAGCTAATAGCTTGTCAATAATTAAATGTTAATTGTCGTTTCAAGAGATGATATAGTGAAAAAAGGGTATGACAAATAACCGTCCCTTTCGGAACAGGAA
>NZ_JBBCVY010000051.1:0-247 GCF_037146255.1 Paenibacillus sp. MMO-58
GCGTTCCCATACCGAACACGACCGTTAAGCCCTCCAGCGCCGATGGTACTTGGACCGCAGGGTCCTGGGAGAGTAGGACGTCGCCAAGCAGGTGTTTATCACCTATATTTGCTCTTTGAAAACTGGATAGCGAAAGATGAAACATCCTTAAGCAACAAATGTTTTTATTAGGTTAAGCTAATAAGAGCGCACGGAGGATGCCTAGGCACTAGGAGCCGAAGAAGGACGTGGCGAACAACGAAACTGC
>NZ_JBBCVY010000052.1:0-236 GCF_037146255.1 Paenibacillus sp. MMO-58
TGCTGGCAACTAAGATCAAGGGTTGCGCTCGTTGCGGGACTTAACCCAACATCTCACGACACGAGCTGACGACAACCATGCACCACCTGTCTCCTCTGTCCCGAAGGAAAGGCCTATCTCTAGACCGGTCAGAGGGATGTCAAGACCTGGTAAGGTTCTTCGCGTTGCTTCGAATTAAACCACATACTCCACTGCTTGTGCGGGTCCCCGTCAATTCCTTTGAGTTTCAGTCTTGC
>NZ_JBBCVY010000053.1:0-236 GCF_037146255.1 Paenibacillus sp. MMO-58
GCAAGACTGAAACTCAAAGGAATTGACGGGGACCCGCACAAGCAGTGGAGTATGTGGTTTAATTCGAAGCAACGCGAAGAACCTTACCAGGTCTTGACATCCCTCTGACCGTCCTAGAGATAGGGCTTTCCTTCGGGACAGAGGAGACAGGTGGTGCATGGTTGTCGTCAGCTCGTGTCGTGAGATGTTGGGTTAAGTCCCGCAACGAGCGCAACCCTTGATCTTAGTTGCCAGCA
>NZ_JBBCVY010000054.1:0-236 GCF_037146255.1 Paenibacillus sp. MMO-58
TGCGGCTGGATCACCTCCTTTCTAAGGAAATACCCGATCACGATGATGATCGGATAGGAAGCTTAGCTTCCAAACTACAGGCAGTAGTCGCAGCTCGTTGTCAGTTTTGAAGGAACAATCCTTCTCATTAAATAGTTGTTAAGGGCCTTTAGCTCAGCTGGTTAGAGCGCACCCCTGATAAGGGTGAGGTCGGTGGTTCGAGTCCACTAAGGCCCACCATTATCCTTTCGATAATG
>NZ_JBBCVY010000055.1:0-226 GCF_037146255.1 Paenibacillus sp. MMO-58
GCGTTCCCATACCGAACACGACCGTTAAGCCCTCCAGCGCCGATGGTACTTGGACCGCAGGGTCCTGGGAGAGTAGGACGTCGCCAAGCAGGTGTTTATCACCTATATTTGTTCCTTGAAAACTGGATAGCGAAAGATGAAACATCCTTAAGCAAGAAAAGTTTTTATTAGGTTAAGCTAATAAGAGCGCACGGAGGATGCCTAGGCACTAGGAGCCGAAGAAGGA
>NZ_JBBCVY010000056.1:0-225 GCF_037146255.1 Paenibacillus sp. MMO-58
TTAAAAGGGTGATGGCGTGCCTTTTGTAGAATGAACCGGCGAGTTACGTTCACGTGCAAGGTTAAGTCGGGAAGACGGAGCCGCAGCGAAAGCGAGTCTGAATAGGGCGAATATAGTACGTGGTCGTAGACCCGAAACCGTGTGATCTACCCCTGTCCAGGGTGAAGGTGCGGTAACACGCACTGGAGGCCCGAACCCACGAATGTTGAAAAATTCGGGGATGAG
>NZ_JBBCVY010000057.1:0-223 GCF_037146255.1 Paenibacillus sp. MMO-58
TGTGTCGGTTTGCGGTACGGGCACCTTCACCTGGCTAGAGGCTTTTCTTGACAGCCGGAGTACATGACCTTCGCTACTGCAATTTTCGCTCCCCATCACAGCCTAGCTTACGCGAGTTGCGGATTTGCCTACAACTCTGCCTCACTGCTTGGACAGGCTATTCCATCAGCCTGCGTCACTGCCCTTCTGTGTCACCCCATTGCTCATAACGGTTTACGGTGGT
>NZ_JBBCVY010000058.1:0-223 GCF_037146255.1 Paenibacillus sp. MMO-58
ATCCGCAGCTGCTTCTTTCTCATTAAGCTATAGGGAAGTTTAGCGCAACAATTGATAAGGATAGGGAGTAAAGGGGACAATGATATTAATGAGGAGTCTTACAAATTGGGGGATTATTTTGGGGTTATTATTTTTAATTCTTGCTGGATGCGGTAAAGAGATTTCAGGCGATGAAAAAAAAGCCGAGCAATACGTCAAGCAACAAGGTTATAAAGTTACTTCT
>NZ_JBBCVY010000059.1:0-223 GCF_037146255.1 Paenibacillus sp. MMO-58
TGTGTCGGTTTGCGGTACGGGCACCTTCACCTGGCTAGAGGCTTTTCTTGACAGCCGGAGTACATGACCTTCGCTACTGCAATTTTCGCTCCCCATCACAGCCTAGCTTACACGAGTTGCGGATTTGCCTACAACTCTGCCTCACTGCTTGGACAGGCTATTCCATCAGCCTGCGTCACTGCCCTTCTGTGTCACCCCATTGCTCATAACGGTTTACGGTGGT
>NZ_JBBCVY010000060.1:0-223 GCF_037146255.1 Paenibacillus sp. MMO-58
AGGCACTAGGAGCCGAAGAAGGACGTGGCGAACAACGAAACTGCCTCGGGGAGCGGTAAGCACGCATTGATCCGGGGATGTCCGAATGGGGAAACCCGGCTGTCGTAATGGGCAGTCACTGTTAACTGAATCCATAGGTTAACAAGAGGCATACCAGGGGAACTGAAACATCTAAGTACCCTGAGGAAGAGAAAACAAAAGTGATTCCGTCAGTAGCGGCGAG
>NZ_JBBCVY010000061.1:0-223 GCF_037146255.1 Paenibacillus sp. MMO-58
CGCCGCCAGCGTTCGTCCTGAGCCAGGATCAAACTCTCCATTAAAGAGTTTTCTCGATCGATCGAATCGATCAGGAAAATCTCAGATGTTTGACTTGCTCATTCATTTAAATAATCGCTTTTCCGTTATTTCTAACGGGGCAGTTTCGCTCGTTGTTCAGTTTTCAAAGAACAATTTGTTTTTCGTGTCGTTCGCGTGTTTCTCAGCGGCGACAAGAGATAAT
>NZ_JBBCVY010000062.1:0-223 GCF_037146255.1 Paenibacillus sp. MMO-58
GGGGGGGGGGGGGGGGGGGGGGGGGGGGGGGGGGGGGGGGGGGGGGGGGGGGGGGGGGGGGGGGGGGGGGGGGGGGGGGGGGGGGGGGGGGGGGGGGGGGGGGGGGGGGGGTGGGGGGGGGGGGGGGGGGGGGGGGGGGGGGGGGGGGGGGGGGGGGGGGGGGGGGGGGGGGGGGGGGGGGGGGGGGGGGGGGGGGGGGGGGGGGGGGGGGGGGGGGGGGGGG
>NZ_JBBCVY010000063.1:0-222 GCF_037146255.1 Paenibacillus sp. MMO-58
CTCATCCCCGAATTTTTCAACATTCGTGGGTTCGGGCCTCCAGTGCGTGTTACCGCACCTTCACCCTGGACAGGGGTAGATCACACGGTTTCGGGTCTACGACCACGTACTTATTCGCCCTATTCAGACTCGCTTTCGCTGCGGCTCCGTCTTCCCGACTTAACCTTGCACGTGAACGTAACTCGCCGGTTCATTCTACAAAAGGCACGCCATCACCCTTTT
>NZ_JBBCVY010000064.1:0-222 GCF_037146255.1 Paenibacillus sp. MMO-58
TTAAAAGGGTGATGGCGTGCCTTTTGTAGAATGAACCGGCGAGTTACGTTCACGTGCAAGGTTAAGTCGGGAAGACGGAGCCGCAGCGAAAGCGAGTCTGAATAGGGCGAAATAGTACGTGGTCGTAGACCCGAAACCGTGTGATCTACCCCTGTCCAGGGTGAAGGTGCGGTAACACGCACTGGAGGCCCGAACCCACGAATGTTGAAAAATTCGGGGATG
>NZ_JBBCVY010000065.1:0-219 GCF_037146255.1 Paenibacillus sp. MMO-58
GATCTGGTCAAATCAAGTTCGCCATCATCATCAGTAACTACATTTGAAATAAATCCTTCAATCACATAAATTCTATCCCCTTTTCGACTTTCACTTGATACACTCATATTTTCCGTTAGCTCAATCCTCAAGTTCATTATTAATATCTCTTTAACCACGACTGCCAAAGAAACAATCCTGAAAAAATGACTGACGCTATTGACAACCATTTATTGCTTT
>NZ_JBBCVY010000066.1:0-217 GCF_037146255.1 Paenibacillus sp. MMO-58
CATCAACGTTTAACCATATTCTTTCATATTTGTTTAAACTGGATTGTCCATCATTTTCGACTTTCTGCCAGATACTTTGCCAGACTGTCTCCTTATCCATTTCTAGCCCCCTAGTCTTGTTATTCAATTAATTCGTCACATCATTGAGCCATCCTGCAACAGCTTAATGACAAAAAGAGCAGGCTGCCGTGGTGGCGAGCTGCTCTGAATAGGTTCT
>NZ_JBBCVY010000067.1:0-203 GCF_037146255.1 Paenibacillus sp. MMO-58
TTTGGGCTAATCCGCGTTCGCTCGCCGCTACTGACGGAATCACTTTTGTTTTCTCTTCCTCAGGGTACTTAGATGTTTCAGTTCCCCTGGTGTGCCTCTTGTTAACCTATGGATTCAGTTAACAGTGACTGTCCATTACGACAGCCGGGTTTCCCCATTCGGACATCCCCGGATCAATGCGTGCTTACCGCTCCCCGAGGCAG
>NZ_JBBCVY010000068.1:0-203 GCF_037146255.1 Paenibacillus sp. MMO-58
AGCCGTATCGGAAGGTGCGGCTGGATCACCTCCTTTCTAAGGAAATACCCGATCACGATGATGATCGGATAAATCAGGTAGGTTAGTCGCTCGCTCGTTGTCAGTTTTGAAAGAGCAATTCGAAAGAATTGAATATCTTTCTGCAAGTCATCCGTTTGGTGGCGATGGCGGAGGGGAACCACGCGTTCCCATACCGAACACGA
>NZ_JBBCVY010000069.1:0-203 GCF_037146255.1 Paenibacillus sp. MMO-58
TTTGGGCTAATCCGCGTTCGCTCGCCGCTACTGACGGAATCACTTTTGTTTTCTCTTCCTCAGGGTACTTAGATGTTTCAGTTCCCCTGGTGTGCCTCTTGTTAACCTATGTATTCAGTTAACAGTGACTGTCCATTACGACAGCCGGGTTTCCCCATTCGGACATCCCCGGATCAATGCGTGCTTACCGCTCCCCGAGGCAG